>NZ_BAZF01000017.1 GCF_000813145.1 Geobacter sp. OR-1 | reverse complement strand
TGTTCTCGTTTATTGTTTTTTTGCTTACCTCGATTTTGACCTGAACGCAAGGATTAGACGGTATTATCCCGCAAACAACCGCATACGATAGAAGGCTTGAAAGTCTTTGCAAATACTTGTTAACGGTGCGGGGTTGCACGTTTTTGCTGATGATATGCTCCCGTACTTGAATGACAAGCGCCCTATCGACAAGCCTAACGATGCGGTTCCCGATAGCTTCCGTAACAAGGCTGTGAGCTTTCCAAAATTCTTGCTTTCCTTTTGGATTCCAGCCTTGACCCTTGCTCTTTTCGTATTCCTCGGCAAGGTCTTTTAGCGTGGGTTCATTGCTGCTCTGCCCGTTATATTGCAACGCTGCTGTTACTAAGGTTTTAGCTTCGGAATATGGCAATTTATAAAGGCGGATATCCGCGAAAGTTTTTTCTAGCCGTTCGTCGATAATTGCAGCTATCCTGTCGGCTTCCCTGCGGCTGTTAGTTTTAAGGCTTAATTTGATTATTTTTGTGTGGTATGAATATAAGAGGTCTAACGGGATACGGCGGAGGTACTTGTATTTTTTCCCGAACTGCATGACATACGGACACATAAAATAACCCCGTGGATGCTCTAATGTTTCCCGAAATGTTTCCAGTTAACCGGAAAGTGTAATTCGGGAAACACTGAACAAAAAAATTGTCAGCGATTTTATTAACTTATCGCTGACAACTTTTTGGGGGTTTTAAATGGCGCGCCCGGAGAGATTCGAACTCCCGGCCCCAAGATTCGTAGTCTTGTGCTCTATCCAGCTGAGCTACGGGCGCAAAATTGTTCTATGCAATTCAGTTTGCCGGCACAAAATCCACCAGCGAGAATCCATATACCGGGTGCTGGAACGCATGGGTAGTTGGATAAAGGGCAAAAAGCCAACCCTTGAAAATCTCTTTACCGCCTTCGGTGATCCTGACCTGAGCAGCAGGGTTTTTGGGATCATTTGTTGCCGATGTTAGTGTTGTCCCCTCCATCGTGAAGTGGGGGAGAAAACTTTCTACTTTAATTGCCAGTGTCGTGTTGGGAATTGTGAAGGTCGAACCGATATCAATAAAATAATCCGTTTCTTTATTGTTATTCTTGTTCGTTACCCCTATTTTTACCGCCTTCCACTTTCCCTTTACAATGTCGGGAACTGCTACCGTCGTCTCTTTTCTGGAAATAGCCTGCCCAGTTGGTTCGGATGGAGAAACCGTCTTTTTCTCTTCTTTTTTACCGCACCCAGCCAGAGCGACCGCTCCGCCTAAACATGCGCAGAGCATAATTTTTGCGATTGACCTCAACATCTCCTCCACTAATTGCCTTCCATCTCGTTAGACTGGCGGAGAGAGAGGGATTCGAACCCTCGATACCGGTTTCCCAGTATACTCGCTTAGCAGGCGAGCGCCTTCGACCTACTCGGCCATCTCTCCATAACAGATATGCACAATCTAATTTTGGCGGAGGGAGTAGGATTTGAACCCACGGAACTTTCGTTCAACGGTTTTCAAGACCGCCGCCTTAAGCCACTCGGCCATCCCTCCGTGCTGCATTTACCAGAGAAACATTCCCATCGAAACATCCGGGTAAAACCATGAGCCCAATGCGAAAGCTACATGTAACACTTCTATTTTTGATTTGCAATCCAAAAATCTAATTCTCTTGGTGGTTCATGGAGTTAACAAAGATCCCCGAATGACTATTTTCCCACCCTTTCCATGCCTCCCATATAAGGTTGAAGAGCCGCCGGGATCAAGACCGAACCATCCTCTTGCTGATAGTTTTCGAGCAGGGCGACCAGCGTTCTCCCAACCGCAAGCCCTGACCCATTAAGCGTATGGACAAATTCGGGTTTGGCTTTTTCGTCTTCGCGAAATCGGATTCCCGCCCGGCGAGC
This sequence comes from Geobacter sp. OR-1, assembly GCF_000813145.1. GTDB lineage: Bacteria > Desulfobacterota > Desulfuromonadia > Geobacterales > DSM-12255 > Geoanaerobacter. Next base: position 89,300 of record NZ_BAZF01000017.1, on the reverse strand, counting down.
CTGGAAATCCTCGAAATTGCTGCAGGATGAGATCTCGCGATAAGTGGCCTGTCCCGGGAGCCATACTTCAATATCGTATGTTTTGGCGGCGGAAAACCCGATGTCACCGGTGCAGAGCTCGACAACCCGGTAATGAAGCCCCAGCCTCCGGAGCACCTCCTCCGCATTCCCTAACAGCGCATCCAGTTCCGAGTACGAATCGGCCGGCCGGGTAAATTTCACCAACTCGACCTTGTTGAACTGGTGCTGGCGAATCAGACCCCGCGTATCTTTCCCGTATGAACCGGCCTCTTTCCTGAAACAAGGGGTATACGCCGTATAACAGATCGGCAGGTCGGCACCCTTAAGGATCTCACCCCGGTGAATGTTGGTTACCGGAACCTCGGCAGTGGGGATAAGAAAATAATCGAGTCCATCGATACGGAACAGATCGTCTTCAAACTTCGGTAGCTGCCCGGTACCGGTCATGCTCTCCTTGTTGACGATGAATGGGGGAAGAATCTCCTGATAACCGTGGGTCCCGGTGTGCAGATCGAGCATGAAGTTGATCAGCGCCCGCTCAAGCCGTGCACCGGCGCCGCGGTACAGCGTAAACCTCGCCCCGGTTAGCTTTGCCCCCCGTTCGAAGTCGAGGATACCAAGCGACTCGCCCAGCTCCCAGTGCGGCTTTGGCTCAAATGCGAACTCGGGTTTTTCGCCCCATTTCCGGATTTCGACGTTGTCGGCTTCGGAAGCGCCCACATGAACCGAATGATGGGGAATATTGGGCACTGTAAGGAGAAAGGTGTCGAATTCCTCATCTATCCCCCGCAGCTCATCATCAAGGGACTTGATCTTCTGCGAGACATCGCGCATCTCGGCAATGCGGTCCTGGACAAGGCTTTTGTCCTTTACCTTGCTGATTTCGTCGGAAACCTTGTTACGCAACGCCTTGAGCGATTCGGATTCCTGCATCAGTTCACGGCGACGGGTATCAAGCTGCCTGAAACCATCGAGTTCGATGCCGGTCCCGCGACTCTTGAGCCGGGACTCGACCAGTTCCAGATTTTCTCTGATAAACCTTGCATCCAGCATAGGAAAATTCCTTTACAAAGGGTCGTGCGAAGTTGTATTTCATAGCATCAGCAGTGATACAAGTCAACGATTTTTGGTGCATTTATGCGACAACTTCAGCTTACGTTCCTGATTGCCTTCCTGCTGCTGAACCTATTCACCCCCCTTGCCGCCACGGGTGAAGAAGTAATTCTAACCGCTGTCGGCGATATCATGCTGGACGGCAGCGCCCGCCCTGTTTACCGGAAATTTGGTTATTCCTTTCCCTTTGCCGCAACCAGGGACATCCTGAAAGGGAGTCATATCGCAATCGGTAATCTCGAAGCCCCCATCACCGGAAGAGGCAATGAGTATATCGATAAGCGGTTTCGCTTCCGGGCGCCGCCCGAAACTGCCAAGTCCCTGCGAGACGCCGGCTTCTTGGTCCTCACACTCGCCAATAATCATATTCTCGATTACGGCGCCCAAGGGCTGGCTGATACCGTGCTGCACCTCAAAGCTAACGGGATTAAGCATACCGGGGCAGGGGAAAACCTTGCGACCGCCAGAGCCCCGGCAATAGTGGAAACCCGGGGTAAACGGATCGCCTTTCTCGCCTATTCACTTACCTTTCCGAAGGAGTTCTTTGCGGGGCCGGCGCGGCAGGGAACCGCACCGGGATATGCAGCCAGTGTCTCTAACGATATAAAGGCGGCCCGGCAACAGGCAGATCATGTGGTTGTCTCGTTTCACTGGGGGCGGGAACTTGCGGCAACCCCGAAGCCTTATCAGGTCAGGGCAGCAAGACTGGCAATAGATTCAGGCGCCGACATTGTCCTGGGGCATCATCCGCACGTATTGCAGGGGGTCGAGCGGTATCGCAACGGGGTGATTTTCTACAGCCTCGGCAATTTTGCCTTCGGAAGTGCCAGCCACGCTTCGGATAGGAGCATTATTGCCAGGATCACCCTGGATCGGGGGGTAAGCAATGTCGAGGTTATTCCATTAAACGTCCTGAATCGGGAAACCAGATATCAGCCCACGGTGTTAAGCGGGGTACAGGGGCACAAATTGATTGCGCGACTCAATGGTCTTTCCAAAGGAATGAACGTCGTTTTTTCCGAAAGCGGCGGGCGGTTCATGCTTTCCGGCACCAACCGGCCCATGCGGTTTGCCAGCCGATAAGGAGCAGAAATGAACCGACTTTTTGTGGCAATCGATCTTCCTGAAGATATCAGGCGCCAGATCCTAGATGTGAGGACAGACAGCCCGGGATTCAGATGGGTGCCCGAACATCAGCTCCATATCACTCTCCGCTTCATCGGCGATGCCGATCAAGAGCTGGAGCAGAAAATCATCGAGCGGCTGGCAATGGTTTACACCAGGCACTTCGATCTTAACCTCAGAGCAATCGGCCATTTTCCGCCGCGCGGGCTTCCAAGGGTTCTCTGGCTCGGTATCGAGGCCCCGCCGGATATGCTTTCACTGCAGGAGGCTGTGGAAAAGGCCTGCGTCTCTGCCGGAGTTCTACCCGAGGAGCGGAGCTTCTCGCCCCATCTGACCATTGCCCGCCTCAAGGAGGTCCCGCCAGAAACGGTCAGGGAGTTTGAGGCCAGGAATACCGGGTTCCACGCCGGGCCGATCGCCATAACAGCCTTCCATCTCTATGCAAGCAGTCTCACGCAGCAAGGGGCGATTCACCGCAAGGTAAAAACATTCAGCTGAATCAGCCTAAACCTTTTCCGGCATGATCACAGCCTGCTTCTGCAGCCGTTTGTAGTAGAAATTCTGACCGTACAGGACCGAAACCGGATTGTGGCCTGTTACCCGGTCTTTGCAGACCAGGGTTGATACCGGCGCATTCGAGTACTTGTTGAAGAGCATGTCGTGGCCGACGCACAGGCCGACGATCAGGTTCATGTCGGTACCGGCTGCGTTGCACAGCTCTGCCTGGGCAATCGGGTTGCATGCCGGCTCAAAGGTCCCCGGGCGAACCTTGTCCTGTTCCGCCAGCCCCAGTTCCAGTTTGTCTATGCTCCCTGCCTTGCAGCAGACCGACAGCGGTTCCAGCCCCTGCGCCTTCAGGATCGCCGTGAGCTGCTCGGCCTCGTATAACAACCCGATGCAGGTTGCAATCCCGATCTTCTTCCAACCCATCAGTTTTGCCAGGGCAACGGTATCCTCAACTCTTGTCCAGCGGGCATTTACCGCATCGCTCCCAGGGACCGGCTGATAACAGAGCCCTTCGACCTGGGCGGCGACAAAGGCCAGTCTGGCGTCCTCGCTGTCGTCCGTATAGCGGGCGAATGACTCCCTGATCACCGCCGGGCTTGTCTCTGCAGGACAGTTGCCCGGCCTGGGCGGGGCTGTGGCCGGATCTCCGCTCCAGCAGTTGGTGGTGCCGCTTTTCTGCCAGACGCCCACACATTTCGCACAAGTCGGCTGCAATTTCTCTTCGTTTTCCATAACTGGACTCCTCAAGATGACGTCACTGGCCGGTCAGGAATTCCACTACGGCAATCGTAGTGGTCTTGCGCCCTATAAACGCCCGGCTGAAAACTATTTTTGCCGCTTTTTCCCTGGCAGCAAGATCCAGTGCCCGTTGCGATATCCTGACCGTCTCTTCCACGACCCCGGCACCATTGACCAAGACAACGGTCAACGGCGCCGCCATTGTTTCGGCCACAGAACCGTTAACTACGAAAGAGACCCCTGGCGACTCCAGTGTCGCTGTCTCAGCCGGTTGCGCAGTCAGTTGGTACCGAAGGACAACCTTGGTATCCGGTCCGGCCGAAATATTCACCTTGTTCGGAAAGACTTCGGTGCTGACCTTCAGCGGCGCCTTGCGGACAACCGACAATTCCGGGCCGGCCAGTGATTCACCCTTTTTGTTGACAAACAGTGACAGGACGGCCGATGCGCTCTGTCCCAGCGGCCGACAGCTATCCGTTACCGCAACCGTGAATTCGTATAACCCGGCAGATGTCGGAATGCCGGCAAGCTCTCCAGTAGGGGACAGCTTCAACCCTGGCGGGAGCATTCCGGAAGTCACCATGAATGAAACGGGCGGAACGCCGCCGAACCGTTGCACCGGCTCTTTGTAGGCCTTGCCGTCGCTGGCCGCGGGCATGGCGCGGGAGGCCATAGTCAGAGGGGTGCACGGCGCCGCTGCTGCAAATGCAGAGGACCCGGCAGCCAACAGGTAACAGATCAGATTCACTGCAATTGCGCGTATTAATCGATTCATCAGAGTTTGCTCCCTTCATCGCAAATAAAAGACCTTAACCGGACGATGGCCATAAACTGGCAGATCAGTCGGTAAGTTATCCCCCACAAGACCGGCTTGTCCCGAAGGGGCAGACGGATAGCAGGCGTAACAAGGGTTTTCCCGTCGAACCGCACTTCGGCCTGTTCATGATTGCCGGGATCGGCAAGGGCGGCAAGAGGTACCCAAAAGGCATCGCTTACTTCCGGATTCAGTGCAATACCGGGCGCCTCATGCAGATGGTAGACAAAACAGGCGACCCTGACCGGCAGATGGGCACCGACGATGTCCGATAAACGACCGAGCGGCTCAGCAGCTGATTCCAGGTCAATCCCCACTTCTTCCATGGTCTCGCGCACCGCTGCGCCACGCAGGTCCTTATCACCCTCCTGAAACCGGCCGCCAGGAAAACCGATATTGCCGGACCAGGGGTCGCGCTCGTCTGCCGCTCTCTGGATAAAAAAGACCTCCGGACCACCCGGCCCCGCTCTCAGGATCAGCGCCACTGCAGTAGGGGAACGATGGTCCGTGACCTGCACATCGATTTTCACCGTTGCAAGGCGATGGCGAATCTGCTCGACAGTCAACATGGGCTTTCCATAACCATCGTGACTACTCGAACTGGGCCCGGAATTCCTGCACCACACTCCGCAACTCGTCAACCTCGCTACGAAGGGAGCGGACCTCTTCTTCGAGCCGGGCGAAACGCTCCTCCTCGGCCATCACTTTCAACCGGGCCGGTTCGGCCGGCGCCAGGGAATCCTCTTCGGCAACCACCGGCATTCCGGAGAAAAAGTGGGCATAACGGGCCTCTTTCCGGCCAGGTTGCCGGGCTAACTTTGCCACCAGCGGCGGATTCAGATCCATGAGTTCCTGCAGCACCATTTCCACCGATGCCAGATCTTCAAATGGGGCCATCCGCTCTCCTCGCGTCCGAAGCTCTCCGACTGTCTGAGGGCCGCGCAGGAGCAGTTCCGCAATAACTGCCAGGGCAGAAGGATCGAGCCGCAGGCTTTCTGCAAGCGAGTGCCGGTATTTGGCCACCCGGCCGGAATCACCGGCCACACGGGCAAACCGTTTGAACCGGAGCGAATCCAGGGCCTTGACCACATCCGTTTCCTGGAGCGCCATGACCGGATCGCGGTTGGACTTCTGGTTGCACGCATTGGTCAGAGAGTTGAGCGACAGCGGATAATATTCCGGCGTGGTCAGTTCCTTCTCGATAAGGCAACCGAGAACTCGGACTTCGATATCGTCAAGAGTTGTGTCCATGATAGAATTCCTTTCGACGGGGCTGGTGCCTTCGGGTTGAAGGAGTATAGCAGCATGCCCGGCCGGATGCATGAAAATTTCCTTCACTCCTTTTCCTGAATAAGTACAAACGGCGAGACGATAAGCATCGAAAAACCGGTCGCCGGGTTTTTGTCCCACTCGGCCACCTGCGCCGCTGTCGGCCTGGCCAGAAGGTGCGATGCCAGCCAGCGCTCCACCGTAACGGCATCGTCTGCCGCTACCCGCTCCCCCACATGGGCCAGATCAAGGTCGGGCGAAACCGCGAACAGCGCCTCCCGCTCGTTGTGTGGCTTCAACCATTCCCACCTTGCCGTTTCAATTTCAAGGGAAAGATTTTCCTGTGTCCTACTCACATTACCCCTCCGTTTCAACCGAGTTCGACCTTAAGAGCGGTCATTATAACCAAACCGCCGCAAAATTGCATCGACGCTTTGATCTTTTGAAAATGGCCATTACAATATTACTGTCAGTCAGACCATGCCTACGAATGACGGATGTTATGAACCGTACCATCAGGATACTCATAGTCGAGGATTCGGAGGAAGATACCATCCTCCTGCTTCATGCGCTCCACAAGGGGGGGTATGACCCGGAGTACCTCCGCGTCGAAACCGAGTCAGAGATGATCACAGCCCTGGAGACGCAACAGTGGGACATGGTGATTTCCGATTACGTGCTTCCGGTCTTCAACGGCCTCACCGCCCTGAAGATCTTGAGGGAGCGCGACCTTGACCTCCCTTTCATCATCATTTCCGGGCGGATAGGAGAAGACACCGCAGTTGAAGCGATGAAACTGGGAGCCAACGACTATCTGATCAAGGGTTCGATATCACGATTGATTCCAGCCATTGAGCGCGAGCTTCAGGAGGCCGAAACCCGAAGGGGAAAGAAGCTTGCCGAAGCGGAACTGATTAAGAGCGAGCAGAGATACAAGCGCCTGGTCAATGCCGTTACCGACTACATCTATCATGTCAGGGTGGAAAACAGCGTTGTCGTATCAACCTCTCATGGACCGGGCTGTTATGCGGTTACGGGTTACACATCAGAGGAATATACGGCAAATCCGGATCTCTGGTACGAGATGATACTCGATGAAGACCGGGAACTGGTCCAGGAGCTGTCCAGAAAGATTGCGGCCCGGGAAGAGGTCAGTCCGGCGGAACACCGGATCATCCGCAAGGACGGGACCATCCGGTGGGTCATCAACACCGTGGTCCCGAGATATAACACCGCCGGCAATCTGGTGGCGTACGACGGGCTGGTCAGCGACATCACCGAGCGCAAGCAGGCCGAAGAGGAGTTGCTGCTCCAGAGCACCGCGCTCAATGCCGCTGCCAACGCCATTGTCATAACCGACGTAAACGGCAAGGCTTTGTGGGCAAACCCGGCGTTCGAATCCCTTACCGGCTACCCGCCGAACGAAATAACAGGCCGTTCCCTGAACATTCTCAAATCAGGGAAGCATGATCAGGAATTCTATGCCGATCTGTGGCGCAATATCTCCGAAGGAAAGGTCTGGCACGGCGAGATGGTCAATCGCCGCAAGGACGGCTCCTTCTATACCGAGGAACAAACCATCACCCCGGTCCGGGGAAGAAACGCCGAGATCCGCTACTACATCGCCATCAAACAGGACATCACCCAGAGAAAGATGGCGGAAAGAGCCCTGCTGGAAAATGCCCAGATGGTGCTGGAGATGGAGGTAGGGAAAAAGATCCAGCTGGCACTGCTTCCCGAGCACCCCCCCGCCATTCCGGGAGTGAAGATTGCCGGGAATCTGGTTGCCGCCTCGCACGTCGGTGGAGACTATTACGATTACTTCCAGCGCGGGGCCAACGGGATCGACCTCGTCATCGCCGACGTCACCGGACACAGCGTTGGCTCTGCACTCATCATGGCGGAAGCCAGGGGGTTGCTCCACTCGCTCTACACCACTGATATCTCGGTCGCTGAAATCCTCCAGAGGCTGGGGAGGCTTCTTTACGAAGACCTGACCAGGGCAGAGCTTTTTGTCACCATTTTTTACGCCCGTTATGACTCGCAGAGCAGGCTCCTGAGCTACGCAAACGCCGGCCACAACCCGCCGCTGCTTTTTCACGGGGCGGATCGTTCCTTTTCCGAGCTCGATGCGGAAGGTCTGGTACTTGGGGTCCAGATCGGCTTTCCCTGCGAAGAACAACAAATTGCCATTCATGAGGGCGATCTCCTCGTGCTTTTCACCGACGGCATAATTGAATCACGCAATCCTGACGGCGAACTCTTCGGATTGGAGCGGTTCAAGACGGTCATTAGCGACAAGGCCTCGGAAGAGCCCGGCACGATCATCGACGAGCTGTTCAAGGAACTCTCCGCCTTTACCGTTACCAATACGTTCCAGGACGATGTCTCCATAGTAGTGGCAAAATTTGCCTGATTAAAACGGGGGAGCAATGCGGGTTGAAACCGACATGAAGCTGGGGTTCAAGGATGTCCTGATCAGGCCGAAGCGCTCGAATCTCAAGAGCCGTTCTCAGGTCGATCTTGCCAGGAGCTATACCTTCCTGCACAGCAGAAAGGAATGGAGCGGGATCCCGGTCATTGCCTCAAACATGGACACCATCGGCACCTTTGAAGTGGCCGGAGTCCTTGCGCGACACGGACTGTTGACAGCCATTCACAAGCATTACACCCCCCAGGAGTGGGACAGCTTCCTGAACAGCTGCGGCTCGCCGGTCAGTGCCAACATCATGGTCACGTCCGGCACCTCGGCTGAAGATTTCGCCAAACTGGTCAGCATCATGGGGAGCCACCAGGCACTCGACTTCATCTGCATAGATGTGGCAAACGGTTACACGGAAACCTTTGTGGAATTCGTCCTCAAGGTCAGGGAGGCGTTTCCGGACAAAACCATTGTGGCGGGGAACGTGGTGACCGGCGAAATGGTCGAGGAACTGCTGCTTTCCGGTGCCGATATCGTCAAGGTCGGGATCGGCCCAGGCTCGGTCTGCACCACGAGGTTGAAGGCCGGAGTCGGATATCCACAGCTCTCCGCGGTCATCGAATGCGCCGATGCCGCCCATGGCCTGGGGGGGAGAATCATCTCCGACGGCGGCTGCACCTGTCCGGGGGATGTGGCCAAGGCGTTCGGCGCCGGCGCGGATTTCGTCATGCTGGGCGGGATGTTTGCCGGTCATGACGAGTGCGGGGGGGAACTCGCGGAACGCGACGGCAGGAGTTACAAGATATTCTACGGCATGAGCTCGGCCACGGCCATGTCGAGACACAGCGGCGGAGTGCCCCGGTACCGGGCCTCAGAGGGTAAAACCGTTGAAGTCCCGTACCGCGGGCCAATAGAGGAAACCGTCAAGGACATCCTCGGCGGCGTTCGTTCCGCCTGCACCTATGTCGGCGCCGGCGCCCTAAAGGAGCTGACGAAACGCACCACCTTCATCCGGGTCCTGGAGCAGGAAAACCGCTTCTTCTCCGACCCGTCCCCGATCACGCCCTGATCTGTTCCGCGCAGGGGATACAGATCAAACCGGCATCGGTATCGCGCAGCCTGGTCTCCATCACCGGCTCGCCGCAGATGGCGCAGTTCACGGATTTCCGTTTCCTGGCGGTCTCCGGTTCGTCGATCTCGACGAAACTCAGAGAGATAATGGCATCCTGCGGCCCATTCCTGATGAATTCTTCCCTCTTTTGCCGGTCGTCGCGGCATTCGGGCGGCACCCCGTCATCATGGTACACGACCCGCACCCCTGTGCCGGTTTTGCGGGAATATACCGTGTACACCTGTTTGCCGTAATCGCGGAAAATCAGGTTTCCCTTGCCGAACGTGCAGCCGGTGAGGCATTGCAGGGCATCGACCCCGCAGGCATCATTCTCGACTATCGCCACCAGCTCTTCATCCCCTGCCCTGGTGACATTAAGCGCGGCCATGGCCGCAGAGGCCAGCCGGTAGCCTATGGCAAGCCCAGGGCATTGATGGCCGTGAAAAGCAACAATATCCGAATAATCCATAATATCTCTCCTTTAACAGAAAAACGGGGCATGGTTGGAGGTGAATAGCGGCGGATCGCGCCGCAGAATTGCCGCTACCAGCGGTTCCCGCTTGAACTCGCGTTCCAGGAATCCCCGCACCTCCCTGCGGTCCCACCCCTGGGGGTGGCGGAACCCGGTGTACAGCGACAGGTCGCCGTCATAGAACGGCTCGGTTGCGCATGCTGCCGCATCCATGCTGCTGAGCGGCATATTGAACAGCGCCAGGTTAAGGAAACCGATCGACTCGTGGTGCGCCCGGACAAAAGCCAGGGTCTGCCGGGCATCCTCCAGCGTTTCCGCCGGAGTGCCGAACAACAGGTAGAGATAAACGCCGATCCCGGCTTGCCGCAGGTTTTCCAGAATCCGGGACGCTACCCCGAGATCAATCCCTTTATGGAGCCGGTCCAGCACCCCCTGGTCTCCTGACTCCAGCCCCAGCTTGAGCATGACGCATCCCGAGTTTTTCAGACCGCGGCAATAATCAGGATCGGCCAGTTCCCGGCTGAACCGGGCAAAGCCGTACCACGGCGCGCCGGGTGCGCTGTCCTGGAAAAGATCGAGCAGCGCCGGGCTGATGGCGTTATCCAGAATATGCACCAATGCCGGCCGGTATTCTATCGACAGTTTATTCATTTCGGCAAGCGCCTGTTTAGGCGGCACCGGACAATAGCTGTTCCCTTCGGCCAGTTCCGGGCAGAAGGAGCACCTGTTCCAGTAGCAACCGCTGGAGGCGCTGTACGGCAGGATCAACCCCGGCGAAAGATATTGCTCAAGCGGTAGCCCGGAATAATCGGGCAAAGAGCCGTATTTACCGGGATCATCACTGCCGAGAAGCGACAGCAGCGGCGCTTCGCCGGCCCCGGCCACGATCTCGTCCACGAGCCCGCCAAAAGGGTTGGTCCATCCCGGCCGCCTCACCCATGAGGTCGCCAGCCCGCCGCCAACAACGATCCGCAGGCCCGGAAAATGCTTTCTGACAAAGCCGATCATGGCAAAGGTTGCCAGCGCCTGGCTCAGATAATTCAGGGAAAAACCGACGCTATCATCGTCCCCCAGGAGTTCCGGCAACCTTTGGCTGAACCACGGGGCAAAAAGGTTCTGCTCGTGCTGCTCCGCCGACCGGAGTAGATCCGCACTCCTCAGAGGAGAGAGCCGAGAATCCTGGAAATCGGAAAACCCTGCAACCACACCGCGCTCCTGGCCGGCCAGATTCAACAGTCGGTTCAGGTCGCTGACCGAGCGGCGGTAGCGATCCGGCGTCCGGTAACAGTCCGGCTCACGCAGCGACTCAAGATGACGGGTCCGGTGCATTGCCGCGCGCCTGGTCCAGGTGTCGCCCGCAGCGACAGGATTACCGATCAGCCAGAGCAGGCATTCGAGATTCGCATCCAAAAGCCGGCAGTGATGGCCGTTGGCCTTAAGGGCTCCGGCCAGACGGGCGATCCCGGCAGGCAGCTCGCAGGGCTTGGCAACAGGTGGAAAAATCAACAGCATATCCGGCATTATGCGGCACGCTGCAGCAACAGGCAATTGCTTTTCTGCCGGGAATTGCCGCAGCCGGCCGAAAGCTCCGCATTGACGCCATTTCTGGACAGCGGCCGATACTTTGGTACGATTAACTCCGAAACGCACCCTTGCAGGGGCGAATTCAATCTCAGGGAGGAATTATGAAAAAAGGATTACTGGCAGTATTGGTTGCAAGCATAGGATTTGCCGGGGTAGCGATCGCCGCGGAAAAAGGGGCGGCAGGTAACGGCGCCGACCTGATGGAGAAACGCTGCACAGCCTGCCACCCTGTGGCCAAGGTAAAAGGGGCCAAGAAGAACCACTCCCAATGGGAGGCGACAGTGACGAACATGGTAAGCAGAGGCGCGAAACTCACTGCTGCCGAAAAAAAGACGCTGGTTGACTACCTCGCCAAGACCTACAAACCTTAGCAGACCGGTTTGCCAGGAAACAATGCAACGGGCGCCCCTTTTGGGGAGCCCGTTTTATTAGCCTCCAGATGCGGATGAACTGCCGACATCTGTCAGGGGACTGCCTGCTGTCGCTTCACCCCTTCATGGCGCCCATCATCAGTTCAAAATCCTCCAGCAGCGCCTGCAGGTCCTCTTCGTGCTCCACCTCCTGCTGCAGAATGGTCAACACCATGTTGTAGGTTACCGGATCCTTCTCTCTGGTTAGTTCCAGCAGCCGGTTGTAGACACCGATGGCGCACTGCTCACCCTTAATGTTCTGCTCCAGCAGCGTCTTTACAAACGGGTCGTCCGGCGCATCGTAGCCGCAGTTGGTGAGCGCATACCAGTCCTGCGGCTTGGTCACCGGGGTTCCGCCTAACTGAATGATTCGCAGCGCCACCATGTCGGCATGGGTAAGCTCATCCGTGGCATGCTGCAGCAGTTCCGCGCCAACCGCATCCTTCATCGGCCCCTTCACCACCTTGGCGCCGAGCCAGTACTGATAATAGGCCAGCCATTCGTCGCTGTAAGCCCGGCGCAGAAGATCGAGCAGTTCATTGACATCCATCCCTATGATTTCACGCCCCTTGGATCCCATGGTAAGCCTCCGGTTTATTATTTATAGACCATCCCATTGCTATAAATTTTAACCGGGAATCCATTCCGGTCAACGTTGCCGCATAAACGCCTGCTATCCGCTCATGGAACGGATAAAAAATTTGGGTTATCATTCCGGCCAGAGTCTGATATTTTTGGCCTTTCAACCCGTCCCCGGACGGAAAACATCACTTCAAGGAGTTCAGCAGTGCCAAAGAGCAAAACGGAAAAAGTTACAATCTCCCTCTGCCCGCCGGTCGATCTGAGCGGAGAAGAAGGGTGGATACCCTTTGATGCCCCGTCACTCGTCGGCGAATCACTCAGGTTCGTCTCCGGAGAACCTGACGGTAACCGCTTCCGCGCCCGTTACTATCGCGACTCCGAACAGCACCTGCATGCGCGGATCTGGTTCGGACCGGAAACTGAAGGCCCCCCGGGTCACGCCCACGGCGGCTCCGTCGCGGCGGTGATGGACGAGGCGCTGGGGCTGGCGGCCTGGGCCGCCGGCTATCCGATCGTGGTCGGCAACCTGAACGTCAGTTTCCGCAACATGCTGCCGCTGCAAAAGGTCGTGACTGTAGAGAGCCGGGTAATATCTGCAGAGGGGCGTAAGGTAATGGTCCATGGCCGGATCTTCTCGGGCGAAACGATCTATGCCGAAGCGGAATGCCTCTGCATAACCATTCCGGCAAAGTAAACAGTTATTGCCGATACGACAAAAGGCGGCCGATCGGCCTAGCCGGTTACGTTTCGTGTGGAAAGTATGCGCCTCACTTTTAAGGACTACCTTGAGTGAGGCGTTTTTCTTCGCAAATCCGTGATGTTCCATAGAACGTGATTTTTATAATTGTAATCGGAGATGGGTCGCATGACAGAAAATATTTTCGGACACAAACCGAAAAACGAAGTTCTCTCATAGCGGAAAGTTAAACCCTCGTTCTTGTTGTAATCCTATTTACCTGACTTTCTCCTGTTGTCGTCTTTGCAAAGCATTTGGCAGTTTTCGGCACTCGTTTTACCGCCTTCGTGCCAGGGCGTTATGTGATCACCCTCCATTTCGTCAATATCAAAATGCGTCTTACATACAGGGCAAATGCCTTTCTGTCGCTCGTATGCCTCTCGTTTCTGGTTTTTGCTGAAGGCCCTTATATTGAGTGACTTTTCTTTCCCGTCCAGGACATATGAGTATATCCCTTTTTTATTTGTAACATCCTCATCTTCCATAAGCCTTGATATCGCGACCTCGAGTTTTTTCGAGTCGTACTCCTGTTCTTTGAACGCATTGTATAGTTCGCCCCAAGCAATGCCTTTCATCTCGTGTCGATATGTCGGAAATGTTGCCTGAACCCAAGCAATTACTGACTGGAAGTAAAGCCACAAACTATTAGCATTGGGTTTGTCCTGGTGCTTACCCATATAGTCAAGGATTTCATTCTCGCTGATCCACTTGATAACCGTTTCCAGATAGTCCTGGCGGATGGCTGAGCCGTTGAGATATTGCCCGCCTAAGCCGTAAGCAGGGCAACCATTTTTACTGAAGTACCTTTTTGCATCAGTCACCCAGGAGCCTGAAAACACCGCGTTTCTCATTTCCTGATCGGTCAGTTTTTCGCCCGCGATGTTAATGGTCTCGAACCACTTAAGTTTCTCACTGTCCTCGCCGCTGCAAAAATAGACCATCAGTTTATAGGCTAGTATTTGCTCCCGCTCGTCGTTCTGAAGATTGTGAAAATACCGGCCATTGAAGGCAAAGTCGCCCTCGACATACTGACAGATTGAGATGGTGCGCTGTTGACCATCAATGACTTCATAATTGCCATCCTCACGCACGGCCCAATACATTACATTCAGAGGGAAATTCTTCGTGATAGTGTCAATGACAGCATCGCGTTGTTTGTCTTTGTAGATAAACTCTCTTTGATAGGGCGGTCGAATATCCAATATACCGCCATAACCAACCACGCCTGCCTCGTTTTTGTCCTCGTAACCGTTCGTTAATTCGCGAACAGTGATTTCTTTGAAATCGATTTTCATTTTTTGGCTCTTTTCAGTCTGATAAGTACGCGGGCGTACAGTTGAACATAGTAACTTTTCCCGACCATGTAATAAGTCTTACCGCGCGGAGCGGCGTCTAACTTCAGTGTGGCCCCGTCATTTAGTTTTGTCACATTGCTTTTTTTACCATTTGTGCTGACTTGTATTTGTGGTGGATAGGTCTTTGTTGCTGTGCCAAACCAGGTTTTTGTGATCCCCACGATCTCAAACTGGTCAGGATTATACTTGTCAAGAAAGGTAATTGGCACACCCATCACACCCTCATAATCTACCGGAATATCCTTTGTTTTACTGACTTCAATGGCATCATAGTTATCATAGGTTGGATATTCCACGGGGTTATACGTTTTATAAAGAATCAGGTCGTCATGGCGCTTGGAAATATCTAGGTTAGTGAACCAGGTAACGTTTCTAAACTTCACAAGTCCTGTCTTTTCGTCGTAAACTCCTTTTGCAAATAATTTTGCATGTGGCGTTTTAAAATAAGCGTTGCCAGCATCGAACCCGTACCCAATCCAAAGTTTATCCTCTTTGATCAGTTTAAATATCTCTTTGTAAGTGATAGCGTTTCGGCTACCAATGATTATGAATTTTTTATCGTGATCTATAAGTTGTGCCACATATTCGCGGAACAAAGAGAACGGTGGGTTTGTTACTACTATATCTGCCTGTTTCAGCAATTCAATGCTTTCCTTGCTTCGAAAGTCACCGTCACCTTTCAAGTGTTTGATGCCAATTTCCTTGGGATCTGGCATGCCGTTACCGTTTTTGTCCCCGTCATATTCTAGGTAAACGGCCCGTTCAGAATCATTTTGACTGAACAGGTTCATGTCCTTGCTCTTGTAGCAAGTGGTAATGAGTTTCTTGAGACCCAACTTCTCGAAGTTATATGAGAAATAGTGGAAGAAATTGCTCACTAGCGGGTCGTCGCAGTTGCAATACACTACCTTGCCCTTGAAGTCCTTTTTGTAGTGTCTCAGTTCTTTCTCGATGTCAGAAAGTTGTGTGTAGAACTCGTCTTGTTTCGAGCCTTTAGCTTTATGCAGGTTTTGATTTTTTCCTTTTTCGGTCATAACAGGATATCCTTTGCCTAGGCTACACATTTCGTCTTATTGTACATACATACGACGCTGGGCAGCAAAAATGACATAAAAGCGTCCATACTGAAAACATGCGCACGTTCGTGTGTCGGCTTGTTTTAGTTGGTTCTAACGGTTGAACTAAAGACTATGTAGCACAAGACGTTAACGGATGCCATCATTCAGTGATTAATTTGTATAAGTCAGTCAACCCATGTGTCCTCTGGGCTACTGACTCCCACCTGTAACGATGAGCATTATCATCACAAGTATTGATGGATTGAGAGGAGTATCGTACAACAAGAATCAAACTGTGCCCGATCAAATGCACAGAAAAGGTTATTCATGCTCAGTAATGTTAAAACCAAAATCATGGCATGAAATAAAGAATATCTTCTATTCTGACTTGACCGGAAGCGAGACCCAGGCGCATTGCTGGCGTGGTAAATATTTTTCTGGCTTCGCCTCTTTTTCTTTTCTGTTCGCCTTCTTTTAGCCTTTTCCGCTTTTTGCCCTCGTTCATTTGGACATAGTTGTGATAGACACGGAATATCTCAAGCAGTTTAACAACGATATCTGGCCTGTAGGCGCTGTAACCGTACCATCTTCGGCCTCCGGTGCTTGATGAACTGATGGCGCGCTCCAGGATGGAAACTGCGCGGCGAACCTGCATGAAGAACCGGTCGATTGCGTGCAGACTCGCCCTGTCGTACATTAATGCCATGCGGTCAAGGTCATAATCAAAACCGCTTGCCTTCAGATTTGTCAGATAACATACCATTTTCTCTGGTTCGCTCATCGTGACAAATGGGTGCTCAAGCCACTTGTCCTTCCATTTGCCGTGCTCGCTGAGTTTCCCCATACGTTCCAAGATCATTGCAAGGCGCACTATGAAATCACGCTGTTCTTCATATTCGGTATTCTTGGCAACGAACTCATCGCGCTGCCATTGCCACTTACTGACACGCGACAGTTTCTCGGCTTGGGACAGTTCCTTCCGGATTTTGACAAAGAAGGCATCACACTCCTTGGCAAGGACGCGATCCACAAAAGCAGCAAGACACGCCGCACGAATGCCAGAGTCCTGGTCCAGGTAGAACCTGATGTAATCAACGCCCTTGAGCATTCGCTGCAGAAACATGAAGTGGGCGTACATTGTGTAGTCAGAATGTATCTGCATGCCCTTTAAAGGCAATTGACAGGTAGCATCCATCACTTCGCATGCTTCGATATCCTCACGTGCCACAGCGGCAGAATATGTCTCATCTACCAACTCTGCCGCACTTTTCCGTTTTTCCTTTTTCTTGGCCTCACGTTCCGCAATGGCTTTTTTGATCCTGGCCGCCTCCTCATAGTCACCGGCCAACCAAAAGCGAGCATATTCACGAAATGGCGGCTTCAAATCATAATCGCCACACATAACTGCATTGGCCTCGATAAGGTCTTTGTCGCAATTGAAATCATAGTTAACATGCACACCAAACACATATCCGGATTTTGCGTCGGCACTGCCAATGGCATATAAGTCAATATTTCGCTTGTCGGTTGATTTCTTCCAGTTGATCTTGTGAACCTGACGGTCAACTGCTATTTCCATCCGTTTCTTGGTAATATTTGGCAATTCGCGTTCTCTATGAGCAACAAATGCACGGCACTGTTTATATATGAAATCGATCTTGTCATAGACCGTCTTCATTGAAATACTGTTCTTCCTTGCGATAGCCTTGAGCGGGACCTTATTGATAAGATCAAGAAAGATACTCGCGTTCCTATGTGATTTTTTATGCCTGCTGATTGTAGACGTCTTCAATACATCAGTGAACGTAGACTTGCATATTTTACACTTGTAGCGTTGCGACCCCGTTATTGTTTTACCGTTGGTATAGTATGCGCCAGGAGTTGACTCCACATCCAGGTTATGGTTATTACAATTTACATTCGGACAACAAAGGTGTATTGGTTCAACTTGGCGAGGAAACGGCAGGTGGCGATCAAGTTCTTCCTTGATGCCTTTATTGCTTTTGATAGGGAAGGTTTCCTTGCAGGCTTGGCATGTAAGCAACTGCAATTCCATTGTACTGGCAGGTTTGTATCTTGGCGGGCTTAAGGTGGGATCAACAGTGCCCCTATTTGTATTACGCACGCCTGTAACTGGAACGCTGTAATTTGGGCATGCCGGGTTCTTGCAGAAATTAACCTGAATACCGTCAATTTCGGGCGGTGCCAACAACAAAGGTTCTTCTGGTTCCTGCATAAAAAAACCTCCTGAACCCTTTACTAGCGGTCCAGGAGTATTTTACCACAACATAGTTATTTTTCCACACGAAACGTAACCGGCTAGCCCGATCGGCCGCCTTTTGTCGTTATTATTCGTTGTCATGAGTCAAGGGGGCGGTTACGGCGCACTACCCTTTGCCACCGGCAATCCTGCTTCCTGCCAATCGCTGAAAATCGCCTGGGCAATCTTTTTATAGGCCATTTTCTGCAGCTTGCGGTAGGCGTTGTAGCTGCGGCCGCCGGAGTTGCAGTAGACGATGATCTGTTTCTCCTTGTCCAATCCTGCGGAACGAGCGGCAAAGTTGGTCACCGGGATATTGACCGCACCAGGAATGTGACCTTCGGCAAACTCCTTCTGGTCGCGGACGTCCACCAGGGTTAGCTTGTCCGGGGCCGAGGCCAGCAAGTCCTGAAGCTCCTTGGGGGGAATGCGGGTGGTCTCAATCTTCTTCTCATAGTCCGGCCCGGCATAAATGGCAAACCCCTTCTCCTCCCAGGCCGGCATCCCTTCGCTCAGCACATACAGGTTGCTATAGCCGAGCGTTGCCGCCAGCCGGGCAGCCTTGGGACTCTTGCCGCACTTGAAGCCGTTGCAGTAGAACACCAGCTTGGCGTCCTTGGGGAAAGCAAGTTCTGCCGGGTTCTTTTCCAGCACCGGCAACGGGATATTCTTCGCCCCTTTGATATGCACCTCCTGGTACTCCTCCGGAGTGCGGGCATCAATCACCTCAAGGCCGGGCTCATTCCGGTCGATCATCGCCTTCAGCTCTTCACTGCTGACCACGGTAAACGGTTCCGGTTGCTTGCCGGCGCCGCAGGCCAACCCAGCAGTCACCAGCAGCAGCGACACTACCAGCCATAGAATCCTTTTCATAATCAAGACCTTTCTGCATAAAGAATACGGCGACTGATTCACGCCTCTGCGTTTATAAGATTTGCCGTTGCGATAAGTCAAATTGATTTAATAAATAATATTTGCACCACAAATCGCTATTTACGATAATTAAATGGGAAGACACAGGCGATCTAAGCAGATGCCGCAGGCGATAATTCCTCTCTGGAAGTTCCTGTCAGCTGTGGTAAATTGTTAAAATTGGTCCGGCAAAATGGTAAGCCGGATTTAGAACTGATCAAATTGCAGGTGAATGAATTTACCGGAGGAGAGAAGAATGAAAAGAATGTTTATGCTGTCGGTTGTCGCTGTCACACTGCTGTTCACCCAAACCGCCTTTGCCGAACTGACCAAGATCGCCGATAATGTCTACTCCTATGTCGGCGGCAAAGATGCGGCACCGGCCAACAGCTTTGCCGCCAATGCCGGGATCGTTATCGGCCGCGACGGGGTCCTGGTGGTGGATACCCTGATCTCGGCCAAAGAAGGGAAACGGTTCCTGGACGACATCCGCAAGGTGACCAACAAGCAGATCAAGTACGTGGTCAACACCCACACCCACCTGGATCACGCTCTCGGCAACTGCGTTTTTACCAGGATCGGGGCAGCCGTCATCTCCCACACCGCCGACCGTAAGCTGATGGAGCGGGTTGGCGCCGATACCCTCAAGAACATCGGCAACTACGGCCTGAAGCCGGAGGAGATGACCGGCACCGAAATCGCCCTGCCGTCGCTGTACTTCAGCGACCGGCTGACCATCGACCTGGGTGACGAAACAGTGGAGCTGATCCGTGTAGCGCCCTCGCACACCGAAGGGAGCGTGATCGTCTCCGTGCCGGCAAAAAAACTGCTCTTCAGCGGCGATATCCTCTTCACCGACTTCCACCCCTTCCTGGCCGACGGCAATTTCAGCGGCTGGGTCAAAACCCTGGATGAACTGATGGCCATGGACGTAGAGAAGATCATCCCCGGGCACGGCCCGCTCTCCGGCAAGAAGGATCTGATGGCTATGAAGGAGTACCTTGAACTGTTCGATACCAAGGCGCGGGAACTGGCCGCCAAAGAGATGGATGCCGATGCCATTGCGGCAGAGTTGAAGCAGATCCTGCCGAAGCGCTCCATGGCCGATTGGATGATCGGCTACAACGTAAAAAGCCGGTATCTGAGCAAGTAGCTACCGCGACCGCCTGTGTCGCGTCATTCTGCGACCTCACAGGCGGTCGTACCTATTCATTATCGTGCTGGGAACACTGGGTTCACTTAGTTCAGCCAAGAAGGGCAGCAATGATCGACAATCTTCATAAATGGCTTATTGTCAGGCTGGCCTTTGTCTGGCTGATTCTCTCCCTGGTGATCGGCGGTATGGTCCATTTTTTCGGCAATCGCCGCCTGGACAATCATGTCGTGGCAATGGCCAAGAGTGAAACGACCAGTTACACCGGCGTTGTAACCACCTACCTGAAAGCGCCTTCCGAACAGGCGCTTGCTGAACTGAACCGTCAGATCCGGGGTGAGATCGAGCGTGACAACCTGATCATCGTCGAATTCTACGATGCGGAATCGCATAAGATTACCGAGGCGATCAAGCCGGCCGCCCGGACAGTAGAGGAAAAACTCCCGAAGCATGGCAGCGAATTTTCGGACAGCAGCGGCATTGTTTGCGAAAAACTGACCCTGGGGAACGACACCTACCTGCGGGTTTTTGTCCCGATCCTGAATGCCGGCGGCGCCAAGATCGGCTACTTGGAGGGGATCTACCACGCGCCGGCCGACATCATCGCCCAGATCAAACAGCAGACCCTCTGGTCGCTGACCCTGGTCGTGCTGGTCATTTTAGCGACCAGCCTGGCGCTGTACCCACTGATCATCCGCCTTAACCGGACCCTCATCGTTTACTCGCACAACCTGGCGCTGACCAATATCGGCATGCTGAAGGTGCTGGGGAGCGCCATCGCCAAGCGCGACAGCGACACCAATATCCATAACTACCGGGTGACGCTCTACTCCGTGCGGATCGGTGAGAAACTGGGGCTTACACCCTTATCCATGCAGGGGCTGATCAAGGGCGCCTTTCTCCATGACCTGGGCAAGATCGCCATCGGCGATGCGATCCTGCATAAGACGGGAAAACTGGCTGAGGCAGAGTTCGAAATTATGAAGACCCATGTCCGGCATGGCGAGGATATCATTCGTGGTTATGACTGGCTGCAGGACGCACTGGACGTGGTTGGCTGCCACCACGAAAAATATGACGGCAGCGGCTATCCGGTCGGCGTGGCAGGGGGAGATATCCCGCTCAATGCCCGTATATTCGCGGTTGCGGACGTGTTCGACGCGCTGACCTCCAAGCGCCCCTACAAGGAGCCTTTCAGCTTTGATGTCTCGGTCGGTATCCTGAAAGAGACCACGGGGAGCCATTTCGATCCTGATATTGCCCGGATCTTTCTCGACCATGCGCCGGCCCTGCATGCTGAGATCTGCAACGACGACGAGGCACTGTTGCACGGCAAGCTGGAAGCATGCATCAGGTCGTATTTTCACTAATGCCAGCAGCTGAAACAGAAAAGGAATACGGCATGAACCGGATAACACGAGCGGATATCGCCGACGCCGCGGAAATCCTGGCACTGCAGAAACTGGCCTACCAGAGCGAGGCAGTGATTTACAACGACTGGTCCATTCCGCCGCTGACCCAGACCCTGGCCGACATTGAACAAGAGTTCGCGGTAATGACCATTCTGAAATTGAGCAACGATTCCGGCAAAATTATCGGCTCGGTCAGGGGGGCATTGCGGGGTGACACCTGCGAGATCGGCCGTTTAATCGTCCATCCCGACTCCCAGGGCCAGGGGCTCGGCAGCCGCCTGATGGCGGCCGTTGAGGCGGAGTTCCCAACAGTGGCCCGGTACGAACTGTTCACCGGCAGTAAAAGCGTGGGCAACATCCGCCTCTACGAACGGCTCGGCTATCGGACCTTCCGCACGGAGCGCCTGTCGCCGCAGGTCGAGCTGGTGTTTATGGAAAAGATCACTTCATAAGGTCCGAAAGCAGTTCTCCGCCGACGCCGATGTTGTCCCGCTCAAGTTCGTTGATCAGCACGATGAACTTTTCCGGCGGAATTCCGGTGATCTCACTGGCGTTCCGCGTCAGAGTCTGCACCAGTTGCGCCTTCTTCTCCCGCGTCAACGCCGCCATATCGAGGGTTATTACCGGCATGTTCTTCTCCTTTTTACATTGAGTGGCCACTATCCGTGACAACTGCGCAAAATACCGATGACGCCATCTCAGGTCAAGAGATTTCCGGATCGCTGCTATCCGTGTGAATATGCCGTTCCGGCACCTATTTTTGCGTATATAATCGTGATTGCATTTTTTTCGGGAACCTTTGCGCTGCTCCGGCGTATATTCATTCGTATCAACAAAACGTGGAGAGTGGATGGACGACCAGATCTTAATCAGGCGGGTGCAGGGCGGCGACGTGGATGCCTATGCCCGGCTTGTCCGTAAGCACCACCGCAACCTGCTGACGTTCATCCACCGGATCGTCAGGGATGCGCACCTGGCCGAGGATATCGGCCAGGAGGTTTTCCTGAATGTCTACAAGGAACTCCCCGGCTTCGATCCCGACCGGGGAACCCCGTTTGCGGCCTGGCTCTATATCGTGGCGCGCAACCAGTGCATCAGCGAACTGCGGCGGCTGAGCCGGACAGAGCCGGTAGCAGCGGAATTTTTCCAGCGGATCGCCGGCAACGACGAGTCAGCAGAGTCAGCCCTGATCAGGCAGGAGGAGTGGACTGCGTTGAGAAACGCCATGGCTGAGCTTCCCGAACCGTTTCGCGCCACCATCATCATGAGCCTGCAGGGAGCCACGCTGGAGGATATCGCCCGCAGCTGCGGCGTGCCGCAAGCAACGGTAAAGACCAGACTGTTTCGTGCCAAGGAAAAGATCATGCTCTTGTTGAAAGGGCAGTTCGGAGGTATCGGCCATGAACGACGAGTATAAACCGTCTCCAGATTTTGTCGCAAAGGTCATGCAGCGGGTCCATGCCTATGAGGCGGAAAAGGTCTCCTTTATCGAGCGGATCTTCTGGTCCCGGCCGGTACGCTATGCGCTGGCCGGCGGCGGGACCGTCTTCGGCATCCTCAAGGCTGCGCCGGTCTTCTGATCTCCATGTTACCACCCAGCACCGGAAAGGAATAACCAATGTCTGAAACATCCGCAACTGTAGTGCAGGACCAACCCGCAGCAACTGTCAAATCCAAGACACGCGAGTACGTTGAATCGATCATCTGGGCGCTCGTGCTAGCCTTTATCATCAGGTCCTGCCTGGTCCAGGCGTACAAGATCCCGTCCGGCTCCATGGAGGACACCCTGCTCGTCGGCGACCACCTGTTCGTGAACAAGTTCGTCTACGGCATCAAGATCCCGTTCAGCGACAGCCGTATTCTGAAGCTCCGCGACCCGCGCCGGGGCGAGATACTGGTGTTCGAGTACCCGGAGGATCGCTCCAAGGATTTCATCAAACGGGTGATCGGTGTGCCGGGTGACGAGATCCAGGTGCGGGACAAGACGGTATACGTGAACGGCGCGCCCTACCTGAATCCCCACGAGGTGCACAAGGAAAAGGCCGTCCTGGCGCGTGAGCAGGCCCCGCGCGACAATTTCGGGCCGGTCAGGGTGCCGGCCAACTCCTATTTCATGATGGGGGACAATCGGGACCGCTCTTACGACAGCCGTTTCTGGGGCTTCATCAAGGAGGGCGACATCAAGGGGAAGGCGCTTCTCAAGTACTGGTCCTGGGATAGCGACGCCTGGCGAGTGCGCTGGGACAGGATCGGGAGATCGATCGAGTAGGTGTGAATTTTGTTCTTGACTTAACTAGACCGATCGGTCTATAAATTTTTACATGGAAAAGAAAGATACCCGCAGCGAAATCGTCCGGATCGGCACAGGCATCATCTACCGCCAGGGATACAACGCCACCGGCATCGACACCATTCTGAAGGAAGCCGGCGTTCCGAAGGGGTCGTTCTACCATTACTTCAAGAGCAAGGAAGAGTTCGGCCTGGCGGTCATCGATCACTTTGCGGAAGGGTTCGAGCAGCGGCTCGCCACCTTTTTGCGGGACGAAGAGGTGACCCCGGTCAACCGGATTCGCAACTTCCTGGAGAGCGGCCTGGCGCGGGTCAGCCAGAACGCCTGTACCAGGGGGTGCCTGATCGGCAACCTGGGACAGGAGATGGCCGACCAGAACGAGCGGTTCCGGGAACGGCTGAGCCGGATCTTCGCCATGTGGCGCCAGCACATTGCCGACTGCCTGGCCGAAGCACAACAGGCCGGGGAGCTTGCCGGCGATCTGGATGCCGATCTGGTGGCAGGGGTTCTCCTCTCCGGCTGGGAGGGTGCCATCCTGCAGACCAAGGTGACGAAATCCCCGCAACCGATGCGCGACTTTCTGGAGGTCATGTTTTCGACCACGCTCCGGCGGCAGTAATTTTTTTACTCTAAATACTAGACGACCGGTCTAATATTGGACCGGAATTGTAGGAGGTGACCGATGGCAGAACGTATCCGCGCAGAGATCGAACGTTTCGTCAGGGAGAGCCCGCTCAACCGTTTTCCCGACAGCGATACCCCCTATTTCGACGCGCCGCTGGTCGGTTTTGCCGCTGCCGGGGACCCACTGTTCCAGAGGTACAAACAGATCATCGGCCCGTTTCACCGCACCCCGGAAGAACTCCTGAACGGCGCCGCAACGGTCATCGTCTGGAGCCTGCCGATCACGCAAAGTACGCGGGAAAGCAACCGGGCCGAGAGCGTGCGTCCCTCCCTCGATTGGGCCCGGACCCGCAGTTTCGGCGACGAATTCATCAAGGTGCTGCGCCGGCACCTGGTGGCCTGGCTGGAACAACAGGGATACCGAGCCATAGCCCCACAACTTGATCCGAACTGGCAAGCGCTGGACGATCCGCACGTTGGGCCGGTCTCCACCTGGTCCGAACGGCATGCCGCCTACGCCGCCGGCCTGGGCACCTTCAGCCTGAACGATGCCCTGATCACCACAAAAGGGATTGCCCACCGGCTGGGGAGCGTCGTCACCGACATGGTAGTAGGATCAACACCAGAGGATCGCCCCGGCGTACGCGACAACTGTCTCTTCTACCGGGACGGCAGTTGCATGGCCTGCGTCAAGCGCTGTCCGGTAGACGCCCTCTCCGCCAACGGCCACGACAAAAAACGCTGCCAAAGCTACCTGTACACGACCTTGACCCAGGAGCTGGCCGAGCAGTACGGCACCCCGATCCCCGGCTGCGGCCTCTGCCAGACCAAGGTCCCCTGCGAAGGAGGAATCCCAAAGGGGAAATAGGCTGACAACGACCAAAAAGCATCAACCAACCATCGTTTAATGATCATTTGAAGGAGGGGACAATGAATCTCGTAACCATCGACCACACCACCTGCCGTCGCGACGGCGCCTGCATTGCTGTCTGCCCCATGGGGCTTTTCGATACGGACAGCGCGGGCTTCCCGGCCTTTCGGCCCGGAGCGGCAGAGCGCTGCATCGGCTGCGGCCACTGCGTCGCCGTCTGCCCCCGGAGCGCACTCCATCATACAGCGCTTCCTCTTGAAGAGTCACCCCTCATCGATCACGGCCTGGCCGTGTCCGTGCCAGCCCTGGAACAGCTGATCCGGAGCCGCCGGTCAGTGCGCGAGTTCAAGGAAGAGCCGGTTCCGGAAGCGCTGGTTCAGCAGGCCATTGAGGCGGCCCGCTGGGCGCCGTCTGCCGTAAACCGCCAGCCGGTCCATTGGCTGGTGATCCGGACACCGGCCGAGGTCAGGCGGCTGGCCGGCCTGGTGATCGACTACCTGCGCCGGATCAGCGCACAGGAACCCCGCTACGCCCCTTTTATAGATCTCTGGGAACAGGGCAAAGACCCGATCCTGCGCAACGCTCCCCACCTGGTGGTGATCCACGCCCCGGACGATTGGATCTGGAGTTCGGTGGACAGCACCATTGCCCTGACCCAGTTCGAACTGGCGGCAGCAGCCAACGGCATCGGCACCTGCTGGGCCGGTTTTCTCATGCGGGCCGCGAACGGCTACCCGCCGCTGCGCGATGCCCTGGATATTCCCGGCAGCCACAGCGTGTTCGGAGCGATGATGTTCGGCCTCCCCCGCTACCGCTACCACCGCATTCCACCCCGCCAGGCGGCACTGATCACCTGGCGCTAACATTATTCCCAGCTGCGAAAGGAGCCGGTCATGACACAACAAGGAACACATTACACCGCCGAGCATATTGGCCCACTGGAAACCCTGCTGAACCGGGATTTCATGGGCTTTCACGGCAAACATTTCATCGGAAGGGAACTGGGACTCACCGGTTGCGAGGTCTCCATCAACCGCCTGCCTGCCGGCAAGGGGATGCCGTTCGTCCATAGCCACAGGAAGAACGAGGAACTCTACATCGTCCTGCGAGGCAGCGGCACCTTCTTCGCGGACAACGAGGAGTTCCCGATCCAGGAGGGGAGCCTGATCCGGGTCGCCCCGGAAGGGGAGCGCGCCTGGAAGGCCGGCGACGAGGACCTGTACTTCATCTGCGTCCAGGCCGAGGCCGGCAGCCTGAGTCAGGCCACCCTGGAGGACGGCAACCGGCTCGCGACCAAGGCATCCTGGATGAAGTAGTTAAATATGCGGGTATAATACTAACAGAACAAATCTTGCATTGTGGCAAGGGAGGGGTCCCATGGAAACATTGACAGCGATCAAGACAAGAAGAAGCGTGCGCAGATTTTCCGATCAGCCGGTGGAGCCGGAAAAACTCCAGGCCGTGCTGGAAGCGGTGCAGCAGGCGCCGTCATGGTCGAACAAGCAGTGCTGGAGCCTGGTGGTTGTGCAGAACCAGGAGATGCGTAACAAGATCGGCGAGCTTTCTTTCGTGGAGTCGTTCTTTAGCACCTACGGCTACAAGTCCAACCCGGCCCAAAAGGCGCTGGCCCAGGCGCCGGTCGTGATCGTTGCCTGTGCGGACCCGGAACTGTCAGGTGAACTCCACGGGCAGCAGTATTACATGGCCGATATGGGGATCGCCGCGGAAAATCTGATGCTGGCAGCGCACGACCAGGGGCTCGGCAGCGTCTTTGTCGGCGTGTTCGATGAGGATCAGCTCGGGGACCTGCTGGAAATCCCGCCCGGCATCCGGATTGTCGGCCTGTTCCCGCTCGGCTATCCTGCCGTCGACGCCAAGGGTGGTCCGCCGCGCAAACCGCTGACCGAATTCGTGCATTACGACAAATGGTAGTCTGCATGCAAAATGAGCCGGTCTTGGAACTGTCCCGCATTATTGTCCCGTCAGGGGTTGGTAACTCTCAGCGCGTTGAATCACTCCAAGAACTTTGTCAGAGAGGTTTCAGGATGATTACCACAGCATTTGCCGAACATTTTGCAGCAGATTGGATTGACGCGTGGAACAGTCGCGACCTTGAGCGAGTGCTGTCGCATTATAGCGATGATTTCGAGATGCATTCGCCGGTGATCATCCAGGTGGCTGGCGAACCAAGTGGCCGGCTGAAGGGGAAAGACGCGGTCAGCGCCTACTGGGCCAAGGCGCTTGGCCTTATCCCGGATTTGCACTTCGAACCGGTTGCGACACTTATTGGTGTCGACTCCATCACACTGTATTACAAGGGAGCGCGGGGACGACTGGCGGCGGAGGTGTTTCATTTCGGGGCTGACGGCAAGGTGCACACGGCATTTGCCCATTATGCGCCATGACCCTCGATCCATCCGGCAACAGGGTCGTCCTCCTCTTCCTGGCGATGAACTCTGATTCCCAACACCTGACTGCCAAAAAATAGGACTCTTCGCCGCATTATGCCACCTTCCCCATATCCGCCGACCATTTGCGGATCTGCAGCGCCTCATTTTCGGAAATGCCCAG
Organism: Geobacter sp. OR-1; assembly: GCF_000813145.1. Classification (GTDB taxonomy): domain Bacteria; phylum Desulfobacterota; class Desulfuromonadia; order Geobacterales; family DSM-12255; genus Geoanaerobacter. The sequence goes on along the minus strand of NZ_BAZF01000017.1, from coordinate 61,890 downwards.
CGAAAGCAGGAAGGCGTGGTGCGCCTGGGGTTCCCGCCGCTCGAATTCAACATGGAGCTGCTTCATGGCGTTGTCGTCCATCCCTGCGGCGCGGAGCATACTGACGAACATCTCCTTGTCCAGTGCCGATTTCGGCCCACCCTCCCCTTTGAGCCGCAACATCCCGGCCAGCAGCCGCTGCTTGGTCTGTAGCGCCTGGATCTCGCCCCCAATTTCGTTCAGGCGCCGCTGCAGCACCGCGCCGGGATCGTCGCCGCTGGAGGCCAGAATCGCCCTGATCCCCTCGATATCGACCCCGGCCTGCCTGAGCGAACAGATCGACGCCAGCCGTTCCCGGTCAGCGTCCGAATAGCAGCGGTAGTTTGCCCCGCTCCGCCCCGACGGCGAAAGCAGGCCGATCCGGTCGTAATAAAGCAGGGTGCTGCGGGACAGCCCGAATTGCCGGGCCAGCTCGGTAATGCGGAACATGCGCTCCTCCAAGGGGGAAAGGCCCCCGGCTCGTCACCGGGGGCGTGTCTTATCAGGCGTACTTGGCCCGAATCTCCGCAATCTTTGCGGCCGGCAACCCCAGCCACTCCAGAAAACTCTGGTGACCGGCCGGGTTCTCCTGCTCTAACAGGCGATGCCACTTGGCCATTGCCGCATCATCCAGGCCGATGGCCCGGAAGCGGGTAACCCACTCCTCAACGCTCACACATGGTTTCATGATCTGCTCCTTTCAAATTCCTGAATTGGTCACGGCCATGACAAGAGTTACGCTAAACCGTGAAGCAATAGTCGGGTCAAGAAAATATTTCTATCGGTTAATTACCCGATGGAGAATCCGTATCCCCTGCTCGATCTGCGCTTCGCTGAGATTGCCGTAGCCGATGAGGATGATGTCGTCCAGACGCCCCGGCTTGATGGCATGGGCCTCGGCCGGATAGACCCGTACCCTTTTCTTCTCCAGCTCGGCAAGGAGTTCCGGTGTAAAGACGATTCCGCTGAAGCGGGCCGCCAGATGGAGCCCGGTGGCGCTCCCGATGATCCTGACCGCAGCGCCGAAATGCGCGGCCAGTGCCTGCTCCAGCACCCGGCGCTTCCGGGCGTAAAGCCGCTTCATCCGCCCTAGATGGCGCAAATACCCGCCAGTTGCAATGAAATGGGCCAGGGCCAGCTGCGTCGGGGTTTCATTGTGCAGGTCGCAGTGCCATTTCCGGCCTCGCCCCTCTCCCACCAGAGCAGGCGGCAGGATCAGGTAACCGGTGCGCAGGGCCGGGCTGAGGGTCTTGCTGAAGGTGCCGATATAGACCACCCGGTCCGGGGCCAGGCTCTGCAGGGAGGCGAGCGCTGGGCCGTCGAAGCGGAATTCGCTGTCGTAGTCATCCTCGATCAGACAGGCGCCGGTCCGCTCCACATACTCCAGCAGGGCGATCCGCCGCTGAATGGCAAGGGTGCCCCCCAACGGGAACTGGTGCGACGGCGTAACATAGACAAAGGCGGGAGAGATGCCGGACGGCAGCTCTTCGACCACCAGGCCGCTGTCATCGGCAGTTACCGGGTGGATGACGCCACCCTCTCCCTTCACGATCAGCTGGATATCGCGGGTGATCGGGTCTTCCAGTATCACGTCGCGCCGCTCACCCAAGAGCAGATGGCAGGCGATGCCGATCGCCTGGGTAGTGCCGGCGGTGATGACGATCTGGTCCGGATCGCAGGCCACCCCGCGCTGGCTGACCACGTAATCGCAAATCGCCTGCCGCAGTTCGCGCCGCCCCTCGGGCTGGCCGTATCCCAGGCTATCGTCCGCCGGGTGCAGATAGGCCGCCTTCACCGCCTGCAGCCAGGCTCGGAGCGGAAATTCCCGCAGGTCGGGCGTGCCCGGCTTGAAGTTGATCACCCCGGCCTGGCTCTCGTACCCCATAGATACCTTTGCCAGCGTGATCCGCTTTTTTTCGGCAACCGCTGCCGGAAAGGTCGTGCCCGGCGCGACAAAGGTTCCGGAACCGTGGCGCGCCGTGGTGAACCCTTCGGAATAGAGCATCTCGAACGCCTCCACGACCACGTTGCGCGATACGCCGAGCTGCCCGGCCATCTCCCGGCTGGAGGGGAGCCTGCTTCCCGGCCGCAGGACGCCGGAAAGGATCTGCGCCCGCATCCCGTCGTAGAGCTGGCGAATCAGGGGAATGGCTGATGTTCGGTCAAGGGTGACATGGATCATGGCGACCTCCAAGTGGCACCATAAAATAGGTGATTACTGGCCCTGTATAAAACCACTTTCCTGCCGTATGGTCAAGCAGGGAGGAATGGCCATGGTACAGCGGGATAAATGGACGGCAACCGTTCAACTGGTGGCGGCAATGGCGCTGGCCGGCAGTTCGGTGGTGGTGGGCAAGGCGCTGGCCGCCAGCCTGCCGGTGTTTCTGACCACCTCTGCCACGCTGCTGGTGGCGTTGATCGTGATGCTGCCGCATGCCTGGCAAAGGCGTGGCGAGATCCGCAGACTAGGACCGAGGGAGTGGCTCTACCTCTTCCTGCAGGGTATCTGCGGCATCGTGCTGTTCCGGGTGCTGATGCTGACCGGCCTGCGCACGGTCGGCGCGGCCCAGGCCGGGATTATCACCGGCACGTCACCGGCGGTGCTCACCATGCTCTCATGGTTCATGCTGGGGGAGCGGCCGGCGATGCTGCCTGCGATCGGCGTGTTCTGCGCCATGGCCGGGGCGGCCGGGCTTGCCCTGGCGGATACCGGGGGAACCGCTACCGCCGGCCCAGGGTGGGGCGGAATCCTGGTATTTGGCGCCGTTGTCAGCGAAGGGCTCTTTTCCATCTTTCGCAAGCGGATTGCCGCCACCGTATCCGCAACCGCCAATACCGCGGTGCTGGTCTTCTGCGCCCTGGTGACAACCCTGCCCCTCGCCGCTCTTGATCTGTGGCGCCACCCGGCCCTGCCGGCGGTTTCCGATATGCTGGCTATCCTCTACTACGGCGCGATTGCCACGGTGGTGGCCTATCTCCTCTGGACCGGCGCCGTCGGGTCGGTCAGCGGTGTAACCGCCGGCATCACCACTGCCGCCATGCCGGCGAGCGCCGTGCTGCTGTCGGCCCTGCTCCTCCGGGAGCCGCTGTCGGGACAACAGCTCTTAGCCTGCCTGCTGGTGGTGCTGGGGATCGTTGCCGGCGCCTGGTCAACAGGCACTGGGGAGGACCCCGGGTAAAGATTGGTCCGGCATTGAAAATTGTCGAAATTGCCGTATTATCGTGGATCGGATGCTGTGAGGCATTACCGGCGGATCAGCCGGAACCGGAGTTCGAACAAAATGGAAAATTTCCTGAGCAGCCTCAATATCGGCCTGGTTCTCCTCTCTTCCGATCTGCGCGTCATCGGCATGAATGACTTTGCCCGCAAGGTCTTTGGGCCGGTACCGGATGAATTGGGGAGGAGCCTTTTTCTCTATCATCCCGGGAAAAGCCGCGAACTGGTTCGGGGAATCATGCGCGAAATGATCGATGCACCACCGGGCGAGGCCAGGACGGTCATAATCGACGTGCTGGGTCGGGCGATCATGAACAACCTGTCGCAGCTCACCATCACGACGCCGGCTCCCCAGACCTGCTGGGCCGTGACCTTCATCGACGTGACCGCCCAGACCGGCGCCGTCAGGAACCCCTTGAGCGGCTTGGTGGAGATGAAGAAGGTCCCGGTGGCCGAGGGGGGCTCCTATCGCTTCATCGCCATCGACGACGTGCGCGCGGTCCAGTCCGACGGCGATTATTGCCGGATCTTCACCACTGACGGGACATATTACGAGCACCTGAACCTGAAAGGTTTCCTGCTCCGTTATCCTTCGCCCGCCCTGATGCGGGTGCACAAAAGCTTTATCGTCAACCTGCGGCACATACGGAAATCGATCCGTTCCGGCAGCGACCAGTTGACGCTTCACCTCGATCATGATCAGATCCCACCGATCCCGGTGTCGCGCCGCCGGGCAACGGATTTGAAGCGGGCGCTGGCGCATCTGTAGCCGTTCATCGACACTCTTCCGCCGTTCATCGAAAACGGCGTGTTCTGCTCCGCTTGCCGTACTACGGTAATGAAAATTTTCATTTCCCATCAGTTGGGAACAAAGGAGCGAACAGATGAACGAAAAACTGCAGAGAATCATCGCCGCTGTCCTCTTGGTGCTGGCCTGTATCGTCGGCCGCGGTGAGGCCAAGGGTCCGGAGGTGCAGACCGCGCCGCCAACGGTGCAGAAGAAGGTGCTGGGGGTGTTCATCTTCCCCGGCTTCGAGATGCTGGATGCTTACGGGCCGATGGAGCTGTGGGGGAACCTGCGCCATGCTCCGGCTCCACTCTGGGGCGGGGAGGAGAAGCGGGTGGCAGTGGAGGTGGTGACCATTGCCGCCAGGCAGGGTGAGGTCGCTTCGGCCCAAGGGCCGAAGACGGTTGCGGATTACGGCTTTGACAATGCCCCGGCGCTCGACTATCTGCTGGTGCCGGGCGGTATGGCCGTTTTTCCGCTGCTGAAGGACCGAGCCACGCTGGATTGGCTCAAGGCACAGGCAATGCAGACGCCGCTGGTGATGTCCGTCTGCAACGGCGCGTCGTTCCTGGCGGCAGCGGGTATTCTGGACAACCGGCCGGCCACCACCAACAAGATGTTCTGGAAGATGTCCACTGACCCGGGACCCAAAGCGAAATGGGTGAAAAAGGCCCGCTGGGTGGATGATGGCACCGTCGTGACCGCCTCCGGCGTCTCGGCCGGCATGGACATGAGCCTGGCGGTGATCGGCCGGCTCTACGGCCAGGGGATCGCCGACTGGCTGGCCCAAGTGACCGAATACGACGCCCACCGCGACCCGACGTGGGACCCGTTTGCCAAGAAGGCCGGGCTGGTGGAGTAACTACCTCGTCCATTGACCGAGCCGAGTCTGAAAATCGAGGGGACCGATTTAATGAATTGTGCTCCCGGCAAAAAGGACTAAAATTATCGATAAGGATGTCCCAGCGCTTTCCGGGCAGGCAGAGGAAAGGAGCGGATGCTGAGGATCATATTTTGCCGGGTTCAGAAGAAGCCATTGCAGTCTGAAAATACCAACATGTTTTGAGGTTCATCTATGGCTATCATTTTCGACGTTGCTGCGCATTACCGAGATCTCCTGGCCAGGCACTATTCCTGGATGTTTGGCGGAGCAGAGACGAAATTCGCCGAGAACCGGCGCTTCTTTGCGGAACACCTGATTTCCCCGCATTTGTCGGGTCGGGCGGTCGATCTGGGGGCAGGACCCGGCTTTCAGAGCATTCCCCTTGCGGAAGCCGGGTTCGACGTCACTGCCATCGATCTGAGTGCTGAGCTGCTGGATGAACTGGCCCGGCACAATAAGGACAACCTGAAGGTCAGAACCGTCGTGGCTGATCTCTGTGACTTCCCCAGTCACGTATCCGCAGCTGTTGAACTGGTTGTCTGCATGGGCGATACCCTGACCCATCTCGGATCACCGGAACAGCTCGAGCAGCTGTTCGAGAACGTGCACTCCCTTCTGGAGCCGGGCGGCCGTTTTGTCGTTACTTATCGCGACCTGACCAGTCTGCCGGCCGGACTGGATCGCTTTATCCCGGTGCGCAGCGATGAGCAGGCAATCTTCACCTGTTTCCTCGAAGACCTGGGAAGCCATGTCGCAGTGCATGACCTGATATATACTCGCGAAGCAGACGGATGGGCGCTACACAAGAGTGCCTACAAAAAGCTCAAGATCTCTCCGGATGGTGCGGCGACCACCCTGGAAAAGCTGGGGTTTGCGGTCGAATACCGTTCCGCGGCCAGGGGGTTGGTTACACTCATCGCTCGGAAGCACTCCAAGGACTGAACAGACCGGCCGATTCCTTGGGGAATGATCAGTTGGATTGTTCATCTTGGCGACATAAAGAGTATTTTTAGTTCTGACACCAAAGGACACCATGAATCCATTTCTCCAATCAAGCGAATACATCGACTGGCAGCACCCGGAGATCCTGGCGGCAGCTCGCGAGCTTTCCGGCAACTCGACGGATCAGGTCGAAATCGCCCGGCGCTGCTTCGAGTTTGTCCGGGACAAGATAAGGCACAGTTGGGATTATCGTCTCAATCCGGTAACCTGCAAGGCATCGGAGGTACTGGAATATGCCACCGGCTACTGCTACGCCAAGAGCCATTTGCTGGCAGCTCTCCTGCGGGCCAACGGCATTCCGGCCGGGCTCTGTTATCAGAGGCTCTCGGTCAACGACAACGGTGCGCCTTACTGCCTGCACGGCCTCAATGCGTTCTGGCTGCCGGACTACGGCTGGTATCGTATCGATGCGCGGGGGAACAAGCCGGGGGTGGATGCGCAATTCTGTCCGCCGGTGGAGCGGCTGGCGTTTCCACTGAATGACAAGCAGGAGGCAGACCTGCCGGAGATCTGGCCCGACCCGCTGCCGGTGGTGATCAAGGTCTTAACCGGATACGACACAATCGAGGATGTGTATCTGAATCTGCCGGATGTGGAGTTGATCCGTCCGGCATCCGGAGGAAGCAATGGAAAATGCGGCAACGGTTAGCCGCTGCGCCTGGGTGGGGAATGACCCGCTCTACCGGGAGTACCACGACAAGGAATGGGGGGTGCCGGTTCACGACGACCGGCTGCTGTTCGAGTTCCTGATCCTGGAAGGTGCCCAGGCCGGGCTCTCCTGGATAACGATTCTCAGGAAGCGCGCGGCGTACCGCACCGCCTTTGCCGGGTTCGATCCCGGACTGGTGGCCTGTTTCGATCAGGCAAACGTGGCAGAGCTGCTGGCCAATCCCGGCATCGTCCGCAATCGCTTGAAGGTGGAGTCGGCGATAACCAATGCCCGCGCCTTCCTCAAGGTTCAGGAGGAGTTCGGCTCCTTCGATGCCTACATGTGGCGCTTCGTGGACGGTGAACCGATCCGGAATGCCTGGAAAAGCATCTCGGAGGTCCCGGCCAGCACGCCGGTTTCCGATACCATGAGCCGGGATCTCAAGCAGCGGGGTTTCCGTTTTGTCGGCAGCACCATCTGCTATGCCCACATGCAGGCCGTCGGCATGGTGAACGACCATACCGTGGATTGCTTCCGCTGGCAGGAACTCGGGGGCGTCACAGGACCATCCTGATCCTCTCCAGCAGAGCCTCGGCAGTAAACGGTTTCTGCAGGTAGTTGACCTCCTCTTCGAGCGTGTCCTTCCGAAGGCTGGGGTTCATCGGATAGCCTGAGATATAAACCACCCGTAGGGAAGGTATCTGCAGCAACAGTTGTTCGTATAGTTCCGGACCGTTGATCCCCGGCATGACGATATCTGACACCAGCAAATCGATCTTGTCCCGGTTATCTGCTGCAACTTGAATGGCGTTATTACCGTCTGCGGCGGTCAGCACCCGATAGCTGTACCCTTCCAGCATCTCCCGGACCATGTCCCGAACCATTTCGTTGTCTTCAACCACCAGGACGGTTATCTCTCCATGATCCCTGACCGGTTCGGCAACCGGCGCCATGGTCTCAACCGGTGCAAGTTCAGCAGCTGCCGGCAGGTAGATGCGAAAGGTAGTGCCCTCATGTTCCCGGCTCAAAACACTGACATGACCATTGTGCTGCTTAACGATCCCATAAACCGTTGCCAGACCGAGTCCGGTGCCATGGCCGGCCGGCTTGGTCGTGAAAAACGGTTCGAAAATATGGGCGAGCACCTCACTGCTCATACCGCAGCCGGAATCATGAAACGCCAGCAGGATATAGTCACCGTCCATCATCCCCGGGTGCAGCCGGGCACTCTCGCCATCCATGAACAGCTTGCAGGTCTCGATGGCTATGGTGCCTTTGCCGCCCAAGGCATCCTGGGCGTTTACCGTGAGATTGAGGATCACCTGCTCCATCTGGGAACGGTCCGCCGCAATAAATGCGCCAGCCGGATCTAGGGCCAGGTCAATGCTGATACTTTCACGAATAGTCCGGCGCAGGACAATGTAAAACGATTCGATGATCTCGTTGAGATCTATAACCGCCGTGGCCACTGCCTGCCTCCGGCCAAAGCTCAGGAGCTGCTGGGTGAGGTCTTTGGCCTTGTGAGCCGCAGCGCTGATCCCGGCCATCTTTGCGCCCAACGGATCACCGGGTTGCAGACGGGCGGCAACCATCTCGGCGTATCCCAGGATCGGCGTCAACAGGTTATTGAAATCATGGGCAATACCGCCGGCTAAATGCCCGATGGCTTCCATTTTCTGCGCCTGGCGTAGCTGCATCTCCATCTGCAGCTGGTCGGATATATCCCGTTCCACCACGAGCATGCCGCGCCGGCTGCCATCCGTCTTGTAAAGTGGAATTTTGATGGTGTCGAATACCCTGATCGTGCCATCCGGATCAGTGATTGTCTCCTCCGAATGAGTCCGGCATTGCTGCTCCCAGGCGGCCCGGTCGGATTCCCGGCAGGCCAGTAGCGCCTCCCGGCGCTCAGGCACCAATTCCGCCAGTTCAGAATCGGTCTTACCGAAATAATCCACTGCTTGCAAACGAAACAGTTCGATTCCGGCGTTGTTGGCCAGCAACCACCTACCGGCGGCGTCCTTGAAGAAGATCGCATCCGGTATAGCCGAAAGGAGCCCAAGAATACGGGTCTCGTTTTCGAGCGCCTGCTCCTCAACCAGTTTCAACTCAGTGATGTCTGAAACAATGTGCACCGCACCGGTTATAGCGCCGGCGTCGTTCCTGATCGGATCGACCGTGACATCGTACCACTGTTGACCGTGCATGATCTGCATTGAGGCGCGATGACCGCTGTCCAGCATCTTCTGGAAGGGACATCCGGCAAAGGGGGTCGCATTGCTATGGGCAACTTCGCAACATCTGCGGCCGACGACCGGCTCCCCCGGTTTGCCGAAAATCTGCTCGGTTGCCTTATTGGCGCGCAGAATGACACGATCATTATCCATGACCCAGATGGCGTCTGCCACGGCATCAAAGGTTGTCTGCCAGGCCTCGGCAGATCTCACAATCTCGCCCTGCTGCTGCAGCAGCACCCGGTTTGATTCCTCAATACGCCTCAGTTGCCGTAGCAGTCCCGCTGCCAGCAGACTCAACGCTGCAGATACCGCAATGACGAGAACCGCCTGGATTAAGGCGCTTTGTTGCCACTGGGACAACACCTCGTCCTCGTCCATGTTTGCCATTGCGACCACGGGGAACTCGTCCAGAGAGGCGTACGAGATGATCCGGGCAGTCGATTCCAGGAGCGCCTTCCCCTTGGGGATATGAAAAGTGCCTATCGGTGAACGGGGGAGATGGGTCCGGATGAGGTGGGATTTTTTGAAATCGATGGCAAAGTCAGACTCCTTGTACGGCACCGCCAGTAGCAATACCCCGTCCTTGCGGACCATCACGATCTTGCCATGGTCGCCCAGGTCGAGGGATTCGTAAAATTTGCGGAAATAGTCCAGATCCAGGGCAACTGCGGCCACCCCGTCAAACTCCCCTTTGGCATTCCGGATGGGACGGGAAAGGGTGATGCGCCATTTGCCGTTGATCCGGCTCTTGAGCGGCTTTGACAGGTAAGGAGTATCAGAGGGGTTATCGCGATGATGGATGAAATAATCGCGATCGGTCACATCGGCTTGCCTGACCGGCGCGTCCAGAGAATGGGCAAACAACAGGCCGTTCCGGTTGACCAGGATGATCGAGGCTACTTGCGGGGTTATGCGAACCTGTGCGCTCGCAATCCTGCGCAGAGATTCGCTGGATTGCGCAGAAATGCCGCCATTGGTGGCAACCTGCTTGATAACCTCCTGCAGCACGGTATCCGCTTCGTTCAGGGCGCGGCCGGCATGTTCATTGAGAGCGCTGGCATAGCCCCGCGTCTGCAGTTCCGCCCCGTGGATCGTCAACCGGTATTCGGCGATTGATTTCCACACGAAAAACGCTGCCGATACCAGGATAAGTGCCGCTACGGCAATTATCACAACCCGTTTCAGCAGGCGATAATCCGGTATGGAGTCTATTTTATTCAGGCTCATGACAGTACCGGGTGAAAATGCTCATAATACCGTTATCGGTAACAACGATAGCAGCTTGACAGGATTATTACCATATACGGTCAGAGTCAATAAATCAATAGACCGTGAACCAGCAGAACATGGCGAGGCAGGGACGGCGCCAGTCGGCAAAACGCCCGGTCCACGCTTCTAACATAAGGGTTTCCCTAATCGTTACTGCGTATTCCCTATGTTGCACAAACATTTTCATAAGCTACCATTTAGACGGCAAGTAAAACCTGCTTGTTAATGACGGGCCGTCAATTATTGCCAACAGTTCTGTCAACTGATCCGAATATGCGCACCGTTTATCCGAATATATTTCCATCCGGGAGTTTGACCCGGACATTACCGGACAACATACTGAATTCCCTTTGCCGGAGGCCCCATGACAACCCTGCGCAAGATAATTGATAGGGTAATTTCCCCCGTTACTATGATCAGTGGGATTAAAAACATTATCCAGACATTCTGCCTTCTGATTGCTTTGATGATGAGCAGCCAGGCAATGGCGGCGAGTTACGGCGCCAATCTGGTGCTTAATGGCGATGCCGAAACCAACAGCCTTGCAAATTGGACAAATTCAGGCCCGGTCTTTGTTGCTTTGAGTCCCTCGGGCAGTGGCGTCAGCAACAGTCCAAGCGGCGGTTACGCCTTTGATTATTATCCGGGATCCGCTTCCGGAAATGAGTCGCTTTCCCAGATCATTGACATCACTTCCCTTGCCGCCGACATTGCTGCGGGCAGCGTCCGGGCCGTGCTAAGCGGTGAGGTGAAGAAATTCTATGCGGCTTCAAACTGCATCCTTCGCGTGCAAGAGCTGGATGCTTCCAATGCTCTTTTGCAAACATCCGAGATCGATGGCAATACAAGCGGAGACGTTTGGGTGACATCCAGCGTAACGATCGCCAATTTGAATACGAATACAAGAAAGCTGAACGTCATCTTGTATGCCCAGGTTTCAACAAATACGGATGATTATATTGAATTCGATAATATTCAGCTCGTCTTGTCCCGGTCCCCGACCTTGACCACGACCACCGTTTCCACCTATGGAGCAACATCGGCAACACTGGGTGGCAATGTGACTGCCGATTGTGGAGCAACCGTGACGGGCCGGGGTGTCGTTTACTCTTCCACGGACCTGACCCCGACGATTGGCGAACCTGGAGTTACTCAAGACGCCAATGGCAGTGGGACAGGAACCTTTAGCGAATTGATTGCTTCTTTGTCTCCCGCTACGACCTATTACGTCCAGGCCTATGCGACGAATAGTGTGGGAACCAGTTATGGCGGAGTGGTGAATTTTGCAACCAATGCCGATGCTCCAACCGTTTCCACTCAAGCGGCGTCGGCCATAGCCGCTACGTCGGCCACAGGCAACGGCACAATCACCGCCACCAACGGCGTCAATGCCACAACCCGCGGGGTGATCTACTATGCCTACACCAACACAGACAAGATCATCGGCGATGCTGGCGTCACCAATGTCAGTGAAAATGGCAACTTCGGCACCGGCGCCTTTACCGCATCACAGACATCTCTTTCGGTCAACACCCAGTACAACACACGGGCTTATGCCGTCAACGCCATCGGCACCGGCTACGGCGCCCGCGTTGCCTTCTGGACCCTGGCCAACGTCCCGGCGGCGCCGACGGTGAATAACCCGACCGCCACGACGCTTGATGTCAGCGTCAACGTCAACAGCAACCCGAGCGGGACGGAATTCACCATTCAGGAGACCGGCACCGGCAATTACGTGCAGGCGGACGGTACGCTGGGTGCCGGCGCGGTCTGGCAGACCGCCGCCACCTGGGGCACCAAGACCGTCACCGGCCTGACCACCGGCAGCACCTACACCTTCCAGGTCAAGGCGCGTAACGGCGGCTCGACCGAGACGTCTTTCGGTGCCACTGCCTCGGGCACACCGGTCGCCGCCCCCACCGTCACCACTCAGGCAGCGTCAAGTATCAGTGCCACTGCCGCCACCGGCAATGGCAACATCACAGCCACCAACGGCGCCAATGCCACGACTCGCGGCGCGATCTACTGGGCCTATTCCAATACGGACAAGATTATCGGCGATGCCGGCGTCACCAATATCAGCGAAAACGGCAGCTTCGGCACCGGCGCCTTTAACGCCTCCCTGACCTCCCTGTCTGTCAATACCCAGTACAACGCCCGCGCTTATGCAACGAGCGCCAATGGCACCGGCTACGGCGCTCGCGTCGCCTTCTGGACCCTGGCCAACGTGCCTTCGGCGCCAACAGTGAATAACCCTACCGCCACCACCCTGGATGTGGCCGTCAACGTTAACAGCAACCCGAGCGGGACGGAATTCGCCATCCAGGAGACCAGTACCGGCAATTACGTCCAGGCGGACGGTACGCTGGGTGCCGGCGCGGTCTGGCAGAACGCGGTCACCTGGGGGACCAAGACCGTCACCGGCCTCACCACCGGCACCACCTACACCTTCCAGGTGAAGGCACGCAACGGCGGTTCGACCGAAACGGCTTTCGGGGCCACGGCATCGGGTGTACCGGTGGCGGCCACCCTTACCGTTACCAACACCAACGACAGCGGCGCCGGCAGCCTGCGTGACACCATAGCAGGGGCCAATCCCGGCGACGCCATCACTTTTAATGCTGCGTTGAACGGCCAGACAATAACGCTGAGCTCGCAGATCACTATCGACAAGGATCTGACCATAAACGGTCCGGGGGCAGCCAGCCTGAGCATCAGCGGCGGGGGGAGCGTCCGCATCTTTGAGGTCAATGCGGGCAAGACCGTCCAGATTGCCGGACTAACCCTCGCCAACGGCAGTTGGTTCGACGGCCCGTCTCTTTTCAACCGAGGCATTCTTACAATCAGCAACGCTCTCATTACCGGCAACCATGCGGTTGCCTCATCGGGAAGCGGCATCTACAATGAGACCGGCGCCACCCTGACCGTATCCGGCTGCACAATCACCGGCAACATAGCCGATGCCTTCGGAGGCGGTGTCTATAACAATATCGGCAGCACGGCGACCATCAGCAACACCACCATTACCGTCAATACCGCATCGACCGGAAGCGGCATATATAACAACCTGTTGAGCAATTTGACGGTGGAAAACTCCACCATCTCGGGCAACTCTGCTGTGGGAGTATACAATGACGATACCGCACTGATCCGCAACAGCATTCTCTGGGGGAACGGTGGCAGCGAAATCTACAACGGTGACACTATCACCGTTACCAACAGCATCGTCCAGGGAGGGTATGCAGGCGCGGGTAATCTCAATGTCGACCCCAAACTCGGCCCCCTTGCCAACAACGGCGGGCCGACCAGGACCATGATGCTGCTTAGCGGCTCACCGGCAATTAACGCCGGCAACTGCGCCACCGGCCCTGCCGCTGACCAGCGTGGCATGGCACGGCCACAGGACGCAACCTGCGACATCGGCGCCTATGAGAGGGGCGCTGTAGCCAGTGTGATCGCAACCGGCGGCTCACCGCAGTCTGCGATCATCAACGCAGCATTCGCTACGCCACTCTCTGCGAAGGTCACCGATTCCCTGGGCGGCTTACTGGACGGCATCAGTGTAACTTTTGCCGGACCCGGAAGCGGGGCCGGCATAACTGCGGGCGGCAGTGTCAATACTGCCTCTAACGGCATCGCTGCGTTCAGCCCTGCAGCCAACGCGACAGCCGGAGCATATACCGTTACCGCCACGGTCGCTGCGCTCACCGCGAATTTCAACCTGACCAACAGCAAGGTGAGCCAGGCCATCGCCTTTGGCGCTGCTCCGACCGTCGCGGTCGGCGGCAACGGCACTGTCAGCGCCACAGGTGGCGCCAGCGGCAATGCCGTCACGTTCAGCTCGCAAACAGCGCCAGTCTGCACGGTCAGTGGCACCACCGTCACCGGCATTACCGCGGGCAGCTGCACCATTGCCGCCGCCCAGGCGGGCAACGCTAACTACAATGCCGCCGCCACGGTTACTCAGAGCTTCACTATCGGCAAGGGAAGCCAGACCATCACCTTTGGCCTCGCCCCGACCGTTGCGGCCGGCAGCAGCGGCACGGTCAGCGCCATTGCCACGTCCGGCCTGGCAGTCGGCTTCAGTTCAACCACGCCGGGAATTTGCACTGTCAGCGGCTCAACCGTAACCGGCGTAACCGTCGGCACCTGCACCATTGCAGCCAATCAGGGTGGTGATGCCAACTACCTTGCCGCTTCCCAGGCAACACAAAGCTTCACCGTCGGCAAAGGTACACAGACTATTGTCTTCGGGGTCGCTCCGACCGTGATAGTCGGCAGTACCGGCACCGTTACCGCCACCGGCGGGGCATCGACAAGCCCGGTGCTTTTCAGCAGCATGACTCCGTCCGTCTGCTCCGTAGCCGGTGCCACTTTTACCGCCATCACCACCGGCACCTGCATCATTGCGGCTAACCAGGCCGGCGACAGCAGCTACAACGCAGCCTCTCAGGCAACCCAGAACATTACCGTTGCCTACAGCACCACTGCACCCACCCTTACCGTCTCCACTCTGGCGGACAGCAGCGTCACCAACAACGCCACCCTCAACGTCAGCGGCACAGCCACCGCTATAAACGGCATCACGTCCGTCACCGTCAACGGCACTGCAGTAACCCTTGCTCAAGACAACAGCTTCTCCACGGCCGTTACCCTACAACAGGGCAAGAACACCATCGCCACCGTGGCCACGGACAATGCCGGACTCACTACCACCGACAGCCGCAGCATCACCCTGGACACCACCAGCCCGGTCACCACCATCACCTCGCCGGCCGACAACAGCACCCTGGCGGCCGCATCGGTCACCATCACCGGCACCGTGGACAAGAGCGCCACGGTCCAGGCAACCGTCAACTCGGGCTCGCCCCAATCAGCGGCCATGGACGGCAACACCTTCACCATCATCGTCAACCTGGCTGACGGCTCGAACACCATCACCGTCTCCGCCACCGACCTTGCCGGCAACAGCGCCTCGATCAAGCGAACCGTTGTCTCCGACACCACCAAGCCGACCCTGGCCATCTCCGACCCGGCCCAGGACATCACCACCAGCCAGCCCTCCCTGACCATCTCCGGCACGGTCAGCGATACCCTCACGGCAGTCACGGTCAGCATTGCCTGTGACGGACAGACCTACGCACCCCAGGTGGCAAACGGCAGCTTCCAGCAGCAGATTTCCTTTACGGGCGCCAAGCAGTACGCCATTGTAGTGACCGCCACGGACCTTGCCGGTAACAGCGCCACGACCCAGCGGAACGTTATCTATGCCCCATCGACAGCCCTTCCCACCGGCGACATCAACAATGACGGGACGGTGGATATCGCCGACGCGCTTTTGACCCTGCAGATGGCCGTAAAGCTTGCCACCCCCACACCAGCCCAACTGGCCGCAGGTGACGTGGCCCCGCTGGTGGGCGACAAGCCGGCGCCGGATGGAACCATCGACATCGGAGACGCCGTGGTGATACTCGGAAAGGTAGTGGGGATATTGACGTGGTAGGGCAAACTCCTCCCCGTGGTTTAAGGGGACCCAAGGGGCCTAAAGAAGACGGGAGTGGTTATTGCCGCAGATAAGTTGCCAAAAAACATGTGAGGAGATGGTATGAAGAGATTTATGCGCATTGCATCATCACTGCTGTTACTGTTCACCCTTGCCGCCTGCGGCGGAGGCGGAGGTTCCAATACCGTACCGGCTAATACGATTGTCAGCGGTATCGCCTCAAAGGGATTGATCATCAACGGCACCGTCAGGATATATGCCCTGGTCAACGGAACAAAAGGCGCCCTGCTGGCCACCGTCCCCACCAACGACCAGGGTTATTACTCCGCCGATATCGGCAGCTATGTAGGGCCGGTCATGGCCGAGGCCAGCGGCGCTTACCTGGACGAGGCCACAGGCACCACCAAAACCGTGCCCGACAACGCTCCCATCCATGCGGCCCTCCCCCTGGCCCAGGGGACCGTATCCCTGCCGGTGACGGCGCTCACCGAACTGGCGGTACAGAAGGCGGACAACCTTACCCCTGAGGCCATTACTGCCGCCAATACCCTGGTCTCAGAGATCTTCAAGGTGGACATCGTCACCACCCTGCCGGTGGCCCCCACCGCCACTGCGCTGGCAGATGCCACCCAGGCCCAGAAGGACTATACCCTGGCGCTGGCCACAGTGTCCCAGGTATCCAAGGATACGGGGACCAGCCTTGAGAATACCCTGACCACCCTGGCCCAGGGCATCACCTCCAGCGGCATGTCCACCGCCACTGTCGCCACGGTCCAGGCCGCCCTGACCACCTTTGTAACCACCAACAGCAACAACCGGACCGGCGTGACCAACACCGCCGAAACCAATGTGGCCAACGCCGGAACCCTGAGCAAAAGCTATACCCTTGCCCTGCAGGGAACCATTGCCGCCGGAGCGATCAGGGGTATCCAGTTCAACCTGGTCCTGCCGCCCGGAGTCACCCTGAACATCAACAGCGCCACCTCGGCCATCCTGGACAGCAGCCTGAAACTCCCGGCCGATGGGGTGCTCGCCGCCAAGTATGCAAACGGAGCGGCAACCATCGGCATCGTCAACACCAGCGGCCTCAGCGTTGGGACATTGGCCACCCTGACCTGCAACATCACCGCGACTGGAGGCGCGCCAGCAGCAACTGCATTCTCCGTGACCAATCTCAAAGCGGTCAATGAAAAGGGAAGTGCCATTACAGGGGTCACGGTGATCGTGCAATGAGGACGCGCACCGGCATTACCCTCGCCGGCGGAATGCGGCCGGTTACGACCCGATTACCAATGGTACGGTAGTGCTGACCAACAAAGTCCAGGTGACCATCGGGACGTACAATTATCCGGTAAGATAATTTTAATTCTGTCAGATACTATGGGTTGACATTAACGTGAAAGGTGACATTATGTTTCAATCCCCTTGCATATCGCGCCTCAGCGTCACTAATTATTCCCGGGAATTCATTAAATGGCTGAAGACTCCTTCAAACCGATACCGCTTGAATGCGTACTGCCCGATATCTTCCCCGCAATAGCACTCTACACCAAGGGAAGCGGTGCCAATTACGTACTGTACAAACCATTCGACCGCCCGTTCACGCTCTCCGATCAGCAACGGCTCGAACGAACCGGAAAGCAGAACATCTATGTGCAGATGGATGATTCAGTGGATCTGACCTCATATATTGAGGAGCATCTGACGGCATTTCTGGCTGACGATTCGATCTCGGAAAAATCCAAAAACCTGATCCTGTATCAAACCTCCATGGAATTTGTGGCCGAAGTCATGGAATCGCCTCATGGGCTGTCATCCAACATTGGCCGGTGCAAGAGTCTGATCAAAAACCTCATGAAACATGTCGCCTCCTCCGCAGCGCTCTTGGACGTATTTCAGGAAATCGCCGCCGACAAGCTCTATATCCTGTCGCATTCGGTCAAAGTGGCGGCTCTGACCATGCTGGTGCACGACAAGGCCTTTAACATCTCTCCTGACGAAATGCTGGATGTGGGAGTAGGAGGCATACTCCACGACATCGGCATGACAATGATCTCCGGAGATATCCTGGAAAAGCCGGAGGCGCTGTCGAATATCGAGTACGAAATCGTGAAAACCCATCCGCAAAAAGGTTATGAACTGCTGAATAATGCGGGATGCTTCAATGAAATTTCCCTTACCATCGTCAGGCATCATCACGAAAAATGGGACGGGTCAGGGTATCCGGCCAGGCTCAAGGGGGACAACATCACACGGTCGGCTCAGGTTGCCGCGATCTGCGACATCTATTGCGCCCTGGTATCGGAGCGCCCCTACCGCAAGGCCTCGCCGCATCCGGAAGCGTTGCGGATCATGAAGGATGAAGCCGGCAGAACGTTCAAGAAAGAGCTCTTCGACACATTCGAGAAAATCGTAAACAAGCAAACATTGCAGAAGTGAGCCGGTAAAATCGTTTTTACGGCAAAAAAATTCCCTCAGGAACGGCCGTCCCGCTGGCCGAGTTCGCTCTCGCACGTTTTCAGCCGCTCCCTGAGAGCAACCTCCCGATTTCGCTGTTCCGTCACGTTCCGCATTATCGAACCGCTTCCCGCTATCGTGCCGTCCTCGTTCTTAAGCAGGACCATACTGAACTCCAGCGACACCCGGCGCCCCTCCCTGTCGATCCCTGGAGCGCTAAGCAGGCCGGTCTTGTATTTGGTCTCCCCGGTTGCCATGACCCGGCGGTAGCCCTCCCAATGGCGGCCCCGCAGGTTTTCAGGGATGATGATATCAAGCGACTTTCCCAGGGCATAGTCAGCGCCATGGCCGAAGATTCTCTCCGCCCCGGAGTTCCAGTACCGGATGACCCCTTCCTGGTCCGCGGCAAGGATGGCGTCGGGGGAATCATCAAGGAGCTGTTCGAGCGTCTTATTCATGTGGCCTCCCAATTTCCGGTCAATGTAATAAGTTAACCAGAAAGCCGGGCCGGCGCAAATCCGATTATTTTAATCGAATTGGGCATGCGCCTTGATACTAATGACATATTCTGTCATCTCTCCCTGTTATTATTCAGCCACCATGCCTAAGGAGTTGGCCTTGTGGCGACTATTGACCTGATGGACAAACTGAAGATACTGGCAGATGGGGCGAAATACGACGTCTCCTGTGCCTCCAGCGGCAGTTTCCGCCGGAACAGGGACGGCATCGGCAACGCCGCTTCGTGCGGCATCTGTCACACCTGGACCAGTGACGGCCGTTGTGTCTCACTCCTGAAAATCCTCATGACCAACAGCTGCGTCTACGACTGCGCTTACTGCGTCAACCGGCGCAGCAACGATGTGCAGCGGGTGCTGCTGACTCCGGCGGAGGTCGCGGAACTTACCATCGGCTTCTATCGCCGCAACTACATCGAGGGGCTCTTCCTCAGTACCGGGGTGGTGCGTTCGCCCGACCATACCATGGAGTTGCTGATCGAAGCGGTACGAACCCTGCGGGAGGAGTACCGGTTCAACGGCTACATCCACTTGAAGCTGGTACCGGGAGCCGATCCGCTCCTGGTGCAGAAAGCCGGGCTCCTTGCCGACCGGGTGAGCGTCAACCTGGAGCTGGCGACCAGGGAAAGCCTGGCCCTGCTGGCGCCGGACAAGAGCCGCGACGCCGTGGTGGAGCCGATGCGGCAGGTAAACCAGCTGATAACCGTCAACCGGGCGGAACGCAAGGAATCCCGAAAAGTGCCGCGCTTTGCCCCTGCCGGCCAGAGCACCCAGCTGATCGTCGGCGCCACCCAGGAAACCGACCGGCAGATCGTGACCCTGTCGGAGCAGCTCTACCAGCGAATGGAGCTGAAGCGGGTCTACTATTCGGCCTTTATTCCGGTAATGACCGACAACCGCCTTCCCGCCCTACCCGATTCGCCGCTCCGGCGTGAGCACCGGCTGTATCAGGCCGACTGGCTGCTCCGTTATTACGGCTTCAAGGCCCACGAGCTGCTGGATGAAGAGCGCCCCAACCTGGAGGCTAATCTCGACCCGAAAACCGGCTGGGCGCTGCGGCACCTGGAACTATTTCCGGTTGAGATCAACCGAGCCGATTACGAGGTGCTGCTGCGGATTCCGGGGATCGGCGTCCGCTCGGCCCAGCGCATCCTCAGGGCACGGCGCCAGGGTCACCTGGGAATTGACGACCTGGCAAAGCTCGGCGTAGTTTTGAAGCGGGCACGCTATTTCATTACCGCCAGGGGCCGCTACGCCGGTGAATGCGCCATTGAGAGCACCCTGTTGCGCAGCCGGTTGGTGGGAGGGACCGTTCGGAAAGGTGGAATCCAGTTGGAACTGCCGTTTTCACAGCCGGAGGCGCATGGAGATGCAATCAGCCTGATTTCCGGGGAGTTGTGATGGGTGGCATCTACCGTTACGACGGCAGTTTCAGCGGGCTGCTGACGGTCATGGCCAGACTCGTGCCGCAGCGCATCCTGCCGGACGCCATCGGCACGGACCCGCCGCCTCAGCAGAGCCTCTTTTACGAAGTGATTGCCATTGAAACGGATGAGCAGCTGGTGGAACAGTTCTGGCCCGAGCTGATCGCACGTCTGACGCCGGCGTGCCACCACCGGATCAGCCAGGTCTTTCTGGCCGGCCATCCGGAACGGGAGTTGCTGATCTGCCGCTATCTGCTGCTGGCATGGGAAGTCGGTCGAAAGGTAAGCGCCATGCTGTCACATCAGCACGTGGCGCCGTTCTGGAAACTGGCCCAGCAGGTGGGGCACGAAGCGCACCGGTATCTGGGCTTTGTCCGGTTTCAGGAGGTGAACGGCGGCTTCTATTATAGCGCCATTGCCCCGGACCACCGGATTCTGCCGCTCATTGCTTCTCATTTCGCGGCCCGTTTCAGCGATCAGCAGTGGGTAATACACGATACCAAGCATGGCGAGGGGGTTTTCCATGACCGGCAGCGCCGGGAATGGCTGATTCTTCCCATGGCCAGTCATGCCGATCCGGATCTGACCGTGGCGGAAGAGCGTTTTCAGGAGTTGTGGCGCAGTTACTTTGCCACCCTGGCGATTGGCGAGCGAGAAAATCTGCGGCTGCAGCAGAGCAAGGTGCCGCTTAAGGTGCGGCCGTGGCTGGTGGAGTTTGCACCGGGTAAGGTATGACCCGTTGTGATATCAGACGGTCCGCCGCACTCTTTTCAATCCCTGTTGCTGTCAAAAATATTCTCGAACTTATCGACAGTCGCTTGAAACGCCTCTAGCACCCGGCGGTCAAAATGGCCCGGCATGGTTCTGCCATCCCCTTCACAAATGATGCTTACCGCCTTTTCATGGCTGAAGGCGGGTTTGTACACCCTTTTGCTGCGCAGGGCATCATACTGGTCCACCAGCATGACTATCCGTCCTTCAATCGGAATAAGATCGCCTTTGAGGCCATGAGGGTAACCGGTGCCATCCCATCGTTCATGATGATTGAGCGCAATGGAGGCAGCCATTTGCAGCATGGGATATGACGATCCCCGGAGGATCTTCTCGCCGACCACCGTGTGGCGTTTCATGACGTCGAACTCCTCTGCCGTCAGGCTCCCCTGCTTGAGGAGGATTGCGTCGGGAACGCCGATCTTGCCGACATCATGCATGGCACTGGCAACGGTGATGGTCTCGATGAAATCGTCAGGTTGGCCCAGTTCTCGTGCAAGCATCCCGGCATAGAGCCCGATCCTGGAGATATGACGCCCGGTGTCCTCGTCTCTGAGTTCTGCCGCGGAGGTAAGCCGCGCGATGGTCTCCACGCTCATGTTTTTGAGCATGCACAATGCATCCGCCAGCTCGGCCGTCCGCTGGAGGACTGTCAGCTCAAGCTCCTGGCGGTAATTTTTCTCAATCTCCTTCAACCGCCTGAAATCAACCGCTTTCTCGACGCTATGAATCAGGTACTGGGCGTTATACGGCTTGATGATAAAGTCGTGGGCGCCCTTCTTCACAGCGGATACCGCTACATCAAATTCAGGGAAAGCAGTCATGAGAATGACCGGGGTCTCGGTATCGCTGCGGCGGATCGCCTCCAGCAACTCTATGCCGCTCATCCCCGGCATGTTGATATCAGTGAGGAAAACGTCCACAGCGTTGGTCCCGATGGCAGCAAGAGCGCTTTCACCGCTGTCGTAAGAGTAAACCCGGAAACCGACCATGGAGAGCAGCGTTGATACACTGTGCAACACATGGGGGTCATCATCGATGACCATTATTGACCCTTTTTCTTCCTCATTCATCCTAGCTCTCCTCCGGAGATCGCTGGCAAGAAGATCTTGAAGCTGCTTCCTCGCCCCTTTTCACTGCTACAGGTTATGAACCCGTTATGCCGTTTGACTATGCCGTAAGTTATGGAAAGACCAAGACCGCTGCCGCCACCCATCTCTTTCGTGGTAAAGAACGGTTCGTAGATCCGCTTAAGTGTCGCCTCGTCCATGCCGGTTCCGTCATCGGCAACGGTCACAACCGCATAATCGCCGATCTGGCCATAACCGAGCCGGTTGATCGACTCCTGAGTCAGGTGACAGACTTCGGTTTCGATGGCAAGGGCACCACCACCGGTCAGAGCTTCCCTGGCGTTGGCAATAATGTTCATGATCGCCTGTTCGAGTTGGATGCTGTCAGCCTTGACCGGCAATGGGCTATCGCTGATTTTTGTTTCGAGCCGGATGGCCGGGCCTAGATTTTCGCCAACAATTTTCACCATTCTGCTAACCAGTTCGTTCATGTCGATGGGCGTCAAAGGACCGGCATGTTTGCGGCTGAATGTCAGCAGGTTCTTCGTCAACTTGGCGCCTCGTTCTGAGGCGCGGATAATTTCGGTTATGCACCGGTTGACTTGCTCGCTTTGCTCGCATTTAATTTCAAGAATACTGGCGTAGCCCACTATGGCTGTCAGAATATTGTTGAAATCATGAGCTACGCCGCCGGAAAGCTGGCCGATCGCCTCCATTTTCTGGGCATGCCGGAGCTGACCCTCAAGGCGTTTCTTTTCGGTTACTTCCTCTTTGATCGCAATGAAATGGGTTATCTCCCCATTCGGCCCCTTTATCGGCGAGATCATCGCCTCTTCCCAGTACAGTTCGCCGTTTTTCTTCCTGTTGAGAAACTCGCCCCGCCACTCACGGCCGTCAAGGATTGTTTCCCAAAGGTCTTGGTAAGTCTCCAGGCTGGTCTGCCCCGACTTGAGCACCGAAGGATTACGGCCAATGACCTCCTGCTCGGAGTATCCGGTAACCTCGGTGAATTTCGGATTCACATGTTCAATCAGCCCCTCGGGTGAGGTGATCACGATGGAGACCGGGCTCTGGGTGATGGCATAGGAGAGCGTACGCAGTTCATCCTCAGAACGCTTGCGTTCGGTGATGTCTTCGAGCGTTTCGATTACTGCGACGATTTCACCGGTTGCAGAACGGATCGGAGCGGCATTGAAGAAGATATAACGTTCCTCGTTGCGCAAGAAGTACCACCCCTCAGCCATCAGCAGATCCGTCTGGAGAGGAGACCTGCTGAACTGGCTATAGAGTCCCGATAACAGCCCTTCCTGTCCGTCCAGAACGATATCGGCAAGACAGGGACGCTCATGGTCGTAGAACCCCTTCCATTGTCCCGTTGTCCCGACAACCTCATCTGCGCGAAGGCCGGTCAGCATCTCACAGGCTTTGTTCCAGACAATCACGCGATGCCCGTCATCGATGACAAAAGTCGGCGCCGACAAGCTATCCAGCAGCTTTTCATAAAATTCTTTCTGCTGTTGCAGTGCTGTTTCGGTATTCTTATCCATGTCCGTATCCCGTTACCTCTATTATCGGGTAATTATTCTTTTTATTAACTCTTCTGCGCCATTCTTGTCATTTTGCCGAATTATATTTATTTAATATTGTCTCCCGGATTTCTGGTTCGCGCAAGTTGTTTCCTCTCCGTAGTTTCCCCCTTTGGCTGGCGAAGCATGAAAATTAGGATATCCTAGTACCAGTTCATCTCTCATTTTCCGGAAAAGCGCCCGTGGATCATTATCGTATCGTTGCACATCGGTTTGTGATGCAGCGCATGCTTGCCAGCGTGCTGTGGCCGGCCATTACCATGGTTGTCCTGGCAGTGTGCGCCGCCGGTGCCGGTGCGGCCAACCTCCCCGTACCGGGCGCAGACCGGGAGATCGTTGTCGGCGGCGACCGGGATTATCCCCCCTATGAATTCATTGATCAAAACGGCCAACCAACGGGATTCAACGTCGAACTGACCAGGGCCATTGCCGAGGTCATGGGGATGAAGGTCGAGTTCCGGCTTAGCGGCTGGTCGGAGATGCGTTCAGCCTTGCAGAGCGGCCGCGTTGATGTGCTGGAAGGGATGTCGTTTTCCGAAGAACGGGCGAGAGAGGTCGATTTCTCCCTCCCCCACGCCATGGTCAACCACGCGGTCTTTGCCAGGCGTGACTCACCGCCGATAAACTCGTTTGCCGAACTGGCAGGAAAATCGGTGGCCGTTCACCGGGCCGGGATCATGCACGATTTATTGGTGCGAGAGGGTTTCAAGGGGAGGCTGGAATTGACGCCGACCCCGGCGGATGCCCTGCGGCTCCTGGCTGCCGGGAGAACCGATTATGCCATTGTCGCCATCGTTCCGGGGATGTATATCATTCGCGAGCTGAAACTGACCAACCTCTTTCCGGCCGTGCGCAACGTGGCGACCCATCGTTACGGCTATGCGGTCAAGAAAGGCAATGCCGAACTGCTCTCACGTTTCAACGAGGGGCTGGCCATCCTCAGGAAGACCGGCCAGTACGACCTGATCTATAACAAATGGCTCGGGGTTCTGGAGCCGGAACATGTGGACTGGCGTTCCATAGCCAAGTACGGGGCAGTAGTCGTAGTGCCGCTGGTGCTGCTGCTGGGTGGCTTTGCCCTCTGGTCGCGCACCCTGCACCGCCAGGTCGCCTTGCGCACTGCCGACCTGACCCGGGAAGTCAGCGAGCGCAAACATGCCGAAGAGGAGCTGCGGCGCAACCAGCAGCAGCTGGTCCAGGCCGACAAGCTGGCGGCCCTGGGAGTTCTGGTTTCGGGCGTCGCCCACGAGATCAACAACCCGACCGGGCTGATCCTTCTCGATGTACCGATCCTGAAACGGGCTCACAACGATACGGAACGGATACTTGAAGAGCATTACGCCGGCCATGGCGATTTTACCCTTGGCGGCCTGCCGTATTCTGAGATGCGCGAGGAGATCCCGAGGATTCTGGACGAGATGCAGGATGGGGCGAAGCGGATCAAGCGGATTGTCAACGACCTGAAGGATTTTGCCCGGCGGGACGATCTGGGGGATAAAGAGACCATTGATCTCAACACGGTTGTCCGGACAGCGCTGCGGCTCGTTGAGCCGACGGTCCGCAAAGCAACAAACAGGCTGCAGGTCGATTATGCCGAGGATATACCGCCGGTCAGGGGGAACAACCAGCGGATCGAGCAGGTGGTGATCAACCTGGTGCTCAACGCCTGCCAGGCCCTGCCGGATAGCGAGCGGGGCATATTTATCGCCACCAGCTGCAACCGCGCCACTACCAGCGCCATTCTGACGGTGCGCGACGAAGGGGTCGGCATTACCGCCGAAAACCTGTCACGCCTGACCGACCCGTTTTTCACCACGAAGCGGGAGAGCGGCGGCACCGGTCTCGGCCTGTCGGTATCCGACGGCATAATCAAGGAGCATGGCGGCCGGCTGTTTTTCGATTCGACCCCGGGCAGCGGCACCACCGTTACCCTGGCTTTGCCGGTAATTACAGAGGAGGAGACGTGAACCAGCAATCCTATCCCGCCTTCGGCATTCTCCTGGTGGATGACGAACCGGCCTGGCTGAAATCGCTGTCCCTGACACTGCGAAGCTGCGCCGGGCTGACCAATGTCACCACCTGCCAGGACAGCCGGGAGGTGATTGGCCTCCTTGCCGGAGGAGGGATCGGTCTCGTGCTCCTCGATCTCACCATGCCCCATCTGTCGGGCGAGGAGCTGCTCAAGCAGATCGGCGAGCAGTTCCCGGAGATCACCTGCATAGTCGTCAGCGGCCTCAATCAGCTGGAAACTGCGGTGCGCTGCATGAAGCTCGGGGCGTTCGATTATTTCATCAAGACCGACGAAGAGGACCGGATCGTCGGCGGGGTACTGCGGGCGGTCCGGATGAAGGAGATGCAGCGGGATTACCTGGAGATGTCCAACCGCTTCGCCTCAGGTGAACTGCGCCATCCGGAGGCATTTATTGCCATCGTTACCGGCGACCGGGCAATGCTGAACGTCTTTGCCTATGCCGAGGCAGTGGCCAAAAGCCCGCAGCCTTTGCTGATAACCGGGGAGAGCGGCGTCGGCAAAGAGCTCATCGCCCAGGCGGTCCACCAGTTGAGCGGATGCCGGGGCAAACTGGTAACGGTCAATGTCGCAGGGCTGGACGACACGGTCTTCAGCGACACCCTGTTCGGCCATGTCAGGGGGGCCTTTACCGGAGCCGACCAGCTCCGGCGTGGGATGATCGAAGAGGCGGCCGACGGTACGCTGTTCCTCGACGAAATCGGCGATCTCAGCATCCCTTCCCAGGTCAAGCTGCTCAGGTTGCTGCAGGAGGGGGAATTTTTCCCGATCGGCTGCGATCAGCCGAGGCGGCTAAAAGCGCGGATCATCGCCGCCACCCACCAGAACCTGGCGGAAAAGGAGGCAACAGGGGTATTCCGGCGCGATCTCTACTACCGGCTCCGCACCCACCAGCTGCACGTGCCGCCATTGCGGGAACGGCCAGGCGACATCCCGCTGCTGCTGGACCATTTTCTGGGAGAAGCGGCCAAGGAGCTGGGGAAAAAGAAGCCGACCCCGCCGCGGGAACTGGCCCAGTTGCTGGCGACCTACAGATTCCCCGGCAATGTCCGCGAACTCAAGGCGATAGTTTACGATGCCGTAAGCATCCATCGCGACCGGATGCTTTCCATGGACTCATTTATCAAAGCGGTCGGACAACCCCTGCCAAGCAGTGAACCACAGGCATCACCCCCCCGCCAGAACCCATTTGCCGGCTTTGCCGACCTTCCGACCTTCAGCGACGCGGCCGCTCTTCTGGTGATGGAGGCAATGGACCGGTCCGGCGGTAACCAGACACTTGCGGCGCGCCTGCTTGGCATCTCGCAGCCGGCGCTCTCCAAACGGTTGAAGATGCGACAGTCCTGAGCCGGACAAGCCATCCCAAATATCCAACCCCCATAACCAAGGTTATAATCATAACCCCCGGCTATATCCCATCCATACTGTTTAAAATCAATTAGTTATCAATAATATCCCTTATTCGCCATAGCCTTTGGTTATGAGGGTTAAATTGGCCTTGTGACCATTTTCGCGCAATTTAACTAACATAATCAGCGTGTTACGAACACATGCCGGGCTGGCACTCTCTGTGCTCTCCATAACTTAAAGAGTTCGCACTAATCAGCTTTACGGCTGAATAAGGAGGATTGGCCATGGATTACATCATCGCACTCGAATTTCTGGTTATCGTTGCATGCCTGTTGGTGGGCACCCGTTACGGAGGCTTCGGTCTCGGGCTCATCAGCGGCGCCGGTCTCCTCGTCTTTGCCTTTGTCTTCCATCTCGCACCCGGCAAGCCCCCGGTGGATGTGCTGCTTACCATCATGGCCGTCCTCGGTTGCGCGTCGGTGCTGCAGACCGCCGGAGGTCTCAACGTGATGATGCGCTTCGCAGAAAAGATATTGCGCCGGCATCCCCAGTACATAACCATTCTCGCCCCGATCACGACCTGGTGCCTTACCGTCATGTGCGGCACAGGCCACGTGGTTTACACGATGTTCCCCATCATCTACGACATCGCCATCAAGGAGGGGGTCCGTCCGGAACGCCCAATGGCCGCGGCATCCGTTGCATCCCAGATGGGGATCTGCGCCTCTCCCGTATCCGTGGCTGTCGTCTCGCTGGTCGCCATTCTGGCAAAATCCACCCATCCGGTCAGCTTGCTGCAACTGCTGAGCATCGGCATCCCCGCCACGTTCTGCGGTGTAATAATGATGGCACTCTGGAGCCTCAAGCGTGGCAAGGACCTGGAAAATGATCCCAAGTTCCAGGCAAAGCTGCAGGACCCGGAACAGAAAGAGTACATTTACGGCGAATCCGCCACCCTGCTGGACAAAGTGTTCCCCAAAGAAGCCTACTGGGCCACCTGGATCTTCTTTGCCGCCATCGCCGCCGTGGTTGTCCTGGGCGCCTTCCCGGAATTACGCCCGGTCTTTGCGGTTGCCGGAAAAACAAAGGTGCTCTCCATGAACCTGGCGATCCAGATCATGATGCTGACCGCCGGAGCACTCATAGTGCTGTTCTGCAAGGTGAACACCAAGGATATCCCCAACGGCACCGTATTCAAGGCCGGTATGGTTGCCGTCATCTCCATCTTCGGGGTGGCCTGGATGGCCGACACCTTTTTCGAAGCGCATTTCGAACTGTTGAAAGGGAGCCTCGCGGGTATCGTGGCTACCCAGCCATGGAGCTACGCCATCGTGCTGTTTGTCGTCTCCAAGTTCGTTAACAGCCAGGCTGCGGCCATCGCCGCAATGGCACCCCTGGGGGTCAGCCTCGGTGTGGATCCACTGATGATGATTGCCTTCATTTCCGCCAGCTACGGTTACTTCATCCTTCCTACCTATGCCAGCGACCTGGCCTGCATCAACTTCGACCGCTCCGGCACGACATGCATCGGTAAATACATCCTCAACCACAGCTTCATCATCCCCGGCCTCATCGGCGTAAGCACAGGATGTGGGGTAGGCTATCTCCTCGTTAAGATGCTCATAGTGTAGGCGATTTTAACTGGCAGCAGGACCAAGAGAGTAAGCCACCCCCGCCTCAAGGCAAGGGTGGCTTATTTTTTCTGGGGATCATGGGTGTAGCGGATAACAGTGGCCTTTTCCAGGGTAATCATACCGCCCCCCATCATCGCATCAATGCGCGGCATGATGGCGTCGATCTTCTCCTGGCTGTCGACGACCTCAACAATAATCGGGAGATCGGCAGAGAGGTCAAGGAGCTTTTGCGTATGAAAGACACTATGCGCCCCGAAGCCACAAAGCCCACGCAGTACCGTGGCCCCGGCAAATCCCTCCTGGCGTAGCAGCTCCACCAACGCTTCATAGAGCGGCTTGTGGTTGTGTCGATCGCTCTCTCCGATGAAAATACGCATCAGCAGATGCTCGCCAACCAGTTTTGTCATTTGCCTTCTCCTTTATGAAATCGAGCGGATGGTGATTATCCCGAGCCAGGTAAACGCAAGACAGACTGCCACACTGGCCAGCACATTGACAAAAGCCACCAGCAGCTGGCCCTCTTCCAGAAGCTTGAAGGTTTCATAGCTGAACGTGGAGAACGTGGTCAGGCCTCCCAGGAAACCAACGGTAAGCCCCAGGCGCAGGGTGTCGGGTATGGCGCTGCTGCGCATGCCGAGTTCCATGATCAGGCCGATGAAATACGCGCCGATAATATTGACGGCAAAGGTGCCGTAGGGGAAGGTCCGGCCCATCAGGCTGTAGACCCATCCGGAGAGATAATAGCGGGTGAGCCCGCCGCCGGCGCAGAAAAATGCTATGGTTACCGCTGTTTTCATCTGATATATGCTCCGGAAATCAATGCACCACCTGATCAGATTCCGTCCGGCAGCAGTGACAACTGATCCAGAAATGCAACGCTAAAGCTGCCGGGCCCCTGCGAAACCTTTGCAGCACGCTCCCCTGCTATGGCAAAGATGGCCGAAGCCGATGCGGCTGCCCGCAACGGAGACTCGGTGACCGAAAGCAGAGCTGCAATCAAGGCGCCGAGCGCGCAGCCGGTTCCTGTTACCCTGGTCATGATTACATCACCGCCGGGCACTCTTATCACCGACTTCCCGTCGGTTATGTAATCGATCTCTCCGCTTACCGCTATTACAGCACCGGTTTGCTCGGCCAGTTTTCGCGCAACAGGCAACGCATCCAGGGACGATGCGGTTGAATCAACCCCCTTCGCGCCGCCGACAGCTCCGGCAACCGACAGTATTTCAGAGGCATTGCCCCTGATGACTGCTGGGTTGTACCTGATCAACTCCCTCACAACACTGGTCCTGAACTCCAGTACGCCTGCCGCAACCGGGTCGAGCACCCAGGGGGTTCCTGTCTCAGCAGCAGTGGCGGCCGCCTTGAGCATCGCTGCGGCGTCATGGCCGGTAATAGTGCCGACATTGATCAGGAGTGCCCGGGCGATGCGCACAAATTCGGCGACCTCCTCGGTAGCAACAATCATCGCCGGGGAGCCACCCACCGCCAGCAGCACATTCGCCGTGAAATTCGTCACAACAATATTTGTGATGCAATGCGTCAGTGGGGAACTTTGACGCAACCTGGCCAAGTCGTTCTTAACGTCAGGGTGTGGCCAAGCTACAATAGTATCTGATTCCGGCTTCTGCACAGCCATCCTCCAATGTTACCGTTCATACCCCTTGGCAATAACGGCAGCAGCAAACTCTTTATCCACAAACAGAATATGATTTATCAGCCACTCTTCCAGAAAGTAAATCACTTCGACATTATATTGCTGCGCTGATGAGAGAAATCTGCCGAGCAGTTCATTGACCGTAACCCTGAATTTTTCATGTTCAGCAACATGTGCAGCAGACCCTGTGTATTCGTACCGCTGCATCAACTCCTCTTCGGCAGCAAAATGATATTCCGCATAGGCAAGGAGTTCGTGGAACAGGCACCTGGCGTCATTTATATCCCGGGACTCGGTAAAGGCCCGATATGCCATGTTCAGCAGCTCCAGCAGATGCCGGTGATGCTTGTCAATATGGTTGATCCCCAGGCTGAATCTCTGTTCCCACTCTACAATTCTCATGTTTCCCACTCCAGGCCTAAATCCCGATTCTAGCGTACAGAATTCGTGCCTATTGTCAATCATTGAGCAGAGGGTCGACAAACAGCTGTGGCACCCGGGTGACCTGTTCGGATATGGGGAATTGTTCAGGATAAGCGGAGAAAACAGGTAATGGTTATGTACTTTAAACAACAACTGGCCGCCCCTAAATGGAACGGCCAGTTGAGTTAACCGGATTTTGTATGACTTATTGCACTACTTTGCGACAGGAGCTGCAGCCGGCGCCTCTTCTTTTACAGCGGCTTTCTTGGCTTTCTTGGCTTTCTTGGCTTTCTTGGCCTTCTTGGCAGGCTTCTTCACTTCTTTCTTCGCCTCGGCGGCAGGAGCACCAACAGCCGGGTGACCAGCCGGCATGCCAGCAGGTTCAGCAGCGAAAGCTACGCCGGCAAAAGCAAGGGCAACAAGAGCAGCAACAACGGTGGAAAGAACTTTTTTCATGGGATATCTCCTTGGATGTAATGTTGAAACACACCCAGGTAACAGCATATAAAGTGCCAAGGCGGAAAACTTTTACAACCCATTGAAAATCTTGCAATAATCTTGACGGTGCCGAAATATTCGGGGAAATTACCGCTCGATATCCGTTACCCATACCCCATCTGGGGTAACGTACCGATCAATCCGGACCTCGTGGCAACAAATCTTCGGAATAGCCGGTTGCCTGGAATGGCCGAGCTAATATTCCCTGCGAATGCACATATGCATATTATGAAATTAATCGGGCAATATCCGGCGAAAATGATAATATAAGTCAGCAATAGGAATCGAGGGCCGATGCTGAAGATACTCTTACTCATCTGTGGGGCCGCACTGTCAGCGGCACTGCTCTGGTTTGCGGTCAGCAACTACCGGGCTGCCACCCCAATAGCGCAGGAGAACCTTCGCGGGATGGCCCTCTCAATCACCGCAGCTGTTGAGAATATTGCCGCGCACGATCAAACATTGCGCTCTCTCGACACCCTGCGCCCGAATGAGCTGGCGTTTCTTGCTGTCGTAGATCGCAACGGCTCGTACCGCTTCCATTCCAACCCGGACCTGATCGGCTTGCCGGCCAACGATCCCAGGTATGCGGACGTCCTGAGGAGAGAAGTGGTCGTCGAAGGACGAGTGACGCTGGGGACCGGGGTAAAAAGCCTATGAATTCCTCTCCCCGGTCCATCTCCCCGGCCAGACCCTGGTGCTGCTCCTGACCCTGCATACCTACCGGGCCGATGCCGTTATCCGCAAGGCAGAACTGAACATGACGATACTCCTGGCGCTGCTGCTCGCTGGGTGGGTTCTGTCGATCGTCATCTATCGCTTCGCCGTGCGTGAGGAAAAGCATCAACTAGAGATGGCGAGACAGGAGAGTCTGGCCAGACTTGGGGAGATGGGGGCCATGCTCGCCCATGAGATCAGAAATCCTCTGGGGGGAATCAAGGGATTTGCCCAGATCATCGAGAAGCGACCGACTGATGAGCGGAACCGCGGTTTTGCCCACCGGATTGTCACGGAAACCCTGCGATTGGAAAACCTTGTCACCAACCTCCTCGCCTACGCCGGCAGCGACCGGTTGCGGCCGGTCAAGTTCGGCCTCGAAGAACTGATCGCAGACACGGTTGCGCTTATCCGCAGCGAGGCCGATGAGCAGGGGGTGGCAATCACGGTCAACTCCTCTGCAGCGGTGCAACTCATTGGCGACCGGGACCGGTTCGGCCAGGTACTGCTCAATCTGGTGAAAAACGCGCTCCAGGCAATGCCTGCGGGTGGAACCCTCGGTATTGCATTTGCGACATCCGGCAAGAACGTCTCCATTGTCGTAAGCGATACCGGAGAGGGGATCGCCCCTGAGTCGAAGTCGAGGATCTTCGAGCCGTTCTTTACCACCAAGGCCAAGGGGACCGGCCTGGGGCTGGCGCTCTGCAGGAAAATCATTGAAGAGCACAACGGCACCATCGAAGTGAACAGCTCTGCCGGGCAAGGGACCAAGGTTCTCATAACCATGCCGCGTCACATGCAAACATGATTACATCAACGGGGATTCCGATGACTGGACGCATACTACTGATCGAGGACGATGAAACATTTCGGAGCTTTGTCCAGACGATCCTGGAGGATGAGGGGTACGAGGTCGTCCTTGCCTGCGATGGCCGTGAAGGGGCGCGAAGGCTTGCCAAAGAAAGCTTTGACCTGGTCATCTCCGACCTGAAGATGCCCGGCAAAGGCGGGCTCGAGCTGTTCCGGGAAACCCGCCAGGACCCGAGCCCGCCACAATTTATCTTTCTTACCGCATACGGCACCGTAGACGAAGCTGTGGCCGCCATGAAGGAAGGAGCGGTCGATTTCCTGACCAAGCCGCTCGTTGCCCCTGAAGCGCTCCTGACGCTGGTGACACGGGTCATCGAGAGCCAGTGGCGAACCCGGGAACTCCTCTCGCTTAAAGAATCGGAATCAGCAGGACTGCCACCCGAGGAACTGGTCTTTGCCGGGCAGGCCATGGCAAAAGTCCGGCAACTGGTGCTCGATGTGGCCGGGACCACCGCCAATGTGCTCATTTATGGCGAGAGCGGCACCGGTAAAGAGCTGATTGCCCGTATCATCCACCTTCTAAGCCAGCGGAGCAAGGCCGGCTTCGTTCCACTCAACTGTGCCGCCATTCCGGAAAATCTGCTGGAAAGCGAGCTGTTCGGCCATGAGAAGGGGGCGTTTACCGGGGCGATCCAGGCGCGTCAGGGTAAGTTTGAACTGGCACGAGGCGGAACAATCTTTCTGGACGAAATCGGAGAAATGCCCCTGGCGCTGCAAGCAAAGCTACTGCGGGTGCTCCAGGAGCGGGTCTTCGAACGGGTGGGCGGCAGCAAGGAGATCCGGGCTGAAGTTCGGGTCATTGCCGCCACTAACCGCAATCTCCAGGTTGAAGTAGCGGAGCGGCGCTTCCGCGAAGACCTTTACTACCGGCTCAACGTCTTCCCCCTGCATCTTCCCCCTTTACGGGAGCGGGTTGACGCAATCCCGCTGCTGGTGGACTATTTCCTCGACCGGTTCGGCCGCCAGATCGGCAAGAAGCTGAAGGGTGTGGAAGCCGAGGCTCTGACCGCACTGAAGGGTTACGCCTGGCCGGGAAATGTCCGCGAACTCCAGAATGCCATGGAGAGGGCGGTTATCCTGGCGCAGGGGATGGTCAGGTGCGCCAATCTGCCGGAAGCAATCCTTAACAGGAGCGTACCGGAGAGCAGGGACAGTCGCGAAGCATTGAAAGATGTGGAACGGGAGTTGATCGTCAAGGCGCTGGAGAGACAAAGGGGCAACCGACGCCTGGCTGCAGAGGAGTTAGGGATCTCCAAACGGGCTCTGCAGTATAAGTTGAAAGAGTATGGCCTGCTCGACGACTGAGTTGGAGGTGCAAAACCGTGCGCTACCGGTGCAGGATTTTGCACCTGTTTCCCGACAGGAGAAACCTTTCAGCGATAAAGTATGCCATTAAATCAGCAGGTTACTGGAAATATCCCCATTGGCATGGGGCGTGGAATATCACCCGTCAGAAACAACAATTCACCACGGAGGTATTCCAGATGAAACGAAACGCTACCATTGCCACAGTGGCAACCATCGCTATCCTCAGCGTCGCTGCGCAGGCATTCGCTCTTGGCAGTGGGACCGGCGGGGGCCGGATGAGCATGGCCGGCAGCCATCCGGCTTCTCCAGGCATGCAGCAAGGCACCATGAGCGGCACCGGCCCACGGAGCACGATGCCGACCGGTACCACCAGTGCTACTATGCAGCAGTTGCACATGACAGTTCCACAATCTTCCACTACCACAACCACCAAGTAACATTGCCCGGGGAATAGGTACCCATGAGTCGAGATCGTTTTTCCCACCATATCGTGCTGGCAGCCATCCTGAACTGCCTGTTGACCGGCACCGCGTTCGCAGGCTTCGGCTTCGGCGGCGACGATCTGGGTAAGAGCGGTCTCGACTTCAACAAAGGGTACGATGTCAATACCGTTACGACCGTCTCCGGCCGAGTGGCGTCATCCCCCCGGATCGACGACAAGGAGCAGGTGTTCGTCGATGTCAAGGCAGGTGGCGAGATCGTTACCCTCAGTCTCGGCCCCTCCTGGTTCTGGGAGAAACGGGAGACACCGCTGCACCCCAACGACGAGGTCGTTGCCAAAGGATCAAAGGCCCAGGGGAAGGACGGCAATACGTATCTTCTGGTACAGAGACTCACCAACCGGACAACCGGCGGTCAGTCGATGGTTAGGAGCGACCGCGGATGGGGCGGATGGTCGGGGCGAGGCGGTGGCGGCATGTCGGGCGGGCCGGGCGGCGGCATGATGCGGGGCGGTGGCGGCGGGATGAGGCACTGAGCCTTGTACGCTGGTTCCCCGCACCAGACGAATATCTTCAGAGGAGCAGACAGTGAAACAATTACCTGGACCGGTACAACCTTTCCTCCTTCTTGCGGCTGCGGCCGCCATCCTTCTCCCGGTATGCGCCCATGCCGAGGGAACCGCCTATTCAGTGGGTCTCGGCTTCGAGTTCGCATCGGGGAAATACGGTACCGGGATTACAACGGACTCCATCTACCTGCCGTTTACCGCGACTGTCAACCCGACCGACCGGCTCGACTTCTCCCTGGAACTCCCCATTGTCTACCAGAGCACCAGCGCGGTGGTAGCTGGGCAGTTCATGGGGATGCAAGGGCAGGCCACGGGTAGCAGGTCGATGATGGCCCCCATGAATGGCCAGCGGACGGGGAGCGGGGCGATGACGTCCGCATCGGCGGGAAACGTCGACAAATCCGAGGCCGGGCTTGGCGACATGAAGCTCAAGGCAGGGTATGTCCTGTACACCGAGGAACGGTTCGTGCCGGCCATCCGCCCAAATTTTTACGTCAAATTCCCCACGGCGGACAAGAACAAGTTTCTCGGCTCCGGGGCGTTTGACGAGGGTTTTGCCGTGGAGCTGACCAAATGGTTCGGCGCGTGGTTTGCCGACTGCGAGGCGGGGTACGCGTTCCAGGGGAAGTCATCGGTCCTGGCGGTCAAGGACTACCTGTATTACTACGCCGGCGGCGGCTATCAGCTCACCGACCGGTTGCGGCCGATGTTGTTCGCCAAAGGGAGCACCCCCACCGTCGAGGGGGGAGCACCACTCCTGGAGGCGCGGCTGCGAGTGAAGTACCAGTTGACTGAGCATATCGGCGTCGACGGCTATCTGGCCAAGGGGATAGCAAAGGCCAGCCCCGATTACGGCACCGGATTGGCAATATTTTACGATTTTTAACCAACATACGACAAAGGAGTTATACCGATGAAAAAGATTCTGGCAGCAGCAGGTTTGATGAGTGTGGCATTAGTAGCAGGCTGCGGCAGCAGTGGCAGCGGCAGCGCCAGCAGCAGCAGCGTAACCCCTGCCGGTACAACAACGGTCAGCGGCGCTGTTGCCGACGGCTACCTCCAGAATGCCCAGGTGTTTCTCGACAAAAATGGCAACTATCAGCTGGATGCCGGCGAGCCGTCCACCACTACTGATCAGACTGGCGCCTACACCCTTAATATTGCCCCTGAGGACCTGGGGAAATATCCGGTTGTGGCAGTGGCGATCAAGGGCCAGACCATCGACATGGACAATCCGGGGCAAACGCTCCAGAACTCCTATGTGCTCTGCATCCCTGCTACGGCAACCTCGGGCACAGTCAGCAACTTTATCAGCCCAATGTCGACCCTGCTTCGGGCAAAACTCGAGGCGAATCCGGGCATGACCTTGGCCGATGCCATGACGCAGCTGCGCAACCAGCTGGGCCTGCCCGGCGGGATGAACATGCTCGGCGACTATGTGGCCGGCGCCAAAGCTGGCCAGTATCGGGCGCAGTACCAGGCTATGCATCAGGCTGCGCAGCAGATGGCAAGCCTGATGGCGGATCAGGCGGCACTGGTTATGAATGGGACGAGCGTCAACGCGGGGCGTTTCCGGAGCATGATGGGGCTGATGAACCAGAACCTGCAACAGATTGCCGACAATAGCAACCAGGGTCTGGGAATGAACAGCACATTCATGAATTCCATGCGGGGCCAGATGCAGGGCATGCTCGGCGTAATCACGACATCTACCGGCGGGTTCGGTAATTATTCAGGCATGTTTCGCAACATGACGAGCCAAAGGTATTTCTGGAACTATACCGGCGGAAGAATGCACCCACGCGGCGGCATGATGTAGCGGCATAAAGGAAGAAGTCCGATACGGCAACGCGGGTGGGTGCGGAATAACCTTCATTTTTACGTGAAGTTCTCTTTTTCGTCCCACCCCTCGTTGTTTGGGAACATCCCGTTCTCTTTGATCTTTTCCGCGATCTTTCGGAAATGGAAACCATATATTGCATAGGTTATTGCCAAGGGGAAAAGCCGCGGCTTCGCAAACAGCGACCAGAAGAACAGTTTCCAGAAATGGAGCCGCTCTTTCCCGAACACTCCCAGAAGCAGGACCGACTTGTATAGCGCGCCGATATAGCCTGGCTGCAGGTGGAATTTCCCCAGATGCAACGGCCGGTACTCCCGCAGGAGCCGGATCACCCGCTGGTAGTAGTTTTTTGGGGAGTAAATGGCATCGAGGACGGATTGATAGCCGCCAATAAGTTCTTTGGCTCCCATCCTGGGGATAAAGTTGAGGGAGACATCCGTATTGTTGCCGGACGCGTTTCCGAGTAAGCGTCCCTCCTGGCTGAGACGCTGATGGAGCCTGGTACCGCGAAGTGCGGTCAGTAACCCGACCATTGCGGTGACAATGCCGCTTTCCTGGATAAAGCGGATCTGCCGGTCAAAGATCGTTGGCGGATCGCTGTCGAAGCCGACAATGAAGCCACCATGCACCTGCAGACCAGCCTGCTGGATACGCCTCACCGAGGCCAGCAGGTCACGATTCCGGTTCTGCACCTTGCCGCTCTCGGCGAGCCCTTCCTCCTGTGGGGTCTCGATGCCGATGAAGACCTCTTCGAAACCGGCCCTTGCCATCAATGCCAGGAGGCCGCTATCGTCGGCCAGATCTATCGACGCCTCGGTATAGAAATAGAATGGCCGGTTATGTGCCTCCATCCAATCGATCATGGCGGGCAAGATCCCGGTCTTCAACTTCAGCCGGTCACCGATGAAGTTGTCGTCAACAAAGAATACCGCCCCCCGCCACCCCCGGGCATTGAGAGCATCCAGCTCCGCTAGAAGCTGCTCCCGCGTTTTGCTGCGGGGCTTGCGCCCGAACAGGCCGGTGATATCGCAGAATTCGCAGTCAAAAGGGCAGCCGCGCGAGTACTGAATATTCATGGCCGCGTACTCTCTGATATCAATCAGGTCCCAAAGCGGGACCGGAGTATCTTCAAGATCCGCCCGTCGATTTTCGGAATAGACCGGTCGTGGCGTACCCATATCCAGATCATCCAAAAACTGCGGCAAGGTGCATTCAGCCTCGCCCAGCACCAGATGATCGACCTCGGGAAAGTCATCCCGGTATGAGGTAAAAAAGGGGCCGCCTGCTACTGTTTTCACCCCCAGCCTCCGACAGCGGTCCAGCACCTCCTGCACCGATTCCCGTTGCACAGTCATGGCGCTGATAAAGACATAATCGGCCCACGACAATTCATTGTCAGTCAATGGCCGAACATTCATGTCTATCAGTTTTTTCGTCCAGGTTGCCGGCAGCATTGCCGCAACAGTCAACAGGCCAAGGGGAGGGAAGCTGGCTTTCCTGCCGATGAATTTCATCGCATGCCGAAAGCTCCAGAAGGTGTCCGGATAGCACGGATACACGAGGAGAATCTTCATATGACTGCTCCCGCAAACTCGAAATATACCAGGGAGTGTGTCGTAAAATTATATCGCTATTTCTGTAAGTCAATCTTTCAGCAATGTAAAATTTAGGTAAAAATCGGCTGACCGGCACCAGTCTTTAACCCGATCTACCACAAGCTCGGACTTGCGCAATTGCATGCGCATACATTCAAAAAAATATATACAACAACTCGGCCGAATGAAGTATACTTGTTCTATAGAAATAAAAGTAGCCATGGAGGTAATTCTCATGAAAAAGGCAATTTTCTTTATATTGACAATGGCGGCGGCTTGTATTTTTACAGGAGCATTGCCAGCCTTCTCTGCCGAGCACGCCCACATGGAGGCAAAAAATCAGGCGGCCACCGTGACCAAACTCGCGGACCTGAAGGCAGGGTTGCGTGATCTCTGGATCGGGCATGTCTTCTGGGTTAGAAACGTGGTAGTCGCGACAAAATATGGCGACAACGAAGCAGCCAAAGTTGCTGAAGCGGCAGTGGTAGAAAATGCCAAAGCGATCGCCGGTTCTATTGAGCCGTTCTATGGCAAGGCTGCCTCGGACAAACTATTCGGCTTGCTGGCAGGACACTACGGAGCGGTAAAAGAGTATATGACCTCGGCCTATGCCAATGACAAGACCGGCAAGGATTCATCTCGGGATAAGCTGATCAGAAACGCCGACGAGATTGCGGTATTTCTGAGCGGTGCCAACCCTTATCTGCCGAAAGAGACACTATACGGATTATTGACGGCTCATGGCGGCCATCACATGAAAGAGATCGAAGCCTTGGCCTCTAAAAACTATGCCGAAGAGGCCCAAGTATGGAGTGACATGAAAGCGCACATGTACGTCATTGCCGATGCCTTGGCAGGCGGACTGGCCAAGCAGTTCCCTGAGAAAATCCGGTAACACAGCACGGATCGAGTCAGGCAGAGCCCCGCACATCATCGGATGACGGGGCTCTTTTCATCTGTGCCGCGGATCAGGCTCCGCGCTTTCTTTGCCAGAGGTACCAGTAGATGATCAGGTTGATAAACAGCGCCAGCACGCCGAACAGCACCTGTCTTCGGAGGGACAGACAAAACTTCTAATATTTTGCTGACTGATTTTCGCTGAACTTCTTTTGATCGGGATGGCGACAGACGAAATAAGTAATTAAGGACACTGAAAAATCACATAAGCGGGGATTGGCAAGTTTTGCCTCGCACCGATAGATTTTGTAATCATTTGTGCTGGTCCGGCATACAGCAATATCAGGGGGTTCCTGAACGTTCATTCATTTATAATACTTTACATGCATACAACCTACAATACTTTTTATGACACCCGGCCGGGTGTTATATACCTCCCAAAAATTTTAAAATCGCCCCACTTCCAGTCTCTCCAAATTTTCCATTCAAAATGTAATCTGACTCACAATTTTTAGGCGCGAGTATTGTATTAATGAAAAGCATACATCCCTAGCAGGAGATCACATGGCATACATACGCATTATCAAGCGCTACAAGAAACGATATGAGATCCGGTTCGGAATCTATTCTCCGCAACGTCTCGCCTTTACTGAGGACATCTCGGCCAATGGTCTTTTCATAAGGACTGCCAACATCACCCCAGTTGGTACGCGCATCTTGATCGATCTTATCTTGCCAAATAGCGATACGGTGTCAATCGAGGGGGTTGTTCGCTGGGCCAGAAATCCTCCCCAGACGACCACGATGGCCGATAAGTGTGGCATGGGAGTAGAAATCAAGCTTTTCATTGCCGGCGAGGCAAGCTACCGAAAACATATTGCCGAATTGAATTCCAGGGAATCAAAGTTGATGAGTAACCACGTCCGTTTCATTTCTGCGCCTTAGAGCCTGGTTACTCTGATAGCAACCGGCAGTTGCGGACAAACAAACAATAAAGAAAGTCACCAATAGACATGAAAATTCTGGTAGTCGACGATGAAGTGAAGCTTGTAAAACTGTTAAAAACCGGGTT
This sequence comes from Geobacter sp. OR-1, assembly GCF_000813145.1. GTDB lineage: Bacteria > Desulfobacterota > Desulfuromonadia > Geobacterales > DSM-12255 > Geoanaerobacter. The sequence continues at coordinate 21,606 of NZ_BAZF01000017.1, read as the reverse complement.
AGTTGAGAATGGATACCGTGTCGATGTGGCCTATGACGGCAACGATGCGCTGGAACTCGCAACCACAACCGGATATGACATCATAATTCTCGATATCATGCTCCCGGGAATGGATGGCAGGGAGATATTGAGAATTCTGCGTGAGCAGAACATAATGACTCCGGTAATTTTCCTTTCGGCACTAGACCAGATAAATGACCGGATCAAGGGGCTGCAACTCGGCGCGGATGATTATCTTATCAAGCCGTTTGCTTTTGCCGAACTTCTGGCAAGGATAGAGGTTGTAATACATCGCTGCCAGAAAAAACCTTCTGAACCCCGGTATGTTTTTGGCGACCTGGAGCTTGACCCTGCAAACCTAACCGTCGCCAGACAGGGTATTAAAATTAATCTCACCCCTGTCGAATTCAAACTTCTCTCCTTATTGATGGAACAAAGATCTGAACCTATCTCAAGAATTCGTATAGCAGAGAGGATCTGGGATATAGACAGTTTGCATAGGACGAAGATTGTGGAAGTGAACATAAGCCATTTACGGAGAAAGATAGATGACCCCTTTGAAAAAAAGCTGATCCATAACGTGAAGGGGTTCGGGTATATTCTGAAAGATCAGGGATGAAACCATCTATTCGCACTGCATCCAATAATGCTGCGATTGGAGACAGCACTGCCAAACGTTACAGGATGAAATCAGTAGATAGAAAGTGAGAACGCCGTTCCCGTACTATGGCGCTGATTAATTCCTTGTTGCTCTCCTGGTCTTTGCATGCCACCAAGGTTCTGATGGAAAATGCGCGCAGGGCGTCGGAAACTGAAAGTGTGCCGACTGCGGAGTCTTTCCTGCCAGTGAACGGGAATGTGTCCGGTCCTCGCTGGCATTGACTGTTGATATTAACTCGACAGACCTGATTGACCAGCGGGTCGATCAATGCGGCCATGGACGCAGGATTTGCCCCGAACAGGCTGACCTGTTGCCCGTAGCATGAATTCACAATGTAGCTGATTGGCGTTTCAATATCCGAGAATGGCAGCACCGGCACGACCGGCCCGAACTGCTCCTCGTGATAGATTCTCATCTGCTCGTTGACCGGATAAGCTACTGCCGGATAGAAAAACGTGCCATTTACCGTACCGCCTCCTTCGTTGACCACCTGTGCGCCATGCCGTGCGGCATCGGCAAGCAATTCCGTGAGATAATCCGTCTTTCCCGGCTCAGGCAGAGGAGTTATAGCAACACCCGGTTTCCATGGCATGCCACATTCAAGAGCGGCAATCGCCTTGGAGAAGAGTTGCAGGAATCTGTCCGACACGGTTTCGTGGACGAAGATGATCTTCAATGCCGTGCAACGCTGGCCATTGAACGACAGGCTTCCGGAAATACATTCGGAAACTGCCAGATCGAGATCTGCATCGGGAAGAATGATGGCCGGGTTCTTTGCTTCGAGTCCCAGGGTTACCCGTAGTCGATGTGGTTTGGGATGAGCTTTTTGCAGGGAGTCTGCCGCCTTGCTGGTACCGATGAAAGCGAGGGTATCCACCTTGCCGGAACTCATCAGCGGCGGGATGATCGTGCGACCGGCGCCATAGAGCATGTTTACAACACCTGGCGGAAAGGCTTGTTGAAACGCCTTGATGAGCGGTTGAAACAGGAGTACGCCGTGGCGGGGCGGTTTGACTACAGCGGTATTCCCCATGATAAGCGCCGGGATCAGGGTGGTGAAGGTTTCATTAAGCGGGTAGTTGTAAGGCCCCATGCTGAGAACAACGCCCAGCGGCGCCCTGCGGATCTGTCCTATGATACCCTGTTCGACGACAAAGCGTGACGATACCCGATCAAGCTCTTTTAGGGCATCGATGGTATCCATGATATAGTCAACGGTTCGATCGAACTCTTTTCGAGAGTCGGTCAGGCTTTTGCCGATCTCCCACATCAGGAGCATTACCACCGCATCTCTCTGTTCTTTCATCAGCCAGGCAAATTCCTGTAGATGCGCAATCCGTTGCTGTACCGGCATGGTAGGCCAAAAGCCGCGTCCATGGTCATAGGCGTTAACCGAAGCATCCAGTGCGGCCAAGGCTTCGGTCTCGCCCATCAACGGAAAGCTTCCTATCAATTGACGCACTGCGCCTTCCCCAGTGACACAGCAGACAGGGGAATAAACCTGTTGCACCGGCCCGGCCCATTGACGGATTTCGCCATTAAGCAGGTAGTCGATCTGAGGTATCGGTGTCAGACGAAATTCGGGTGGAATTGCATCATATTCGGGGAAAATCGTTGCCAAAGATGCGGACAGAGACATGGTGTTCTCCTACTTATCCGAATGTGGTCATCCCCATACTCCGCTCATTATCCAGTGACTGTGCTGCCCAACACCTATTCAATCCCTCGCTTGTTAGAGCCAGAGTTCAGGGATCAAAAGGGTTTGCTCCTGCATCTCAATGGTTCTAAGCCAGCATTCATGATCCCTTGTTGCCAGGCTTTCTGATTTCTGTCGATCCAACTTACGCACATGAACTGCGAAATCACCATTGGAGAAGTGGACAACCCTGCCTTTATCACCACCAAGATCATATGAGAGCAGCGGAATCCCATCATTCGAGAGGAATTCACGAATAAACCTGCAATTCGCCTCGCCAACACAGGTAAAATTATCGGAACCCGGCGTTTTCTTGATAAAGGAGGCACCTCCAAATGCTTTGGCCTTGAGGTATTTCCTCTGGGCGCCTCTTTTGAGCATGTCGTTGATGAGGAGTTCCATGGCATGAATCCCGTAGCGTCCGGCTTCCGAGATGTGGATCGGTAGGTCGGAGGAATAGCGCCGGTTGCTAAGCATGAAGTGGTTCATTCCGATGATCCTGCCGACCGGGTCGAACAAACAGGCGGCAACGCACGATCCGAGGAGGGTAGAGATGGTTGTCGCCTCACCGGAAACAAAATATTCTCCGGGTTGTATTATTACCTTCTTAAATCTGCCTAACGTCTGAACCCGCATCATGTATCCGGATTAATGTTTTTGTGTGGCCTGGAAACAGTATACCCGATTTCAGTGATCCGTCTGCAATCACTCGCGCTTACATTTACCCGGTATAAGGTGTCTCCCCAGATCCACTGTCATATAGATCATCAGTGCGGCAATCGGCTCATGGGAAAGATCACGGTCAGCAGGGAATGCGGAGAACCTGACAAGGGCCTTACTCCACATGACCCCCGTCTACCCGGTCGCAAACAATATGGCTTTACGCTTCAGAATCATACTTTTTCCAGTACTTCTTGAAACGAGGAAATTTTGTATGGTTTCTGAACAAACCCAGACAGCCCCTTGCCGGCAAATTTCTGCGTCACTTCGTATTCGCTGTAGCCGCTTGACATGATCACCTTCACGTTTGGGTCGATCAATCTCAGTTCTCTGAAAGTCTGCTCACCGTCCATATGAGGCATGGTCAGATCCAAAACCACGCAGAACACATCAGGATTCGCTTTAAACAGATCTATTGCTTCACGGCCATCGTTTGCAGTGACTACCGCGAACCCGAGCTCATTGAGTATTTCGGTGCCGATGGCACGGACAGTCTCTTCATCGTCAACCAAAAGGATTGTTCCCTCTCCACTGAACCCGTTTTTGTGAGGCTCGATTTCGATCTGCTCGGCAGTCTTTGCCCCGGCAGGGAACAACAACTTGAAACGGCTCCCATTACCGGCCTCGCTGTAGACGTTCATTGCCCCCTTGTGGCCGCGCACTATCCCTTGTACCGCAGCCATTCCCAGCCCCCTGCCGGTAAATTTGGTAGTGAAGAACGGGTCGAACATTTTTGCCTGTGTCTCCCTGTCCATTCCGCAGCCAGTATCGGCGACTTCCAGGAAAACGTAAAGCCCTTCGGGAATTTCGCTGTTCAGCCAGGCCGTGTTCAGGTAGTTGCGGTCACAGCTTACACAACCGGTGGTTACTGTAATGACACCGCTTTTATCACCTATCGCCTCTGAGGCATTGATAACCAGATTCATGATTACCTGGCGAATCTGAGTTGCATCAGCTTCGAGCGACGGAAGTGGCTTGGTGAGATTGAATCGCAATATCGCCTTTTTGGATATTGAAACATCGAGCATGTGCCCCATCTCTTCAACCAGCCGGTTGAGATCGATCGCCTCGACAACGAACTTTCCCTTCCCTGAATAGGCGAGCATCTGTTTTGCCAGATCGGTGGCCCGGATGGCACCGTTTTCGATACGCTTCAGGTTGTCCAGGACCGGGGATTCGGGGTTGAGACGCATGAGAGCCAACTCGGTATTGCCCACGATTGCCGTCAGGATGTTATTGAAGTCGTGTGCAATGCCGCCGGCGAGAACTCCGAGGCTTTCCATCTTCTGGGACTGCAGGAGTTGTCTTTCAAGGGACAGGCGCTCCTCTTCGGCCCGTTTGCGGTCGGTAATGTCGTCAAATATCACAAAGACTTTGTCCGAAACCGGTATTCCAAAGATAAGCGACGTCTTGACCGTGCCGTCCTTGCAGGTGACCCGGTACTCGCGACGTTCGATTTCGCTCTTCTCAGTCATTGCTTTTCCGACAAGACCCATCCATTGGGCGATTACTTCGGCACGGTAGGATTCATCAGGATATGCCTGTATCCACCAGCGCTCCATATTCGGAATATCGTCAGGTAAATACCCGAACGTTTCAATGGCCCGGCGGTTGATTTGCTCAATAGTGCCGTCAATGCTTACTATAGCCATCGAGATGGGACTCAGTTCGATTATTTCCGCAAGAAGGTCTTTGTTTTCCTGAAGCGACTGTTCTCTCATCGCCAGCTGGTTGGCCATCATATCAAAAGCCTGGCTCAAATCTCCCAACTCTCCACCAACGACAAGACTGGAAACCCTGATATCAAGATCTCCATGAGACAGTCGCTCTGCGGCATTTTTCAATATGGCAATGCGATCCGTTATTGAGTGTTTGCCGATAAGCCAGGCAAGATAGCATGCCGCTCCCAGAAACAGCATGAATGCTGTCACGTTATACACAAGTGATCTAAAAGCCGCCTCAGTAACCGCATTCAGCGGGATACCGGCTGTGATATACAAGTAAGGGGCCTCTTCTCCAGGCAACAGGAGTTTCTGATAGGAAATAATACGCCTATCTCCGGCAAGACCGGGCCTGATGCTGGTACCAGCCTCAGGTCCCTCCTGCATTTGCTTAAAATAATCCGGGATGTACGGTTTACCGATAAACTTTTCCGGTTCAAGGGCTCTGGACAGAATCATCCCGCGATGATCGATGAGCACGAAAGAGGTACCGGCAGGGAGATCTAAACGTGACAGTAATTCCCGGTACTTATCGATGATGAATCCCACACTGATGATACCGATAGTTTCGCCACGATCATCTTTCAGGGGATAAGCCAGATTGAAAGCAGGTTTTGAAGTGGCGCGGCTGACCACATATTCACCTGACGACAGTTGTCCGCTGGCGAGAGCCCTCTTGAAGTAACGTCTGTCCGCAACAACAAAGGGAGGAGGTGTCGGAACGGCGGTGGCCCAGACGGCACCGGAGCGGTCTGCGATGAAGATGTTAGAATACATCGGGTTCAGCGTGCGGAGTTTCTTCAGGACCGGTTCAACCCGGGCAGCGTCACGGTTCTTTACCTCTGGGAGCTGAGCCAGGGCAGTCATCAACTGCTCGGCGCCGACAACCAGGTTCTGTTGCTCTGTAGCAATCCTGTCCACGAGTTTCCGGGTTGTATTTTGAGCATCGTCAAGTGCCATCTGCCTGGAGTGAAACCCGGAATAAAAAATGATGCCCATCGCCGGGACAGCCACAATGAAAATGATCACGAACAGTTGGCTTTTGATTGATTTTTGGAAGGATATGGCCATGTAATTCTCCGGATTTGCCTGCAGATGCATTTCACATGCGCTCGGATGAGCCACAAAAGTTGAAAATTCGCGTAGTCAACCGAGGTATAAACACCAAAGCCAACTAAATGATATATACTTCTCTCCTTTTGTCTCCTGCTCAACGCCCCAAAGTATACCAGAACCATTCAGATGTGTTGTCTGAAGTCAATCGACATTGAAAAATGACCCACCATCGGCGTCTGGACGCGGAATTGTTGTGCTGTTGCCTGTTCAGAACGTACATCAATGAAGAGGATATTGGGTAGGGAACATTCGATAGTTCGTAATGTTTTAGCTCAGCATCAAACGGATAAATGCCACATGAAAGGGCTTTGTCCTTTCATGTAGCATTCCTGTATTATCGGGGTACATCCTGAATCGACTCGTCATTTCCTCAGTGCTTTGAATAATCAGGCTCTTTGTAGCTCTTTTTGTGTTTTTCTACTGTACCGTGGTTAGCGTGTTCGCCATGCGATTCTTTACCTGTTGCATCCTGATGAAGCCGTTCGACATAATGGGTGTATGCAACATAGGCTTCCACAAACTCCCGCCCCAGCGCAACACTCTCATCTTTGTGCTGGTAGGATGCAACTGCATGCTCGAATCGCTTTTTGATTCCCGCGGCAACGTCGTCGGTGATCAGTTTCACCAGTGCGTCGGACGAGCCGCTCGCCAAGGCCTTGTCAGCTTCAGCAACAGCCGGCTCCACTGCGCCGGCAGGTTTCAGACCGGCAAAGGAAGCCCCTTCGCCGGCACGGTGGATTTTTACAAGGGTTGCGAAGAATGTGTGTTCCGTTTCTTCCTGGTTCTTTGATTTACTGGTCAACACCTTGTTAAATGCGGCTTTAACTGCCTTTTCATCCTTCGTTTTTACCCATTTTAGAATCGGGGTGATATCCTTGGCTTCAATAGCCTTTCTGGCATCCTGAATAACCGGACCGTCCAGTGTGTCACAATGTGCTGCAGCATCACGCGTGGTGGAAAGAATCAGTGCTGTAAATGCTGCGATTCCCAATAAGCTGATTTTGAGCAGGGTTATCTGTCTCATGGCGATTCTCCCGTATTTTTAAGGTTAGATTGTTGATAGATATGCTTTTTGAAAAATGGATCAAACGTGATCTTTGGGGGGGAATTCGATGGGCGATCGATAGCCTGACAGCAAGCTGCCTTTATCCGATGCGATGAAATTGGAAATAACCGGCAAGGGTTCAAGCACAGAGCCAGATGCTGTGTCACATGGCGCATCCAGTTCATGGCAGTGAGGAATCTTTTCGTGACCATCCCGAGATTCCTGGCTGGAATCAGCGTCGGTATGGCCGCAAGCAAGATGAGCATGACTCGCTTCACTGCCGCTCAAATATTCAGAGATATATACCGGTCCTGAAACCGGCAAGCATAACTGCACCAGCAGCATTAGTAGCGATAAAATCTGTATATATCTGCGAGAAGGACTCATAGGCAATATCAACCTGTTTCGTTCGGAATAGCTTCCTGTATCTGACTATCTCATATCCTTAATACGGAAACTTTGATTAAGGTCAATAAAATGAAGAATACCGCCATCGCACGAGTTGAAATTTGTCAGCTCGACAGTTTTGCTTCACAAGCCGTCAACTTCACCGTCAGCTCTTTCTCTTTCTTCCAGCGCTCAGCCACATCCCGCATGATCAAAGCACACCTCAGAATTGAATCACCGCTTCCACATGTTAAGCATCGCGACAATGGGTAGCATGGCGCGAGCCCCCAACACTACGGCTTCAAGAGGATTGTAAACCGGCGCAACTAAAACCTTCGTCTCCGACTGGATTATTCCCCGCATACCTGCCAGCAGGGCGCCTCCGCCAGTCAAATGGATCCCGTTGTCAATAATTTCACTGCCGAGGGAATGCGGCACATCCTTGAGAAATGTCTTTATCATGTCGGTAATTGTCTCGACTGCCGGCCAAACGGCTTGCCACGCTTCTTCCGGGCTGATTAATGACACTACTGAAGAGGCTGTGTTTTCAGAGGCAGGATAAGCCAGCCTTGCGTCATCGCTCTGCTCAGCCAGCCCAATACGCAAAATTTCCTCTGCATGATGTTTGAGGATTCGGAAATTCCGCCGTCGGTATATCTCTGTCTGTATCGCTTTTCGTAAGGCACTGCACCCTCCTCTAACGGCTGCGGTGCCGACAATTTTACCAGCCCTGATAATAGCACAGTCGGTTACCCCTTCGCCGATATCAACAACCATCTGCGCATATGGCGACGAAATATCGACTTTACCGCCAACTGCTGCGGCAAGGGGTTCAGGTATGACAACAACTGACGATGCGCCAGCCCTGGAAACGCTCTCGACAATAGCCTCCCGCTCGCTGATGCTGGCATCGGTTGGTGCACATACCACTGCACGTGGGCGCAGGATCCCCATTGATCTTGTTTCTGACAGAATCGGCTCAAGAATCGCCACCACTGCTTCTATGTTAACAACTACCCCTGAACAGAGTGCAGAGATGGTACCTGTCTCAGATGGGCAAACTATCGGCCCATGCAATTTGGACGCAACCCTGATTGTCGCTGTGCCCAGGTCTATGGCGATATCGGGTCGCCAGACCGGGCGACCCCACAACTGTGCCATACCACTCCTCCGCTTGTGTTACTAATTACTTTCCACCCAATGATAAAGTCTCTCTGTGCCGGAAAACATCCTGTATCAAGAGCTATAAATGAAAGTCCCCGGCGGCCTCAGGCTGGTAAAGTATTTCTTCAATTTTGAACTTTTTTGCTGCTGAGCGAATGTTCCATTCTATGGTGTCGCCGACAGAATAACCAAGAGTTGCAGTGCCGATGGGAGAAACCACAGAGATCTTTCCTTTCTCAATATTTGCATCCTTGGGGAATACCAGAGTTAAGACCATCTCCTTGTCGGCATTCAGGTCGCGCAGCCTGAATTTGGAGTTCATTGTTACAATGTTTGGAGGAATGTCTTTCGAGTCAACAACCTTGGCTACCGATAACTCCTCTTCCAGTTTCTTGAGATCGTCACGGTCTCGGTAGTTGAACTCCTTCGCTAATTCGAGTAGATCTTCGAGCCTCGATACGTCGTATTCAGTTATGTATATTGTCCTTACGACCATAATATTATGTGTCCTTTCAATGAATAATCCTGAAATCATGCATAGAGCGCTGACTCGATCCCGAGGATAAATGCTGCTGCCGAAAAGATGAAAACATTCCGGATCAGTATGCCAACTTCCTTCTATGGCGTTTCCACTGGAGATTCTTTCAACCTTACGGGACCTCCCCGCCGGCTTTCCAATTCCGCAACAATCGGACTCGCGATGAATATCGACGAGTAGGTGGCAATGACTACTCCGGCAACCAGAGCCAGGGCAAAATCATGAATTACTTCGCCTCCGAACAGATACAGCGATATTGCCGCCAGGAAGGTGGTTAGTGAGGTGATCACTGTTCGTGACAGCACTTCATTGATGCTTGTATTGAACAGGCGCTCCATTGACTGATCTAGGTTCTTGTTCAGGTTTTCCCGTATCCGGTCGAAGACCACCACCGTGTCGGTCAGGGAGTAGCCGGCAATCGTCAGGACAGCGGTAACGAACAGCAGGTTGATCTCCTTGTTCATGACGTAAAACAGGGCAACCATTGCCAGCACATCATGAAGTGTGGCTACTATAGCGCCAACGCCGAATTTGAAATCAAAACGCCAGGCAATATAGATAATAATCCCGACCATGGAGAGCCCCACCGCTACCAAGGTATCCTTCTTGAGCTTGTCACCTATCGAAGGACCGATCTCCGTGGAACTTTCTACGACGAAGACATTGCCGGGAAACTCTTTCTTGAAGGCCTCGTTGATGACCTCAGCAACATTCCCTGTTGCCATGCTGGTCTTGCCGATCTTGATCAGCAGCCGGTTGCCCTCTTTGATCTCCTGCAACTGTGCCTCTTTGAGGCTGTTCCGGGCAAGAAGTGTCCGGGCCGTTTCCAGAGAAACAGGCTGGCTGAATTTGAGCTGTACCGATGTCCCCCCTGAAAAGTCGATCCCCATATTGGCGGCATTTCTGGATATCTGCACAATGCCGATAAGCCCCACGATCGCGATAATAGCCGAAATGACGAAGGTGACCTTTCTCATGCCGATAAAGTCGATCCTGGTGTTTTTGATAAATTGCATTGTTTTCTCCTATATGCTGAGCCGCTTGACCTGAAAGCGGTTGAGTATGCTGTCAAAGACCACCTTGGTTGTGACAAGCGAGGTAAAGAGATTGATTAAGACGCCGAGGCTTAACGAAACGGCAAAGCCCTTGACCGGTCCGGTGCCGAACTGAAAGAGCACTGCCGCAGTAATCAGGGTGGTCACGTGTGAATCCATGATGGTCAGGAATGCCTTGTCGTAACCGGCATCGATACTCATCCTGGGTGTCCTGCCAAGCCTGATTTCTTCCTTCACCCGTTCAAAGATGAGGACGTTGGAATCAACCGACATACCGATCAACAGGACGATGGCGGCAATGCCGGGCAGGGTCAGGGTTGCGCCGAGTGCCGCAAGCGCTCCCATGAGGTACAGAACATTCAGCACCATGCCGAGATTGGCCACCAGGCCTGCCATCCGATAGTAAATCACCATAAACACCACCACCAGGCCTACGCCGACCGCTCCGGCAAGCAATCCCTTGTTGATCGAATCAACCCCTATGGAAGGTCCGACCGTGACATTCTGCACGATCTTTACCGGAGCTGGAAGCGAACCTGCGCGCAGCACAATCGCCAGGTCCGCAGCCTCTTTCTCGCTGAAGTTTCCTGAAATCTGGGCACTGCCGCCGGATATCCGCTCGCGAATCACCGGCGCCGAGTAGACAGTGCCATCCAAAACTATGGCGAACCGCTTCCCCACATTGGCTGCGGTCACCTGGTCAAACAGTCTGGCGCCGGTCGAATTGAAGTCTATTGATACATATGGCTGGTTGTACTGCGAGTCGATCCGTACCTGAGCATCGGTGAGAAGATCGCCAGTTATTGCGGCTTTCCTCTTCACAACAAGTGGTACATCCGTTACTACGCTGCTTGACGGGTTGGCTACCTTCTCTACCAGGATTTCATCATCGTCAGGTATGGATCCGGGCGTGGCAGTGGTGCCGCTGATTCCTTCATCAACCATCTTGAACTCAAGGCGCGCAGTCTTGCCAATCAGCTCTATGGCTCGCTTGGGATCCTTGATTCCCGGAAGTTGAACGACAATATGGTTGATACCTTCCCGTTGAATGGTCGGCTCCGATACGCCGAACTGGTCGATTCTGTTACGGATGGTTTCAAGCGCCTGAGTTACTGCCTTGTCCTTCCTGTCCTGAACAACGCTTTTGTCCATACGTAGCTGGAGGGCCACGAATCCCTTATCTTCAAACGGAGGAATCAGTTCATACTCGGGGTACTTTTTCTTGATCAACTGCTGCGCACTTTCAGCGGTTACTTTGTCGTAGAGCGTTAACTGCACCAAGTTTTCGCCAATTCTGGCAACCTGCTTATAACGGACGCGCGCGGTATTCAACGAATCTTCCAGGTCAGTGGCAACCAGGTCCAGGGTTCCTTCTATTGCCTTCTGTGTCTCCACTTCCATGACGAGATGGGTTCCACCCTGGAGATCAAGTCCAAGGTTGATCTTGTCCTTGGGAAGAACCCCTGCCCACCAGGAAGGCAATTGGGCAACCACTGTCGGAGTCAGATAGATAAACGATATCAGCGCGAAAATCAGAATAAGACTCACGCGCCATGAATGATTGGTCATGGGTGATGCTCCTTTCAATTATGAATGCCGACGGCTACCCCGGATTCCAGCATAAGAGCAGACCGGTACACGAACCAAAGGCTCATGAAAATCTTTGCTTTAATGCCCGACCGGGCAAAACAAACAAGAATTCATCGCCTATGGCAGTGCCATTGGCACCACAAAGGTTGCGAATATTAAATGGTTATCAAGTTGTGAGGGAACTACAGGGTTTAAGCGGGTGGAGCTCTCGCGGGAATGGCTGCAATTACAGCAGAAATGAAGGATTGGGATTCATTCTGTGGCGTAGAAATCTGTACGACAAGATTCTTGAAATCATGCGAATTGCTGGAAAGAGCTAAAAAATGGGCAGTTTTTACGGTTTTGAGTTGGGAGTGCTTTGCCTGGGTATGGACAACGGCGCTGTTGGACGTTTTGGCTTTCTGTGTACTTGATAGCCTGGGTTCCTGCGGATTGGGGAAATTAGGTAGACTTATCCCTTGGGAAATAAATAGAACTGCCGCCAGCATGACGAACGGCAAAAAGCATTTCCTGTTTGTGAGATAAACTCCTAACCATTTCATAGCACAAACCTATACGAAACCATTATCAGGCGCAAGCAGTATTAAGTATTATCGCGTATTATCAGATGGTTGATGACTCCCCTCCCATATACCGAGCAGCAACAAACCTACTAATCCTGACCCCATAATAATAAAAAGAATTGCACCTGTTACAGGGGGCAATTATCGCCTATGCTGAAGTCAGAATTGTCATACGATGTCCGGGCAATTGCAGACTTGAGAAAGCAACTTGATACCTAGTTCGATTTCGGTGGCGGTCATCCCGCCGAAGCCGACCAGCAGGGTGGTAGATTCTGGTCCGCCGCTGAGGTAGAAGTCGGAAAACGGGAACAGCCGGACACCTTTTGGCCTGGCTCGTTCATTGATCTCAACAGCGCTGAGTGAACTGCCGGGCAGTTGTAGGACAAGATGGAGTCCAGCCCCCTGTCCAATTACAACGGCCCGACTGCCGAAGTAATGTTCAATAGCACAGAGCAGCGCATTGTGCTTATTTTTATAGATTATGCGCATGCGCCGAACATGCCGCTCCCAGTGTCCTTGTTCCATGAAAATCGCTAGGGTTCGCTGCTCCAGGAGCGACACCGTAGGGAAATAGTCCCGGTAAAGCTGACGGTACTTGGCAAGCAGTGAGCTGGGCAGCACCAGGTAGCTTACACGCAGTGCCGGAGAGAGGATCTTGGAGAACGTTCCCGAGTAGATGATGTTCCCTTGGGGTCGCAGTCCTTGCAAGGAAGGGATTGGTCTGCCGTGATAACGAAGCTCGCTGTCATAATCGTCTTCAATGATGAAGTTTCCGCCTTCCTCGGCCCACTCGATCAGCTTCAGCCGATTGGCGACTGGCATCACATAGCCCAATGGTAGCTGGTGTGAAGGGGTGACATAGACTATGGTGCTGTTACTTGCCTTGAGGCAATCCAGATCCAGCCCGCCCGGCCTGACCGGAACAGAGAAGATCTTATATGAGTGGTTGCTGAATACAGACCGGGGAAGAAAATAACCGGGGTTCTCGACGGCAACAACGGAATGATGATCTTTCAGAAGATGAGCGACAACATCAAGACCCTGTTGCAGGCCAGAACAGATAACAATCTGATCGGGGTTGCACAGCACTCCGCGTGAACGTTCCAGATAACTCTGTATGGAGCAGCGCAACCCCCAATCGCCCTGAGGGTCGCCATACTGGACAAGCTGTTGACTGTTTTGGCGCAGACTGTCGCTGTAACATTTCCGCCAGAGCGCCGTGGGAAAGCTTTCCGGGTCAAGCCGTGCGGGATGAAAATCAAAAGGAAAGATAGCTGGAGGGCCGGGGAGCTGTTTGTGGGCTTTTAAGTTTCGTGAAAGGGACAATGGCGCGGCATCTTGGTCAAGAGCTGACACGAAATACCCGCTACGCGGTTTGCTGTAGATGTACCCTTCCGCGTACAACTCCTGGTACGCCCCTTCGACAGTGTTGCGACTGGTTGAAAGTTCGGCTGCCAGATCCCTGACCGAAGGCAGTCTGGTATCGGGAAGGAGTTTCCCCGACAGCACATGCTCTCTTATCTGATTATAGAGCTGTTTGTATAACGGAACCGGATTATGGTTATTGAGGATGAACATGGCACTTCCTATGATATTCGGATTCGATCCGTTTATGGCAGTTTAGGGTATTTACGGCCCAAACGTCAAAATGAATCTGACCCCATGTAAATTGAGGTTACTTATTCGATCATTGGTGGCAAAAGCAAGTATATCAAGCAGGATGACACTACAAACAAATGGAGGTAGGCACCATGATTTCGGAAACATTACTGGAAGTGTTGAAGCAGGACGGGGTGGTTGCCATAGCAACCCTGGGGCAGGATGGACCGCATATGGTCAACACCTGGAACAGTTACATCAGGATTTCAGCAGATGGACGTCTGTTGATTCCTGCCGGTTACATGCATCGCACTGAGGCGAACATTGCCTTTAACCCGAATGTGTTGATAACCTTGGGGAGCAGCAAGGTGAAAGGCCTTCATGGACCGGGAGCCGGCTTTCTGATCAAGGGTACGGCGACCTTTGTTACCTCTGGCCCGGATTTTGACCTACTGAAAGAAAAATTTGAATGGTTACGCGCCACGTTGGCCGTTACACCTGATTCCGTTACTCAGACTTGGTAGGGTGTGACTTTGATCAGGGAAACAATTCAATAGCTAACTGAGTGGTAGTCAATGTGGGCCAAGGTGATTCCGCCTATTATAATGATGCGGCCAAGCGACTCCAGAGTAATGAGTATTCAACAAGGGCCAGCTTGAGCTCTAACTGCTAACTATTTTATTTTAGAAACTTTTTTGATGACAGCGTAAGCTGTAATTCAGACTGAAAAATAAATGGCCGATTTCATTTAAGAAATCGGCCATGATTTTTATGGCTCCCCAGCGCGGACTCGAACCACGGACATGGTGGTTAACAGCCACCCGCTCTACCGACTGAGCTACTGGGGAATAAATTGTCTGCAAGTTGTTAATCTTGCAGTGCTTTTTAAGTATTTTTACTTTCAGATTGCCCTTAATGGACAGCTCATCAGTATTGAACGACTTAAAAGCAGAAGGTTAATTACCATAAGCCGCGTTTTGATGTCAACCAATTTATTTGAACAATTCATTCCTGGATGCAAATTTCTTTATCCGGCTACAGTGCCGCCAGAGGCCTCGCAACAAGCCCTTGCCCACTTTTCACGTCTGCTCTGTACTATTTCAAATTACAATTTCCGGGCTTGCTGCGGAGGTTAATCATTGACAAGGCCTGGACTTGGCCTTCAGGAAAGATTCCAGGCTGCTCCGGTCGCGTTCCGCCTCATGGCTCTCAGCAGCATGCCTCAGAAGACTTTTCATCAGGTCGGTGCACAATGGTGAGCAGTCTGAGCTAACCCGGTATTTCATCCATATTCCCTGTCGCCGGTCAGAAACCCAACCGTTACGCTTCAGGTAAGCCAGGTGGCGGGATACCGTGGACTGGGGCAAGCCCAACACTGCCATCAGATCGCAGACGCACAGCTCGCCCTCATTCTGCAACAACATCACGATCCGCAGGCGGATCGGATCGGAAAGTGATTTAAAGATTTGGGCAAACTGTTCCATGTCGCTATCCTGTGCAGTGCCAGGTAACCAGCACCCTTTTTCATTCAGGTTCCGCGTCCTGCCATGGTCATTCGATAACATCAAAGTCCAATGGAGCAAACTTTACGAGCCAAAATAGGCCGATATCAGCGTTACGTCAAGACACAAGCTGGCCGGTTCATTACAGCTGCAATGGCGGGTCAAATGCATTCAGCTTCTTGAAAATAAGCTAATTCGGATTAGACTTTATAAGACCTGGAGCTGAATATACCCTCATCAAAGTGGAGTCGATCATGGTCTTCCGGATTCGCTCAAGGTTGTTTCGGCTGTTTGCTGCACCGCTTCTCCTGGCGCTGGCCGCCACTGGCTGTACCCGCTCGGATGTCCCGGAGATCAGCCTGGAGAAAAAAACGCCGATTCCGGCACCGATGACCTCATCCGCTAATTCCGGTTTGCGTATCGGCATGGGAGCGATGATCACTCCCAAAGAGGGGTATGTTTACTATAACCGCTTGAAGGAGTACCTGGCAAAAGAGTTAAAGATGCCGGTTACTCTGGTCGACCGCGATAATTATGCCGAAATGAACAGTCTGCTGGCTTCCGGCGGAGTAGACATCGCCTTTGTCTGCGCCGGGCCTTATGTGGAAGGGCACCAGCAGTTCGGATTGGAACTGCTGGCGATGCCGCTGGTTAACGGGAAGCCTGTCTATCATTCCTACATCATAGTCCCCAAGAATAGCGCTGCCAAAAACCTGGATGACCTGAAAGGCAAGTCATTTGCTTTCACTGATCCCAAATCCAACACGGGCAAGCTCGTCCCGACCTATATGCTCGTTCGCCGCAACACGACGCCGGAGGAGTTTTTCAGCAAGGTTTCATATACGTACGGCCATGACAAATCGATTGCTGCCGTAGCGGAGGGGCTGGTTGAAGGGGCAGCAGTTGACAGCCTGATCTGGGAGTACCTGCACAGGACCAAGCCGAGCCTGACCTCCAGAACCCGAATCATTGAAACCTCCGATCCGTATGGCATCCCGCCGCTTGTGGTTAGAAAGAACCTCCCGGCTGAGTTGAAGACAAGGGTGCTGAACTCCCTGCTCACCATGAATAATGTTCCGTCAGGCCGCGAAATCCTGACCGGCATGATGATCGATCGCTTTGTCCCCGGCGATGACCGAAACTATGACTCCATACGGGCAATCAACCGCTGGATTGACGGTCAGAAGCTGGGAAAGAGTAAATGATCCGCCGGTTCTCACTCCGCACCAGGTTCCTGATTGCCGTTATCGGCATGCTGGCATCTGTCGGCCTGGTGCTGCTGGTCTATATCCATACCTCTCTGCAGCACGGGCTGTCCGAACAGATGCGGAAACGGGGCGCAGCTATCGCCCACAGTTTTGCCCGGATGGCTGCCGAACCGAGCCTCACAGAAGATATCATTGCTCTGCAACTCCTTGCCTTTGACGTCAGAAACGGCGAGGAGGATGTTCAATACGTCTACATAGCCGATAATAAGGGGCGCATCAGAGTTCATACCTTCAGGGATGGGTTCCCGAATGCCCTTTCCGGGCTCAATCCCCTGGGCAGCGGCGACAAGCAGCGGATAAGATTGATCAAAGCCGATAACCGCCTGGTTTACGACATTGCCGTTCCGGTCCTTAAGGGTGAAATGGGCACGGCACATATCGGGTTGTTCGCGGACTCGATAACTGAAAGCGTCAGCAAGATTATCTGGCGGGCAACCTGGCTGCTGTTCGGACTATTTGTAGTTGCCTGTTTCGGGACGGTGTTGTTGGCGCAAACTTTGATCCAGCCGATCCAGGAACTGGTCGAAGGGGTCGAGGCCGTAGGGCAGGGAGATCTGACCCAGCGGATCAAGGTGGACACAGGCGACGAAATCGGGCTCTTGGCCAATGCGTTCAACCGGATGGCGGAAAACCTGGAAGCAACCACAGTATCCCGCAATGAAGTGGAACAGCTGAATCAGCAACTTGAGGCGCTTGTCGCAGAGCGGACAAAACAGTTGTCGCTGGCAAACATTGAGCTGAGCAAGGAGATTACCGAACGGCGCTCAGCTGAGGAAGAGGTTCGCAGGCTGAACGAAGGGCTTGAAATGCGAATCCGCGAACGGACCCTGCAACTGGAACTCTCCAATAAGGAACTGGAAGCGTTCAGTTATTCCGTGTCCCATGACCTTTCCGCTCCGTTGCGGCATGTCGAGGGGTTTAGCAGCATTCTGCTGGAAGATCACGCTCAGCAGCTTGATCAGGAGGCGTTGCATCTCCTCGAACGGATCAGGGTCGGGGTGGAGCGGATGAAAGAACTGATCGCCGCACTGCTCAGGCTTTCCAGGGTGGGGAGGGCCGATATCAGCAAGCAGAATATCGACCTGAGCATTATGGCAACTCAGATTCTGCAGCAGTTCCAGGAAGACAGCCGGGAACGGAATGTGACCGCTAAAATTGAGGATGGCGTTACCGCTGTCGGCGACAAGGCACTCCTGAGCATTGTCCTGCAGAATCTGCTGGAAAATGCCTGGAAATACACTGCTCCGAGGGAGAATGCGACCATCGAATTCGGGAAAACCGATATCAATGGCAAACTAGCCTATTTTGTCAGGGACAACGGTATCGGCTTCGACATGGCTTATGCAGACCGGCTTTTCGGTGTATTTCGCCGACTGGTGCGCGAAAAGGATTTTGCCGGGACCGGCATCGGTTTGGCAACCGTCCAAAGGATCATCGCCCGGCATGGTGGCACAGTCTGGGGGGAAGCCGAGCCGGATAACGGCGCCACCTTCTATTTCACCTTATGATGCCGTCAGTCGCGGCAGCACGGTTTTCGGAATCGCTCTTGGCAAACCTTCGCCGCCCGGGCGATTACACTATTCTTATCAATAACTCTCGATCTCCCTCAACAGCTGCTGCTCCCGGTACAGCTGCGCATATCGGCCGTCGATTTCCAGAAGCCGGACATGGCTCCCCTGCTCAACGATCCGGCCGTCTTCGATGGCAACGATCAGATCGCAGTCGCGCAGGGCCGAGATCCGATGCGACACAATGATTACGGTCCGACTCCCGTAATAGCCGGCGAGATTGGTCAGTATCTCTTCTTCCGTATGCGCGTCCACCGCTGACAGCGGATCATCCAGGATCAGAATGGCCGGATCCTTGATCAATGCCCTGGCGATTGAAGTTCGTTGTTTTTGGCCGCCGGACAACGTAATCCCTCTTTCCCCCACCAATGTTTCGTAGCCGTCGGGAAACCGGCTGACTTCGTCATGAAGCCCCGCCATTCTGGCCGCCGCTGTCATCTTCTCATTGTTAGCCCCTTCCCTGCCATATGTTACGTTTTCCGCTATGGTGCGCGAAAACAGGAACCCCTCCTGGGGAACAAACCCGATGGAGTTGCGCAGAGTTGTTATCGGAATCCGGTTGATATCAATCCCGTCGATCCGGATCATCCCGTCTTCAACCGGGTGCAGTCTGGCGAGCATCCGGACCAGGGTAGACTTGCCCGCCCCTATCGGGCCGACGATTCCCAACCTGGAGCCACGGGCAATCTTCAGGGAAATCCCGCGTAAAACCGTTTCTGCGCCGTAAGCAAAGACAAGATTGCACAGCTCGATTTCACCCTGTAGCTTTGCCACTGCTGCCGGTTCTGCAGGTTCGGAAACACGCGGCACTGCAGCGAGAATCCAGTTAAGCCGTTCCATGGAAGCAGCACCACGTTGCGACAGATTGAGTATCCATCCGAGCATGATAGTCGGCCAGATCAGCATCGCCAGATACCCGTTGAAGGCGACAAAATCCCCCAGGGTCAGGACCCCGCTGACCACCTTCCCGCCGCCGACCAGCAGCACGATCAAGGTTCCCAGAGCCCCGGTCGCAGCCATTACCGGGATCATGAACCCCCGCAACTGCGCAACGCGCATATTGCTCGCCATGTAACGCTCGCTGGCCTCGCGGAACGATCCAATCGCCGCTGCTTCGCGACAGTATGCCTTGATAAGCGGCGCGGCCGAGACATTCTCCTCCACTGCCGACGTCAGCCGCGCCAGCTCTTCCTGGGATCTTTTCGAGCGCCGGAACATGGAGGCGCTCATCCGCTTGACGACAAAGATCATAGCAGGGAAGGGGAGCACCGCATAAAGTGTCAGAGTGGGGCTCAACCGGATCATGAGCGCAAGGGCGGCAATATAAAGGACTAATGAGTTAATGATGTTGAGAACGCCGAAGCCGACCAGCATCCGGACATTGGTCAGGTCGTTGGAAAAGCGGGAGATCAGGTCTCCGGTCCGCTCACCGGCAAAAAACGACTGGTCCAGGGTAAGAAGTTTTGCATACAGGTCGTCGCGGATCCGGTATTCAATCCGGCGGGCGGCATGCAGAAGGGTGGTGCGGGAAAACACTCTCACGCCACCATGGAGCAGAGCGGCGCAAATAATCAAGCCGCCGTAAAATGAGGGAGAATGGGGAGCGGTACGGGGTGATTGCAGGCTCTCCACGGCGAGCTTCAGCAGCCAGGGGATCAGCAGGGCAAAGCCGTTGGTAGCAACGAGGAAAAAGGCACCGGACAGGTAGCTGCGGCGGCTTTCAAGCAGATAACGTTTTAGAAGGGAAAACTCTCGAATAATGCGCCTTGTCGTACTGCCTCATTAGAGCTGAACTGTTATCAACAGCTGCGCTATTGCTGCTGCCGGAAAACATGCGCTCTGCTGCGCCCCGAATAACCGGCAAAGCCATTGATTTCCTGCATAAATAACAGTTCGAAGCGAGCCTCAGAAATACAACAGATTCTCACGAAAAGCAATATCAAACGAGGAACAAACGTTCTCTTGACCGGGTACCCCAAGGACGCATGGCACTGTAATGGGAGCGTCACGCGCTGCTCTCATTAAAAATCAAGGGCCTGCCTGATTCCACAGCTTTTTGATTGACATTCTACAGCCGTATACACTAATGTGCGTTTAGCTATAATAAAATACCCTGCGTATTTTTTATACATTTGTGCCTAATTATGCAGCATTTTTTAGTATAACTAAAAAATGCCTGTTCGGGGAGCGCAATGAAACACTCCAAGATGACGTTATCGCAAGAGACGATGAACCTGGACTTTGTGAAGAAAGTCGAGCAGCTATCGGGGAGTTCGGTACGACGGTGCTTTCAGTGTGGGAAATGCTCGGCCGGGTGCCCGATGCGCTCGTTCATGGAACACCCGCCGAACCGGATCGTCCGGTTGTTGCAGCTGGGTCAATTCGAGCGGGTCCTGGCGGGCCGGAGTATCTGGTACTGCGCCTCGTGCGAGACCTGCACCACCCGTTGTCCGAACAAAGTCGATCTGGCGGCGATCATGGATGCCCTGCGCAAATGTTCGTGGGATGCCCAGGGAGCGTCCAAGGAATCACTGGTACAGCTGGCGAACAGCCTGTTCCTCGACAACATCCGGAGCTACGGCCGGCAGTACGAAATGCGACTGGCCGCGGCGTTCAACCTTAGGAGCGGCAAACTCCTGAAAGACTTCATGCTCGGCCCCAAGCTGATCACCAAAGGAAAGCTCAAGATGTTCCACCAGAAGAACAAGAACCTCGCCGATATCGAGAAGATCTTTAAAAGAATAGAAGAGCTGCGCAAACAAGGGCAAGCGCCTTAGAGAACGGCAGGTACTTTAGGTTTTCCTGCCGGGCGAGAGGTTTCAGGTTCTGGCAAGGCGGCCGAGGAATCCCGCGGAGGCGTGGCAGCGCCACGTCGCACAAGGAGATTCAGAAGGCCAACGCCGCCAGGTTCTGGAAATCCTCGCCCGTATTATGAGGTCATTACATGGTAAAGAACGTACTCAATTACTCCTACTACCCCGGCTGCTCCCTGCACGCCTCGGCCAAGGAATACGACGAATCGACCCGGGCGCTGTTCAAGGCTCTGGGGATCGGGCTCAAAGAAGTACCGGACTGGTGCTGCTGCGGGGCCACACCGGCGCACAACGTCGACGAGCTGTTATCGCTGTCCCTGTGCGCCAAGAACTTGGAGCTCTCCGAACAGGTTGACGGCGACCTGGCCGTAGCCTGCGCCGCCTGCTTCTCCCGGCTCAAAGTAGCCCAGCACCGGCTGGCCGACCATCCCGAAGTGCGCCAACAGGTCGAATACGCCCTCGACGCCCCGCTGGCGATTGACAAGCCGGTCAAGCACCTCCTCGAGATCCTGGCCAGCGACTACGGCCTCGACCAGCTGGCGAGCGCGGTCAAGAAACCGCTCTCCGGGCTCAAGGTCGCCTGCTACTACGGCTGCCTCC
>NZ_BAZF01000018.1 GCF_000813145.1 Geobacter sp. OR-1 | reverse complement strand
AGATGGATTGCGTGTCGCCAATTCGGCTCGTGAAACAATAGTATCGGCGATAGAATCAGGTAAATGCAATGGGAAATCAATATTCATAGTCGCTAAGGATCGATATGTAAAAGACTGGTATTTTCAAGGCAACAAATTTTTCAGGTTTTATACCGGCGAAAATGGGATAAATATTTCCTATGCGAACTCGTATTCCGATTTACCTGCAAATATTAAGTCTTATGGTGACTACGTCGTTTTTGTCTTAGACGAGTCAACAAGAAAATTTTCTACTTTGATTTTATAGGGCCTTATCTTTAGTTGTTGAAATCATCAAGGTCTAAAATATCACAAAAATGGTATCAAGTAGTGTCAATTTGCGTTTCAGTTATATATTTAACAAAAAATGGGGGTAACCTGTTTGAAGAATCTATGAAAACAGTGTTATCTCAACGAGTTTCTTTTGGATTTGAAGTGATTGCGGTGGATTCAGGATCTACTGACGGAACACTTGATTTATTGAGAAACCTTCCTGCCCGACTGTATCAAATCCCCTCTAACGAATTCAATTTCGGACTTACCCGCGACTATGGGTTCGAGTTGGCACAAGGCGAATTTGTAGTTGCGATTTCTCAAGATGCAGTACCCGTTGGGGATGATTGGCTGGAAAATCTGATCGAGCCGTTTGCCGATCCGTCAGTTGCTATTGTTCAGGGAGCCGATACTATGCCTCATGATCGCAGGCTGTTTTATTGGGATAAAATCAGCTTCTTTTACTATACCAGGGACTGTGCAAGGTGGAGACGCCAGTATGACAATATTGGGGTCTCATTTACTTCATGTGCAGTTCGCAAAAGCGTGTGGGAGCAGAACCGGCTTGGACGAGTTGAGATGAGCGAAGATAAGGTATTTCAGAAGAAGGTTGTTGAAAAAGGCTTCAAGGTGGTCTTTCAGCATAAAGCCAAGGACTACCATTCGCATTTATACACAGTGTCAAGCTTGGCAAAAAGATCAGAAAACGAAGGCATAGGATGGAGACAAGTGGGGATAAACTACTCTCTAATGGATATGATGCTTGATATGTTTAATGTTAAAGCGATATTACTTACTTTTATTGGTATTGCTACGTTTAATATTTTCAGTTTATCAGAGTTGCTGTTCCCAGTCATCAGGCCAATATTCTTGTTCAAAGGTAATAAATTCACTAGGTCGTATGTGCAGTGATTAAGCAGTTATTCAAAGATATAAAAATATCAGTTCTCATGCCAGTTTATAACGGCGCACAGTATCTTAAGTGCGCCATTGAAAGCATTCTGAACCAAACACTTACCGATTTAGAATTCATCATTATAAACGATGGTTCTACTGATGACAGCGTAAATATCATCAAGTCTTATACTGATCCTCGCATCAGACTTGTTCATAACGAAACCAACCTTGGTCTGATTGCATCACTTAATAAAGGTATTGAGCAGGCAAAGGGCGAATATATTGCTCGTATGGACTGTGACGATATCAGCTTGCCGGAACGTTTGTCGAAGCAGGCAGCCTTTTTGGATAGACACCCTGAAGTCGGTATCTGCGGTACATGGTTTAGGTCTATTGGTGATGAATCAGGCTTAGTCTGTAGATTCCCCACTGACCCGGATTTATTCAGATCCGAACTTCTGTTCGACTCAGTAATCGGCCATCCTTCGGTAATGTTTCGTAGAAAACTTTTCCAGGATGGCAACCTATATTACGATCCGGCATTCAGACATGCGGAAGATTTTGAGCTGTGGTCCAGAGCTGTTGATCATTGTGAAGTTTGCAGTCTTCCGGAAATGCTTGTGCTCTATAGATATCATTCCTCTCAGGTTTCTCAGCAACGGGCAGATGAGCAGAAAGCTACCGCGGGCAAGGTGCGATTGGCGCAGATTAGAAGGCTCGGGATTGAACCTTCAGAAGATGAGTTATTACTGCATCAGTCATTTGGTTCTTTAACACATCAAGATAATCCCTCTTTCTTTGTTGGTGCAGGTGCTTGGCTCAATAAGCTCAAGAAAGCAAATGATTCACAGAAAATTTACCCCGAACCGCAGTTTTCCTACGTTCTTTGTGAGCGATGGTTTCGTTTATGTTTAAGGTCAATAATACAGGGACAGTGGACTTGGCGGATATTTTCTCCCCCCAAAGCTGTCGTAAACGCCTGGACCGGTCTGAGTTATACGTTTAAATTTACTTATCAGCATCTGTTCGATTATGTGTCGAAAATGGTATATCAATGCAAAAGATCTCATTACTGAAGCTGTTGGGGTTTTATGCCTAAGGTGACTGTAGTCATACCCTGCTTTAATCAGGGAGCATATGTGGATGAAGCGGTAGATTCCGTTCTTAACCAAACGTTGCAGGATATTGAAATAATTATTGTCAATGATGGTTCGACTGACAAGTCAACCAATGCACTTCTCGACGCTTACAGCAAGCCGAATACTAAAGTGATATCAATCAAGAATCAGGGACCTGGCGTTGCTCGAAATATCGGCATAAGTGCGGCAGCAGGAGAATATATATTCCCTCTCGATGCTGACGATAAGATTGCCCCGACTTCACTTGAAAAAGCGGTCGTAATCCTTGATGAGAAGCCAGAAGTCGGGATAGTCTGCTCTCTTGTGGATTTTTTCGGAGCAAAGAGAGGCCGGTTTGTTGTTTCTGATTTTTCAGAAAGAGATTTGCTCTTGGCAAATCACATCTGTGCTTCGGCAATGTTCAGAAAAAGTGATTGGGAGCATACCGGTGGTTATAATGTAAATATGAAATTCGGTTGGGAGGATTGGGATTTTTGGCTCTCATTGATAGAGTTGGGGCGGTCCGTACACAGAATACCTGAAGTGCTTTTTTATTATCGGGTGAAAAATAGTTCAAGAACCACGAACCTTACTGACGAAAAACAACAGGCAATGTATCGGCAACTTTTTGAGAATCATCGACAGCTTTACTCCGAAAATATTGACCATTTGTTTGCTGCTGTCGAGAAATATCGAAGCAGTTGGGAATACCACTTGAAAACTCGGTTGAGATATTATTTTAGGTACCTGAAAAGCTGGATATAGTAAGAGCTTATCCTAAATAATGGCTACTTTTTCTGAAAGCTATTATGGCTGCTGCCGTCTGTAATAACGCTTCATAGGTTTCGGTGAGCTTTTCGTACCTCGCCAGTACTTTTGGCCCAAGTGGCGTGACCCTATTGATCATTTCTGAATATGAGGGAATAGATGAAAAAAGTTTTGATAACCTTCGGAACCCGGCCAGAGGCCATAAAAATGGCCCCGGTTGTTGCCGCACTCAAAGCAATTTCTTTATTTGAAACCAGCGTTTGTGTAACCGCTCAGCACCGCCAGATGCTTGATCATGTGTTGGAACTGTTTGGCATTGTACCTGATTTCGACTTGGATTTGATGAAACCGGGGCAGGATCTTACCGATATCACCAGCAATGTTCTTCTAGGTATGCGCCAGGTATTGCGACAGTGGCGTCCCGACTATGTTCTGGTGCATGGCGACACCACGACTACCTTTGCTGCTGCTCTTGCATCATATTATGAAAAGATTCCAGTCTGTCATGTCGAGGCAGGCTTGCGAACCGGTAATATCTATTCACCATGGCCGGAAGAGATGAACCGAAAACTCGCCGGTGCAATCACTACAATTCATTTTGCTCCTACGGAAAAGGCAAGACAAAACTTGCTGCATGAGAACGTTCCTTTAGAGCGAATCCATGTAACAGGCAACACTGTGATTGATGCGCTGCTTGAAGTAGCGAACCGTTTGAGGCTCGACAAGACCCTGACAACAAAGTTTGCTGATAAATTCTCGTTTCTGGATACTTCTCGTCGGCTGATTCTTGTTACCGGTCACAGAAGGGAAAATTTCGGTGAAGGTTTTGAACGGATATGTAGGGCTCTTACAACCATTGCCGAGCGCGAAGATGTAGAGATTGTCTACCCAGTCCATCTGAACCCCAACGTACAGGAGCCGGTCAAGCGTATTCTTGGCAACAATCAGCGGATTCATCTTATTGAACCTCTTGATTATCTTCCTTTTGTCTACCTTATGGACCGTTCGTACATAATAATCACAGATTCCGGCGGTGTGCAGGAAGAGGCGCCCTCGCTGGGCAAGCCTGTACTGGTAATGCGAGACACCACTGAGCGGCCAGAGGCGGTTGATGCCGGGACGGTCAAGCTTGTCGGAACGAATGAAGATGCAATTGTTCGCGAGGCTTTGCTGCTGCTCGATGATCCCAATGAGTATCAAGGCATGTCTCGCGCCCACAACCCATACGGTGACGGCCATGCATGCAGCCGCATCGCTGCATTTCTCCTTCAACGTTGCTGAAAACAGCGGAGTTGATTGAATGCCTGCAACTACAGACCAGCGCATTTTAAAGAGATACTGGGGTATCCTTACCCCAAAAGAACGAAAGTTAACGCAAGTATATTCACGGATAAAGGACCACGGCTTTTTCATGGAGCGATACTATCGGTGCAAATGCGGCTTTTTTTATGCCAGCTCTTTGATGAATATCCGGTTGCTCCTGTTTCGGTGACGGCTGTGTAGCGTATAAGACTTGTTGGATAGTGAAAGGAGCAGATTTGCAGAAAAGTCTGGACGAGATTCTTGCGGTACTCGTAGTTTACCAGCGTGATATTACTTCCGCGGATTCCGTTGCATCTTTGAGCCGTTCGCTGACTACGTCTGGGTTCTCTCTTGACTTGTTCATTCATGACAACAGTCCTTTTGTGCAATCAGTTGATAATTCCTTCAAGTCTTTGAAGATCATCTACCATCACGATCCGACCAACCCCGGAGTTGCCGGAGCATACAATGCCGGTGCCAGGTTCGCACGGGAAAGCGGTAAGAAATGGCTGCTGCTCCTGGATCAGGATACGTCTTTCCCGGTGAATGCCCTGGATGTTTACGCGCAAGCGGTGGCCGACAATGCCGCAATTGAAATGTTCGCACCCCGACTGGTATCGCACGGGCGCATATTCTCGCCTTGCGGGTATTGCGCGGGGATCGGATATCACCTCGGCCGGGTTGAATCTGGATTGATGAGCCTGCAGGGGCGAGGAATCCTTAACAGCGGGATGCTCGTAAGAGTGGATGCTTTTGACGCGGTCGGCGGCTTTGACGAGCGGATACCGCTGGATTTTGCCGATCACGACTTCTGCCGGCGTTTTGCCGATAAATTCCCGGCGGTGTTCATCCTTGATCTGGATTGCGGGCACGGTTTCTCGGACCGGGAAGAGGCGCCGTTGGAAGCAGCCCTTGCCCGGTTTGCCTTCTTCTGCCGCGGCGCACGCTACAGCATGAGGTCTTTCCCTGATATCGTCACTCACTTTGTTGCTGCCTCGATCCGTTGCGTGGTCCTTTCGACACGTTATCGAACATGGCGATTTATCCCAGTGATGTTGCGGGAGTTGTTTGCTTTTGATCAATCCGGGTGATATTGTATGCGAGTTTTGTGGGCAGGCGACAACTCTCATCCGTAAGGTTCCGAATTCTGGCAGGATCTTTTCCCAATAACCGTAAGGAAGAGTGATTTGGTGAGATGAAACTATCCGTCTGCATGGCGACCCGGAACGGCGAACGGTTCATCGGAGAGCAACTGGCATCTATCCTCAGCCAGCTTGGTCCGGATGACGAGTTGATAATTTCCGACGATTCATCCACCGACCGGACTGTGGCGATTATTCGCGATTTTGCCGACCCTCGCCTGCGGCTGCTTGAAGGGGGTGCCTTTTACAGCCCGATTTTCAATTTCGAGAACGCCCTGCGGCACGCAACGGGCGGTATCATTGCCCTGTCGGATCAGGATGATATCTGGCTGCCGAACAAGGTCGCCGTAATCCGTACACTGTTCAATAATCGTCCCGGGGCCATATACCTGGTGGTCATGGATGGCACTGTGATAGACGAGACCGGCAGGGAGATTGCGCCTTCGATTTTCGGCTGCATGAGACGGTCGGGACCGGGGGTGGCAAGGAACATCTTCGACAACAGCTACATCGGTTGCAGCATGGCCTTTTCGCGGGAGCTCCTGGACATTGCCCTGCCATTTCCCCGCAAAATCCCGATGCATGACGTCTGGCTGGGGATTCTGGCGGAGATCTTCGGCACAACGGTTTTTGTGCCGGAGAAGGCCGTCTGCTACCGCAAGCATGGGGCAAGCATGACCGACTTCGGTATCCGTTTCATCCCCTGGACCCAAATAAAGCGGCGCTGGTTTCTTTCGTGGTATCTCTTTGTCAGGTGGGTTTCCGTAACAACAAGGCAGGGCCATTGATCCCGCGAGTCTCGATAATAATCGTCAACTGGAACGGCAGGCACCACCTGGCGGAATGCCTTGACAGCATTAGCGTGCAGACATTCCGGGGGGTCGAGGTGGTGCTGGTGGATAACGGCTCGACCGATGGTTCCGTTTCTTTTGTGCGCGAGCGTTACCCCTGGGTCAAGTTGGTGGGACTCTCCGAAAACACTGGGTTTGCAACCGGGAATAACCGAGGCTTGGAGCAGTCTGTCGGGGAGTACCTAGTTACGCTCAACAACGATACCAAAGCTGAACCGAATTGGCTGGCAGAGCTCGTTGCCGTTGCCGATGCCCATCCCGGTGTCGGTATGGTGGGTTGTCGCATCTGCTCCTTCGCTGACCCGGATATCGTTGATTCCCTCGGGTTCGGCATCTGTCGCGACGGCATGTCCCGGGGATTGTTCCGGCGCCGGCGTTATTCCCTGCTCAACATGGGGTCGGTGGAGGAAATCCTGGTACCGAGTGCCTGCGCGGCGCTCTATCGTCGGGCCATGATTGACGAGATCGGTTTTTTCGACGATGATTTCTTCGCGTATGCCGAGGATACCGACCTCGGACTGCGCGGACGGTTTGCAGGGTGGGGCGCTCTGCTTGCGACCCAGGCTGTTGTGTTACACAAGTATTCTCGCACCGGCGGCGCATTTTCGCCGCTCAAGATCTTTCTGGTGGAACGGAACCACTACTGGGTGGCAATGAAAAACTTTCCGCTTTCTTGTCTGCTGCTGGTGCCGGCATATACGTTACTCCGATACCTGGCCCAGCTGCGGCTCGTTTTAACCGGTTCCGGGTCGGGCGGGGAGTTTAGGGCCAGCGGTTCATCGGCCGCCATTGCCGTTGCCCTGGTCCGCGGAATATGGCATGCCCTGGCCGGTATGCCACGGGTAATGGCGAAAAGGGCACGGATCATGAATAAACGCAGGCTGACGCCCGGCGAAATGGCCGATCTCATTCGGAGATACCGGCTTTCCTTTCGCGAACTCCTGGACGATTCCGGTGATTGAGCAAAAACATCAACCGATTGCACGGTGATCAATGTACTTTGAGAAGATACAAGCAGTTTCGCTGCTGTTCAGCCTGGTAATCTTTACGTTCATCTTCGGGCTGGTTCAGAAAAGGAGGGTCAAGGAAGAGTATTCCATCCTCTGGTTTCTGATGAGCATCTTCTTCATCTACCTGTCGCTGGACAAGCATGCGATCGACCGGTTCGGTGACCTGTTCGGCGTGGCATACAAGCCGAGCATCCTGATGCTTTTTACCACGGCATTTACCTTCCTGGTCCTGATCCATGTCTCTATAGTCATCACCAAGCTGTCTGACCAGAACAAGGAATTGATCCAGGAGCTGGCCCTGGGCAATCTGATCAACAGCTCTTCCCGAACCGAACAGGCCGAAATCCTGGTAATAGTCCCGGCCTATAACGAAGAGGCCAGCATTGCCGAGGTGATTGCCGATCTGCGCAGCCTGCAGCTTCCTCTGGATATCCTGGTGGTGAACGACGGCTCTATCGACCGTACCAGTGCCGTTGCCCGCTCCCAAGGGGTCAAGGTGCTCGATCTTCCCAAGAATCTCGGGATCGGCGGCGCCGTGCAGACCGGTTTCAAATATGCCGACCGGCTTGATTATTCCGTTGCAGTCCAGTTTGACGGTGATGGCCAGCATATAGCCGCCGAGATCCCAAAGCTACTGGCAACGAAGAGAGATAACAACGCCAATGTCGTCATCGGTTCCCGTTTCATGGGGTGGAGCGAGGGGTATCGCTCCACTTTTGTCCGGCGGTTCGGAATTCACCTGTTCGATGCCGTTAATTCCATTCTCATCGGCCAGAGGGTTACCGACAATACCTCCGGTTTCCGGGCCTACGACAGCCGGGCCATTTCTTTTCTCGCCAGGCATTACCCGGTGGATTATCCGGAACCGGAAGCGGTAATCCTCTTGGGGAAAAACGGCTTCAGGCTTGCCGAGTCTTCGATCAGTATGCGGGAGCGCCAGGGTGGGACCTCCTCCATCAGCGGTCTGCGTGGCATCTATTACATGGTAAAGGTATTGCTGGCCATAGTGATGACGGCTATTCGCAAGCCGGTGATAGAAACCGACTGACCTCCTTCTTGCCAATAACGGCAAAAAAGTGCACAATGCCGATTTCTGATAGCTATAATCGGACATAAATTCAGATTATTGGAGCCGCTATGAAAGTCGTCATCCTGGCCGGAGGTTTCGGCACACGCATCAGCGAGGAGTCGCATCTCAAACCAAAGCCAATGATTGAGATCGGCGGCCGGCCGATTCTCTGGCATATCATGAAGATCTATTCGAGTTACGGATTCAACGACTTTGTTATCTGCCTCGGCTACAAGGCGTACAGTATCAAGGAGTATTTTGCCCATTACTTCCTCCACGAGGCAGATGTCACCTTTGACTTTCGCTCCGAAAACCAGCGGATCGTCCATAGCCATACCGCCGAGCCGTGGCAGGTGACTCTGGTGGATACCGGCCTGGAGACCATGACCGGCGGCAGGGTAAAGCGGGTCGCCCCGTATCTGGATAACCAGCCGTTCATGCTTACCTATGGTGACGGGGTCGGAAACGTTAATATCCGGGAACTGGTAGCCTATCACACCCGGAGCGGCAAGCTGGCCACGGTCACCACTACCCAGCCGAGCGGCAAGTTCGGCGCCCTGAACCTCTCGGACGACGATCAGGTGCTCAGCTTCCAGGAGAAGCCGAAAGGAGACGGACACTGGATCAATGCCGGTTTCTTCGTTATGCAGCCCGAGGTCCTCGGATATCTGGGTGACGACTCCACTGTGCTTGAAAAAGAGCCTCTGGAGCGCCTTGCAGCCGGAGGAGAACTGGTGGCGTTCAAACACCATGGTTTCTGGCAGCCGATGGACACCCTGCGGGACAAGAACCATCTTGAGGAACTCTGGAAGGATGGAACTGCCCCCTGGAAGCTGTGGTGAATGTCAGTGAAGAGTCAACTGTGAAGGTGAAAGAACCGATGGCTGTTAAGGAATTCTGGCAAGGCAAAAAAGTCTTTCTTACCGGGCATACCGGTTTCAAAGGGTCGTGGCTATCGATTTGGCTCCACTCACTCGGCGCAAAGGTGACCGGCTATGCCCTTGACCCGCCGACCGATCCGAGCCTGTTCGACATGGCCGGCGTCAGTGAGTTGCTGACCTCGGTAATCGCCGATGTGCGGGACCTGGACCGGCTAAAGGCTGCGATGATCGCAGCCACCCCGGATATTGTCATTCACATGGCAGCACAACCTCTGGTGCGGGATTCGTACAAGATCCCGGTTGAGACCTATGCCATAAACGTCATGGGAACTGTGCACCTGCTGGAGGCGGTGAGAAGCTGCCCGAGCGTGCGTGCGGTTGTCAATGTCACTACGGACAAGGTGTACGAAAACCGGGAATGGGTCTGGGGTTACCGGGAAGAAGAGCCTTTCGGCGGCTACGATCCCTATTCCAACAGCAAGGGGTGCTCTGAGCTGGTAACAGCTGCCTATCGCTCGTCTTACTTCAATCCGGCCGAATATCACCGTCATGGGGTGGCAGTGGCATCGGCTCGGGCCGGCAACGTGATCGGCGGCGGCGACTGGGCCGGCGACCGGCTGATACCCGACATTGTCCGTGCCATT
This sequence comes from Geobacter sp. OR-1, assembly GCF_000813145.1. Classification (GTDB taxonomy): domain Bacteria; phylum Desulfobacterota; class Desulfuromonadia; order Geobacterales; family DSM-12255; genus Geoanaerobacter. The sequence continues at coordinate 77,856 of NZ_BAZF01000018.1, read as the reverse complement.
ATGGCAGGGGAGAAGGTCCTTATCCGCAACCCCCATGCAATCCGACCGTGGCAGCATGTGCTGGAACCGCTCTCTGGATATTTGCTGCTGGCGCAACGACTGTTCGAGAACAGTGTGGCCTATGCCGAGGGGTGGAACTTCGGACCGGCCGACGACGACGCCAGACCGGTGGAGTGGGTTGTGCGGGAACTCTGCTCCAAGTGGGGGAACGGTGCCGGATATCTGATCGACGACGGCGAACACCCGCACGAGGCCAGCTATCTCAAGCTCGACTGCTCCAAGGCGCGTATGAGGCTCGGCTGGAGACCGCGCTGGGATCTGGCAACGGCATTGGACCGGATAGTTGCCTGGACAAAAGAGTATATTGGCGGCAACGACCTGCGTGAAACCTGCCGGCTGCAGATCATTGAATATGGGAGAGGATTTGATGAGTGATAACGCCAAGCGCGATGCGGAGCTTCGCAGTAAAACCATAGCTGCGGCGGTAGAATATTATCGATTCAAGCATCAATCTGATAAAGGTTTCGAACCCGGCGACCGGGTTTCCTATGCCGGCCGGGTATTCGACGAACGGGAGATTGCCGCACTGGTTGATTCTTCTCTGGATTTCTGGCTCACCACCGGTCGTTATGCCGAGCGGTTCGAACATGAATTTGCCCAGTTTCTGGGGGTGCAGCATTGCTCGCTGACCAACTCCGGCTCATCGGCAAACCTGCTGGCGTTTATGGCCCTTACCTCGCCGAAGCTCGGCGAGCGGAGGATCAAGCCGGGCGACGAAGTGATCACGGTTGCCGCGGGCTTTCCGACCACGGTGGCGCCGATTATCCAGTATGGCGCCGTACCGGTCTTTGTCGATGTGACTTTTCCCACCTACAACATTGATGTCAATCAGCTCGATGCCGCCATGTCACCCCTCACCAAGGCGGTAATGGTGGCTCACACCCTGGGCAACCCCTTCGATCTTGCTGCGGTAAAGGCGTTTTGCGACCGGAACGGGCTCTGGCTGATCGAGGACAACTGCGATGCGCTCGGCTCCCGTTACCGCTATAAGGACAAATGGCAGTTTACCGGGGCTATCGGCCATATCGGGACTTCAAGCTTCTACCCGCCCCATCATATGACCATGGGTGAGGGTGGGGCGGTCTACACCAATGATCTGCAGCTCCGGAGGCTCGTCGAATCTTTTCGGGACTGGGGCCGCGACTGCTGGTGCCCGTCAGGCCGCGACAACACCTGCGGCAATCGCTTCGGCCAGCAGTTCGGCGAACTGCCGTTCGGCTACGACCATAAATATGTCTACTCGCACTTCGGCTACAACCTGAAAGTTACCGACATGCAGGCAGCCATCGGTTGTGCCCAGCTGGAAAAACTGCCCGGTTTCATCGAGGCCCGCAAACGTAACTGGCAGATCCTGCGCCACGGGCTTGACCGCTATGCTGATCGGTTTTTACTCCCTGAGCCGACTGAAAACTCCGACCCCTCCTGGTTCGGATTCCTGTTGACTATCCGGGAATCTGCCGGCTTTGGGCGTGACCGGTTGGTAAATCACCTGGAGAGCAAGGGGATTCAGACGCGGATGCTCTTTGCCGGGAACCTTACCAAACACCCCTGTTTCGATGAAATGAGAAAAAGCGGCCACGGATACCGGATAGTCGGCGAGCTGGCAAATACCGATCGGATCATGCGCGACACTTTCTGGATTGGTGTATACCCGGGCATGACGGAGAGTATGCTGGAGTACATGATTGCAACAATATGCGATTTCCTGCAGTAGCGGACCGGCATGACACTATCTGCCAAGGGGGCTGAGACAGAATTTGAACCGTGAACTTATAGCCATAAAAAAATCGATACTCCACATGACCCACTATTCTCACTCGTCTCATGTCGGAAGCTGCCTGTCCATTGCGGAAATATTGTACACGCTTTACTTCAGGACCTTGCGGATCGATCCTCTTTCCCCGCTGAATGAAGACCGTGACCGATTCATCCTCAGCAAGGGGCACGGGAGCGCCGCGCTTTATGCGACCCTGGCGGAGAAGGGGTTTTTCCCGAAAGAGTATCTTGACCGCTTTTACATTGATGCCGGCATGCTTCCCGGGCACCTGGACAAAGATGCAGTCCCTGGGGTCGAGGTTTCAAGCGGTTCTCTGGGGCATGGGCTTTCTATCGGGCTCGGGATGGCCATTGCCAACCGGCAGAGCGGCAATCCCGGCCGAATCTTCGTGGTGCTGGGGGATGGAGAGTGCAACGAGGGATCGGTCTGGGAGGCGATAATGCTGGCCGCAACCCTCAAGCTGGCCAACCTGACGGCCATCGTTGATTTCAACAAACTCCAGAGCTTCGGCAGGACCAACGAGGTGATCGACCAGCACAACATGTCGACCCGGTGGCGCGACTTCGGCTGGGATGCCCATGATGTTGACGGTCATGATCCTGATGCCATGGAACGGCTTTTCAACGCCCCCCAGGACCGGCCAAAGGTTCTCATCGCCCATACCGTCAAGGGAAAAGGGGTGTCGTTCATGGAAGACCGGCTTGAATGGCATTACAAGTCTCCCAATGACGATCAATACCGGCAGGCCCTGGAAGAGCTTGGGGGTGACGCATGAGGAGCACTTTCGTTGATTGTCTGATCCGGCGGGCCAGGATTGATGAGCGGATCTTCCTCGTTACTCCTGATGTCGGGTTTTCTGTGCTGGAAAAGTTTGCCGACGAGTTCCCCGACCGGTATCTGAACGTTGGCATCGCCGAGCAGAACGCCATTGGCGTTGCGGCCGGATTGGCTCTCTCCGGCCGGCGACCGTATGTGTACAGCATGGTGCCGTTTGTGACCATGCGGTGCTTTGAACAGGTGCGTGTCGATGTTGCCTACATGCAGACCAATGTCAGGCTGGTCGGGATCGGCGGCGGTTTGACCTATGGCCCGGCCGGGACAACTCACCATGCCATAGAGGATATCGCCTTGATGCGTGCCTTGCCCAACATGACGGTTTGTGCACCCGGCGATCCGGTCGAGGCCCGGACCTTGATCGAGGAGAGCTTTGACCATGAAGGTCCGATCTACTTCAGACTGGGCAGAAACGGGGAGCCTGTTCTCTACGATACCGGAGTGAAAATCGAGATCGGCAGGGCAGTAACAATCACTGAAGGTGACGATTTTGCGCTGATCGCCACCGGCAATATGCTCGAACTCGGGAAAAAGGTTGCACATGCCATGCAGGAGAAGGGGAAAAATGGAACCCTGCTCTCCATGCATACGATCAAGCCGTTCGATACCGAGGCTGTTCTCGGCCTGATCGACAAAGGCTTGCCGATCGTGACCCTTGAGGAACACAACGTTATCGGTGGACTCGGCAGTGCCGTGGCCGACGTAATCGCGGCGAGCGGCAAGGCGACGAGGTTTCGCAAGGTCGGTATCCCGGATGTCTACACCCACTCTGTGGGGAGCCAGGAGTATCTCAAGCGCGAGTTTGGTCTTGACCTGAACTCCATCGTCTCAATTGTCGAAGGAGTGTGCCGGTGAAGGCGGTTCGGGTAGCAATCCTGGGCGCAACCAGTCATATCGCCAAGGGGCTTATTGCGTCGTGGGTAACTGATTCAAGCCGGAAGCTTCTTTTGTACGCCCGGTCGCCGGAGCGGGTCTCTGAGTTCCTTTCGATAATCGAATCTGACAGGTATCCGGTTTTCCCCATGGCTGCGTTCGGGCTCGAGCCGGTTGACGTGGTCGTCAATTGCGTCGGTATCGGCGATCCGGGGCGGCTGAAGAACGATGTTGCCGCGATATTCTCCGTAACCGAGTATTGGGACAGCAAGGTGCTGGAATACCTGAAAGCGAACCCGGCAGCGCTTTACCTGAATTTCAGCAGCGGCGCAGTGTATGGCGGGGATTTCACCCGCCCGGCCAACGAGATGACCCAGGCGACTTTCCCCGTCAACGCCCTGGCGCCGTCAGACTACTACGGCATCGCGAAGCTTCATGCCGAGGCGCGGCATCGGGCCGCGTCCGGCCTGAATATTGTTGACCTGAGAGTGTTCAGTTATTTCAGCCGCTTTGTCGATCTCTCGACCAGGTTCCTCTTGACCGATGTTGCCAAGGCCCTCAAAGCCGGCGAGGAAATGCAGACCATTTCGGCTAATATCGTTCGAGACTATATCCATATAGAAGATCTGACGGCTTTGATCGATCTGTGCATTTCCCGCCGCAGGTTGAATGCGGTGTACGATGTTTACAGCCTGAAACCTGTGACTAAGTTCGAAATGCTGGAAGCCTTTGCCGAGCGCTTTGACCTCAAGTACCGGGTCGTGGCAATGGAAACCGTCAATGCCACAGGCCACAAGGAATTTTATTTCTCCGAGAACCACCGTGCCGCCGAGCTGGGCTATCAACCCGCTCATTCCTCGCTTGAAAGTCTGTGTCTTGAAATGAAATCCCTGCTGACAATTGAGTAGGACCGGCCCGATATTAGTGGTTGGGCCTGAGTTAACGGTTCAATGTAATCAGAGCCCGGGAACTGTATGTGATGAGCAATAAACTGGATCGTTCGGATACATGTAAATATATTGCCGCAGAGCTGTCGCTGATTACCTCGACAGTGATAATAGTCCTATTGCTGTCGGCAATGGCAAAATTCCTTAACCCGGTTGTTGATGTCAGTCGAATCCATGAAATTATCGCAGTGCCGGACAACAATTACCTGAAACCCGAACCTCTTGAGCGGATACTTTTTTTGACCGGGGTTTTTGTCTGGCCGATATTGTTGTTCCTTGCCTATAATGCCGCCGGAGTGGTTTTGGACCGGTTGGGCCTGACAGCGGTATTGGCAGAGAAGACTGACGCGATACTGAAGATATTGATCGGTGCGGCGACTGCTTTGCTGCTTTGGCTGGATCTGGACAAAACGGATTACTATATTCTGGAGAAAAGCATTGCCGATAATTCCCCGGTTTCATGGGGGGTAATCGCCATGTTGACGGCGCTGTCGATAATCATCGCATCCTCAGAGAGAAACAAGGTCAACAGATTCGTCTTCAACGTATTATCTGTCCTGGTCTCTATTGCCGCTCCCGCAATAATCCTCGGCATAGTGGTTTTCGCTCTTTACGATTTAAACATAATAGCCCATACGAGCAATCATGTAGAGCACCTGAATGCGGTGCTTCATGCCGTAGCGCAGGTTTTCAACGGCAAGGAACTGCTGGTCGATCTGAACCACCAGTACGGCATGTACCCCCACTTTCTCGAGCCGGTATTCAAGGTTACCGGGTTATCAATGCTCAGTTTCACGGCTGTCATGGGTGTGATGACCGGCGTGGCACTCTGGCTGCTTTACCGTTTTATGAGAGAGATTTCCGGGAATTCGGTTATTGCGGGTTACGGATTCAGCGCACTGGTCTATTACGGGTACTTTTTTTAAGGATCAATTTTAATTTTGATCAATATTTCCAGTATCATCCTGTCAGGTTTTTCTTCCCGGCCGTTTCAATCTGCCTCGCGTACCAATATTTCAAATCAGGCAGCAAGATAGTGTATTATTTAACTTTTCTGCTGTGCTCGATTGCGGTTTACTGGAATCTGGATACCGGGGGCGTTGCGCTTGCATCATGGCTGCTTGCACTGTTGTACAGAGATTTTTCCGCACGAAACCATAAAGGGATGTTGATGCGCGTATGGCACGCCGTTGCCGTTTTTGGTGCCTTTACTGTGGCATTCAATCTCTATCTTTATTTCAGATATGGCAATCTCCCCGATTATGCCTCGTTCATTGATTATCAGAAGATCTTTTACCGTTACGGCTATGCCATGCTGCCAATGAAGCTGTTCGGGCCATGGAACCTTGTCATCGGTGTGTATCTGGCCGGGATTTTATACTCAATTGCGGCGATGACCGGCCGGAATGGCGAGAGTTCTCTACAAGGGACAACGGTTTTTCATCTCTCTATTCTGGGAACCGGCCTTTTTGCCTATTACCAAGGGAGAAGCCACGACTTGAACCTGGCCATGGCGTGTTACCCCGCTGTCATTATTTTAACGATCTTTGCCGGTATCCTGTCGGCAGATGTAAATTCCTCGAACCGCAGATTTGGGAAGATAGCTTTCTGTGGCCTGATGACGTTTTTTCTTTTTTGTTCAGCGAGCCTGATCAAGAATGTCCCGGCCATGGCTGCCGATACTGCGGTGCGGCTCCGACTCGCAATAAACGGCGATGTCACGCCGACAGTGTCACGAGCGGCCTTTGTAAGGCAGTACACCCGGAAAGGAGCGGAAGTCTTGATCCTCTCCAGCCTTTCCGGGGTTTATTACATGGTTTCCGGGACAACCTGCCCGGTAAAAGTTCCGGGTCCGACGGAACTTTTCCTGAAAGAGGACTATAGTAAAATTTTCGAGTATATTAACAGTGACCGATGTACGTATCTGATTTACGATATCAAGTATATACACAGCAATCCATATAAAGAAGATGTTGCCAAAACTGTTGAAGAAAACTTTGACATTGCCGGGGCATCTGCCGACGGGGCATTGTTTTTTCTTGTGAAGCGTCCCCGCCCGAGTGGTGCGTAAGGTCGCAGCCATCGGGTGCCGATCCGGTCTGCCGAGGAGTTGCACGTATGAAGTTTGTTGAACTCTCCATACCCGGATGCTATGAGATTGTGCCGACGATCTTTCGCGATCTTCGGGGCAGTTTTGTGAAGACCTTTCACCAGGGGCTTTTTGAGGCCCAAGGGCTGGCCACCGAATTTGCGGAGGAGTTCTACTCTCTGTCTTATCGCAATGTGGTGCGGGGGCTTCATTTCCAGGTTCCTCCCAAGGATCTGACGAAAGTCGTCTATGCCCTGGTCGGGGAAGCGATGGACGTGCTGGTGGATCTCAGGAAAGGCTCGCCGATGTTCGGCAGGTATGCCGTTTGTGAGCTTGATGCCGCAAAGGCGAATATGGTGTATATCCCATCCGGTGTCGCTCACGGGTTTTATGCCAGATCGGAGCAGGTGCTGATGGTGTACAAGGTTTCGGCGGTCTACTCTCCGGAGCACGACAGCGGCATCCGCTGGGATTCTCTCGATATCCCGTGGCCTTGCAATGAACCGATCATCTCGGATCGCGACCGGAATCTAGTTCCGTTTGAAAGTTTCGAATCCCCATTCAGCTTCTGTGCAGGGGGCGTGGATGGCCGGTAGCGGCAACCATAGAATCCTGTTGACCGGTGCTACCGGTTTTGTCGGCTGCCACCTTGCCCGAAGTTTGGTAGCAGACAATGCCGATCTCCATGTAATCGTTCGAGAGGGATCAGAGATCAGCCGCCTTGGCCAGATTCGCGACCGGATCACGCTGCATTTCCATGATGGGACCACGGAAGGGATGGCGGGCATTGTGGCGGACGCTGCCCCGAAACTGGTGTTTCACCTGGCGTCCCTGTTTCTCTCCGAGCACCGTATTGAAGATGTTGAACGGCTGGTTAGCAGCAATATACTGTTCTCTTCCCAGCTGTTGGAAGCGATGGCCCGAGCGGATGTCCGGTTGCTGGTTAACACCGGCACCTCATGGCAACACTACGAGGGCAAGAGTTACTCGCCGGTCAACCTCTATGCGGCAACCAAACAGGCTTTCGAGGCAATAATCCAGTATTACGTTGAGACTGCAGGGATCAGAGTTGTCACGCTCAAGCTGTTCGACACATACGGCCCTGACGACTGGCGTCCCAAGCTGTTCAAGCTGTTACGGAATATTGTCGAAAGCGGCGCTCCCCTGGCAATGTCTCCCGGGGAACAATTGCTTGACCTGGTTTACATTGATGATGCCACAGCAGCATTCGTTGTTGCGGCCGATCGTCTGTTATCCGGAACGGTGAACGACCATGAACGTTATGCTGTTTCTTCCGGATCACCCCTAAGGCTGCGCGAAATCGTGGCGGCATTCGGTAAGGTTCTGGGGAGCGAGATCCCGATCCAATGGGGAGGCCGGCCATATCGGACTCGCGAGGTGATGGCGACCTGGAAGGGACCGGTTCTGCCCGGATGGGCGCCGAAAGTGTCTCTTGCCGAAGGACTGCAGCGGATGGTTGCATACTCATCTTCGAGCAAACAGGAAAGGGGCTGAATCCCCTTGTCAAAACGGATCATCTTCGGGGTATCGGCCTCGTGGCTACGTTTCGTCCTGGTCACACTGATTGGGCTGCTGCAGACACCGCTGCTGTTCAGATATCTCCCCCCGGCAGAGCTGGGGCTATGGTATCTTTTTTACACCATAGCCGCATTCCTTGCTTTGTCCGATCTCGGGTTGCCATCGGCGTTCGGTCGCGCGGTTTCATACGTATGGGGCGCTACCCGCAATAATTTGAACAAGTCGGAAGATAAAGTCCCTGCTTTTTACCGGCAGACACCTCTCGAAGATCTTTATCTGTCGGCGCTTCTCGCCAGCCTGATCATGGCTGTTGCCGTTGCGGTTGCCGGTTTTCCGTTTGCGTATATATACCTAACATTGGTCACTGCCGACCATGCCTTGATGGATCGCGCGGCATGGGCCTTGTTGTTTTTCCTCGGTGGGGTTATCGGCAATCTTCTGGCTGCAATTCCCAATGCCTGTTTGAGCGGCATGGGGGATGTGGGGTGGGACAATCTCTCCAGAACTGTCATGCAGCTGGTGGGATTCCTCCTGATTGTTCTGTTGTTGCCGCTCTTTCCGGACATAAGGCTGATGTCACTGATTTTCCTTGCCCAGGGGGTGGTCTCATTTGTGGGGGGGCACGCGCTGTTGGTCTGGCGCCACAAACTCCCCCCATTCTTCGGGGGGAGTGTCAATTATCCGGTTGTGCGACGGATGTACGCCGAATCGTTTCCGGTGCTGGTGACCAGGCTCGGGGTATGGCTGGTCCTGGAGTCTAGCCTGATGATCGCGGGATATGTCATGGGGGCTGGAAAAGTCCCTGATTTCGCAGCACTGCGGCAGGTTGTCATGATGGGAATGAGCATCCCGACCTCGATCCCGATTGCCCTGGCACCATATGCCGCAGCTGCCTATTCGGAGGGGGATCTCCAAAAGGTTCGCTATTATTATCGGAAAGCGGTAAGGTTTTCGCTTCTCCTGGCAGGACTCTGGGCTGCAGGTTTGCTGGTCTGGGGGCCGAAGGTAATGGATCTCTGGCTCGGGAGGGGGCACTTTGTCGGCTATAGTGTGCTGATCCCCATGGTATTGGCCTGCTTTCTGGACCTTCACCAAAGCGCCCACGGCTTTTTCGTCTGGAGTGCCGGCAGGTGGCCCTTCATGAAGTCATCAATGGCAGCGGGGGGGCTAAATATAGTTCTGGCCTATTGGGGGTGCAGATACTACGGTTTTGCCGGTCTCGCTTGGGGGACAATGGTCGCACAGCTGGCAACCAACAACTGGTACGGAGTATACTATACCGTTCGCCATCTTGGGACGGCTCTTTCCGACTATCTCATGCGGGTTTTTCTCCCGGCGCTCTGCTTCCTGGCGCTCCTCATCGTGGGGGGAATTTTTATCCGTATGGGGGTTGAGCAGGCACTGCCGGCGTCCGGGATGACCGAATTCTCCAAAAGTATGTTGTTTCTTGAGGTCGGAGCAGGGGTAGTCCTCACAATAATTTTGGCAATACTGATCGGTTGGTTTGCGCTCTCGGCAGAAGACCGGTGCGAACTCAAAGGCATGTTCAGGCGGCGCAATGGCTGACGGAAAGCCGGATAAAGATTCTAATCAAACATCTGCTCCTCAACCGCTGCTTTCGGTTCTGATTCCGACCTGGAACCGGGTCGAACCGGTTGCCGCCGCGGTTGCAAGCGTGGGGACCGGTTCCGGAAATCTCGAAATAGTAGTTGTTGATAACGCATCCGATCCGGCGATATACAGTGAACTGCAAAAGCGGTTTACCGGGGTTCCTCATGTCAGATTATTCCGGAATGAGCAAAATATCGGCATGGTCAGGAACTGGAACCGCTGTATGGAGCTTAGCCGCGGGACCTGGCTGGGGTTGCTCTGCTCGGATGACCGTTACCGGGTCGGGGGAAGCGCCCGAATCCTTGAACTACTGGGAAATACGACCGACCCGGCGTTGATCGTTCAGGATCCAACGATCATGGACGAGATCAAGCGTTGCCCGGCCGGTAACGCCACTGTAAGAGAACTGAGGCTGCCGATAGCATCTGGCAATTTTTGGCACCGAGAGGTGGTCGAGGCCCTCGGTCCTTTTGACGAACGGTTTGAATACAGTGCAGATGCCGAGTACTGGTACCGCATTGCCAGCTATTTCCCGGTGTATAAGGTACGCGAACCGTTTGCCTTTTATGAACAGCATGAAACCAATTACATGTGGCAGACCTGGCGGAAGGCGGATTTCCTGGACCAGACTGCCCTGCTGGCGCGTACTGTTGCCGGACATATGTTCCGCGACGATCCGGAAAGAGAACGTCTTATCTCTGCTGAAGAGGACAATCGCGTTTGGAGCACCCTGACGACAATAATCGAGAACAGCTTTCTGCATAAAGATCGTGGCGACATCTTTGCCCGTTATTTCAGCGAGGCGTTCCGGAGGGCCGGGAGTGTTTCCCGCAAAAGGGAACTGTTCATGAAGCTGCTTTACGCGGCCAAGCACCGGCTTGATGCCGCCAAGGGGGGGCGAAGATGAAGGACCGGATCACCTTTCTGATTTTTACCTATAACGAGGCGCGCCGGATCGAATATATCCTCCGTTGTTTCCTTCCATACGGGAATGTGGTTGTTATGGACAATCACAGCACGGACAATACGGTCGAAATCGTGGAGCGGATGGGGGGCACGGTCTATCAGCACGATCATCCCGGCTATGTCGAAGAAGAGTCGGTGGCGGCCAATGCCCTTTCCAAGGTCAAGACCGACTGGGTATACTGGGGGTATGCCGACGAACTGTTGCCGAAAACCGTGTTGACAAAGATGCAGGAGGTGGTGGTCGAAGGGCGTTACACCATGGTGCGGATGCCGCGCAAGAACCTGCATTACGGCGTTGAGAAGTTGAACTTCGATTCCGGTGGGGCCTATCCGCGGTTTTTCCGCAAGGAAGTGATGGACTTCGCTGGAACCGAGATCCACCACTTCGGCAGGTTTGTCGGCAAGGAGGAGGACGCCCTGACTCTGCCGGTCTGTGACGGGTATTCGGTCTACCACTGCAGTACGTACAACCTGCAGAAGTTCGAGATCGCCCACAGCAAGTATTCGGACATAGAGGCGCTCCGGGGGAGTTTCTCCCCGGTACGGATTTTCACCGAGCCGGTGAAGTGGTTTATCAAGTGGTATTTCCTGCGTGGCGCGTGGAAAAGCGGCTGGGCCGGATTCATAATGGTCATGCAGTATGTATTCTTTTTCTTCAATCTCCAGGCCAAGAGATGGGAGCGGGAGAACGGTATCACTCTCGAATCAATCGAAGAGAACTACGACCGGGTCAAGGAGCGGCTGCTGCGCGAATGACTGCCCTCTGGCTGCTGAGGAAACTGTGAAAATCTCGGTTGTCACCATAACCTATAACAGCAGGGAGTTTCTGGAAGAAACGATTGCGAGCGTGCTCGTCCAGGGATATCCGGAGCTGGAATACCTGATCGTCGATGGCGGTTCCACGGACGGCACCCTGGATATCGTCAATCGGTACGCAGTGATGCATCCCTGGATCAAGTGGATCTCCGAGCCGGATAGAGGTATCGCCGACGCCATGAACAAGGGGATCAGGCTGGCAACCGGCGATGTCGTTGCCCACCTGCATGCCGACGATGCCTATCTGGACGGTACGCTTGCCGAGGTTTGCCGGGCGTTTGCCGCCAATCCAGGCGCCCGATGGGCGACCGGCAGGATCAGGTGCGTGAATACCGCAGGCGAAAGGCTTTATGATACGGAATTGAAGCGGTCATATAACCTTTCCGATATCCTTTACGGCAATATTATCAGCCACCCGGCCACATTTGTCAGGCGATCGGTGTTTGACGAGGTGGGGCTGTTCGACCCGGAACTGCGCTATTCAATGGATTACGACCTCTGGCTCAGGATTGCCGCGCTGGAGCCCCCGATCCTTATCGACAAGGTTCTGGCAAAGTTCCGGGTTCATCCGAATTCACTCTCTTCGGCGAATATCCTTGCGGCAATGGCTGAAGAGCATGCGATCCGGCAACGAAACTGGGGAGTGCTCTCAAGCAGGGCCAGGCTGGCCGCCGAGTTGCGCTACCACCGGGAAACTATGCTCATCAGGCTTGGTCTGAACAATTTCCGCAAGAGATTCATGCAGAGGCTGACCGGTGTTTTGCAATCTTCCGACCAGTGAGAGCCTTATGACACGAAAACCGCTCAAGGTTCTCTTTGTGATTCACGATGCCCGGCGCGGCGGAGTCCAGTCGGTCATGCTGCGCGTGATCTCGGCCCTGGACCGGCGGCGCGTGGAGCCGACGGTGCTGTTCCCTTTTGACGGTCCATGCGCTGCGGAGCTGAGACGCCTGGGGGTTCATGTGGTTGCCGCAGGTGAGCAGTCCCCGTTTATCTGGAGATTCAAGCGGTTCACGATGATTCCGAGGCTGTTGAAACTCGCCGGACAGGCGGACATTGTGCATCTGAACAGCACCAAACTGGCTCTGCCAGCCATTGCGGCGAGCATGGCCGGAGTGCGGACGATCTATCATCTCCATGAGCTCCCCGGAAGGATAGGCCCGATCCTCAGTTCTGCCATTGGCCGTGCCGACTGCGCGGCGTTCTGCTCCAACACCTGTGCCGGCCATTTTGCCGCGGTCGCCGCACGGAAAAGGGCGGTACTCGTGAATGCGGTGCCCATGCCGTCTGTTGCTGCCCGGCCGAAGCCTGGGGTGCCGAAAATAGTCATGTTGGGGAGCATCAACCGCGCTAAGGGGCAGGATCTGCTGCTGGACGCCTTCCCCCTGGTTCGCAGCACTGCCGAACTGCATTTCTACGGCAATGTCGGGCTATCCGCCCGTCGTTATGCCCGGGCTCTGAAGGAGCGCGCAATTGACAAGGGAATCGGTGACCGGGTCTTTTTTCATTCGCCGACCGATGATGTCCCCGGAGTCCTTGCCGAAACCACTCTTCTGGTGCATACTTCGCGACAGGAGTCTTTCGGCATGGTCCTGGTCGAGGCAATGGCAGCTGGAATACCGGTGATCGCCAACGACTTGGGAGGAATGAGGGAAGTGGTTGCCGACGGGGTATCCGGTTATCTGCTTGCCCCCGGAGATATTGCGCTGCTGGCGGAGAAGATTGACTTTCTCCTGGCCGACCCGGAATTGCGGGGGCGAATGGGTATGGCAGGGCGGGATCGCGTTCGGGAAAAATTCGATATCGCGACCCGGATCGAGGACTATCACAAGCTTTATGAGGAGTTGGCTTCAGGTGGAGCGTAACGGGTGAAGATTGTCTTTCTCGCACCGTTCGGGATCAGACCCAAGGGGACCCTGATCGCCCGGATGCTGCCGCTGGCGGACGAGCTGCAGCGGCTCGGCCACACGATAACCATCGTTGCGCCGCCATATACCAATCCGGAGGATTCCGGAAAGGTTGAGACCGTCCGTGGGGTCAAGATCCGGAATGTCAAACTCTGCGGGAGCGGGGCTGCTGCTGCGCCAAAGCTTGCCTGGCGGATGTACCGGGCCGCACTCGCCGAGCAGCCGGACTTGGTCCACCTGTTCAAACCCAAGGGTTACGGCGGCCTGGCTGCCATGCTTATCACCGGTTTTCGCAGCATGGGGGTCCGCCAACCCCCGCTGTTGGTGGATATGGATGACTGGGAAGGGCGGGGCGGGATGAACGACCTGCACCCCTATTCGCGCAGCGAAAAGGCGCTGTTCCAGTTCCAGGAAGACCGGATCCCTTTGCAGGCCAAAGGGGTGACCGTAGCAAGCAGGGCTCTGCAGGCCAAGGCCTGGGGGATGGGGATTCCGGCCGAACGGGTGCTTTACCTGCCGAACTGTGTGGAGGATATCCCCCCGGGGGGATGGCACGGCCGTCAGGGAGCGTCTCGGGATTCCAACAACTGCGCCGGTGCTGCTGCTCTATACCCGATTTTTCGAGTTCAGCCAGGACAAACTGCATTTTCTCTTTGCCGAGATCCACCGCCGGGTGCCGGGGGTGCGCTTTCTGGTCGTCGGCAAGGGACGCCACAACGAAGAGGAGCTGCTGCTGGCAAAGGGGGGAGAATTCGGGTTTGCTTCCGCCCTGGTCATGGGGGGGTGGCTTGAGCCTGCGGATATCCCCTCATATTTGGCTGCGGGGGATGTTGCCATTTACCCGTTCAGCGACAACCTGATCAACCGATCCAAATGCCCGGCCAAGCTCACCGAGATCCTGCGGGCAGGCGTGGCGGTGGTGGCCGACTCAGTCGGGCAACTCGCCGAGTACATCAAGCCAGGGGTATCGGGTGTTCTGTGCCACCCCGACGACTGGCAGGAGATGGCGGACCGGACCGTGGAACTGCTCCTGGAACCGGGGCTTCGGCAGCGGCTTGGAGCTTCGGGACGTGTGCACCTGCTGGAAAAATTCGCCTGGAAGGGCTACGCTGAAAAACTCAATGCATTTTACGAAGGGTGTTGGAACAGATAAATGACCGAGCGCAAAAAAGATCTGCTGACTATTGCTGCCCTGCTGGGGGTGCTGGTCGCCTTTTTCAGCAAGATCCTCTTTACTACCAAGATTATCCGGGCACCGGACATCATCAACGAATTCTACTGGGGGGTGGTTGAGTCCAAGCGGATGTCGCTTGGCGAACTGCTCGATTTCGGTCAGGTCAAGGCGGCCTGGGATATTTACCTCAACAGCGGCTTTACCAGCGAAGGTGCCTATGCCGCCGTACATCTTCTGATTCACCAGAAACTGTTTTTTTACTTCATGCCGGCCCCGGAAAGCGTGGCCTGGTTGATCGTGCTGAACCTTTTTCTGGGCGGCACCGGGCTGTTTCTTTACTGCCGGGCCATTGGAACCAGCCGGAAGTCCGCTTTCCTGGCCGGGCTTATCTTTGCAGTGGCCCCGGAAAATGCCTCGCTGATCAATGCCGGCCATGTCATGAAGATCGCCACCATCTCGCTGGCGCCATGGGCATTTTAGTTTTTTTGAGCTTGCATTCCGGAAAAGAAGACTGATTTTTTACCTCTCTACCGGACTGGTGCTCGCGCTGCAGTTCTTCAACTCCCACTGGCAGATCGCCTATTACACCTGCCTCGGCATAGCGGTATACGGCGTGCTTCGTCTCGCGGCAACCATTGTTACTCGGGAGGAACAGCACACGGGCCGGCTCTTGCGCCTGATCGGCGGCTGCCTGGTCGCGGCACTGTTTTTCCTCTCCACGGTCTCGATCAGTCTTATTCCCATAACCCAGTGGTCCAAGGACACCAACCGCGGCGTGCAAAGTGGGTCAAACCAGGGTAAGGGCGGGTTGGCCCGCGAAGAGGCGATGATGTGGTCGCTGCCGCCGGAAGAACTGGGCGCATTCGTAATCCCGGGATTCTTCGGGCTGTCGCGGCAGGAAGGGGGGGAGAACCCGACCAATATCCGTTCCTACTACTGGGGCCGGATGGTATTCACGCAGACGGTCAGTTACATGGGGTTGCTACCATGGCTGCTGGTGCCGTTACCGCTCATCTTCCGGCGCGACCGTTATACCTGGATCGCTTTGGCCGCAATTGCCGGCAGCCTGTTCTTTTCCATGGGGCAGTATACCCCTTTCTACAATTTCCTTTATGACCACTTCCCCGGAATCAACCGGTTCCGGGTCCCCAAGATGATGATGTTCATGACGGTGATGGGGTTGGGGGTAATGGCGGCCCGCGGCCTAGATCTGTTGCTCGATGCCGAAATCCGGGCAAGAAAGGCTTTCAGGCGATATCTTGCCGGCATTATCGCGCTTCCCGTCGTACTGCTCCTGATGTTGGCAAGCCAGATGGCAGCGCAACCGCAATGGCTGGGGATCTTACAGAATTTGATCTCCGAGCCGAACCGCTATGAGCAGGGGCCGCAGTTGTTGGCACAGCGCTGGGGCAACCTGGTTTTCGAGACCGGTTTTGCCGCCGGCCTCGCCTCTCTGCTGGCGCTGGTCTGGGTTGCCTTTGCCCGCTCCTGGATCGGCCACCGAACAGCGCTGTTTCTGCTGTTCGCCCTGTTTCTTGCCGATGTCTGGAGGATCGACGACAAGTTCACCTTCCTGATCAAGGTGCCGAAGCAGACCCGCGGCGAGCGGACGCCGGTAATCGATTTCCTGGCCAAAATGCCTAAGGAGTATCGCGTCCTGCCGATGGACGGCACCGATCCGATGCAGTACGTTACCAACAAGATTCCGGTGTTCTTCACCTCCAATGCCGTTCAGAGTACGCGGTGGCAGGAGTTTCTGGATGTGTTTTCGCTCAATTCGGCCATGCCCGATATCATGAACATCAAATACCTGATCCAGGCCCCGGCAGACTATCAGGCACAGCGCGGCTCTTTAGCTAACAGGTTTGAGCCGGTTTTCACCTCGCCTGATGGCGGGCATGTCATTCTGGAAAACCGGTATGTGCTCCCCAAAGCGTGGCTGGTGCCGTCCGTGGTGCTTTCTCCTGAGCCGGGGCAGTTGCTGGGCATGCTCCAGAGCCCTGGTTTTGATCCGCGGCGGATTGCCCTGGTCGAATCGGCGCCGCCGATACCGCTTCCCTCTCCGGCCGAGGCGCCTTTTCCGGTTCCGGGCGCGGTGCAGATCGACCGTTACGAGGGCGAGCATGTCTCCATGAATGTATCCACCCAGGTGAATTCAATCCTGGTGATGGGGGACAAGTACTACCGCGCCTGGAAGGCAACGGACAACGGCAAGGCCACTGAGATCTACCCGGTGGACCGCGTCTTGCGCGGGGTTTACCTGACCCCCGGCAATCACAGGATCGAGTTTGTTTTCGCCCCCTGGTCGTTCCGGGTCGGTAGCAGTCTCACCTATGCCTCCTTTGCCTTGTATGCAGTGGTTCTGGGGTGGGAGTGGCGACGCAGGCGCACGGGTTATGCCCAAGTGTGAGGAGACGGTTGATGAATTGCGTCGCTACGGCTTGACGCTCAAGCAGCCCAGGGACGGCTACCGGTATTCACTCGATCCCGTGCTGTTATGCGCCTTTGCCGGGGAACGGGCCAGGGGCAAGTCTGTAGTCGACCTCGGCAGCGGCTGCGCTATAATGCCGTTGCTGCTGACCGCTCATTACGGAGCGAAAAGCGCGGTCGGGGTAGAGTTTCAGCCTTCAATGGCACAGCTTGGCGAGCGGAACGTTGCGATGAATGGTCTTGAGTCTGCGGTGCGTGTTGTTGCTGACGACATTCTCAACCTGCGCAGCCGGTTCCCGGTTTCCTCGTTCGATCTGGTGTTGTCCAATCCGCCGTTTCGCAGCCCCTTTACCGGCAAGACCAGTCCTAAGGCCGGGCGCGACGCCGGCCG
This sequence comes from Geobacter sp. OR-1, assembly GCF_000813145.1. Taxonomy (GTDB): domain Bacteria; phylum Desulfobacterota; class Desulfuromonadia; order Geobacterales; family DSM-12255; genus Geoanaerobacter. The sequence continues at coordinate 60,442 of NZ_BAZF01000018.1, read as the reverse complement.
GCATGAAACCACCGCTGGGCTCAATGAATTTCTCTCTGTTGCCAAATATCTCGTTAGGCCTGGTGGCAGCATCTTTTTCGTCTATCACCCTTCACGGCTGCAGGAGTTCATGGTTGCTGCCGGGGAGCTGAAGCTGGCTGTGGCAAGGCTCAGGATGGTGCACGGCACGGTCGGCGCCGGAGCAAGGATCTTTCTGGTCGAGCTGAAAAAAGGGCGGAAGTGCGATCTTGCTGTTGAGCCGCCTCTGGTGATATACCGTGGTGACGGGAGCTACGATGACGAGGCGGAACAGATACTGGGGGAGTTTTAATCCTTCCGGTTGGACAGGTGCAGCGAGTAGAGCGCGGCCAGCGTATTGCGGAGTTCCGGGTCAGCCAGCTCCTCGGTGGCCTTGGCAACAGTCTCCAGCTCCTCGGGGGTCAATGGCCGCGGCTTCTTTTTGGGGAGAGGTCTTCTGACGGCATCATCGGGGTCTTTCCTCAATGTGCCGGCCTTAAGGTAAATATCTTTGACCAGCTCTTCGCCGGTCGCCTCATTGAGTTTTTCGCGGATCTGGCTCTTCATGAAGTTGAGCTGCTGCAGCCAGGGGGCGCTGGAGACCACGATGGTAAGCACGCCGTTGCGGATTGCGACCGGTTTGGCTCGGGATGCTATCTGGGCGCCAACCGCACTGTTCCAGACTTCCCAGATGGCACCCTCCTTGAGGCGGTTTTCTGCCGGGGTGCCGCTGAAGAGCGTGGCAAGCAGTTGGGAAACGGCTACCGGCCGTTTCATCTTGGGGCGGGACGGTTTAGCCACTGCGCTTGAATCTCCGGTTGATCCGGCCGCCGATCAGCTGCCCGGCGACTGCCGCGCCGAGGGTAATCGGGATGAAGTGCCAGCTGAAGCCGGACTTGATCCTGAGAAAGATGATCACCGGGATCGAGATGTGGACGTAGAAATACCAGGCAAAGGTGAATTTCTCGCAGTTCTGCCGCAGGTAGCCGAACGGCAGGTTAATGAGCAAGGCCAGCAGCGTTACCCCGAGCAGTTTTAAGGCGGAATCCATGAACAACCTCTTTCCGCACATACTAAGCTGTTTGCAGATATTTTGTCAATGAATCGGGGTACGCTGCACGGAAATGGAGGCGGATTTTGGTAGCTGATGGCGATTATGTGGTTGTGTTCCAGTCGATCCACCGGGTAATGAAGGCGGAGAAGCTCCTCAAGGGGAAAGGGCTGGCGGTGCTCCTCATCCCGGCGCCAAGGTCGATAACCTCTGACTGCGGCCTGGCGCTGCGTTACGGTGCGGATATCCGGGAGTCGGTGGAGCAGGCGCTCACCGAGGCCTCGCTGCTGCCTGAAGACCGGTATGTCAAAGATGGGGAGTACAAAAGAATATAGCGAAAACTATATGGCACAGCAGAATGCTCCAGCTGCAAGGCGTAGCGTATGTTGAGGAGTGAGTCGTAGCCGTAGGCTACGTCGCAAGGACGTGTAATTGCGGAGCAATTACCGGCGCGTGAGCAACGCGGACGCGCTAAAGACAATCTGACCAGCAGCAGGTGGACTTTTTCCTGCGCCATTACCCCACGGTCTTCCTGAACCGCGCCACCGCGGTCAGCAGCACGGCCAGCCCCAGTACGGCCAGCGCCGCCATTTCCTTCCAGAGGATCTCCATCCCCACCCCTTTGAGAAAAATCGCCCTTAAGATTACCATGAACCAGCGGAGCGGGTTGAACAGGGTGACATACTGGATCGATTCCGGCATGTTTTCGATGGGGAAGGCAAAGCCGGAGAGGAGCATTCCCGGGAAGATCACGAAGAAGGCGGTCATCAACGCCTGTTGCTGGGTGCTGCTGATGGTGGAGATCAGCAGCCCGGCGCCCAGTGAGCTCATCAGAAACAGGCCGGTGGCGGCGGCGAGCAGGCCCAGGTTACCGCGGATCGGAATGTCGAACCAGTGGACCGCGACCGCGGCCACGATTGCAACGTTCGCGTAACCCATCAGGATGAACGGCAGGGTCTTACCGATGATGAATTCGCTCCGGGTAATCGGTGTAACCACCACCTGCTCGATGGTCCCCATCTCCTTTTCCCGAACCACTGCCATGCTCGACAGCACCATGGTCACTACCATCACCAGCATGGCGATAACAGCTGGGATGAAGTAGACGCGGCTCTCCAGGTTCGGGTTGAACCAGGCGCGCGACTGGAGCACCACCCCGGCGGGGGGATACCCCGCTCCCTCCCTGGCACCCCTTGAAGAGAGCAATTCAGAGTTGTACGCGGCGATGATCGCAGAGGCATAGCTCAGGACAATCCCGGCAGAGTTGGCGTCGCTGCCGTCGAGAACCAACGCCAGGGGCGCCTCCCCTTTGCCCTGAACGCTCCCGCCGAAACCGGCGTCAAAGACCATGACTCCCCGCGCATCACCCCGGTCGAGCAGCTCGGTCATCCGTTGCTCGTCGGCTATACGCTCGACGGTCCGGAAATAGCCGGACCTGGTGAACCTTTCCACAATCTCGCGGCTTTCCACGCTGTTGTCACGGTCGAGGATCGCCAGCCGGCTGTTCCTGACATCGGTGTTGACCGCATAGCCAAAAACGACCACCTGAAAGACCGGGATCACGAAGATGACGAAGCGGGTCCGCTTGTCCCGCAGCACCTGGATGAACTCCTTTATCAGCATTGCTTTGAGGCGTTCGAACATTATTCTATCTTCTTCCTGAACTTCTTCACTGCCAGCCCTAGCACTACCACGCTGAAGATCGCCAGCACTAAGGTTTGAAGCCAGATCTCGCCAACGCCGGAATCCTTCAGGTAAATGCCGCGGAGGATATGCACGAAATGCCTGGCCGTGATGATGTTGGTGAAAATCTGGATCGGCTTGGGCATGTTGTCGATCGGAAAGATGAACCCGGACAGGAGAAAGGCCGGAAGCATGGTGGCCACCAGGGCGAACTGGCTCGCCAGCAGCTGGCTCTTGGCAATGATGCTGATCAGCACCCCCAGCGCCAGGGCGCCGACCAGGAATACCAGCGCCAGGGAGAACAGCAGGAATAGATTCCCCCGCAACGGCACGCCGAAAAAGTAATATCCCACGACCACGCAGAGCACCAGGTCCAGCACACCGATGGCGATGTAAGGCGCCAGTTTGCCGGCAATGATCTCCCCCCCGGTCAGAGGGGTGGCGATCAGCTGCTCCATGGTGCCGGTTTCCCATTCCCTGGCCACGGTGAGCGAGGTGAGCAGGGCAGCGATGACCATCATGATGACCGCTATCAGGCCGGGAAAGATGAAATGCCTGGACACCAGATCGGTGTTGAACCAGGCCCGCGGCCGCAGATCAACCGGCGCTGCCTTGGGGGAAGAGCCGTGGCTGCCGGCCTTGGTGATGATGATCTCCGAGGAAAACTGGCGTGTTACCCCTTCGGCGTAGGCAAGGACAATGGTGGCGCTGTTGGCGTCGCTGCCGTCAAGGATGGCCTGTACCGCGGTCTCCTTGTTCTGGCCCATGGTCCGGGCAAAGTCGGGCGGGATGATGACGGCAATGATGGCGCGCCCGGTATCAATGGCCCGCTCGATGTCGCGATAGGAGGCGGAGTCCTCCACCAGGCTGAAGTAGCGGGACGCGGCGAACCGCGAGACGAAGTCGCGGCTCTGCGGACTGTTGCTCTGGTCCCAGATTGTGATCCGCGCCTTTTCGATGTCCAGGTTCAGGGCATAGCCGAACAGAAACAGCATCAGCATCGGGATGGCGATCCCCATGATGAGGCTGCGCGGGTCGCGCAGCAGGTGCAGCGACTCCTTCCAGGCTACCGCCCTGATCCGGTACGGTTTCATTTATTTCACCACAACGCCGAATTCGACGCGGCTCGGGCTCTGCTCTTTCTTCTCGGGGAGTTTGGACGGGTCGTCCTGCTTCAGGAAGAGCCGCTCCCTGGGTATTTCTCCCTTGTCGCGCAGAAAGCCCTGCACGGCAACGGCCCGCTCGGCCGCCAGGGCCTGCAGCTCCTTGTCTCCGGCCGGGAGATGGGTAAGGATCAGCTTCTTCATCTCATCATCGGGCAGATCCTTGAGCATGCCGATGGCGTTGCGCGGTTTCGGAAAATCCTCCTTCCGGTAGACCGCTTTCAGGTAGACCGGGTACTCGGCCGGGGTGACGCTGACCGTCTCGGGACTGTCCTCGGGCCGGTTCTGCTTTGACTTGACCATGGCCAGAAATTTTTCGTTGTGTATCCGGCGGGTCAACTGCAGCTGGCGGTAACCTTCCGGGTCGCGTTGCCGGTCAAGATACCCGGAAATCTCCAGCGAGACCGCCGGCCGGTCTTTGAGCGCCTTGACCAGCTTGGCCAGCTTCTCCTGCTCGTTCGGCGGGACAACCGCCGAGCCGGGGGCAAAGCTGACGGAGCTGAAGTCCTCGTTGCTGCCGAACATCGACGACAGCAGCGAGAATGGTGAGGTGGCGGCCTTGACCAGCAGGTTCTTCAGCATCTGGAAGGCGACCTTCCAGACGCTGAATTTCGGGTCATCGGTACGGCCGGAGACCGGCAGATTGAGATGGATCTCCCCCTTGCCATCCTTGAGCAGGGCCACGGCCAGACGGACCGGCAGATTGGTCGCCTTGTCGCTCTCAATCTTGCGGCCAAAGGTGAACTGGTCGATGAACACCTTGTTCTCGGCGGAGAGCGCCTTGTTCTCGATCTTGTACTTCAGGTCGAGGAACAGCTTCCCCTTGTCGATGCTGTATCCCAGGTAGGTTCCGGAATAAGGGGTGACCGGCGACAGCTCGATGTCGGTGAATGCCGCGGTAAGGTCCATGAACAGGTCGCCGCGTAGCGGGTTGAGGGTGCCGCTGATCTTTAGCGGGGAGCGGTTCTCCAGAACGCCGCGCAGATCAACGGTGGCAAAGCGGCTTGATTCGGACGAGAGCCCGCTGACCCGGCCGCCGAGGTTGAAGAACGTGGAGGCAAAGCCGCCGGGGAGTTTGCGGTCGATGAATGCCAGGGTACCGTCCTGGATGGTAATGGTATCGATTGCCACCGGTGGCGCTGTGTTTGCCGCTGCTGCCGGGGCTGGCGCCGGTACGGCTGCCTGCGGCACCGCTTCTTTGGGGGCCTTGCCGATCTGCTGGAGGTTAAGGGTGCCGTCCTTGTTGACGATAACCCGGGCAAACGGTGAGGTGAGGGCAATGTCCCTGATCGCCAGGGAGAACGGCTCCAGGGTGCCGCGGATATTGTCGATCTGCAGGCTCTCCCATTTCAGCAGCTCTTCCGACTCGATCGTATCGAGGCTGTAGAAGGAGCGGACCCCAAGGCTGCCAGTGTAGCTCCCGGCAATCTTGTTCCCTTTTTTCGCCAGGTCGAGGTGCAGCCGGGTGTCAACCGTGCCTCCGGCGATGAAGATCCCCATATCGTCGGGGTAGTACGGGTCGAAGTCGCGTAGCGGGATCTGCGACAACTTCACCTCCCCTTTCAACCGGAACGGGTCGGGTATTGCGGTGCCGCTGGCTGCGATCTTCGCTTTCGTGCTGCCGAAACCGGCCGTCAGGGTGAACGGTATCGGTCCGAAGACGGGTCCGGCGATGTTTTTTGCCCCGGCGCTGATCCCTTTCAGGGTAAAGGTCGGCGCCGGCTGAAAGCCGTGGTCAACAAACGAGGCATCGACCCCCTTTATCACCACATCCCGCACAATGTAGCGGAACGGCTTCTCGTCAGGTTTGGCTTTGTTGGCTGTTGTGGGAGCAGTATTCGAGGTTGTGGCCGGCTTCCTCAGCAGTTGGAGCGGAGACAGGGTGCCGTCGCTCTCCTTGCTGACTGAGACGCTGCCGCGCTGGAGGCTGACTGAGGCGATATCTGCCTGCCGTTCCTTGAGGTCGATGCCGGTTCCGGCAACAGTCAGTCTTTTCAGCGCCAGTTTATCCGTCGGGCCGAACGGCACCAGCAGGTCGGTGACGCTCAGCGTGGTATCGCTAAGCTTGAGTCCTGACTCGTCACTGTAGGCCAGGATGCTCTCCAGCGCGGCAGATCCGGATATCGGCGCCGTGAGCAGTTCGCTCAGGTAGGGGTAGTACCGCTTTAACTGCACTGCAGCGAGCTTCAGCTTTGCTTCGGCCGCAACAGGTGCAGCGCTGAATGTACCGGTGGCCGACAGTTGCTCTTTGGCGTCGGTGGTGCAATTGATCTGCCACTGGGCCGTCTTTTGGGGCGCGGTGCTGAAATTCCTGACCTCAAGGGAGATGTCCTGCAGGGTCGTGGCAAATCCCCCTTGGGGCTGGCTATCACGGAGATGAAGCGTGCTGTTGGTCAGCGCAAACCCAGCCAGTGTGATCAACGGCAAAGGTGCCGGTTTATTCTCTTTGGGTTTATCCGTGGCAGGAGGGGCCGGTGTTCCTGCCGATGCGCCGGGGAACAGCCGGCTGAAATTCCAGCTCCCCTGCCGGTCGCGGTTGATATGTGCCTCCAGCCCGTCCAGCTGTATCTGGCCGATGTCTGCCTGTTTACTGAATGCCCCGAACCTGTTGATTGTGGCGTTTGCCCGGTTGAGCGCCAGCAGCGGCGCGCCCTGTCGTTCGGTGAAGGCCAGTCCCGCCAGGTCAACCTTGCCGGCAATGTTCAGTTCCGGTTTTTCCTTTGCGCCGATCCGGTAGGCCAGTTCCAGATTTGTGGAAAGGGTGCCGCCTTGCATGGCAAAACCGGGGTCGAACGGGAGGTACGCCAGATAGGGCGGCAGGTTCAAATTGTCCAGTTTCAGGGTCATGGCCGTTTCCAGCGATTTGGCCAGCGGCTTGAGTTTGCCGTTCAGCCTGAGCGGGGCGCCGTTGATGATCGCACCAAAGTGGGGGGTGACGTACTTGTCGGCCATGTACGGGATGTTGCTGACGAACGGAATGGCCAGGTCGAGGTTGCGCACGGTGTGTCTGGACGGTTGCCGGGCGGCCCGGTCGTCGAAGTCGATGCTGCCGTTGTCGATCCGGATGTTGTTGAGCGTAAAAAAGAGTTTCCCCCTTGCTCTTCGGCTGTTTCCTGATCCGTTCGACGATATCGGAGAAGTTGTAGTTATTGTCGCTAATTCGCACCAGCGAGAGCTGGGGCCTGACCAGGGTCATCTCGCCGACAACCGGGGCGCGGCGGATGATGGATGCCGTGGAGACCCGGACATTCAGGCTGCTGAAGGAGGCAAAAATCGCCTTTCCATCGGCCTCTTTCATCCGGAACCCGTCGATTCTGGCGCTCAGGGTAAATGGGTTGATCGAGACCCGGTCTATGGCTGCCTGGCGGCCGGTGGAGCGATTGATCTCTTCAACAGCCTTTCCCCTCACTATTCCCGGCAGGACGAAGATGATGAAGAGCAGCAGCAGGGCTGCACTGCAGGCCATGGCAATAAGCAGTTTGCGTCGTCGTGACATATAGCCTCCATAGCCATTTTATCCCTGTTTCAGATGATTGCACGCTTATCCGCTGGGGTTTTGGTCTTTCTCTCCCCGGCTTCGATGAGGGATACGAACAGGTCCTCCAGCGAGGGGATTACGCGCCGGAGCGTTACCTGGCCAGCCAGTGCCGAGCCCTGCAAACTGTTTTCCGTGGCTTCCTGGTCTGCGGTGACCAGATGCGCGCCGCGCCCGTAAAGCGCTGCGTGCCGGACCGCCGGCAACTGCTCCAGCTGCGAAAGGATATCCTGCGGCCTGTCACAGGAGACCTCCAGAACAGTTTCTGCCATCTGCTCCCGCTTCAGCTGTTGCGGGGTGCCGAGGGCAACCATCTCCCCCTGGTGGATCATGGCAAGGCGGTCGCAATACTCGGCCTCGTCCATGTAGTGGGTGGTGACGAACACTGTCACCCCTTCCGCTGCAAGGCTCCTGATGAGGCGCCAGAACGCGCGGCGGCTGAGCGGGTCCACTCCGGCGGTCGGCTCGTCGAGAAAGATGACCGGCGGTTCGTGGAGCAGGGCACAGCCAAGGGCCAGCCGCTGCTTCCAGCCACCGGACAGCTCTCCGGCAATCGCAGTGCGCCGCTGTTCCAGTCCGGCCATCTTTATGGCCCAGTCGCCCCGTTCCGTCAGCTTTTTTCCGCCAAGGCGGTAGATGCCGCCATAAAAGGCGATGTTCTCCTCCACGGTCAGCTCTTCGTAAAGCGAGAACTTCTGGCTCATGTAGCCGATCCGTTTCTTGATCTCTTCCTGGCCGGTCCGGATGTCGCACCCGGCCACGCTGCCGCTACCCGATGTCGGTTCCAGGATGCCGCAGAGCATCCTGATGGTGGTCGATTTGCCGGCTCCGTTCGGCCCCAGGAAGCCGAAGATTTCGCCATGCTCGACTTCAAGGTCGATCCCCTTGACGGCGACGAAATCGTCGAAACGCCGGGTCAGGCCGGTTACGGACACCGCCTTTGGTCCGAGCTCACGGCTATGGTCGATGGCAACGCTCACCCGGTTGTCAACTGCCGGGCTCTCCCGGTCGCTGACCATGGCAACGAAGATATCCTCCAGGGAGGGTTCGACCTCGCTAATCGAGTAGACCTCCAGTTGCGCATTGGTCAGGAGCTGTCGTATGGCCGCTGTCATCGGTTCCGGATCAGCGGTAGAGAGGTGAATCCGGTCGCCGAAGAGCATCACCGCCGCTTCCGGAAAGGCGGTACGCAGCAGCCGGTCGGCTGTTTTGGGGCTGGCGGCGACCACTTCCAGGATCTTTTCCTGCGCCAGGTTGCGCAGGTCGCCCGGGGTGTCGCAGGCAAGGAGTTTCCCGTTATGGATCAGCCCGACGCGGTGACAGCGGTCGGCCTCGTCGAGATAAGCGGTTGCGACGAAGATGGTGACCCCTTCGTCCAGGAGCGCATAGAGCAGCCGCCAGAATTCGCGGCGAGATACCGGATCGACCCCGTTGGTCGGTTCGTCGAGAAACAGGATCTTCGGGGTATGGATCAGGGCGCAGGCCAGCCCGAGTTTCTGCTTCATGCCGCCGGAAAGGTTGCCGGCCTTGCGTTGGCGGAATGCGGCCAGGTTTGTCGCCTGAAGAAGCCGCTCGATGTTGGCGTTTTGTTCGCCTTTGCTCAGGCCGAAGATATCGGCGTAAAATTTAATGTTCTCCCCTACGGTTAGATCGGGATACAGCCCGAATCGCTGGCTCATGTAGCCGATCTCGCCCCGAATGGCATCAAGGCTCGAACATGGGCGGCCCAGGACGGTCGCAACGCCTGATGTGGCATCCAGAACCCCGGCAAGCATCCTGATGGTGGTGGTCTTGCCGGCGCCGTCGGAACCGACCAGGCCGAACAGTTCCCCAGTCTTGACCTGCAGGGTAAGTCCGTCAACCGCAGTGACTGCGCCGAACCGCTTCGACAGTTCTTCCGCTGCCAGGACAGGCGTCATTTACCCTGAATTCCCGTCTCTATGACAGCGTCAGCCGGCATTCCAGGTTTCAGCTCCAGCTTTGGGTTGGGGAGGGTGATCTTTATCCGGTAGACGAGCTTGACCCGCTCTTTTTCGGTCTGGACGTTTTTCGGGGTGAACTCGGCCTGGGGGGAGATGAAGGTGATTTTCCCCTCATAGGCCTTGCCCGGCCAGGTATCTGACGTCACCCGGACCGGCTGCCCGACCTTGACCCTGCCGAGCTCGGTCTCGGGAATATATGCCTTGAGCCAGACCTCGTCCAGCTTGCCGACGGTTATGACCGGCGCACCAGGAGCCAACATCTCTCCCGGTTCGGCATGCTTGGCCAGCACCAGACCATCGGCCGGAGATGCTACGGATGTATCGGCAAGCCTGGTTTCGGCCAGCGCCAGCACGGCAGTGGCCGCATCGACCCGCGCCCGCGCCTGGGTTACCGCATCCGGCCTGGGGCCGATCCGCAGCAGTTTCAACCGCTCTTCCGCCTCCCTGACCGCCGCTGCCGAGCTGTCGCGACCGGCGCGGGCAGTGTCCAGCTCCTTGAGCGGAATTACTTCGCGCTTGAAAAGCGCCTCTGCCCGGGTAAACTCCTTGGCCATCCGGTCGGCCTCAGCCTTCATACGCGCCAGCACCGCTTCCGCCTGGGTTATCTCCTCCTTGCGGCTCCCGGCAACGAGATCGGCCAGCGCTGCCCGGCTTGCCTTTGCCTCGGACAAGCGGGCGTTCTTCTCGTCGGTGAATTCGTCGGTGTTCAGGAGCGCCACCGGTTGGCCGGTTTTGACGACATACCCTTCGTCAACCAGCCGCTTGGCGAGGCGACCCGCGACCTTGAATGAAACCTGGATCGTGGTCGCCTCGATACTCCCCGAGACCTTGAGGCCGGTTGCTGCCACGGGCGCCCGGCGGATGGCGGTTATAGCCAGCACTGCAGCAATGGCGATGACTGCAGCGATAATGATCAGCTTCTTCATCTCAATCCTCCATGTCACCAGTTTACCAACAGATGGAGCTGCTGCAGTATTTTTTTCCGGTGACCGGCGAATAAGGTTTTTTAGATTGACAATGTCGCCGGCAGGCCCGTAAAATCACCGTTTAATTTCATCTTTTCCTAAAATGGAGGGGGCATGGGCAAGACATTCAAGGTTGCAGTTCTTCCTGGTGACGGTATTGGCCCGGAGGTCATGGCCGAGGCACTCAGGGTGCTGGATGCGGTGGAAAGCAAATATGCGGTAAAATTCGAGCGAACCCATGCCAACGTGGGTGGCGCCGGTATCGATCTTGAGGGGAAGGCGCTGCCGGAGACCACGGTCAATATCTGTAAGGCGTCGGATGCGATCCTGTTCGGCTCGGTTGGCGGCCCGAAATGGGAGAGCCTGCCGCCGGACGAGCAGCCGGAGCGCGGTGCGCTGCTGCCGCTGCGCAAGATCTTCGGGCTTTACGCCAACCTGCGGCCGGCCATCATCTTTCCGTCGCTGACCGGCGCCTCTTCATTGAAGGAAGAGGTAATTGCCGGCGGGTTCAATGTGCTGGTCATTCGCGAACTGACCGGCGGCATCTATTTCTCGCAGCCGAAAGGTATCGAAGGTGTCGGGCGCGACCGGGTGGGAGTGGACACCATGCGTTACAGCGTGCCCGAGATCGAGCGGATCACCCATGTCGCCTTCCAGGCGGCACGCAAGCGGGGCAAGAAGGTTTGTTCCATTGACAAGGCCAACGTGCTCTCTTCGTCTGTTCTGTGGCGCGACGTTGTCATCGGTATCGCCAAGGAGTACCCGGACGTGGAACTTACCCACATGTATGTCGATAATGCCGCCATGCAGCTGGTCAAGTGGCCGAAGCAGTTCGACGTCATCCTGTGCGAGAACATGTTCGGCGACATCCTTTCCGACGAAGCCGCCATGCTGACCGGTTCACTGGGGATGCTCCCCTCTGCCTCCCTGGCAGAAGGGACCTTCGGCATGTACGAGCCGTCAGGCGGCTCTGCGCCAGATATCGCCGGGCAGGGAATCGCCAATCCGATCGCCCAGATCCTCTCCATGGGGATGATGCTCAAGTTCTCCTTCGCTATGGTGGATGCAGCCGATGCCATCGATAATGCCGTGGCCAAGGTGCTGGATCAGGGATTTCGTACAAGGGACATTTACCAGAAGAAGGACGGAGAAAAACTCGTCAATACAAAAGAGATGGGCGCCGCCATTATCGCTGCCCTTTAACTTTTCAGAGCAATTAACTCTTCGCAAAGGAGCGTATAGATATGAAAGTCGGAATGGTCGGTTGGCGCGGCATGGTGGGGTCGGTCCTCATGCAGCGGATGCAGGAGGAGAACGATTTCAGCCTCGGCTTCGAGCCGGTGTTTTTTACCACTTCGCAGGCGGGACAGCCTGCGCCGATGGGCGGGGGCACCCTCAAAAAGGCAGACGATATTGAAGAGCTGAAAAAGCTCGACATCATCATCACCTGCCAGGGGGGCGACTACACCAAGGCGGTCCATCCGGAGCTGCGCAAGCAGGGGTGGAACGGCTACTGGATCGATGCGGCATCCACCCTGCGGATGGAAGACAATGCCGTGATCATCCTCGATCCGGTCAACCGCAACGTTATCGATGCCGCCTTGGCCAAAGGGCAGAAGGATTTCATCGGCGGCAACTGCACCGTAAGCCTGATGCTGATGGGGCTTGGCGGCCTGTTCCGCGCCGGACTGGTGGAGTGGCTTTCATCCATGACCTACCAGGCGGCATCTGGCGCCGGAGCGCCGAACATGCGCGAACTGCTGTCGCAAATGGGCGTGCTGCAGGGTGTTGTTGCCGAGGAGCTGAAGAATCCCGGTTCCGCCATCCTAGAGATCGACAAGAAGGTGACTGCCACACTGCGCGACGGTTCCATGCCGATGAAGGAGTTCGGCGGCTTCCCTCTGGCAGGCAACGTTCTCCCCTGGATCGACCGCGAGGTGGAGGATGGCCAGAGCCGCGAGGAGTGGAAAGGGTTCAGCGAGACCAACAAGATCCTAGGCACTACCAGCCCGATCCCGGTGGACGGCATCTGCGTCCGGGTCGGCGCCATGCGCTGCCACAGCCAGGGGATTACCATGAAGCTGACCAAGGACCTGCCGTTGGCCGATATCGAGCAGATCATCGCCAACGACAACCAGTGGGTCAAACTGATCCCCAACACCAAGGCCGATACCCTCGCCGGGCTCACCCCGGCGGCTGTTTCCGGCCTGCTCACCGTGCCGGTCGGCCGGGTACGCAAGATGAAGATGGGGCCGCAGTATGTTCAGGCGTTTACCTGCGGCGACCAGCTACTGTGGGGTGCCGCAGAGCCGCTGAGAAGGATGCTCAGGATTCTGATGGAGAAGTAAAAGTAGTTCTAGCCGATAGGAAGTTGCATGAAATGTCGCCCCTTTCACGGGGCGCTTTTCTTTTTTGTCTGGATAAATGGAGATAACTGCATGAGTAAATTGTGGAATGTAGCAATAGTCGGCGCCACTGGCGCTGTTGGCGCCCAGATGATCGAGTGCCTGGAGGAGCGGGAGTTCCCGGTGGGAGAGATCAAGTTCCTGGCCAGCAGCCGGAGCGTGGGGGAAATCCTGGAATTCAGGGGGAAGCCGGTGCTGGTGGAAGAGTTGAAACTCGATTCGTTCAGCGGAATCGATATCGCGCTCTTTTCCGCCGGAGGAGATCGCTCCAGGGAGTTCTGCCCCGCTGCCGCAGCTGCCGGAGCGGTCTGCATCGACAACTCGTCTGCCTGGCGGATGGACCCGGATGTGCCGCTGGTAGTGCCTGAGGTGAATCCGAATGCTATTGCCGGATACACGAAAAAAGGGATCATCGCCAACCCCAACTGCTCGACGATCCAGATGGTGGTTGCCCTGAAACCGCTTCACGATGCCGCAACCATCAAAAGGATTATCGTATCGACCTACCAGGCGGTATCCGGGACCGGGAAAAAGGCGATTGACGAGCTGCGGAAGCAGGTTGGGGAGCTGCTTAATGCCCGTCCGGTAAACTGCAGTGTCTATCCGCACCAGATTGCCTTCAACTGTATCCCGCAGATCGATGTCTTCGAGGAGAACGGCTATACCAGGGAAGAGCTGAAGATGGTGAATGAGACCCGGAAGATCATGGCAGCGGATATCCGGGTTACGGCGACAACTGTCAGGGTGCCGGTATTTTACGGCCATGCCGAGTCCGTGAATATCGAGACGGTAAAGAAGTTGAGCGTAGACGATGCAAGAAAACTGCTGAAAAAGGCGCCGGGCGTTAAACTGGTGGATGACCCGGCAAAAGGGATCTATCCGATGCCGATGAGCACCGCTGGTCAGGACCTTGTCTACGTGGGTAGAATAAGGGAAGACGAGTCGACGGACAACGGCCTCAATCTGTGGGTTGTTGCGGACAATATCCGAAAGGGTGCTGCCACCAATGCCGTGCAGATAGCGGAGATCCTGGTGCAGAAGTATCTCAAGTAGCCATTAGATGCGCAACATCCTCCTGACAATCGAATACGACGGCACCAACTATGCGGGGTGGCAGGTGCAGCCAAACGGCATCGCCATCCAGCAGGTTGTGGAGACCGCCTTGGCAAGCCTGCTCAAGGAGACGGTGCGGTTGCATTCCTCGGGGAGGACCGATGCCGGGGTGCATGCCTTGGCCATGCCGGCGAGTTTTACGACGACCAGGACCATTCCCCTCAAGGCGTTCACCGCCGGTCTGAACTCCTTTCTCCCTCCTGATATCGCAGTCAGGGAGGCGATCGAAGTCACTCCGGAGTTTCATCCCCGCAGGGAGGCAACGGAAAAGCATTACCGCTATTCGATCCATGTTTCTCCAAACCGCGCACCGCTCGCGCGTTTGTACTCCTGGCATCTGCGCGGGCCTCTTGATATTGACGCCATGAAGAGAGGGGCGGCATATTTTGCGGGAGAGCATGACTTTGCCGCGTTCCGCGCGACCGGGTGTGCGGCAAAGACTACGGTAAGGGTAGTGAATTCCGTGACCATATCCGCGGACGGAGAGTTGCTGCTGATCGATGTCCAGGGAGTCGGTTTTCTGCGGAACATGGTGAGGATAATGGCCGGAACCCTCGTGGAGATCGGTCTTGGCCGGCGCAGCCCGGAGTCGGTGCGCGAATTACTGTTGAGTCCGGCCCGTTCGGCTGCAGGGGCGACTGCTCCGGCCCATGGACTCACTCTGGTCCGAGTCAGTTTCGGGTGTTTTAATCATTTAGAGAAAAATCCTTGACATAAAGAGCGAATTGATTTATCAATCATCTTTCTTGGAAGACTATTAGACGTATGTGAGGGTTCGATGAAGACGTTTTTGCCAAACAGTGAAGAGGTAAATCGGGACTGGTACCTGTTCGACGCCGACAACCAGGTGCTCGGAAGGATTGCTACCCAGATTGCGAATATACTTCGCGGGAAAAATAAGCCGACTTTTACGCCGAGCGTTGATACCGGCGATTTCGTGATCGTGGTCAACGCCGAGAAGATTCTTCTCACGGGCGCAAAGTATGACGACAAGATCTACTACAGCCACTCCGGTTTCCCCGGCGGCATCAAGTCGATCAGTGCGGGCAAGCTCCTTCAGAAAAAGCCGGAGGACGTTATCCGCAAGGCGGTAAAGGGGATGCTCCCGAAAAACAAGCTGGCTCGCCACATGCTCAGCAAGCTGAAGATTTACGCAGGCACAGAGCATCCGCACAAGGCGCAGCAGCCCAAGACCGTTCAGCTTTGATTAATTCAGTTCAGGAGATAGTACAATGATGGCAGCAAATACTTATTACGGAACAGGGAAAAGAAAGTCCTCTATCGCCAGGGTCTGGATGAAGCCTGGTACCGGGACAATTACGGTCAACAGCAAGTCGCTTGACGACTACTTTGGTCGTGAGACTTCCAAGATGGTGGTCCGTCAGCCCTTGGAACTGGTGGAAAAGGTCGGCATCTTCGATATTAATGTCACTGTCAGCGGTGGCGGCGACTCGGGCCAGGCCGGTGCGATCAAGCACGGGATTACCAAGGCGTTGCTTGAGGCCGATGCGGAACTCCGCGGCACCCTCAAGAAGGCAGGGTTTATTACTCGCGATGCCAGGGTCAAGGAGCGGAAAAAGTACGGCAAGAAAGCAGCCCGCGCCAGCTTCCAGTTCTCCAAGCGTTAATACCGGGCGTATATTGGTTAATGCAGGGGATATCCGTCCGGATATCCCCTTTTTGCTTTGGAGTTGCACCATTGCACGAAAGGGGACGTTATGTTGAATGTTGCCGTAGTTGGTGCCAGCGGTTACACCGGGGTGGAACTGCTCAGGATTCTGCATTGCCATCCTGAATCTGCCGTAACCTGCGTAACCTCGGAACAGAGCGCCGGGAAGCGGATTTCCGACATATTTCCGTCTCTACACGGCCGGTGTGACCTGGTACTTGAGAATCTTGAACCGGTCCGGATTGCCGAGAAGGCTGATCTTATATTCACCGCCCTCCCCCATAAGGCTGCGATGGAGGTCGTGCCGACCTTTCTGAAGCTGAAAAAGAAGGTGATCGATTTGTCGGCCGATTATCGCCTCCATGATGCGGCGGTATATGGTGAGTGGTATGAGCCGCATATGAATCCGGAACTGCTGGCTAAAGCGGTTTACGGGCTTCCGGAAATCAGGCGCGCTAAAATTGCCAAATCGCGGTTGGTTGCCAATCCGGGCTGTTACCCGACCAGTGTCACCTTGGGACTGGCGCCGCTCCTCAGCCACGGGCTTATCGACATTAATACCATAATTGCCGATGCAAAATCCGGAGTAAGCGGTGCCGGCCGGAGTGCCAAAGTTGACAACCTTTACTGCGAAGTGAACGACGGGTTCAAGGCCTACGGCGTCGGCGGAACCCACCGGCATATCCCTGAGATAGAGCAGGAGCTTTCGGAATTGGCAGGCAAGCCGGTGGTCATATCGTTCACACCGCATCTGGTGCCGATGGACAGAGGGATCCTTGCCACAATCTACGCAACGTTAAGGCAGAAAAAGACAACAGGGGATCTTGTCAGGCTTTACAACGACTTCTATAAGGGGGAAGGGTTTGTCCGGGTGCTGCCGGAAGGCCAATTCCCATCGACTGCATATGTGAAGGGGAGCAATTTCTGTGACATCGGTTTGACTGTCGATCAGCGGACCGGCCGGGTTATCGTTGTCTCGGCAATCGATAATCTGGTAAAGGGGGCATCAGGTCAGGCGGTCCAGAACATGAACATTGTCTGCGGCTTCCCGGAAAACCTGGGATTGGAAGGGCTGGGGCTGTTTCCGTAAATATGTTTCTGCCCGTCACCAGAGCTGAGGTCTTAATTCGCGGCTGGCATGAGCTTGATATCGTCTTTGTAACCGGAGACGCCTACATCGACCATCCGGCCTTCGGGGTCCCTCTATTGGCACGGTGGCTGGAGTCACACGGTTTTCGAGTTGGTATTCTTGCGCAACCGGACTGGAAGGACCCTGAAGCGTTCAAGGCGTTGGGTAAACCACGCCTCTTTTTTGCCGTTGCTGCGGGTGCCATGGATTCCATGGTCGCCCATTATACTCCGGAAAAACGTCTTCGTCGCGACGATGCCTATACCCCCGGGAACCGTCATGGTGCCCGCCCCAATCGTGCCACCATTGTCTATACTTCCTGCTGCAAGGCTGCCTATAAGGATGTGCCGGTTGTCATCGGTGGTATCGAGGCCAGTCTCCGCCGTTTTGCCCATTACGATTTCTGGGACGACAAGGTGCGCCGGTCCATCCTGTTTGACAGCAAAGCCGACCTGCTGATTTACGGCATGGGAGAGCGGTCGTTGCTCGAACTGGCGCAGCGGGTGCAAAAAGGCGAGCCAATAGGCTGCATTACGGATATCAGAGGGACTGCCTTTGCTGCCGCAGAATTGCCGGCCGATGCCGAGCAGCTGGCTGCCTGCGAAGTGGTGCAGGCGGATCGGCAGGCATACGCCCAAGCTTACCGGGTCATGTCCGAGTCGCAGAACCCTTTTTCATTGAGAAGGCTGGGGCAGAGACACGGGAGCCGTTTTCTGGTCTGCAATCCGCCGCCTATGCCTCTCACAACGGCTGAACTGGATACGGTCTATTCATTGCCTTTTACCCGTGTGCCGCATTCCGGCTATACCGAACCGATACCTGCCTGGGAGCAGATCAAGTCATCGGTAACGACTCATCGCGGCTGTTATGGCGGTTGTTCTTTTTGTGCCATCACCCTGCACCAGGGGCGGGTTATTCAGAGCCGCAGCATTGCCTCCATAACCGCAGAGGTGAAGGCAATGGGGGATGCGCCGTGGTTCAAGGGGATTGTCAGCGATCTGGGCGGCCCTACTGCAAATATGTACGGATCAAGCTGCAGTGCGCCCGATGCGGGGGCTTCATGCAGGCGCCTGAGCTGTCTGCATCCGAAAGTATGTCCTCAGTTGAAGGTTGCCGACAAGATTGCCGCCGAGATGCTCCGGGTGGTAAAGCGGCTGCCACTGGTCAGGCATGTGACGGTCACCTCAGGAATCAGATACGATCTTCTGCTCTGCCAACCCGAGTATTTCCGGGAACTGGTCGCTCATCATGTGGGAGGGTTACTGAAGGTTGCCCCGGAGCATTGCTGCGACAAGGTATTGCGTTTGATGAGAAAGCCGGCTCCTGAGCTGTTCGAGGATTTCCTCGCCCGGTTTAGATCTGAGTGCGCCAGACTGGGCAAGCGTTATGGGGTTGTTCCGTATCTCATGTCCGGGCACCCCGGAACCACTCTTTCCGACATGGTGGATCTCGGGCTTTTTCTCCGCAGTAACCGGTTGAAGGTTGAGCAAGTCCAACAGTTTACCCCGACACCGGGAACCCTTGCCACAGCCATGTATTATACCGGGATTGACCCGTTTTCCGGCGCGCCTGTCTATGTGGCCCGCAAGGATCGGGAAAAACAGCTGCAGAAATCCCTGCTGCTTGCTCACCTGCCTGCAGAGCTGAAAAAGGTGAAGGCTGCTCTTTCGGCCTGCAACAGGGAGGACGCAGCCAGGGCCTTAATTCCTGCTCAGATGCGGGAAAGTGTGCCAGTAAAGGGGTCAGGGGTTTTTAACAGTACTGTGGCGCCGGACAAGAAAAAGAATAAAATAAAAAAAATCAGAAAATAGCTTGACAACTTCTCCTCGTTTCGACTATATAACAAACTTCTGTCCGCCAATTGCAGTTTTTTTGGCTCAAGCTTGGTGGGATTTTGCTGGCGTAGCTCAATTGGCAGAGCAGCTGACTTGTAATCAGCAGGTTGCGGGTTCGAGTCCCATCGCCAGCTCCAGTTAGAATTAATAGCAGTATAGGGCCTGTCTTTTTGGAGGGATTCCCGAGTGGCCAAAGGGAACAGACTGTAAATCTGTCGTCGGACGACTTCGGAGGTTCGAATCCTCCTCCCTCCACCATAAACTCTGCAGAAGTCAGATGACTGAAGTAATCCCAGGAGGCCGCAGGCCGCATATACTGGCTTTGCTTACGTCAGCTGCCTTCACAAAGCTTCATAGGCCGGATTAGGCGGGAGTAGCTCAGTTGGCTAGAGCATCAGCCTTCCAAGCTGAGGGTCGCGGGTTCGAGTCCCGTTTCCCGCTCCAAGATCTGTGCAAGCCCACATAGCTCAGGAGGTAGAGCACTTCCTTGGTAAGGAAGAGGTCTCCGGTTCGAGTCCGGATGTGGGCTCCATTTTTTACAAACAAACCATTAGAGAAGAGATTCTCTGAAACTTAGGCTATTTAGATCGGAGGATGCCATGGCAAAGGCAAAATTTGAGAGGACGAAACCGCATGTAAACATAGGGACGATCGGTCATGTAGACCACGGCAAGACGACCCTGACAGCGGCAATCACGAAAGTTCTGGCAGGCAAAGGTCAGGCCGAGTTCAAGGCATTTGATCAGATCGACAACGCCCCGGAAGAGCGTGAGCGCGGCATCACCATCGCCACCGCTCACGTAGAGTACGAAACCGATAAGCGTCACTATGCCCACGTTGACTGCCCTGGTCACGCCGACTACGTAAAGAACATGATTACCGGCGCCGCACAGATGGACGGTGCAATCCTTGTTGTTTCCGCAGCAGACGGCCCCATGCCCCAGACCCGCGAGCATATCCTGCTTGCCCGTCAGGTAGGTGTGCCTTACATAGTAGTCTACCTCAACAAGGCAGACATGGTAGATGATGCCGAGCTTCTCGAACTCGTCGAGCTTGAGATCCGCGAACTGCTCTCCAGCTACGACTTCCCCGGTGACGATGTACCCATCATCAAAGGGTCCGCCCTTCAGGCACTCAACGGTGAAAAAGGTGAGCTCGCAGAGCCTTCCATCTTTGCCCTCATGGACGCCGTAGACAGCTACATTCCCGAGCCTGAGCGCGCCATTGACAAGCCGTTCCTCATGCCGGTAGAAGACGTCTTCTCCATCTCCGGTCGTGGTACAGTAGCCACCGGCAGGGTAGAGCGCGGTATCGTCAAGGTTGGTGAAGAAGTCGAGATCGTTGGAATCAAGACCACTGCCAAGACCACCGTCACCGGCGTGGAAATGTTCCGCAAACTGCTCGACGAAGGGCGTGCCGGCGACAACATCGGCGCACTGCTTCGTGGTGTCAAGCGCGAAGACATCGAGCGCGGCCAGGTGCTTGCCAAGCCGGGCTCCATTACTCCGCACACCAAATTCAAGGCAGAGGCATACATCCTGACCAAAGAAGAAG
The DNA here is from genome assembly GCF_000813145.1 of Geobacter sp. OR-1. Classification (GTDB taxonomy): domain Bacteria; phylum Desulfobacterota; class Desulfuromonadia; order Geobacterales; family DSM-12255; genus Geoanaerobacter. The sequence goes on along the minus strand of NZ_BAZF01000018.1, from coordinate 40,361 downwards.
GTGGCCGCCATACCCCGTTCTTCAACGGCTACCGTCCCCAGTTCTACTTCAGGACCACCGACGTAACCGGGATAGTTGATCTTGCCGCCGGAACCGAAATGGTTATGCCTGGCGATAACGTAGCCGTAACCATCAACCTGATCACCCCGATCGCCATGGACGAAGGTCTTCGCTTCGCAATCCGTGAAGGCGGCCGTACCGTAGGCGCTGGCGTAGTTAGCTCGATTATCGAATAATACTGCAGGGCGAGCGGGGAGAATTTTCTCCCCGCATCCCCTTTTGTGAAGGGATTCAAGAGATGAGAGATATCATCACACTCTCCTGCACCGAGTGCAAGCAGAGAAATTACACTACAACCAAAAACAAAAAAACGACTCCGGAAAAACTTGAGTTCAGCAAATACTGCCGCTTCTGCCGCAAGCATACTCCTCATAAAGAAACCAAGTAGTACGCGGTTCTGTTTTTGCCTTGCAGGCCAGTAGCTCTAACGGCTAGAGCGCCGGTCTCCAAAACCGGATGTTGGGGGTTCGAATCCCTCCTGGCCTGCCACTTTCAGTTCATGCGAATGGAGTAACCCGTGCTTTCAAATGCAAAAAACTTTTTTGAAGAAGTAAAAGGTGAACTTGAGAAGGTTACTTGGCCGGCCCGAAAGGAAACAATCGCTACGACGTGGGTGGTCGTTGCCATAATCTTGATAATTTCCCTGTACCTTGGTGCCTGTGATGTTGTTCTTGCCAAGCTTATGCGCCTGATACTGGCCTAAAGGAACGAGCTGTCTATGCCGCTAAAATGGTACGGTGTTCATACATATTCCGGTTTCGAGAATCGTGTCAAGCTCTCGCTTCAAGAGCGGATCAAAAATCTCGGGCTAGAGGAATCTTTTGGTGAAATCCTTATCCCGTCTGAAACTGTCGTTGAGTTGAAGAAGGGTGAAAAAAGAACGTCTACTCGCAAGTTTTTTCCGGGTTATATCCTGGTGAACATGGAGCTTAATGATGAAACCTGGCACGCGGTAAAGGAAACCGCTAGGGTGACAGGATTCGTCGGTGGTAATAATCCGATGGTGATACCAGAGGAAGAAGTGCAGAAGATTACCCGGCGGATGGAAGAAGGCGCGGAAAAACCCCGTCCGAAAGTTGAGTTCGAGGTTGGTGAAACCGTACGGGTGGTAGATGGACCCTTTCTTAACTTTTCCGGCGTTGTGGAAGACGTCAAGCCGGATAAGGCCAAGCTGCGCGTAATGGTGAGTATCTTTGGCAGGGCTACACCTGTTGAACTGGAGTTTATGCAGGTCGAGAAACAGTAGAAGCCGCCTGCCTCATTTTTGGCACACTGAAGCAGGAGATGAATAATAAGGAGTAGATCATGGCAAAAAAAATTACCGGATATATCAAACTGCAAATTCCTGCCGGCAAAGCAAACCCGTCACCTCCGATCGGACCGGCGCTGGGTCAGCATGGCGTCAACATAATGGAGTTTTGCAAGGCGTTTAACGCAAAGACTCAGGGGGACGAAGGCACTATCACTCCGGTTGTGATAACCGTATACGCTGATCGTTCGTTCAGCTTTATTACCAAGACCCCTCCGGCTCCTGTCTTGATTAAAAAGGCTCTCGGACTTGCCAGCGGTTCCAGCGTTCCCAACAAGAACAAGGTAGGCAAGCTTACCAAGGCCCAGGTCGAAGAGATTGCCAAGAAGAAAATGCCTGATTTGAATGCAGCAAGTCTCGAAGCTGCAATGCGCACAATAGAAGGTACCGCCCGCAGTATGGGCGTTGACATTGTCTAAAGAATGAGAGGGTGAATCGCAATGCCTACCAAAGCCAAAAAACATAAAGCAGCGCTTGCCGCTGTTGATCGCGCAAAAAATTATCTTCTCAAAGAGGGTGTTGAGCTTCTGAAAAATACCTCTTATGCCAAATTTGATGAAACTGTAGATTTGGCGGTACGTCTTGGTGTTGACCCGCGTCATGCCGACCAGATGGTCAGGGGAGCAGTAGTTCTCCCGAATGGCTTGGGGAAGACTGTTCGCGTACTGGTCTTTGCCAAGGGCGAGAAGGAAAAGGAAGCCAGGGATGCTGGCGCCGATTATGTCGGTGCCGAAGATCTCGTTGCCAAGATCCAGGAGGGTTGGTTCGATTTCGATACTGCAATCGCGACCCCGGATATGATGGGTATTGTCGGCAAGATCGGTAAGTTGCTCGGCCCCCGAGGTCTTATGCCTAACCCCAAGGTCGGCACGGTCACCTTTGACGTCGGGCGTGCGGTTAGCGAGTCCAAGTCGGGTAAGGTTGAATTCCGGGTTGAGAAGGCCGGGATTATCCATGCACCGGTGGGCAAAGTCTCCTTTGATGCCGTTAAGCTTCAGGAGAACATCCTTGCTCTGCTGGATGCCTTGATGAAGGCGAAGCCTTCTGCAGCAAAAGGGACCTATGTTAAAAAGATCAGCCTTTCGACTACGATGGGACCTGGTTTACGCATAGACGCAGCTGATGTTGCATCGCAACTGTAAATAAATATTGTTTTCATGCCAAAGTCAGAGACAGCTGGTGTCGGGTCCATTCGACTTAAATGATGGTCAGCCAGCCGAGACTTGGAAGAATGAAGCTGCAATAGCAGTAACTTCTTGACTTTGGCAAGGGTCCGGAAGACCCTTAACCCCAAAGAAAGGAGGAAGGCGCTTGAATAAGGAAAGTAAAAAACAGGTTGTCGCCGAACTTCATGACAAGCTTGACCGTGCAAAAGCTGTTTTTCTGGCTGACTTTCGCGGCCTGGATGTCGGCAAGGTCACTGAGCTCAGAAATGAGCTTCGCAAGGCTGAAGTAGAGTATAAAGTTGTTAAAAACACTCTTCTTGAACTGGCAGTTCGCGACACAGACAAGCTGTCATTGAATGAGCACTTTGCCGGGCCTACTGCCGTAGCCATGAGCTACTCTGACCCGGTAGCAGCAGCAAAGGTTCTCTCTCGCTTTGATAAGGATCAGCAGATCCCCTTTAAGCTCAAAGGTGGCGTTCTGTCTGGGAAATCCATTTCAGTTGCCGATATACAGGCACTTGCCGATCTGCCCAGCAGAGAGGTTCTCTTGGCGAAGATGCTCGGATCGATGAATGCGCCGGCAACCAACTTCGTTGGCGTGCTTGCTGCTGTTCCGGGAAGTTTTGTCCGCGCACTCAATGCAATCCGCATTCAAAAAGAAGGCAATTAACTTATTAAAAATCAAACGATGGAGGAAATATAGCGATGGCTATTACCAAAGACGACGTAATTAAGTTTATCGAGAGCATGACCGTTCTTGAACTGGCTGAAATGGTAAAAGAACTTGAAGAAAAATTCGGCGTTTCCGCCGCTGCTCCGGTTGCTGTAGCTGCTGCTGCCCCGGCTGCCGCTGCCGAGGCAGCTGAAGAAAAGACCGAATTTGACGTAATCCTCAAGGCTGCCGGCGCCAACAAGATCAACGTCATTAAAGTTGTGCGCGCTCTTACCAGCCTTGGTCTGAAAGAAGCGAAGGACCTTGTTGACGGTGCTCCTCAGCCTGTCAAGACCGGCGTTTCCAAGGACGAAGCTGAAGAAGCCAAGAAGCAGCTCGTTGAAGCTGGCGCTGAAGTGGAAGTTAAATAACTGTCGTCCATATTGTTGAGCATTAGCCAAGGTCGCTCCAGGCGGCCTTGGCTGTTCTATTTTGTTGGCGGGCTTGTGCTTCGTGACGCCAACTACTTGAAATTGCTTGATTCAGGTAGTCAGCCAAGAGTGTTTGACGCTTTTGGAGCCTAGCAACAAAGGAGACCCCTTAATGGCGTATTCTATCGCGAATAACCCCCTTCTTCGCAAAAACTTCGCAAAAATAAAGAAAATTATCGACATACCCAACCTGATTGACATCCAAAAAAATTCATATAAGCGGTTCCTGCAACTTGAAGTGCCAATTGATGCAAGAAAAAACTTTGGCCTTGAGGCAGTGTTCCGCAGCGTGTTCCCGATCAGGGACTTCAGTGAAACTGCTTCTCTCGAATATGTGTCATATTCCCTAGGAACGCCAAAGTACGATGTGGAGGAATGTCATCAGAGAGGGATGACATTTGCGGCTCCGATGAAAGTGAAGGTCAGGCTCGTTGTCTGGGACGTCAACAAGGACAGCAACGCCAGATCAATCCGGGACATAAAGGAGCAGGAGGTTTATTTCGGCGAAATACCCCTCATGACCGATAATGGCACCTTTATCATTAACGGTACCGAGCGGGTTATCGTCAGCCAGCTCCATCGTTCACCAGGCGTATTTTACGATCATGACAAAGGAAAAACACACTCAAGCGGGAAGGTGCTCTATTCGGCTCGCGTGATCCCGTACCGCGGGTCATGGCTCGACTTCGAGTTTGATCATAAAGATATTCTTTACGTTAGGATCGACCGTCGGCGCAAGATGCCGGCAACCGTTCTTCTTAAGGCACTTGGTTATACGACTGAAGAGCTGCTGAATTATTATTACCGTAGCGAATCAATCGTTGTTAGTGGCGAAAGGCTTGCAAAGGCTGCTGATCCAGAGCTTTTGATTAATCAAAAGGCCACTAGCGATATTGTCGACGCCAAGAGTGGCGAGGTTCTTCTCAAAGCTAATCGGAAATTTACCAAAGCAGCGATCAGGAAGATGGAAGAGCACGAGATTTCCCAGATCCCGATTTCTGAGGAAGAGGTCATTGGCCGTTTTTCGTGCCATGACATCGTCGACCCTTCTACCGGCGAGATACTGATTGAATGTAACGAAGAGATCACCCAGTCGAAGCTGATAGAGCTTCGCGCCCGTGGCATAGAGACTTTCCAGGTGTTGTTCATTGACGGAACTCATGCGACCTCCTCTTTCCGGGACACCATCATCATTGACAAGATTTCGACGACTGATGATGCCTTGATTGAGATTTATCGCAGACTGCGCCCGGGCGATCCTCCTACGATTAAGAGTGCTGTGGCGCTTTTCGGCAATCTGTTCTTCAATCCGGAGCGCTATGACCTCTCTGCAGTCGGCCGGCTCAAACTCAATCACAAACTGGGTCTCACCACCCCGCTTGATTGCCAGGTGCTTACCAAAGAGGATGTGCTTGAGGTAGTCCGGTACCTGATTGACCTGAAGAACGGCAAAGGGAATATCGATGATATCGATCATCTCGGGAATCGTCGCGTTCGTGCTGTCGGTGAACTGCTGGAGAACCAGTACCGCATCGGACTGGTCAGGATGGAACGGGCAATTAAAGAGAGGATGAGTCTGCAGGAGGTCGAGAACCTCATGCCGCACGATCTCATTAACTCCAAGCCGGTATCTGCAGTTGTGAAGGAGTTTTTCGGCTCCTCCCAGCTGTCGCAGTTTATGGACCAGACCAACCCGCTTTCCGAGGTTACTCACAAGCGGCGTCTGTCGGCCCTGGGACCTGGGGGCCTGACCCGTGAACGTGCTGGCTTCGAGGTTCGAGACGTTCATCCGACCCACTACGGTCGAGTCTGTCCGATTGAAACCCCGGAAGGACCGAACATCGGTCTTATCGCCTCGCTTTCCACTTATGCACGGATCAATGAACATGGTTTCGTTGAGACTCCGTACCGGATAGTAAAGGAAGGCAAGGTTACCAACGAAGTCCGCTTCTTCTCCGCCTTGGAAGAAGAAGGTCATGCCATTGCCCAGGCAAATGCCGAGATGGATAAGGACGGTCGTTTTGAGGCCGACTATGTATCGGCCAGAAAATCCGGCGAGTTTGTCCTGGTGGGACGCGATGAGATCGAGTTGATGGACGTGGCTCCAATGCAGCTGGTTTCCGTTGCCGCATCACTGATCCCGTTCCTTGAGAACGACGACGCCAACCGGGCCTTGATGGGATCCAACATGCAGCGCCAGGCGGTTCCGTTGCTGCGTGCCGATTCGCCGCTCGTCGGTACCGGCATGGAGCGGGTTGTTGCGCGTGATTCCGGTGTTTCGGTTGTTGCCCGCCACAACGGCGTTGTCGAGTCGGTCGATGCTTCCAGGATCGTTGTCAAGATCGATGACGATGAATTCGATGAGATGGGCACCGGCGTTGACATTTACAACCTGATCAAGTTTGCCCGATCCAATCAGAACACCTGCATCAACCAGCGTCCGGTGGTCAAGGTCGGAGATCATGTCAAGCGAAGCGACGTAATTGCTGACGGACCTTCTACAGACATGGGAGAGTTGGCTCTCGGCCAGAATATTGTAGTCGCGTTCATGCCGTGGGGTGGTTACAATTTCGAGGACTCCATTCTTATCTCGGAAAAGCTGGTCAAGGATGACCGTTATACCTCGATTCATATTGAAGAGTTCGAGTGTGTTGCCCGGGACACCAAGCTGGGCAAGGAAGAGATCACTGCCGATATACCGAACCTTGGCGAGGAGACTCTCAAGGACCTGGATGAATCAGGGATTATTCGTATCGGTGCTGAGGTCAAGCCGGGAGACATCCTGGTCGGCAAGATCACCCCAAAAGGTGAAACTCAGCTGTCTCCGGAAGAAAAACTTTTGCGCGCAATTTTCGGAGAAAAGGCCGGCGATGTCAGGGACACATCACTTCGCGTTCCGCCAGGCGTGGAAGGCACGGTTATCGGGGCCAAGATCTTCTCCCGTAAAGGCTCTGACAAGGATGCCAGAACAGAGATCATTGAACGGGCCGAGGAGGAGAAGCTCCGCAAGGATGAACAGGACGAAATTCGTATCATTCGTGATTCCGCACTCGGGAAACTCAAAAGGCTTCTCGTAGGCAGGACATCGGCAGTCAAGATAGAGGGAAAAGATGGCAAGATTCTGCTTGCCAAGGACAAGAAGATCACCGATGAGCTGCTCGGAACCATTCCGCTCGAAAGGTGGGATGAGATATCAGTCAGCGATGGCGACGATGTCGAAGACAAGGTATCGCAACTCCTGTCGAATCTTTATCAGAAGATCGATTTGATCAGGTACGTTTTTGACGATAAGATCCAGAAGCTGAAGCGTGGCGATGACCTCCCTCCGGGCGTCATCAAGATGGTAAAGGTTTATATTGCCATCAAGCGCAAGCTGCAGGTCGGTGACAAGATGGCAGGGCGTCACGGTAACAAGGGTGTCGTTTCCCGAATCCTTCCGGAAGAGGATATGCCATATATGGAAGATGGCCGTCCGGTCGAGGTCGTTTTGAACCCCCTCGGCGTTCCTTCACGTATGAACGTGGGACAGATTCTGGAAACCCATCTTGGGTGGGCCGCTAAAGGGATCGGTTGGAAAATAGAAGAGCTGCTGGAAAAGAACTCTCCTGCCGAGGCCATAAAGAAGGCAATCAAGGATGTCTACACCGACAAGGACATGAACAAGTTCATCGATTCACTGGAAGAAGATGAACTGCACAATGTCGCGAAAAGATTGAAGCGCGGCGTGCCGATGGCATCATCGGTTTTTGAGGGCGCCACTGAAGAGAATATCCAGGGAATGCTCAAGAAAGCCGGCTTCGATAGCTCTGCCCAGGTTACTCTGTATGACGGCAAAACCGGAGACTCGTTCAAGCATAAGGTCACGGTTGGCGTTATGTATGTCCTTAAGCTCCATCACTTGGTCGATGACAAGATTCACGCCCGGTCAATCGGTCCGTACAGCCTTGTTACCCAACAGCCTCTCGGCGGTAAGGCGCAATTCGGCGGCCAGCGTCTGGGGGAAATGGAAGTCTGGGCCATGGAGGCTTACGGGGCAGCCTATGCACTTCAGGAGTTCCTTACTGTCAAGTCTGACGACGTGGCAGGCCGAACCCGGATGTACGAGGCTATTGTCAAGGGTAAACATACCCTTGAGCCTGGATTGCCGGAGTCATTTAACGTTTTGATCAAGGAGCTTCAGTCCCTTTGTCTGGACGTTGAACTGCTCGAGAACGAAGACGAGTGATCTGCCTGAATATACTGACGCGCTACGACCGCGTCGTCTGCAGGATAAACTCCTCACTATAAGGAGGCTTTACATTGGACGATCTCTTTAATTTTTTTGATAAACCGAAGGACCCTTTGCACTTTTCGGCAATACGGATATCCATCTCTTCTCCCGAGAAGATCCGCGAGCGGTCTTTTGGAGAGGTAAAGAAGCCGGAAACCATCAATTACCGGACATTCAAGCCGGAACGTGACGGTCTTTTCTGCGCGAAAATATTCGGTCCGACAAAGGACTACGAATGCAACTGCGGTAAGTATAAAAGGATGAAGCATCGCGGGATTGTCTGCGAGAAGTGTGGCGTCGAGGTTATCCCGTCAAAGGTAAGACGCGAACGTTTGGGCCACATTGACCTTGCCACACCGGTTGCTCACATCTGGTTCCTGAAGTCGCTTCCTTCAAGGATCGGTAACCTGCTGGACATGACCTTGAAAGACCTCGAAAGAGTTCTTTACTTTGAGGCATATGTTGTTATCGATCCGGGCACCACAACGCTTTCTTTTGGCGATGTAATGTCAGAGGACCAATACCAAAAGGCCTTTGATGACCTTGGCAACAGCTTTACTGCCGGAATGGGAGCTGCTGCCATTCGGGATTGCCTGAGATCTCTCGATCTCGATGGCCTTGCTGATAGCCTCAGACTGGAAATGCAGGAGGCCAACAGCGAGGCAAAACGGAAAAAGGTGGCCAAAAGACTCAAGGTTGTGGAAGCGTTCAAGGTTTCCGGCAACCGTCCGGAATGGATGATCCTTGAGTGTATCCCGGTTCTTCCTCCGGAGTTGCGGCCGTTGGTGCCTCTGGATGGCGGGCGTTTTGCCACTTCGGACCTTAACGATCTTTACCGTCGGGTTATTAACCGTAACAACCGTCTCAAGCGCCTGATGGAGCTGCAGGCTCCGGAGGTGATCATAAGAAACGAAAAGCGGATGTTGCAGGAAGCTGTTGATGCCCTTTTCGATAACGGTCGCCGTGGCCGTGCGATTGCTGGCCCCAACAAGCGCCCCCTTAAGTCACTGTCTGATATGCTCAAAGGGAAGTCGGGTCGTTTCCGGCAGAACCTTCTCGGTACGCGAGTCGACTATTCCGGACGTTCGGTTATTGTTGTCGGCCCGGAATTGAAGCTTCACCAGTGCGGCTTGCCGAAGAAAATGGCTTTGGAGCTGTTTAAGCCCTTTATTTACAATAAATTGGAAGAGCGCGGCTATGTTACAACAATAAAGAGTGCAAAGAAGATGGTTGAAAAGGAGCGTCCAGAGGTCTGGGACGTTCTCGAGGAGGTCATCAAGGAGCACCCTGTATTGCTTAACCGCGCTCCGACTCTGCACCGGCTTGGCATCCAGGCATTCGAGCCTGTTTTGATCGAAGGGAAGGCGATTCAGCTGCATCCGCTGGTTTGTACTGCCTTTAACGCCGACTTTGACGGCGACCAGATGGCTGTCCATCTCCCGCTTTCCATTGAAAGCCAGGTTGAAGCCCGCGTCCTCATGATGTCCACCAACAACATCCTCTCACCGGCCCATGGTAAGCCGATTATTGTTCCATCACAGGACATGGTTCTGGGAACGTATCATATGACCAGGGACAAGGAGTTCGAGAGGGTTCTGGACGAAAACGGTAAACCGAAAATCGATAAGAAGACCGGAAACGAAGTATGGCAGCGAGTAAAGGGCTTTGGGAAGATTTTCTCCTCTCCGGCAGAGGTTCGTATCGCTTTTGATGCCGGCGAAGTAGACTTGCAGGCTCCGATCGAAGTCAGAATGAAGAACCTGATTGCCAGCGATGATAAGCCCGAGCGGATAAAAACAACAGTCGGGCGCGTGATTCTCAGGGATATCCTTCCGGCAGCGGTGCCGTTCAGCACAATAAACAAGACCATGTCCAAGAAGGAACTGTCCAACCTTGTTGACGTCTGTTACCGTCTTGCCGGAAACAAAGAAACGGTAATTCTTGCTGACCGCCTCAAGGAAATCGGTTTCCGTTACTCGACATTGGCCGGTATTTCCATCTGCATTAACGACATGCAGATCCCTGAAGGCAAGTATGCAATTATTGACAGAGCCTCTGAAGAGGTTAAAGAAATCCAGAACCAGTATACCGAAGGTCTTATTACCGACGGCGAGCGCTACAACAAGGTAATCGACATCTGGGCAAAGGCGACGGAAGATATTGCCAAGGAGATGCTGGACAATATATCAAAGGAAACGGTTTTCTCCCCGGACGACGGGAAGGAACTGAAAATCACTTCTTTCAATGCCATTCACATGATGGCGGATTCGGGAGCCCGAGGTTCAGCGCAGCAGATCAGGCAGCTTGCCGGGATGAGGGGGCTTATGGCCAAGCCTTCCGGTGAAATCATTGAAACCCCGATTACGGCAAACTTCCGCGAAGGGTTGACGGTTCTACAGTACTTCATCTCGACTCACGGGGCCAGAAAGGGTCTTGCCGATACCGCTCTAAAAACCGCGAACTCGGGATACCTGACCCGTCGGCTTGTCGACGTTGCCCAAGATGCAATAATCACCGAACCTGATTGCGGCACTATCGATGGCCTTATGGTTTCTGCTCTTATCGAAGGTGGCGAAATCATCGAGCATATAGGGGATAGAATCCTCGGACGAGTTGCACTCGAAGACATTCTTGACCCCGTTACCGGCGAGGTACTTGTCGCAAGTGGTACTGAGATTGATGAAGGGCTGGTTAAGAAGATCGAAGATGCGGGGCTTGAGCGGGTTAAGATACGCTCTGTGCTCACCTGCGAAAGCCGCCGCGGCATTTGCGCCATGTGCTACGGCCGGGATCTTGCCCGTGGCCATCTGGTAAATATGGGCGAAGCTGTCGGTGTTATTGCGGCTCAGTCCATTGGCGAGCCGGGTACCCAGCTGACAATGAGAACCTTCCATATCGGCGGGACTGCATCCCGTCGTGCTGAACAGACCTCTCTCGAAGCCAGGACAGAAGGTCGGGTCAAGTATATCAATATCAACTCGGTTGTTAACGAAGAGCGTGACGGTGACGTCGTCATTAAGAACAATATAGTAATGAACCGAAACGGCGAAATTGCCGTGGTTGATGAGACCGGACGCGAGAGAGAACGATACTCGGTAGTTTATGGCGCAAAGATCAAACTTAAGCAGGACGAAATGGTCAAACCCGGCCAAACGCTTGCCGAATGGGACCCTTACACGATGCCAATTCTTACTGAAGTTGCCGGTAAGATAAAATTCGGTGACATCGTCGAAGGCGTTACAATGGAAGAGCAGGTCGACGAAGTAACAGGTCTTTCCAGAAAGGTCATCATCGAGTCGCGTGACGCCGACAAGAGGCCTCGTATCACGATTAAAGATGAAACCGGCAAGACGGCAAAGGTCGGCGAAAGCACCATGGGGCGTTATTTCCTTCCTCAGGGAGCAAATATTTCGGTCCAGGACGAGTCTTTTGTCAATGCCGGTGATGTCATTGCCAAGATCCCTCGCGAGACCACCAAGACCAAGGATATCACCGGTGGTCTGCCTCGGGTTGCCGAGCTGTTTGAGGCACGAAAGCCAAAGGATTTCGCAGTGATTTCTGAAATCGACGGGGTCGTGTCTTTCGGCAAGGACGCCAAAGGGAAGAGAAAGGTTGTTGTCCGGCCCGATATTGGCGAGGAAAAGGAATATCTCATCCCGAAGGGCAAGCATATAAGCGTCCATGAAGGCGACCACGTAAGGGCCGGCGAGCCGCTTATGGATGGCTCCTCCAACCCACACGATATTCTAAGGGTGCTTGGCCTTAAGGAACTTGCCAAATACCTGGTGGACGAGGTTCAGGAAGTGTACCGACTCCAGGGCGTTAAGATAAACGATAAGCATATCGAGACAATAGTTCGGCAGATGTTGCGCCGCGTAAGGGTTAAGGATGCTGGCGATACCACCATGCTGGTAGACGATCAGCTGGAAAGATTCGTGTTTGAGGAGGAGAACGAAAGGGTGCTTGATAAGGGGGGCAGGCCTGCAATTGCAGAACCTTTACTCTTGGGCATTACAAAGGCTTCCTTGTCGACCGAGTCATTCATATCTGCTGCGTCGTTCCAGGAAACCACAAAGGTACTTACTCAGGCAGCAATTGAAGGCAAGGTTGACAGCTTGCGCGGGCTTAAAGAGAACGTAATTATGGGCCGTTTGATACCGGCGGGGACTGGTCTTGCGCGCTATCGTCATCTAAAGATGCAATTGGACGAGCCTGAAGGGCTACCGGAAATGCCTATACCTGCGGCAGTCATCGTTGACGAAATCGATGATATTGATGATGAAGACGATTCCGTAGAAGAATAGATTGTCTCTTATCTTGCTGTATCACTTTGCTCTGGCGCACTGCTACATGTGGTGCGCCAGACTTTTTTTTGCTGCTAACAAGAAAAAAACATTGACAGCCAGGCGGTAATGAATTATATAAATCCGTCTTTAAGATAATAAACGCCGCGAACCGCTATTTAGTATTACGTAAATAGCATTGAATGGAGATGCCGGTAGTAATTCCGGCCCTACACCTATTCCATTCTCCCACCGATTAATTCGTTCGCGGTGAGTGTGCAGCTCTGGAAAAGTCCATTGGTTGGAATTGTCCGCGCATTGCGGCGGATCAAAGTAATTTTTTCTGCTTTTTGGATAAAAAGAATTGACATTGCTTGATGGAATCTGTTAGGTTGTCGATTCGCTTCTTTGCGGAAGCGTTGGGATCAATATTGTTGGGAGATCGAGTAAATTATGCCGACGATTAATCAGCTGATTCGAATTGGAAGGGCGAGTAAAAAAGACAAGTCCACTGCTCCGGCGCTTAAGTGTTGTCCGCAAAAGCGTGGGGTTTGTACTAGGGTTTATACGACGACCCCGAAGAAGCCGAACTCTGCGTTGCGGAAGGTTGCAAGGGTTCGTCTTACAAATGGGATAGAGGTGACTTCTTATATTCCGGGGGTCGGCCATAACCTTCAGGAGCACTCGGTTGTTCTGATAAGGGGTGGTAGGGTTAAGGACCTTCCGGGTGTGCGTTATCATATTGTGCGTGGAACCCTGGATTCGGTTGGGGTAAAAGACAGGAAAAAGAGTCGATCCAAGTACGGGGCAAAAAGGCCTAAATAAAAGCTGTTTTATTTAGAACTATTCGAGAGGTTTGTATGCCAAGAAGAAGAGAAGTGGCTAAGCGCGTTATTTTGCCGGATCCGAAGTATAATGACCGGACTGTTGCCAAGTTCGTTAATATTATAATGAGTGATGGGAAGAAAAGTACGGCTGAGCGTGCGTTGTACGCAGCTCTTGATCTGGTGGCTCAGCGTGCGAATGAAGATGCGCTAAAGGTTCTCAAGAAGGCGCTTGACAATGTCAAGCCGACCTTGGAAGTCAAGTCGAGAAGAGTTGGCGGGTCCACATATCAGGTGCCAGTTGAGGTAAGGACTGATCGCCGGAATTCTCTCGCGATGCGCTGGCTTGCTCGTTATGCAAACGCAAGGTCTGAAAAGACGGCAACGGACAAGCTGGCTGGTGAGATTCTCGATGCCTATAACAACCGCGGGGCTGCGGTGAAGAAGCGTGAAGACACTCACAAGATGGCGGAAGCCAACAGGGCATTTGCGCACTACCGCTGGTAGTTTATATATAGCAGAGATTTTGGAGGAATTTCGTGGCACGTTTGGTATCACTTGAAAATACACGCAATATCGGCATTATGGCCCATATTGATGCTGGAAAAACCACAACAACTGAGCGAATACTCTATTATACCGGGGTTTCTCATAAGATTGGCGAAGTGCATGATGGTACTGCAACCATGGATTGGATGGAGCAGGAGCAGGAGAGGGGTATTACTATTACCTCTGCAGCTACGACCTGTACTTGGGACGATCATCGCATCAATATAATCGACACGCCTGGTCATGTTGACTTCACTATTGAGGTAGAGCGCTCGTTGAGGGTGCTTGACGGGTCGGTAGCGGTATTTTGTTCTGTTGGTGGTGTTGAGCCGCAGTCTGAGACGGTATGGCGTCAGGCCGATAAATACAGGGTTCCGCGTATAGCTTTTATTAACAAGATGGACCGTGTGGGTGCGGACTTTTTCCGTGGCATTAACATGATAAAGGACCGGCTCAAGGCTAACCCGGTTCCGATTCAGCTTCCGATTGGTTCAGAAGATACTTTCAAGGGTATTGTTGATCTTGTTAGAATGAAAGCAATCGTTTGGGATGAGGAGTCTCTGGGTGCAAGCTTTCACGAAGAGGAGCTTACGGGCGATCTGCTCGATCTGGCTCAGGAATATCGTGAGAAGCTTGTTGAGGAGGTTTCAAGCCATGATGATGTTCTTATGGAAAAATATCTCGGTGGTGAAGAGCTTACCATTGATGAAATAAAGGCTGCAATCCGTAAGTCGACTATCGATATTAAGATATGCCCTGTTATCTGCGGGTCATCATTTAAGAATAAAGGCGTTCAGCCACTCCTTGACGCGGTTGTGGATTACCTCCCGTCTCCTTTGGATATCCCTGCAATCAAGGGCATTGATGCTGACACTGAGGCAGAAATCGAGCGTAATGCCTCTGATGCCGAACCGTTTGCAGCTCTTGCGTTCAAGATTATGACCGACCCGTTCGTTGGCCAGCTTTGTTTCTTCCGTGTGTATTCCGGCACCCTTTCATCTGGTTCATATATATATAATTCGACTAAAGGGAAAAAAGAGCGAATCGGCCGTATCTTGAAAATGCATGCGAATAAGCGTGAAGAGATCAAGGAAGTGTATGCCGGCGATATTGCCGCAGCAGTCGGTCTGAAGTATACGACTACTGGCGATACTCTTTGCCCTGAAGATCATGCCGTAATTCTTGAGTCGATCGAATTCCCTGAGCCGGTTATTCATATTGCAATTGAGCCAAAGACTAAGGCTGATCAGGATAAACTCGGTGCAAGTCTGGCTAAGCTTGCTAGTGAAGATCCCTCCTTCCGAATCAAGACTGACGAGGAAACTGGTCAGACAATCATTTCCGGGATGGGTGAATTGCATCTTGAGATTATTGTTGACCGTCTCATGCGCGAGTTCAAGGTTGAGGCTAGCGTTGGCAAGCCTCAAGTTGCTTACCGTGAAACCATAAGCAAGAAAGTCAAAGTAGAGGGCAAGTTTGTAAGGCAGTCTGGTGGTCGCGGTCAGTATGGCCATGTATGGCTTGAAGTTGAGCCGCAGGAACCGGGTAAGGGTTATGAATTTGTTGACGCTATCAAGGGCGGTGTCGTGCCGCGCGAATATATTCCTGCCGTTGACAAGGGTATTCAGGAGGCCACCGAGAGTGGCGTGATGGCCGGATTTCCTGTTGTCGATGTCAAGGTAACCCTTATTGATGGTTCATACCATGAAGTTGACTCTTCGGAGATGGCATTCAAGATTGCCGGCTCCATGGGTTTCAAGGAAGGGTGCCAAAAGGCGTCACCTGTCCTTCTTGAGCCGATTATGTCTGTTGAGGTCGTTGTTCCGGAAGAATACATGGGTGAAGTCATTGGTGACCTGAACTCAAGACGTGGCAGGATTATGGGCATGGAGAGCCGTGCCGGTGCTCAAGTTGTCGCAGCAATGGTTCCCTTGGCACAGATGTTTGGTTATGCAACCGACGTACGCTCTGCAACGCAGGGCCGTGCAACATATACGATGACGTTTGATCACTATGAGCAGGTTCCTAAATCTGTTTCAGAAGAAATAGTCGCAAAAGTTAAGGGATAACATCCTTTATTAAGGAGGGACTCGGTTATGGCAAAGGCAAAATTTGAGAGGAATAAGCCGCACGTAAACATAGGGACGATCGGTCACGTAGACCACGGCAAGACGACCCTGACAGCGGCAATCACGAAAGTTCTGGCAGGCAAAGGTCAGGCCGAGTTCAAGGCATTCGATCAGATCGACAACGCCCCGGAAGAGCGTGAGCGCGGCATCACCATCGCCACCGCTCACGTAGAGTACGAAACCGATAAGCGTCACTATGCCCACGTTGACTGCCCTGGTCACGCCGACTACGTAAAGAACATGATCACCGGCGCTGCACAGATGGACGGTGCAATCCTTGTTGTTTCCGCGGCAGACGGCCCCATGCCCCAGACCCGCGAGCATATCCTGCTTGCCCGTCAGGTAGGTGTGCCTTACATAGTAGTCTACCTCAACAAGGCAGACATGGTAGATGATGCCGAGCTTCTCGAACTCGTCGAGCTTGAGATCCGCGAACTGCTCTCCAGCTACGACTTCCCCGGTGACGATGTACCCATCATCAAAGGGTCCGCCCTTCAGGCACTCAACGGTGAAAAAGGTGAGCTCGCAGAGTCTTCCATCTTTGCCCTCATGGACGCCGTAGACAGCTACATTCCCGAGCCTGAGCGCGCCATTGACAAGCCGTTCCTTATGCCGGTAGAAGACGTCTTCTCCATCTCCGGTCGTGGTACAGTAGCCACCGGCAGGGTAGAACGCGGTATCGTCAAGGTTGGTGAAGAAGTCGAGATCGTTGGAATCAAGACCACTGCCAAGACCACCGTCACCGGCGTGGAAATGTTCCGCAAACTGCTCGACGAAGGGCGTGCCGGCGACAACATCGGCGCACTGCTTCGTGGTGTCAAGCGCGAAGACATCGAGCGCGGCCAGGTGCTTGCCAAGCCGGGCTCCATTACTCCGCACACCAAATTCAAGGCAGAGGCATACATCCTGACCAAAGAAGAAGGTGGCCGCCATACCCCGTTCTTCAACGGGTACCGGCCCCAGTTCTACTTCAGGACCACCGACGTAACCGGGATAGTTGATCTTGCCGCCGGAACCGAAATGGTTATGCCTGGCGATAACGTAGCCGTAACCATCAACCTGATCACCCCGATCGCCATGGACGAAGGTCTTCGCTTCGCAATCCGTGAAGGCGGCCGTACCGTAGGCGCTGGCGTAGTTAGCTCGATTATCGAATAAGCAAGAAGAGGAAACAATGCAAAGTCAGAAAATTAGAATACGTCTCAAGGCATATGACCACAAGCTTCTTGACCAATCTGTCGGTGAAATCGTTGATACAGCGAAAAGGACAGGTGCTCGTGTTGCAGGTCCAATTCCGCTGCCGACGGTAATCAACAAGTATTGTGTTCTTCGTGGGCCACATGTCGACAAAAAGTCCCGTGAGCAGTTTGAGATAAGGACGCACAAGAGGTTGATTGACATCCTTGATCCTACTCAGCAAACAGTTGATGCGCTTATGAAGCTAGATTTGTCTGCAGGCGTTGATGTTGAAATAAAGTTATAAGTACGTTGCAAGGATAGGAAGCTTTGCTATGAAAAATGGACTTGTAGGTAAGAAGCTAGGAATGACGCAGATTTTTGCCGAAGACGGCCGGAGAATTCCGGTGACCGTCGTTGAAGCAGGACCCTGCATTGTCATACAAAAGAAGACGGTCGAGAAAGACGGCTATGCGTCCATCCAGGTCGGTTTTAATAGCAGCGAAGCTGCTAAAGCCACGAAGCCTCTGGTTGGACACTGCAAGGCTGCAGGTAAGGGAGTGTTTACCCACCTTCGCGAGTTTCGTGTTGATAACGTGGACCAGTATAATGTCGGGGATCAGATTGGCGTTGATCAGTTTGAGGTCGGCGATTATGTTGATGTTACTGGGACGAGCATTGGTAAGGGTTTTCAAGGGGTGATTAAGCGGTGGGGGTTTAAAGGCGGGCGATCCTCGCACGGCTCCAGATTCCATCGTGCTCCTGGCTCGATCGGATGTTCGGCAACCCCTTCCCGAGTATTTAAGAATAAAAAGATGCCGGGCCAACTCGGCAATTCACGAGTGACTATTCAGAGGCTTCAAGTTGTCAGGGTCGATTCTTCGGAGAATATTCTCTTGATTAAAGGTGCAGTCCCTGGCGCAACTAATGGTCTGGTTATATTAAAGCCAAGCGTTAAGGCTTAAGCTATCAAGCATTATTCTGGAGATCCGGTATGGCAACAATTGCAGTGTACGATCTGGAACATAATAAGATTAGCGATATTGAGCTAAGCGATGAAGTCTTTAATGCTGAGGTAAAAGAATATCTCATTCATGAAGCAGTAAAGATTCAGCTTGCCAACAGAAGGGCCGGTACAGTAGCAACAAAAAACCGCTCTGAAGTGTCAGGCGGTGGTAAAAAGCCGTTTCGGCAAAAAGGTACAGGTAACGCTCGTCAAGGATGTTCGCGTGCACCACAGTACCCAGGCGGTGGAGTTGCTTTTGGCCCGCAACCCAAGATCTACAATCTTTCCATGAACAAGAAGGCGCGTAAAGCGGCACTCCGCTCAGCATTGTCACTTGTATACAAGAACAACAGGCTGACTGTCATGGATTCATACAATCTGGGTGAAATCTCTACCAAAAAATTCGCTAATGTATTAAGCAAGTTTGATTTAAACAAGGCACTTCTTGTGGTAGACGGGGATATTAACAATCGCGAAATTGAACTGTCTGCAAGAAATGTTAAAGATATCAAGGTTCTGCGTGCAGACGGGCTGAATATTTTCGATATCATGAAGTATAAGAACGTAATCCTTAGTCGTGAAGCAGTGGCAAAGGTTGAAG
Source organism: Geobacter sp. OR-1 (assembly GCF_000813145.1). Lineage (GTDB taxonomy): Bacteria > Desulfobacterota > Desulfuromonadia > Geobacterales > DSM-12255 > Geoanaerobacter. The sequence goes on along the minus strand of NZ_BAZF01000018.1, from coordinate 21,845 downwards.
GAGCGTTGCAGTCATGAATATTTATGACGTAATAAAGAAACCGCTAGTTACTGAGAAATCAACAATTGCGAAAGATACCAACAATGTTGTAGCTTTTGTTGTGGATCGCGACGCAAATAAGATTGAAATCAAGACAGCGGCTGAGAAACTGTTTAACGTTCGAGTTGATTCCGTCAGGACCTCAACTGTTGCCGGGAAACTAAAGCGTTCCGGTAAGACGATTGGTAAGCGCTCAAACTGGAAAAAAGCATATGTTACCCTCCAAGAGGGAAGCAATATCGATTTCTTTGAAATTTAATCCGTTTATCGTGGAGCTGTAACGATGGGAATCAAAAGCTATAAACCAACATCGGCAGGACGCAGGCACCAGACCTGCTCCACCTTCGAAGAGATAACCTGCACTACCCCGGAGAAGTCACTTCTGGAGACTCTCAGGAAAACGGGCGGTCGCAATAGTTATGGTCGTATCACCTCAAGGCACATTGGTGGTGGACATAAACAAAAGTACAGAATCATTGACTTTAGGCGTGATAAGATCGATATCCCGGCAAAAGTAACTACCATCGAATACGATCCAAACAGAAGTGCCAGGATTGCTTTGCTTAACTACGTCGATGGTGAGAAACGCTACATTCTGGCACCGCTTGATTTGAAAGTAGGCGACACTGTTATTTCAAGCATCAATGCTGATATCAAACCCGGTAACACGTTGCCGCTCAAGGCGATTCCTCTCGGCACTATCATTCATAATATTGAATTGAAGATAGGAAAAGGTGGCCAGCTTGCTAGAAGTGCCGGCACGTTTGCCCAGTTAATGGCAAAAGAGGGGAAATATGCTCAAATAAAGCTCCCCTCTGGTGAAGTGCGAATGGTTCTGGTTGATTGCACTGCGACAATCGGTCAGGTCGGAAACATAGATCATGAGAATGTTAATATCGGGAAGGCCGGACGTTCACGCTGGCTTGGACGTCGCCCAAAAGTACGTGGTGTTGCCATGAACCCGGTAGATCATCCTCATGGTGGTGGTGAAGGTAGAACGTCAGGTGGCAGGCATCCTGTTACACCATGGGGTATTCCGACCAAGGGATACAAAACCAGAACAAACAAAACGTCTTCTCGTTTTATAGTTAAGCCGCGCACCAAATAAATTTGTTTTGAGGATAACCAGATGGCTCGTTCAATAAAAAAAGGTCCTTTTGTAGATAAACATGTGGTCGAGAAGGCTCAGGCTGAAGGATCAAACTCGAAAAAAGTCATTAAGACCTGGTCGAGGCGATCTACTATCATTCCCGATTTTATAGGGCTGACTTTCGCTGTACATAACGGGAAAAAATTCATACCTGTTTTTGTGACGGAAAATATGGTTGGTCACAAATTGGGAGAATTTGCACCTACAAGAACTTTTCATGGTCACGCAGCAGATAAGAAAAGTAAGTTGAAGAAGAAGTAAACAGTAAAGGAGTTTAGCATGGAAGCGCGTGCCAAATTATATTCAATCAGGATGTCTCCGCGTAAATCTCGTCTGGTAGCGGACATGGTTCGTGGAAAATCGGTTCAGAATGCATTGACAATACTCAAGTTTTCACCGCAGCCTTCTGCGAAGGTGATTGCCAAGCTTCTTTCGTCTGCCGTAGCCAATGCGGAACAAAAGGGTGTATCTGATGTCGATAAGCTTTTTGTAAAAACCATTTGCATTGACGGTGGCTCTGTATTGAAGCGATTCCTCCCTAGAGCAATGGGGCGGGCAAGTAAGATAAGAAAACCGACCAGCCACATTTCTGTGGTTCTGGCTGACACGAAATAACCATAGACGGTGGAGGTGTAGTTTGGGACAGAAAGTCAATCCGGTCAGTTTCAGGCTGGGGGTAATCAAGACTTGGGATTCGCGCTGGTACGCCAGTGCCGATTATGCAAAGCTCTTACATGAAGATCTCAAGCTTCGGACCTTTTTAAAAAAGCGGCTTTATAATTCAGGTGTTTCGAAAATTGAGATCGAGCGCGCTGCAAACAAGGCGAAGATCAATATTTTCACTGCCAGGCCTGGTTTGATTATTGGTAAGAAGGGGTCTGAAGTTGAAACTCTGAAGAAAGATCTTGCCAAGCTCACAGACACTGAGATCTATTTAAATATACAGGAAGTTAGAAAACCTGAACTGGATGCTCAGCTTGTTGCAGAGAATGTCGCTATGCAACTTGAAAGAAGAATTGCTTTCAGACGCGCGATGAAGAAGAGTGTAACATCTGCGTTGAAGTTCGGTGCTAAGGGTATAAGGATAACCTGTTCAGGCCGTTTGGGCGGCGCAGAGATGTCGCGAACTGAATGGTATCGTGAGGGACGGGTCCCGCTCCATACACTCCGCGCTGATATAGATTATGGTTTTGCAGAGGCCAAGACAACTTACGGAATAATTGGGGTCAAGGTTCTTATTTTCAAGGGTGAAGTTCTTCCCGGATAATTGAAAAGAATTGGATGAGGAGTTGTTGCGATGTTAATGCCCAAAAGAGTTAAACATAGAAAGCAAATGAAGGGGCGAATGACCGGGGCTGCCGGTAGAGGTGCGGTTATTTCCTTCGGTGAATACGGGCTTCAAGCTACTGAATGTTGCTGGCTTGATTCTCGGCAGATAGAAGCTGCTCGTATAGCAATGACTAGATATATTAAGAGGGGCGGTAAAATCTGGATCAGAGTGTTTCCAGATAAACCCTTAACTGCAAAGCCTGCAGAGACTCGTATGGGTAAAGGAAAAGGCTCCCCAGATTCATGGGTGTGCGTAATTAAGCCTGGGAGAATTCTCTACGAAATGGAAGGCGTTTCTGAAGAAATTGCTAGAGAGGCGTTCAGATTGGCAGCACATAAGCTTTCCGTACCTACGAAATTTGTCGCCAGGGAGGAAGCAAATGAAGGTTAGTGAACTTAGAACGTTAGAAGTTAATGAACTTATAGCAAAAGACAAGGAGCTGAATAAGGAGCTCTTTAATCTAAGCTTTCAACTCCATACTGGTCGGCTGGAAAACACTGCAAAATTAGCTGCGCTTAGGAAAGATATAGCGCGGGTGAAGACATTGATCCGTGAAACCAGGGTAGAGAGAGGGTAACAATGAATCAGCGCGGCAATAGGAAGACTCAGGTTGGCATCGTTGTTAGCGATAAAATGGATAAGACTGTAGTTGTTAAAGTCGATAGGATGGTTAAGCATCCTGTATATAGTAAATATATTCGGCGCACTGAGAAATATAAAGCGCATGATGAACTCAATAACTGTAAGGTTGGCGATCGTGTGGTTATCGTTGAGTCGAGACCATTAAGTAAAGATAAGTGCTGGAAGGTACGCCAGATTATTTCATCGGTTCAGTAGGATAGGAGTTCGTTCATGATACAGATGCAAACAATTCTCGATGTGGCAGACAACTCAGGGGCAAAAAAGCTCTTTTGCATAAAAGTGCTCGGCGGCTCGAAACGGAAATACGCACGGGTTGGAGACATTATCGTTGCTTCGGTAAAAGAAGCTCTCCCTAATTCGAAAGTAAAAAAGGGAGATGTGGTCAAGGTTGTTGTCGTGCGTACAGCGAAAGAGATCGGCCGACTTGATGGATCATACATTCGCTTTGATGGGAATTCCGGTGTGGTAATCAACAATCAGAAGGAACCGATCGGAACGCGAATTTTTGGACCTGTTGCCCGTGAGCTCAGAGCAAAGAAATTCATGAAAATCATTTCGTTGGCCCCTGAGGTTCTGTAAGGAGAGATACGATGTTATCCAGTAAGTTGCATGTAAAAAAAGGCGATACAGTTATGGTCATCGCTGGCAAAGATAAGAGTAAAACCGGAAAGATACAAAAGATTGTTCCGAAAAAAGACGGTGTCCTTGTTGAAGGGCTCAATATTGTTAAACGGCATTCCCGCGCCCGTGGAAGTGAAGCTGGGGGCATTATTGAGAAAGAGGCTCCCATAAATATATCAAATGTTATGCTTTTCTGTAGTAGCTGCAAAAAGCCTGTAAGGACCAAGGCTAAAATGCTTGAAGACGGTAAAAAGGCTCGCGTATGTGTAAAATGCGGCGAGTCCTTTGATAAATAGGACGGAGGAGTACAATGGCTAGGCTTAAAGAGCTTTATGATAAAGAGATCATTCCCAAATTAATGACTGAAATGAAGTATAAGTCAGTAATGGAAGTCCCTAAGCTCGAGAAGATCGTGATTAATATGGGGCTTGGGGAAGCAATACAGAATGTAAAGATTCTTGATTCAGCAGTAGACGAGCTTGCGCAGATCAGCGGACAGAAAGCAGTTATTACGAAAGCGAAAAAATCGATAGCCTCTTTCAAACTTCGTCAGGGGATGCCAATTGGTTGCATGGTAACACTCCGCAAGGATCGTATGTACGAATTTCTGGATCGGCTGTTGAATATATCTCTTGCTCGTGTCAGGGATTTTAAAGGTTTATCCCCTAAAGCTTTTGATGGTATGGGTAATTACTCATTGGGAATCAAAGAGCAGCTTATCTTTCCTGAAATTAATTATGACAAGATAGATAAGATTAAGGGACTTAATATAACAATTGTAACAACGGCACGAACCGACGAAGAGGGAAGGTCACTGCTCAAGTTATTGGGAATGCCGTTCAGGAACTAATAAGTTTGGAGGATTCGCGTGGCAAAGAAATCCATGATGATCAAGGCTCAAAGGCCTAAGAAATTCCAAGTGCGTGAGTATAACCGTTGTCCTATTTGTGGTCGTCCGCGAGCATATTACCGTAAATTTGACATGTGTAGAATTTGCCTTCGTAAGTATGCATCGAATGGTCAGATTCCTGGTGTAATAAAGTCGAGCTGGTAACAACAATCAGAACGTATTAGAGGAGTACAATCGATGTCCATGACTGACCCTATTGCAGATTTGCTGACTAGAATCAGGAACGGCAACCTAGCCAAATTGCAGAAGGTTGACATTCCTTCATCAAACCTGAAGGTTAGCATAGTAAATGTTCTGCGTGCCGAGGGCTTTATAAAAAATTATAAAGTGATTGCAGACCAGAAACAGGGTACTTTAAGAGTCTACTTAAAGTATATCGATGAAAAAGATGCTGTAATCAGTGAAATTAAACGCGTCAGCAAACCGGGTAGCCGGCGTTATGTAAAGCATGACGATATTCCGGTTATTAAGAATGGGCTCGGAATTGCGGTATTGTCCACTTCAAAGGGAATAATTACTGATAAAACGGCCCGCGAAACAGGTATTGGTGGCGAGCTGATTTGCACGGTTTGGTAATTTTTTTAAGGGGTACTGAGTATGTCGAGAATAGGTAAATTACCTGTAGAATTGCCTAAAGGTGTCAAGGTTAATCTCTCTGACGCAACTATAACTGTTGATGGGCCAAAGGGCTCGTTATCAAGACAGGTTATGGAAGGTGTTTCTCTAGATATAAATGAAAGCGCAATTGTCGTCACCAGAATTGATGACACTAATAAGTGTCGGGCTGCACATGGTTTGACAAGAACCTTAATTAACAACATGGTAATTGGTGTAACAAAGGGTTTTGAACGGGCTTTGGAGATAAATGGTGTTGGTTACCGTGCGGAATCCAAAGGCAACATCCTGAATCTAAGCCTTGGATACTCACATCCAATTAATTTCGAACTGCCAGCAGGTATCTCAGTTGATGTTGACAAGATGACAAAACTTCTTGTCAAGGGAATCGACAAGGAGCTAGTTGGGCAGACTGCTGCAAAAATCAGATCATTCAGAGGACCTGAACCATATAAAGGTAAGGGAATCAAGTATGCGGATGAGACTATTTTGCGTAAAGCCGGCAAAACCGGTAAAAAATAGAACATGAGGAGATCGCCGTGAGCTCTCTTGCGGAAAAGAAACAAGCTAGAATTAAGCGTAAAACCCGAGTCAGGAAGAAAATATCTGGTAATAGTGACCGGCCACGTTTGAATGTATTCAGAAGCGCACGTCATATTTATGCACAGATAATTGATGATGCATCTGGAAATACCATTGTTTCGGCTTCAACCCTACTTGATGCTGTCGGTACAGGTCTTAAGTATACAGGCAATATTGAAGCTGCTTCTAAAGTCGGTGCTGAGATAGCTCGTCGGGCACTTGAAAAGAACATCAATACAGTTGTATTTGATCGTAGCGGGTTCTTGTATCACGGAAGAGTTAAAGCTCTTGCTGATGCTGCCAGAGAAAACGGTTTGTCCTTTTAGGATTTTCAAGGAGGTTGCAATTGTTGAAGCTTAATTCGAATGAACTAACACTTACTGATCGAGTTGTACATATTAACAGGGTTGCCAAGGTCGTTAAGGGCGGAAGAAGATTCAGCTTCTCGGCTTTGGTGGTCGTTGGCGACGGTAATGGCTGTGTTGGGTATGGTCTCGGAAAGGCGAATGAAGTTCCTGAGGCAATCCGCAAGGGTGTTGAGCAGGCAAAGAAAAGTCTGATCAAGATTCCGATAGTTGAAGGACAAACCATACCTTATGAAATTGAAGGCCATTTTGGTGCCGGTAAGGTCTTGATGATGCCTGCGTCTGCAGGTACCGGAGTTATTGCAGGCGGCGCAGCCAGGGCAGTATTTGAATCAGCAGGCATTCATAACATTCTTGCCAAATGCCTTGGTTCCAATAATGCACACAATGTTGTAAAAGCGGCGTTTGAAGGTTTAAAGCGGTTGAGAAGCCCTGAAGAAATTATGCAGAGAAGGGGCATGGCTGATTAAGGTTTCGTCTGATAAGGAGTAGATAATGTCACAACAACTTAAAATCACACTTGTACGAAGTCATATAGGGAAGCTGCCAGCACAAAGAGCAATTTTAAATGGAATGGGCCTTAATCGTCTCTCTAAGACCGTGGAGTTATGTGATACTCCCGAGATAAGAGGGATGATTAGAAAAGTTGCCCATCTTATTAAAGTTGAAGAGTAAGCCAGAGAGGTTATATCAATGCAATTGAATTCTATAAAGCCAGCCCTAGGGGCGACAAAAAATCGGAAACGAATTGGCAGAGGACCTGGTTCTGGTCATGGGAAGACTGCGACCAAAGGTCATAAGGGGCAAAAGGCCAGGAGCGGTGGCAGCATAAAGGCCGGTTTCGAAGGGGGCCAAATGCCGATGCAACGGCGACTCCCCAAAAGAGGTTTTAACCCCTTAAACCGCATCGAGTACGCGCATGTTAATGTTGGGAAATTGAATGATTTTGATGCTAATTCAATAGTTGATATTGAGGCTCTTATCAGGTCTGGTTTGATCAGTAATACCAAATGTGGCGTAAAGATACTTGCTGATGGGAACTTGACAAAGCCTCTTACTGTAAAAGCAAATAAATTTAGTGGCTCTGCAAAAGAGAAAATACTCGCTGCGGGTGGATCCGCTGAGGAGATTATTTCTTGATAGAAGCATTTCAAAATATATTCAAGATCCCTGAGCTTAAGAAGAGAGTACTGTTTTCACTGGCAATGTTGGCTGTATATCGTGTTGGATGTCATATTCCAACGCCAGGAATTGATAGTATCGCGTTATCTCACTTCTTCAAACAAGCTCAAGGAACTCTGCTGGGGCTATTTGACATGTTTTCAGGTGGGGCATTAGAACGGTTAACTGTTTTTGCCCTGGGGATCATGCCTTATATATCCTCTTCTATCATTTTTCAACTGTTGCAAGTAGTAGTTCCGGCCATTGAAAAACTCTCTAAAGAGGGTGAGGCCGGGCGAAAAAAGATTATTCAGTATACACGGTACGGTACAGTAGTCCTTAGTGTCGTTCAGGGGCTTGGAATTAGTATAGGTTTGGAAAGCATGCGGGGTCCCGCTGGTGAGCTTGTAGTGCCTGCTCCAGGATGGTCATTCCGGATAATGACGGTAATCACATTAACTGCCGGCACTGCTTTTATTATGTGGCTCGGTGAGCAGATGTCTGAAAAAGGGATTGGGAACGGGATATCGCTTATTATATTTGCTGGTATCGTAGCCCGAATCCCGACTGCAATATTGAACAGTATGAGACTTATCAAGAGTGGCCAATTATCTCTTTTTGTCTTACTTATTGTTGTTGCCGTAATGTTTTTTGTAATTGCTGCCATTGTTTTTGTTGAGCGCGGCCAAAGGCGATTACCAATCCATTATGCAAAGCGGGTTGTCGGATTAAAGACCTTTAGTGCACAAACATCGCATTTACCGCTAAAAGTAAACATGGCAGGAGTAATCCCTCCAATCTTTGCATCATCGATTATTATGTTTCCTGCAACAATTGGCAATTTTATTAATATCCCTTGGGTCCAGTCTGCTGCAAAGAGCCTTGCTCCTGGGAATTTAGTTTATAATATCTTTTTCGTTGCTTTTATAATCTTTTTTTGCTATTTCTACACGGCTGTCACTTTTAACCCAATTGATGTTGCTGAAAATGTGAAGCGGCATGGTGGTTACATACCAGGTGTGCGTCCTGGAAAAGAGACGTCTGACTATATTGATAAAGTTCTAACCAAGCTTACATTTGCCGGTGCAATTTATATATCAATTGTTTGTGTATTGCCTTCCATTTTGATCGGAAAGTTCAATCTCCCATTTTACTTCGGAGGTACGGCCCTGTTAATTGCCGTAGGGGTTGGAATGGATACCGTCGCCCAGATTGAGTCTCACTTGATAACGAGAAGTTATGAGGGTTTTATGAAGGGTGTCAAGATTAAGGGAAGGCGATAGGCTGGATAAAAGCTCATGAACTTAATACTCTTGGGCCCCCCAGGTGCTGGGAAGGGTACTCAAGCTAAAATCCTAACCAAGAAGTACGATATTCCTCAGATATCAACTGGTGATATATTGCGTAACGCTGTAAAGCAGGCAACCCCTATGGGGTTGAAGGCAAAGGCGTTTATGGATGCAGGTGCATTGGTCCCGGATGAGGTTGTGGTTGGAATTGTCAGCGAGCGGATTGTTGAGGCTGATTGTCGTAATGGCTTTATTCTTGATGGGTTCCCTAGGACAGTTTCTCAGGCAGACGCGCTGAGTGCAATGCTTGCAGCTAATGGGAACAAGATCGATCATGTAATCTCAATTACAGTGAACAAGAATGATCTCTTAAGGCGGATTACCGGAAGGCGTACTTGTCGGAGCTGTGGTAAGGGTTATCATCTTGAATTTGATCCGCCGAAGACTGCTGGTGTTTGTGATGAGTGTTCCGGGGTATTGTTTCAAAGAGAAGATGATTGTGAGGATACAATGCGTAAGCGTCTTGACGTTTACGAGCAACAAACAGCTCCTCTGGTAGAATATTATAGCAATGCTGGTTTGCTGCGAAGCTTGCCTGGTGATGAGGCAATAGATGTCATCCAGTCAATGATCGTTTCAATCCTTAAGAGGGATGCGTGATTATTCTCAAGTCTCCGCAGGAGATAGAGAGAATGAGAAGGCCATGCAGGATTGTTGCTGAGGTTCTTGAGGTTGTTAAAGAATCAGTTCGTCCTGGCATAACAACAGCTGCACTTGACAGAATTGCCGAGAGAGAGGCCCTCATAAGGGGTGCGACGCCGGCTTTTAAAGGCTATTGCGGGTATAGAAACTCTCTTTGTTGTTCTGTAAACGAACAGGTAGTTCATGGTATTCCTGGTAAGCGCGAACTTGTTGAAGGGGATATTGTTAGTTTAGATTTTGGCGTTCTGTGTGACAGTTTTTACGGTGACGCAGCCATCACATTGCCTGTTGGCAAGGTGGATGCCAAAGGTCAAAATTTGATCTCTGTTACCGAGCAGTCACTATATGCTGCGATAAATTTTGCAGTTCCTGGACAGCGTCTTTCTGATATATCACATGCTGTTCAAGAATATGTCGAGTCAAGAGGGTATAGCGTTGTAAGAGATTTTGTCGGACATGGAATCGGCAGGTCTCTACATGAAAATCCGCAGATTCCCAATTATGGCCAGCCTGGGAAAGGGCCTAAATTGAAAGCAGGCATGGTTCTGGCGATTGAGCCGATGATAAATGCGAATGGCTTTGAGGTTAAGGTTCTAGGGGATGGTTGGACCGCAGTGACTTGCGATGGTGGGCTCTCCGCTCACTTTGAGCATACCGTGGCAATAACAGATAGCGGTCCCGAAATTCTGACTAAGTGTGTTTAGAGATATAGATCTGAAAGGATTTGTGATGAAAGTTCGAGCGTCTGTAAAACGTATTTGTGACAAGTGTAAAATAGTTAAACGCAAAGGTGTTGTTCGTGTTATTTGCGACACACCAAAGCATTCTCAGCGTCAGGGATAAGTGGTTTAGAGTCAAGCGAGGAGGAGTATAAATTGGCACGAATTTCGGGAATTGACCTTCCAAAAAGTAAACGGATTGAGATTGCGCTGACCTACATCTATGGTATTGGTCGCTCTTCAGCGCAGCAGATACTCTCAGAGACCGGCGTAGATTTCAATACGCGCACGGATAAACTGACAGAAGCAGAAGTTGCCAGAATTCGTGAGTATATCGATAAGAATCTCAAGGTAGAGGGCGATTTGCGACGTGATGTGTCAATGGATATAAAGCGTTTGATGGATCTTGGGTGCTACCGCGGTCTTAGGCATAGAAAAGGATTGCCAGTGCGCGGCCAAAGGACAAAAACAAACGCACGCACACGTAAAGGTCCTGCGCGGACAGTCGCTGGTAAGAAGAAATAGTGACCTATTTGATCTGGAGGAACAATGGCAAGCCCTGCTAAACGCGTAGTAAAGAAGAAGAAGGAAAAGAAAAACATACCTAATGGGGTTGCTCACATACAAGCAACTTTCAATAATACGATGATCACCATCACAGACCCGGTTGGGAATGTGGTTGCTTGGTCGACATCAGGATGCAAAGGGTTCAAGGGCTCCAGGAAGAGCACTCCTTTTGCTGCTCAGGTAGCGGCAGAAGATTGTGCTAAAAAAGCTCAGGAACACGGAATGCGCTCTTTAGAAGTATATGTGAAAGGTCCTGGGTCAGGTCGGGAATCTGCTTTAAGGGCATTGCAGGCAGCTGGCCTGCATGTAAGTTTTATCAAGGATGTAACTCCAATACCCCATAATGGATGCCGTCCTCCAAAGCGGAGAAGGGTATAAACATAGTAAATTTGCTAAGGAGGTTTTGATTGGCTAGATATACTGGACCATCCTGCCGGCTGTGCAGGAGGCAAAATATGGAATTATTTCTTAAGGGCGAGCGTTGTTACACTGATAAGTGTGCAATAAAGAGGAGGAATTATCCTCCTGGTCAGCACGGTCAGGGCAGGGCTAAGGTGTCTGATTATGGCGTTCAGCTCCGGGAAAAGCAGAAGGTCCGCCGAATATACGGAATTTTGGAAAAACAGTTCCGAACATATTTTGATAAGGCTGATAGGATGAAGGGGGTAACTGGCGAAAACCTTCTGATCCTTTTAGAGCGTAGACTTGATAACCTCGTTTACCGTTTAGGTTTTGCCTCGTCGAGAATTGAAGCTCGACAGCTTGTTAAGCATGGTCATTTTTTGCTTAATGGCAGAAAAGTAAATATACCGTCTATGCTTATTAAGGCCGGTGATGTAATTGAACTGAAAGAAAAGAGCAGGAAAATAGCTCGTATTAACGATTCTCTGGACGGTGTTGTCCGTCGTGGAATTCCTCAGTGGCTAGAACTTGAAAAGGATGCATTTAAAGGTGTACTCAAATCTCTGCCTGTTAGAGAAGACATCACAATGCCTATCCAAGAGCAGCTGATTGTTGAACTCTACTCCAAGTAACGGCTAAGAGACATTCACCGGAGGAATACATGTACAAGAATTGGCGTGATCTGATACGCCCAAAGAAGATACAGGTAGAATCGGAAACGCTTTCAGATACCTATGGGAAATTCTTTGCTGAACCTTTTGAGCGCGGTTTTGGTACCACTCTAGGCAATTCTTTAAGAAGAGTTCTCCTCTCATCATTGCAAGGAGCTGCTATAACATCTGTAAAGATCAAGGGCGTTCTTCATGAATTCTCAGCAATACCAGGTGTTACAGAGGATGTAACCGACATTATTCTGAACCTAAAAGGTGTTCGTCTTAGAATGCATGGCACTGAGTCTCGCATTATAAGAATTATCCATAAGGGTGAAGGGATTATAAAGGCCGGTGACATTATTACAGACTCCAATGTGGAGGTTCTAAATAAGGATCATCATATAGCCGTTTGTTCGAAAGATGCTAATCTTGAAATAGAAATGCTCGTGAAAATGGGCAAAGGCTATATTCCTGCTGACCGTAATAGGGATGAAAAAGCGCCGGTAGGGACAATTCCTATCGATTCTATTTTTTCACCGATTATTAAAGTAAACTTTCAGGTTACCAACGCTCGTGTAGGCCAAATAACTGATTATGATAAATTGACGCTTGAAATTTGGACTGATGGCAGTGTAAAGCCAGACGATGCCATTGCCTATGCCGCTAAGATTATCAAAGATCAATTGTCTATTTTTATTAATTTTGATGAAGACGTTGAGCATCCTGAAGAAATTGAACCTGAAGAAGATACCGATAAAATCAACGAGAATCTTTACCGTTCTGTGGACGAGCTTGAACTTTCAGTCAGGTCGGCTAATTGTCTTAAAAATGCCGGAATTAAGTTGATTGGGGAGCTGGTAATACGTACTGAGGCGGAAATGCTCAAGACACAAAATTTTGGCAGAAAGTCTCTTAATGAAATTAAGGATGTTTTGGCCGATATGGGGTTGTCTCTCGGCATGAAGCTGGAAAATTTCCCTGATGAAGAAGTAATGAGAAGATTGCGCGGCGAACGAAAAGACGAGGAATAACTCGCCCCGGTCGGTGATATAGAAAGGAATCAGTTGTCATGCGTCACGCTAAGGCAGGAAGAAGACTTGGAAGAACAACGAGCCACCGTATCGCGATGTTTCGTAACATGGTAACATCGTTCTTTCAGCACGAGAAAATTACGACAACAGATGCAAAGGCTAAGGAACTTAGGCCGATTGCAGAGAAAATGATTACTCTTGGCAAGCGGGGAGACCTGCACGCAGTTCGCCAGGCAGCCGCCTATATTCGTGATAAAAAGGTAGTAACTAAACTTTTTGAATCTATAGGACCTCGTTACAAGGAGCGTAATGGCGGGTATACTCGGATAATCAAGCTGGGAATAAGGCCTGGTGATAATGCCGATATCGCTATTTTGGAGCTTGTCGAGGAGCAGGTAGAGGCAAAACCTGCTAAGAAGGCTGCACCGAAGAAGTCCGCCAAAGCTGTTACAGCTAAGGTTGCTGAGCCCATAGCTGCGCCGGTTGTTGCCGCTTCGGTAGCAGAGGTGGCTGCTGAGCCTGCGGCTGAAGTCGTTGCTGATGTGCAGACTACGGTAACAGATCCTGCTGAACAGTGTGAGGCTAAAGAAGACTAAAGTCCCTTCGAGTAGATATTCAAAAGGGCCATTGACTGTTCAATGGCCCTTTTTTTTAATAAAATTAGAGTCCGGCGGTTATACCGCTGATTCCTTCTCTGACTTCTTTGCCTCCTGCCAAAGTAGTTCCATCTCTTGCAGATTTGACTGTCGTGGGGTCGAGCCCCGCTTGAGCAACGATTCCTCTATAAAATTGAAGCGAACAATAAATCTGTGAATTGTTTTCCGCAAGGCATCTTCGGGGTCTATTGACAGAAACCGGCCGAGATTGACTACAGCAAATAACAGGTCACCCAACTCTTCTTCAATTCGCCTGGTATTGCCCGCAGCCATGGTTTCCTCTAGCTCTGCCAGCTCCTCTCTTATTTTATCCAGCACTTGATCGTGAGTTTCCCAATCAAAGCCAACCCGTGAGGCCTTTTCTGTAATCTTATGAGCTTTCAGAATAGCTGGAAGATGTGGAGGTACGCCTGAAAGGGCTGATTTCCGCTGTTCGCCTTTTTCATGCCTTTTAATCTTCTCCCAATTCTCAATCTGCTCTTCACTGGTAGAAATTTGCTGATCACTGAAGACGTGCGGATGTCGGCGGATGAGTTTTTCGCAGAGAGAATTGATGATGTCGGAGATATCGAAAGCGTTTCGTTCTTCTGCAATTGTGGCATGGAAAATTGGTTGTAAGAGGAGGTCTCCAAGCTCCTCAACAAGGTGGCTATCGTTGCCCGAATCAATGGCCTCTATTACTTCGTAACACTCTTCAATCAGATATCTCTTAAGGGAATCATGGGTCTGCTCTGCATCCCATGGACAGCCACCCGGTGCCCGTAGTTTCCTCATAAGTAGAACTAACTGTTCGAAATTATGGCTTGGCATGTTTAGACTCTTTCTTCTCCCCGGATTGGTATTCAGTAAGAAAAGCTTGCTTAAACTCCGCAAAAAGACCTTTAGTTATTGCTTCTCGAATCATAGCCATCATACCGAGATAGAAATGAACGTTGTGGATGCTTGCAAGAATGGCCGAAAGAACCTCATTGGCGTTATAGAGGTGATGCAGATAGGCCCGTGTGAAATTCTTGCAGGTGTAGCAGTCGCAACTTGGATCGACAGGGTAGAAGTCACGACGAAAATTCTTGTTGGTGAGCCGTATCTTGCCACGACGGGTAAAAAGTGTCGCACTGCGGGCATATCTGGTCGGGATTACACAGTCGAACATATCCATTCCTCGTTCGACGCTTTCAAGAATGTCTTCCGGAAGTCCGACTCCCATGAGATAGCGTGGTTTGTTCTCCGGTAAAAATGGAGCGGTCATGGCAACAACCTGCTTCAGGAGTTCAAGCCCCTCTCCTACAGAAACGCCCCCAATTGCATAGCCTGGGAAGTTCATGTCAACCAACTCCTTGGCGCACATCTCTCTAAGGTCCGGGTAGATGCTCCCTTGAACAATACCGAACAGGGCCTGATCACTGCGGGTCTGGGCTTTACGGCAGGCTTCAGCCCAGCGAATGGTCTTGCGAGTAGAACGGCTTGCATATTGCCGATCACAGGGATAGGGGATGCACTCATCAAATGCCATTATAATATCTGCCCCTAGTGCCTCCTGGATTGATATCGCCTTTGCCGGGTCAAGAAATACCTCCTCACCGGTTATTTCGTGCTTGAAATATGCCCCATCATCTGTGATTCGTTTGTTCGGAAGCGAGAAGACCTGAAATCCGCCTGAATCTGTAAGGATTGGGCCGTCCCAAGCCATGAATTTGTGGAGTCCTCCGGCTTTTTGGACCAGATTTTCGCCCGGTCTGAGATGAAGGTGGTAGGTGTTACTGAGTATGATCTGGGCGCCGGCATCCTTCACCTGTTGAGGGCACATGGCTTTCATCGCAGCGTGGGTCCCGACCGGCATGAATATAGGCGTCTCGATAACGCCATGTGGTGTTGTAAGTCTGCCGCGACGGGCAGAAGTGGTGTTATCCTTGGCTAATAATGAAAAACTGAAGTTTGCATTTTCTGAAGGTTGCATGTTTTCTCGCTTTTATTGTGCTGTTTTATGAGCAGCTGAATAGTAACTTCTAGCAAAAAGGGTGACAAAAAGCAACCGACCGTCTGGAGCCGGTTTGATTGGTTTTTTTGTTGCTTTTTAGTGAAACGATGTTTAGTATACAGTATACAATAAACATATTAATCAATGCTAATATAATGCAAATGAGCAATAAGTGCGCGTAAAGGGGGATAAGATGTGTACAATCAACGAATGGCGGGCACCTCCTTGGGGAAGGAGTGAGGTGTGAAGCTACGGTTTTGGGTCATTCAACTGTACGGACCTATGTAAATTAAAGCAGATTAGACAGAAAACACAGGAAAAAAGGAAACCACTATGCAGATACTTACAACATCTATTGGCAGAAAGATACTGATGGCGATTACCGGTCAGCTGATGGTCCTGTTCGTTGTCGTACATCTGCTGGGTAACTCCTCGATATTCGTAGGAGCAGACGGGATCAATGCCTATGCCAAGCATCTTCACGATCTTGGACCGCTGGTGTGGATATTTCGCCTTGTAATGCTGAGCTTCATTGCAATCCACGGAATATATGGAATCCAACTCACTCTTGAAAACAACGCAGCAACCCCGCAGGCGTATGCTGTTAAGAATCTTAGCAAGGCAACGCTTTCAAGCAATAACATGATATGGACTGGCCTTCTCATTCTTCTGTTCATCGTGTACCATCTCCTCCAGTTCACTGTCCGTGTAACTCCGGACATTGTCCAGGGCGTCGATGCTCTCGGTCGCTATGACGTATTCAACATGGTTGTTACGAGTTTCAAAAATGGTGGTATTGCAGCACTTTATGTGGCAGCAATGATTGTCCTGTTTCTTCATCTCAATCATGGCATCCAGAGCTTTTTTCAGACCATGGGCTGGAACAACGACAAGACACTGCCAGTTATCAGCAAACTGGGCAAGGTTGTGGCCGTTGTTTTCCTCATAGGATACAGCTCCATTCCCGTTTTCATCCTTACCGGCATTCTGAGCAAATAATAGGGGGTTCATAGTGATACTCGACGGAAAATGTCCAACCGGACCAATCGAAAAATCGTGGGACAAGCACCGCTTCGACCTGAAGTTGGTGAACCCCGCTAACAAACGTAAATACAACATAATCATGGTCGGGACCGGCCTTGCCGGTGGCGCTGCCGCAGCGTCTCTTGGTGAACTCGGCTATAATGTGCAGGCGTTCTGCTATCAGGACAGCCCTCGCCGTGCACACTCCATTGCTGCACAGGGTGGTATCAATGCCGCCAAGAACTATCCCAGTGACGGCGACTCGATTCTGCGCCTGATGTATGACACGATTAAGGGCGGTGATTTCCGCGCCCGTGAGGCCGACGTATGGCGTCTCTCGCAGGTGTCCAACAACATAATCGACCAGTGTGTTGCTCAAGGCGTTCCATTTGCTCGTGACTATGCCGGTTATCTTGACAACCGTTCATTCGGCGGTGCCCAGGTTTCTCGTACATTCTACTCAAGAGGGCTAACAGGACAGCAGTTGTTGCTGGGCGCCTACTCAGCACTTTCGCGCCAGATCAAGGCCGGGACCGTTAAGATGTACACTCGCCGAGAGATGCTGGATCTGGTCGTTGTTGACGGTGTAGCTCGCGGTATCACGGTACGTAACATGGTGACGGGTGAAATTGAGTGCTATGCTGCCGATGCTGTTTGTCTTGCTTCTGGTGGTTATGTAAACGTTTTCTACCTGTCAACAAACGCCAAAGGGTGCTCGGTAACAGCAAATTGGAGTGCTGCAAAGAAAGGCGCCTTCTTTGCCAACCCCTGTTACACCCAAATCCACCCGACTTGCATCCCACAAGCAGGCGAGTACCAGTCCAAGCTGACGCTTATGTCTGAGTCGTTGCGTAACGATGGCCGAATCTGGGTTCCCAAGAAAAAAGAAGACTGCGGCAAGCATCCCAGTGAAGTTGCTGAAGAAGATCGTGACTATTACCTAGAGCGTAAGTACCCCTCCTTCGGTAACCTTGCTCCCCGGGACATTTCCTCCCGTTCAGCCAAAGAGGCCTGCGATGATGGCCGCGGTGTCGGACCTGGCGGTCGTGGTGTCTACCTTGATTTCGACGAATCCATCAGGCGTCTCAGCGAAAACACCATTCGCGAGCGTTACGGCAACCTGTTTGAGATGTATGAGAAGATCACTGACGAAAATGCCTATAAGAGGCCAATGCGTATCTATCCTGCACCGCACTATGCCATGGGTGGTCTCTGGGTTGACTATAACCTGATGAGCAACATCCCTGGCCTGTTCGTGCTTGGTGAAGCAAACTTCTCAGTACACGGAGCTAATCGGTTAGGTGCATCTGCTCTTATGCAGGGACTTTCCGACGGTTACTTCGTAATTCCCTACACCATTGGCGGGTATCTGGTCACTGTCAAGCCTGGTGCTGTCAAAACCGATAATGCCGAATTCAAAAAATCTGTTGAGGATGTCAAGGCCAGAACCAATAAATTCCTCGGAATTAACGGCAAAAAGACAGTTACCGAGTTTCATCGTGAACTCGGCAAGGTTATGTGGAACAACGTTGGTATGGCCCGCTCCAAGGAAAGCCTTACAGAGGCGCTTAAGGTTATTCCCCAGATTCGCGAAGAATTCTGGAAAAATGTCAAGGTCACTGGCTCCGGAGCCGAACTCAACCAGCAGCTCGAAAATGCTGGTCGGGTGGCAGACTTCCTCGAATTTGGCGAACTGTTGACTCGCGATGCGCTTCATCGTGAAGAGTCGTGCGGCGGTCACTTCCGGGTTGAGCATCAGCTCGAGGATGGAGAAGCCAAACGCAATGACGCCGACTTCTCCTATGTTGGGGCATGGGAATTCAAGGGTAACGACAAGGAGCCGGAACTGCATAAGGAACCCCTGAAATTCGAGACTATTCATCTCGCTGTAAGGAGTTACAAATAATGAGCGATCACAAGACAATGACATTGACACTGATCGTGTGGCGTCAGAAAAGTGCCAACGATCCCGGAAAGTTTGAGACATACACCGCCAAGAACATCACCGAACACCACTCCTTTCTCGAGATGCTCGACTGCGTCAACGAAGATTTGATTGCTGCCGGCAAGGAACCGATCGTGTTTGACCACGATTGCCGCGAAGGGATCTGCGGTATGTGCTCACAGGTTATTAACGGTGCACCACATGGCGGGCAGGAGCGTACTACAGTCTGCCAGCTGCACATGCGCAAATTCAAGGACGGCGATACAATTTACATTGAGCCGTGGAGGGCAAAGGCATTCCCGATTCTGAAAGACCTTGTCGTTGATCGTGCTGCGCTCGACACGATCATTCAGGCTGGCGGTTATACATCCTGTCATACTGGTGGTGTGCCAGACGGCAATGCAGTCCTGATTCCTAAGCCGATAGCTGAAGAAGCCACAGATGCCGCCGAATGCATCGGGTGCGGCGCCTGCGTAGCCGGCTGTCCCAACAGCGCAGCAATGCTTTTCACAGGTGCCAAGGTTTCACAGCTTGCTCTGCTCCCTCAGGGAAGGCCAGAGGCTGCCGCGCGTGTCACCAATATGGTTAATGCGATGAAAGAGTGCGGATTTGGTAACTGCACGAACCATTACGAGTGTCAGGCTTCATGCCCCAAGGGGATAGACGTGAAGTTTATCGCCAGAATGAATCGCGAATATCTGAAATCTCTGTTCAGCTAGATTTTATTGCACTAAAGTTGTTTCTTGGGGGCAGGGAGATATCCCTGCCCCGTTTTTCATCCAGGATCCATGTTTAATTTTGCCAAACTGTTATTTAAAGTTGAAATTTCGGATAGTACCGATGGGTATCTGCTTTTCAGGATTAAAAACCATTTTCCGAAGGCGTTTGTTGACGCATCTGCACTGACCGGCGATCGCAACGCCGTTGAAGTAGTTTTTGCCCAGGCCCTTGCTACAGACCCTGCAGCACTCAGGCGTTTCCAAAAACCTCCTCTGCCCTTTGCTTTTCATATCCCGCAGATTCCCGCGTTTAAAAATCACGAGTTCAATTGTTCAATAGTGCTGTCAATCGTCGGCTCGGCCATTAATCATCTCTCAACATTTATCGTTGCTGTGAAACTGGCTGTAAGCGAGCTTTCGTCTGAATGTTCTATAAGGATGTCAGTGACACATTGCTTTGCTGTTACCAACGGGGGAGAACTGGCAGAGATCACCCCTGAAGGAGATGGCCTTGTTTTGATGTCAGGCGAAGAAAATATTGTAGCGATAAATCCATTGAAGCTGGAACTTATGACGCCATTAAGGCTGATCCGGCAGGGGCACGTAATACAGAGTCTGTCATTCTCCATCTTTGCCTGTTCAATCATGAGGCGTGTTTCATCGTTGGCATATTATTATGGTGGGGCTGAATTGGATTTCAATTATAAATGGTTGTCTGAGATCAGCACCCTAGCCAGAGTGGAGAATGCCAATATATCTTTTGGCAAATGGCCCAACTTGGGAGTCGGAATTCTTGGCAGTTTGGAGTTTAACGACGTCCATCCGGATCTTTACCAGTTTTTGCGGATGGGTGAGGAGTTTAACTTGGGTAAAAATGCTGCTTTTGGGAACGGGGAGTTCCGAATGATCATTTAAGAAGGTTTGCTGCTCAGTAGATCAGAATATATCCGTGGTCCTGAGCAATCTTCGATATCTCCAGAGTGTCTCTGATGATATAGCTTTTCCCCTCCAGGGTGAAAGTCAGTGTACCGTTGCCATTATCGACGGTACTTGCGATAAGTGTTTCAAAGAGTGCGGTTTTCACCATTGCAGTCCCCTCCTTTAAGGTCTTTAAATATCATGTTTGGCCATTTCCGTAAAGCAACTACTGATTGAATCTGAGCGCAGATGTGCCATACTTAATGCCATTCTTCTGCAGGAGACATTATGGCACATGAACGAGCAAGCGGCATTCTCTTACATCCTACTTCGCTGCCGGGATCTGGCGGTATCGGATCATTTGGCGCTGAAGCAAGAATATTTGTTGATCTCCTCCATGCATCCGGGCAAAGGCTTTGGCAGGTATTGCCACTTGGTCCGACTGGTTACGGGAATTCCCCTTATTCCTGCTATTCGGCATTTGCCGGCAATCCCCTCTTGATAAACCTTGAGACTATTGCCGAGGAAGGCGACTTGCTCTTCGCCGAACTCAGCAGTTTGCTGCCGGGTGATAGAGTGGACTTTGACAGGGTCAAAGAGCATAAGTTGCCCTTACTGAAACTTGCAGCAGGGCGATTTTTTGAGGGGGAAAACCTTGAGAGGAAAAAGGAGTTCTGGCATTTCTGCGATACAACTTTCTGGCTTCACGATTACGCCCTCTTTATGGCCTGTAAAGAGCATTTCAGAGGCAAATCCTGGAACAGTTGGCCGTCGGAGCTTGCTCGACGCTCCCTGGATACAGCGGCTCTGTATTCTAAAAAACTTGGGGCTGTTGTAGGAGAACAAAAATACATCCAATGGCAGTTTTTCAAGCAGTGGCACAGCTTAAAGGCCTATGCCAATGCCAGAGAAGTGCGGATTATTGGAGATGCCCCGATTTTCGTTGCCTATGACTCTGCCGACGTTTGGTGCAATCAATACCTGTTTCAGCTTGACGAGCATGGCAAGCCTACGGTGGTGGCCGGAGTCCCGCCGGACTATTTCAGTAAAACAGGCCAGCGGTGGGGCAACCCACTTTATAACTGGAAGCATTTAGCTGAAGACGGATTCGGCTGGTGGGTGGCAAGGCTCAAGAGCGACGCAGGGCTCTATGATTTGGTGCGTATCGATCATTTCCGCGGATTCGAATCTTTCTGGGAGATTCCGGCCAAGGAAAAGACTGCCGTAAAAGGCCGATGGGTTGCAGCGCCTGGAGAAGGCCTGTTCAAGGCGCTTTGTGATTCATTTGATTCGCTGCCTCTAATTGCAGAGGACTTGGGGGTGATCACTCCGGAGGTGGAGAGGCTGCGAGACTGTTTCGGGCTGCCGGGCATGAAAGTGCTGCAGTTTGCCTTTGATGGCGGCCCCGGGAATTCCTATCTGCCTCATAACCATCGGCGCAACTGTGTCGTGTATACCGGCACCCATGACAACGACACAACAGTGGGCTGGTTTTCAGGACTCTCTTCGGGGCAGAAGAGTCATGTATGTCATTACTTGCGCTGTAAGCCAGAAGAGGTTGTCTGGGAGATGATACGTGCGGCCATGTCATCTGTGGCAAGATATGCCGTTCTTCCTTTGCAGGATCTGTATGGTCTTGATTCTGGCGCTCGCATGAATGTCCCTGGAAAGGCAAACGGCAACTGGAGTTGGCGTGTTGGCGCCCAAGGATTTACTGATACTATGTTTGTCAGGCTTAGCGACATGAGTAAACAGTACAATCGAGTACCGGGGTAACGGTATGAAAGTAGGTTGGTTTTGTAGGTAATCAGGATTAGGCACGAACAGAGGC
>NZ_BAZF01000019.1 GCF_000813145.1 Geobacter sp. OR-1 | reverse complement strand
AACATGTATTGGGATGTAATTGTATCGGTTAGTGGGTGTTTCAGTGGCAACGTTTTAGATAAACTGGAAGTATATAAAACCACAACGAATTGACGTAAAGGCATATAAATGAAACTGTTTGTATTGAGTTCAGTGCTATTGTTGATTATGTGCAGCCTTTCTTTTGCTGATGATACAACTTCAATTAGAGAAGTTGTCAATGCGTATATTAAGTACGATATGAATGGAGAAAGGCTCAGCACAGAACGAGCAAAAAACATATATAGCATTGTTTACGACAATTCTTCAGAAGCTGCATGGGATTATTCAGTATTGGTAACTGGATACAAAATAACCAAAATCAAAACAAAAGGTAAAACTGCTGAAGTTATAGTAATATTTAAGAATGCGTGGAAAGAACGTAGGTTGTTTGATGTTTCGCATGTTTCAGACGAAACTATCACAATAAACCTAATCAAAATTAAAAATAAATGGAAGATTGCAGAATCTTCTTACACTCCCCATGTGTCTGCAAATATTTTGCTAGATTATTACATTGATGCAATAAAAGAAGATGCTGCACAAGCTGGAAAAGAGTGGGTAGCATACACTCAAAATAGAATTAAAAATATTGAAGCATACCGTAAATTGTATAAATATTCTGGGGAACAAGATTAAAGAGATTGATGGTGTCAAACGTTTTCGGACCCCGGTTTGATTCCCAAAAGCGAAATCGAACCGGGGCTACCCGACTTGATATTTGATGAGAGACCTGATATAAATATATTCGACGTGAATTTAGCTAATTACACCTCTCAGTCGATGAGGCCGTTTTTCCTGAGAGCTTTCTTAACAGTTTTGCCGTCTATCTTGAGAATTACTGATATTCGATATACATTCATACCAAGCTCGTAAAGTTGCACAATCTTTTCAGCCAGTTGCATGTGCAAAGGAGCTTCGACTTCGGTAGTGAGTGGGACACTCAACAGCACCTCAGCTTCGGTACGAATGCGCGGTTGTTGGGTCCACCAGCCTTTGCCAAGGCTTCGGCTGGCACGCCATCAGGCTTGCCGGCCGGAGCCTTTGTTTTTGAGGCTGCCCGGTTAACGCGCCACGGCTTGGCTGAGGTGGTGCTGTATCTCTTTGAATCAAGAGGGCTGGATAAAACATGATCGCCATCTCCCCTGAACTGCGCGAAGCGGCCTTATTCCGCCATCACCTAACTCTCGAAGCAGGATGAGTCGAGCAGACGGGTGCCGTGGATGATGCGCAGGATGTAGACCGTCTTGCCGGTAATACGGAAGATGGTGCGGTAGGCGCCATGCAGCAGATGGCGATAGGAGGTGCCGAGCTGTTCGTTTTCAGGGATTAGCGGGCAGCGCTCGGGAAGCTGCTCAAGCGTGTCTATCTGCTCCTCCAGTTGTATGATGAAGGCTGTGGCGTTTCCCGGGCTGTCGTCGGCGATGTAGGTCCAGATCTCCTCGACATCTCGCTCGGCAGCCGCGGTAATTTCGACGTTATATGTTCCGCGCATTCTTGAACTCTGTCAGAAAGGCGCGGGCCGAGCGAGTCTGGCCGCTCGCCACTTGTGTTTCTGCTTCGGAGATCAAGCGGGCGAGGTTCATCGCCTTCAGCTGCTTTTCGTAGACTTTGGCATCGATAATGACCGAATCGGCCCGGCCATTGACCGTAAGCACAGTAGGCCGTCCGGACTTGTGAACGTGATCAAGAATTTCCCGGGTATGACGTTTAAGGTCGGTAACTGAGCGAATGTCTTCTGCGAGACTGATGGACATGGAATACCTCTCATTTAATGCTTTATTGAGCACTACATTAAACACTAAATAGCAATCTGTCAAAATGATTTTTACTGCTCACAGAATACCTGATTCCAAGTTTTTGCAGGTGCGGAGAGGCAGGCAGAGGGATAGCGACATGACTGATTCAGCACGAGACAGAGGGGTTGCCATCGGCATCGACCTGGGCGGGACCAAGATCGAGATGATCCTGATCTCACCGGATGGTGCGGTGCTCTTCCGCGAACGGATGCCCACGCCACGAGAGGAAGGTTACCGAGCCATCCTGGCGGCTGTTGCCGGTATGGTCGATCATGCGGTTGCACAGCTCGGCCCGGATGAAACCTTTACCGTAGGGGTGGGTATCCCCGGCTCGCTTGACGATAATACCGGTCTCGTTCGCAACGCAAACTCTACCTGCCTCATCGGCAAACCGCTCAAGACAGATCTGGAACTAATGCTCGGTCATCCAGTACAGGTCAGGAACGATGCCGACTGCTTCACTCTCGCCGAGTGTGTAAGCGGGGCAGGTCAGGGGTATGGTCTGGTCTTCGGGGTGATCATGGGGACCGGGTGCGGCGGCGGGATATGTTACAATGGAGTCGTACGCGAAGGACCACACCGGATCTCCGGTGAGTGGGGACATTACTCCGTAGATCCGCAAGGTGCTGAATGTTATTGCGGCAACCGTGGATGCGTTGAAACTCTCATCAGCGGTTCCGGTGTGGAGAATGCCTACTGCCGCGAGCATGACATGCGTTTATCAATGGATCAGATCGTAATCAAGGCACGTTCTGGCGATCCCCGCTGCAGTATGGCCTTTGAACGGTTCCTGGATGACTTCGGGCGCTGTCTCGGGGGACTGATCTCCACGCTCGATCCCGATGCTGTTGTGCTGGGAGGGGGACTCTCGAATATTGACGAGATCTTCACAGTCGGCATCGACCGGGTGCGGCACTATGCCTTCCACAACGATCTCCGCACCCCGATCCTGAAAAACCGGTTGGGAGATTCTGCGGGAGTTTTCGGTGCTGCGTGGATCGGCCGCAACCCTTGATTATAAGGAGGACGAATATGCGTCACCTGAAAACCATAGTGCGAACTGCACTTGCTGCCGGACTGCTCACAGCCATGCTCTCTTCGGTTTGCCAGGCTGAGGAAGCGGCTTCCGGCCAACTGAATCGTATCGTGGCAGCGGTTTTTGCTGCCTACGGAGGGGAACAGGAGGTCGCAAAGGTAAGGTCCGTGGTTGCCAAGGGGAGTATTGTTGACTTCATGAAGGACAAACAGGGAGCATATGCCCGTTACTATGCGCGACCGCAGAAACTCCGGATCGAGATCATGCCTGACCAGGGAGGCGAAGTGCGGGTGCTCGACGGCATGCGGGGGTGGCAGGGGAGCACAGAAGCGCTCAGGGAGGCCAGACCGGTAACCATCCAGTCAATGCACTACCAGTACGGTTATCTCGACCTGCCGATGGGGCTTGCCGACAGGAGCTATGGCGTCAGCTACCAGGGGCGGAAAGAGTATCAGGGGAAACCATACGACCTGCTGCATGTTGAGGTGAAGGGGGCTCCGCAGCTCCGGGTCTTCATCGATCCGGAAACACACCTGATCGCGCGGGTTGCGGCGGATTTCAACATGGGGATGGGCTCCAGTGAACTTTCCACCGTATATGAGGATTTCAGGCGGGTCGGCAAGGTGCTGTTCCCGCACCGTTTGGTCAATTATGCCGGCAATATGAAGCTTTCGGTCATTTCTTTATCTGAACTGCAGGTCAATAGTGATATCCCCAAAGAGATGTTTGCACCTGGGATGGGTACATATCAATGAAATGGCAAGTCTATATCATCCTCTGTTCGGACAACACACTCTATACGGGGATTACAACGGATATTGAGAAGAGGTTCCACCAACATGAGACCGAAAAAGGAGCCAAGTATTTTCGTGGGCGGCAGCCTTTGAAAGTGGTTTATCTCGAAAAGGACCATACCCGCTCTTCAGCGGCCAGGCGAGAATCCCGGATCAAGGCTATGAATCGAACAGACAAGGGGCTTCTCGTATCACAGGTCAACAGGGCATAGCGCCGCTTCGATATCCTTTTCCAGGCTTTCCGGCGCGGTCGCTGGTGCGTACCGCTCAAGTACCGTGCCGTGGCGATCGACAAGGAACTTGGTGAAATTCCATTTGATCGCCTCACTCCCCAGCACCCCTTTCGCGGCAGACTTCAGATACTGAAACAGCGGTGCGGCATCGGAGCCGTTGACATCGATCTTGGCGAACAGGGGGAATGTCACGTCATAGGTGAGCGAACAGAAGTTTTGTATTTCTGCAATATCGCCCGGTTCCTGCGCGCCAAACTGATTGCAGGGGAACCCGAGCACGACAAACCCCTGGGAGGCGTACTTTCGGTACAGCGCTTCAAGCCCCTGGTACTGCGGGGTAAAGCCGCACTTGCTGGCTGTGTTGACGATCAGCATGACCTGACCGCGGTATTCGGCCATACTTTTGAACTCCCCGCTGGCAGTTTGCACCTGAAAATCATATATGTCGGGCATGGTGGCGCTCCTGGTCATGACGCTGGACGTTTAACTACAGGTATCAATATCTCATTGCGGCGCAGAAACCATAGTGTAAATGGCGGATTGTAGCGGGCCCACACTGGTTCGCCACTGATCTCGAATCCGTTTTCACCAATCCAGTTTTCCAGTCGTTGCTTATAGTCGAGGTAGTTCTTCTCGCTCCATGTTCCGGAATAACGAACAGCAGCCATACGTCGGGCCGGCACCTGGCGAAGGGTTATGCTGCTGTCGTCAGGAACAGGCAGCGTTGCCAGAGTATAGCTGGCCGGCATCATGAAGCTGACAGCCCATTTCCCCGCTGACGCTTGCTGACTCACCGGAGCAGTCATGGTGATCTTTTCCCCGGATGACTCCTGAGATACCGGGGCCGTCATGGCAATGGAACTGCGGGAGCGATTGGCACCGGATATGTAGTTGAAGAGCCGCCTGAAGGCCTTGTTGCCGGCATCTTCAAGAGTGCCGTCAACCAGTGTCTCGGCAAGGATGTGCGGCTCGTAGTCCCGCACCTCGAATATTCCGGACGCTTTAATCACGGTGTAGGGTGTCTCTTCAATTGCCATTGCCCGTGCTCCAGTAAGAAGCGTTACCACCAGCAGTAGCCATACAGGTTTCACAGGCTCTCCTACATTCAGATGGTGATTAGACTTCTCAATTCAATTTGGCTCGCGGTTGTGAAGTAATTAACCCTTCTATTAGCTTTGCTCTTTTTCATGAAATTGCAAGATGCAATTTGTGGTGGCCACTATGTCCTGAGAGCTTTTCTCTAGTTTTTGTTGATGAGCAGTTGGCATGGCCTTATCGGCCCATTGTAACGGCGCATTTATCTGCAGGGGAAGGGGGGTCATATTCGAGCTTTCCATTGACAGGTGCGGGCTCAGGGGTGTATTAAGCTGATATCATTGTACTGTATTGTGATTGGAGGCATAGTTCCTCATGAATGCTTTAAGAAGTAGCAGATAATGGCCGCGTGTGGCGCAAAGACGCCGCAGGCGGCTTTTTTACGTATTGTTCAAGGATTATATATGATCGATGATAAATCTCTTCAAGATCTGATGATGAGAGTAAAAGCTTTCTGCGAAGCCCGTGACTGGGACCAGTTCCACGGCCCCAAGGATCTGGCCATCGGGGTCATTACCGAGGCATCAGAGCTTCTGGAGCATTTCCGCTTTCAGTCGGACGAGCAGGCACTGGCCCTATTAAACGACCCGCACATCAGGGAGGAGATCGAGGATGAACTTGCTGATGTCCTCTTTTTCCTGCTAAGGTTTTCCCAACGGTTCGAGGTCGATCTGGCGGCGGCCCTGCACAGGAAGATCGCGAAGAGCGAACGAAAATATCCCATCGAGAAGGCAAAAGGGAAAAACACGAAGTACACGAAGCTGTAAGTAAAATTCTCAATCTCAGGGGCAGCGCTTGATCGTCTATTCCGCCACCAAAGCCAGGTTTCAAGAAGACGTCATGACAAATGATATCGACGGTATCATTCTCGGTGCCTTCGAATCTGCTACTGGAAAGACAACTGGCAAGCCGGAGATCCAATCTTGGAAGAACTCGCTGGAGTACATGGAGCGGGTTCTGAGAGACGACGACATTCCCCACGACGCTGGCGTCGCCATCGAGTACCACCTTCCGCAAACATCCAAACGCATCGATTTCATCCTTACCGGCCGGGACAGGGACCGGTGCGAAGCGGCCATCCTGGTTGAACTGAAGCAGTGGCAGAAGGCTGAGCTTACCCAGAGCGACGCTGTCGTCATCACCCGCTTCAAACACGGCCCTGTCGAAACCCTTCACCCATCGTACCAGGCCTGGTCCTATAAACGCCTCCTTGAAGATTTCAACCAGACCGTCCAGGAAGAGCATATCGGTTTGTACCCTTGCGCCTACCTGCACAACTATGAAGATGACGGGGTAATCACTAACCAGTTCTATAGTGACCACATCAAGCGGGCACCAATCTTCCTCAAGCCCGACGCTCTGAAACTGCAGCAGTTCATCAAGACCCACGTCAGGTACGGAGACACGACCCGGATCATGTACCGGATCGAGCACGGCAAGATCAAGCCATCCAAGAATCTGGCCGACGAGTTGGCGTCAATGCTGCGCGGCAACCGGGAATTTGTCCTGATCGACGACCAGAAGGTGGTGTTCGAAAAGGCGAAAATGCTGGCGAAGAAGACTTCCGAGCGGGACAAAAAAGTCCTGATCGTTGAGGGTGGGCCGGGCACCGGCAAGTCGGTCCTGGCGATCAATCTCCTGGTGGCGCTCACAGAGCAGGAACACGTCGTTCAGTATGTCACCCGCAACTCGGCCCCTCGACTCGTCTACGAGGCCAAGCTCACCGGTCATTTCAAGAAAACTCACATTTCCAATATGTTCTCCGGTTCTGGCTCTTACCATGCGGTTCCACCCAACACATACGGTTGCCTCATAGTGGACGAGGCGCACCGGCTGAACGAGAAGTCCGGCATGTTCAGCCACCTGGGGGAGAACCAGATCAAGGAGATCATCAGCGCCAGCAGGCTGAGCGTGTTTTTCATCGACGAAGACCAGAAGGTGACCCTGAAGGATATCGGCGACAAGGAGACGATCCGCACCTGGGCAAGGAAACTCGGGGCAGAGGTGGTAGAAGTGAGCCTGGAATCCCAGTTCCGCTGCAACGGCTCTAACGGCTACCTGGCATGGCTCGACAACACCCTGCAGATCCGGGAGACGGCCAACGAAATGCTTGATACCCGTGAGTATGACTTCCGCATCGTCGACAGCCCGGCAGAACTACACGACCTGATTCGTACCAAGAACAAGAGAAACAATAAGGCCCGGATGGTGGCCGGCTACTGTTGGGACTGGATCAGCAAGAAAACGCCGCTGCTGAAGGACATCGTCATCGGCGACTACAAGTCGACATGGAACCTGGAGACGGACGGCCAGGCCTGGATCATCAAGCCCGAATCTGTCAGCGAAGTGGGCTGCATCCATACCTGCCAGGGGCTGGAGGTTGACTACATCGGCGTCATCGTCGGGCCGGACCTCGTTGTGCGCGACGGCAACGTGCTGTCCCGGCCGGCCGAGCGGTCGCGCATGGACAAGTCGATCCAGGGGTGGAAGAAGCTGGTCAAGGACGATGTCGAGGTTGGCCAGGCGCGGCTTGACGCTATCATCAAGAATACTTACCGGACCCTCATGACCCGTGGCCAGAAGGGGTGTTACGTCTATTTTGTCGATGAGGAAACACGCTGCTTCTTCGCCGAGCGGATGCAGACCGGCCCGGAAGCGGAGACGCTCACCGAGAAGCCGGTGATGCCGGCACATGAAGAGGTTGCAGCGGTCATGCCGTTCCGCCTTCTGGAGTCGAAGGTTGCGCGGCCGTATGAGAACTGCGTGCCCCTCTACGACCTCAAGATCGCCGCTGGTGGGTTCAGTGACGAGCAGCAGATTGGCGACTGCGAGTGGGTGGAACTGCCGGAAGAATTCCGACCACGGAGGGGGCTATTCGTGGCCCAGGTGGTGGGGGAGTCGATGAACCGGCGCATTCCGAACGGGTCATGGTGTCTGTTCCGCAACGCTACGGCCGGCTCACGGAACGGCAAGGTTGTTCTTGCTTCGCACCGGGAGATTGATGATACCGACACCAGCGGCCATTACACCGTGAAGATCTATGAGAGTACGAAGGAGAATCTCGTTGATGGTACGTGGCGTCACTCGTCGATCATGCTGCGGCCGGACAGTTACCTGCCTGGGTACGAGTCGATTGTCTTGAGCGAGGAGCAGGCAGAGGACTTACGGGTGGTTGGCGAGTTGGTGGCGGTGCTGGGGTAAGATGTTTGAGGATAATCGGCGGGGTGGGTGATTCTTACGGTTCCGGGGACATGATACTTAATTGCGAAATTATCCGGTAAATAATTCTAGGGGCAGTATATTTAACTCATGTCAACTATTTCATGTGCGGAACAAGGTTACGTTAAATCGCCTCCCACAACCGCGCTCCCGGCGCGACGTAGTCTGACGCGACCAAGCGCAAGGCCCCGCCCAAACCACCCAAATCCACCTCGCCGATACCATCGTCGAGCAGGCCGTGGCTTAGTTATGACCGGGGGGGATTGCTGATATGACAACAGGCTTTATCCCTCAGCATGGCGGTTTCCGCAAGCTGCGCAGCTTTCAGACGGCCCAGCTTGCCTATGACGGTACGGTGATCTTCTGCGACCGCTTTATCGACAAGCGCTCCCGCACCAATGACCAGATGGTGCAGGCGGCCCGGAGCGGCGTGCAGAACATCGCCGAGGGGAGTCTGGCTTCGGCCACTTCCAAGGAAACCGAGGTGAAACTGACCAATGTGGCCCGCGCCAGTCTGGGTGAGCTGCTGCTCGACTATGAGGATTTTCTCCGCCAGCGAGGTTTGTGCCAGTGGGGGATGGATGCGCCGGAGGCGAAAAGAGTCAGGAGTCTTTATTTGTCGGACAAGTCTGACTTGCCTTATAAGTCGGACCGGTCTGACCGGTCTGACTCGGCAGACAATAAGGCTTGTAAGTCCGACATCTACGCCTTTCGCACCGCCTCGGCCGAGGTGGTTGCCAACACCCTTATCTGCCTGATCAACCAGGCGAGCAGCCTGCTCAGCAGGCAGATCAGGCAACTGGAACAGGAGTTCCTCGCTCAAGGCGGCTTGCGTGAGCGGATGACCAGAGCCAGGCTGGAAGTCAGGGAGGCATTGTCGGACGGGTCGGACAAGTCGGACTTGTCTGATAAAAAAGAAACCCCAAGCTGCCCGAAGTGCGCTAAGCCGATGCGGCAGCGTACTGCCAAGACCGGATCCCACGCAGGCGAGTCTTTCTGGGGCTGCACCGGGTATCCGGAGTGCACCGGGATCAGAAGCATTGAGCAATGACGGATCTCATCACCTCCATCAATCAATTTGCCTCCATCAGGGATTTGGGGGGCATCATACGGAATTCACCAAATCCTGGCAGGCCATCATCAACAAAATGAAAAAGGAGTGTTATCCATGGCGATGACCGTAGAAATCAAAGGCAACAAACTCTGCATAGAAATAGATCTGGAGAAACCAACACCATCAGCTTCCGGCAAGACTCTGGTCGTCGCCAGCACACGGGGAAACGCCGTCTCCGAGGTCATGGTTGACGGCAAGCCGGTTACCATCGGCCTGAACGCCTATATCAAGCCGTGAAATTGCCGGATCAGGCTTCCACGTGCTTACAGCTATTCGGAATTTCCGGATAACTGCCGCTGATAGCAAAAACTGGGGAAGTTGCTTTTACCGGCCACGAACTCAAGCTGATTTCAGTTGTTGCATTTTTTGCACGAACTCACAGGAGTTTCCCATGTCACGCCAATCTCCCGGCGCCGGGCGTCATCCTCAGGGACATCATGGAAGACCTGGAGAGCGCCCTTGAGCAGCTGAAACTGATCTCAGAAGATCTTGGAGATCCTGACATAGTGGAGGGATGAGATATGGGGGAAAAGGGCATTACCAGGGACAGGGCAGGTTTAGCATCCACCTGTGAATTCTATTGCGAAAAGATCCTGAAAGGCTTGCTGGACGTGCCGGTGTACTTCGAGAACGACCAAGTCTTTGCCTTTCACCACACTAATCCCATCTGGGAAAACCATGTTGTCCTGCTCCCCAAGCGGCACATCGAATCCCTCATCACCCTGGAAGAGGCCGACAACGATCTGCTCCTGGAGCTGATGCGGACGGCCAAAATGATCGCCAGCGACTTCATGGTGCGCTGCGGGGCAGCTCGCGTCTACACCAACCTTGGGGAGTACCAGTCCTCCAAGCATCTCCACTGGCACATCGGCTGCGGCAAGCAGCTGCGCCCGTACTGAGTCTAATTCGTTGAGAGGGCGCTGGGGACAGGTCAGACTTTCGGACATTTCATTGCGCCAGACCGGATACAGAATTACGGGGATATCATTCGTAATTCTGGCAACTAAATAAAAAAGGGGTGTCAACCATGGCGGTGCCCGTAGAAATCAAAGGCATATTACTGTTCTTCTGGAGCATGATTTGGTCTGGCGGGAGTGTGTCGGCGATTGGTAAGGTTTCAGGCTGATGAATCGGATACTGACCTTCATGATGTTGATCCTGCTTTGCTCCTGCAGCAGGACTCCTCAATTGCAGAGGCTTCCTTCCGATGCTGTGGTGTTGGCCTTTGGAGACAGCATCACCTTTGGGACAGGGGTTCCTGATTCTGAGAGCTATCCGAACGTTCTTGAGAAACTGATTGGAAGACGCGTTGTGAATGCCGGTGTCCCCGGAGAGGTGACTGCGGAGGGGAAGGCCAGGCTTCCCGTTCTTTTCGACCAGCATAACCCTGCGTTGATTCTTCTTTGCCTTGGGGGCAACGACTTTCTGCGGCATGAGGATGAAAAGAGAACGCTGGAAAACCTCAGGGAGATGCTGTCCCTTGCTCGGAGCCGTGGCATCGGGGTTTTGCTGATAGGGGTTCCAATGCTTGGTTTCGGTCTTGATGTCCCGAAGTTTTACCGGGAACTTGCCAGGGAGTTCACTATTCCCCTTGAAGACAAGGCATTGAAGCATATTCTCTCAAACGAGAGTCTGAAATCCGATCCCATTCACCCCAATGCCATGGGGTACCGGATCCTGGCCGAAAAGGTCGCTGAGATACTGCGTAAATCCGGAGCCATCTGAAACAGACCGTGAAATATTCACAGGCATAAACAACAATCAGGGCCGGGTTGTAACCAGTAATTTATCTGCACTATCGAACAAGTATTTGTGATATTATATATATGAAGGATGAGAATAAAAATTCCTTCCTTCCTTTCTTTTTTGCCCCGGTGTTGGCCCTCCTGACATCGGGGATTTTTTTTGCTCCGTGGCAGATTGAAGTAGCCCCTTACTCATAGATGGGTGGCTTTTTTCTCGAAAATATGAGATAGGTAGAAAAACTGAGATAACAATCCAATGCAGTACACGGTAGTCTATAAAGCCCTGAGAACCAGGGTTTTTCTTTTTGATGACAAGAAGTATCCCGATCCGGTGTCATACAGGCCCGGGAAGGGGCTCGAAAGCGTTGCAAGCATTAATAAGGCCGAAAACGGCAGAAAGTTGGAATTTTGATGATTGATGAAATAAAGGGCATGAACGGCAGGGCAGTTATGACCAACATCCGTAATACTGGTTTAAGCGTCATGGGGTGGTGCCGTAAAAACGACGTCAGTTACGAGACTACCTTGGCCATGCTTCAGGGGCATTCACTGAAAAATGATACCAATAATCCCTATGATATTCTTAACAAGCTGAAATCCGAAGGGCATTATGTCGCGCTCTGACCGGGTACAGTAGAATACCTGACGGCTTGCCTCTTATGATTGAAAACCCCCAATTTGACATAGTCATCCAGGAACAGCAGCGCCTGTCCGAACTGCTTTCCTCAATAGAGGAGACTGCCAGGCAAAACAAGGCGAAGATCGCCAATCATGATGCCTACACTGCTGAACTGGAGAAGGCGCGCCTTGAGTCGGTGAGCTGGCGTGAAAAGAACTCATTGACGTTTAAGCTCGTTGAGAATGACAAATTCGATCCCGCCAAATATCTCACTTCCTTCCAGATGGTCGATAGCCCGTACTTCGGGGTTGTCGGCATCAACGATACCGACAAGAGGATCGGCGCAAAAGAATATCTCATCGGGAAGCAAGGGTTTGTATCGCATGACAACCGGGCATTGATAGTGGACTGGAGAAAGGCCCCGATCTCACGCTTTTTCTATGACTACGAAGTCGGGGAGGAATACCTCGAAACCATTCAGGGCAAAGATCGGGAAGGGATGATAACCCGGCGTGACACGGTAGATATATTGAAACGCTCTCTTCGCCGCATCGAAAGCGGCGCAGACGTCTACGAACAAGCCGGTGACAAATGGGTAAAGAACGAAAAACAGTATCACTCGACTACTGACACCAAGGTGGCGAACCAGGACCACCGGATGGTGGATATCGTCTCGCTGATCTCTCCTGAGCAGTTCCAGATGATAACATCGGAAGCGACTGATGGCTGTACCCTGATCACTGGCGGCGCCGGCAGCGGCAAGACGGTTGTGAGTCTCCACCGCCTTTCGTGCCTGCAGTTTAATTACCCCGAAAGATTCACGCCCGACCGCTGCATGGTCCTCATGTTCAACAAGGTGCTCCGTAACTATGTCAGGCAGACTTCTTCCGAACTGCTCGGCAACACCAGGGTGGACACGTTCAGCGCCTGGGCATTGAGCGCCATCACCGCCCTGACGGGCAAGGTCATCAAACCGGTTGCGGGCGATGACCTGACCGCCCGGAAGAAATCATCCATGCTTTCCGGCCTGCTGTCCCGCTATGTTCAAGAAGTGCGGGAGCCGGACCCGATTCAGGATCTGTGGCGGTTCTATGGCCAGACCTATGTTCTGGATGCGATGTTCGGCGAAGGAAAAGAAAAGGAAACGGTTCTTGCCGATTTGCGCCGGCGTTACTCAGCCAGAAGCCAGGCGGTTTCTTTTGCCGACTTGAGTGTGTTGTTACGGCTCTGCCAGCTGCGCGAGAAAGAGGGACCGGTACGCGATGCCCTCGGCTGGTATGCCCATATCATCATCGATGAGGGCCAGGATCTTTCGCTCCTGGAGCTTGAGGCCATTCTTGCGGCAACGGATAAACAAAACAGCATAACGCTCAGCGCAGACAGCAAGCAGAAGATCCTCTCCTGGGTCGACGCGGCAGACTTCGATATTTTTCACAAAAATCTCAAAGAGGTCGGGGTGAGCAACGAGTCGCTGTCGGTTTCCTATCGCTGCCCCAGGGAGATCATGGCTCTGGCGTCAAGAATCAGCAACCGGCAGAGCGAGCAGGTTGGCAGGCATTCCGGCGTCCTTGAATACCACAGGGCAGCGGATGAGGAGAGCGCCATCATATTATTGCGCCGACTTGTGGAGAAGCTGGTGGCTGAGGATCCGAACAGCCTGACTGCCGTCATTTGCAAGAAAAAGACGGACGAGAGCATGCTCCATAATGCATTAAAAGGTGTATATGGGCTGCATCAGCCGGGTGCGTTGACTTTCGAGCCCGGAGCCCTGATCACTATTGCCCATCAGGTCAAGGGGGTAGAGTTCGCGAACGTGATTCTTTACGACCCGAATTCAAAGGACTTCAGGAACTCGGAGTTAGACCTGAATCTGCTTTATGTGTGCGTTACCCGTGCCAGCAAGCGCCTGGACATAGTTTACTGGAGGGACCTTGCCGCAGGGTTGGTGGCTGAATGCCAATAAACCTGTTACCGGATTATTCTCAAGATATGAACCGGTATGCGATGCTGCTGATAGAGTAGGGATAATAAAGGGTATATGTAACTTAAAGTAACCCTTTAATGTTTTGTATTTTCCGGAACTCCCAAGGGGGTTGCGGGTTGGATTGTTGCCAAAGACCCAGCCGTTTTAACCGGGCATTCTCTTCCAGCTTTATATATTCAGGGCTGTCCCGTTTATCCAGATACTGCCGATGTGCCCAGGCCCATCCTTCAGCAACCATCTCCAGATTGATGTTTCGTTTCCCCAGCCAAACAATTGCGATCAGTTTTTCATTTTTCCCCGTACCCATTACATCTAGTCGCACTACCTTGCCTGATAATTTGCCCAGTAGCGCTTTAGAGGCTTCTTCCCCATATGGTTGCCCTTTGGACTGAAGAGCTGAAGTTGGGTCGGTTTTATTCGCCTGGGGTGCATCTATGCCATATAAGCGGACTTTTACCTCTTTACCTGCCTTGTCCGTAACATGCACAGTGTCGCCGTCAGAAACCTTTGTAACCGTCACTTCAATGATCCGGACCGGCTCTTTTGCATAGGCGGGCATGGCGAGAAAAGTAAATAATAATGGGAGCAATAGGCGTTTCAAGACAATCTCCTTAGTCTGAATCTATGTATATAAAATCTACCAGTTTATTGGTTGCAGGCAAGGGTACAAGAAAATGTTAATGGGGCGTGAAATCCTTTGGAAGCGGTTTTATAAATAATAACACTCAAATATGTATTCATGATATTATATATATGAAGGCTGGAATAATAATTCCTTCCTTTCTTTCTTTGCCCCGGTGTTCACCCTCCTGGCACCGGGGATTTTTTTGGACGTTGTATCCGCCAATTTTGCAGAATCAAGCAATAATTGTTTCATAAGTAAAACTGCCTCAGAAATCATTCCCGCATAGGTTCTATTGCCACTTTAACTGCGAATTATATTTCCCAGTGCAAGAATAATTGCAACTTAATAATATCAAATTGTGCGGGATTCTGCCATATTTACCTGGAATTGTTGAAAATATTCAACCCAGCGCTTATGGTATGAATACTGCCTAGAGTCATTACATGCCTTGTTGATCCCTTATGCCTCGACTCAATTCGGGCAGTGATGGACTGATCATAAAGACTTTTCAAAATCCGGGCACCGCAGATTAAACAATGACAAGGAGGAGCGTGAAATGAAAAGCATTTCTATTACAACCGCAATACTGTTTTCTGTTTGCCTGTCTGCCACCGCCGGATTCTGTGGCGCAAAAGGAGAAACGATCGATGGTAAGAAAGAGTTCGAGAAGCATTGTGCAATGTGTCATCCCAATGGAGGTAACATTGTCAATGCCCAGAAACCGTTGAACATGCAATCCCTCAAGGCAAACGGAGTGAAAGGCGTCAAGGGCATCATCGCCAAGATGCGCAAGCCTGGGCCCGGAATGACCGCGTTCGACGACAAGACCATTCCCAACAAGGAAGCAAAGGCGATTGCAGAATATATCCTGAAGACATTCAAGTAGTGAAGAGATATAGCCGGGAAAAGCGAAAGGAGACATAGCATGAATAAACGGAACGTGGCATTAGGCTTGGTTATGATGGTTGCGGCGGGTGGCAATGCTTTTGCCGTCGGCGGTGGCAAGACTCTTGAATTCACCGGCAGCCCGATGGGTATGGTTGTATTCGATGGCACAGTACACAAGAATGCCGGATTGACATGCTCCGACTGTCACAACCCCGAGGTTTTCCCCAAGATGAAGAAGGGGACCGTCAAGATAACCATGAATGACCTGTATGCCGGCAAGTATTGCGGACGATGCCATGATGGTAAAAAGGCCTTCATGATCAAGGATAACTGTACCCGTTGTCACCATAAGGCAGACAGCAAATAACAGGGCAAAATTCAAGGCGATAATTTAGAACCGGAAAAACACAGATGAAGATACTGCTTAGGTTGGAGGCGGTGTGTTGTTGACCACCGCTTATCCCTGCGCTGACCACGGCAAGGGGAGCAGCTCTTCCAGTGAATCAATACGTACGGTTGCGCGTTCTACTTCCCATGACTCGCCATAACCGAATTTGCACCCGATGGATCTGACTCCGGCTGCAAACGCTGCCTCGAAATCATTGATGCTGTCACCGATCATTACAGTCGTTTCCGCCGTGGAGCCGGTACGGGACAGCGTTTCAAGCAGGGGGGCCGGAGACGGTTTGCACTCTTTCACCGCATCGCCCCCAAGGATGGTGCGGAAACTATCGGCAATCCCCAGAGACGAGAGCAACAGCTCGCAATGAGCACTGTTTTTGTTGGAGACTAGGCCCAGTGGGATGCCGGAAGAGTTAAGGGCTGCCAGCAGCTCCCTGGCGCCGGGGTAGAGGCGGGAATGAACCGCAAGATTGCTGCCGTTGTGTTCCAGGAATAACGACAGCGCCTCATTGATCCGCCCGTCATTTTCCGGCATGGTCCTGGTGACGAGATTCCTCGCTCCTTTCCCGATAGCACGCCTGACATCCTCAAGGGCAATGGGAGGCAAGCCGAAATTCCCGCGCATGAAGTTGACCGACATGGCAAGGTCTTCAAGTGAGTTGACCAGGGTACCGTCAAGGTCGAAGATTACAAGAGACGGTGGTTTGGACGCCCCCCATGGGTTAACCGGCTGAAACATTGATGAAATTCGGTCTGGTGTTGAATCTGGTTGCCAACGCATATTTTTCATCTAAGCCTTCAAGACCTTTTTCCGTTCATCGATATCCGAATGCATACCAATCATAATCTGCGGTTTATTATCGGTACCGTACTGTATTATCTGACCGGATGACTCTATCCATTTCCATTCACCCGATTTTGTTCTTAAGCGATAACAGATCCGATATTCGGATTTGCTCCCTGACAGGCATTCATTGAGTACTTTTATTGCATGGTCACGGTCATCAGGATGCAGTGATTCCTGCCACCATTCCAAAGTCGGTACCGGTTTATCCGTGTCATAACCGAGCATTGTCAAGTAGCATTTAGAAACAAATGCCTCGCCGGTTGCCAGGTTTAACTCAAAAAAACCTTGATTTGCCGCAATAAGGGCATGATTCAATCTGTTATGACTGATCTGGATCTCGTCATAACTGTTAATGAGTTCCTGGGCATATCTCAATAATAGCGTGTAAAGCAGTATTGCAGTGATTATTAAGAACAGCATTCCTTTGGCAATGGATATTCTCTTAATTGTTGCCGGGTCTTGAGTCAGAACGGATAGAATTGAATCGGAAAAATAAATCCAAAGGGTGCTGAAACAAAGATATATCAACACTATTTGAAAAACTCCGAGTTTTGCCTTTTCACTGTATGTAACGGTCACTTGCAGCTCCAAATGAATATGATGCCCAAATTGCACGGTATGTTTATAACCGTCAGTTTCTAAAAATAGCATTCCCGGAAAATTGAAGTCAATGAATATTCGTATTTAATGATTTCCTGAAGTTAGACATGAGGTTGTTGGGTTGATCTATTTGGAAAGAGTTATCTTTGCTTTCCAGGGCAAAGGGTCGGTTATCACCGTCGCTATGAGACCATTTCCCGGCAGATCCGTCAGAAGAACATCAACTTGGGATTGAACCGGCAAAGTTGCAGTTGACCGTGGAGGTGCTAGGCTAGATATATGTCGAATGAATCTTGCGAAATGGCTCTGCAACAGTTGCAGGAACTGCTCCGCCTGACCGAAACTGAGATGAGGCGGATAAGCCGCCGGCGGTTCTGCGGGAGCGAACTGTATGTGGAAGCGCTGGCAAAGGTTCTTGGCGGGAGGGGGCGACGGGGACCGGCCTGTATCATGATCCTGTTTTCCGACCGGGCGCATGGAGCGGCGCGCGGCAGGGTATTCCATCTGGTGGAACACGAACTGGTGGAGCGATCCGATCAGGTCGTGATTGACCTTGCTTCTGCTTACGGTTCCGGCATGGCCTTGACAGAGGCGGGGGAAGACGTAGTTGCGGTCAACTGGAACGAACTCTCGGCAACCATAGAGGATTTTCAGAAGCAGTTTCCAGAGGCGGTGCGTCGTTTCGTGTCCGGTCCAATCAGGAATTTCGTGACCTGCCGGATTGCCGGAGAACGGCAGGGGGTGGTCAGCGCCTTCAATTATCCCGGTAACTGTTCCACGTACGATGCCACTGTTTTAAGGGGACTGTCGGTACTTATATCTTCGTTGGTGACGCTGTCGGGTGAGTTGTGGGAAACCGAACAGGCGTTCATCTACACCATCGAGGCGCTGGCCCGCGCCTGTGAAGCGGCGGAGGAGGATACCGGCAACCATATCAAGCGGGTCAACCGTTATGCCGGCGCCTTGGCCGCCAATATGGGCGTTCCTGACCAGTTGGTCGATACAATTTCCTATTCAGCTCAGATGCATGATGTCGGGAAGATAAAAATTCCATCGGCAATCCTTTTGAAAAAAGGTCCGCTCGATCATGACGAGATGGAACTGATCCGTCAGCACCCTGCCTTTGGCGAGCAGATCCTCGGTGACTCCCAGCGTCTTCAGGTAGCGCGTGAGATTGCCATAGCCCACCACGAAAACTGGGACGGCAGCGGTTATCCCTCAGGCTTGAAGGGTGAATCGATTCCGCTTCCCGGCCGGATCGTAAAGCTGGCAGACGTGTATGATGCCTTGCGCTCCAATAGAAGCTATAAACCCGGCTACACGCACGCCGAGACCATGCGGATCTTCCATGAAGGGGATGAACGGATCAAGCCACGCAGCCATTTCGATCCTGCAGTTCTTGAGACCTTTTTCCGCATCGAGCGGATATTCGATGCCATCTACGAATCGTTACATGGCTAGTTTCAAGGTTCATTTCGTACTATCAGGAGGGCTGTAGCACGCCTCATTTAAAGGCAGATCAGCAACAACCAGGATATTTGGTAAAATATTATTGACACCATGGGTGTATGTGATAAAAAGGATCAGGTTGGTCTTGTTGACTGACTGGGGTCATTATGGCAATGCATTATCGATCAATCACTAATCTTTTCCTGCATCTGATATTTCTCCTGCTGCTGATTTCTTTTGGGCTGGATCCTGTAGCGCATCTCTTGCAAGCAGTTGCAGATTCCGGTAATGGCAAGGTTTTCACCGGTTCAGGAGTTATGTGCCTTGAATGTGAAGATACCGGCTCTGAACGAGTCGAGTCAAATGATGAATGGAGCCCGGAATATCCAATTCCCGCATCCGCATCATCGCCTGCCACGGACCAGGGAATAAGGATGCTTCTGTCTGCTGAACCCGAGCAGTATCTCCCGCTGATTATCCTTCCAATTATTTCACCACCCAAAATAGTCCGGTAACATCCCCTAAACAGGAATCCCATAGAGATTCAACCTGAAAACGGCGGTCATTAATCGCGCTAAGCGAATGCGGCTCTCGTGCGGAATGTCAGGTTTATCCGCTGATCCAGGTTCCCGGATCAGTACAAACAGGAAAAAGGAGGAAACAATGAATTGGCAAATCACGAGTGGTGTAATGGTATTGCTTCTGGCAGGAGGCGTTGCCTGGGGAAAGGACGACACAATGAGCCAGGCCAGGGCTGTATTCAAGCCGGTGCCGGAAAAGCCGCCGGTCCTGAAAAATAACGCTGCAACCCCAGCCAAAATTGAGCTGGGCAAAATGCTCTTTTTTGACCCGCGGCTGTCGTCATCAAGCCTGATAAGCTGTAATACCTGCCATAACGTCGGCCTGGGCGGGGTGGATATCCAAGAGACATCAACCGGTCACGGCTGGCAGAAAGGTCCGCGTAACGCACCGACGGTCTTGAATGCCGTGTTCAATATCGCCCAGTTCTGGGACGGCCGGGCAAAAGACCTTGAGGCCCAGGCCAAAGGGCCGGTGCAGGCGTCGGTGGAGATGAACAACAAGCCGGAACGTGTTGTGGAGACCCTCAAGAGTGTACCGGGATATCTGCCGCAATTCAATAAAGCGTTCCCCGGCGAAAAGGATCCGATAACCTTTGACAACATGGCCCGGGCCATAGAGGTGTTCGAGGCTACGCTGATAACCCCGGATTCCCGTTTTGACCGTTATTTAAAGGGCGACCGCAAAGCG
This sequence comes from Geobacter sp. OR-1, assembly GCF_000813145.1. Classification (GTDB taxonomy): domain Bacteria; phylum Desulfobacterota; class Desulfuromonadia; order Geobacterales; family DSM-12255; genus Geoanaerobacter. Next base: position 62,165 of record NZ_BAZF01000019.1, on the reverse strand, counting down.
CTTTCCAGCAAAGAGCATGAAGGTTTGAAACTGTTTATGGCCAAGGGATGCTCGACCTGCCACAACGGGGTCAATATCGGCGGCGCCGGGTACTTCCCCTTTGGCGTCAAAGAGAGCCCTGATGCCAATACCAGGCCGACCGAAGACTTCGGGCGCTTTAAGGTCACCAATACGGCAGCGGATAAATATGTCTTCAAATCGCCGTCACTGCGCAACATCGAGCTGACGCCCCCGTATTTCCACTCCGGCAAGGTGTGGACATTGACCGATGCGGTCAAAATCATGGGTTCCTCGCAGCTCGGAATCACCCTGAATGCCGATGAAGACGCAAAGATCGTGGCATTTCTGAAGACCCTGAACGGGAAACAGCCGCACGTCGTGTACCCGATCTTGCCGCCCAATTCGGATAGTACGCCGAAACCGTTACTGAAATAGTCAGCCTGGAAGAGGGCCGGGAAGTCCAGCCGGCCCTTATTTCAAGGCCTCGCCTCCCATTTATGGGGTTGCGGGGTCTTTTTTTTGACCAATTGTTGCAGACGATTTCAGAGTGGGGTATTTCAGACAATTGCTTAAAAGCCCTGGCCCTGCAAAGGAGAGTGGCCCTCTGGCAGTGAATTGGAGTATACTGTAAACAGGAAGAAAGGAATTGTATGGAGGGTCAGAGACGTGTGCTTTGGCCGGAAAGGAGTACGCCATGAAAGGGCTTGACGTAAGATCAGTAGTGACCGACAGCGTGACGAGCGAACATCGGTTCGTCCGGTGGTGGCGGAAAGAGAACGATTTCGTCGATTACGATCTTCTGGACCGGTTTCTGGAAAATCTGTCTCCGAACGAGGAGATCGGCGGAATCGAACTGCTCACCATGGATCAGATGTTGAACGAAGTAAAACGGATTACCGGAAACCGCCTTACCGTTACCCACCGGGAGAGCGGCGATGCGCTCAAATGGGTTCACGAGGGGAAAACGGGCGAGCAGACCAAGGAGTGTATCCTGACACCGGAGATGCTGCTCAATATCTACGATACTGAAACCCGCGGCAACCCGATTTGCTGACCGAAATACTTAATACCGCAAATGCGGAAAAGTCGCTCCATTGGGGCGGCTTTTCTTGTGATTTCCCCAAGGTGGAATCCTCGTGACAAGTGACAGTACCCTGATAAACCTAATTGTCGTCCTCGGTCCGACTGCCTCCGGAAAGACCCGTCTTGGCGTCGGTATTGCCGGGGTGACCGGAGGCGAGATCATCTCTGCCGACTCCAGGCAGGTCTACCGCGGCATGGATATCGGCACCGGCAAGGATCTTTCCGAGTACGGCAGGGTGCCGTACCATCTCATCGATATTTGCGATCCCGGTGAGGAGTTCAGCCTGTTTCATTTTCAACGTGAAGCCATTCGTGCCTGGGAGGATATCCTTCGTCGTGGCCGGCTGCCGCTGCTCGTCGGCGGCACCGGTCTGTATCTGGAATCGCTCCTTAGAGGGCACCGGCTCGTGGAAGCACCGGTAAACAATGCTCTGCGCGCGGAATTGGCCCAGCTTGCCGTGGCTGACCTCAAGGAGAGATTGCAGAAGATTGCGACCCGGCTGCACAATACCACCGATCTTCTGGATCGGGAGCGGGTTGTGCGCGCAATCGAGATTGCCGAGCATGAACAGCGGTGCGAACCGGAACCGCTGCCGGAGATCAAACCGCTGATATTCGGCATCCGCTGGGAACGTACGATCCTGAGGCAACGGATCACTGCCCGTCTCAAGGAGCGGCTGCAGAGCGGCATGATCGACGAGGTGGCGCGGCTTCATGACGCGGGGATTTCCTGGGAGCGGCTCGATTATTTCGGCCTGGAATACCGTTACATCGCCGGTTACCTGCGCGGCGAAACCAATCGGAACGACATGTTCCAGAAGCTGAACAGCGCCATTCACGATTTTGCCAAGCGCCAGGAGACCTGGTTCCGCCGGATGGAGCGAAACGGCGCGGTCATTCACTGGCTTGACGGGGATCACGATCCGCTCAGCCGTGCAAAATCCATCCTCGATCATCACGGCTTGGCCGCTCATGCCTGCTGATCGTCGCCTGGGAGCCTACCTGTCCGGTCGCGCCATTGCCGCGCCTTGGTCTATTGCCGGGCACACCGCTGCCGGATTTCATGGCGCGGTAGTCATCCCGTCTCTGGCCGAGAACGCCAATCTTCCGGCAACGCTCGCATCGCTGGCACAAAATCCAGCTGATGATCTCAAACTGTTTCTGATCCTTGTGGTGGTAAACCACCGAACTGATGCAGCTTCCGCCGACAAGGCGGACAATCTCGCCACCCTGGAGATGCTTGAACAGTTGGCAACGACAACCGTGCTGAACCTGGCCTGGGTCGATGCTGCTTCCCCCGGGCTCGAACTACCGGTAAAAGGGGGGGGAGTCGGGATGGCGCGCAAGATCGGCTTTGACCTGGTACTCCCGAGACTCAGTTGGAACGTCCACTCCGGAGGGCCGCTGCTGGTAGCGCTAGACGCCGATACCTTGGTGGGCCCGGATTACCTCCCGGCAATAACCAGGCATTTTCGCAGCTCTGCCTGTGGCGGCGCTGTAATTCCGTTTCGCCACCAGGAGGCGGCTACGGCTACCGGTCAGGATATCATCGACCGGTACGAGCTGTTCCTCCGGAGTTATGTCCTTGGCCTGAACCTGGCCGGGTCACCTTATGCCTTTCATACCGTCGGGAGCGCCATGGCCTGCACCGGCACGGCATATCTCCGCTCCGGCGGTATGAATACCCGCACAGCGGGTGAGGATTTCTACTTTCTGCAGCAATTGCGAAAGATTGCCGGGGTCGAGCAACTGAGCGGCACCATGGTCTTGCCGTCGCCACGTCCTTCGCACCGGGTCCCGTTCGGTACCGGCCGCAGTGTGTCAAAGGCGCTGGCCGGTGCTGAAACGGCCATTCAGTTCTATCACCCCGGCTCTTTTGCCCTCCTCGGATCGTTTCTCTCCCTGGCTTCGGCATCCTGTGGCGCTTCCGGCGATGAGGTTATGAGGCAGGCAGTGCTTGTCTCCCATTTGCTGGCCGAATATCTGGAAGGGGAACGGTTTGTCGCCTCCTGGGATCGGATCGCGCAGGTGAAAAAGACAAGCGAGGCTTTTTTGTCATCGTTCCATGAATGGTTCGATGCCTTGAGAACCATGAAGCTGATGCACCATCTGGCAGCGGTATCTTTTCCGCGCTGCAGCGCCGAGGAAGCTGTTCCGCCTCTCCTTGAGGCTGCTCGACTAAGGCCGGTCCCAGGAGTACGGGGCCAGCTCGAATTATTGCGGACGGTACAGAACCGAGTCGATCCCCCTGATATTTTCCGATAATGGCACTGGCTGATTGCGGTGGCCGGGCCATTTGCTAGACTGTTCTTCATGAAAAAGCGACTGAACAACAAACCGGACCTGATCATACTCGGCTCAGGATCGACCGCCTTTGCTGCGGCTCTGCATGCTACCTCCTATGGGGCTCGGGTGGCGATGATCGAGAAAAGCGTGCTTGGCGGAACTTGCATCAACTGGGGATGCATACCCAGCAAAACCATGATCCATGCCGCGCTGTTCAGCCATGAAGCCCGTCTTGGCGCCGCTATCGGGCTGGGCGACTGGCGGGACCAGGTTGATGTCGAGCGGCTGGCACTGCATCGCGAACAGGTGGTCCTGAACCTTCGGCAGGAACGATACCTGGATGTCCTGCAGAACGTAGCCGGTCTGGAGCTGATCAAAGGCACGGCCCGTTTTCTCGATTCCCGAACCATCGAAGTGGTTGATCGCCGGTATCATGCCGAGCGATTTCTTGTTGCAGTCGGCGGTTTTCCCCGGATTCCGGCAATACCGGGGCTGAACGAGGTCGGTTTTCTTACCAGTCGATCGGCGCTGCTCTTGAAAAGCCTGCCGGCGTCGTTGCTCATCATCGGTGGCGGTGTCATTGCCGTCGAACTTGGGCAGATGTTCAACCGGCTCGGCTGCAAGGTGACCATCCTCGAACATGGCCCCCGTATTCTGCCGTCAGTTGAGCCGGAGTTGAGCGAAGCCCTGCAGGAGGTTCTGGTCGATGAGGGGGTGCGGATCGTCCTTAATTCGTCGATCTGCTCGGTGGCCGGCTCAGCGGGGATGACTACGGTGAGCGCCGATGTTGCCGGTGTCAGTCATGAATTCACGGGTGAAAAGCTTTTGATTGCTGTCGGCACTGCGCCGGCCACTGCCGGTATCGGTCTCGACCTGGCAGAGGTAGATGTGGACCGCAAAGGGTTTGTTATAACAGACAGTCACATGCGCACATCGACTCCCGGCATCTGGGGGGCAGGCGATGTCACCGGCGGCATGATGATCGCCACTGTCGGAGCCAGAGAAGGGGTCGTTGCGGTTGATGACATGTTCAATGCCGGCTGTGGCTGCCCGATGGACTATCTGACCGCACCGATGGCGATTTTCACCGATCCGGAACTGGGGCTGGTCGGCCATACCGAGCAGGGCGCTCGCCAGGCCGGGTTTGATACCCTGGTCAACGTAATGCCGGTCTCCGCAATTCCCAAGTCCCGGGTAACCGGGCACCGCGCCGGGGTGATCAAGATGGTGGCTGATCGCCCATCAGGCCGGCTCCTCGGCGTGCACCTGATCTGCCACCGGGGCGCAGAACTAATCAACGAGGCTGCGCTGGCGTTGCGGCTCCGGGCCACGATCGACGACCTGGCTTCTACGCTGCCGGTCTACCCCTCCATGAGCGAAGGTCTGCGTCTCTGCGCCCAGGGGTTCTCGCGCGACATTACCCGGCTTTCCTGCTGCGCCGAATGAACCGGTGCTGCGATCCCCCCATTTTATTCATTAAACCGACGATTGACTTTGGCTGTCTCATGGGTCAGACTAAGCCTCGATTCAAGCAATACTGAAAAGGATTTGTCAGCCGTGTCCACTGTTTTTGCCAGAATAGTCACATCCATCTGTTTTTCCTGCCTGGTACTCGTTTCCTCCGTTTGGGCCAAGGAGCAGCCCGGATCATATCCCCCTCTGCCGCATGGTTACTCTTCCATCAAGGTTTTTGATAATCAGGGGCGGTTCGTCGGCCGGATTCTCCCTGACAAGAGATACTGGACCCCTATCGACCGGATTCCGGTCTTCCTGCAAAATGCCGTGGTGGCGGTCGAGGATGCCCGGTTTTACGAGCATGGCGGCATCGATGTCCGCGGGATCGCCCGCGCCCTGGTCAAGGATGTGGTCAAGGGGCGGCTGGCCGAAGGGGGATCCACCATCACCCAGCAGTTGATCAAAAACAGGTATCTTTCCGGGGAAAAGACCATCGAGCGCAAGCTGGACGAGGCGCGCATGGCAATGGATTTTGAAAAGAAATACAGTAAGAAGCAGATCCTGGAGATGTATTTCAACGAGATCTATTACGGCAACGGGGCCTGGGGGATTGCCCAGGCCGCGCGACTATATTTCGACAAGAACCCGGAGGAGTTGACCGACGCCGAATGCTCGCTGCTGGCCGGGGTGCCGAAAAACCCGGCCCGGTACAACCCGCTGGGGGATCCGGCCCGGGTAACCGGACGGCGGGATGTGGTGCTGAAGCGGATGGTGGACCTGAATATGATCTCGTCCGTCCAGAAGCAGAAGTTGCGCGCCAACCCGCCGACCATTATCCCGGCCGGTCAGGCCCCGTATTATATGGCCCATATCCGTGGAAAGTTGATCGAGCGATACGGTGCTCAAATCGTCGAACAGGGAGGGCTGGATGTCATCTCCGCCATGGATCTGAACCTGCAAAAGCTGGCGGAAAAGACCTTGAGCGACGGTATCAGGAAGATATCGCCGCAGTTGCAGGGGGCTCTGTTAGCATTGGACCCGGCTACCGGGGATGTGCTGGCGGCGGTCGGCGGGGTTGACGCTGCCAAGAGCCCTTATAACCGGGCTTTTGCAGCCAGACGGCAACCAGGGTCTGCTATCAAGCCGCTGATCTATGCCGCGGCGCTGGAGAAGGGGGTAACTGCGGCAACGGTATGGGACGACGCTCAGGTAACCTACAATCGCGGCAATAACGAGATCTGGCGCCCCCAGAACTACGGACGGGAGCAGTTCGGTGAACTGACCCTGCGCCAGGCGTTGGCCTATTCCAACAATATTATTACCATCAAACTGCTGGAGTCGATCGGTGTGCCGTATTTTGTGGAATATGCCCGACGGATCGGGCTGCCGCTACGGGCGCAGAACGACCTCTCCCTGGCTCTAGGTACGGAGGAGGTGACCCTGAACGAACTGGTGCAGGCCTACTCACCGTTGGCCAATGGCGGCGCGCGTGCCGAAGCGCGCACCATCGTCCGGATCTACGACCGCAACCGGCGTACCTGGTCAGAGACACCTCCGGCGGTGACGCCGGTAATGACCCCGGCGGCCGCCTTCGTGACCACTCGGATGCTCGGGGACGTACTGGAATACGGGACCGCAAAGTCGTTGAAAAAGTTTGCCCGGGAGCGCCCGGCAGCAGGCAAGACCGGGACTACCGATGATTACCGCGATGCCTGGTTTGTCGGCTACACGCCGCAGCTGGTGGCAGGTATCTGGGTTGGACACGACCGGCCGAAGCCGGGAGGAAAGGGATTCACCGGAGGCAGCGTCGCGGTCCCGGTCTGGGAGCGGTTCATGCGCCAGGCTCTTGCAGGGAAACCAGCGCTCGATTTTCAGAAACCAGCTACTGTCGTTTCAGTCACTATCGATCCTACCACGGGGTACTTGGCCACGCTCGACTGTCCGGAGCGGGAGGATGAATTTTTCATAAGCGGAACCGAACCGCAGGAGTTTTGTCCCGAACATGGTGGCGATCTGCTCGAACCGCAGCCGGAAAAATCGCCATTGCCTGATGGCAAGGGGGATCAGTTGGAAGAGGATGAATTGACGGACACCGGCAGCAATAATGGCAGGAATTGACTGCTGACCGGTCTAATAAACGGGCATCTGATCCGGGTTTGCAAAGGTTCAGGTTGCGGGTGCGGTTGCAGTCCAGACCGTTTGCAGAAATGGCGTATCGTCAAGCCTGGTGATGTTTTCAAAGCGATTGAAAAGGGAGTCGCGGATGAAGCGGTCGCCGGCAAAGGAGACGAAACCGGTCTCTCCCTCTCTCCCTTCGGGACGTACAATCAGGCTGCCGTTCCGGTAAGCAGCCAGTTCGTCTCCGGACATCCGGTCCTCAAGGTTATTGCCGTTGACCGTGGCGATCAGCAGCCCTCCGGGGCGGAGCAGCCGCAGGATTTCCGAGATCCAGGCGTGGTGGAGCGGTTCTCCCAGGTGTGAAAAGACTGCACAGCAATAAACAACATCAATGCTACCAGTGGCAAGGAGGAGCGGCGGGGCCATCCCGTTGGTCTGGAATTCGATAGCCGGCAGGTTTTCACGGCACCAGTCCATGCTGGCCTCATGGCAGTCGGTACCTATCAGGCGGGCAATGCCATTGTCCAATGATTGCAGATGCTGGATAATCCGCCCCGGACCGCACCCCCACTCGCAGATAACAAGGTTTTGGTCGGAGCTGTACCCCCTGATCGTCTGCATGATGAACCGGGCATGGGCAAGGCCGGAATCAAGGTATTGCCGGTTGTCGCAATGGTTCAGAGCAGCAGTTGACAGGGAGCAAGGTGGGAAACGGACCGCAGGGTTTTCCCTCCGGACCCTGGCATTGTCCGCTTCCCTGTCGGGCCGAAAAACGTGGCCGACCCCCCGGGCTAGTTGCCGAATTCCCCGGCTGATTGTCTGAAGCAGACCGCCCCGCATGTTTACATTACTCCCTATGAAAAAAGGCCGCTCCATCATCCTCTGACGGATCCGGCCCTTCTGCTGAATCAAATCCAGGATAAGAACTTATATAATCACAAAATGGCAGACCGGCGCACAGAAGTCAATTTTATCCATCAATCCCAGGAATTGTCGGGATGCTTGACATCCCCTGTTCCGGGTGTATGAATATGGCATATTGTTTAATCTAAATTTATTCATTTTGATGGATCAAAATGCGTAGACACATCATCCTCGTCGTCATTGCTCTGATTTCCGTGTTAATCGTTATTTCCCTGCCTCTTTATCTTGAATTCATTGCCTATCCAGCCTATGAAGAGTTCCTGGTGACCAGCGTTGAGCAGGAGATGCAGGTCCTGGCCAAACGGATGGTCAAAGGTAATCAATTTACCGCCCCGATTTCGCAGGACCAGCCGCTTCCGGAAAAATTCATCAAGAGTGTCGAGTATATTCAACGCACGGTCGGTCTTCCTAAGATCAAGATCTTTACCAAAAGCGGTGTCATTGTCTATTCGACCGATCAAGCCGATGTCGGTCATCTCACCTCGAAAAAGTTTTTCCCGCAGATGCTCGTTGACGGTCTGCCCCGTTCCGAGGTGAAGATTGTCAATAACAACGAGGTGGTCGGCGATATTCAGATGATTGAGACATACGTGCCGATTATCGATAATGGTGTTGCCGTAGGTGCATTTGAGATCTACCGCAACATCACCCAGATGAAACAGACCTTTGAGAATATGAAAAAACACGAACAGAGAACCATGCTGCCGGTGATCATCCTGCTGCTTGCCGGAGGGCTTTTAAGTACCTATCTGGCCGATAAAAGCATGACCGAGCTTGATCAATCCAAGGAAATTTTCCAGCAACTATCGGTGACCGATACTCTGACCGGGTTGTTGAACCGGCGCGGTTTTACAGCAGCGGTGGAAAAACAGCTGACGATTCTGCAGCGGAGTGGAACCGGCGCCTTCCTGCTCTATATCGACCTGGATGATTTCAAGCTGATCAACGACACTTGCGGCCATAAATCCGGCGATCAGGCGCTGGTCGAAGCATCCGCAATCCTGAACAACACCTTTCGGGCTTCGGATATTATCGGCCGCATCGGGGGAGATGAATTTGCGATCCTGACGGTACATAACAGGGATCCCAACGCCGAAGAGCAGATCAAGCAACGTTTGTTCGAAAATCTTGCCCGCTGGAACAGCCGTAAGACCTTTGCCTTTGAGCTGGCCTTAAGCGTCGGGGTTGTGGAATACATCCCCGGTTCACCCGCCAGTATCGATGAATTGATGTCCAGTGCGGACGCCATGATGTACGCAGAGAAACAGCAAAAGAAAACTGTCCGGACAGGCGCTGTCTGATCGGATTATCCGGCCATGCCCTGAAATGCCAGTAGATGATAGCGCCGCACCACTAAACTGTGCTAGTATCCCCCCCGAGCAATGCATTTTGTGCCGGACAACTCCATGCCGATCATCAAACTCGACGAAAAACTCAGCCTGACCATCCCCACGGATCTTGCCCTACAGGCCGGCCTCGCACCCGGAGACCGGATTTCCGTGGAGCCGGACGGCGCAGGGCGGCTGTTGCTTTCGCCGCTACGCGAACCCAAGTCACCCCAAAAGCCTGCTCTTCAGGAGGCCGTTGACCGGAAAAACCTCGCTACGCCGATGCAGTTCATCAAGGGGGTCGGGCCGAAGCTGGCCGAGACCATGGTCCGCAAAGGGATCAACACGGTCGAGGATGCGCTGTACCTGTTGCCGCACCGGTATGAAGACCGGAGCACGATTATGCCGATCAACCGCCTGGCCGTCGGTTCTATACAGCTATTCTGCGGCGAGGTGGCTGCTGCCGAACCTATGACCACCAAGGGTGGACGCAGGTATTTCGAGGTTCTGCTCAGGGACAAGAGCGGGGCAATTATCCTGAAATGGTTCAATTTCAACCCGGTGTTCATGAAGCGGACCTGGCGGATCGGGCGCCGGGGGATCTTTACCGGCCATGTTGGCCATTACGGCCTGCAGCGTGAGGTGCACCACCCGGAGGTGGAGTGGCTGAACGAAGGTGAGGAGGCCACAACTGCGCTGGCCCGCGACCCGGCGAGCTTCGGCCGGATCGTCCCGGTATACCCGCTTACCGAGGGGCTGTCGCAGAAGATCATGCGCAAGGTGCTGAAGGAGGTGGTGGAGCGGTTTGCCGGCTGCGTGGCCGATCACCTGCCAATCGGCGTCCGGCAGCGGCACAGTCTGATACCGATCTCGGAGGCATTGCGCGAGGCCCATTTCCCGGCAGCTGTTACCGACATGGCGCAGCTCAACCAGGGGAGCTTCCCGGCCCGCCGGACGCTGGTGTTCGACGAGTTTTTCTACCTGGAACTCGGGATGGCCCTGAAGCGGCAAGGGGTGACGCTTGAGGCGGGGATCAGCTTTACGGTTACGCACAAGTACACGAAACTGCTGCTTCAGATGCTGTCATTTCAGCTCACCGCTGCCCAGCGCCGGGTTCTGACCGAGATCAAGGAAGACATGATGGCGCCGCACCCGATGCACCGGTTGGTGCAGGGTGACGTGGGGAGCGGCAAGACCCTGGTGGCGTTACTTGCTGCCCTGGTGGCGGTTGAGAATGGCTACCAGGTAGCGTTCATGGCGCCGACCGAGATCCTTGCCGAGCAGCATTTTCTCAATATCCATCGCTGGTGCGAAGAACTCGGGGTATCGGTGGTGCTGCTGACCTCATCGTTCAAGGGTAAGGCCCGCGAAGCGGTATTTGCCCGGATTGCCGACGGCTCGGCGCAGATCGTGATCGGGACCCATGCCGTGATTCAGGAAAAGGTGGAGTTCCGGCGGCTGGGGATGGGGATCATTGACGAGCAGCACCGGTTCGGGGTGCTGCAGCGTGGGATTCTCCGGAAAAAGGGGGAAAACCCGGACATCCTGGTGATGACCGCCACGCCGATCCCCAGAACCCTTGCCATGACGGTCTTTGGCGACCTGTCGCTCTCTGTGATCGACGAGCTGCCGCCGGGACGCACGCCGATCGAAACCAGGGTGATGTTCGAGTCCCGACGGCCGCAGGTGTATGCCGCCATCCGCGCCGAGGTGAAAAGCGGGCGCCAGGCATACCTGATCTGTCCGCTGGTAGAGGAGGCGGAAAAGTCCGAACTGAAGGCCGCGGCCCAGATGGCCGAACATCTGCAGAGCGACATCTTCCCTGATCTGCGGGTGGGACTTCTCCACGGCCGGATGAAGCCTGAGGAGAAAGAGGCGGTGATGCGCGCCTTCAAGGCGCAGGAGACCGACATTCTGGTGGCGACAACCGTGATCGAGGTCGGGATCGATGTGCCCAATGCAACGATCATGGTTGTCGAGCATGCCGAGCGCTTCGGCCTGTCGCAGCTCCATCAGCTGCGCGGCCGGGTGGGGCGGGGGAGTGAGCAATCGTGTTGCTTTCTGCTCGCCTCGCAGAGGTTGTCAGAGGATGGCGAGAAACGGCTCCGGGTCATGGAATCCTCCACCGACGGCTTCCGGATCGCCGAGGCCGATCTGGAGATCAGGGGGCCGGGCGATTTTCTCGGTACCCGTCAGGCAGGGCTGCCGGAGTTCCGGGTGGCCGACATTCTACGCGACGGCAGGGTCCTGGAAGAGGCCCGGCGAGAGGCGTTCGCCCTGGCCGAGGCAGACCCGGGGCTTAAACAGCCGGAACATGCCGGGATCAGAACCGAACTGGCCCGACGCTGGGGGGGACGGCTGGAACTGGCCGGGGTAGCGTAAGGAAGTTTTCAGATGCAGAAGGGGTTGCTATGCAAGGTACACGGCAGTGGCATAATGGTGTAATCTACGGGCTGTTTTCCCTGATCTCGCTGGGACTGCTGTTCTTTGTCTGGCGGTTTGGTGTCAATATCCCCTGGGGCGACGAATGGGACGCCCTGCTCTTTATCAATAAAACCGGTACGAGCGGCCTGGATTTCCGGGCGCTCTTTGCCCAGCACAACGAGCACCGGATTGCCGTGCCGCGCCTGATCATGCTTGCCAATACCACCCTGTTCTCGTTCAATCTCAAATACCAGATGTATCTCACTGCCACGGGGCTGATCGCTGTAAGCCTGATCTGCTTTTATCGCTTTACCGGGGTGGTATCTCCCGGGTTCCGCTGGCTGGCACTGATCGCTCCGTTGCTCATCTGCAGTTTCCGGCAGAGTGAAAACCTGCTCTGGGGGTTTCAGATCGGTCTCGTGCTGTCGCTGCTGTTGCCGGTGATCGCCTTTCATATCCTTGCCGGCTCGAAGCAGTGTGAGCCCGGCCCATACTGGATCGTTGCAGCCTTGCTGTCAGGATTGCTCGGTTCGTTTTCGTCGAGCCAGGGGCTGTTTTTCTGGCCCTGCGCCGTGCTGTTGACCGCCCTGTCCGGAGAAAGGAATAAATGGCCGGCTGCGCTATTGGCGGGAGCCGGTATCATTGTCTGGGGGCTTTATTTTTCCGGTTACGTCAAGCCGGCCGGGCACCCGACCATCAGCTATATAATGGAACACCCCTATGAGGGGTTCCGGTTTTTCTGCATGACACTGGGCAACCTGGTCGCCTGGCGTGAAGACGTATCTTTTGCGGCTGGTTTCCTGTTTTTAGCGGCGTTCATTGCTGCCCTGGCGGCTGCAACAGCAAAAAAACGGCTGGTCGAGCTCCGGTTCTGGATCGCCCTGGGTCTGTTCAGCCTGATGGTGCTTTTTGCCATCACCCTGGGGCGGGCCGGGTCCGGTATCGATGCTGCGTTTGCCTCCCGTTACACCACGTTTTCCGCGGTATTCGCCGTTTCGCTGCTTGCGATCCTGGCTGCCCTGTCCACGACCGGATCAATGCCAGGATTCCGGATTCTCCTGATTCCGGTGACCCTGCTGCTCCTGGTGGCTGCCCCGTTTTCCTATCTCCAGGGGTGGAACAGCGGTAAATTCATGCACGGCGAGTTTACACGGTTGAGCTTCCTGCTCAAAAACTACCGGATGGTCCCGGCCCAGTCGCTGCAGTACCTCTATATCCCCAACCCGCAGGTGGTCAAGGAGCGCGCACCGTTTCTGGAAAAACTCGGTCATGAGATATTTTCCCGGTAATTTGCGGCGACATTGCTATAATTTGACTATCCCATTGTCATGAGTTCCCGATGTCCCAGATAACAATTACCTGCCCGTTCTGCTCATTCAGCCGCGATGTTGATGACTCCACCATCCCTGCCGGGGTTACTGCCGCCATCTGCCCCAAGTGCCGGCAGCGATTCACCATTGCCGAGGCGTCACGGCCGTCAGCCGATCATAAACCGGAACAGGCTAGGGAGGTTACGCCCCCCTCTCTCACCCGCTGTGCGGATTCAGACGCAGATAGTAACGAAACGGGACCACTGCCGGTCCATCGTAAGCTTCGTTTCTCCTTTACCGGCAGCGCGAAAGAGTATTTCGGCATCTGGATCGTCAACAACCTGTTGAAGATGGTGACCCTCGGGATCTATTCGGCCTGGGCAAAGGTGCGCAAGAGGCAGTATTTTTACGGTAATACCGTACTCGGGCAGTCGACGTTCAACTATCTCGCCGACCCCAAGATCCTGTTTCGCGGCTGGCTCATTGCCGCCCTCTGCTTTATCCTCTATTCCGTCGGCAACAAGCTGAACCCGGTAGTCAGTTCCGTGCTCGGTCTGCTCTTCTTTGTGGCCATGCCCTGGCTGATCGTCCGGTCACGGTCCTTCAACCTGCGCAACTCCGATCATCGCAACATCCGTTTTACCTTCGACCCCGACTATGCAGAGGCATATCTCGTATTTGCCGCGTTGCCGATGCTGCTGCCGCTTACCCTTGGCCTGATCTTTCCGTACATGGTATACCGGCAGAAGAAGTTTTTCGTCGAGAACAGCGGCTACGGCCGGACCAGGTTCTCATTCGAAGCAACCGCGAGTGAGTTTTATCTGCTGTTTCTCAAGGCAGCCGGGTGGTTCGTCCTGCTCATTCTGGCCATCATTGCCGGGCTGGTATTTTTTTCCGCGGTCTGGAGCGAGTTTCTGCCACTTTTCCGAGATATCGGCGAGACCGGGGCCAGTATCCCCCCCAAGGCGATTGCCCTGTTCGTCGTGCTGATCATCCTGCTGTTAAACCTGGTCTATCTCTACTTTGCCATTTATATCAGGACCGCGCTCACCAACCTGTCCTGGAACGCGACCCGGATCCGGAAAAGCCGTTTCATCAGTACGCTGAGGGTACGGGACATGGCCTGGCTCTATATCTCAAGCGCGGTGGCGATCCTCTTTTCCTTTGGCTTGCTGGTGCCGTGGGCATCGGTACGGATTACCCGGTACAAGCTGGAGAACCTGACGCTCGATCTGCATGACGATCTTGAGGGGTTCCTCGGCTGGGGACACCAGGGTGTCGGCCCGGCCGGCGAAGAGATTGGCGATATGTTCGGCATAGATATCGGCTTATGAAGCCATTACGGGGATATTATTTTGACGGCAGGAGTTCGGCCCGTCGGACGGTGGTACTGGAGCGGGCCGGAGACCTGCTGCTGGTTCGCGGTGATGGTCTGGATTTGAGCTTCCCGGCCGGGTCGGTGAAGCTTGCCCCCAAGGTCGGTGCCGGACGGAGCGCGATCCGTTTCCCCAACGGTGCGCTGTGCGAACTCGCCACCGATGAGCCGCTGGAGCAACTCCTCGGAGTAGGGGGGGGGTAAGCTGCATGACCTGTTATACCGCTGGGAGCGGTCGCTACCGCTGGCCCTGCTGGCACTGGCCCTGACCGCAGGAGTGGTGCTCGGTTTCATCAAGTTTGCGGTTCCGGCCATTGCGCGCCATGTAGCGCTGGCAGTTCCCGAGGCATCCGATGCCGCCTTGGGGAAAGAGTCGCTGACCTTTCTCGACAAGTATCTGATGAAGCCGACCAAACTCCCTGAAGCGAAACAGCGCGAGGCCAAGGCGGTATTCTCCGAACTGCAGCAGAAATCGCCGGATGCACGGCGGTATCGGATCGAACTGCGCGACGCCCCCGGTGTGGGCGCCAATGCCTTTGCCCTGCCGGGCGGGACCATTGTCGTGACCGACCAGATGGTCGAACTTGCCAGCGGGGAGAACGAACTCCTGGGGGTTATGGCCCATGAGGCTGCCCATGAACGGTCGCGCCATGCCTTGCGGCAGGTGCTGCAGAGCACCGGGACCGGTCTGCTCATCGCCGCCCTGACCGGTGACATAACCTCGATAACCTCGCTGTCGGCAACGATTCCGACGGCGCTGATCGATGCCGGTTATTCCAGGGAATTCGAAAACGAGGCCGACGATGCTGCGGTCGCTTTTTTGCGCAAGGCCGGCATCAAGCCAAAGGTTTATGCCGACACCCTGGCGCGGCTGCAGGCGGAACACGACAAGCATTCCGGGGAAAAGGGAACAGGCGGTGGGCACCGGTGGAGTCTCCTGGAACTGTTCTCCACCCATCCGGAGACTCCGGCGCGTATCAGGCGGGTGCTCGGCGCCGGCCAGTAACGGAATCAACCCAAAACAAGGAGAATACGATGGATCAGTTCAACAATGTTAGCGTAGTCAAGAAGGCGAATGTTTATTTTGACGGCAGCGTTACCAGCCGTACCGTCCTGTTCAGCGACGGCACCAAGAAGACGCTCGGTATCATGCTGCCTGGCGAATATACCTTCAATACCGGGGTTGCCGAAATCATGGAGATCATTGCCGGGGAGCTCCAGTACCGGGTTGGTGATAGTGGCGAATGGAAAAGGGTAAATGGGGGGGAGTCGTTCCAGGTTCCCTCCAACTCGGCGTTTACCATGAAAGTGGCCACGGTTTCCGATTACTGCTGCTCCTTTCTAGCGGAATGATTGTCGGCAGGTTCGCTCCTTCGCCAACTGGCCCGCTCCATACCGGCTCGCTGGTAGCGGCAGTGGGGAGCTATCTCATGGCCAGAAGGGGAGGGGGGCGCTGGTTGGTGCGGATGGAAGACCTGGACTCCCCACGCGTTGTGCCGGGATGCGGCGACGACATCCTGTGGACCCTGGAAGCGCTCGGGTTTGCCTGGGACGGCGCTGTCGTACGCCAGAGCGAGCGGGGGGAACTTTATCAAGAGGCGCTTGATCGGTTGATAGCTCTCGGAGCCGCCTATCCCTGCGGCTGTTCGCGCGCCGAGATTGCCAGGGTCGCAACCGCGCCGCATGACGGCGACGGCGAATTCATCTATCCCGGCACCTGCCGCAACGGGCTTCCTGCCGGGAAATCCGCGCGCGGGTGGCGGGTCAGGACAACTGCCGAACCGATCCGGTTCGAGGATCTTGTCTTGGGGCCGCTCGTTTTCCAGCTCCCGTCGCTCTGCGGCGATTTTGTGGTCAAGCGCAGCGACGGGCTGTTTGCCTACCAGCTGGCCGTGGTCGTGGACGATGCCCTGCAGGGGGTCAACCAGGTGGTACGGGGGGCGGACCTGCTCTCTTCAACCCCGCGTCAGATTCATCTGCAGCAGCTTCTGGGGTATGCCACTCCGGAATACGCCCATCTGCCGCTGGTAACCGGGCCGGGCGGGGCCAAACTGTCCAAGCGCGACAATGTTGTTTCTTCAGCTTCCACCGGCATTAATATCAAGGACGCCAGCCGCCTTATTTTCGGCGCACTGGCTTTTCTGGGGCAAAACCCTCCGCCTGACCTGGCAACAGCGCCTCCGGCCGAGTTGCTGGGATGGGGCGTAGACAATTTCGGAGTTGCTGCGGTCAGGAGCTGCCGTCCCGGCCCATTTCCGGTACCGGACAATCGCAGCTTCGATCAATGATTCAACCTGGAGGTTTTATTATGGATAATCAGCAATGGACACCGGCATCTCTCCTGCAGTTATCGGGCGGTTACTGGAGCACCTGTGCGCTTCATGCCGCGGTAAAACTCGACCTTTTCACTGCACTTGGCGACAGAGAATGCGAGGTTCAGGAACTGGTCTCGATGCTAAGCCTCAACCCCCGCGGTTTGGAGATGCTTCTCAATGCCCTGGCCGCGCTCAATCTTGTGGACAAGATTAAAGGTGTCTACCGGGCAACACCCTTTGCCACTGAATTCCTGTCACGCAATTCGCCCCGGTATCTCGGTTATATCATCCAGCATCACCATCATCTCATGTCCGGCTGGAGTATGCTCGACGTGGCGGTGCAAAGCGGCCAGCCGGTGAGGGAGCGCGTATCGCATGCGGATGACGAGAAGGTCAGGGAATGTTTCGAGATGGGGATGTTCAATCTTGCCATGCTGATCGCGCCCAAGATTGTCACGCAGATCGATCTGGCCGGCCGCAGACGCCTGCTTGATTTGGGCGGCGGGCCCGGAACCTACGCCATCCATTTCTGCCAGCAGAACCCCGAGTTGGATGCCGTTGTCTACGATCTCCCTTCTACCCGGCGATTTGCGGAACAGACCATTGCCAGGTTCGGCATGGAGCAGCGGATATCTTTCGAGGATGGTGATTTTGTGGCGGAGGGGATCAAGGGGCGTTTCGATGTGGCCTGGCTGTCGCATATTCTGCACGGCGAGGGTGCGGAGAACTGCGCCGTGATCCTGGACAAGGCCGTTGCTGCCCTGGAGCCGGGAGGGATACTGCTGGTGCAGGAGTTCATCCTCGACGACAAGAAGGACGGCCCGGAGTTCCCGGCGCTCTTCTCACTCAACATGCTGATCGGGACCGAATCGGGGCAGGCATATTCACGGGCCGAGCTGTTCGCCATGATGGCGGCGGCGGGGTTGGTCGATCTGAAACGGGAGCCGATCGATCTGCCGAACGGCGCCGGCGTGATTTCCGGACGAATCCCCTGACGCAGGGCGGGCATGAAAAAGCCGGAGGAGATTCGATCTCCCCTCCGGCCCGATTCCCGGACAACTACGGTTTCTTTTTCGACGCCTCATCGGCCTTTACCGGTTTCCAGCTCTTGTCAGGATCAAAGCTCTTCATCTTCTCGGCAATGCGCCGGGCATTCCTGCCGAGATCTTTCTCGTAGATGGTCCCTTCCTGGTTCACCATGAAGGTCATGACTCCGGAATTGCCGTATTCCGCCGGATAGGCAACCAGAGCGAATCCGAGGATCATCTTATCCTTTACGACATAGTTATAGGCGCCGCCTGCAGCATGTTTCCCCTGGCCCTTGAGGATTTTAAAGTAGTAGCCATGAAATGGCGACAGGCTGCTCTCCTTGGCATACCCCTCCTTTGCCGCCTGCGCAACCAGCGGTCCTAAAGGGCTCTGTTGTTCGCCTTCCTCGGTTTCCCAGTACAGGCCGTCATGTTTCCCTTCGCTGCTGAAAAGCCTCTGGGCAAATTCCACCCTGCCGGCACCGCGGCAATCCTTGGTGGCATATTCCTGTTGCGCATCCACATAGGCATCCAGCACCTCGATTACATGCAGTTCGTTTCTTCCGACCCGCCGTTTCAGAATCTCCTTCTTCCCTTTGCCGGTGTCGAAAACCCAGCCATCCCCTTTCTTGACAATCGGGAGCGGCAGCGCCCAATCATCGTCACCAACATGGAGCACCGTGATAGTGGCGGCTTTCTGTTCGAGTCTGTTCTTCCGGTCATAAGCGGCGAGGAATTTTTCCCGGCCGGTGGTGTCTGCCACCTCATCCCCGGAGGATATCAGCTCTTTACCCCCGGCGCCGAGAATCGCCAGCATACCCTTTTCATCATTGGCGCGCACCGCGGTGACAAAGGCGTTCACCGCCTTATCCTGCGTTGCGAACCCTTGTTGGCGTACAACTGTGGCAAAGGCGGCAGATCCCATTAGAACTATCATGATAACGAGGCCGACGCAGAGCATGAAAGCCGGTCGTCGTTTTTCACCAGATATATGTAATGCGGATATGTTCATGGCTCCTCCCTTCCTGTCCGTATCGTCTCGGCTCATCTCCCGCGGGACCCGCGTCCTCCGCCCCAGGAACCGCCACCCGAGGAGCCTCCGCCCGAGGAGCCTCCGCCCGATCGAGTCGCTCCGCCGTCACCCCGGAAGAAGCCGCCGGATTGTTCGCTGCTCCGGATACTGCTGCCGCCTCGTTCCACGGCCCGCTGTTCGAAGTTTCCTTCACCAATGCCCCGGAACGAGGTGTCGCGCTGGATCGATCTCGGCATTGGTTGTACCGATCTCGGTATCGCTTCCCGCGACCGCATTGTCGGTGTGCCGATACCTTCACGACGTTCGCCGGTCCCCGGCGTCCGTCGTTCCAGGCTTCCCTGCGGCGCTATACTCCTCGTCCCGCGCTGGATGGCAGGGAGAGACGGGGAGGGGATTTCGGTCCTTCGTCCGGTAACACCGCTTCTCCCGGTAAAACCACGCGTCTCCGGAGCAATGGGGGAGACCCTCGGCGATCTCGTGCCGAAGAGCTCGCTCGTTCTCCGGTCGCGATAGGCGACCCCTCTTCTGTGGATCGGATTGTGGCGCCAGAACCGGTCATCGAAATCACGCCGGTCGTGCCGGTGGAACCTGGCCCTGTCGAAATCGACATGGATACGATGCCCCCCCCAGTCGAACCAGCACCAGGAGAAGAAATCGAAGCCGAAATAGATTCCGGGGCCGAAACCGATGTACGCTCCGGAGACGAAACCTGGTGGATAATACCAGTAATAGGGGGGGTAGGACGGATACCACCAGGGACCATACACATACATCGGATCATAGACCGGCACATAGACGGTGTCTGGTTCGGCAGGTTCAATCCTGATATCCTCATCCTCGACAATCACCTTCTGTTTATCGGTGGTCTTGAGGTTGCCCGCGGCCTCGGCCTTGCGTCGCAACTCCTGGATGGTGGCCATGACATCAGCTTCCTGGCTTAGAAAGGCGTCGCCAAGCTTTCTCGTCTGGTCGAGTTTTTCGCTCATGGCGGAAAGGATATTCGGGAAATGGCAGAGCGCTGCGACACTCGGGTCCCACCGTTTATCCTTCAATGCATTGTCCAGATCGGCCCCAGTGAGGTTCTTGTTTTGCCGCACCCAGCGCTCCGCCTCGACCACTTCGAGCGGATAGGTTGATGCCATCAGGATCTGGGCCGTCAGTGAATCAGGATACAGGGCAATAGGTGCAAGCATCTGCGTCAGCTCTTCCTTGCTGAATTTGGCTGAGTCATCGGTGTCGCCGGGTTCCTGTGCCGATATAGAGATCGGCATCATGAGCATGGCGATAATGATCCATGCTAATCCTCGCGCCGTTATTATTGCCGTTTTCATGGCATCTCCTTTATCAGGTACTTGTGAACAGTATCAGTCTATCTAGTTAATCTAATTATAACAGAAAACCCCGCCGGTAACGACGGGGTTCAAAAAAGAAAGAGGCCGGAAAATTCCCGGCCTCTTTTGTTTGGTGCGGTGGAATGGACTCGAACCATCACGCCCTTGCGAGCGCCAGCCCCTCAAGCTGGTGCGTCTACCAATTCCGCCACCACCGCATATCTGATTGTCAAATGTTCTGCTTAACTTCTCCCCTGCGAACAGGGTCTTCTATCTACCATTTCCGGGACTGCGCTGTCAACAGTAAAATCGACAAAACTATTTCTTTTGTGCCGGTGCAGGTGCTGCCGGCTGGGTCTGCGGAGCTGTCTGCTGTTGCGGTGCTGCAGCCGGAGCCTGGGCAGGTGCCTGCATCGGTGCGGCTTTCTGTGCCGGTGCCGCTTTTTGGGCTGCCTTGCCCGACATCACCGATGAAGTTCCGGTGTGGCCGGAACGATAGGCTAGGGTGAGAGAGGTCAGCATGAATATGATGGCTGCCCCGGTCGTCAGCTTGCTCATGAAGGTGTTGCCGCCACCGGCGCCGAACACCGACTGGCTGCCGCTGGCACCGAAAGATGCGCCCATCTCCGCCCCTTTGCCGGATTGCAGCAGGACTATGGCAATAAGAGCGATACAGACAATAATATGCAGAAATACGAGTACAAAAGTCATGTCTAAGCCTCCAGTTGTGAAAACTGGATATCTATATCAGATTCCTTTAAAAAAGGAAAGCCACTTATTTGCCGAAATTTACTATTGCGGCAAAGGAATCGGCCTTCAGGCTGGCGCCGCCGACCAGGGCGCCGTCGATATCTGGCTGCTCCATAAGCCCTTTTACGTTTTCCGGCTTTACGCTGCCGCCGTAAAGAATCCTTGTTGATTCCGCTGTGGCGTTGCCAAACTTATCCATTATCACCTGACGGATAAATTTATGGGCATCCTGGGCCTGTCCGTCGCTGGCGGTCTTGCCGGTGCCGATCGCCCAGACCGGTTCATAGGCGACAATGACATTACTGAAAGAGGCCAGCCCCTCCAATCCTTTTGAAACCTGCCGCATCAGGACATCGTTCATGATCCCGTCTTCGCGCTCCTTGAGGGTCTCGCCGATGCAGACTATTGCCGTAAGACCGGCAGCAATGGCCGCCTTGGTCTTTTTGTTTACGGTCTCGTCGGTTTCGCCGAAATACTGGCGGCGTTCGGAGTGGCCGATAATGACGTGGCTGCAGCCGGCATCGCGAAGCATCTTGGGCGATATCTCTCCAGTAAAGGCGCCTTCCTCTTCCCAGAAACAATCCTGGGCGGAAAGCTTTATTGCCGAGCCTGAAGTCAATTGCGCCACTCGGTCTAGAACCGTGAAAACAGGCGCCACGACGATCTCCACACCGGTTGTATCCTTTACCAGGGGGATCAGCCCTTTGATCAGTTCTGAAGCCTCTCCGGAGGTTTTGAACAGTTTCCAGTTTCCCGCTATTACAGGTGTACGCATATATGAACTCCTATTTTAATTTAACGTCGAGCGCCTTCACTCCAGGCAGGGTCTTTCCTTCCAGCAGTTCGAGGAAGGCGCCGCCACCGGTGGAAATGTAGCTGACCTTGCTGGCGACACCGGCCTTGTGGACCGCCGCATCCGTATCTCCTCCGCCGATGATTGTGGTGGCAAAGCAGTTTCCCACTGCTTCTGCCACTGCAAAGGTACCCCGGGCAAAGGCGTCCATCTCGAAAACTCCCATGGGGCCGTTCCAGATGACGGTCTTGGCGTCGCGCAGGGTCTCGGAAAAGAGCATGGTGGAAGCCGGGCCGATGTCGAGCGCCATCCAACCTTCGGGGATCTCCTGGGTAGTGGTGATAAAGTTTGTTGCCGTCGGTTCAAAGGCATTGGCTACAATGCAGTCAACAGGGAGGTAGAAGCTGACCCCCTTCTTTTTGGCCTTGTCCATGATCTTTTTTGCCGTTGGTATGAGTTCGTCCTCTACCAGCGACTTGCCGACCCGGTATCCCTGGGCCTTGAGAAATGTAAAGGCCATGCCGCCGCCAATGACGATCTTGTCGACCTTGTCGATCAGCGCCTCCAGGACCTCAAGCTTTCCGGAGACCTTGGCGCCACCGAGGATAGCAACCAGTGGGCGCACCGGGTTCCGCATCGCCTTGTCAAAGAACGACATTTCGTTTTTCATCAGGAAGCCGGCGGAAACGGAGGGGATCAGCTTGGTTATGGCTTCAACCGATGCATGGGCGCGGTGGGAGACGGCAAAGGCGTCATTAATGTAAATTTCGCAGCCGTTGGCCAGCTGGCCGGCAAAGGCGGGATCATTTTTCTCTTCGCCCGGATAAAAACGGACGTTTTCCAGCATTACTATATCGCCAGGTTTCATGGCATTGACAAGTTTGTCCACCTCGGGGCCGAAGCAGTCCGGGGCCTGGATGATCTTTTTCCCCAACAGCTGTGAAAGCCTTTTGGTTGCCGGCGCCATGGTGTATTTCGGTTTCTTTTCGCCCTTGGGCCTTCCCAGATGGGATGCCAAAACCACTTTAGCACCCTGCTCAACAGCAAACTTGATAGTCGGCACTGCGCCGACTATGCGGGAGTCTTCGGTGATGTTCCCTTTTTCGTCTTGAGGAACGTTGAAGTCTACCCTGATAAAGACTTTCTTTCCTTTGAGATCCTTGAGTTGATCAATATAGCGAATCGGCATTATGCACCTCCATGTGAATTTCAGATGAAAAAAAGAGGGGGATGTTATCCCCCTCAGCCTGATTTCATTTGGATTGATTATTTCTTGGAGTCTATTAGTTTCAGGAGATCTACCACCCTCTGAGAGAAACCGCACTCGTTGTCATACCAGGAGAGGACTTTCACCATGTTGTCGCCGATAACCTTGGTGCTGCCGGCATCGACAATCGAGGAGAGCGGATTGCCGTTGTAATCGATGGAGACCAACTCCTCTTCCTCGAATCCGAGAACCCCTTTGAGAGCCCCTTTGGCTGCCTTTTTGAGAGCGGCATTTACCTTGTCGGCATCGGTCTTTTTCTTGAGAGTAACGACCAGGTCCACTACCGATACGTTCGGAGTCGGCACCCTGATGGCCATACCGTCCATCTTCCCTTTGAGGTCGGGCATTACCAGGGCAATCGCTTTTGCCGCTCCGGTTTTGGTCGGGATCATCGACATTGCTGCTGCCCGGGCGCGGCGGAGGTCCTTGTGCGGCAGGTCGAGGATGTTCTGGTCATTGGTGTACGAGTGGACAGTGGTGACCAGCCCTTTCTCGATTCCGAAGCTGTCGTGCAGCACTTTGGCGACCGGCGCGAGGCAGTTGGTGGTGCAGGAGGCGTTGGAGATGATATTATGCTTCTTGGGGTCGTACAGGTCACTGTTGACGCCCATAACGATGGTGATGTCTTCGTTGGTCGCCGGAGCCGAGATGACAACCTTTTTTGCACCGGCCTTCAGGTGCAGTTCAGCTTTGGCCCGGTCAGTGAAAAGCCCGGTCGATTCGAGAACCACATCAACTTTCTCCTTTTTCCAGGGGAGAGCTGCCGGATCTTTTTCCTTGTAGATTTTGATCGCCTTGCCGTTTACTACTATTGCATCATCCTTTACTTCCACTTTGGCAGCGAAAGTTCCGTGAACCGAGTCGTACTTAAGCAGGTGGGCCAGGGTCTTTGCATCAGTAAGGTCATTTATTGCTACAACTTCAATGCTCTTTTCCTTGAGTGCCGCCCGAAACACCATCCGACCGATCCTGCCAAAACCATTGATTGCAATTCTCATCTGTTCTGAATCCTTTCTAAAAGTGATATGGGGTTGATGCAATTAATCAAAATCTGAACAAGTATACAGTATACACTTGTCGCGTCAACCCATTTTGGATGCCCCAAGGAATATTTAATCAATACTAGGCACATTAATATATCCGAGTATTTAAAAACAACCGGTTGTCCATGCTTCACCCAGTGTATCGCAACACTATGTCCGGGGAGTTTTCCGATGGAAATATCTATTGACGGGTAAAGGCCAACGATGTAAAGTCCCGTGAATTAACAATCCCTTAGCATTTATGGAAAGATAGATTGCCTCTCAAGACAGCCCTGATCTATTCCTCTAGGTTCGGTAATTTTTTCCTTGGCGCCGATCACCCTTTTCATGTGCAGCGTTATCAGCTTGCCTATGAATTGATGCATGCCTACGGACTGATTGATTCGACGGGGAAATTATATAATCAGTACCCACTGGTGGAAGAAAAAGAGCTTCTTGGATTCCACTCCAGTGAATATCTGGAAAAACTGAAAGAGTTCAGTGCGACATCCGAACCCCGCGCCGATTTCCGGTTCGGCCTCGGAGATGTTGAGAATCCGGTTTTTGAGGGTCTGTTCGACTGGGCTTTGCTCGGTACTTCCGGGACGGTCGAGGCTGCCAGGCTGGTTCTCGAAGATGGGTACGACATCGCATTCAATCTTGCCGGCGGGTGGCATCATGCGCATCGCTCCAAGGCATCCGGGTTCTCTTATCTCAACGATTCAGTCATTGCAATAAATTACCTTTTGGAACGCGGGAAGCGAATCGTTTACCTGGATATCGACGCTCATCATGGTGACGGTGTTCAGGAGGCTTTCTTCTCCGACAACAGGGTCCTGACGATATCACTGCATGAAAGCGGCATCTACTTTTTCCCCGGCACCGGGTTCGAGAGTGAAATCGGTACCGGGAACGGGAAGGGATATTCGGTCAATGTCCCGCTCCTTGCCCATTCTGACGATGCGCTGTATATGAAGGCTTTCGACGAGGTTGCCTATCCGTTGATGGCAGCCTTTGATCCCGACGTAATAGTAACTCAACTGGGCGCCGACACTTTCAGGACTGATCCGCTGACGAATCTGGAAATCACCACCCATAGTTATTCGTATATACTCAGGAAACTGAAGGCGTTGCGAATCCCATGGGTGGCGGTTGGCGGCGGTGGCTATGACAATCTGAACGTGGCCAGGGCATGGACCATTGCCTGGGGTATAATGAACGATGTGGAACTATCACCGCAGTTGCCAGGGTCATTCGTAAAACTGATCGATGCCCAGGGATACCGGAACAAGATGTTGCTGGATGCCATGCACTGGGCTGAGGAGGATGTCAGGACCCGGGCACTTGATGCCCTGGAACGGAGCATCGGGATGATCAGAAAAAATGTGTTTCCCATAATAATCGATTCCCACTGCTGATTTTGCTGGAGGCAAGAAAACGTGAACAGACCGACACCAATAACCGGGATAACCTGGTACACACCCTCCCCGGGGACTTTGCTTGAAGGGCGGGATGGCCGCGCTTCGATACTTTTCGACGGGATACCAATACCCCTCGAGAATGCCGATTTCAAGGCCCTTGCCGGTGCTGAACCGGATTATGATATGGTCGGGCGGGGGATATACAGCGCGTTGCGAACAAATCCGGACTGCAGCTGTAATACCATATATGCAACCTGGCTGCGCGATGCCTATCCCCATCTCCTTGCCGAACTTGCGAGCCATATCCTGATGCTGGACCATAAAGAGGTTGACGTTTCGTATCTTGACCGCAAAATCAATTACATGAAAGTGATGTTTCTCCTTGAACCCGACAATGCCGGTCTTGCCGCAGAAATCGGCGCTGCATGCCTTGACCGGGGGTTGAGGATGTCGTCCCTCCTGCAATGCACCGTAATGCTTTATCGGGCGGAGAAATACCTGGAAATGGCCGTCGATAAGACTCCCGATGATCTGAACGTCCGCCTTCGGTATGCGGAGGTCCAGTACCTGCTCGGCAGGTACGAAAACGCTTCCCGTATCTGGGGAGAGCTCCGGCCGCTGATCGAGCGCCCGGAAAGCGAACGGTTGCTGCTTCGAACCGAGAGAATCCTTGCCGGTAAGTTTCCGAAGATCCCTCCCGTAGATTATCTTGAGGCAATCGGGGTTGCCTTTGCCTGTTTTCAGTCCGGCGATGTTGAGGAATGCGCGGCAATTCTCGCCGATGTTCTTGATGATCAGGTGTTTATCGAGGATTTTCCCATGCCGGAGGTATGGCACCATCTGGGACTTTGTTACCAGAACCTGGCAATGCCGAAAAATGCCGCGGAATGTTTTACTGAAGCCCTAAATCGCGACCCCGGATATGACGATGCCAGAAAATCGCTGGACGCACTTGCCGGATAACGGAGTTACTATTATGTGGGGGATGAGCCTGGGAGATTGGATATTCATAGCGGTAGTTCTGCTTGTTATCTTTGTGTGTGTCGCTTTCAGCGATATGAGGCGCAAACGGTGAGAACGATGAGCAGGGGAGACGGTGAGGAACGACCTTTGGGTATTACTCTTCTTTCAGGTCTGTACCTGTTTTTTTTCTGGTATCCGCTTCAACGTACGGCAACCCGTTTCCTTTCCTGGGCCGCATCTATACCGGCATTCCGGCTCAAGCTCTCGTGGTGGCAGATTGTTTGATCTGTCTCTATCTTTTTCTGGGGACCATGAGGAAGCAGTTGCTTACCTGGCGCCTTCTGATTGCCTATAACATCTTTGAAATAATCAACACGCTGATCAACGTCAAATATATTTCCGTGGCAGAGCTGGAGCGGCTCCTCGGTAGCCAGGTGAACAGCGACGGTCTTTGGGTCAATAATATTGCGGCATCTCTGGCGATTCTGCTCCTGACCCAGTATATTTATCGGAACAAGGAAATGTTCAGCAATCGCAGGTATTACTTGTTTTAATACATGCCGCTTTGGGTGCCTTCTTCCGGGAAGGACGGTTCAGAAGCTAACCGAGCGCCTTGCGTGTACCGATATGGTTTGGTATAGTGCCGGGGATGTATACAATTAGTCCACAGGGGGCGCAGTGAACATCAGGTCGCTTTTCGAAAGCACGCCCGGCGGCGTTTTTGACATGTTGAAGCACGGCCTCACGCACAGCATCTTCAATCATGACAATGAAGTTTCGACCATAGATCTTGACGATACCAAAGGCGTCGATATCAAGATTGAAAAACTCAACAAGTTTTTCGGCTCTCATCATGTGCTTGTGGATGTTGACCTGGAGATCCGGGCCGGAGAAACCTTTTCCATAATTGGACCGTCAGGGACCGGTAAAAGCGTTTTACTCAAGCATATTGTAAAGCTGGAGACACCTGACAGCGGCCAAATTCTGATCAACGGGGTGCCGATTTTCGGGGGAAAGCCGCAGGGTCTTGGTCAAAACTATCGTTACAGCATGGTGTTTCAATCCTCTGCCTTGTTCAATTCACTCTCTGTCGGCGAGAACGTCGGGCTCTGGTTGCGGGAAAAGCGGATCTGCAAGGAACAGAGGATACGTGAGATCATTGCGTCAAAACTTGCTCTGGTCGGTCTTGACGGCAAACAGGGTCTGATGACCGCCGAACTCTCTGGCGGCATGAAAAAGAGGGTTGCAATTGCCCGATCATTAGCCATGAACCCGGATCTCATACTTTATGACGAACCGACAGCGGAACTTGATCCGATAAATACCGATGAGCTGGCCAATACGATTCTGCAGCTCAAGAAGACTACTAAGAACACCACTGTTATTGTTACCCATGATCTGAATTTCGCCCTGTACATCTCCGATCGCATCGGAATGATGCATGATGGCCGCGTTATAGAAGTCGGGACACCCAGAGAGATCAAATCGAGTCAGAATCCTATAGTAAAGCGATTCATATACACCACTACCAAGGGAATTGCAGCAGACTGAGACCCGGATTTAGTCTCAACAGGAAGGGGTTGCAAGTGCGCCATTTGCCGCAGGCTGTAATCATTGTCGCAATAATGTCGGGGTTCCTTGCCGCATGTGCGGGGATCAAGGAGAGCAAACCCCTGATGCCGGTGCGGGAATACGAGAGGATGATAGTAGGCCGGCTTGATGCAGAGTATGTGGGCACCGACAACTGTGTGGCGAAATGCCATAAACACGACAAGATTACGGATGACTTCAGGCACAGCATTCATGGCGAGCAGATCAAACCGGAAACCGGGCTCCCTTTGGTTAATTGCGAGTCGTGTCACGGCCCGGGAAGTCTTGCCATTGAAAAGCTGGATGACGATCCGGAAAAAAACGATGCGGAAAACAAGAAGTGCGATACGACAAAGTTCCTCGACATCATGAATTTGCCGCCGCAGGCCCAGTCAATGCTCTGCCTCAAATGCCACACCGCAGCATCTACCCCGATTCTGGCCTTGTGGAATGCCAGTCCGCACGCAATGAACGATGTCAGTTGCTTCGATTGTCATAAATTGCATCTCGGGCCTCAGCAGAAGGTGAGCCATGAACAGATGGCGGAGCTTTGCTATGGTTGCCATCCCGAGGTAAAAGTCGAAAACAATCTCTTTTCCCACCACCCGTTACGCGAAAAAAAGATGGCTTGCGTCGACTGCCACGATGTTCATGGTTCATTGCAGGATAAGCAACTTAGAGGTTCAACACCAAAGGATACCTGTACGCGATGTCACATGGAAAAACAGGGGCCGTTTGCCTTCGAACATGGGGACGTAACCGAGAACTGCGGTAACTGCCATACACCGCACGGTTCGGCCAACAGTTTCATGCTTTCAGCCGCCTTGCCGTTTCTATGCCTGCAATGCCATGGCGGACACACTGTCAACAACAGTATTACCGGTGTCAATCAACTCTTTGTCAATCGCTGCACCGACTGCCATTCCCAGGTGCATGGCAGTGACACGCCGGTTCCGGCAGAGCTGAGTCCCGGATCGTTGCGTTAGTGGGTTACTTATTCTCCAACATGATAAGGAGCATTAACGTGCCACGATTTTCCATAGCCGCGGTAATGATCTCAGGAATCATTACGGTATTGTTTGGGAGCGCAGCCACTGTTGGTGCGGATGACGCGAAACCTGACGAGCAGGATTCCGTGGTGATCGATCATCCTTTACCGGTATCCCTGGAAGCGACCGAAACCACAGATCTGGAAGCTGTGGAACTCCCTGTTTCCGAGATAAAGGTGGAGACGCACAAAAGCCTGACCGCCTCAGCCGGTTACCGGTTTATGGGCTTCGACGGCTATGGCGGCCGAGCCGCAGAATACGACGATCTCCATTCCGGTCCTACTTTCGTCTTTATGGACAGCATCCTGGGGCGGGACCACAAGTTTGTGGTTGACGGCGCATATGTTACCGAAAACGATTATTTCGCCAACCTTTCCTATGACTATATGGGTGCCTACCGTGCCCAGTTGCGCACTGAATCGTTGTATCACAACCTTGACCGGTATACCCTGACCGCACCGTCGTTTTATTCCGTGGACCAGAAGGATTCCGGGAGATTCGGCTTACGGGTCGAGCAGGACCTGGCTTCATTACGCGCCCGGATGGGGTCGTACCCGATACACCTTAATCTTCAGTACTGGCGGATCCTGAAGCAGGGAGACTCTCAACTCAGGTTTGCGGATTTGGCATTCTTTCCTGTAACTGCTGCCAATAAACTCAGTTCAGTTCGCCGCAGGATCGACCACGAGACGCACGAGGGTAAGCTTGGTTTTGATGCGCATGTCGGACCGCTCGACTTCATTTATGATTTCACCATACGCCAATACTCCGACCATGCCGATACCCCGGTAGACGCTTACGTTGCCAGGCTGGATCCTTCAAAGCCGGGTTATTATCAGCGATCTTCCGGAAGTTATGAGCATGATGAATCGCCCTCAAGCAGATACCTGGCCCATAATATAAAGATTCACACCGAGCAGACCGGCGGTATTGTTGCCGCTGCCGCTTATACCATTGCCCAGCGCAAAAACCTGTCGTCATTGACACAGGTGTCGGGGGCCAA
Organism: Geobacter sp. OR-1; assembly: GCF_000813145.1. Taxonomy (GTDB): domain Bacteria; phylum Desulfobacterota; class Desulfuromonadia; order Geobacterales; family DSM-12255; genus Geoanaerobacter. Next base: position 32,297 of record NZ_BAZF01000019.1, on the reverse strand, counting down.
TGGCCTGACCGATACCCTGCAGACCGGAGCCGGTGACCTGGTCTACACCCCATGCAAAGAGTTTTCAACGTCACTCAGGTTCCGGCATCAAGAGATTGCCCGCGATACTGCGAGCATTACCGCGCTCAACTTCATTACCCCGAATCCCGGTAATGTTATCCGGGCAAATACCGGGATCAACATGCAAAAGGACGTACTGTCGGCCATTGTTTCGTTTCGGCCGGTAAATGACTTTACTGTCAAGGGTGAGTATCAGGGCGAATATATCCATCGCGAGAATACCGACAGCTGGGACCCTTTTGGTAAACTGTCCGGCATCACGGTGCCGTCGAACTCTGAGCGCCACAAAGGGATCCTGACCATATTAAGCAAGCCGGTCAAAAATCTTCGGCTCAAGGCAAGGTACAGCTATACGACCTATAATCAGCCGGAGTACGGGATTTCTTTCGATGAGCGTCACGATGGGCAGCTCCTGGCAACTTACACCCTTAAGGATAAATACGGTTTTTCTGCGAGTTATCAGATCAGCCATAATTTCAACGACGCTTCTGCTGTCAGAAGGCTTGACCTTGTTTCGCCGAATTTCGATCCGGTGCCGGTGTACCGGGAAAAGAGGCAGATCGGTACTACTGCCACGCTTTGGGGAAATCTCCTTAACGGTCGGATATCCCTGACCGGAACGACCGGTCTGCTTAGATCGTCTGCCGACCAACAGGTGCTTTTTTCATCAGTTTCCAACCAGAACACCGCAACAGTCGCCAACTATACCAGCCAGTCTCTGCTTTACGGCATTACCATTGCAGTCCGGCCATTGGAAAAGCTCGACACCTTCCTCTCCTTCCAGCAGATCAGATCGTTTGCCGAGTTCGATCCGACAAGCACGCAAATTGTCAATGCGTCAGGGGTGAAGGAGATCTCCGACCTGAAGACCGTCGAAAATTCGCTTAACTTCAAGGTCGATTACCGGTTGTTCAAAAATATTTCCTGCGGAGTGGATTATCGTTATCAGGAATACAGCGATGATCGCAATTCCATGTTTGACGGCTCAGTTCATTCGGTGATTACCAGTTTTACGGCCAAGTGGTGATGAATTACTTCTTCCTTCGAAAACTCGTTTTTCTAGGCACTCTGCTGATTGTTGTGTCGATATTCCCTGCTGCGGTGAGCAATTCATCGACACTTATTGTCGCAACGGTTCTGTCGAGCGATCAGCCACGCTACCGGAACGCCCATAAGGCCTTTGTTCGTGCCATGGCCGCCAAGGGGTATGATCAGACCGCAATTGAACTGGTAACCCAGATCCCGAATCCTGATCCGATCTCATGGTCGAACGCCATCAGAAAGTTCAATGCTATCGGTGCGAACATCATCGTGACTTTTGGGGCTCCCGCTTCCCTGGCAGCCCTTCAGGAGTCGCACGATATCCCGATAGTCTTTGTTGATGTCTATGCCCCCCTTGAGACCGGGATTGCAAAAAGCCTTGCTGCACCGGGTAACAATGCCACCGGGGTAAGTTCAAAGGTCCCGCTGTCAACACTGATAAGGACCACTCTGGAGTTCAAACAGTTCAAGCAGATTGGAGTTTTGTACACTTCGCGCGAAATCGGTTCAGTGGTTCAGTTGAAAGAGATCAAACGTCTGGCCGTGCAGCACCGGTTTTCAGTGGTTGAAAGCAATGTCGAAAGCCCTGCTACGCTCGATCTGGCCTTGTCTTCTCTCCTGAGCCAGATTGACTGCCTTTATGTGACGGAATCTTCAGTGGTCGGCAGACAGCTGGACAAGGTCATCCGTCGCGCCATGGACCAGAGAATCCCGGTTATCACTCAGGTCCCCGACGGCGGCGAGAAGGGTGCGCTGCTATCTCTGGAGGCGCATCCCGGTGAAATGGGACATCAGGCCGCAGACCTTGCGGCCAAGGTAATTGCCGGCCGGAAGCCGGCTATTATCCCTATTGTTGCCCCCAAAAAAGTTGACATGATTGTCAATATGAAGACCGCTCGCGTACTTGATCTGCATGTCCCGATTCAGGTGCTTAACGTAGCTACGAGAATAATTAAATAAGTTGTTTTTTGAACATGAGTATACGTATGGGCAAGATCCTTATTGTTGACGATGACCCGGCATTCCTGAAACTTTTGAGCGCTTTCGTGGAAGAGAGTTACCCGTTGCTGCAGGTGATGACATGCTCCAGACCGGTAAGTGCATTGAACGTGATAAGGGAGGGGGGGCTGGATCTGCTGGTTTTGGATCTTGAGATGCCTGACATCGATGGCGCGAAACTGTTCAATTTTGCGGTGGAAACCGGGATGGACCCGAAGCGGATTGTGATACTTTCCGGCAGGGATGCGGACTATCTTCATGCAAATTTCCCTTTAGGAACATGCCTGGCAGTGCTCAACAAGTATGAAGTCAAGCAGAAGGCGGTGCTTGAGATGGTATTCAGTTCACTTAACCGTAAGGCAGAGGCTCGCCAGGAAGTATGATTAATAATGCAGGATAAAGAGGTAATATCGGCAATGACCGGCAAAAAGCTTTTGGTGACATTTTTCGGCCAGAATCACGTCCGTCCCGACTGGAAGATAGATACTGATGGTGAGGCGTTCGCATGTTATTTTGCCGGGCTCCAGGGAGAACTTGAGCGTTTCGGAATTGACATCGCCAGGGTCGACAACCCTTCAGTCACGATCAACGTGAACAGCTATGCAGATCTTCTCAACTCGGTCAGGATATCGTCTCCTGCCGATGGCATCACCAGCCAGTGTGTAGGTCATATTATCGGGAAAAGCGAGAATCTGGATCTGTTGGAGGATATTGGCCGGGCCGTGAAACGGGTGGCATTTGCCCCGGAGACGATTGCGCCGGAGGAGCACAACCGCAGGGTTTGCCATAACTGCGGTTGCGGCTGTTAACGAGGCAGTTGCTATTCGGTTATAACAACTATGCGTGCAGCGATTTCCGAGTTGTTGATCGTGAGAACCGCATAGCTTTTTATTGCCGCACCGCAATGCAGCGAACCCGGATTGACGAAGAGGATACCACCTATCCTCTCGATTGAAGCCTGGTGGGTATGACCGTAAAGCACCACCTGCGCATCTGCGGCAACTGCGCGTTCGACGAGCTTTGAAAGTCCGGCCTTCACGCTGTAGCGGTCGCCGTGGGTCAACAGCATCCTGGTCTCTCCCACTGACGTACAGATCTCCCTTGGCCATTTCCCCGGAGGATCGCAATTGCCGGCAACCTTCTGCACCTGCGTCAGGCAGATCCTTTCGATCATGTTCGCGTCTTCTGTTTCGTCGCCAAGGTGGATGATCATATCGACAGGGGCAGCAAGTGACACCGTCTCTGCTGCCAATGGGTAATTCCCGTGCGTATCCGAGAAGACAATGCAGTTCATGAGATTAAGATAACAGAGATTTCATGTAAGGGTCAAGAAGGGTTTGAATCGAGGCCGACCCAGGTTTGCAGTATCTAACTTAAGGAATCTGCAATGAAAAATAAATGGCTGTGGATATCTGTCGGACTTGTGTGCGTTTTTGTGCTTGTTTTTATGAGTTGTGCCGTTATTGCTCTCCTTTTCCGCGATAACGACACGAAGCTTGTCAAAGGGAGCGGGATAGGCGTTGTTGAGGTCAAGGGGGTGATCCTCGATTCCCAGGAGACCGTCAAGCAGCTTCACGACTTCGGGCGTGACGACGATGTCAAGGCGGTTGTCCTCAGGGTGGATTCCCCCGGAGGGGTGGTGGGGCCTTCGCAGGAGATCTATCAGGAGGTAAAAAAACTGGCGAAAAAGAAAAAGGTTGTTGTCTCGATGGGTAGTCTTGCCGCATCGGGGGGGTACTATATATCGGCTCCCGCGTCCCTGATCTATGCCAATCCGGGCTCGATCACCGGCAGTATCGGCGTCTTGATGAAATTCTCCAATGTCGAAGGGTTGATGGACAAGATCGGGATGAAGGCGTTTACGCTCAAGACCGGCAAGTACAAGGATTCGGGTTCGCCGGTAAGGCCGATGACTGCTGAGGAAAAGGCCCTGTTGCAGGGGGTAATAGAGAGTACCCACGGACAGTTTGTCAAGGCTGTGAGCGAGGGGCGTAATCTGCCGGTGGAGCAGGTTAAGGCTATTGCGGACGGCCGGATCTTTTCCGGGGAACAGGCCCTGGCCGCCAGGCTGGTAGACCGTCTCGGATCAATGCAGGATGCCATAGAAGAGGCGGGGCGGCTGGCCGGGATCAAGGGTGAGCCGGAGGTGATCCGGCCGCCGAAAAAGAAAAAACTGCTCCTTGACATGCTGGTGGAAGAATCGGCCTCCCGGATCAGCAACCTGGTTCGTGAAGAGATCGGGATGAGCGTCAGCTACGAGATGGCCGGGGTAGGGGGGAAATAAACACCCCGCCTGTTACAGCGCGGTGTTGAGACTCCAAACGTGTGGTAGAACCTCTACTGAAAGGAGGGATTTTTCGTCCTGGCAAGGAAACCAAGGGATTGCGCGGATGCGTACTGATTGGTACGCCGCACAAGCAATCACGCAGGTTGACACCGCCAGGGCGGAAAAGAACCCTTTCCTAGCTATCTGGGCATTGGACAATACAAATCCCCATACGGCCTCTTGCTCTTCGGCAGCACCTTCACAAATTTCTCCTGCATGACTTCCTTGAAGTCCAGCTTGAAGTCCTTGCAGTAATCTTTCAGATATCCTTCGAGTTCCTGTTTGTCCTCGTCGGTCAGATCAAAGACCCCGACCTCCCTGGAGAGCTTTGTTTCATCAACCGCGCCGCGCACGAAAATCACCCCGCCGTGCATGCCGGTCCCGAACCGGAAACCGTGCTTCGGTTTGTCCGGGTCATCGGTAAACATTCCCAGAAGTACCAGAACGCCACCGGCCATGTATTCCCCGAAAAAATCCCCGGCCTTGCCGCCGGCAATCAGTACCGGCTTGTTGGTATCGTATGACTTCATGTGAATGCCGACGCGGTAGCCGACATCTTTGAGGATATGGACTTTACCGCCACGCATCCCGTAGCCGAGGACATCGCCGGCATGGCCGTGGACAACGACTTTGCCGGCGTTCATGGTGTTGCCGATATTGTCCTGGGCATTGCTCTTGACGATTATAGTGGCGCCGTTCATGAATGCGCCGAGATCGTTCCCCGGCACGCCGTTAATGGTGATGGTCACGGCCCGGTTTACCCCATCGCCGATGAAGTACTGGCCATTGACGTTGTTCAGCTCGATTTTATCGGCCCCGCCAGCAACCGCTTCGCGGATCTTGCTGTTCAGGTCCCGGTAGTAGACACCTTGTGCATCGATTTTCATATTAACACCTCGCGGTTCTTGGCACTTCCCGGATTTCAGGCAACTCCCGGCTGCAGTTTGGCGATCACCGGATCTCCGCCTCTCGGCGCCCAGACCCGGTCGGGGTTGGAGCAGATCTCGCGGATCGCCGCCTCCTCGGAAGCCATGTAGACAAAATCGTCCTTGGTGGCACAGATGAGCGGCCGCAGTTTCACGCGATCGTTCAAACCGATCAGCCCTTCGTTGCTGGCAAAAAGTATGGCAAAGGGGCCGTTGAGCAGTCCGCTGCCGTATACCTGGCGGATTGCGGTGAGCAGCTCCCGGTCGTCGTCCGGCATGGAGTCGATCATGTCCCAGAAAGGAGAGGCGAGGGCAAGGCTTGCCAGTTCCGGGCTCAGCCCATGCTTCCTGATGAGGAGATCAAGCATGTAGGTGACGACTTCGGTATCGGTCAGCATGGTGCAGAGGTAACCGTACATCTCCAGGTAACGCTTGTTGATGCCGTAGGATGATATTTCGCCGTTGTGGACGATCGACCAGTCGAGCAGCGTGAACGGGTGGGCACCGCCCCACCATCCGGGGGTATTGGTGGGAAATCGGTTGTGGGCGGTCCAGATATGGCCGCTGTACTCTTCAAGACGGAAAAAATCAGCGATCTCCTCCGGATACCCGACCCCCTTGAACGCCCCCATGTTCTTGCCGGAAGAAACAACAAACGCCCCTTCGATGCCATGGTTGATCCGCATCACGTGGCTGACGATGATATCTTCATCGGTCATTTTCTGGTAGTCGATGGCTTCACGATATTCGGTGGTTTCAAGTGGTTGTATGAAGTAGCGCTTGAACATCGGGGGGTTGGCGATCGCCTGGGTACGCCGGGTGGGGATCTCCTCCTGCAGCTCGATGAAAAAGTTCTGCTCCAGGTACTCTTCGGTGAGCTGCAACGCCGTGCTGTTCTCGTACATCATATGAAAGGCGTAGAAATCTTTCAATTCCGGGTAAATGCCGTAAGCGGCAAAACCACCGCCGAGGCCGTTGCCCCGATCATGCATCAGCGAGATCGACTTGATGATGACGCTCCCCTCAACCAGGGTTCCCGCTGTGGAAATGAAGCCGGTAAGGCCGCAGTTCGAGATATCTTTTTCAAATATATGGGTCGGTTTATATTTCATGAGAGGTTTTCCCCTTAACCTGGTCTGTTATGCCACTTTGCCCACAGGGGCAAAAAGTGAGTTCCGCAAATCCTTGGGAAGATGAATAAAGCCGAAATCAGGAGCCAACAGATGTTCCCGGAACGGGGTTATGTCAACGCCGTCCCTGATCAGGCCCGAGAAGATGCCGGCGCGTTCGACATTGCCGACCAGAACTGCGCCGACCAGGCGATTCTCTTTCAGTACGATCTTGCGGTACTGGTATGATTCGGTGTTCTGATAGGTGAGCACCTCGTACTCCGAAGCATTTGCCGGGTTGGTTATTCCCATTGAGATCGTTGATACCTTGAAGAACTCGATCGAGTTCATGGCCAGCCCGCCGGCGTATTCCTTGTCCGCCCCGGTCATGGCCGTACCGGCAATATCGCCCTGGATGTAGGCATCGGGCCAGATCGGCATCGGATTCTTCTGGCTGGAGAAAAAGTCGCGGGCCTCGGCAACATCGCCGGCGGCAAATACACCCTTTACCGAGCTCTCCATCCGGTCATCCACCACGACGCCGCGGTTTACCTCGATGGCGCTTCCTTTCAGAAAACCGGCGGCCGGTCGCACGCCGATGGCAACGACCACGGTGTCGCAGGGGATGACATCCCCTGATTTGAGCAGAACGCCGCTGATGTCGGCACCATCGCCCTCTATTTTCACCACCGTATCCTCGGTGATCACGTCAATGCCGTTGGCTTTCATCTTCTTGGCCACGATTCTGCCCGCTGGCCTGTCGAATGCCGCCGAGAGTATCCGGTCGGCCAGTTCGACAATCGTCACCCTCTTGCCGAGCAGATGCAGCCCTTCCGCGGCTTTCAGGCCGATGAGGCCACCGCCGAGGATGACGGCATGATCGATGTCGTGGGCAACGGCTTTCAGTTTGGCGGCATCGTCCCAAGTGGTAAAGGTGAAGACCTTTTCCTTGCCGGTAAGCCCCTCAATGGGGGGGACAAACGGGTCGCCGCCGGTCGCCACCAGGAGCCGGTCATATTTGATGGTATCGCCGGCGCTAAGGGCGACAACCTGCTTTTTCGTGTCAACTCCCACGACTTCGGAGTTGAGCAGCAGGTTGATCCCGAGTTTTTCGTAAAAATCTTCCGGTATGTAGGCCATCCGTTTCTCGGTGATCAGCCCGCCAAGGAGGTAGGAAATCAGTGGCCGGCCATAGGCGGAGTGACGTTCCCGCGAGATTATGGTGATATTTCCCTGGCTGTCGTGCGCCCTGATGGCGCGGACTGCTCCGACGGCTGCAACGGAGTTGCCGATGATAACGTAATTCATTTCTGGCTCCCCTCCCTGTAGATCAAGGCCCGGTTGGGGCATGCGTCAACACAGGCCGGCCCTTTCCGGTCCGGGCACAGGTCACACTTGTTGGCCTTCTTTTTTGTCAGATTGCGCTGTATCGCCCCGTACGGGCAGGCCATGACGCATGACCAGCACCCGACGCACTGCTCGGTGTCCAGGCGTACAACACCCTGGTCATTCTTCTGAATCGCCCCCGATATGCAGGCGCGGAGGCAGTCGGGCTCATCGCAGTGGCGGCAGGTGGTGGAGAGCGATATTACTCCGCCGTCAAACTCTTCCACCGTGCAGCGGGAAATCGGCTTGGCCGGTTCATGGAGAAAGGCCTTGACCGGATCCTTGGAGAGCGAGTGTTCGGTGATGCAGGCTACTTCGCAGAGATGGCAGCCGATGCATGCGTCTTCTAAGGTGTAGATCCTTTTCATAAACTATTCTCCGGCGGGCATTACGCCCAAGAGGTTCATATCTTTTTCGGTTAGTCCGACGGCACGCAGCTTGTAGCGGTTGCCGCGCAACGATTCGAGGGCGTTGAGACCCATTCCACCCAGGATCTCCTTCATCTCGTGCCCCCAGGCCTTGACCAGGTTGACCAGTTTCTCGGCGCCTATTTCCGGGTTGAGCCGCTTGGCAAGGTAAGGCTCGTTGGTGGTGATCCCCCAGGGGCACTTGCCGGTATAGCAACGCTGGCAGAGGGTGCAGCCAAGGGCCAGGAGTGTGGAAGTCCCGAGGTTGATCGCATCGGCGCCCAGGGCGATGGCCTTGATGGCGTCGCCGGAGTTCCGGACGCCGCCGCCGACAACGATGGAGACCTGGTTCCTGATCCCTTCGTCGCGCAGCCTGGTATCAACCGCGGCCAGGGCCAATTCCATCGGAATGCCGACATTGTCGCGGATGACCTGCGGCGCAGCGCCGGTGCCGCCGCGGAAACCGTCGATGGTTATAATGTCCGCACCGGCACGGGCAATGCCGGAGGCAATTGCCGCAACATGGTGAACTGCGGCAATCTTTACCGAAACCGGTTTCTCGTAGTTGGTTGCTTCCTTCAGTGCATAGATCAGCTGGCGCAAGTCCTCGATGGAATAGATATCGTGGTGCGGAGCCGGGGATATCGCGTCCGAACCCATCGGAATCATGCGGGTTTCGGAGATCTCGCAGTTGACCTTCTCGCCGGGGAGGTGGCCGCCGATACCTGGTTTGGCCCCCTGGCCGACCTTGATCTCGATCCCGACACCGGCATTGAGGTATGCCTCGCTGACGCCGAATCGGCCGGAGGCGACCTGGACAATGACGTTTTTGCCGTACCGGTACAGGTCCTTGTGCAGACCGCCTTCTCCGGTGTTATAGATGGTTCCCAGCTGTTCCGCTGCCGCTGCCATTGCCCTGTGGGCGTTGAGATTGAGGGCGCCATAGCTCATGGCGGAGAATATGAACGGATATTCCAGCTTCAACTGCGGGGTAAGTTTGGTTGCCAGTTTCGGCTTGCCGGTCTTCTTGTCCTTGACCACCTCGATGGAGTGGGGTTTTTTACCGAGATAGGTCCTGAGTTCCATCGGCTCACGAAGAGGGTCTATGGATGGGTTGGTGACCTGCGAGGCGTCGAGGAGCATGTGGTCCCAGTAAATCGGGTATTTTGCCGGGTTACCCATGGCGGCAAGGAGAATGCCGCCGGTATCGGCCTGGGCGTACAGGTTTCTGATATGGGCGTTAGACCAGGATGCGTTGGCCTTGAAAGTTTCTTCGTTGCCGCGGATGGTTATGGCTCCGGTCGGGCAGAATGCGGAACACCGCCGGCATCCGATGCACTGTCCGGAATCCTCACACAGGGAATCGGTCTCGGATATATAGCGGTGGACTCCATAGGAACATTGCCGGACGCAGACCTTGCATCTTATGCAGGTGGAGTCGTTTCTGGCAATGATGAATTCGTTGAATGATTCATTCGGTGTTTTGTAAAGCACCTGTCTACCTCCATGTTGAGGATGCGGCACGCTGATAAGTGGGAAGCGCTGCGGACAGATATTGCGATTTGCATGCCAGCAGTTGAAAATGGAGGTCTCAAACGGTCAACTGTATGGAATAAAAGACTAATTAGAGTGGGTGCGTGTCGCGGGGCTGGTGTTTATCGTATGGTTTAGGGGGGAGTTGTCAGGTGTTGAGTACACAAACTAGCCTACAGTGTACACTGTTGCCCGGGTCAGGGGGGAGTTGAAAAAATCCTGTCGAGGTACATCTTCAATCCCCGTTCGAAAATGATGCTTACCTCTGATTTTCCGCGGTGTTTGTAGAGATTGAAAAGGAACAGGGCGGTAATGATCAGCAATGAAATTACAATTGTCTTGCCAATGAACCGCTTGATCCTTGCGTTCCGGGACAGTGGGGAGGGAGCAGTTGTCCTTAACTCGACCGGAGTTTCATCGGAGATCTGCCTGATCTGCTGCTGCTGTACTTTATGGATATGGTTAATGATCGCATCACGGTCGTTTTCGTTGATATGCGTAAACTTGAACGGTGTGGAAAAAGTCTTGCCGCCATCCTCGGAATGGACATATCCGGAGGCGAGGACTTCACCGACGACATCGACGATCCTGGGAGGGGTACCGGGCAGGTACATCTCCAGAATTGCCTGGCATCCGGGTTTGAGCAGCTCCGGGAGATTGGTTCTCAGTCCTCCGCCGCTGATGTTGGCCGCAACCGGAGTAGAGTATTCAAGGGGGGAGAAAAGGTCGGAATCCGATGACGCCGCTGAGGCCGGTTCTCCTTTGAACGCAAAGCTTGCCGGCCTGATTGACCTCTGGGTCTGAAAATCCAGGAATTCCAGCCACCGTCTGAGCACAGTCTTTTCATCAAGGTCTGCCAGCGGAATATATCGTAACGGTATGTAGGTATCGATCCGAAAGTATTCCCGCAACTCCTCTAAGATGACATTTCCCACCAGTCTCATGCTTACGGTCATCTCAGAGGCGTCGCTTACCAGAAGCGCCCGGCAGCGGAAGGCACTCCCCAAATGAACCGAGCGGAGCTCAAGCAGATATTCCGTATCGGTTGAGGATGTATCAACCGGCAATCGAGAGTTGAGAATGAGTTCGATCAGGTCGCCGGAAAGCCGTGATACACCACCGACGATCTCGGGCAGCTTGCGGCCTTCGGCAACCAATGCAATCCTTACGGATTGATGAGGCTGAAAATACTGCTCGTATTCAGGTAGTTGGTCATTCATGCATTGGTAACCGGACCGCCATCAGGGTGACTGGTTCCGATTCAGCTCTTCGAGCAGGGCATCCACGCTTATTTTATGGACGCCGGCGCCATGTTCGAGAGTCTCAAGATCGGCTATCTGGCATTCGTAGCAGTCGAGTTTGTATTTGTCGAAGATTGGAATGGTGGCGGGGAAGGAGCGTATGATGTCGCCGATGATCATGTCTTTGGTGATCATGAAACCTCCCTCTAAAGCAGCGGGGACGCCGGAGCGTCCCCCGATCAGATCTATTTCAGGTTTTTGATACTTGCAGGATGATCAGGCCAGATCCTGCACTCCCTGGTAGATGATGTCGAACAGTTCGGGGATGTCCTTCTCCTCGATGCAGGAGAAGGCGATCCGCAGGTCGGTCTTGCCGATGGAGATGCCGCCGACGCCGTACTTGTCAAGCAGGTGGACCCGCAGCTTCTCGGCATCAACAGTTTTGAGTTTCAAGCACATGAAGTAGCCGGAGTTGAACGGGTAGTAGGTCCAGGCGGAATCGTACTTACCGCTGTTGAGGACCTCCTTGACCTTAAGAGCGCGCCCTTTCAGCACCTGGAACTTCTCTTCCTTCTGTTCGAGGAATTTCGGGGAGCGGAGCGCCTCGATGGCGAAGGTCTGGGAGGGGTGGGGACAGTTGGAGATCCGGGCACGGATGATCCCCATGGCCTTCTTCTCAAGGGCGGTCATGACCCGTTCGTTCTCGAAGCTGTTGCCGTCGGCGAAGGTGATGAAGCCGGTCCTGAAGCCCCAGACGAACTCCTCCTTGGTGGCGCCGTCGAGCTTTACCGCCAGGATGCGCGGATGGAGGTTGGCGAGCTTGCCGAAGAGCGACTCCTTCAAGCTGTTCTCGTAGAAGAGTCCGAAGTAGGCGTCGTCGGTGACGGCGACGATGTTGCAGCCGCTCTCGGCGACTTCCTTGATGGCGGCAACGATGGCGTCACCTTCGGCGACGGACGGGGTGTAGCCGCTCGGGTTATTGGGGAAGTTCAGGATGACAACGGCTTTACCCTTTTCCTCGGCGCTGTTTTTCAACTCAGCCTTAAAGGCGTCGACGTCATAGCCGCCAGCCACGGTGAAGGTCGGGAATTTCCGCATGACGGCACCGGAGCAGGTGCCGAAGGTGAGGTTGTAGTTTCCCCAGAGCATGTCCGGCAGGACCACGTGGTCACCCTGGTCGACGAACATGTCGGCAACGATTGAGAGGCCGTGGGTAAGGGCGTTGGTGACGATCGGGTTGCTGAAGTGTTTCCCCTGTTGGCTCGGGTTCTCCCGCAGCTGCTTCTCCCGCCACAGCGCCCGCAGTTCCGGCTTGCCGGCCGGCGGCGCATAGGGGTAGATGTCCTTCGGGTCAAAGGCTGTGAGCTTGTCCTGGATGCACTGGAGGTACATCGGGCCGCCATTTTCGGTGGCGATGCCGATGGTGGCATTGAATTTGTGGGCCTTTTCCTTTGCTTCTGCCGACTGGGTCAGAATTCCCTTGGGGAAGAAGAGGTTCTTGCCCAGGTCGGATAGCATATCCAGAACATAAGGGTTGCTCTGGGTGAGCATCTCGTTGAGTTCTACGGCTAACGGATTCATACGGGTCTCCTTGTTATGGGTGTTTATGATGAAAACTTATTTATAAGCGCTTGTTTGACGAGCGGCGGCACCAGTCCGTCCACCGGGCCGTTCAGGGAGCTGACCTCCTTGACGATGGATGAGGAGAGGTAGCCGTAGGGAACCGAGGTCATCATGAATAACGTTTCCACCTCGCTGGTAATGCTCCGGTTCATCTGGGCGATCTGGAATTCGTATTCGAAATCGGATATGGCCCGGAGCCCGCGGATGATCACCGTTGCCTGTTGAGAGCGGACGTAGTCTACCAGAAGGCCGTCGAAGGTGTCAACTCTTGCCCGGTCGTTCCCGTCAAGGACACGGCTGATCAGATCCACCCGTTCTTCTATCGTAAACAGCGAATTTTTTGCCGAGTTTCTGGCAACCGCCACAATGACGTTATCGAAGATCATGAGTCCACGGTTGATAATATCAAGATGGCCATAGGTGATGGGATCAAACGAGCCCGGATAGACGGCAATTTTTCTCGGCATAAAAACCTCAGTCCGTTGTCGCGAAGAATGTAAGGGCAGTGTCTCCGTATACCCGGCGATCGATTTGCCTCAGACACCGTTCTTCCAGAGGGAAATTTTCTTTTGCACCTGATTCAACCACCACCAGCGCACCTTCGGCCAGAAGAGTCGTGGCGCTGATCTTGTCGAGAAATTTGTCAGCCAACCCCATACCATAGGGAGGATCGGCAAAAACAAGATCGAACTTCCTGTTTTGGTTATCCAGCTTGGCAAGTGCTTGTATGACATCAGCCTGAATGACTTCCGCAGATCCGGAAAGACCGGTTGACCGGAGGTTCTCTTTTACCAGCGCTGCCGATACCTTGTTGTTGTCGATGAAAACAGCCTTGGCAGCTCCCCGGCTCAGCGCCTCGATGCCGAGGCTTCCGGTGCCGGCAAAAAGATCGAGAACGGACAGACGGTCCAGATCACCAAAAAATGAGGTCAAGATGCTGAAAAGCGCTTCCTTGATCCGATCCGTTGTCGGTCTGACCCGCCGGTCCGCAGGAGGAGCAAGGTGTCTGCCTTTAGCCGTACCGCTGATTACCCTCATTCACTCTTCATGCGGGATATCAGTTTGGCTGCGCTCCCCTGGGCGTGAAATGCCTTGATGAATTCACCTGCTTCACGGTAAGCCATATCTCGAATCATCTGGATGTTTTCTGCCGGGATAGAGTCAATATCCGATTTGAATACTGCGGTAGCATGTTTTATGTCCCTGTTGTTATCTCTGGACCATTTTCGCATCGCATCCATAAGGTCGAGCGGGAACCCGGCATGGGCAATGTTCTGCCAGAGCGTGCCGATATTACCCTTGCGGATGCCGAAATCCGAAAACCTGCCGACGATCCTGAGCGGGGTGCCGGTTATGCCGTGCTGTACGAGTCCGGCAATGCCGAATTGAACGGCAGCCCGGAAAATATCTCCGGTCCGTTCGAGGTCGATGCTTATCGCTTGCCCGTCAAGATAGTTGCCGCTTTTGGAGCCGTTGTCTATCGCCAGTAACTGCGGGTGGATCCCTTTGTCGCGCAGACCGGAAAGAAATGTTTCGACCTCGGAAACCTCTGTCAGCCGGGATTCGGAACCGACATGCTTGACTTCGCCAAGTTCCGTTTCCAGACCGAACCCGGCCTGCTGAATAGGTAACGCCAGCTCGGCGGTAACGGCGATATTCTCTGCCAGCGGATTGAAAGACGCGTCCAGAGCAAACGAGGTAAACCCGGCAGCGATCTGGGCGGCGATCAGCAGTTTTGCCTTTTCCAGTTCTGCGGGGGTGGTGTTGGTAACAGTGATGTGATCTGCATAGATGATGAACGGCTTGGTAAAGCGACAGGAATCTGCGTACTCGATCAGGGCGGAACAGAAGCTTTCCGGGGTCTGGCCGGTATAACCGCCGTCAAGGCCGCCTTCTGCCTTGCTCAACTCAAAAGCGACTACGGCATCCAGTTCTTCGGCAGCGCGCATGATCCCCGGAATCACATGCAGTATCCTCGGGTTGCACCCCATGATTATCAATCGCTCGTTGCTGAGCGCATTAAAGACGTCCCGTCCGGAAAGTGGACAGACCATGCTCGCAGAACCGATACGGGCTCTGACGTTTGCCGGGACCTTGTCAAGCAGCTTGCTGTGCATTGTTGTTCTCTCTTGCGTGGCCTGGTAAAGAAGAGTTCATTAATTTATCACCAGATACCTGAACAGTCAAGAAGTAAGCGCGATCAGGAGTTGCGGGATCTGCCACATAAAGTGTATTTATACCCGTTCATACGGTTCGAACAAACGCTTGAATTCGTCCAGGGCAAACCGGTCGGTCATGCCGGCGATGTAGTCGCAGATGACCCGTTCCCTGCCGACTGAATCCATCCGTTTCTCGTACTTGCCGGGAAGCAGGGTGGGGTGTTTGCGATAGGTGTCGAACAGCATGGAGATGTAACGCTCGGCCTTGACCCGCATCCTTTCGACCTTGTAATGGCGATAGAGGTTCTCAAACAGAAACCTTTTCAGCTGCCGGTTCTTTTCCCCAAAAGAAGGGCTGAAATCGACCACCTGACTGTTTACCCGGCGCAGGTCTGCGGATGTGGCGATATTGAGCGATTCGAGATTTCTGACGGTGTTTGCGGTCAGGTCGGTTATGAAGGAACCGATCAGGGCGCTGATTGTCTGGCACTTGGCTCGTTCTTCATCGAGTCCTGGAAAACGGGAACATATATGGCCGTACATCTCCTGCCACAGTTCCACCTGCTGCAATTGTCCAAGGTTCAACAGCCCTGATTTCAGTCCGTCGTCGATGTCATGGTTGTTGTAGGCGATCTCGTCGGCAAAGTTGATGATTTGTGCCTCAATGGTCGGCACGATGCCGGGCAGAAACTCTTCGATGATCCCGGCCGGCCGGTCATAGGGGGAGGAGTGCTTGATGATCCCTTCACGGACCTCCCACGACAGGTTGAGCCCGTTGAATGTCGGGTATCTCTCCTCCAGTTCGTCCACAACCCGGAGCGACTGCAGGTTATGCTCGAAGCCGCCGTAATCTGCCATCAGCCGGTTCAAAACCTCCTCGCCGGTGTGACCGAACGGCGTATGGCCGAGATCGTGGGCCAGGGCGATCGCCTCGGTCAGCTCCTCGTTCAGGTTAAGGCGCCGAGCAATGGCTTTCCCTATCTGGGCGACCTCCAGCGAATGGGTCAGCCGGGTGCGGTAGTAGTCGCCCTCATGATTGACAAATACCTGGGTCTTGTATTCAAGGCGTCGAAACGCCGCAGAGTGAATGATCCGGTCACGGTCGCGCTCGAATGCCGGGCGTGGGTCGCGCAACTCCTCGTCGTGCTTGCGGCCTCCGGATTCAGAGCTTCTGGCCGCATACAAGGCCAGGTCCGGCCGCTCCCGGGGGAATTCATCGATCTGCTTCATATGATTACCTTGGGCTGCCTTTTTTCGGTTTTTCCGAAGGGAGCTGAATCTTCGGCTCCTTGGCCTGGCGATAAAGTAGAAACGTTCTCCCCAGGATCTGGGCAATTTCCGCTTTGCTGGCGTCGGCCAGCAGTGCGGCCGCCTCGTGCCGATCCATGATGCAGCTTTCGAGCAGTTTTATCTTCACCAGCTCGTGGGCATCCAGTGCTATGGAGGTCTCTTTGGCCAACGCCTCGCTTATTTCGCTCTTGCCAATGGTGATTATCGGTTTGAGACCATGCCCGAGAGCCCTGAGAAATCGTTTCTGTTTTCCGGTCAGCATTCAGTGATTATCCTTTATTTGTATTTATGAGCGGACTTTATCACGGACGATTATGCAAGGCAATGATTTACAGGCGGCTCAGACGAGAAATACCTTTACATCAGCGCCTCTGTTGGTCTATCCTTCCAAGGTTTATACAATCAGGATGCAAAGGTGTTCATGTCTCAAGAGATTATCCGCAATTTTTCCATAATCGCCCATATCGACCATGGGAAGTCGACGCTTGCCGACCGGCTGCTGGAGTACACCGGCGCGTTGACCGCCAGGGAGATGCAGGACCAGTTCCTCGACAAGATGGACCTGGAACGGGAACGGGGCATCACCATCAAGGCCCAGACCGTCAGGCTCAACTATAAGGCTGACAACGGCAAGGAGTATATCCTTAACCTGATCGATACCCCCGGCCACGTCGACTTCACCTATGAGGTTTCCCGGTCGCTGGCAGCCTGTGAAGGTGGACTCCTGGTCGTCGATGCCTCACAGGGGGTGGAGGCCCAGACCCTGGCCAACGTCTACCTGGCTCTCGATATCAATCTCGAAGTCTTCCCGGTCCTGAACAAGATCGACCTTCCGGCTGCCGAGCCGGAGCGGGTTATCCAGGAGATCGAGGATATCATCGGGATCGATGCCCACGATGCCGTACTGGCCAGCGCCAAGGAGGGGATCGGCACCAGGGAGATCCTGGAAGAGATCGTCAAAAAGATACCGCCTCCTAAGGGGAATCTGGATGCCCCGCTTAAGGCGCTGCTGTTCGACTCCTGGTACGACCAGTACCAGGGGGTCATCATCCTGGTCAGGATTATCGATGGCACGCTCAAGAAGGGGGACAAGATCCAGCTCATGTCCACCAACCGTGCCTACGAGGCGCTCAAGGTGGGTGTCTTCGCTCCGGTAATGCGGGAGGTGCCGAGCCTCTCCGTCGGCGAGGTCGGCTTTATCATTGCCGGTATCAAGGATGTTGCCGACGCCAAGGTTGGCGATACCGTCACCCTGCTGCACCGCCAGTGCAGCCAGCCGCTGGAAGGGTTCAAAGAGGTAAAGCCGATGGTGTTTTCCGGGCTTTACCCGATCGACACCGCCCAGTATGAACAGCTTCGGGATGCGCTGGCTAAGCTCAAGCTGAACGACTCCTCCTTTTCCTATGAGCCGGAGACCTCGGTGGCGCTCGGGTTCGGGTTCCGGTGCGGCTTCCTGGGACTTCTGCACATGGAGATCATCCAGGAGCGGCTGGAACGGGAATTCAGCCTCGATCTGATCACCACGGCGCCGACGGTTGTCTATCGCGTCCATCGGACCGACTCCAGCATGATCGAGATCGAGAGCGCGGCCAAGATGCCGGAACCGCAGCATATCGATTATATGGAAGAGCCTTTCATCCTGGCGCATATTCATGTTCCCAATGACTTTGTCGGGCCTGTTCTTGCACTTTGTGTCGAGAAGCGGGGTGTCCAGCGGGAAATTAAATATCTTACCCCGACACGGGTCATGATCATCTATGAACTGCCGCTGAACGAGATCGTGCTCGATTTTTACGATCGGTTGAAATCGATCTCCAAGGGATACGCCTCCCTGGATTATGAACATCTCGATTTCCGGCAGAGTGATCTGGTCCGGATGAATATCATGATCAACGGTGAAGTGGTCGATGCACTCTCTCTGATCGTTCACAAGGAGAAGGCATACTACCGGGGCCGTGCTCTTGTTTCCAAGATGAAGGAGCTGATCTCCCGCCAGATGTTCGAGGTGGCCATTCAGGCCGCCATCGGCAACAAGGTCATTGCCAGGGAAACGGTCAAGGCGTTGCGCAAGGATGTTCTTGCCAAATGTTACGGCGGTGACATAACCCGCAAGCGGAAGCTCCTCGAAAAGCAGAAAGAGGGGAAGAAGCGGATGAAGAATGTCGGTAATGTGGAACTGCCTCAGGAGGCGTTCCTGGCGATACTAAAAGTAGAGGATTAGGGACCTGATAATGGAAGATTACAAGAATCTCGGCGCCAAAGAGACACAGCAACCGGAATTCAAGAAAAAACATATCATTCGGGAGTATGCAGAGTCGATCATTATTGCGGTGATTCTGGCTCTCGTCATCCGGACGTTCATCGTACAGGCGTTCAAGATACCATCCGGATCCATGGAAGATACTCTTGCCATCGGCGATCATATCCTGGTGAACAAATTCATCTATGGCACGAAAATCCCGTTTACCGACAAGCGGCTGTTCAAGATCCGCGACCCCAAGCGTGGGGATGTCATTGTCTTTGAATATCCCGAAGACCCGAGCAAAGACTTTATCAAGCGGGTTATCGGGGTACCGGGTGACGTGGTGCAGGTGGTGAGCAAGACCGTGATGGTAAATGCCAAGCCATACTCCAACCCCCACGAAGTGCACAAGGAGAAGGACGTGATACCGGCCGCCCAGAACCCGCGTGACAACACCAAGCAGATAGTGGTCCCGCCGGGTTCCTATTTTGTCATGGGTGACAACCGCGACCGTTCCTATGACAGCCGATTCTGGGGGTTCGTGAAGATGGACAAGATCAAGGGGCTGGCGTTCATCAAGTACTGGTCATGGGACAAGGACAATTTCCGCGTCAGATTCGGGAATATCGGCAAGGTGATCGACTGATTCGATCTCCCGTTAACTCTACTTAAAGGGCACCCACTGTGGTGCCCTTTTTTGTACCTGGATTACATTGGGCAGGCCGCGGGGTCGGTTGTATTCAGTGCGGTTGCCATATTATCGAGCGGAACCAATTTTGTGATTGACCATAGAGTGTTTGTACTGGTGCTTCTTTTAATTGTATTGGCAATTCGCGGGATTTGCTGAATCAATGCAATTTTCCCATTGAATGATAGTAACATATAGGATACTATCAAGCATGAGTTATAAAGTTGAAGAATACCTCTGCGAAGATGGAACAAGCCCTTACGAAGAATGGTTCATGGGACTGGATACTATTGCAGCTGCGAAGATCACGATCGTAAAGCTCAAAATGGAACAAGGTAACCTTTCCAACGTAAAATGGCTTGGAGGAATCGGAGAATACCGGTTGGATTGGGGGCCAGGCTATCGGGTCTACATCGGTAAAGACGGTGATAAACTGATAATTCTTCTCGGGGGCGGTACGAAAAAGGGACAGCAAAAGGATATCGACAAGGCAGAAGCCATCTGGAAAGAGTACAAAGAACGAAAAGCCAAACAGAAAAAGAAATAGATTTAGGGAGGACAAAATGGCCCTGACGAGAGACTTCAAAGAAACCATAAAAAAGCGGGTTGAGTGCGACCCTGATTTTGCCAAATCACTGCTTCATGAAGCGGTCGATTTATTGCTGGATGGCGATTCAGCCACTGCCAAACTGATTTTAAGAGACCTCATAAACGCAACAGTCGGATTCGAGCGATTAGCTGAAGAAGTACAAAAACCAAGCAAAAGTCTTCACCGCATGCTTTCCGCTTCCGGCAATCCTACCATGGAAAACCTGTCGACTATCTTCGCCACTATTAAGAAATCCCTCCATGTCAGAATTGAAACCACTGTCATCGCAGTCTGACAGCAAGAGTATCCAACTTGCGGCTGACCAGCCCGCCCGGAAAGACTGGGCGGGCTGGTCAGCCTTATGGAGTTATTACGGAGATTTAAGCGGAAGGTTTAGTCGACCAAAACATCAAGTGGCACATCAAGTGCCCGCGCTATGGCAGATAGTGTTTCAACCTTCCCCTGCCGTTTGCCGGTTTCGATCTGCGACAGATACGGCTTGCTTATCGCCGCCTTCTTGGCGAGTTCCTGCTGAGTCAGGCTGCGGTATTCGCGCCAGAGCTTAATCGGCGATTCTCCGGCGAGTTCGCGGCGCATAATCTTCATTCGGCTCCAGAAACTCCCGACCGGCGGTATAGGCTTCATGAAACTCGGCAACGGCTTTGGTATCTGCCTCATCCTCAAGCAGTTCCAGAAAATGCTCGTAATCCGTGTATGAAATCACCGCGAATTCAGGCCTGCCTTCCTTTTCGATAATCTGTGCTTTCATTGAAGTGTTTATCCTCTTCCGGTAAGCCAATCCTTAAGCCCTCGCATCCCTTCATCCATCGAAACCTCCGGTTCATACCCCAGGTCGCGCCGGGCAGCGGAGATGTCGAACCAGTGGGCTGTGGCCAGCTCATGGGCGACAAAGCGGGTCATGGGCGGTTCGCCGGAAAGACGGAAAGCGCTCCAGATCTTCTCGAACAAGGCACCGGCAAGATAAGCCAGCCGTGGCGATATGGTCCCGGAGACCGGGGGGATATCTGCGCTAGCAAGGATGCGGTTGACCATATCCCAGATCGGTAGCGGTTCTCCGTTGCTGATGAAATAGCTCCGGCCGGCAACCGGAGAGCCTGGTGAGAGCCGATCCGCAGCCAGCAGATGCGCGCGGGCCGCATTGTCCACATAGACAGTGTCCACCCGGCAGGGCCGGTCGCCGATCCGGCGCAGCCTGCCGCTTTTGGCCCTGGCAATGATCCGCGGTACCAGGTGATTGTCGCCGGGACCCCAGATGAGATGGGGACGCAGCGATACCGTGGCCAGTTCAGGCGAGTTGGCGGCCAGAACCAGCTGCTCAGCCATGGCCTTGGTCTGCGGGTAAGGGGCCTCAAAGTGAGCGGGGTAGGGGAGCGTTTCATCTCCCCCTTCAATATCACTGCCGTCGAACACCACGCTGGGGGAGCTGGTGTAGACCAGCCTAGCGATGCCGTTGGCCCGGCAGGAAGCGATCACATTCTCCGTACCGGTCACATTGGCTCGGTAGTATTCGCTATAAGGGCCCCATACTCCGGCCTTGGCCGCAACATGGAATACAATATCGCAACCTGCGGCAGCCTTCATGACCGCTGAACTGTCGGCCAGGTCGCCCTGAACCTGCTGTATGCCAAGACCGGTCAGTTCGGGATATATGGAGCGGGAGATGCTAGCCACCTCGTCACCTCGGTCACGGAGCATCCTCACGATAACTCCGCCCAAAAATCCGCCACCTCCGGTCACCAGAGCCTTCATTTCAGTTTCCTTGCCGCCCATACCGCCAGTTTTTCCCGAAAAATCTTGGCATTGTGCCGGATATCCACGGGAAACGCCGGGTGGAACAGGAAGGTTTCGATCGCCTGAGTATGGATATGTGCCCGGGCAATGACAAGGAGTTCCTGCCGGATCTTGTCCCGGTCGGTCCGGCACCCCTTTTCCAGCTCGATGCAGATGGCCGGCCGCTGTTGTCCCTGGACGCCGATCCCGACCAGCGCGGAGCGGAAGACCGCCGGGTGGGTGTTGAAGACTGCTTCACACGGGATTGTGAACAGGGTCTCGGCACCGGTCTCGACCCGGTGCGACTTTCTGCCGCAGAACCAGATCCTGCCTGCCGCGTCTTTACCCCCCAGATCACCCATCCGGTGGAAAAAGCTGCCGGTCGCAGGGTCCGATATCTTGGCCAGCCGATCGGCCTCCGGCCGGTTGTAGTAACCCTTGGTGACCTGCGGCCCCTGCACTACGATCTCGCCGATCAGATCCAGCGGTACGCGCAGCGCTTCGTCCCACTCCGGGATCGGAGCGTCGCTGATCTCGATAATCTCCAGCCTGATTCCATTGACCGGTTTACCCACGCACACACCGCCCCCGGCATCGGTGACCCGACGGGTTTCTCCCAGAATCTCGCGGCTGCCGATGGAACATACCGGCAGTGCCTCGGTGGCGCCATACGGGGTGAAGATCTCGGCGCCTTCCGGCAGCAGAGCGCTGAACCGCTCCAGAACATGCGGTTGTACCGGAGCCCCGGCAGAGATCACCCGTTTAAGTGATGGCAGTTTCACCCCCTTGGCAACTCCATATCTGGCAACGCGGTTGATGAGCGCCGGCGAGCCGAACATTGTGGTGGCCTGGAAACGGTTCAGCGGCCCGATGATCCGTTCCGGGTCGACCGAGCCGGGTCTGGTAAAGTCCATCCTGGGGATGATGGCGGTCATGCCGAGCGCCGGGGCAAAGAGGGCAAACAACGGAAAGGTCGGGAGGTCGACCTCACCGGGGGTAATGCCGTAGACCTGCCTGAGTGCTTCGACCTGAGCGGCGAAGTTGCCGTGGGTGTAAACAGCCCCTTTGGGGGCGCCGGTGCTGCCGCTGGTGAAGAGGATGGCGGCGGTTTCATCCCGGCCGGTCCGGGCCGGAACGTAACTGGTCAGGTCAGAGGCGGACGAGCGGATCTCTTCAAGGGGAATCCCCCCCCGAGATCTTGCTGCCGTTTACGGTAACAAGGGTGCGGATGGTCTCTTTTCCCCATCCCAGCAATCTCCGGGCAAAGTGCGCCTTGGGGACGCCGATGAATGCAGTTGGTTCCGCATCTCTGAGGCACCCTTTCATGTTTTTTGCACCGATGCCGGGATCGATGAACACCGGCACCGCTCCGGCCTTGAACAGAGCGAAGGTCAGGCTGAACAGCTCCGGAGAAGGGGGAACCAGCAGGGCTGTGCGCACTCCCCTGCCAATGCCGATACCGGCCAGACCGGCGGCCAGCCGGTCGCTGTCCGTATCCAGTTCGCGGAAGGTCAGTGACCGGCCTTCCTGCGGAAAGACAATGGCCGGGGTATCCGGCTGGCTCTGGGCCAGTTCGGACAGCGGCCAGGCAATATTTACGCTATTGTTACGGGGCATGGGAATAGTGCCGCTCCTTAAAGATACTCCTCGAAATAGTCCAGATCTTTGTGAAAGGTCTCTTCAAGCCGGTACAGTGAGATCAGCGCGATGAGCATGCAGAGGCAGCCAACGGCAACGGCTCCCCGCTCCAGGCCTAACTGGCCCCGCGCCCACTGGAAGGAGAGGGTGATCGGCACCACCATTCCCCGCACAAAGTTCGGGACCGTGGTGGCCACGGTAGCTCGCAGGTTGGTGCCGAACTGCTCGGCGGCCACGGTAACGAAGATGGCCCAGTAGCCGCTGGCAAAACCGAGGAAGGTGCAGATGAGGTAGAAAATGGCGGGCGAAACCGCTGTCGCCTTGAAATACCATAGAACTCCGGCACCGGTCAGGACGAGAAAGATGAGGATCACTTTCTTTCTGCTTGCCAGCAGCTGGCTCAGCAAACCGCTGGCAAAATCGCCAAAGACCAGCCCGAGATAGCAGTACATGACCGCATTGCCGGCCGATACCGGGCCGGTTACCCGCAGGGCCTTGGCGAATTCTGGCGAAAAAGTGATGAGGATTCCCACCACGAACCAGGTAGGGATGCCGATCAGAATCGAGTCCAGGTAACGGCCAAACCGGTTCCGGTCGGTGAACAGGGCCAGGAAGTTCCCTTTGGCAACCTGTTTCTGCTCCATATCCCGGAACATGCCTGATTCGACCACGGAAATCCTGAGGATAAGGAGCAGCAGCCCGAGCACACCGCCGATGAAGAAGGCATTGCGCCAATCGAAATTGGCCGCAATGGTATTGGCGAGGATCGCCCCGGAAACACCGACCGACGCGACGACCATGGTGCCATAGCCGCGAACGCTCTTGTGGAGGACTTCCGAGACCAGCGTGATGCCGGCGCCCAGTTCTCCCGCAAGCCCCACCCCGGCAACGAACCGGAGCACGGCATAGGCGGGGAGGGTGGAGACCATGCCGTTGGCGAGATTGGCCAGGGAGTAGAGAAAGATTGAGCCGAACATGATCTTCAGCCGCCCTTTGCGGTCACCCAGCACCCCCCAGACAATCCCTCCGATCAGCATTCCGATCATCTGCATGTTGAGGAGAAAGACCCCCTGATTGATCAGGTCCTGTCCTTGCAGACCAAGGGATTTGAGACTCGGCACCCGGACAATGCTGAAGAGCACCAGGTCGTAGATATCGACAAAGTATCCGAGCGCAGCCACAATAACTGGCAGGCTTAATACCTTTTTCCATGCGGCATCATCAATCCCAACCCGTTCCATCGGCTCCCCTCCTGTGCAAAATGGCAGATAACAGTGCCCCTTCAATGCGAGCGACCAATAACTCTACTATCATTGATATCCTGAAACAACCTCGATTTTCGGGATGTCGTGACATTGTTGATCGGCCATAGGTTTGAAACAGTGCCCTAAGGTCCCCCCTAGACGATAAAATGCCCTGTGGGAGAGTCCCGCAGGGCATTTTATGAACTGCTGCAGCTCATTTCGAAAGGGTAGTGTTATCCGCCGACCTTTCGGAAGAAATTGGCCGCTTCCCGGTCAAAGGTCTTGATATGGGTTTTTGACCAGTCCGACAGCATCTTGATAACCGACACAATCAAGACGGTGCTGTTTCCCTCGCGGCCATACCGCGCCTGCAACTCACTCACCTGCTCGAAAAACAGATCATGCTGCTCTTTATGGGCAGGATATCCCGAAAAGCCGAGGCTGCGCTGCAGCTGTTCCTCGGCCCGGAAATGCTTGCGGACGTAGCGTTGCAGGAACCAGAGAAACCGCCCCAGGCATTGTCCGGCATTGCCGCTACGCGCTTCTGTCATTAGTTCCTCTACCTTGGTGAACAACTCTTCGTTCAGATCGTCGAATTCTTCGATCCCGGTAATAAGCTCTTCCCGGTATTTTGTCAGCATGGCATCCTCCTCGTCCCTGAACCTGTCGGGCATGTCAGTTGCTGGCCCCGGGGATTTGGCTTGTTCTGTTGTTATGTATATTTAAAACTATGTTCCATTAATATGTAAAGGGAAATATGGATAATTTTTCTTAAGAAAATGGCGCTAATCTGATTTTAAAGGCACGCAGGTGATATCGGTGCAGAGTCAGAGTTGTTGAAAAACAAACAAGCTTATAAAATATTATCGAATATTTTGGTGCAAACTCATTCCTGGTCAGCCACTGCTAACCGTTCGATGCCAGGGAAAACTGCTCGCTTGCCAGGACAATCCGGTCGTTCTCAAGTCTAACCGGGTGGGCGCTGTGTTCGAGCAGCTCGTAAAGGTACTGGTACTTGGCGACTTCTGACTGCTGAAAGGTCTTTCTGCCGTAGTATTTGCCGGTCTGCACAAAGACGTCGGTCACGCCACGATCGTCATAGATGGCAAAGTCAAAGGAACTGTTGGTGTCCCTGCCGCTGATGTCAAAGGTTGACGGGAGTTCGTCCCGGAAGGCAATCCGTACATCGATGCAGTCGTTGTACTGGGTCAGCAGCACCTTCTGGACATCGCTGTCGCCAAGCTCCTCGCGGCTGGTGACAAAGATCCGGGTGATGGTGACTCCTCGGTTGACGGCACGCAGGTTCGCCTGGTAGAAATTGATCAGCGCCCCGCGGCTCAGCCAGCCTGAAGTCAATGGGTCCACTGCCTTGATCTGGTGAAGCGACTGGTCGGAGAGCCTGGCGCCTTCGAGGTAGAACTCGATCTCATCCAGCGGGATGTAGCCATTCTGCAGGATCATGATGCTTTTCAGGGTGCTGGCGATCAACTCGTTCGCCTTTATCTTGCACTCGGCATCACTGATCTGCGCCAGGGCAAACGGGATCTCGTGGGCATCATGATACTTGTCGATCAACTGCGATTTGGTTGTTTCGATATCCTGGCGCACCAGGTAGGTGAACAGGGACAACAGTATCCCCAGCCCGAAGATCAGGTAGGCGGCCTGCTCATTGTTCAGCACCAGGTGGAAGAAGATTGCCAGCCCCGAGCCGACGAGAAATTCTATAAATACTGCCATCTCCTGTATCTTTTTACTCATCTCTGTCATAGATCCTCCTTAAACCTTTTTGGTACGGCAATAGTGGCCCGTGTCATAATGAACGCTGCTAAAAAAAGCCGGGTCCCCGAGATATCTGAAGATATTTCGGCGACCCGGCTGTCTCGTTGAGACCCTGTGGGCTTTCCGTCCCATCCTCGCGGATGGTTTAGTATTGTCGTGTATCAGGTCAAACTTATGTGTCGGTGCAAGATAATGCACGCAGCGGGAAAAGTCAAGGAAAACCGATTAATGAGAAGTTTAACGTATTGAAAATACAGTGAATATGGCTGTCAGCGCCGGTTCCCGCTCGGCCTGCTTGCCAAAGATTAGAAAAGTGTTATTCTTTCGATGTCGTCAGGGTTGGCAAACTTGCGCATGGGGGATTCGTGGCAATGGCGAATGTATCGATGCCGGAGGTGATACTGGACTCTTTGAACGACGGTCTGTATGTTTGCGACAGGGAGCGTCGTATCATCTTCTGGAGCAAGTCAGCTGAAAGGATAACCGGCTGGGCCGCAGCCGATGTGGTTGGGCACCGCTGTCAGGACAACATTCTCTGCCATGTGGACAAAGATGGCCGGTGCCTGTGCGGTGAGGAGTTCTGCCCGCTGCATCGAAGCATGGTTACCGACCGGCCGAGCAACTGCCCGGTGATTATTGTCGGCCAGGGCAAAAACGGGAATCGAATCCCCATGGTGGTTTCCGTTGCCCCGCTGCACAATGAGACCGGCACGGTAGTCGGCGGGGTGGAAACCTTTCACGATATTTCGGAAACCTACTCAGACCTGGAGCGGGCAAAGCGAATTCAGACGCTATCGCTGGATCAGGACCTGCCGCATGACAACCGGGTAGCCTTTACCTCTATTTATCTCCCCCACGACATGATCGGCGGCGACTATTTCGCCATTCGTAAACTCACTCCCGACAAATACGGGTTCTTTATTGCCGACGTAATGGGACATGGGGTTGCTGCTGCTCTCCACACCATGCATCTGAGCTCGCTCTGGAACCGCTACTGCCATACCCTCACGCAGCCGGCAGAGTTTGCCCGGCAGATAAACCGTGAACTCTGCCGGGTCGTCAGGGATGAGTCCTTTGCTACGGCAATCTGCGGAATATTGGATGCCGGCGACAGGAGCGTCAGGATTGCCTCTGCCGGCGGCCCTTCGCTGCTGCTGATCCGTGCCAACGGCCGGGCAGAAGAGGTGGGCACTCAGGGATTACCGTTCGGCATGATAGAAAACGCAGAATTCGATGAATGCCGGATTGACTGTGCTCCAGGTGACTGCCTGTTGCTGTTTACCGACGGGGCGGTCGAGATCCAGGACTCTCATGGACAGATGCTCGGTCCGGAAGGGCTGATCGGGCTCCTGCCGGTTCTGGGATACCCCGAAACCCCTCTCAGGGTCGAGCCGCTGCAACAGGCGCTGCTTAGTTTCTCCAACGGAATCCGTCTGGAAGATGATCTGACCCTCCTTGAGATCCGTTTTTCCTGACATAAATGTTTCAAGAAACCTAACACATGCAGAGGGAATGTGGGAATAGGTGTGTAACGCTTGTTACTGCTGAGTTGCCGGTTCCCGGCAGTATCAGGCAGGCCTTTGGATGAATTCAGAGATCAGGGGGACAACCTCATCCCTGGCGTCTTCGAGGATATAGTGGCCGCAGTCCGGATAGGAGTGGACCTCGGCATTCGGGAAGCGTTGTTGCCATTCGGCCAGGAAATAGCGGTCAAAGACGAAATCGAGTTCCCCCCAGACGATCAGCAGGGGCAGTTCCCGGAACTGTGCAATCCGGTCGGAAACCTCGCTGACGATATCATACCCACGGTCGCTGGGGGCAAGCGGGATATCCTGCACGAAGCGGAGGGTGGCGATCCGGTTCTGCCAGGAATCGTAAGGGAGGCAGTAGAGGCGCTGCAGCTCCGGAGACATCGGGTTCCGCTTGCAGCCGACGGTGGCCGCACCCCTGGCAAAGGCATTCAGGCCGCGCACCAGCAGGGTGCCGATAAAAGTGTCGCGGCAGATCCTGAGCCCCAAAGGGAACGGTTTCGCTTCCGGAAGGTGGAAAGCCGCGGTATTCATCACCACGATCCGCTCGATCCGCTCCGGGTTGAGGATCGCCCAGGCCATACCGATCATCCCCCCCCGAGTCGTGCACCACCAGGGTGATCTTGTCCTTAAGGTCGAGATGGGCTATCAACCGGTTGAGATCGTTGACCCGGCGGGAGAGGGTGTAGTCATACCTGTCGTCAGCCGGCTTGTCCGAGAGTCCGCAGCCGATATGGTCCGGGACAATGCAACGCCGGTTGCCCCGGAGCGCCAGGACCAGGTTGCGGTAATAGAACGACCAGGACGGGTTGCCGTGCACCATCAGCACCGGCGGGCCGCTCCCCTCGTCGAGGTAGTGGTAGCGGAGGCCGTCGAGGTCGAGGAATTTACCTGTGAAGGGGTATTCTCTTTTAAGTGCTGACTGCATAAAATCCTTGTATTGCCGTAACCGTTTTTACCACTGTACTCCCAGCATCAGGCAATTCAACCCGCTCCCGATCCCCAGCAGCGCCACCTTCTGCCCCGCTTCCAGGATGTCGCGCTCCTCGGCCACCGCCATGGTCAGCGGTAGAGACACGGTCCCCATGTTCCCCAGGTATTCGAAGGTGGTGAAATCTTTATCCTCGGGGATGCCGAGGGTCTTGAGAATGGCGCTCTGGTGAGCGGAGCCGACCTGGTGGCAGACAATCCGGTCCACCCCGGATGTCTGCCAGTTCAGCTCGTGCATCAGGGCCGCCCAGGTCCTGCGTCCCAGCTCCACCCCGAAGTTCATGACACTGACCGCGTCGGTGCGCATCGACTGGGTGTATCCACCCCGTCCGTCCGGCGTTACCCCCCAGAGGCAGAGGTCATGGTGTTCCGGCGCCGCCTGGGTAACCCCGCCGAGCAGTTGCCGCTTGCCTGCGCCTGAAAATGAACCGTCGGTGAGCAGCACCGCCACAGCGCCGGAGCCGCCGGTAAGGGTTGCCAGAGATGCAGCGAAATGTTCCATCCGCTGCTCCTTCAGCATGGCGGCAATCATCAGGTCGTTGATCTCGCGGGCGCTTTCACAGGAGACCACCAGCCCGGCCCTGACCTGCCCGAGCTCGATCCGGTTGGCCACCTCCAGGATGCCGTTAAGAACGCCGAGACAGGCATTGGAAATGTCGAAGACTGCGCAGTTGCCGCTGATCCCCAGACCGGCAGCCACCTTGCAGGCAGTGGCCGGTTCGAACTGTTCCCGGCAGACACCGGCATAGATCAGGACGCCGATATCGGCAGGGGTGACCTGGCAGGTATCGAGCGCCTTGCGGCCGGCGGCAATGGCCCCTTTGGAAAGCGGATACCCCGGTTCCCACCAGCGGCGCTCGCGGATGCCGGTCAGGGCCTGCAGCTGGCCGGGAACGAAGCGGAGCGCCTTGTACAACGGTTCCAGACGGGACTCCAGTTCGGACGATGTTACTACAACCGGACCGAGTTCATAACCGAGAGATTCGATGGACACCTTTGCATACTTCATCTGTATCACTCCACGCTGACGGTGAACTGGTTCATCTGGTAGATCGCTTTGCCGTCGACCGACAGAAGGCCGTCCGCGGTCAAAGTCCGCGCATGTTCGTCCGTTGCGGTGATCCAGGCCTCAACAATGACACGGCTGTTGGCCGGCACGATCTGGCCGCGGTAGAGCCATTTGTGCCTGGCGCCCAGGGCGATTGCCGCTGCCTTCGGCATGCCGAAACGCTCCCTGGCGGCATACTTGAGCAGCTGCAGGAACGACTCCAGCCCAAGTGAACCGGGGGTCACCGGGTCTTCAAAGAAATGGGCCTTGAAGAACCATTCGTCCGGGTCCACATCCTTGATACCTTTGATATAACCGAGACCGGCCGGCCCGCCGTCAGCCACGAACAGCTCGATCCGGTCGATCATCCGCAGCCTCTGTTCTGGAAACGGCGGCTCATCCGGGTAGGGAAGGGTGATACCGCGACCGGTCTCATCCCTGGTCGGGCTGTACGGTGCGGCGTCGCGGATTCCCACCTGGTTGGCAAGCGCCTCGCGGGAAAAGAAGCCGAACATGGTCTCACCCTCGTAGATGACTCCGTCGCGGTCGGCAACGCTGAAGTCGAACTCCTGGATGATCATGCCGCCGCTGGTGGCGACCTTTTTCAGGGTTGCGGCGGTGGTGAGGATGCCGCTCTCCGGCGTGACGACGCGATGCTGGACTGCGCTCCCCCCCAGGTTGCGGAACGAAAGATCCGCCGGAGTGGTGAGTGCCGAACCGACATAGGCGGCCAGCCAGCCGCACGGCTGGAGCGCCGTTTCCAGCAGGACTGCAAACGGCATGACCGGTTGGCGCTCAGCAGCAAAGAACCAGGCATCAGCCGGGAGGTCGTATTGCGCCTCGGCCATGGCCCCGGCCTTCATCTGCCACGGCTCTCCCCTGAGTGCCGTGATCCGGTCCATGAACTGGAACGGCGGGCCGGGAAGCCGGGCGATCTTTCGTCCGGAATCGAAGATCCGGTACGGCTCGCCAAACCCTGCCGACGGGTTGCCGTTGCTGTAGGCGAGGATCTGCTCCTTGGTGTAGATGGCAGGTTTTATTATATCCGGATTGTAGGGGCGCTGCTTGCGGCGCCCTTGAACTCTGTCTGGCGCGGCAAGCAGTGCTCCTACCGGATTCCACAATTCCGCCAGCTTCTCTTTCGTCGCACCGGTGAGCCGAACCGACATGTTGGTGATCTCAACGATCGGACGGCCGTCGGCGTACATCAGGGCGTCGCAGATGGCATACGGTTCCGGTCCATAGCCGAGTTCACGGATGCTTACCTCGTAACCGGCCACCTTGGTGGTCTCCAGCACCTGGCCGCGGCATTTAAGGCCACTCGCCACTCCCGGGACCGGTTCCCAGACCGCGCCGCTAGACTCGGCCACCCACCCCATTCTGATCAGGAAGATCCGGAGAGTGTGCAGGCAGCATTCGTACATCAGCGTGCCGGGCATGACCCGATCATCCACGAAATGGCAGGTGAGGAACCAGTCGTCCGGCCGGATGTCCGCCTCGGCGCGGATGATCCCGAGACCGTACCTGCCGCCGGCCGGATCGATCTCATTAACCCGGTGGACAAGTTGCATCTTGTTGCCGGGTATGGTCAGGGGGGCCGAGATTGCGAGAGTCGAGAACCGGTCGCCAAAGCAGCCTTCAAGATCCCCCTGCCGGAGGCGGTCCAGCTGCCCGGCGCTGTAGCTCTCCCGCTCCATCGGCACCAGTTCCTGCCAGTCGTCCGGCCGGATGCCGGCCTTTGGCCTTAGATCCAGGGCGGGTCTGACGATTCCCTTGCCACTGGCCAGCTCTTCTTCGGAGAAGAACCCGGCGCAGCCGTCCCGCATGGTGAGAAGCGGCTCGCCATTCACCGTGGCGTCGAACAGAAACCGGAACAGCCAGGTATCCCCCTGGCGGAAGAACCGTTCGATCCTGATATCGTAATGGATGGTGTCGCCCGGTCCCGGCAGACCCCGATGGAAGGTGACCACCGCGTCCAGCAGCCGGTAGACCGCGAGACCACGGGTAATGAAGTCGATGCCGAGATAGCCTGAAAGGAACAGGTCGGCCTGGCCCGCCTCAACTGCGATGCAGGTCGGAATCCGGCCGCCGTCCAGGTACCAGGCAGCAGGAAGGATGTCGTGCTCGGTCACCACCCGGCCTGAAGTCATGGATCTGGCTTCACCATCCAGGGTGACAATCCGGTCCACCAGCATCAGCGGCTCGTCCGGAAGCCTGACCCTGGTCGGAAAGGTATCGGCCTCGCCAAAGGCCGGACCGAGCATCTTGGCCACGGAGCCACGGGCAAACTCCAGGCAGAGATCGCGGTCGAAGGCCGGGGGACGGAATGTCACCGGGTCTTTCGGGCCGGTCACCGCCGGCGTCTCTGGCAACGGTTCGCCGCCCAAAGCGCCCTGCAGGGAAAGCTGCAGCCCGATCGCATCGGCCATTGACCTGGCGATGCCGTCGCTCAGGCGGAGGTAGGCCTCGTGCGCCTTGATCTGCGCCTCCTGGGCAGCGGCAATCTCGCGGATGAGCGGTTCTGCCGGAAGCTCTAACGCGGGGGATGCGCCTACAGAAGGGGCTATCCTGGGCACTGCCGGTGCAACGGTACTCCCGCCGGTAAGCGGCCTGGCCGGCGCAGTGTGAGCCGGTGTCTTTTCCTTTGGTTGCGGCGGTT
>NZ_BAZF01000020.1 GCF_000813145.1 Geobacter sp. OR-1 | reverse complement strand
TTCCGGCGCCGGCACCTGCAGCAACACCAGGTGTCACGGCACCGGCAACACGGTCAACTGGACCCAGACTGCCACCCTAAACTGCGGCAGCTGCCACGGCAACCCGCCGGCCACCTCGGACCATGACGGCAAGGCGGCCACGGTTTCATGTTACGAATGTCACAAGCATTTCAACAACGACGGTTCGCTCAATGACCCGTCGCAGCATATGAACGGAACCATTGATGCAACCGGCGGCAGCTGCCTCGGTTGCCACGCCTCGCCCAAGGCAGCGACCGGCACCACAGCTCCATACCTGCGTGCCGCTATTACCGGCCAGTTCAACTCCCAGTCGCATCATATCCAGGGTAGGGCAGTTACCAATGCCGACTGCTACTTCTGTCACATGGAAGCCGATGCCTCCGGCAATACCACTTCCTATCACCAGAAGACCACCAAGGCTGCCGTAGACCTGGTCCTCTGGAGCAGCGGTGCCCGGAGCGCCAATTTCATCCGTTACACCGCCAATGGTTCGCGTAACCAGATCAACAAGCTCAACGGCCACTGCCTTGGCTGCCATGCCACCACCAGTCCGCCGGCCGACCCGTTCGGCGACGGCAGATCCCCGAGCAGGTACGCCTGGGACTCCAGAAGCATCGAAGAGAAGTACAGCAACAGCACCACCACCACATGGAGCCAGTACTCCACAGCCAACACCAACCGGAAGAAGCATCTCAAGAAGGCTTACTCAGCCCATGGCAACGCGGCCAACAACCAGATGGGCTGGTCTTCGACCACCGGTTACGAGGTTGATGTGGTCAACTTCACCGGTAACGTCAACGTCAACTGCTACGACTGCCACAACTCCCACGGTTCCGCGGCAGCAGGGGTGACCAGCTCCTACTCCAGCGCCACCGGCAAATACAAAGGTGCGATCCTCAAGCACATCTCCTCGGCCGGTACCGGCGGTTACACCAACAAGTACAAGCCGACAGCGCATACAGCTTCTACAGGCGAGTACAACAGTTATAACGCCGGTGCTGCAGTCTGCTTTGACTGCCACAACACCAGAACCCAGAATAGTGCGCTTGCACTCGGCGGCTACTCACCATGGGGTTACAACGACATCTTCGGCTCCTCACAGGCCCTGAACGGTTACTGGGATACCCCGTACTTCGGCGCTTACTCGACAATCTCCACCAAGAGATTCCCGTACAAAGGGATGGCCTCCACCCGGTACGGCAAGTCAATGGCCAAACCGGCCGGCGGTCACTACGGCGTCAGCGCCACCATGGGGACAACAGTCAGCGGCTCCATCAACGGCCTCTGCACCCCGTGCCATGATCCGCACGGCGTCTCGCAGAACACCACCAAGGTCGCCAACCCGGTCTACGGCGTACCGCTGCTCAAAGGCACCTGGCTCACCTCGCCGTATGCCGAGGACGTAGCGCCCGCCAACACCAACCGGAGCCGCGGCGGTGGATCGCGTGAGAACACCCTGCCCGGCGCCGGCGGCGGCAGCGATCCGCTGTACAACATCGACCAGAACACTTTCCAGGCCGACCGGACGCATACACCGTCTGCAGTACCAAGCCGGACCTTCGGCCTGTTCGGGACCTCCGCGGCCACCCTGCAGACCCAGACGGCAGCAACCTCAGGCGGGCTCTGCCTGACCTGTCACAACCAGAGCGCCATAGCTCCGAACGCCGGCGGTACGGCCCCGACCTGGAAGACCACCTCCAGGATCCACAACACCGTAACCGGCTGGGGTTCCACCGGCACTAATGCCGGCAACGCGGTCCATTCGTACACCTGCTCCAAGTGCCATGCGCCGCACGTATCACGTCTGCCGCGCCTCATGGTCACCAACTGCCTCGACGTCAAGCATAGAGGCCGTGTTGCCAGTGGCGGCACCATTGCCGCCACTGCCGGGAACAACCCGACTACCAACAACGGCAACATGATGACTGCAACCGCAGTCACCACCGGCAAGGGTGCGGGCCGGTTCCCGGCCGGTGGTGCCCGTTACAGCGGCACGCCGAGCACTGCCAGATATCCTGGGCCGTGGGCCTTCGGACCTACCACGACAACAGGCACGACACCGTCTGCCTCCTATACCACCAACTGCCACAACACGACAGCAACTGGTGGTTCGGCGTGGGTGCCGTCCAACCAGATCTGGAACACCAGGACCAACTGGTAAATAACAAAAGAGGCGGGATACCGATGAAGTATCCCGCCCACTAAAATTTGGCTGGCAGCAATCAAATAATAAAGAGGGCATCCCGATAATCTGGAGATGCCCTCTTTTTTGATGTATTGGAGACGGTTAGATTTTGATCAGTTCGTAAGTTCTCGTGCCAAGGCGAATCTTTTCAGCATGCTTCAGCTGGACCTCCCAGTTGATATGGGGGTAAACGCCGCGGAACTTGTCGCCACCCGGTTCATGACCATTTTGCAGGGCGGTATTGGCATTGCCGGGGGCATTGTTTACCAGGTCGGCAGATGCCTGGTCGACTGCAACCGGATCTGTTGAAACGCAGATCCCGATATCGTTGACGATCGGGGCATCGGCATGGCCATAGCAGTCGCATGCCGGGGAAACCTGGGTGATGAAATTTATATACACGGTTTTGCCTTCTTTGTTTTGAACGGCACCCATTGCATGTTCGGCCAGCTTGGTCATAACCAGGTCCGAAGCCTCGTTCCACTGGATGTTGACCGCCTTTTGCAGGCAAGCCGTGATACACCGGCTGCAGCCGACACATTTGTCAGGGTCAATCTGCGCCTTGCCCTCGATAATGGCTATTGCATCGTGAGCGCATGACTTGAGACAGAGCCCGCAACCGGTGCAGAACTTTTCCGCAACCTTGGGGGCTACTGTTGAATGTTGCACCATTTTGCCGGCCCTGCTTGAGCAACCCATGCCAAGGTTTTTGAGGGCGCCGCCGAAGCCGGTCAGCTCGTGGCATTTGAAATGGGTAACGGCAATTATGGCGTCTGCCTCTACAATTTCCGCCCCGATGCTAACCGTTTTGAGGAGTTCCCCGGCGATGGGGACATCGACCGCTGTCCCGCCTCTGAGACCGTCGCACATGATTAGCGGCGCCCCGACGACTGCATAGGCAAATCCGTTTTCAATGGCGCAGGTGAGGGCGGAAACGGCCTCTTTCCTTTCCCCCGGGTAGAGGGTTGACGAATCGGTAAGAAACGGCATACCCCCGCATTTCTTGATCTCTTCAACAACCCTGCGCACAAATATCGGCCGGACAAAGGTGTGATTGCCCCGTTCACCGAAATGCACCTTTACTGCAACTAGGTCTCCCTGGTGGATCCGGTCAGCAATGCCTGCCCGCACCAGGAGACGGCCAATCTTTCCCATCAGATTTTCCTTATGG
Source organism: Geobacter sp. OR-1 (assembly GCF_000813145.1). Lineage (GTDB taxonomy): Bacteria > Desulfobacterota > Desulfuromonadia > Geobacterales > DSM-12255 > Geoanaerobacter. Next base: position 75,934 of record NZ_BAZF01000020.1, on the reverse strand, counting down.
CTGGTACGCATATCTGCGAAATATACCGTGCTTTTCATTTCTTTACCTCCCTGTGAAATGCAATAAACGCTATCACAGCAGCCGCTAATTTACAATGCTCCACCGCTTGGTTAAAGTATGGTGGCGAAAGGGCGATAAATATGGTATGTATGGGCTGTTTTCATCGGTCGGACTTGGGTTTTCCCGGGGATCGACATTTCAAATCAACAGGAGCGGGTAATGACACAGGGTGACGATCGGCGAGAACTCTGGATCATGGGATTGGGGAAACGGCCGGAACGTGGGGCAATCGTGAGCGGGTATCTGGAATCCGCAGGGTATGCGCCTCGAATCGCCGGGCCTGAAGAGCTGGCCTCGTCTAAGCCGCTGGGGATACTCTTGGATCTCTCGCCATATTCGGACGACGGCTGGGGAATTTTACTCAATCTTAAATCAGATGTCGAAACAAGGGATATTCCGATCCTGCCGATATTTCTCAGCGAGCTTGGCAAGGTTGGTGGGGTGTTTCAGGTTGCCGGTTTTTTTACGCTGCCGGTTGACGAGGAGTACATAGCGTCAAAGTTGGCTGTACTCGGGTTGACCGAGGACGTAATGGATTATGACCTCCACTCGCTCATCGTTACACGCAAGGGTGACGAACAGTTGTCCCGGCTGCTTGAAGGTCTTGGATTCGGAGTCGAGAACGCCTACACCGGCAAGGAGGCGTTGGCGCTGGTTACAATCGGACATCCGTACCTAATCATTTCTTCCCTGATGCACCCGGACATGGGGGCCTTTGAGCTCCTTGAGCGGTTGAAACTCTATCCTCAGACCCGCAATATTCCATTTTTCATCCTGATAAAGGATGCCATGAAAGATGGTGAACGATCCGCCATGAGCCGTGAGATCGATCATCTTGTGCGCAAAAAGAGTCTTAGCCGGGAGGAATTCCTTACCTATCTGCGCAAGCGTAACTGATTGCTGATTTAAGATCCGTACTTCAGGCCATTGGGGTTCCGATGGCCTTTGATTTTGCCTACGACCGGAACGATATAGTTGCTATGAACGACAGATATGAAAATATTCAGAAACTTCTTGTTCTGATATTCTTTGCCGCGCTTTTTTATTCGTTGACTGTTCCGGTCTCGGATCCTGATTTCTGGTGGCATCTCGCCTCAGGGAAGTGGATGTGGACCAACGGCGCCTTGATCCAGGGCGACCCGTTCACCATCGATTCCAATTTGAAAGAGGTGTCGCTCAGCCGGGATTTCATCCTCAAACAGTATTGGTTGGCCCAGCTGGTGTTTTACTGGGGGTATCTGCTCGCCGGTTTCAAAGGGATAATTTTTCTCTCTTCTTTTGTGTTTACGCTGATGTTTTACACGACTTACCGTCTGATGATAAACGGGGGGGTGAGCAGGATTTTCGCCCTTTTGCTCGTTTATATCTCGGTGATGGTTGTTGTGGGCGAATTCAATTACATCGGGACCAAGCCCCAGATGTGGTCGAGCCTTTTTTCGGTCGTCATTGTGTTGCTGCTTGAGGCGCTGAAGAAAGGGAGGACGTGGCCATCTTACGCGATTCCCGGTCTCATGCTCGTCTGGGCTAACCTGCATGGTGGTTTTGTCCTCGGCGATGTGATGATTCTCCTTTACTGCATCGGCAGCCTGATTTCCCGCACCGGCTCCAGACGGTTTTACCTGGTCTCAATTGTTGCGGTCCTGCTGAGCGGACTGAACCCCAATGGCTACAAGGCGGTCATCAGTGTCCCCTTTGTGGCGACCCTGGTTTCTTATCTCAACCTGGAGAGTCTCCAGAGCATTAAGAGTGTTGCCGAGTCCATAAACGAACTGCAATCGATCTTTCAGCATGCCAGCATCCCCGGCATCATCAGGGGCCTCCCGTATTTCACCACCATTTTCGTGCTGTCGCTGGTTTCCTTTTTGCTGAATTTCCGTAATCTCCGCCGGTTCCGGGCCGAGCATTACCTGCTCTATGTCATGGTGTTCCTGATGGGGTTGAGTTCCATCCGTTTCATCATATTTTTCACCCTGATCGCCTCGTTCATTGCCACTGTGAACCTCAAGGGGTTCTGGGACAGTTATGTCACGGACAAGATCCGTATGCCGAAAAAAGCCGTCATTGCCTTATTGCTGGCAACGGTTGCCCTGACTTCCGTCAAGTTTGCGGCTGCCGGGATCAAAAACAGCGCCCTGGATTCGGATCAGCTGTTTGTAAGCCCTTTCGAAAAGGCCGCTGATTTCATGCTCGCCAATAACCTCAAAGGTAATCTATTTAACGATTACAATGCCGGTGGCTATCTGATCTGGAGAGTTTCCCCGGGAATTAAGGTTTTTGTCGATGGCAGAGGGTTGTACGGCAAGATTTTCGATTCCTACCGGGTTATTGTGGATAACCCCTTTGAAGCAAACAACTACCTCCTGGGGTTGCATTATTTCAATATCGACATGGTGATGATCCCGGGTTGCGACAAGGTTTCCGGGACATTGATCAAGCTTGCCGCCGCCCTGCTTGAGGACAAGAGCTGGGTCTTGATCTATGAAGACCCTGAATCCCTGATCTTCATACGGGATATCCCCCAAAATGCGGATGTGATTAAACGCCTGGCAATCCCGAAGTTCAGGGGGTACCGGAACATCTATGCCCTTGCCACGATTTCCCGGGAGGGGCATGCTGCCAAGATGCCGAACTGGAAGCTTGCTGTTGCCGTTGCCAATGAAGGGGTGGGAAACCTGGACGAGGCGGCGCGCTGGATCGATGATTATCTGCAGGCGTCTCCCAACGATGATTATGCAAAGATGATCAAGCAGAGGATCGTAACAAAGCGCCAGAAACCACTCTGATAACCCTGGTCTCGCGCCAACCGTATGACAAGCCGGTGCATGCCGGCCTCTTCTTTCCGGTCCCATTTCCCACACTTTTTCAGCGATCGTCAAATTATTGTCTTAATCTTCCGCTTATAACATATTGAAATCCCGTAGTTGTCCACATATTGGAAATGTGCATCATTGCGATATTCCAAGGTTATTTGAAAGGGGTCTGAAGTTTTGCACAGATGGCTGTTGAAAACTTATTGATAATATTGTTGACGGGTAATCAATAAATCATCCTTTCAACTAGTTCTGCGGATTGCCCATAAAATAGGCCAGAGGATGAGCGTTAATTAACTGGCGGGAATTTGACAACCATTTGATTTGCAGGGAATATCCGAACAAGTGTATGCAATTGTATGAAGATTTTTCCGTGGGAGCGCCGGTTGGATTTGTGCCATATTTCGGCCTGTTTTTGCTGGTATTGGGCGCTGCATAAATTTCGGGCATTCCCAGGGTTTCGCTGGACTGAGTTTATTGCGATAGCTGCTCGCAATGAGCTTGCGGTCAAATCTTCACCGTCTTGTAGAGGAAATTCTTGAACTTAAACAGCTTGCGCTTTTCTTCATCGGTCATGGCAACATCGCTTTGTATGGCCTTCAGGTGGCGTGCGATCTGTGGCATATGTTTTCCGGCGATATTCCTGCTCAACTCGATCACCAGCCGCACAACATCGCGCGAAATCAGGTTTTTCGAGTATGGTTCGTATACCGCCTCCCAGAAGTTCTTCCCCTTTTCAATTTCCGCAAGGAGTTCGTCTGCCACCTGCTCGTTCAAAGTCTGGCTGGCAGTGACGACTTTTTCGTGCATTCCGTCCCTTATGGCATGACGGATGTCGTCTCCGGTAACGATAACCCCCGACCGGAAAAAGAGGGCTCGAAGCAGAATGCTTCTCAATTCACGGATGTTCCCCTTGTATGTATGCCCCATCAACACCTGTTTTGCCTCTGCGGAAAGGGTCGGCGGGGCGGTTTCCGGATCTTTTCTATCCCGGTAGGTCCGGTATAGTTTCCCGAGAAAATGGATGGACAGGTCAGGGATGTCCTCTCGCCGTTCATTGAGCGACGGAACTCTGACCGATAGTTCGGTCAGCCTGTGGTACAGATCCTCCCGGAAATTCCCCTTTTCGATCTCCTCCATCAGATTCCGGTTTGTTGCGGCAACCAACAGGACCCGGCTGTAACGCTCCTGGCTCTCGCCAAGCCGGAAAAAACCGCCGTTGTCCAGGAATCTGAGCAGCTGCACCTGGGTCTTGGGATCGGCGTCCCCGATTTCGTCCAGAAAGACGATCCCCCCCTGGGCCTCTTCGAGAATACCACGACGATCATTGTACGCGCCGGTAAATGCCCCTTTTTTATGTCCGAACAGCTCGGAGTAGGTCAATTCACCGCTGTATGCCGCAATGTTGGTTTTTTTCACCGGAAGCTCGCCGTTTTCATTGATCTCGCGACGGTACATTTCGTTGAGCTTGTTATAGAGGTTGTTGAAAAAGAACTCCTTCCCCGCCCCGGTCTGGCCGGTGACGAGTATTGACGGGAGTCCGATGGTCGCCTCCTGAAGGATGTTTTTGCTCCAGAGGGTTATGCGGTTGAAGATCGGCTCTGACACGGTGTTTATGAAATCGACTATCTCCTGGGCCTTGCGACTGATCCCGATTATGTTGCCGAGGCGATAGGAGGATATCTGCGGATCTTTGTAGGCGACGTCGGTCTGGAGCCGTTGCACCTCGCTCTGGAGAGATTCGATCCTCTGGATGTCAGATATGTGGCGTGCCGTAAGACGATCGATAAGCTGGAGAATTCTTTTGTGTTCCTCAGTAAAATAGTCCGGCTTCATCGAGTTGAGGCAGATTACGGCAATTACCTGGTCATCGGTGGTGATGGGCACAGCTATTTCGCTCTTGATCAGATCGCTCATTGAGCGGTGGAATCCGTCCGATTGGCGTTCATCGTTGACATCGGCGATTATTTTCGGCTCCTTGGTCCAGGCGACGTAACCGGTCAGGCTCCGCTCCTCAACGGCAAGGTCATAGCCGCCGATTCTGAAAGGAGGGATCTGCTTTTTCAGCCACTCCCTGCTCTTGGCGCCGATAATGGCACCGTCTTCATCCTCCACCACCAGCCATTTTTCCCCCTCGATCTCCTTGACCATGGCAATGCTGCCGGTATCGGCGCCGATCAGTTCCGTGGCTTTCGAGAGTACCTTGGAGAGAAACGGGTGCAGCTCTTCATTGCGTTCCCGCAAAAGTTCGGAAATTTCCGCTAGTACCCGGATTTCCAGGTGTTCAGCTCCGATTTCGTGGATTACCCGTTCAACCATCTCGGCATGGGTCTGCAGGAGCCCCATCTCAAACTCCGAGAACCGGTAGAGATCCCTGGCAAAATAGTTTACCAGGCAGATTACCTCACGAGTCTGCACATTATAGCGGGGAACAACATAGAGTGATCGGAGGGACATCTCTTCGGTCAGCGCCCTTTTCTGCAAGGTCTGGCCGGCAAGGTCGGGGATAAAAAGCGGGTGGAGCAGCCGTTCGTCGGTAATAACCGCCCGATCATCAATATATCTTGAGATCAGGGATTTCCCCCGCTCCAGGACAATGGCGCCAAGCTGGTCGTACTTTGATTTCAGATCGCTGTCCTCCGAATAACTGGCAAGGATTTCAAGGACCTTTGCCCCGCCGGGTTGTGCAATCGGGACCAGAACCGATGCCAGCGTGAGGCGGTCAAGTAGCCTGACCGCTGATTTGACCATGAAAGTGGCTGCTTCGCGGCGCTTGAACTCTTCGACCTTTCTGGCGAGCAGGAGCTGTTGGTGATAGATGCGGGCATGATCGATATTTTCAGCCACTGCCGCCACAAATTCCGACAACAGTGTCTGCGCCGAGCTTCCCACGGTATGGCTAGGAAGATCGTGATCTATGCAGACCACGCCGATCGATTTATTGTTACTGGTGACCGGAAACAGGGTGGATGAGACGATTTCACACTTGGTGGCCAATTCGTGGTCGAGCGGGAGGTCGTTCTGCCCCCCCCTGCGGAATTCTGCGGGATAACGCGAGACAAAAACCGACGAAACAACGGCATCTCCGGATATTATGGGGAACGATGTTTTCCGGATCTCTTCAGAGTAAGGACCGGAGGCATGGAAGCAGGTCAGGGTGCCGCGGGTGAGGTCTTCGAGATAGACCCTGATCCGTTGCCGGCCGGAAATAAGGCTGGCGCCATCGGCAAGGGCATGGAGCATCTCTTCCAGGTTCTCTTTGCCGAAGCGGAGAATTTTGTCTCTTATGGCGTTAAGACGGGTTCTGCTGGGCATCATGTGCTCCTGAGTAGTTATTGTACACAGTGAGCAGTTTATGCGGGAAGGGGTGAGGTGTCAAGGGGTATGGCTAATTCAGCCCTTTGCGGATCTGGTACAGATCGTCCATATCGAGTTCGTTCAGCTCGAAATATTCCCGCTCCAGCTCTTCCACGTAAAAGCGGTCGAGACCTGAATTTTCCAGAAAATCCTCCCGGAGCGCAATATCTCTGTTCCCGATGATCTCCGGAAGCAGTGAGTGGAGATAAACGGCCTCTTTCTTGATGGTGAGGATGGTCTCCAGGAAAAGGTGTTCGGGAATTCCCCCGAAAACGATCTTTTTATGGTTCAGCTCGTCGGTAATTTCGGCTTTTAACAGCTCCTGATCGGTTTTGGTCGAGAATTTGGAGTAGAAGTTTCTGATCCGTTCCCGGACATGTTCCAGCACCGTCAGGTAGGTTCGCTCTTCTTCGTCGAGCGCCAACAGCATCGCCAGGAGTTGCGCAGTTGTCATCTGCTTCTCCTCGATCTGCTTCAGCCCCGATACCAGAGCGTCGAGTTTTTTCCTCCCGTATTTACCCAGATATTTGTTGTCGGTTATTCCGGCAATGAACAACTCTTCGAATAATCCCGGTTTCAGCCGATCGAACTCCTGTTTGTTACCTAGGAGGCTCCGAAGCATCTCCTCGCTGACCCTGACGTTTTCCATGAAACCGAGTTGATTTACTATGGAAGAGGTTGAATCGTAACGGTCGAAGAAGGTTATCAGGTATGAAAAGCCGTCGAGCAGGGAAGCGTCGGCCCCATCCCTGATCTTCTCGTCACAGAGTTTGCTGGCATCAAGCAACACCTCTTCGAATACGTGATCCCTGTTCTCGGCCGCTTTTTTCTTGGCAAACAACAGTTTCAGCATGTCCTCGCGATTAATGCTGTTTTCGATCTGGTGTTCGGTGAGAAACAGACCCTCCATTATCTGGCGGGTCTCTGATATGTATTCGCTCTCTTCAAGGACAACAATCTTCTTGTCCTTTTTCAACATCTCGTCAAGTGTGTAGAACAGGGCTCCTGGTATCTTGTTCCTGACCGAAAGGGTCTTTAGCCGGGTCAGTCGGGCGTTTTCCAGTCTGTTGATCTCACCTTTGCGGTTGCAGGAGATGAGGATGTTCTTGTACTCATCCACGATTCTCTTGTTGTCGGGATGCTTGTACATGACATCGATCCGGATCCGCTCCTGCTGGTAGCGGTCGATCCCATGCATGCCGGCAATGGCGGAGAGCGCCGAGAAATCGTCATCGGCAATTTTCTTGTTCTTCAAGTAGAGGGATTCAAACAGTTTGTGGTATTCCTGGTGCTTGCGGTTGACCAGCTTGAAAAGAAAAAACTGTGAATTCGGGTTGTCCAGAATAAGCAACGCCTCTTCAATGATGACGTTGTCGTGCCCCAGACCGGCGGCCGGAGAACGTTTGATCGCTTTTCCGAGCAGTTTGAGCAGATATTCCTGCTGTTCTTGCAGGGAGCCGGAAATTGTTGAGGCATTGACAAAGAAAAAATAGTTACAGATGGCGTTGCCGTCAAAGAACATCTTTTCAAAAGAGAGTGAGCCGTCAGTACGGTCACTGAAGACAAGACCTCCGTTTGTCTTGTCGTAAGTGGCGCCATACATTACCAGCCGATTGATCACATCGTTCTTGGCCTGGTCCGCCAGGGGCTGATCGACACCGAACATGTATTCGCAAAACGATCCGCCGTTGCCGCGGTGCTTGATGCCATCCTGAGAGAGGATGAATTCGTTGCTCGGGGAAAATACCCTGATGCTTCCGTCACCGGCTTCGTCAACATTGAAAAAGAAACGGCGGTGGATATCTGCGCCGGCGGCAATGAGGGAATATTCAATCTGATTGTCGGTCACGCCGTGCAGACGTATATCTCTTGGCATTTGCCGCTTTCCTCTGTGGATTCGACACAATAATACTTCAGAAGCGTGGTAATGCAAGACTGCCCGGAGTTTAGAGTTCGAAAGTCATACCGTCATAGGCGAACTCTGATCCGGGAGGGAGCCTGAATGAATCGTTATGACTGACCTCATGGGTAAGATGGGTGAGCACAGTCCTTTTCGGGCGAATTCGCGCAACTGCCTTCAGAGCGGCATCGATATGGAAATGGTTTTCATGCGGAGAGTAACGGAGGGCATCGATAATCAGCAGTTCCAGCCCGTCAAGGAGGGGGAAGGAGCTGTCGGGAATCGCGCTGCAGTCGGTCAGGTAAGCGGAGTTGTTGAAGCGGTAGCCGGTTGACATGAGATAGCCATGCTGGAGCGGAACAGGGGTGATGCTGCAGCCGAAAAGATCGAACCGGCCCGTTATTGAGTGCGCCTCCATGAGCGGGGCATACCCTTCGACCTCAAGCCCTTTGAAGATATACGGAAACCTGCCGACTATGGCCGCCATTGTTGCATCATCCCCGTAGCATGGCACAATGTTACGGTGGATGAAATGGAAGCCGCGCAGATCATCAATGCCGTTGACATGGTCTGAATGGGAGTGGGTGAACAGTACGGCATCGATGTGCTCGATTCCTTCCCGCAGGGCCTGCTGGCGCAGATCGGTCGATGTGTCCACAATGATGTTTTTCCCTTTGGTTTCAACCAAAAGGGACGTTCTGCTGCGCTTGTCATGCGGATCTGAAGAGCTGCAGACCGGGCAGCGGCAACCGACCATCGGAACCCCGGTGGATGTGCCGCTCCCCAGGATTACCAGTTTCATGCCTGACTCCCGGAAAGAATGGCCGGAGAATATCACGAATCAGCGCTGTCAACAAGGAGATTGCCCTTGCCCTGTCTTAGTTGTGCCCATGCTATGGCTCTTGGAGGAGAACGGTCATGCGGGTTGCCTTGATCACCCCCTGTTACCGGGAGGGTGTCAGAGGAAATGCGGTAACTGTGTTGCGGCTGGAAAAGTACCTGCGGCAACAGGGGTGCGACCTGAGCGTCTTCTCCCTCGATGAAGCAAGCACTGATCGGGTCGTTTCATCAGTCATTGCCGGGCGTTTTGATCTGAGCCATGCCTTTCACGGCTATCTGGGGGGGAGCATTGCCCGGGCAATCAACACACAGGGCAGGATGCCGTTCATCATTACCCTCACCGGCTCTGATATCTATGAAGCCATGGCAGACCGCCGGCATGACGAGACCCTGGCCAATCTTACTTCGGCTTCGGCAGTTGTTGCTTTCCATGAGGTCGTAGCTGCCCGGCTTGGTGCCGAGCAGCCGTCTATTGCGCAACGGATGACCGTAATCCCGCAGGGTGTCGAGCTTCCGGAACTAACTCATAAACTTGCCGCCGGTCAACCCGGAGATGAAATCGTCTTTCTCCTGCCGGCAGGGATCAGGCCAGTCAAGGATCTGATCTCAGTGTTACCGACTCTGGCGGAACTTCATGAGCTGCATCCTGAACTCCGTTTACGGTTGGCCGGGCCGGTGTTGGATCAGGAGTATGCTGCGCAGCTTTTTGACATGCTGCCTGACTTCCCGTTTGCCGAATACCTGGGAGTGGTGGATCATCAGGAGATGGGGGAACTGTATCGTAACGCAGCAGTGGTGCTGAACAGTTCACGCTTCGAAGGGGGGATGGCCAACTCACTGCTGGAAGGCATGGCATGGGGGCGGCCGCTGCTGGCCTCGGATGTCGAGGGGAACCGGTCACTGGTGAAAGAGGGGGTGAACGGCTTTCTGTACCGCGATGTATCTGAGCTCGCTGTTAAGGCGGAACTGCTGCTTACCGACCCGATTTTGCGCTGCAGGCTGGGGATGGCTGGACGGCGGATGGCAGAGGAAAACCACTCGCCGGAGCAGGAGGCTTTGGCATATCTGCGGCTGTACGAACAGGCCTTACGAAGGGCGAACTCTGACTCAACCCAGTCTTGACAAGAACTCCCGAACCTGGGGTGCGAAGGTCTCGTGCTCCAGGAGAAAGGCGTCATGGCCGTAGGGGGAGTTGATGAGATGGTATTCAACCGGCTTGTTAAGTGTTTTCAGGGCGGTGACCATCTCTTCGGTCTGGGCCGGCGGGTAGAGCCAGTCAGAGGTGAAGGCAAAGAACTGGATCGGCGCCTGCACCGGTTCAAACGCCTCTTCCAGTGACTCGCGCCCCCAGGCAACATCGTAGAGGTCCAACGCCTTGGCCAGGTACAGGAAGGAGTTGGCGTCGAACCGGTCGACAAAGCCGTAACCGTTGTAGTTGAGGTAGCGCTCCACCTCGTACTGGCCGAAGAAGTCGAAGAGCCCGTCTTTGGCGGAGAAACGCCGGCCGAACTTGGCGGTCATCGATTCATCGGACAGGAAGGTGATGTGCCCGATGCCGCGGGCCAGCGCCAGGCCGTCCTTGGGGTTCTTCTTGTACTCCCCCTTTTTCCAGGTTGGATCGTTGAATATGGCCCATCTTGCCACGGCATTGAGCGATATCGCCTGTGCCGAAGGGCGGGGGGAGGTGGCCAAGACAACGGCGCTCGCTATCCTGTCCGGGTACTGGGTTGCCCATTCCAGGGCCTGCATCCCCCCCATGCTGCCGCCGAGCACTGTGAACAATCGCTTGATACCCAGGTGATCGATAAGTAACTGCTGCGCCCTCACCATGTCGCGGACGGTAATCACCGGGAACGAGAGGTTATAGCGTTTGCCGGTCTTGGGGTTTATTGAAGTGGGGCCGGTGGAACCATAACAGGAGCCGATGACATTGGAGCAGATAACGCAGTACCGGTCGGTGTCCAGCAGGCAGCCGGAACCGACGATTGCGTCCCACCACCCCGGCTTCGGCTCTTCTTCCGAATACCGTCCGGCCAGATGAGCGTTACCGGTCCAGGCGTGGGTGACGAGTATGGCATTGGAGCGGTCGGCGTTCAGTTCGCCGTACATCTCATAGACAAGCGTGATCGGCCCGAGAATTCGACCGCTCTCCAGTCGGATATCGGTATCAAAGGTTATGGATTGCTCTGTGACGGTTCCGTACGGCATAAAAAAAGCCCCTGCATAAATGAGCAGGGGCTTTTGGTTTATCATTTGTCAGCACCCGGCTCATCTCTAGGAATTAGCACCTGGCGCCCGTTTCCGGACCGGTTGCTGTGGTTTCGCAGGGCCTGTCCCTCCACCACTCTTGATAAGCTGGCTGCCAAAGACCGATTCGGAAATCCCGAATTCGACTCCGGCAAGTTATTAAATTGTCTGGGTAGAATAGGTTATGACTCTCCCTTTGTCAAATGCAAAATCAGGTCTATTTATTGGCTGAAAGTGCTACTTTTTCTTCCGCTTGGCATTGAGCGCTTCCAGCACTGCATCCCCCATCTTGGTCGGGCTGGTGGCCACTGTTACGCCGCAATCCTGCAAGGTACGGATCTTGTCCTCCGCCTTTCCCTTGCCGCCGGTGATTATGGCGCCCGCATGTCCCATTCTCTTGCCCGGAGGGGCAGTGACCCCGGCAATGAATGCCGCCACCGGCTTCTTCATGTTCTCCTTGATCCAGTTGGCGGCATCCTCTTCGGCACCGCCGCCGATCTCGCCGATCATCATGACCGCTTCGGTATCCGGGTCCTCGTTGAACATCTTCAGGACATCGATGAAATTCATGCCGATGATCGGGTCGCCGCCGATGCCGACACAGGTTGACTGCCCCAGACCGGCGTCGGTAACCTGCTTGACCGCTTCATAGGTAAGGGTGCCGCTGCGCGAGACTATGCCGATTTTGCCCGGCTTGTGGATATAGCCGGGCATGATGCCGAGCTTGCATTGACCTGGTGTAATTATGCCCGGACAGTTGGGGCCGATGAGGCGGGTCTTGCTTTCCCGCTGGATCCTACGGGCGAGCACCATGTCACGCACCGGTATCCCTTCCGTTATGCACACAGCCAGTTCCAGCTCGGCGTCGCAAGCCTCCAGGATGGCATCAGCCGCACCCGGGGGCGGGACAAATATCATGGAAACCGAAGCGCCGGTATAGTGAACCGCTTCGGCCACGGTATTGAAGACCGGAATCCCCTCGATGTGGATGCCGCCTCTTCCCGGCGTTACCCCGGCAACAATGTGCGTACCGTAATCACGGCACTGCTGGGTGTGAAAGAGACCGCTCCTGCCGGTGATCCCCTGGACAAGAACCTTTGAGTCTTTATTGATCAGAATTGCCATGTCTGATTCCTCTTATGGTGATTTTGTTTGTGTTAGCCAAGCATTGAAACGATTCGCTGTGCCCCGTCACCGAGGTTGTCGGCAGTCTGGACATTGAGCCCGGATTCAGCCAGGAGCTGTTTCCCCTCCTCAACCTTGCTGCCGTCCATCCGGACGACAATCGGCAGGGTGCATTTTACTTCGGAAGCGGCCTCGATGATCCCCTGGGCGATGACGTCGCACCGCATGATGCCGCCGAAGATGTTGACGAACACCCCTTTTACGTCGCTGTCTTCCAGGATGATCTTGAACGCCTCGGCTACTTTTTCGCGGGTCGACCCGCCGCCGACGTCCAGGAAGTTTGCCGGTTCGCCGCCGAACTCCTTCAGAACGTCGAGCGTGGCCATGGCCAGCCCGGCGCCGTTGACCATGCAGCCGATGTTGCCGTTCAGTTTTATGTACGAGAGGTCGTACTTGCCGGCGTTTATTTCGAGCGGGTCCAGCTGCGAGTAGTCCATCATGTCCGGGTATTCGCGGTGCCGGAACATGGCGTTGTCGTCGAAATTGATCTTGGCGTCCATAGCGAGCAACCAACCGGCCTTGGTCACAGTCAGCGGGTTTATCTCCACCAGGGAACAGTCTTTTTCCAGACAGCATCGATACAGGTTCTGGATCAGCTCAACGCAGTCTTCGCACACTGCTCCGGTGAGCCCCAGCGCCAGCGCGATTTTGCGTGCCTGATAGGGGCGCAGCCCGGTGAACGGATCGATCGGCAGGACATGAATCTTCTCTGGGCTCTTTTTGGCGACCTCTTCGATCTCGACACCGCCCTCAGCGGAGGCAATGAGGCTGTAGCGAGATGTATTGCGGTCCAGGGTGATGGAAAGATAGAACTCGCGGGCGATTTCCACTGCTTCCTCGACCAGTATCCGGCGAACCTTAAGCCCGTCCGGCCCGGTCTGGGGAGTGACGAGTCGTTTGCCGAACAGCTCTTTCCCAAAATCCTGAGCCTGCTCGGGATGGTGAACCAGCTTGACTCCGCCGGCCTTGCCGCGTCCGCCGGCGTAGATCTGCGCCTTTATGACGCAGCGCCCGCCGAACTCCTTGGCCGCACGTTCCACCTGGTCCGAGGTCAGGGCAACCCTTCCCCGCGGCACCGGGATTCCGTAGCCGTTCAGAATCTCCTTGGCCTGATACTCGTGGATGTTCATTGAACCCCCTCCTTTAGCCATAATAAATAATTTTACTTATACTGTAATACAGGGGAAATGCCAGAAAAATATGGAGGAACAGGAGAATCCGCCGCAAAAAAGTCTATCCGACTTGACCTCTTTGTCAATTGGACCGGATAAATCACCCTTGACAAACTGCCCGTGGCTCTATATATTCACCACGAAAAGGGGAGTAGTTATCGGTCGGAGAAATGACCGACCCGGTTTCCGTCAAGACGGTCGCAAGACCCGGGACCGGGGCAGATACCTGTCAACAAGACCTTTATCCAGGCAATAGCCGGGGGTAAAGGTCTTTTTTATTGCCCCCGCAACAACCAAGTACGTCGGAGGTAAACAATGAACAGACTCAAGACAACCCTGCTTCTCTCGCTGTTAACCGTGTTGATGGTGCTCATGGGGAGCGCCATCGGCGGCAAGACCGGCATGGTCTTCGCCTTTTTCATGGCCTTGGCCATGAATTTCTTTTCCTACTGGTTTTCCGACAAGATCGTGCTGAAGATGTATGGCGCGCAGGAGATCAATGAACATGACAATCCGGCATTCTTCGGCATGGTGCGGAGATTGGCCACCCAGGCGGGGCTGCCGATGCCGAAGGTTTACATCATCCCTTCCGAGAGCCCGAACGCCTTTGCCACCGGCCGCAATCCCGAACATGCCGCTGTCGCCGCTACCGACGGTATTCTGCGGATTTTGTCCCTTGAAGAGCTCGAAGGGGTAATGGCCCATGAGCTTGCGCATGTGGGGAACCGCGATATCCTGATCAGCACCATTGCCGCCACCTTTGCCGGAGCAATCTCGATGCTCGGCAACATGCTCCAGTGGGGCGCCATGTTCGGCGCGGGGCGCGACGACGATGAGGGGGGTGGCGGGCTGGTCGGTTCCCTGGCTATGGCGATCATCGCCCCGATCGCAGCGATGCTGATCCAGATGGCGGTCTCCCGTTCACGCGAGTACTTGGCCGACGAGACCGGCGCCAGGATCTGCGGCCGGCCGCTGGCCCTGGCAAATGCCCTGCGCAAGCTGTACAACGCCAGCCAGATGATACCAATGGTTGAGGCGCGTCCCGCGTCGGCCCACATGTTCATCGTCAACCCGCTCACAGGCGGCTCGCTCCTGCAGCTGTTCTCTACTCACCCGCCGATGGAGGAGCGGATCGCGCGGCTGGAAAATATGGCTTACCGGAGGGGGAATTAACAAATGTCATGGCTTACCGACCCGCAGGTATGGCTGGCGCTGGTTACCCTGACCGCCCTGGAAATCGTCCTCGGCATCGACAATATCATTTTTATATCGATTCAGGCGGGGAAGCTGCCTGTTGCGCAACAGGAAAAAGCGCGACTGGTCGGGCTGGGGCTGGCGATGTTTATCCGTGTCGCGCTGCTGTTCTCGCTTACCTGGCTTATGGGGCTTACCGCACCGCTGTTCACAGTGCTCGGCAATGAGATATCGGGGCGCGATCTAATCCTGCTCTCCGGCGGGCTGTTCCTGATCTGGAAAAGCACCATGGAGATCCATGAAAAGCTCGAAGGAGAGGAAGAGATCGCCTCAGTAAGGGTCGGGGCAACCTTTGGCGCGGTCATCGTGCAGATTCTCCTGCTGGATGTCGTGTTTTCGCTTGATTCCATCATTACCGCTCTGGGAATGGCCAATCAGCTGGCCGTCATGATCGCCGCGGTTGTGATTGCCGTCGGCTTCATGATGCTCTTCTCGGGGAAGATCAGCGCCTTTGTCGAGAGGCATCCGACCGTCAAGATGCTTGCCCTGAGCTTTCTGCTCCTGATCGGCGTGGCGCTGATCGGCGACAGCCTCGACATGCATATCCCCAAGGGGTATATCTATTTCGCCATGGCTTTCTCGGTGATGGTTGAAATGCTGAACCTCCGGATGCGCCGGGGCACGCCGGTAAAGCTCCACCAACCGCATCTGGAACATTCCACCGAAAGGTGACAACCCGGCCTTGCCGGAGAAGCAACATACAGGAGTAATAAAATGAAGAGATACTTTGTCAAAGCCTTCGCGGTACTGGCTGCTGTTCTGTTTCTGAGTATCACCGTACTGGAGTACAACGCTGACGCCAGGGCCGGAGGGAGCCGCTCCATGGGGAGCCGTGGCTCTCGCAGCTATTCAAGGCCAACCAGCACTTACTCGCAACCAACCCAGTCGCGGCAGCAGTATGCGCCTGCGCCAGGCCCCTTTCAGCAGCAAGCCGGGGGCGGCTTCATGCGGAGCATGGCCGGAGGTATGATGGGTGGACTACTGGGCGGGATGCTGTTCAGCAGCCTCGGTTTTGCTGGCGCCGGCGCCACTGGCGGCGGAGGCATCGGACTGTTTGAAATTGTCCTTCTGGCCGGGATCGGTTACCTTATTTACCGGTATATCAAGAAAAAAAGGGCGCAGAGCGTTTCAGTCCCCTATGACCGGCGATGACGAAGGGGACGAAAGCAGGAGCAGCGAATAAACAGGGGAGCTGGAATGGACAGTGCGATATTTTTTAGTACCTTTGGGTTGATCTTTCTGGCCGAACTGGGGGACAAGACCCAGCTGGCTGCCATGGCCCTGGCGCTGCGCTATCCATGGCAGCGGATATTCGTCGGTATCGCGGCCGCCTTTGTGGTGCTCAACCTGGCGGCCGTCCTGGTCGGCAAGGTGCTGTTTCTGCTGTTGCCGATCTTCTGGGTGACGCTGGTTTCAGGGCTGCTGTTCCTCTATTTCGGGTACAGCACCCTGCGCCATGCCTGCGACAGCGAAGATGACGATGCCGGTCCGCCCCCCACAGCGGCAACTGCCGCCCGCACCGCCTTCATCATGATCTTCATGGCCGAGCTGGGTGACAAGACCCAGCTGGTGACCGCCAGCCAGGCTGCCCAGCACTCCGAAAGCCTGGCCGGGATGGGGCAGGTCTTTGCCGGATCCACGCTGGCGTTGTGGCTGGTGTCGCTACTGGGAATATTTGCCGGCAAGCAGCTGGTCCGCTTCATCCCGCCCTGTTGGATCCACCGCACCGCAGGGGTCATGTTCCTGGTGTTCGGAGCAATGGCGCTCTGGAAACTGAAGGGGATGTAGGTTGATTATTGTTGAAAGAGATGTCGGTTCCGTAGGAGGTGAATTTCTCCTGTCGGCCAATATGGCTGATCAGTTTGTTTTATGACGGCTTCGGCAATGCTCCTACGGTTGCGTGTCGGAGAACTTTACATGTTGATTTAATGCGATGCTGCTGAAATAAATGATGAATGCACAATTTTCATCTGTTATTACAGTGAGTTGCTGTCGGCGCTAATATCTTTATCGACGATATCGGTTCCAATGCAGCTATTAACCCATCCCTATTTCTACTTTCCTCTGTCAATAAACTTTACACTTCTTCTTTCCATTGCCCCTGTATTGATTGTATTTACCTGTTTTTACTTTGCTTTCTCATTTGGCGCCTGAATTGCATTATTGAGGCGAAATGATTGATATCGGCGATTAAGCATCGCATCTAAGCTAGAGGAGAAATTACAATGAAAAAGATGGCGGCATTATTGGCAGGGGCGATATTGATGTTAGCAGCAGGGACTGCAAGTGCTTTAACAATTACCTATAGCAACAATTTGGGTGACGGGGGATACACGACCCCATATGCGTCCGTAACTGTTGAAACATTCGACAATGCGTCATTAAAATGGAGTTGGTCAGGTAATTATCAGATTGTTAGTGGAAGCGAGTCAGGGCTTTATTCTGCACCTGCATATAATAATGGCGTATCAGATATTAAGGATGCAACGAAATATATCTCTGTGCCAAAAAATGTGCAAACAAATCCACTTTCAGCAACGGTTACAGACTTTGGCGCCGATTACAACTATTTCGGTATTTGGTGGGGATCCATGGATGGGTATAATTCTTTTGAATTTACACTCGATGGTAATCTCGTTAAAAAAGTAACTGGCTTTGATCTGGCTGCTGGTAATCTTGCCAATGGCGATCAATTCGCTCCTGGCACCAACAGGTATGTAAATTTTGATTTTGGCACAGAAAAATTTGATTCAATAACCATGACAAGTACAAATTATGCATTCGAGGCCGATAACATGGCTATTGGTGCTGCTCCCGTTCCTGAACCGGGTACCATCATGCTTCTCGGCGCTGGTCTTGCTGGTCTTGGCCTTTACAGCCGCCGCAGAGCCAAGAAGTAAACTGTAAAGAAACCCGACTGTCCGGAAAAGGGCCTCCTGAATTGGAGACCCGTTTTTTTATGCGCTGATAACCCGGCCGCCACCGCAGGGATGTCGGCTGGAAGAAGTTGGCACCAAAATCTGGTAAAAAATACAGATGGAGGTGTTAGGATGAAAAAGGTTCCAAACAGGCGGTACACGAAAGAGTTGCGAGAAGAAGCAGTGAAGTTGGAGTTCTCCAGATAATACGGATCAAGAAAAAACACGGAATCGGTGCAAGCAGAAGAAGAGATACATGGCAACCACAAACTCGAAGCATAATCTCGGTGGCGGCCACCTTGATCAAAAGTTTACGGCAAGTGCCCTCAACAAGGTCTGGGTAAGCGACATTACATGTATCTCCACCGGTGAAGGCTGGTTATGTCGTGCCGGCCATAAAGACATTTCCACCAGTGAGATTGTTGGTGATGCCATGGTGAGAAATGATCAGGAACCTGGTCCAGTCTTTGGTGAACCCTGCAGACAGAAATGGTTCACCACAGGCGATTTGCAACCAGGAATGAGGCAATTCAGGAAATATGGGAGTACATTGAGGTATTCTACAACCGGCAAAGAAAACAGGCTCGACTTGGCTATCTTTCACCGGTTGTGTTTGAACAGAAATTCTATCAATCGTAAGAGGCTACTTGAGACAATCTGTGTCCACAATAAATTGGTGCCCACTATTGACGACCGACATCAATGAAAAAAGGCCACCATTTTCGGAAGCCCTTTCGCGTAGCTATGTGTCAGAAGATTTTACATGGTTTTCTTTCTTCTCCAGAAAGCTAAACCAGCAAGGCTGCCACCGAGGAGAAGCAGGGTAGATGGCTCGGGAACCGGGGCGGTTTCATATTCAACAATATACCCCTTAGGATTGTAGTAGGCATCACCAACCACATAGTCATTCCATTTCCAACCATATCTTTCGTCCATATAAAGATATCCCTCACCACCGTTCACGTTATTGGGCTCACCACTTCCCCAGCTTGTGAAACTCCAAGCCTCACCCGTCACCCACTGCCATCCCCCGCCGGGCTCTGGCGAACCAGAAGGCTGGAAGCCTCCAAGCTTGAATCCGCCATCGCCTGGAGTCGTATAGGGTGCAACCAAGGACGCGACAAACCCTTGCTCTCCGGCAGAGGTAATGGTTGCAAGGTGTGAAAAATCATCGGGACTTGCTGGGTTCGCTGCAGCAGCTACTGCGGCATCTCTCGCGTCTGTCCATGACAAAGAGCTGATGACAACGTCGTACCAATGACCATTGCCACCTGCACTTGTGGTCCATTGTGTTGGAGTCGCAAAAGATGTTCCCACCATGCCGGCTAAGAAAAGACTTGCAACCAGCAAACAATTGAGCGACTTCATCATGATTCCTGACAGTAATGCAGTCAAATTTTTCATTTAAAATACCTCCAACTATTTTGCAATTCGATCACTGACAATTAATATAAGATTCTTTATTGCATGCAATGGAGGCGCCAAAAGTTAACGGGTTGATAATGCTGGATAATTTAATTTTAGCCTACACTGAATATCAAGCATGTAAAGTTTTTCGACGCTCAATAGAAATGTGAAATGGCTTCCGAAATGGAGGCCCATTAGTCACCGAATGCTATCATATAGCGCTCTGGAAGCTCAAGGGGATGTAGGTTAACACAGTAGTAGAAGATAACGACAGCTGGCGGATATCAGAAAGCCCCTATGCCGGGAGTTGACATAGGGGCGAAGAGCAGTTGAGTCTAAATTTCTTTCGGCTTCATTCTTTCTTGATACCGCTAAGCAAGTTCATGCCGCAGGAGAGCAGTACATTAGCTCCTCTGTAGTGAGTTCGGCGGATCGCATCTTTTTCCAAAAGCCTCTTGAATTCTGCTGCCAGACAAACTCGGTCTTGGGTGCGTACCATGGGTAAATAACCATTTTAACTTCGGATTGTAAGTCGGAGCGTAAGTCGGAACGTAAAGGCCGTTGAGATATAGGCTTACCAGCCGGATCTACTGCCTGAGCGCCGTTTCTCTTCAAAAATGACTGTAATGTATTAGTAGACAAACTATGTTCAGATTTCAGCTTTTGAGAATGCAGAAGTTTATTAATCTGTAACTCGGCGTGTGAAAGAACTATAAAATTCCGCTCTGGAAACACTTTGTACTGCAATTGCTTAATACTTTTTATTTTGATTGTCTTCCCTACAAGGTGGTTCAAAGTCTTTAAAATGCGATAGTCATCATTCATTTCTGTGTATAACTCTTCTTTGTTCTGTTTTACGTTCATTGCGCACATGGCTGTTCCTTTCTTTAACACATAGTGATGGTCTTCTCTTGATTAGTTGTTTAGTAATAAGTGGAATAATTATTTTTAACTTAAATTCAAATATAATACCAAATGAGGTCTTTGCGGTAACAGCGCATATTTGTTGCATTTTTTCAATGGTGAAAATAGGCGGTCAGAATGTCAATGAGAAGTGTCAAGAAGCTCGACAAATATATGACGGGGTGATTATGCGAATATTTCATTAAGGAAATGCACTATCGGTCGGAGAAGAGGATCGGGGAATAACAGTATATGCTTACATTTTGAGGGGTTACCGTGTTGAAGTTATACATTATTTAAAAACAGATTTAGTGCAATAGCACTCTTAATGCCTTTTGATTCGATCTCAATTAAATCCGCAATTATGTAAATTTCTCCGACAGAGTTTTGGTAATATTTAAATATAAATTTGCAAACTGCCTATGAAATTTACGTTCCATACCATATATTCAGATTTGCCGGGATATTTGTCTCAAACGCCAAAATGTAAACTTTTCCGACAATTAGTGCAAATACAAAGAGCTTACGAAAATGGAGGCACTTTTTGTAGTTTGCATAAGTCGTAACGGTGGAATATTTCCCTCCGCTCTAGAAGCTAAAAGAGATGTGGTTTGAAGACCCCACCCTGAATCTGGATATGCCTTGTTACCAAGTTCAGTATAGCAAAGATGCCCAAATTCAGAATTTGTTTGATTACGTAAGCTTCCCTGTCAAGTAGACAGTTTGAAAGTAAGTTACTGATTAGGCTTCATCTTCTCGATGCTTTTCATTTCTATTTCAAAGCAGGTGGGGCACAAGCCATGACTGAAGAGGGCATCAGAATGCTCTGAGATGTATGCTTCAATTTGTTGCCAAATCTGTTCATCATTGCGGATTCTTTTGCAACAACTACAAATCGGTATAATACCTTTTAAAATCTTTATTTCCTGCTCTAATCTCTGCTTCAATGCCTCCTGCGCCTCAACTCGTTCCGTAACATCCACACAACTGCCGATGTATCCGGCAAATTCACCGTGTTCATTGGTAAAAGGAACTCCTCTGTCAAATATCCACCGATAGACACCATCATGCCTCATGAGCCGGTATTCCATCTCAAAAATTTTCCTGGCATTGAAATTATCAAGATATATTTTCAAGCAACGAGCAAAGTCGTCAGGGTGGACACCCTCAGCCCAACCATTACCGTACTCCTGCTCCAGAGTGCGACCCCTGAAAGAGAGCCAACATTCATTGAAATAGTCACAGAGAGCTTCCCTATTGGCCCTCCAGATGAGTATTGGAGCCTGTTCTACCAGGTTTTGATATTCTTGATACGATAAGGTAATGCCCATCCTTTGACCTCGCAGAATACCCCGCATATTTTGAGAAAATTATAAAAGACTTTAGGGTTCTATCAAGTCAACGGGACAGAATTTATGCTTTAAATACGCCTGTATCACAAGATCAAATCTCTGGACATTTACCGCTATGGCTGATAAAACTCATGCCACAACTGCTTGCCAGACGGATTGGTGCCGTGCCTCATCAAGGCGCGGATAATAGGGAAGAGGGTGGGAATCCCTCGCTGTCCCGCAACTGTAACAGGCGATGAAAGCCGCTTTATGCCACTGGGTTAATCTGGGAAGGCGCGGCGAGTAAGATGACCCTGGAGCCAGGAGACCTGCCAAACCGATGCTTCAATGGACCTTCCGTGGAAAGAGGGGCCGAAGCCCGGTATTTCCATCTGCGGCATTCGCGCCCCTGTCTAAACGGCAGGGGCGTTGTTGTTTCCGGCACCCGGTTGAATCCATGAGGTCAGGAGATTCGGATGCTTACCCAGATTGAGGCAGCGCGCAAGGGGATTGTCACACCACAGATTGAAACCGTAGCATTTGAGGAACAGCTTTCTTCCGAGTACGTCCGGCAGATGGTTGCCGAAGGAAAGATCGTCATACCCTGGAACCACATCCGCAAACCGAAGCCGGTCGGGATCGGTAAGGGGCTTAGAACCAAGGTGAATGCTTCCATCGGGACTTCGTCTGACATCATCGACTATGAGGCGGAGGTGAAAAAGGCGTTGGCTGCCGCGGAGTCCGGCGCCGATACGCTGATGGAGCTGTCCGTAGGGGGAGACCTGGACCGAGTACGGCGGGAGGTGATCGCTGCCGTTGATCTGCCGGTGGGTAATGTGCCGCTGTATCAGGCATTTTGCGAGGCAGCACGGAAATACGGCGATCCCAACAGGCTGGACGAGGAGATGCTGTTCGACCTGATCGAAAAGCAGTGCGCTGACGGCATGGCGTTCATGGCGGTGCATTGCGGCATAAACCTCTACACCATCGAGCGGCTGCGTAAACAGGGGTACCGTTACGGCGGCCTGGTTTCCAAAGGCGGGGTTTCCATGGTTGCCTGGATGCTGGCCAATGGCCGCGAAAACCCGCTCTATGAGAAATTCGACCGGGTGGTAGGGATCTTGAAAAAATACGACACTGTGCTCTCCTTAGGCAACGGCCTCCGGGCCGGGGCGATCCACGACTCCAGCGACCGGGCGCAGATCCAGGAACTGCTCATCAACTGCGAGCTCGCGGAGGAAGGCCGGGAGATGGGGTGTCAGATGCTCGTCGAAGGGCCGGGGCATGTGCCGCTGGACGAGGTGGAGGGTAACATCCAGCTGCAGAAACGGATGAGCGGCGGAGCGCCGTATTACATGCTGGGGCCGATCTCAACAGATGTGGCGCCTGGTTTCGACCATATCACCGCCGCCATTGGCGCGGCCCAGTCAAGCCGTTTCGGTGCCGACCTGATCTGCTACATCACACCGGCCGAACACCTTGCCCTCCCCAATGAAGACGATGTCCGACAGGGGGTGAAGGCCGCAAAAATCGCCACCTACATTGGCGATATGAACAAATACCCGGAAAAGGGGCGGATGCGGGACCTGGAAATGTCCAAGGCGCGCCGGAATCTGGATTGGGAGAAGCAGTTCGAACTGGCCCTTTATCCTGAAGATGCCAGATCGGTACGCGCCAGCCGGATTCCGGAAGACGAGGCTACCTGCACCATGTGCGGCGATTTCTGCGCCTCGCGTGGGGCAACAAAGTTATTTGCGGATGACCTGAAGGGCGATAAGATTTAGAGACTCTGCAATTTACACATGATGCTGTTGAGCGTAGCTTGGCGATTACAGCACCTGACGGGGGATCTCGATTGGAAAAGACCATTTATGTCATCGGCCACCGCAATCCGGACACCGATTCCGTTGCCTCTGCCATTGCGTACGCCGAGCTGAAAAACGAGGCTCGGCGCCTCGCATGTCATTGCCGCCATGGCCGGGGAACCGAATCCCCAGACTCGCTACATCCTGGAACGGCTCGGCATTGCCGAGCCGCTCTTCCTGGCCGATGTTCACCCCGAAAGTGGGCGATGTGGTCAACAGGCAGCCGGTGACGCTCACCAAAGATTCTACGGCGTACGAGGCGCTGGAGAGTTTTCATGCCAGCGGTGTTCGCATTATGCCGGTACTGGACAACCAGGGGAAACCGTCCGGGTCCCTGTCCCTGCTGCGTCTTTCCGAGACCTATCTGCTCCCCTGTGCCGAACGCCAGCGCGAGATCAGAACGAGCCTCGCCGCCCTGGCACGGACCCTGTCGTCCGGAGTGCCCCTTTCCCCTGCTGACGAGGGTATCGAGACCTTCAACCTGTTCATCGGTGCCATGCGGGAGGAGTCGTTTTCCGGCCGGATAGCCGAGTATGAACCGGCCAGCCTTATGATCATGACCGGCAACCGGCGGACTATCCAGCAGGCTGCCATAGAGAGAGGAGTAGGGCTCCTGGTGGTGACCGGCGGCCATGCCCCTGACGAGGATATCCTCGCCATGGCAGTGGCAAACGGTGTCAGGGTCATGCTGACCCCGCACGATACGGCTACTGCGGCCTGGTTGGCCAGGCTTTCGACACCCGTATCCCAGGTTGCAGATCAATCTTTTACTACTATCGGCATCGGCGAGCCGTTGTCACATCTGCGACAGAAGCTGTTGAAGTCCGGAGAAGCGGCCCTGTTCGTGACCGAGGATGACGGAACCCTGGCCGGAGTGGCGACAAAGTCGTCGCTGTTGGCTGCCATCCCTTACGGTCTGATCCTGGTGGACCATAACGAAACCGGTCAGGCAGTCCCGGGCGCCGAATCGGTGGAAATTTACGAGGTCATCGACCACCACAAGCTGGGGAACAACCCCTCGCTTACTCCCATTGCGTTCATTACCGCACCGGTCGGCAGCACCTGCACCCTGATTGCCGCACGTTACCGCGAGTCGGGCATTGAGCCGGAACAGCGAATTGCCGCGCTGCTGCTCAGCGGGATACTCTCGGACACGGTAATTCTCAAGTCACCGACCACGACCGGGACCGACCGCTCCACGGCAGAATGGCTGGCAACCATCAGTGGTATGAATGCCGCAGATTTCGGGAGAGAGATATTTGCCGCCTGCAGTTCCCTCAAGCATTACGGGACACCGCAAAAGGTGGTCGCGGCCGATTTCAAGCATTTTACCCACAGCGACAAGAGAATCGGTGTCGGCCAGGTTGAGGTAGTCGGATTTGACGAGTTCGCGGTGATGAAGGAGGAGCTGCTGGCATGTCTAGCAGCGATTAAGCAGCGGGACAACCTCTTTATCGCCGGTTTGATGGTCACCGACATTGTTTCGGAAACGACCCTGTTCCTGGTGGAAGGCCACACGCGGATTGCCCATGAAATGCGGTATCCTCAGCTGGAACCGCATCTGTATGAGCTGAAGGGGGTCATGTCCCGAAAGAAGCAGATGGTGCCGCATCTGCTGAAGATCCTGGAACGGTTGTAACCGGTACCGCTATTTTTCTTTTCTCGGCACCACCACGATCCCGGATTCGGTGATCGTGTAACCCATGGCGCGGTCTGCTTCAAGGTCATAGCCGATGGTAGAATTATCCGGAATCACGACGTTCTTGTCGATTATCGCCTTTTTGATCTTGGTGTGGCGGCCGACCGTGACATTCTCGAACAGTATGGAATCTTCGACCAGGCTGTAGCTGTTGACCTTGCAAAGCGGCCCGAGAATCGACTTGCGCACGGTGCTGCCGCTGGTGATGCAGCCGGCGCAGACATAGGAGTCGATGTTCACCCCTCGGCGGTCGTTGTCGTCGAAAACGGTCTTGGCCGGCGGCAGGTTCCCCTGGTTGGTCAGGATCGGCCATTTGTAGTTGTAGAGGTTCAGCTGCGGCGACACGTGGATCAGGTCCATGTTGGCCTCGTAGTAAGAGTCGATGGTCCCCACGTCTTTCCAGTACCCCCGTTCCTCGGCCTTCATCCCCGGTATTACGTTGTCGTTGAAGTTGTAGGCGAATATCCGGTCGCCGTTTTCCAGCATCATCGGGATCACATGCTTGCCGAAGTCCAGGTCCTCGTAGTGCTTCTTTCCCTCCTGCAGCACCTCGATCAGCTTCTTGGTCGAAAAGATATAGTTGCCCATGGAGGCGAAGCAGGTTTCCCTGCCCGGTATTGTCTCTGGATCTTGCGGTTTTTCCGTGAACCCGATCACCCTGTAGTCGTCGTCCACCGAGAAGACCCCGAACCGGTTTGCCTCTTCCTTCGGCACTTCCAGCGCGGCAATGGTGATGTCGGCCCGGTTCATCCGGTGATAGTTGATCATCTGGGTGACATCCATCTTGTAGATATGATCGCCGCCGAAGATCGCCACGAAATCCGCATCCGAAGTCTCCACGAACCGGAGGTACTGCAGGATGGCGTCGGCAGTCCCTTTGAACCACTCCTCCCGTTCGCTTTTGGTCTCGGGAGAGATGGCAACGAAGAATTCTCCGAGGCCGGTCCATTTCCCCCATGATTCGCGGATATGCTTGTTGAGGGAGAAGGCGCGGTACTGAGTCAGGATGTAGACCTTCTTGATCCCGGAGTTGAAAAGGTTGGAGAGCACGAAATCGATGATCTTGTATTTGCCGCCAAAGGCGACGCTAGGTTTTGCCCGTCTCAGCGTGAGGGGACTGAGACGTTCCCCTTTGCCTCCGGCGAGCACCATGGCGATGGTGTTTCTCCCCACATTGTCAAGTGCGTACATAGATAGATCTCCCGATGAGGATGATATTTAGCAGTGAGCAAATTCTGCCGGCTTCCCGCAATGGCCGGAAAGGCTCGTAGTTTAGCTCATGAGAAGTCTAAACGAGATCAGGGATTATGCAACTCCCCGGGGGATTGACAGTGCCGATGCGGCTCAAATGCTGCTCCTGCGCAGCCGTCGCTTGTCGCCGGACCGGATGGTAAGTTTCTGCTCGTCAAAGTATTCAAGCAGCGGGATCATGTATTTGCGCGAGAGCCCAGTAACCTCCCTGAAATCGGCAGGCGACATCTCAGATTGCTGCTCAAGAAGCGCGACGACTTTGTCCCTGATGGCGGCCAGTGGCGCAGGGGGATAGAACAGGTCGCTCTTGACCTTCACTGCCCTGCCGCTACGGGCCAGCCGGTTCAGGAGTTCCAGTGCGGATTTTTCCGGCAGGTCGAAGAAAACTGCCAGTTCCTTTATCGAAGGTGGTTCGCTCCCATGGCTTGCCAGTTTGCTTTCGATCCGTTGCTCCATATCCTGTTGGGCGGCTGCAACCCGGTCTTGCCGCTGTAACGGCTTGACCAGTTCCCGGTCGATGACGAGCGTTCCGCTTTTTTCGAGCGCGCTGATACAGTAAGAGAAAAAACGCTGGTCGCTCCGCGCCGGAAACCGCGACTTCAATTCTTCTTTGCTCATAGCGTCTTTTAACGGGTTTTGGCTGAAGAAAGCGGCCAGCTCTTCTGCGAGTACCTGGCAGAGCGACGAGAATCCGGTGCGGCTCAGATAGATTTTCGGTTCCCGGCAGACCTGGATAATATCGCCGGAAGCCAGAAGCGGGGTCAGGACCGATTCCAGCCGCTTGGGGGCATAACCGGTCCTTTGGGTGAGGTCGGAGAAGGAGATACCGGACAGTACGTTGCTTGCTACCATCCCGCTGACGGTAGCCGCTTCGTCCACCGCCGCGACCGCTTCCAGCAACTGTACTGCTTCGCCGGTCCTGCGGCGCCTCGGCGGCGGGAAGGGGTCCAGAATCCTCCCCCCACCAACCGTTATTGCCGGAGAAGAACTGCGGAGAACGAATGTGTCGCCGTTTTGCAGCACTACCGGCTGCGACAGCCGGAGCTGGGCAAAGTCGGATTCGCCCGGTTCGAGTTGGCTGCGGTTGAACAGAACCACGCTCGCAGCGATTTCGTAGGTTGCGGCATGGAAGCGGAGCCGCGCCCGGTGTTTCAGCTTGCGCGGGGCCGATTTGAGAAGTTCGAGCCGGACATCGACAAGCCCGGTGGTACGAAACGCCCCCCGGGGGACGACCACATCGCCGCGCCTGACCTCATCGTGGCCCACACCCTGGAGATTGAGAGCCAGCCGCTCACCGGCACTCCCTTGATCGCGTCCGGCGCCGTGGGTCTGAACTCCCCGTACCCTGGCGTGCAAACCGCGTGGCAGAATCTCTACCTCGTCGTTCGTCGCTATCTTGCCGGACAGCATGGTCCCGGTTACGACAGTGCCGAAGCCTGGAACTGTGATGACCCGGTCGACGGGGAGACGGAACGGACCGTCCGCTCTCTTCTGGTCGGTGACCACGGCGAGCCTGCCGAGTTCGGCAACCAGATCTTCCAGCCCGGCGCCGGTCCGGGCCGAGACAGGGATTATCGGCGCGTTTTCGAGGAAACTGCCTGACAGAAACTCCTTTACCTCTTCCCTGACCAGGGCCAGCCATTCTTTTTCTACCAGGTCACTTTTGGTCAGGGCCACGATTCCGTTTTTGACCCCCAGTAACTGGCAGATATCCAGATGCTCCCGGGTTTGGGGCATGACCCCTTCGTCCGCCGCAATGACGAGCATCACCATGTCGATGCCGCCGACCCCTGCCACCATAGTGCGAACGAACCGCTCGTGACCTGGCACATCGACAATGCCGAAATGACAACGACCCGGGATCTCCAGGTGGGCGAAGCCGAGCTCGATAGTGATCCCCCGCGCTTTTTCCTCCGGCAGCCGGTCGGTGTCAATTCCGGTAAGCGCCTTGATCAGAGAGCTCTTGCCGTGATCAATATGTCCTGCAGTGCCTAATATAAGGTGTTTCATAGGTTATTTGATTCAGTGAGAGATGGGTTTTGGTTATTGTAGTTCTGTTTTGAACGGTATGGCGAAGTTGAACTCAGAACCTTTGCCCGGCTCGGTCTCAAAGTCCAGGCTCCCGCCGAGCAGCTCGACCAGTTTTTTCGCCAATGGCAGCCCGATGCCGACCCCCTCATACAAACGGGTCAATGAACAGTCTCCCTGACGGAATTCGTCGAAGATGACGTCGAGTTTCTCCTCCGGGATGCCGATGCCGGTATCTTTCACCGCTACCGCCAACCCCAGGCAGCTATCCCCTTTCCGCAACGGGGTAATCTTTACTTCGACTGCACCGATATGGGTAAATTTAATGGCATTATCCACTATAATTTCCAGGGTCTGTCCAAGGCTGAGATCATCTCCGTAAAGGATATCCGGCATAGGGTCCGCATAGACAATCCTGAAATCCAGCCCTTTCTGAGAGGCTTTGCCTGCAAACGGATGCATGATCGAGGATATGACCTCCCTGGGGGAAAACTTGCGGCAGATCTTGCCGTGGGAATCGCTCTTCACCTCGACATATGCCAGGATATTGTCCACGATCGAGTTCAGACGCTGGGCGGATTGTTCGGCGGCATTGAGCAGTTCCTGTTGCTCCGGGTCCAGCTGATGGTCTTTCAGCAGCGAGATGCTGCCGACGATCCCGTTCAAAGGGGTGCGTAATTCATGGCTGATGGCGGACATAAATGCCGATTTGGCAATGGAGGCGGAGTGGGCGGCATTTCTGGCAACTTCGAGTTCATACAGGGCATTGCGAAGTTCTGCCGTTTTCTTGAAAACCTCTTCCTCAAGCTGCTTTTTGTATTCCCGTTCCAGAGCCGCCCCCCTGGTAAAAGCCAGAGCCTTCTTGATCGAGTTCGCGAGAAGATCGAAATCCAATGGCTTGACAACAAAATCAAAGGCGCCATTTTTTATCGAGAGCATGGCAGTGTCCAGGTCTGCCTGGCCGGTCATTATGATAAAAGGGGTTTCCGGTGCCAGTTTCCTGGAAACATTGAGTATTTCCACTCCGGTCATGTTCGGCATCAGGTAATCACTGATTATGATGTCATATCTGCTTCGTGAGATCTCGTCCAGTGCCAGCAGCGGGTCATTGCAGCTGGTTATGTCGCAGGGTAACATCTTGCGCAGGTACTGGGGGATTATTCCCAGCAAGTTGGCGTCGTCATCGATGAGCAGTATGGTAATTTCATGTCCCGGTTCCTTGTACTGCATAAAGATACCCCCCCGTTGCTCTCAAACATTTTCAGGTAAAACTATGCAATAGACCGGCAAGGTGCTCGCCTTGGTCTGATACCCATAGACAAGGTTATGCTGAATCTGCTGCGATATGAAGCATTTCAATGTGACCGTGGCTGTATTCCACCATGACTTCGAGGAGTTTTGCCAGCTCCGGGTCCATAACCCGTTTGCTCGTTTCCAGATGATACTTTTCGATGGATTTTTCCAGAATCAGTGCCGTAATCAGGGCATCTTTCAGCGTCGGCGTCTTCACCTTGATGTTTTCGTTCAGGTTAGTGACATGCTCCAGAATATGCCTGATCAGAAAGTTTTCGTCGTCAAAGGGGGTGTAACTGTCAAAGTGGATTGCCCTGACCGTCCGGAACTGCTCGGCATGGCTCTCTTCCTCGATAGCCATCTCTGTCCAGAGCGTGGAAAATTTGGCGTTATCGGCAAATAACCCGGCAAAAGCATAATAAATGGACGCACAGGTCTCTTCGATCAGGACGCAAGCATCCAAGGTTCTCATGTCATCCCAAATTGGTAAAGGCGAATCAGCCATTGGCCACACCTTGTTAAACTTGCGTTCCTAATCCTAATTAAATGATATCAGACTTGCGCAATTCGTAAACTGGGCGATGCTGAAATTGATTTGGCAAGGAAATGCCGGCAATGTCGAGGGTTCATGATCAAGGTCTGACAGCGGCGGCAAGCTGCAGAATCTCCTCCACCCGGTTGCTATCAAGGGTTTCCTCTTCCTGTAGTGCTGTTGCCAGGGCATCCAGGCGATCCCTGTTGTCTCGTAACAGCTCATCGGCAGCCTCTTCTTCATGACAGATAATGGCGGTAATCTCCTGGTCGATCCTCCATGCCATCTCTTCGGAAAACCCCTTTTCTTCGGCCAGCTTGCGTCCGAGGAACGGATGTTCTTCACCGCGGGTAAAGGTGACCGGCCCGACCTTTTCGCTCATGCCCCACTGGCAGACCATTTTCTCGGCCAGGTCGGTAACCATCTTCAAGTCGCTCTGGGCACCGGTGGAGACTTCACCGAAGACCAGCTTCTCGGCGGCACGACCGCCAAGGGCTACACAGATCCGTTTCTCCAGATAGCTCCGCGGATAATGGTAGCGGTCGTCCTCCGGGAGTTGCTGGGTGATTCCCAGCGCCATGCCGTGGGGGATGATCGTGACCTTGTGGATCGGGTCAGTCCCGGGCAGCAGCCTGGCAATCAGGGTATGCCCTGCCTCGTGATAGGCGGTGATTCGCTTCTCGTTGTCGGAAATGACCATTTTCCGCTCGCCACCCATCAGCAGTTTGTCCTTGGCCAGTTCCAGATGGGTCATGGTGACGGTTGGGGCATTCTCCCGCGACGCCAGGATGGCTGCCTCGTTCACCAGGTTCTCCAGGTCGGCGCCGGTCATGCCGGGTGTTCCCTTGGCAATGGTTACGTAATCGATCTCTTCTGCCATGGTAATCTTACGGGTATGAACCCTTAAGATTTTTTCCCGGTCCGCCAGTCCGGACGCTCGATAACAACATGACGGTCGAATCGTCCGGGGCGGAGCAGGGCCGGATCAAGCACGTCGGGGCGGTTGGTGGCTGCCAGCACGATAACCTCTTCATGCTGATCAAAGCCGTCCATCTCGGAGAGGAGCTGGTTCAGCGTCTGCTCCCGCTCGTCATGGCCGCCGCCGAACCCTGTGCCGCGGCTGCGCCCCACGGCATCGATCTCGTCAATAAAGATGATGCTCGGCGCCCCTTTTTTCGCGCTGCTGAAAAGGTCTCTGACCCGGCTGGCGCCGACCCCGACAAACATCTCGATAAACTGGGAAGCAGAGATGGTGAAAAAATTGACCCCGGCCTCACCGGCAACCGCCCGCGCCAGCAGCGTCTTACCGGTTCCCGGAGGGCCGACCAGCAGGATACCCTTCGGCACCTTGCCGCCGATGCGGCGAAAATGCGCCGGCTCTTTCAGGTAATCGACAATCTCCTTCAGTTCCTGCTTGCTGTTCTCCATCCCGGCGACATCGTCAAAGGTAACATTGACCTTCTCTCCGCTGCCGTACATCTTGGCCCCGGATTTGGCAAAGCTGCCGAACATCCCTGCAGGCCCCTGGTTGCGGGCATTGCGCGAGATGTACCACCAGGCGCCAATGATCAGCAGTAAGGGGAGAATTGCGATCAGTATGGAAAAAAGAGGCGATGCTTCGGGAGATACGGCCGTGATCTCTACCTTTTTATCGGCCAGTTCGGCAAGCAGCGCCGGATCGGCGATTGCGGGCATAGTTGTGGTAAAGGCCCCTACTTCCCGGGTGACCTGTTTCCCCTGAACCATTTCCGGCAGCTGAATCTTCTTCAGGAATTCACCGCTTGTCGCTGTCCCCTTGAACCTGACCTTCTTCAGGTTATTGGCCGCAAGTTCGCTGCGGAAGCGGCTGTAGCTTATCTCGGCGCTCTGGCCGGCATTGCTCTGGAAATAGCTGTAACTGAGATTAAACAGGATCGCGATAACCATCATCAGTAGAAAGGTGCGCCAGGTAGACTGGTTCATTGGTTGGTCCTTGCCTGAAAATCATTGCCATCTTCGATAAGTGTAGCATCTAACCAGTTCTTTTGCTGTTGATCTTTGAATTGGCAAAGTTAAATAATCAGCGTGTTAAATTATGTTATGGTGCTCCACCAGTGACTGCAAGCTCCGGTGGGCGGCTCGGAAGCGGGCATCCTCGGCATAGGACGTTGGGGCTGGGCATGGGACCCCGTCTTTTGTCATGGTCTCAACCGACGAGGACATCCGAATCAAGACAGACTTTGACAACATGCGGATCAAAGTGCGTACCTGACAGTGATCGGAGGTGCTCGCGGACCTTTTCTACAGACCAGGAGGAGCGGTAGCGGCGGTCTGATCTGAGAGCATCCCATACGTCAACCACGGCAAAGATGCGTGCAGTAAGGGGGATCTGGTCGCCTTTCAAGCCGAGCGGGTAGCCGGTGCCGTCCCACTTTTCATGATGGGAGTAGGGGATGTCGAGTGCCGAGCGCAGGTAGCGGATGGGGGAGAGCATTTCAAAGGCAAAAGCGGTGTGGTTTCTCATTACCACCCATTCCGCTTCGGTCAGCGAATCGTGTTTCAATAAAATCGCGTCCGGGATAGCCATCTTGCCGATGTCGTGCAGCAGTGCGCCCCAGCGGACCTGAACCAGCTCTTCGTCGTTCAACCCGAACAGCCGCGCCAGTTTTACGGTCAACACCGCAACCCGCTGGGTGTGCCCTTCAGTCTCATTGTCGCGCAGTTCCAGCGCCCGGGACCACCCTTCGATGGTGGCGTTATAGGCCTGGGCCAGTTCGATGTTGGAGCGCTGCAGGTTGTCGAACAGGGTGACATTATCGATAGCAATTGCGGCCTGGGCTGCCAGCGCCTTGAGGAAATCGAGCCAGTTTTCATCGTGCGACTGGGGAGATCGATGAAAAACCTCCAACACCCCCATGAGCTGGCCTTTCGCTATCAATGGCACTCCGTAGTAACTGACAAATTCTTCACCCGCTAACAGGATTTCACCCAGAAAGCTGTCGTGCTCTTTTGCCAGATCAGGGACGTGGACTAAGCTCCGTTCCTGTGCTGCGCCGCCGGCATACCCTTCGCCCAGCGGCTGGCGCACATGTTCAATGGCTTTGGTGTTGAAACCGCGGCCGGCGATAAACTCCAGCGTCCGGGTTTGGGGGTTGAACAGCAGGACGTCAGCGGCGTCAACTCCCAATTGGACAATGACATGGGTAAGGAGTGTGGTCATGCTGAGATTCAGGTCAAAGCTGAAATTGATGGCACGGTCTATCTCAACCAAAGCGGTCAGGTGTTCCAGGTGCCGTTGTATCCGTTCCTCTGCACACTTGATATTGCTGATGTCCGCAAAGGTCACAACAACCTGGCGCAACTGCTCGTGACTGTCAAACTCGGGATAGGCATTCACCAGCACCCATGATTCTTCGTCATTGTCACGGATAATCCCCATGACAAAATTCTTGAGCAGATGTCCAGTGGCGATTACCTGATTGACTGGGAATTCATCTGTCGCCAGCCGGGTACCGTCCTCGCGGACAAAGTGCCAGTACGGGTGGCCTGCGTCCTTGCCCAGCATCTGATCCGGTGACTTGCCGAGCAGTTGCGAGGCTTCCGGGTTACACATGACGATCCGGGTATTAGGGGCATGGACAACAACACCGATGGGAAGATGTTTGATCAACAGCCAATGATCTTCAAGATTTTCGATCAGCGACCAATTAGCCTCGTCCTTTGCCCGCAAGGCTGCCTCGGCCCGCTTGCGGTCGCTGATGTCTCGGATGTTGCACTGGATGACCTTTTCCTCGCCAACCAGATAGACATTGCTGACGAATTCTACCGGAACCAGACGGCCGTCTTTGGTTTTAAGCGGCAGGTTTTCGTAGCGGATATACTTGTTCTTCTGCAGCGCCAGGAAGGAGCTCCTGCTGGCCTCGACATCCTTGAACGCGCCGACCTCCCAGAGTTTCTTTTCCACAAACTCTTCCCGGGAGTACCCCAGCATGTCGACCAGATACGGGTTTACGTCGCTGATCAATCCAGTCTCGGCATTGAGGATCAAAATGCCGTCCTGGGCGGTTTCGAAGAGGCGGCGATAGCGCAGTTCCGAGTTTATGAGCGACTGATCCATCCCGGACAGGCCGGAGAAAGGTGTTTTTGCCGGTGCTTTTACCGTTGTTGCATGGTGTTTCATTGGGCTCTCTCTTGATTCTCCGTCGCCTCCAGCGGCTATGATTCCTTTTGTAACGATTTATCCAGATACATCCGCTCATCAACAAGATTTAAAGCTCCCGCAAGCTGGTCTTTGTTTCCAGCGGAAGCTATGCCGAATGCGATGCTCACCTGGCCATCGATGATTTCAGGGGAGTTCTTGATCCTCATGACCGCCTCCTCCGCAACCTTTTCGTCCGTTTCCGGAAGAAGAACGGCAAACTCGTCTCCACCGATACGGGCAACGATGTCCTCACCCCTGAAGGCATGCAGGATAATCCGTGCCGCAGAACGGATCAGATTATCCCCTGCGGCATGCCCCAAGGTATCATTGACTGTCTTCAGGCCGTTAACATCAGCCATCACGATGCTCAGGGGAAACATCCTGCCATGGGCAAACCGCTCCAGTTCTTCATCGAAAAACGCCCGGTTATAGAGGCCGGTCAAGCTATCGTGAGTGCTGACGTGGCGGAGCGCCTCTTCTATTTCTTTTCGGGCGGTTATGTCTTCCATGGCCAGCAGGATTATATGT
Organism: Geobacter sp. OR-1; assembly: GCF_000813145.1. Taxonomy (GTDB): domain Bacteria; phylum Desulfobacterota; class Desulfuromonadia; order Geobacterales; family DSM-12255; genus Geoanaerobacter. The sequence continues at coordinate 41,174 of NZ_BAZF01000020.1, read as the reverse complement.
GAGCCGATATTTTCCCGAAATATCTGCCGGGCATTGAGCAGAATAATCTTGCGGCCGATCCCCGGGAAATCATGCTCGACCTCATAGTCATTGAATACGGTATCGTGGGGGAGGATCTCCTCAAAGAGTATCCTCAGTTTGGGGATGTCCCATTGCCGGTTACCGAGGTCATAGATGAAATTGCCGATGGTTGCTTCCGGCGTTACCTTGAAGGTGTTATAGAAGCTTTGATTGACAGTGAGAATCTTCAGGTCGGCATCCAGCACTACAAGCGGTTCGCGCACGGTTTCGACGATATTCTCGGCATATTCCCGGGCTTGCCGCAGCTCTGCATTCTGCATCTCCATCTCGATCCGGTAGGCCTCAAGTTCATGGATGAGTCTTTGATACTCTTCCTTTGTCCGGTATGGACGCGCTGTCGCAGTTTCCGCCGGCAAATGCTCTTTAGCCTGGCAGCTGAGTTCTGCGGCCGGTGTTCCCCAGTCCTTATGAATACCCATATCGGTCCTTTTTACTTGTGGATTATCAGACTGCATGCATGTTTAGTACTCCTTGAGGTTGCTGAACTCGCCCCAGGCAAGGAAGTTTTTCGGTGATTCTACAAAAGAGTAAATGTTTTCGACTATGCTCAAGTGCTTTCGTTCCTCGTCGGCAATCTTGAGCAGGATCTCGCGGGTCCCCTCGTCCTTCGCTTGCCCGGCCAATTCCTCGTAGAACTTGACCCCCTTTTCCTCTTCCTTTACTACAAGTTGGTACGCGTCGGGATCTTCTTGCAGTTGGGCCATGAGGTCGCGCTTTGACAGCAGGGGTTTGAACAGGCATGCCGCCTCCTGCAAGGCCTTGAACTGTGCTTTTTGCGATTTGGCACTCTTTTTAATACTCACCAGGGCATCATGGTGTTCCTGCTCGGCATCAGACAGGAGGGTAAAGAGATTCTTCAACTCGGGAACCGTAGCAGTCTCTGCCAGCTTTGCGTAAAACACCCTGGCTTCCTCTTCCATCTTGATGGCACAATCGAAAATATTCATGGGGATCTCCTTTTCGGGTGATTGATACAAACAGTATGACTCCTTCGGCAACGATTCATCCTGATACGTCCGCTTGTTCTGTTCGCCAATTTGTTTTTACGGAACTAGTCTCGGGGCAGAGTGAACCAGAACGTCGCCCCCTTGTCCGGTGCCCCTTCTGCCCATACTTTCCCACCGTGGCGCCGTATGATCCTTTCCACCGTGGCCAGACCGATACCTTCGCTTGCATATTCCTCAGTGCCGGGCAATGACTGGAAAGGCTTAAAAAGCCTGTCTGCATTCGCCATATCGAATCCTGTCCCGTTATCCCTCACAAAACAGGCCGGCATCCCATTGATTTCCGTCATTCCGAATTCTATGAACGCTTCTTCGTGGCTGACCGTATGTTTCCAGGCGTTGCCGAGAAGATTGTTCAACGTCATCTGCAGCAGGTTCCGGTCCGCATCAGCCTTGATGCCATCGGCAATCCGGAATGAGACGCACCGTTCGGGTTTGGATATCCGGAGTTTCTCTGCTGTCTCCCGGGCCATTTCGCTCAGGTCGATATCTTCCCGGTGCAGTTCAATCCTCATCGGCCTGAAAAAATCATGCATGATGCCGATGAGTTCGGCCAAATGCCTGGTTTTGTCGTAGATGCGTCTTGCATTGTTTTTACACTGCTCGTCTGTTTTGGCGCAGGAAAAGTCCTGGATCGCACGAGCATAATCCCCGATGGCCATGAGGGATCGGAGCAGGTCGTTGGAGACCGTGTAACTGAACGACTCCAGGTCCCTGTTGGCCGCTTCCAGGTCTGCAGCTCGCGTCGCCAGATCTGTGTTCAGGCGTTCGATCTCCGCTTCAGCGCGCTTGCGTTCAGTGATATCGTTAAAGGTAAGAACCGCACCGGTTATTTCTCCGTCGATAATTATCGGCCTGCTGGTAAAAATAACGGGGAAAGCCGTTCCGTCTTTCCTCAGGAACATCTCGTCTCCGGAATGAACAGTGCCGTCCTTATAAGCCGCATAAACAGGGCATTTTTGCGCAGGATATTGAGAACCGTCAGGCCTGGCATAGTGCCATGTCGAATGGCTATGCCTTCCGACAAGTTCACTGACCTCATATCCCAGCAAGGTGGCAGCAGAGGTGTTGACAAATGTCTGGTTTCCTTCCAGATCGAGTCCGATAATGCCCTCCCCGGCAGAAGCCAGAAGCAACTCGTTTTGGATGCCGGTTTTTTTTAGCTCATCCTCCAAGAGCTTGCGTTCGGTGATGTCCTGACAGACAACCAGGATGTTGGGCGCACCGGACAAGTCGGATATTGCCTGGGCAGTTTCCTCTACCCAGAGCGTCTTCCCGTCTTTCCGGACTTTGCGGAACTGCCAGCGATACACCTGATCCGGGTTTTGCAGACACATCTGCAACTGCCCGATCACAGCAGGCCGGTCGCCTTCATGGAACAGCATCAGTACCGACTGACCTTCCAGTTCAGCTATTTTATACCCTAGTTGGCAGGCGCAAATCGGATTGGCCGTAAGCATGGTCAAGTCGGCATCGAGGGTTACGATCATGGTGGGGTTGTCGTGAAACAGTGCCCGATAGCGCGCTTCGCTGAAACGCAGGGCATCGACGTCGCTCTTTCGCCGGATGGCATAACGGATCGTGCGCGTCAGCAGCCTGCCGGTGATTTCACCCTTGACCAGGTAGTCCTGTATGTCCATTTGCAATGCTTTAAATGCCGTATCTTCATCATCCAGGCCTGTCAGTACGACCACCGGCGTCAGTTTCGACTGATTCCGCACCGCCAGCGCGGTTTCGAGCCCCTGGCTGTCAGGGAGCCCGAGATCGGTCAGGATGCAGTCGAAGCCCCGGCTGCGCAGTTGCGTCAGCCCCTCCGCCAGAGTCTTGACGTGCTGCACGGAGCACTCCGGATGACTGGCCTCCGCCAGCATCTCTTTGATAAGTTCTGCCTCCGCTCCGCTGTCCTTGATCAGCAGAATTTCAATCATCTTGCTTTGCATCCGCTCATTCCTTTTCCCGGATCAGTTTTTTTCATCTTTGGCCATTTAATTGCGACTTAGCCGAAGTAAAGTATGTTTGCGCTACTGATTCAGCATCAATCGTGCCCTATTGTCGATTGTGAATTGCTGCGCAAATTTGAATGGTTACAATGCGATGACCAGGATCGCCGCTTCTGCTCCTGCGGCAATTATGATCCTCAATCCGGTAGTGACAGTGGACAACTTACTGATTTCAATATCTTATTCTCGACGCTCCAGATGTGTATGTAGCAACAAATGTAGCAGGTTACGGCAGCCCTGATCTTGAGGGTATTTTGGTGATTTACTCTGTATAATCGAGCTGTTGCCTGATAATTGTCAGCAGTTTGTTGACGGCACGTTATTTGCCGATTACTTGAAACGGCAAACCATCACCTTCCAGCCGATTTTCGTCTAACTCATTTGCCCGGAATTTTTTGATAAACTTTAGATGCAGAGTGGTATAGAGCTGCAGACAGAGGGAGCTGCGATCATGAAACAGCGCGCAACAAAAACCATAATTCTGGCCGAAGGGGATCCCGAGCAGAAGCGGGCTGAAATTCTCAACTATTTTCATCAAACTTTCGACATCGACGAAAAACTGTACGACACCCTCAAGTATGACGACACCTTTTACCTGCGGGCGGACCGGCTGCGCCACCCGCTGATCTTCTACTTCGGCCACACCGCCACCTTTTTCATCAACAAGCTGACCATTGCCCGGGTCATTGAACAGCGGATCAATCCCAGCTACGAGTCGATGTTTGCCGTGGGTGTTGATGAGATGTCGTGGGACGACCTGGACGAGCGGCATTACAACTGGCCGACCCGCCAACAGGTAAAGGCGTACCGTGACCAGGCCCGCGAGCTTGTGGACGGGCTGATCCGGAAGCTGCCGCTTTCGCTCCCGATCACCTGGGAATCTCCCTGGTGGGGGATCATGATGGGGATCGAGCATGAACGGATTCACCTGGAGACCTCATCGGTGCTGATCCGCCAGCTCCCGATCGATCAGGTGGTGCAGCTGCCGGACTGGGAGATCTGTCTGGAAAACCGGGGAGCCGCCGGCCAACCGGCTGCTGCCGGTGGCCGGGGGGAAGGTGGCGCTGGGCAAGCCGAGGAACCATCCGCTCTATGGCTGGGACAACGAGTACGGTAACCATGAGGCCGAGGTCGCCGGGTTCAAGGCGAGCGAATACCTGGTCTCCAATCGGGAATTCCTGGGGTTCGTCGAGGCAGGCTGTTACCGGGAGCAGCAGTGGTGGACCGACGAGGGGTGGCACTGGCGGGAATTCAAGCAGGCGGAGCAGCCGCTGTTCTGGCTGAAGAAGGGGAATGGCTGGCAGCTGCGCACCATGGCCAGTGAGATCGACATGCCGTGGAACTGGCCGGTGGAGGTCAATTATTTGGAGGCCAAGGCGTTCTGCAACTGGAAGGCGGCGCAGACCGGGCTGGCGATCAGGCTCCCCACCGAGGACGAATGGAACCGGTTGCGCGATCTCTGCGATATTCCGGATCAACCATACTGGCAGCAAGCGCCGGGCAATATCAACCTGGAGCAATGGGCATCGTCCTGTCCGATCGATCGGTTCAAGACCGGTGATTTTTATGATCTGCTGGGGAATGTCTGGCAGTGGACCGAAACCCCGATCTACCCGTTCCACGGCTTTGAGATCCACCCCTGGTACGACGATTTCTCCACCCCCACCTTTGATACCAGGCACAACCTGATCAAGGGAGGCTCGTGGATTTCCACCGGCAACGAGGCGACGCGGGACTCGCGCTATGCCTTCCGCCGCCATTTTTTCCAGCATGCCGGGTTCCGCTACGTCGAGAGCGCGGCGCCGATCGAGATCCATCAGGACCAGTACGAAACCGATACCCTGGCGGCCCAGTACTGTGACGCCCATTATGGTCCGGAACATTTCGACGTCCGCAATTTCCCGGCAACGGTTGCCGGGATCTGCCTGGAGCTGCTGGCCGACCGCCCCAAGGGACATGCCCTCGATCTCGGCTGTGCAGTGGGGCGGGCATCCTTTGAGCTGGCCCGGGGCGGTTTTAGCTGGGTGACGGGGCTGGACTTCTCCACCCGCTTTTTCCGGCTGGCGGCACGGATGCAGGAAGAGGGGTATCTGCGCTACGAACTTGCCGAAGAGGGTGAGGTGGTCTCATTCCACGAGATCGACCTGGCCGCACTGGGTCTGGCAGGGGTCCGCGAGCAGGTAGATTTCTATCAGGCCGATGCCTGCAATCTGCCGGGCAAGTTTACCGGCTACGATCTGGTGCTTGCTGCCAACCTGATCGACCGGCTCTATTCGCCGCGCAAATTCCTGTCCACCATTCATGAGCGGCTGAACCCCGGTGGCCTCCTGGTGATCACCTCGCCCTATACCTGGCTGGAGGAGTTTACCAAGAAAGAGGAGTGGCTGGGTGGCTACCGCGACAGCGGTGAGCCGGTCTGGACCCTGGATGGGCTGAAAGAGGCGTTGGCGCCCCATTTTCGTATGCTCGGCGCGCCGCGCGATGTACCGTTCGTCATCCGTGAAACCAGGCGCAAGTTCCAGCACAGTATTGCCGAACTGACTGCGTGGGAGCTGAAATAGGGAGCAGGGTAGTAACGCACGGATGTTTTTAGATTGCTGCTGTCAGAAACAAAAAGGCGACCGATTAGGCCGCCTTTTGTGGTTAATGGCAGGTTGAACTGCCGTCAGGTCAGTTTCTGAGGAGCGCAGACGTTGTCGGGACTGTTGGCTTTAGCACCGCAGTTTCCGCAGACAACGGTCGGTTTGTCGGAGAGGCTCTTTATGCACTCATTGCTGTTCTCTGCCTTGAGAGCACACATGTGCATTTTGTGTTGTTCGATATTGCACGCCATGACGTCCTCCATTCTTTGCTTGGATTGTATCCTCTGAATAAAGTATAGCCACAGTCATGAACGTACGCAATGCTTGACGGCCTTGCTTGAAGTAAGAAGGGGTTAGAGGTCAAGATCCTGCTGTCCAAGGATTGCCGGCAACCGTTTCGGTGCCTTGATCCGCAACTGTTTGTTGACATTCATCCGTCCGAACACAACCTGAATATCGCTTACGGACACCCCAAATTCATCAGCAAGAAATCGCACCATATGGTCGGTTGCCCGGCCGGCACGGGGGACTGCCGTCACGCTGACACAGAGTTGGTGCCCCTTCATCTTTCCGATGGCATCCCGTTTGGCATTAGGGGTGCCAAGAATGTTGAGTACCAAGGTATCCCCATCCCACGTATAAACCGGTTTCTTCACTATTTCTCCGTAATTCAACCATAGATGTTCTATGCAGCCTGCAACTGGCCGGTTATCTCATCGTTCTTGTCTGCGGCTGCTTGAGCGTGTTGGATGTAAATCTATTTCGACATGTTCCTAAAGACGTCTCTGATCATCGAGAGCTTGTACGGCTTCTGGATAAATCCGGCCAGCCCTTTGCCGACAAATTTTTGCGTGACTTCCTGTTCGTTGTAACCGCTCGACATGATGACCTTGATTGAGGGATTTATACGCCTGAGCTCCCTGAAGGCCTGCTCCCCGTCCATGTGAGGCATGGTAAGGTCGAGAATGACAAAGCTGATATCGTCACGGCCGCTGAATACTGCAATCGCGTCCCTGCCGTCTTCCGCTGTTACGACATCGAAGCCGAGCTCTCGTAACATCTCAGTGCCAAGGGCTCGGATTGTCTCTTCATCATCAACAAGCAGGACAGTTCCGCTACCTTTCCATTCAGTGGTGTCGCTGCCGATTTTGCATGTTTCCTCCGGCTTGCCGCCGGCCGGTAACAGTATCTTGAACGAAGAGCCTTTCCCCGGTTCACTGTACACCTTTATGGCGCCCTTGTGTCCTCTTACTATGCCAAGAACTGCCGCCATTCCGAGCCCGCGTCCGGTGAACTTGGTGGTGAAAAACGGGTCAAAGATCTTGGAAAAGGTATCTTTGTTCATGCCGCAACCGGTGTCGGCAATTTCCAGAGATACATAAAGACCGTCGCTCAAGTTATCGTCAAGCCAGACATCTTTGAGGTAGTTCCGGTCGCACTCCATACACCCGGAGGTTATGGCGATTATGCCGCTTTTTTCACCGATTGCCTCAGAGGCATTTATAACCAGATTCATTATAACCTGGCGTATTTGCGTGGCGTCGGCCTCAACTGTCGGCAGCGGTTGGTGCAGATTGAGCTTTAGTACGGCCTTCTTTGAAATGGAGACCTCAAGCATATGAAGCATCTCTTCAACGAGACGGTTCATGTCGATACTCTCAATAACGAACCGTCCTTTCCCGGAGTAGGCGAGCATCTGCTTTGCGAGGTCTGAGGCGCGCCCGGCGGCTTTTTCAATCCGGTGCAGGTTTTCAAGAACCGGGGACTCGGGGTTGAGGCGCATTAACGCAAGATCGGCGTTGCCGATAATGGCAGTCAGGATGTTGTTGAAGTCGTGGGCTATACCGCCGGCCAGGACACCCATGCTTTCAAGCTTCTGGGCATGAAGCATCTGCTCTTCGATCTTTTTCTTCTCTGCGGCCAGTCTCTTTTCATCGGAGATGTCACGGCCTATGACCAGGAGGTTCAGACGGTCGCGGACAATGAACCGGGAACATTGGTACGTTACCGGCACTTCTTTCCCGAAACTGGTGTGCAGAACTGCTTCAACGCTGCGTGGTATGCCGTCATCTATGACTTGTTCCGCAATGTCTCTCAACCGGGACATCTTCCAGTGTGAATCGGCATCCAAATTTGACCCCTGATCGGCGTTGAACCGTGACCCACCTACATCGTTAACTTTCTAATTTTTAATTGAAACCAATCTTGGGCGGGTCAACCTTGGGTGCCGATGGTGGGTCAAAATCCCAGGCCAATTCACAGCACGTCCGTCCGTACCCAGTACCACTCACAAATTTTGTAGTAATAAGTGTCAACAAATATTTTGAAGTAGTTAGTGGCAACGGTGGCCACTAATTGCTTCAAGGGACAATTAAATGCATGTGGTAAAAGTTGGCGGAGGCACATGGGAATCGAACCCACCAGGGAGGCTTCTCACCCCCCTCAACGGTTTTGAAGACCGCGCGGCCCACCAGCGACCGACGTACCTCCGGGAAGGGATTACAGCTTGATAACGGAACCGGCAGCCAGCAGGGCTTCGGCGCTGTTGTACATGTTTGTCACGCTACCGACCCTGAGTTTCTCCTTTTTATGGAAAAAGTCAAGGCAGAGACCGCAGGAGAAGATCTCGACTCCCATGTCGGCCAGCTTCTGCAGCGGTTCCACCACTTCCGAGCCTTCGGTGGTGAGGTGGATGGCAGTGTTGAGGAAAAACATCCGTGACGGGAGATCCGGGAGTTCGAGCAGGGTGATGATGAAGTTCTTCATCAGCAGTTTTCCCAGCTCTTCCGGGCCGTCCCCCAGCCTGTCGGAAGTCACGAGGATGACGGTCTCTCCGCTCTTCTGCGTGGCTTGAGTACGGACCGGTATCGTATTCGCACCCTTGTTGACCCGCAGGGCAAAGCCTTGCTCCAATTCGGTCTCCGCAACCTGGTAGCCGCGGTTCTGCAGAAAGCGCGTGACGTTTTCCCGGGCTGCGCCTGTGTCTACCAGCAGTTCGATCTCGCCGTCGCCCGATTCCTCAAGCGCCTTTTTGGTTGTCACTACCGGGGCCGGGCAGGCCATGTTCCTGCAGTCAATGGTCTTCATCTGTTCTCCAGCTGTTTTTTAGGTCAGAATTAGAGCCTCAGGCGGTTGCCTGTGGTATTATTTGTTCGCGCCTTGCGGCTGCGGTGGCGTAGTGGTTATTTATAACATACTGGCCGGCCAGGACGGCAGTTTTTTTTCAGGAGCGGATCATGGGAAATGAGTTAAGCCGAATCCCCAAAGTGGACAAATTGCTGGCCTGGCCGCAGGTAGCGGCGTTTTTGGTGAAGCATCCCAGGCCGCTGGTGCTGCAGGCCATCCGGAATACGCTCGATAGGCTCAGACAGGAGTCGGTCAACGGGGTGCTGCGGGAAAAGATCGGGGAAGACGGCCTGATCGCCTTAGTGAGTGTGGAGCTGGACCGCCTCTCCAGCAGCAGTCTCCGGACCGTGATCAACGGTTCCGGAGTGGTCATCCACACCAACCTGGGGCGTTCCCTGCTTGCCAGGTCTGCCTGTGAGCAGATAGCCACTGTTGCCGGACATTACAGCAATCTTGAGATCGATTTGACGACCGGTGAGCGGGGGGAGCGTTACAGCCACCTGGAGGGGTTGCTGTGTGAGCTGACCGGCGCCGAGGCCGCCATTGTGGTCAACAACAACGCGGCAGCCGTACTGCTTGCCCTTTCGGGGATGGCGGCCGGGCGGGAGGTCGTGGTTTCCCGCGGGGAGCTGGTCGAGATCGGCGGTGCGTTCCGGATCCCGGACGTGATGCGCCAGAGCGGTTGCCTCCTTCGCGAAGTAGGCGCCACCAACCGGACCCATCTGAAAGACTACCGGTCGGCAATGACTGCTGAGACCGGCCTGCTTCTCAAGGTACATACCAGCAATTATGCAGTAGTCGGTTTTACAGCAGAGGTGAGCATCGAAGAGTTGGTCGCCCTTGGGAGCGAGCAGGGCATTCCGGTTATGGCAGACATCGGCAGTGGCTTGCTGCTCGATCTGTCGTTGTACGGCATTTCCGGCGAGCCGACCATAAACGAATACGTGCGTAGCGGCGCCGACATCATCACCTGCAGCGGGGACAAGATGCTCGGCGGGCCGCAGGCCGGGATCATCCTGGGGAAGAGGTCGATTATCGACAAACTGCGCCGCCACCCGCTGCTACGGGCGATTCGCATCGACAAGCTCACCCTGGCCGGGCTGGAGGCAACTCTCAGGCTGTACCGCGATGAGCGGCAGGCGGTCGCCGAGATCCCCACCTTGCGGATGCTGACGCTCCAACCTGCCGACCTCATGAAAAAAGGGCAGAGCTGGCTCCGTCGTCTCCGGGGGAAGATCCCTGTCTCGGTTACGCTTGCGCTGCAGGAGGGGAGTTCCCAGGTCGGCGGCGGCGCGCTGCCGCTGCTCGATCTGCCGACGGTTCTCATCGCCGTAACGGCTGAAGGCCTGTCCGCCCAGGCGATCGACCAGGCATTAAGGAGTGGGCGGGTGCCGGTTCTGGGGCGGATCTACCGCGACCGCTACCTGCTTGATCTGCGCACCCTTCAGGAGAACGATCTGCCGCCCCTGGCCGAGGCGCTGCAGCTTCTGGTCACTCCTCCACCTTCTTGAGAAATCGGGCCATTTCTTCTCCAAAGCCTGCTGCGCCGGATAACTACATATATTTGCGGAAGGTTAGACAGTTCCACTTCCGCTTATGTAGTCTGTGCTCTCCTTGACTATGATGTCGGCACGAATTCCTCCGTCACACATAACCACTGCAGATTTTTTCGCTTGACAATAAATAACGATATTATATAAAAGCATTATATAACCGAATTATCTAATGAGGAGCGCGTATGTCCCCGAGAAATGCCCAGTTTAACAAGGAAGAGATAGTTGAGGCAGCTTTCCAGCTGGTGCGGGAGCAGGGGTGGAGCGGCTTTTCTGTGCAGGCCGTTGCCAGGGCCATCAATTCTTCCACCATGCCGATCTACTCCCAGTTTGCCAATGTGCGGGAACTGGAGGACGAGGTCTGTATAAGAGCCATGGCGCTTATGAAAGCCTGCCTCCTGGTGGACAGGACCGGCGACAAATGGATCGACCAGGCGATCAGCTATGTCAATTTTGCCGTGGAGGAGAAGCACCTTTACCGCTGCCTGGGGGACGGGAGAAACATTGAGCAGCAAAAAAATCTCGGCATGGAGCTGGTGAAATATATCGACGAACTGTTGGCCGATTATCCGCTGTTTGCAGGTTTAAGCGAGATGGAGTTCAAGATGATCAGGCTGTCGCGGATGATGTTTGCCCAGCGCCTGGCGTTCTGGCTGAACCGGGACGAAAATTTCCTCAAAGACAAGGGGCTCGACACCGAGGAGTTCATCCGCCGGACAAGCAAGGCGATCTACGACGGGTTCATGCTGCAGTTCCGGGCTTAAATAAGTAACAAGTAAGGATCGATACCATAATGGGGAGGTTTCAAATGGGTACCAGACGGCCGGGTTATCTGCGCATCATGCTAGCGGTAGCAGCAGTGACAATGATCTTCGTGCTGAATAGTTCCGGGACCGGCATTTGCGCGCCCGGGCCCGGCCCCAAGCCGGGCGGCACCCTGACGGTCGGAATGGAACTGGAATTCCGCGGGTTCGATCCTCTGAAGGCAAATTTTCTGGGTCTTGCCGACCGGAGCGTGGCCATGGCCGTGGAAGAGCGGCTGTTCGACCTGGACGCCAAGGGGAACCTGGTGCCGGAACTGGCCCTGTCCGCCAAGCCGGCCAAGGATGGCAAGAGCTGGACCCTCAAACTGCGCAAAGGGGTGCGCTTCCATGACGGTACCCCGTTTGATGCCGATGCCGTGGTCGGGCACTGGCAACGGCTCCTCGATCCGCAGAACAGGTTCTTCGCCCGTACCGCCTTTGGCCCGATCGAATCGGTGCAGAAACTGGACGCGTTCACCGTCCGTTTCAACCTGAAGCACCCTTGGGCCGCATTCAAAAGCGCCCTGTCCGCACCCCAAGCCATTGCGGCGTACATTCCCTCACCCAAAGCGCTGAAAGATGACTCCCAAAACCGGGCGCCAGTGGGGACCGGGCCGTACATGTTCAAGGAGTGGCTTGCCAACGACCGCCTGGTGGTGGTCAGAAACCCCAACTACTGGCGCAAGGGGAAAGGGCACCTGGATAGCGTGGTCTTTCGCCCCATGCCGGATATGCAGGCCAGGTTTGCCAGCCTGCAGTCCGGCGAGAGCGACGTGATCCAGACTGATAGGGGGGCGAGCATACTGCAGGCCCGTCAAGACCGCTCCCTCCGGATCTACACCAGCGAAGCCGCCGGGGCGTACAACTTCATCTTCAATACCTCAAAACCGCCTCTGGACGACGCCCGCGTCCGTCAGGCACTTGCCCATGCCTGGAACCAGGATCTCCTGGTCAAGGCGGATTACAAGGGGACCCTGCCGTTGGCGAAGGACCCGTTCGGCGGGCTGCTTTCCTGCGGCGATTCAGCTTACCGGGGGTACGATCCGGCCAAGGCCAGGAAGCTGATTGCCGAGTACGGCAAGCCGGTCAACCTGGAGATGATCCACACCAATACGCTGCGGGGCAAAGAGGCCGGCGAGATCATGCAGCGGCTCTTCAAGGAGATCGGTGTTACGCTCAGGCTCACCCCCCTGGCCGAAGGACAGCTGGCAAAGCGGGGGATCGCCGGCGACTACCAGATCTCCGGCTGGAAGATGATGGATTTTGACGACATGGGACCTTTTCTCATGGCCAATCTGTACTCCGACAGCAAGCAGAATTTCGGCCGGTACCGGAACCCGAAGATGGATGAACTGCTGACGACCCAGCAGCTAAGTACCAACCGAAAGGAACGGGATAAGGCACTCTGCGGCGTTGCCAGGTTGATCAACGAAGACGCGGTCTTCCTCTACGGAGGCGGCCGGCGCTTTCATGTCATTGCCAAGCCGCAGGTCAAGGGGATCGAGAACGTCAGGCACGGCGTCATCCGGGTCAGCGATGCCTGGCTTGACGCCGGTGGGAAGAGCGTCAGGTAGCGGTGCCGGCCGAGGTGTAATTCATGCTTTTCTTCTGGACCAAATTCATCCATCTGCTCCTGGTCGTCCTGGCCGTGACGCTGCTGACCTTTGTGATGCTCGACCGCTTGCCGATGGATGTCGCCGCCGAAGTGGCCGGGTATGGGGCTTCCAGCGCCGATTTGGCCACGGTGCGGGAGGAGTTGGGGCTGAACAGGCCGCTGGCAGTGCGTTACGGCCACTGGCTGGCTGGCGCCGCCAGGGGTGACCTGGGGAAATCGTTCGCCAGCGGCCAGCCCGTGGGGGAAGCGATCCGCTCGCACCTTCCCGTTACCCTGGAGCTGGTCATCCTGGCCCAGGGGTTCGCCCTGCTGCTGGCGCTGCCGCTGGCGCTCATTTCTGCTTGGAAAGCCGGGTCGCGCCTGGATCGGGCCGTGCGGACCATCGCCTTTGGTTTCGCCTCACTTCCCGCATTTGCCGTGGCCATCGGCCTGATCATCCTCCTGGCGCTGCGGCTCGGACTGTTTCCGGCCACCGGCTATACGCCGCTTTCCGCCGGGATCTGGTCCAACCTGAAAGGGTTCATGCTCCCCGCGCTCTCTATCGCCCTGGTGGAGTGGGTTCCCCTGATGCGAGTGCTGCGCAGCGACCTGATCGATACTCTGCAGGAGGATTTCATCCTGCTGGCCCGCTGCAAGGGGCTTTCCGACCGGCAGATCCTCATCGGTCACGCCCTGCGCCCTTCCTGCTTCACACTGATCACCCTCTTCGGTATGCAGGCTGCCAGCCTGATCGGCGGGGCAGTGATCATCGAACTGCTCTTTTCGCTCCCCGGGGTCGGCGGCTGCTGGTGACCGGCATATTCGCCCAGGATTACCCGGTGGTGCAGGGGTGCGTGCTTCTGATCGCCGTGGCGTACGTGGGACTCAATTTCCTGGTGGATATCTGTTATGGGCTCCTTGATCCGCGGGTGCGGCAGGGAGGGGCGCATGGCTAATTTCATAAAACTGAGAAATATCCCGTTCCGACTCGCCGTACTCTGGCTTGCCGTCGTGCTCATTGCCGCCGTCACCGCGCCATGGTGGCCGGTCCCAGCCCCGGACCGGATCGATCCGGAGCTCCTGGCCGCACCTCCCGGCGCAGCGCACCTGCTCGGCACCGACAGCATGGGGCGGGACATCGGGGCACGGCTCCTCTTCGGCAGCCGCGTCTCCCTGGTGGTCGGTTTCTGCGCCCCGTTCACCGGCATGCTGCTCGGCGTCCTGCTCGGCATCCCGGCCGGTTTTTACCGGGGTCGATACGAGCGGTTCGTCCTGTTCCTCCTCGATACGCTTCTCGCCTTTCCCGGCCTGATCTTTCTCCTGGTCTTCACCTTTATCGTCGGCGCGAGCCTGCCGACCATCACCGTCGGCCTCGGCATCCTCATCGCCCCCCGTTTTGCCAGGGTAGCCAGGGCCAACACCATCAGGTTCGCGGAGCGGGAGTTCGTGCTGGCTGCCAGAGGGATCGGCGCCAGCGATTTTTCGATCATCATGCGCGAGATTCTACCCAACCTGCTGACGCCGCTACTGGTCTACATGCTGTTGTCCGTGGGGTATGTGATCATTGCCGAAGGGGGCTTGAGCTTTCTCGGCCTGAGCGTTCCTGCGCCGGCGCCGAGCTGGGGTGGGATGATCGCCGGAGGGCGGGACCTGCTGGACCAAGCGCCCCATATCTGCCTCATCCCGACCCTGGTGATGTTCCTCACCGTCCTGTCGGTCAACCTGATCGGCGACCAGCTGCGGCCGAAACTGGACAGCCGGGAGAGCCGCCTATGACGGCGGCCGGGCGCCATCTGCTGTCGGTGGAGTCGCTCTCGGTCCGGATCCCCGGCAGGAAGGGGGAACTGCATGCCGTGAATCAGGTCTCGTTCTCCCTTGAGAGCGGGAGGACCCTGGCGGTCGTTGGTGAATCGGGGAGCGGCAAGAGCATGTTCTGCCGGGCCATCCTCGGCATCCTCCCTACTGGCGCTACCATGGGGGGGGAGGTCTCTTTTGCCGGGACGAGGCTCTCAGGGCTTTGCCGCAGGGAGCTGGATGCGGTGCGGGGCAAGGAGATCGGGGTGGTGCTGCAGAACCCGATGTCATCGCTCAACCCGACCATGAAGATCGGCCGGCAGGTCGCCGAGCCGATGCTGCGGCACCTGGGGATGTCCGGCTCCGAGGCCGCGGCGCGGAGCCTGGAACTCCTGGCAGCGGTCGGCATCCCCGGTCCCGCCGAGAAGGCCGGCAGTTACCCGCACCAGCTTTCCGGAGGGATGCGCCAGCGGGTAGCCATCGCCATGGCCCTTTCGTGCGATCCCAGGCTCCTGATCGCCGACGAGCCGACCACGGCCCTGGACGTGACGGTGCAGGCGGAGGTCCTGAACCTCCTGGCAAGGTTGCAGAGGGAGCGGAACATGGCGATGATCCTGGTGACCCACGACCTGGGGGTGGTGGCCGGGATGGCCCACGACACTGCGGTTATGTACGCCGGAGAGATCGTCGAGCAGGCGGAGACCACTGAGCTGTTTGCCCGGATGCGGATGCCGTACACGAGAGCACTGTTCGATGCCATCCCCCGTATCGATGCCCCACCCCACACCGAACTGGCGGCAATCGGCGGCGCCCCGCCCGATCTGGCCGCACTGCCGGCCGGCTGCCGGTTCGCCCCTCGCTGCCGCTATGCCCAAGAGCGTTGCCGGGCCGAAGAGCCGCCGCTGATCAATGACTGGAGTGAGGGTCATCGCTACGCCTGCTGGTTTCCTCTTCCTGTGGGGGGACGGCCATGACCGGGCAGGGGAAAAAGAAAAATGAACCGCTGCTGCGGGTAGCGAACCTGGTGGTGGAGTTCCCGGCTGGCCGGGGGAAAAGGGTGCATGCCGTCTCCGGTGTCTCCTTCACCCTGGATCGCGGGGAAACCCTCGGCCTGGTCGGTGAGTCGGGTTGCGGCAAGTCGTCCCTGGCCCGCGCAATCATGCAGCTCCCCGCCCCAACCGCCGGAAGGGTGCTCCTCGACGGGGAGGAGCTGACTACCGTCGATTCGGTGTGGCTGCGCATCCTGCGCCGCCGATTCCAGATGATCTTTCAGGACCCGGTATCCTCACTCAACCCATCCCGGCCGGTGGGGCGAAGCATCGAGGCGCCGCTTCTCGCCATGGGGCACGACGGCCCGACAGAGCGGACCCGGCGGGCACGGGAGATGATGACGGCGGTCGGCCTCGATCCCGATCGCTATTACGACCGGCGGCCGGATCAGCTCTCCGGCGGCCAGTGCCAGCGGGTCAGCATCGCCCGCGCCCTGATGACCGGGCCCGAACTCCTGGTCTGCGACGAACCGGTCTCTGCCCTCGACGTTTCGGTGCAGGCCCAGGTCGTCAACCTGCTGGCCGAGATCAGGAGAACGTACGGACTCGCCATCCTTTTCATCGCCCATGACCTGGCCGTGGTGAAGAATATTTCCGACCGGGTAGGGGTGATGTGCCTCGGCCACATGTGCGAGGTTGCCCCCTGCGAAAGTCTGTACGCGGCGCCTTCACACCCCTACACCGCTGCGCTGCTGGCCGCTGTGCCGCGGCCCGACCCCGGCTATCACCCCCCGGAGACCGGGCTGCTACCCGGTGAACTTCCGTCTCCGCTCGACCCGCCCAGCGGCTGCCGGTTCCGGACCCGCTGTCCTTATAATGACCTTCTCTGCGCAACAACCCAGCCGGAGCTGCGCGAGATAGCCCCGGGCCACCTGGTTGCCTGCCATCACCCTCTGCAGGGAAAGGGGGGCGTGTGAGGCGCATGGCAGGGGGGATTAGCGCACTGCTTCTGGTGGCCGGCGTCTGCGGTTTCGGCTGGTACTGGTTCTCCTGCGGCCGATATATCGAAACGACGGATAACGCCTATGTCCGCTCCGATATCACCCAGGTCAGCCCCAAAGTGCAGGGGTATGTGAAGGATGTTGCGGTCAGGGACAATGCCTTTGTCGAGGCCGGGACGACACTGGTCCGCATCGAGGATGCGGAGTTCCGCATCCGGCTCGAGAACGGGAGGCAGAAGCTCGAAGAGCGGCGGGGTGCGCTCCTGGTCGCCCTTACCAAGGCCAGGCAGCAGTTGTCGCGCATCGCGGTCGCCAAGTCGCAGGTGACTGCCAGCGAGGCAGAGCAGTCGAAACGGGCCAGCGATCACCAGCGGTTTTCGGCGTTGCTCCCGCAGGGCATAGTTTCGGCCCAGGATTACGAAAGCATTGCCACTGCCGAGAAAAAGGCCAGGGCCGACCTATCGTCGGCCAGCGCCAATATGGAGCTGACGGAAAAGGAGCTGCAGGTGCTGCGTGCCGAAGAGCAACGGCTCCGCTCCGAACTGCGGCAGCAGGAGGAGGAGATCAAGCTGCTGGCCAAGGAGCTGTCCGACACGGTGGTAAAGGCGCCGATAGCCGGCGTTGTGGGGAACCGACGGGTACGTGCCGGCCAGTTCGTCAAGCCCGGGACCCTGCTCCTTTCCCTGATTCCGCGCGACACGATCTGGATCGAAGCGAATTTCAAGGAGATGCAACTGGCCCGGATGCGTGAAGGCCAGCCGGTTATCGTTGAGATCGATGCCTTTGAGGGGAAGCGCCTCACAGGGCATATCGAATCGCTCTCTCCGGCCAGCGGCGCCGAGTACAGCCTGATTCCGCCAGAGAACGCCACCGGCAACTTCACCAAGATCGTGCAACGGATTCCGGTCCGGATTCGCATCGAGGAGGGGCAACCGCTGACGGCTGAACTTCGGTCCGGCATGTCCGCAGTGGTCAGGATCGATACCCGAAACCCTCCTCAGGGGGGTGTGCGTGTCGGCCTGAAATTGCCGTGACAGCTGCCGATAAAATACCGCTTAAGACCCTGTTCGGCTTTCTCGCCATGTCGGTCGGCACCTTCATGGCCAACCTCGATACCCAGATCGTTGCCGCATCCCTCCCCAAGATTGCCGCCACCATAGGCGCAACCATCGAGGAGACCTCACGGATTCAGTCGGCCTACATGATCGCGGAAGTGATCATGATCCCGTTGACCGGCTGGCTGTCGCGCCTGCTGTCCCTGCGCCGGCTCTATGCCATAGCTGCGCTCTGTTTCACCATAACCAGCCTGCTGTGCGGTTTTGCCGGGTCGATCGAAACGCTGATAGTCGTCAGGATCATGCAGGGGCTATGCTCGGGGGTTATGTCGCCACTGCTCTACCAGGGGATATACCTCCTCTTCACCCGCGAACGGCGGCCCGGGGCAACGCTGTTCGCCACCCTGATCATCTCTCTTGCCCCGGTAATTGGCCCCAGTCTCGGCGGCTGGATCACGGAGGCCTTTTCCTGGCGCTGGATGTTCCTGATCAACATCATTCCCGGCATTTGTGTGAGCCTGACGGTATTCACCCTGATAACCGGAAACAGGGGGGATCCGGAGGTGTTGAAAGGGTTTGACCTGGCAGGCATACTCTTTGCGGCCTGCTTTCTCGGTTCGCTGGAATATCTGCTCGATAACGGACCGGAGCTTGACTGGTTCTCTTCTCGGCTGATCGTCTTTCTCGGGATTTTCGCCGTGGTCGCGCTGCTCCTCCTGGTATGGCGGGAACTGACCTGCCGGACTCCGGTGATCAACCTGAGTGCGTTTAGAGAAGCGCCGTTTGCCATCGGCTGCCTGCTCAACTTTGTCATGGGGGTCGGGCTGTTTTGCTCGGGATACCTGATGACCCTGTTCCTGGGCACGGTCAAGCAGTACGACAGCAGCCGGATCGGTCATGTCATGGCGATCACAGGGTGCGCCATGTTCGTATCCGTGCCGTTTGCGCGCAGGATCAGGATGCGCCTGGGGCGGATAACGTCTCTGCTGCTGGGGGTGGCGATCTTTGGTCTGTCGCTCCGGATGAACAGCTGCCTGACTGTCGAGTCCGGGTTTGGCGAGCTGTTCCTCCCCCAGATCTTTCGCGGCATGGGGATTATCCTGAGTCTTGCTCCCATCACCGACGTGGCGCTCGGCCATCTGCCGGTCGAGATGCTCCCCAACGCCACCGGGCTCTTCACTCTGATGCGCTCTCTCGGCGGCGGCATCGGGATCGCCATTGCCAACATCCTGGCGGAACAGCGGACCAGGCTGCACTATCACCGGCTGGTCGAGGCATTGAGCCCGACGGAATTTACCGAACATATGAACCGGATCGAGCTGCTCTTTGCTGACAGGATGATTGACGCGGATCAGGTGTATCAGGCGGGGGCGAGAATGGTCGGCAGAATGGTTAATCGCCAGGCCATGGTAATGGCCTACTGCGACCTGTGGTATCTGGCTTCATGGCTCTTTGTCGGGATGATTGTTATCGTTCCGGCCGTCGGCTGGGTGGTGGGGCGTCAAACCCCTGCAACCCCGGTCGGCGGGCCGGGTTAAGCCGCAATTGCCGCTTCCAGTATCGGAAGCGGCAATTGTCAGTAACATTTTCATCATTTGACCGGATACCAGAACTTGGCGCTGCGGACCTTGCCGTCTTTGAGCTTGAATTTGCTCATTATGCCGTATTTACCCTTCTGCGACATGACAAAGTCGGCGCCGAAATGGCCCTGCATCCCCATCAGTTCCTTGGTGACCTCCTTTTTATCCGGGCCTTGAACCTTGACCGTGACTTCGCCTTCGGTCAAGGCCTTGCCGCTTTTGACATCCTTGAACTCAATATGCAGGTGGTGCGTCTCTTTGACCCCTTTGGGCATTGCCATCCCCATTGTTTTCATGGCATCGGCCATGGTCTGGATCACGAAGGTAGCCTTGACTCCGTCGATCACCTCTTCGTGGGCCGGGCTTACTCCGCCACGAACTGCATGTTCCATGTCGTGCGCGCCACTGCCATGTCCGCTGTGATCGGCGGCAAAAGCGGCCGGAGCGGCCAGAGCAAGAACTGCTGCAACAGTAATAAGTAAATTTTTCATTTCATTCTCCTTTTGGTTTTGTCAATCGGCTCCGAATTTTGGTCAGATCGGTGCTGTCCTAATGCTTCATCCCTGAATATTTCAATGTTCCCTTCCTCAACTCCCTCTTTTTCATCAGTACGAAGATCACCGGGGTCATGATCAGCACATGCACTGCCGACGAGATCATGCCGCCGATCATCGGCGCGGCAATCGGCTTCATCACGTCTGCTCCGGTGCCGGATGACCACATGATCGGGACCAGCCCCAGAAGGGCCACGGCCACGGTCATCAGTTTGGGCCGCAGGCGGAGCACCGCCCCTTCGAAGGTGGCGTCATAGATATCCTGCTCCGTGCAGGGGCCGTTGATCAACTTCTTGTCCAGCGCCTCGTGCAGGTAGATGACCATCACCACCCCGGTCTCCACGGCAATGCCGTACAGGGCGATGAACCCGACCCAGACCGCCACCGACATGTTGTACCCCAGGGCCGAGACCAGGTAGACCCCGCCCACCAGGGCGAACGGCACCGAGAGCATGACCATGCTCGCCTCCAGGGCCGAGTGGAAGGTGAAGTAGAGCAGGATGAAGATAATGATCATTCCTGCCGGCACCAGCAGCTGCAACCGCGCCTTGGCCCGGATCTGGTTCTCCCACTGGCCTGACCAAGCCACATAGTAGCCGGGCGGCAGCTTGAGATTTTTCTCCAGCACCTGCTTGGCCTCGGTGACGAAGCCACCCATGTCACGGCCGCGTACGTTGAGGAAGACCAGGGAGCGGAGCAGTCCACCCTCGCTGTTGATCTCCGGCGCGCCGGTGGAGATCTTCAGCTTGGTCACCAGCGACAGCGGCACCTGGGCGCCATCCATTCCTGAGACGAGGATGCGGCGGATCGCCGGGATGTTGTCGCGATAGTCGCGCAGGTAGCGGATCCGGATCGGGAAGCGGTTGCGCCCCTCCACGGTGGTGGAGAGCATCTCGCCGCCAAGAGCGGTCTCGATGACATCCTGGATGTCGCCGACGCTGACCCCGTAACGGGCAGCTGCCTCCCGGTCGATATCGATGTCGAGGTAGTTGCCGCCGGTGACCCGTTCTGCCACTACATCGGCAGCGCCGTTGATCGGCTTGAGGATCGCCTCGGCCTGGATTGCCAGGTCCCGCAGCACGTTCAGGTCACTGCCGAAGATCTTGACCCCCAGGTCGGTGCGGACGCCGGTGGAGAGCATGTTGATCCGGTTGATGATCGGCTGGGTCCAGCCGTTTCTCACCCCGATCTGCTGCAGCTTCGAGTCGAGCTCGGCCACGATGTCGGCCTTCTTGATCCCCGGTCGCCACTGCTCCTTCGGCTTCAGTATGATGATGCTCTCGAACATGGAGACCGGCGCCGGGTCGGTGGAGGTCTCGGCCCGGCCGACCTTGCCCAGGACGTGCTCCACTTCGGGGACGCTCTTGATGATGGTGTCCTGCACCTGGATCAGGCGCTTGGCCTCGGTGATGGAGACGTTGGGCAGTGTCACCGGCATGTAGAGCAGCGACCCCTCATCCAGGGGCGGCATGAACTCGGAGCCGAGCTGCATGAACAGCGGGATGGCAATGGCCAGGGCCACAATGTTGAGGGCGATGGTAGTCTTCTTCCATTTGAGGACCCAGCGGATGACCGGCGAGTAGAGCCTGATGAAGAACGAGGAGACCGGGTTGGCGCTCTCCGGAGGCATCTTGCCCCGCATGAAAAAGTACATCAGCACCGGCACCAGGGTGATGGCGATCAGGGCCGAACCCATCATGGAGAAGGTCTTGGTGAAGGCAAGTGGATGGAACATCTTCCCTTCCTGCCCCTCCAGTAGGAAGACCGGGACGAAGGAGAGCACGATGATCGCCAGGGAGAAGAAGATGGCGCGTCCGACCTGTTTGGCGCTGGCAATGATCACCTCCAGCCGCTTTCCGGCCCGCTCTTCGGGTAGCATCTCGGAGAGATGGCGGTAGCAGTTCTCCACCATTATGACACCGGCGTCCACCAGTACACCGATGGCGATGGCGATGCCGCCCAGCGACATGATGTTGGAGGTCACTCCCATCAGCTTCATGGTGATGAAGGCGATAAGGACCGCGATCGGCAACGTCAGCACAATAACCAGGGCGCTCTGGAAATGGAGCAGGAATACCAGGATTACCAGCGAGACAACAATTGATTCTTCCAGCAGGTTTTTCTTAAGAGTGTCTATAGCCCGTTCTATAAGATCGGAGCGGTCATAGGAGACCGCGATCTTCACCCCTGGGGGCAGTCCCTTTTCCAGCTCCTTGATCTTCACCTTGACCCGGTCGATGACATCCTTGGCGTTCTCGCCGTAGCGCATGACCACGATGCCGCCGACCGCCTCACCCTCGCCGTTCATGTCGAGCATGCCGCGGCGTATGGCGCCACCCAACTGCACGGTCCCCAGATTCTTCAAATAGATCGGGGTGCCGCGCATGTCGGCCCCGACCACGATGTTTTCCAGGTCGGCCTTGGATTTCACATAGCCGCTGCCGCGGATCAGGTACTCGGCATCGGCCTGCTCGATCAGCTTGCCCCCCACATCCTTGTTGGAAACCTTCACCGCGTCCATGATCTTGGCTACCTTGATGTTGTAGGCAAACAGCTTGGCCGGGTCGAGATCGATCTGGTATTCCCGCACCAGGCCGCCGATGGAGGCGACCTCGGCCACACCCTGGACGGTGTTGAGCTGGTAGCGGACGAACCAGTCCTGCAGCGTCCGCAGCTGCTCCAGGTCGTACCCCTTACCTTCGATGGTGTACCAGAAGACATGGCCGACCCCGGTGCCGTCCGGGCCGAGGGTCGGGACCACTCCCGGCGGCAGCAAGGAGGCGGCATAGTTGAGCCGTTCCAGCACCCTGGTCCTGGCCCAGTAGATGTCGGACTTGTCCTCGAAGATCACGTAGATCATGGAGAAGCCGAAGGCCGAAGAGGCGCGCACGGCGCGGACCTGTGGCAACCCCTGCAGGTTCACCGCCAGAGGGTAGGTGACCTGGTCCTCCACCACCTGCGGCGAGCGGCCCGGATAATCGGTAAAGACGATCACCTGGTTGTCGGAGAGGTCCGGGATGGCGTCCACCGGGGTCTTGTAGACCGACCAGACCCCCCAGGCGATGATCAGCCCGAAGAGCATCAGCACGATGACCCGGTTGCGGGCGCTATATTCGATGATTTTTTCGATCATTGTCGGTTCTCGTAGGGGCAAACCTCGTGTTTGCCCGTATTTTGGGCGATCACAAGGATCGCCCCTACATTACATCTTCATATCATCCATCTTCAGGCTGTCTTTCTTGGCTGGAGGTGCCGCAGGTGCCTTCTCCCCGCTATGCTGGCTGTGATCCTGGCTGCCGCCACCATTCAGCTGCGCTTCGGAGTCGATCAGGTAGCCGCCGGAAACCGCCACTTTATCCCCAGGCTTGATACCGGAGAGGATCTGGACCTTGTCGTCGGTCTGCTGGCCGGTCTGGACGTCACGCGGCTCGAACATGCCGGGGGAGGTCTCGACCCAGACCACCTTGCGTTTGCCGGTGTCCATGACCGCAGTGACCGGTAGTACGATGCTTGAGCCGAGCGGCGACTTGATGACGGCGTTGACGAACATGTCCGGCTTCAGCTTCTGGCCGGGGTTGGCCATCTCCACCCTGGCCTTGACGGTCCTGGTCTTGGGGTCGAGGAACGGGTAGATGAAGGCGATCCTGCCGGAAAACGGCCGGCCAGGGAACGACTGGGAGCGGATCTCCACCTGTTGGCCGATCCGGATGTTGGGGAACTCGTTTTCGTAGACCTCCACCTCCACCCAGACCGTCGAGAGATCGGCAATGCTGAACAGCGGGTCACCGGTATTGACGTACTGCCCTTGCTGCACCATCTTTTCGATGACGATGCCGGAGAGCGGGGTGTAGATCGGGAGCCGGATATTAGGCTTGCCCGCTCGTTCCAATTCAAGAATCTGGCTCTCCTTGACCCCGAACAGCATCAGCCGCTGTCTGGCCGATGACACCAGGCCGTCGCCGTTCTGGGCGATGGCGGCCACCGGCGAGTTCTTCAGTTGGTCGCGGCTCTTGACGGCGAGGAGGTATTCCTGCTGGGTGGCAAGGAGATCGGGCGAGTAGACCTCGGCCACCGGCTTATCCTTGGAAACATAGGCGCCGACGGTGTTGACGTTCAGCTTGTCGATCCGGCCGGCAATCCAGGCGGTCACCTTGGCCTGGCGCGATTGGTCGAACTGGACAATGCCGACGGCATTGATCTCCTTGTTCAATGTCTGCTGCTTGGCCGCTATGGTGGCGACATTGGCCATGACCCGCTGGGTCGGCGACACCGAGACATGGCCGAGCATCTCGGCCTGTTGCTTCTGCTCCGGTGTCTGGCTGCCGCCCGCGGCAGAATCGTCAACCTTTTTGATCAGCTCCATGCCGCAGATCGGGCAGGTGCCCGGCTTGTCCTTGACGATGAACGGGTGCATGGAGCAGGTGTAGAGCTGCTTGGCAGCGTGTTCAACCTTGGAGTGGCCGTCTTTGTCCTTGTTGAACCAGCCTGCCCTGTACAGCCAGCCGCCGCCGGCAACAGCCGCCAGGATCACCAGCAGCAGGGGGATAACGATCTTTTTATTCAGGTTCATGTTCGACCTCATAAGTCATTTTTCAATGGTGCGGCTGCTTATCGGTTGCCGGCGTTGGCAGCGCCTGTAGGTCTGCCGGATCGACGCCGATCAGTGCTTCGAGCTGCGCCAGTTTCATCATGTACTCGGCCAGGGCGTGGCAGTAGCCGAGTTCATAGGTATAGAGACTCATCCGGCTGTCGAGCAGGGTCAGGAAATCGACCTTGTTCACCTTGTAGCTGATCACCGCCGATTCCAGGGATTGCTCGGCCTGGGGGATGGTGCCGGTCTTGTACAGTTCCGCCAGTTTCTGCAGCCGCTCCATCTGCGCCAGGGTGTCGCTGATCGAGTAACCGATGCTGTTTCTCAGGCTGTTAAGCTCTTCCAGCGCCATGGCCGTCTCGGATGACGCCTCGGCAGCCATTGCCTGGCGCCGTTCCCTCTGCACCGGCAGGTTGAAGGTCACGCCGACGGTAAACATGTTGTAACCCGGATCTTTGGTCATCTCATTGTTGACCGCTTCCCGGAACATGTATTCAAAGGAGAGGTTGAAGTCCGGCCACTGCTCTTTCTGCGCCAGCCGGTGCGCTGCAGACCCCTTGTTGACCAGGCTGGATAGCTCCTTCATCCGGGGGCGCTGGGCAAAGGCGAAGTCATTGAGTTGTTGTGACGTCATGGCGAACCCGGGGAGGTCGAAATCCGGGATCTTGGCCACCGGCGTCGAGTCTGGCCGGGCAAGGAGGTAATTGAGGTTGGCCTCCAGGCTCCGGCGCTGCTGCCTGAGGGTGATCTGCATGTCGAGCATCTTGGATTTTTCCAGCCCGGCCTTGTAGATGTCCTGCTGCGCCCCCTGGCCGACCGAGTATTTCGACTCGGCAATGGTCATGAAGTCGGTAAGAATCCGGAGGTTCTTGTCTGCCAGCGCGATTGACCGGTCCACGGCGTAGATCTGGTACCAGGTCTCCTTGACCATTCGGGCCAGCTCCAGTTTCCGTTCCTCCAGAGACCATTTGTACGAATCCGCCTCGTACTGGGCAATCTCTTCCCTGATGGCCCGCTTCCCCCAAAAGGGGAGCTGCTGGGAGATGCCGATCACCTTGGCGGTCTGCGGGTCGCTGCCGCCGAACGAGAACGGCTCCCTGGCCACCAGGTTCTGCAGCTTGAACATGAACATCGGGTCTTCCAGGCTTGAGGCCTGCCTGGCCTTGCTGGTGAACATCCGCCAGCGCGCCTGGGAAGCCTTGAGTTCGGGATTGTTGGCGACTGCTGTAGCAACAAGACTCGCCAAGTCGTCGGGTGGGGATTTCACTCCTTCAGACCTTGCCAGGGCAGGTGCAAGAGATAGCAATATTAATAAAGCCAGTGTACGGAGGTGTTGCATGGGAACTCCTGACTGTGAGTTGTAACTGACGAGTGCTGCGTTCCTTCATCATTCCTTATTTATGATAGTAGCATTCTTTCCAGGCACGTCGAGATACGATGATAAGTTCTGGTTAATATTGAATCTTCCCGCCGCTGCCATTCGGTATTGCTGACAATGGACATGCTCCTAGTGTTGCATGATTATATTATCAAGCAATGTGCCAACTCATTAATTAAACAATAAATGCCAGAATTGCGGCATGTTGAAGGGCTGGTTGAGTTGGAGGATGCTGCTGTAGTGGTAAAAGGTGGAGAATATTCTTTGTGAGCGGAGAATATTCTCCCGCATGGATTGGGTTAACGGTCATTATCATTATTAAGATTCAGGCTGGTAATGTCGCTATCAATTTAAAAACATCACATCAACAGGAAGCTGCAGAAAATTCTCCGATTTCTGAGGGGTGATGCAGCATTTTCTGTACGCAAAAATTCTGACCTTATAACGGTCAAATGAATATTTCCCGCATATTCAGTATGTTATATGGATAGTTCAATGTGGCACACTCGTTGATATGTATAAACATAACAAACAGGCTTGCGCCTTACAAACCAGCTCAAAGGAGAGAAGACAATGAAAAAGAACGTAATCGTAGTGGTTGCAATAGCAATGCTTTCAGTCGGCGCTATATCGGCTTCAGCTGCAGGGTCGTGCTGCACCGATAGCAAATGCACGGATAAGCAGGTCGTCCAGCAGTTCACCCAGGAGACAGCTGCACTCGCAAGCGTACTTAAGGCAAAAGAAATCGAACTGCGCGGTCTGTACGGCTATGAGGGTATTGATCTCCGCAAAGTTAACGATCTTGAAGCGGAACTAAAAGAGCTGAAAGGCAAGATCAAAGTTGTTGCAGAAAAATACGGCATTCCTGCTTGTTGCCTCAGTTAAGGACTTTACTCTGAACGAGGGCCGGGAGCATTAGCCTCCCGGCTCTTAGCATTTCTTCCTCTACCCCTTCTTGTCGGGCAGTGAAATTCCGAATTTCTCCAGTCGGTAGATCAAGGTATGACGGGGAATTTTCAGGAACCGGGCCGCAGCTGCCTGGTTCCAGTTGTTTCGCTCCAGAGCATCGAGGACGATCTCCTTTTCCAGCTGTTCCAGAGAATACCCCTCGTCCGGCAGCCTGAAGACAGCCGATCCCTGAGCCTGCCCGCCTTTGGCGTTCAGGATCTTGTCCGGCAGTTCCGCCGCTGTGATTGTCTCGCCGCTGCGCATGATCAGCAGCCGTTCCACGCTGTTTTCCAGCTCGCGCACGTTGCCGGGCCAGGCATAGGCGGTCATTGCTGCCAGCGCCTCCTTGTCGAACCCGACCTGGTCGCTGTGGTGCTTGGCGCAGAAATGCCTGATCAAGAGCGGGATATCCTGGCGCCGCTCCCGGAGCGGCGGCAAAATGATCGGTATGACGGAGAGCCGGTAATATAGGTCCTCGCGGAATGCCCCTTCTTCGATGGCCCGCTCGATATCGAGATTGGTGGCTGCCACGACCCGGACATCCAGCTTCAGCGTCCTGGTGCCGCCGACCGGCTCGATCTCCTTTTCCTGCAGCGCCCGGAGCAGTTTCGGCTGCAGTTCCACCGGCAGTTCCCCCACTTCGTCGAGGAACAGGGTGCCGCCGTCGGCCAGCTGGAACTTGCCGGTCTTGTCCCTGATCGCACCGGTGAACGCCCCTTTGACATGGCCGAACAGCTCGCTTTCCAGCAGGTCGCGGGGGATGGCGGCGCAGTTGATGGCGACGAACGGGGCGTTACGGCGGGAGCTGTTGCTATGGATCGACCGGGCGATCAGCTCCTTGCCGGTGCCGGATTCGCCGGTGATCAGCACCGATGCCTCGGTGTCGGCCACCTTGCGGACCACGGCGAACACCTTTTCCATCTGCGGTGAGCTGCCGACAATGGCGCGGAAATCGTCCCTGTCCGCCAGCTCTGCCTTCAGCCGCCGGTTCTCCGCCGTGATGCCGGTGAACTGCAGCGCCTTGGCCACTGTCAGCCGCAGGGCGTCGCGGTTGAACGGCTTGGTGATGTAGTCGTAGGCCCCGAGCTTCATCGCCTCCACCGCCATATCAACTGCGCCGAAGGCGGTAATGATCATGACCAGGGTCTCGGGCGACTGCTCCTTGACCGCCTTAAGCACCTGCATGCCGTCCATGCCGGACATCTTCATGTCGGTAATCACCAGCGACGGCTTCTCGTCGCTGAACAGCCGCAGTCCGTCCTCGCCGGATTCCGCGGCAAAAACATGGTATCCCTCCTCCTGGAGGTTGTATTCCAGCACCCGCCGCAAGGACGGGTCGTCATCGATGATGAGGATTTTCGGTTTCATGGTGGTCCTTAGTTTGCAGAATCGTTCAGGGGCAATTTCACCAAAACCGTCGTCCCCTTACCGACTTCGCTCTCTACCGCCAGGGTCCCGCCGTGGCCTTCAACGATCTTACGGGTGATGGCCAGCCCCAGGCCGGTGCCGTTGGGCTTGGTGGTGAAGAACGGCTCGAAGATCTTTGCCTGGGAGTCGGCATCGATGCCGGTGCCGTTATCGCTGACGCTGATTTCATAGGCGGATTCGGCCATGCGAAGCGCTATATCGACCTTGCCGCCGGAAGGGGTGGCCTGGAGGGCGTTGATCACGATGTTGAGGAATGCCTGGCGCAGCTTCTCACCGTTGGCCCGGACAATCGCCGCGCCAGCGAACGGCTCCAGGCGCAGGGTGACGCCGCGGTCAAGGGCATCACGGGCAACAAGCGTCACCACAGTCTCCAGCTCTTCAACCAGCGAGCAACGGCCCATTTCCGACGGCTGCGGCCGCGCCATCCGCAGGAAATCCTCAACCACCCGGTTCAACCGCTCGGTCTCCCTGATCTGGATCTCGATGAACTCGTGCTTGGGGTCGCCCGGTTTATAATCGTCCTTCAGGATCTCGGCCGTGCCGCGGATCGAACCTAAGGGGTTCCTGATCTCGTGGGCCAGCACCGCCGCCATCTCCCCCAGGGTTGAGAGTTTTTCCGCCCGGCGGAGTTGTTCTTCGATGGCAATGATCCGTTCCGACTGCTGCTGCAGCTGCTGGTACGACTCCTCCAGGCCGCGGGCGGTCTTTTGCAGTTCGACCGTGCGCTCACGCTCTCTTTGGGACAGCAGGCCGGTCATGCCGCCGACGATATTGTACAGTAGGATTTCCAGGTATTTTTCCATCTCCATGGTCAGGCACCCTCCCCACTGGAACAGGATATGGGGGGCATAGGCGATACTGACAATGATCGAGCAGATCAGGCCACCACGAAAGCCGAACCAGAGGGCGGCCAGGATTATCGGCAGATAGTAAAGCCTCTGGAATATGGCATGGAGGTAGGGGAGATGAAGCGGGGTAAAGTAGTGCAGCAGGCTGATGGCTACGATGAATGTTGCGATAACGGTTGGCCGGATTATGGATGATCTTTGCATTGGGCCTTCTGTATCTGGATCAGGGTGAACTGCCTTGTTGGGCAAATAAAGTCTATCCTTTTTCCGTACGGATGCAATCAGTTCTGCCCTACGACCAGCCCGTCCCTCAGGTTGATGCTCCGGTCCGAATAGCGGCAGTTTTCCGGATTGTGCGTTACCATGACCACGGTCTGACCGGCATCATTAAGTTCCCGGAACAGCGCCATCACTTCATCGCTGGTCCTGGAGTCGAGATTGCCGGTCGGCTCGTCCGCCAGCAGGATCTTCGGATTGTTGACAATGGCCCGGGCAATGGCGACCCGTTCCTGTTCGCCGCCGGAAAGCTGGTTGGGCAGGCGATCCGCCTTGTTTCCGAGGCCGACCCGCTCCAGTGCTCGTTTGGCTGCGGCGTTCTTGTCCGCTCCCTTCATCTTGACGATTGCCAACGGTAGCAGGACGTTTTCAATGGCGGTCAGATAGGGGATGAGGTGGAATGACTGGAAGACAAACCCCAGGTTCTGTGCCCGGAAGTCTGCCAGCTTTTCGCCGGGGAGCCGGTAAAGCTCCACACCGGCCATCGCGACCTCGCCCGAGGTCGGGTGGTTCATCCCACCAAGTATCGAGAGCAGGGTGCTCTTGCCGGAACCGGATTGGCCCATGATGGTGATGAACTCACCCGCCTCAATGGCTATGTCCACCCCGCGCAGCGCCTCGACGACCTCATCGCCGCCATTGTACTGCTTTGTTACGTTACTGATTTCAATGAGTGACATAATGATTTTCTGTTCCTCGAATGGAGTGCACTGCCCAATGAAACGTGGATTTTGTGCAAGATCAAGGCTGTCGAGGGATTGCGCGGAGGCGTAGCAGCGCTACGCCGCACAAGGAATCCCGAAGACTTACGCAGATATTGCGCAAAAGCCGCGTTTCACTAAAGAGCCCTCAGGGCTTCGGTCGGGTCCATCTTCGCCGCATGCAGCGCCGGATAAAGGCTGGCCACCAGCCCCAACGCCACGGCAAGGACGACAGCACCGATTGCTACCGATCCGTCCCACGCCAGTAGGGTATTCTTCCCTTCCGCCATGAACGGCAGGGCAAGTTTGGCGCCCCCCATGCCGGCCCCATACCCCAGGAAACCGGCCAGCAGGCTCACCAGGGCCGCCTCGAACAGGATGATCCGCATGATGTGCGATTTCCGGAATCCTATGGCCCGGAAGACGCCGATCTCGGTAGTACGCTCGTTGACGCTCCCCATCATGGTGACGAAGACGATCAGGGAACCGATGAAGACCACCACTGCGGCCATGGCGTAGGAGAACCGCTTGAACTGGTCCAGCGCCTTGAGCCGTCCCTCGACCACCTGCTGGATGGCGGAAACCTTGGCATCCGGTATTTTCTCAGCGATCTGGGTCACCATGTCCCCGATGGGACAGCCGGAACAGAGCGCCGCCACCTCGGCCAGGGTGATCTTCCCCTCTTTGCCGAGCAGCTTCTGGGCCTTGGGGAGCGCGGCAAATACCAGGGCATCGTCCTGGGAGCCGGTCTGGCCGAGGATTCCGGCCACCCTGAACTCTTCACCTTTGATCCTGATCCGGTCGCCCGTCCCCACGTTGAGGACCTTCGCGCTGTCGCTTCCGAGCAGCAGCTCGTTATCGGCTTTGGGCGCGGCGCCGAAGATCTGCCACCACTGCTTCATCTTCAGCTCGCTGGCAAAATCTACCCCGACCAGCAGCACGTCATGGCTCCCCACCTTGACCCCGCCCAAAACCTTGGGACTGATGGCCGAGATGTTCTTGTGGTTGGCAATGGTCTTGATCCTGGCCAGGTCGCTCTCCCGGATCTCCCGCTGGTCGAAGGTGACGCCGCCAAGGCTGATGCCGCCGTAATTCATGGCCAGGCCGTTACTCAGCGGGGTGATCAGGATGTTGGCCCCGAACTCGTCCATCTTCCGTTCGATGTCGCCGGACATCGATCTGGTGAGGGTTACCAGGGTAACGATGGTGGCGATTCCCACGCTCAGGCCGATGGTGAGAAAGGCCATCTTGGCCTTGCGGCGTTTCAGGTTGTTGATGGCAATGGTGTGCAGCTTCATCAGAAGTATCTCGCCCCTGCCTTCAGGTCGTTCAGGTTGATCGTGATGTTGCCGCCGCTCTGCTGGTGCGGCAGATAGCCGGGGTTGCAGCCGCCGGTGGCATTTGGGCCGAGCTTGCTGATGGCGAACTTCTGGTTGCAGTTCTTGCAGTTCATCTTGTCACCCTGCTGCTCGTACCCCTTCTTCGACTTATAGCAGGCGTCGCAGGCGTCAAAGGCGGTCTTGACGCTGCCGTCCGCTGCCTTGACCGCAAAGAAGGCGATCTCTTTGCCGCCGTCTTCAAACTTGTAAAAATGCGCCTTGGCATCTTCAAGCTTGGTAACCGGTATCGTCGCCACGGCACCGGTTACCTTCACCTTTTCATACTTGCCGAACGAGAAGGCAAAGACGCTTGCCGCTCCAAGCAGTAATGCCACGATTGTTGCCAACCCCCATACAACCTGTGTTGATCGTTCTGATGCCATGTCACTCTCCTTTTGCCTGATTTTCTCCGTTCATGTTGCAGCCCCTGCCATTGCCGGCGCAACAGCTCGTGGCTTTCGCCGCGCAGTTGCCGATCTCCATGCCGGTGGTCTTCTTGAACTCTTCCGGGGACAGAACCGAATCAAGGTTGCTGGCAAACCCTGTTGCCGTGACCTTGGCCGCCAGGGTTTCCGGGGCGACCCTCTTTGAGTCGAAGCCGATGATTACCCAGCCGCCGGTAATATCCACTTTGGTTACGGCAACCCCTTGCTCCCGTTCGAGCGCCTTGGCTATCCGGTCGGAACAGCTGCCGCAGGTCATTCCCGCGGTCCTGAGCACTGCCACGGAATCGGCAGTTGCGCCGACCCGAACGCGCAGTGCGAGCACGACCAGCAGGGTAACTGCAGCAATGACGAGAATCGAGGTCGAGATTGTTTTTAGGTTCATGTTTGTTCTCCGCGTATGACTCCCTTGTTACTCAAGGGTCATGCCAATCCTTTGCTTGATTTGCATCTGTTCGATATTGCTGGATAATATGAAGCGGGATTTGAAGTTGACGGCATTTGGGGTACAGGCTTAATGAAGAATATTCGGTGAGGGTGAAGAATATTCTGCACCCATTATTTTCCGTATTTTGATGCACACTCGGTTTTTTGATTACTTCCCCGGCAAATTAGCGGTTACTGCCGAAAGTTACAGCAGTCAGCACTCCGGCATTGAATGTCGCTTGTTTTAAATTGCATGATATCCAACGGTTACTTATCTGTTGGACTTTGGTATGCCTTATGTAGTATCGAATAAAACGCTATAAAAGGGAGGCAAAGAGATGAAGCAGGCAGTTGTCATGTCCCTGGCGGCGTTAACGGTGATACTCTGCTGTTCATCCCCACTGTTCGCAGGTGAGATCAACCTCGCGGTTGCCGCCAGCCTGAAAGAGGTTCTGAACGAACTGTCCGATAATTACGCGAAGACGCATCCCGGCGTGGGTTTCAGGAAGAACTACGGCGGGTCTGGAGCGCTGGCCAAGCAGATCGAAAACGGCGCCCCGGCCGATATCTTCATCTCTGCCAATACGGAATGGCTGGATTACCTGAAGGCCAGGAAACAGGCCGACGAGAAGAGCATTGCTACCTTCACCTATAATGTGCTGGTCTTTGCCGGTAAACCGGGACTGAAGGCGACCGGGGTGCAGGATGTCGTGAAACTTGATAGAATTGCCATCGGCAGCCCCAAGAGCGTTCCTGCCGGCGAATATGCCATGGAAGCATTTAAAAAGGCGGGCATCTCCAAACAGCTGGAAAAGAAGCTGGTCATGGCCAAGGATGTGCGTGAATGCCTGATGTATGCGGACCGGGGCGAGGTTGATGGCGCGTTTGTCTACAAAACCGATGCCCAGCAGGCGGCCCGGAACGCAAAGATTCTGTTCGTCGTGCCGCAGGAGTATTATCCCCGGGTGACCTACCCGATGGCCCTGACCGTTAATGGCGCAAAAAACGCAGAAGCAGCAGCCTTCTACAACGTACTGAAGTCGGTTGAGGCGCAGGCTGTTTTGAAGAAACACGGATTTATCGTCAAGTAGGGGTTCCTGTGCCGGAGTTCACGTCTGCCGAATATACCGCTATCCTGCTGTCGCTGAAGGTGTCGATAGTGGCGACCCTGTTGTCGTTGCCGTTCGGTTTTAGCGCCGCTTATGTCATGACCTACCGGAAGTTCCGGGGTAAGTTCGTCCTGGACCTGATCGTCAACCTTCCCCTGACCCTGCCGCCGGTGGTGATCGGCTATATCCTGCTGGTCGTACTCGGGCAGAACGGGGTCATCGGCAAGCAGATCCTGCAACCGCTGGGGATCAAGCTGATCTTTACCTGGAAGGCGGCGGTGATCGCCACTGCCGTGGTCGGCTTTCCTCTGCTGGTCCGTTCCATACGGATCGGCATGGAAACCATCGACCAGGGGCTGGTGCAGGCATCCCGCACCCTCGGTGCCGGCTGGTTCGATACCGTGATGACGGTTATCCTGCCTCTCTCCCTGCGGGGCGTCATCGCCGGTTCGGCCCTCATGTTCGCGCGGGGACTGGGAGAGTTCGGGGCAACGATCATCGTTGCCGGCAATATCCCGGGGGTAACCCAGACCATTCCGCTGGCGATCTACGAATACGCCAGCTCGCCCGACGGCGACCGCATGGCCCTGGCGCTCTGCGTTGTTTCGGTTGTCATTTCGGTGGTGGTGCTGCTGTTTCATGAATATCTCAGCCGCCGCATGATCAGGGTGGACTGACATGGAACTGCGCGTCGCGGCGACGAAGAAG
The DNA here is from genome assembly GCF_000813145.1 of Geobacter sp. OR-1. GTDB lineage: Bacteria > Desulfobacterota > Desulfuromonadia > Geobacterales > DSM-12255 > Geoanaerobacter. The sequence goes on along the minus strand of NZ_BAZF01000020.1, from coordinate 7,223 downwards.
TTCTGCTCCTTTGACCTGAACGTCGATTTTACGGTGTCGCAGGACCGGATCGGTATTTTCGGCCCGTCCGGGAGCGGGAAGTCAACGCTGGTCAACCTGATTGCCGGGCTGCAGCAACCGGATGACGGCATTATCCGGCTTAACAACGAAACGCTCTTCGATCGAAACATCGACACCCCGCCAGACCGGCGGCGGATCGGGATCATCTTCCAGCATCCACATCTGTTTCCGCACCTGAACGTAAAGAACAATCTGCTTTTTGGCTTCAAGCGCTGTACCCCGGAAAACCGGAGGATCGACTTCGACAGCCTGGTCGAGGTGCTGCAGATCGCCCCGCTGCTGGAGCGCGGGGTCAATAACCTTTCCGGCGGCGAAAAACAGCGGGTTGCCATCGGCCGGGCGGTTTTGTCCAATCCCCGGCTCCTGCTGATGGATGAACCGCTCTCCGCGCTGGACGATACCCTCCGCTTCCAGATCATTCATCACCTGAAAACAGTCTGCGCGACCTTCAGCATCCCGTATCTGTTCATCTCCCACTCCATGCTGGAGATGCGGCTCATGGCGGACGAGGTGCTGGCAATGGCCGACGGCCGCGTCGTGGACCAGACCACCCCGGAAAATCTGGCCCGCAGCCGGATGGGTGTCAGCCCGGTCGGCTATATCAATCTTCTCAGGCTGGCTAATCCCCGTCGCAGTGACGGGCTGTACGCATACCGGTGGGGAACTGGCGAACTGCTGATTTCGGCCGGCAACGACCAGCCCGAAACCCTGTTCGAGCTCTCATCAAAAGACATTATCCTGTTCAAACAGCATCCCGAGGCGATCAGCGCCCGCAACCTGTTCCGCTGCACGGTTGCCGGGACCTTTGCATCGGCGAACCGGGTCGGTATCGAGCTGGCCTGCGGCAAGGACCGTCTGGTGGCAGAAGTGGTCAAGCAGGCTGCTGATGAACTGGGGATAGTGGCCGGCAGCGAACTGTACGCGGCCATCAAGGCCTCGGCCTTCCGCCGAATCGGGTAACCTTCTTCGATTTATCGTCAATCCTTCACCACAACCGTCTTGCGCGGCCTCACCTTATGCAGCAGCCGATCCATGTAATAGTAGACCACCGGTGTGATGTAGAGGGTCAGGAGCTGCGAGGTCACCAGACCGCCGACCACGGCCAGGCCGAGCGGCTGCCGCGATTCGCCGCCGGCGCCGAGGCCGATGGCGATCGGCAGGGTACCCATCAGGGCCGCCATGGTGGTCATCATGATTGGCCGGAACCGGACGATTGCCCCTTCGTAAATGGCATCCAGCGGTTGTTTGCCGCTCTCCCGCTCGGCCTCCAGGGCAAAGTCGATCATCATGATCGCGTTCTTTTTGACGATGCCGATCAGCATGATGATCCCGACAAAACCGTAGATGTTCAGATCGCACTTGAAGAGCATCAGGGTGATCAAAGCCCCGAATCCGGCGGCCGGCAGCCCGGAAAGGATGGTGATCGGGTGGATGTAGCTCTCGTAAAGCACGCCGAGCACCACGTAGATGACGAAGATCGCCATGGCCAGCAGCATCCATAGGCCGCTGAACGAGGATTTGAAGGCCTGGGCAGTCCCCTGGAAGCTGGTGCTGACCGTCTGGGGCAGGGTGGTGTCGGCCAGTTTGTCCACCAGCTTCATTGCATCCCCCAGGGCGATGCCGGGACGGAGGTTGAACGAGATCGTTACTGCGGGCAGTTGTCCCAGGTGGTTGACCGCCAGCGGGCCGATGGTCTTGGTGATGGTGGCAATGGTCTCCAGGGGAATCAGCTGGCCGGTCTTGGCGTGGATGTAGAGCATCCCCAGCGCTGCCGGGTCCCCCTGGTAGAGCGGGTCCAGCTCCAGGATCACCTGGTACTGGTTGGTCGGGGCAAAGATGGAGGAGACCTGGCGAGAACCGTAGGCATAGGCCAGCGCGTCCTCCACCTGCATGACGGAGAGCCCCATGGCCGCCACCTTGTCCCGGTTGATCTCCACATGCACCTGCGGATTGCTGATCTGCAGGTCGCTGGTTACGTCCTGAAGCTCCGGCAGCTCCCGCAGTTTGGCCTCTAACTCTATGGCGGACCGGTACAGCTCGTCGGTATCCTGGCCCTGCAGGGTGAACTGGTACTGGCTTTTGGAGCTGGTGCCGCCGATCTGGATCGAGGGGACGTTCTTGATAAAGGTGCGGACTCCGGCGATCTTGGCCAGTTTGGGTCGGAGTTCCTGGATCACCTCATCCGCCGAGAGCTTGCGCTGATCGCGCGGTTTCAGCCGCATGAAAAAGCTGCCGTTGTTGGTGCCGCGGCCGCCGCCGATGGATGACATGAACCCGTCGATATTCGGATCTTTGGCGATGATGGCGGCCACTGCCTCCTGGTGCAGCTTCATGTCGGCAAAGGAGGTTCCCTGGGCGGTCTCGGTGTCGGCGTTGAGCCGGCCGGTGTCTTCGGTCGGCAGGAACCCCATCGGCACTACGGTAAAGAGCCAGACGGTCAGCAGCGTGACCAGGATGGTCACTGCCATGGTGGTCCGCCGGTAGGCCAGCACCTGTTTCAGCGAGCGGTCATACAGGTGGAGCATGCCGTCGAAAAACCGCTCCATTGTCATGAACAGCCGCCCGTGCCGCTTAGCTCCATGCGGTTTCAGAAAACGGCTGCAGAGCATCGGGGTCAGGGTCACGGAGACAAAGCAGGAAACCAGGATCGCCGCGCTGATGGTGATGGCGAATTCGTGCAGCAGCCGCCCGAGAATCCCTCCCATGAACAGGACCGGGATAAAGACCGCCACCAGCGAGATGGTCATGGAGAGAATGGTGAAGCTGATCTCCTTTGACCCCTTGAAAGCCGCCTCCATGGCGCTTTCGCCCTTTTCCATGTGCCGGACGATATTCTCCAGCATGACGATGGCGTCATCCACCACATAGCCTACCGCCAGGGTCAGGGCCATCATGGAGATGTTGTTGAGGGAGAATCCCAGCAGGCGCATGACCGTGAAGGTGCCGACAATGGACATCGGCACTGCGAGTGACGGTATCACCGTGGCGGAGATGTTGCGCAGGAAGAGAAAGATCACCATGATGACCAGGCCGATGGTCAGCACCAGGGTGAACTTGACGTCGTGCATCGATTCGCGGATCAGGAGCGACCGGTCATAGAGCACGTTCAGCTCCACGGATGCCGGCATCTGGCTGCGGAAGGTTGGGAGCAGCTTCTTGACGCTGTCCACGACCTCGATGGTGTTGGTGCCGGGCTGGCGCTGGACGGTCAGGACGATGGCGCGGGTGTTGTTGTACCAGCTGGCGGTCCTGGTGTTCTCCACGCTGTCGAGGACCTTGCCGACCTCCTCCAGCCGGACCGGCGAGCCGTCGCGATAGGCCACCGCAACCTGCCGGTAGGCGGACGCCTTGAACAGCTGGCCGCTGGCCTCGATGGTATAGGCCTGTTTGGTGCCGTCCAGCACCCCGGTGGGCAGATTGACGTTGGTCTCGTCAATGGCGGTTGCCACCTCGTCGATACCGATCTGCCGGGAGGCAAGCGCCTTCGGGTCGAGCTGGGCCCGCACGGCATATTTCTGCGAGCCGTGCACGTTGACCTGGGCCACGCCGCTGATCGTGGAGATGCGGCGCGCGATCAGGGTCTGGGCATACTCGTCAACGCTGGAAAGAGGGAGACTGGGAGAGCTGAGCGCCAGGTAGAGCACCGGCTGGTCCGCCGGATTGACCTTGCGGAACGACGGCGGGGTCGGCATGTTTTTCGGCAGAGAGCGGATCGCCAGGGAGATGGCGGCCTGGACATCCTGGGCCGCCGCATCGATATCCCGGTCCAGGTTGAACTGCAGGGTGATCCTGGTGGTGCCGACGCCGTTGGTCGAGGTCATGGAATCGACTCCGGCGATGGTGGAGAGCTGGTTCTCCAGCGGGGTCGCCACCGCCGCGGCCATGGTGTCCGGGTTGGCACCCGGGAGGTTGGCGTTGACCTGGATGGTGGGGAAATCCACGTTGGGCAGGTCGTTCACCGGCAGCAGGCGATAGGACACCACCCCGAAGATGAAGATGGCGATCATGATCAGCGACGTCATGATCGGCCGGCGGATGAAGAGATCAGCGATGTTCATTTCTTCTTGCCTTCAGCCGCCCGCTTCTCTTTCGATTCCACCGTGGCTCCGGGGGTCAGGCGGAGCTGGCCGTCGACCACCACGGTCTCACCCGGCGCCAGTCCTTTTTCGACAACCGTCTCTTCTCCCAATGCCACCGCCGATGTCACCTGACGCATCTCCACTTTGTTGTCCGGCTTGACCACGTAGACGAACTCGCCCTGCTGGCTGGTCTGGATGGCCTGGGTCGGGACGACCACGGCGTTCTGCCGGGCGCCGAGCGTTATCAGGACATCGGTAAACTGGCCGGGCCAGAGTTTGCGCGACTTGTTGGCAAAGACACCCTTGAGCTTGATGGTGCCGGTGGCCGGATTCACGGCATTGTCCAGGAAACTGATCGTGCCGGCTTCGGTGCTCCCCGGTTCGTTGGGGATCACGGCCTCGACCTTCAACTGGCCGGCCGCCATGGCCCGCTTGATTTCCGTGAGCCGTTTTTCCGGGAGGGAAAAGGTGACGTAGATCGGTGTCAGCTGGTTGACGGTGACAATCGCCAGGTCGTTTGCCTTCACCAGGTTGCCCGGTTGCAGGGTCACGGTGCCGGTGCGGCCGGCGATCGGGGAGCGGATGGAGCAGTAGCCGAGCTGAATTTTCGCGTTCCTGATTGCGGCGCGATCGGCGACCACGGTGGCGGCCAACGACTCGGCATTGGCCCGCAACTGGTCATACTGATCATGGGTGACGATGCCGTCCTTGAGCAGCCCTTCGTAACGCTTTGCCTGGTCTACGGCGAATCGTGCCTGTGCCTGGTCCTTGGCCAGTGTTGCTTCGTATTGGCTCAGCGCTGCCTGGAACGGTTCCGGGTCGATGCTGACCAGTAGAGCTCCCTTGTTGACGTCGCTCCCTTCAGTGAAATGGACCCGCGCTATCTGGCCGTTCACCTGCGACTTGATGGCAACGCTGGTATACGCCTCGATGTTGCCGATGGCCTTGACCTGGACCGGCACATTTTTCTGGACCGCCTGCGCCACCTTGACCGGGACTGCCGGTTTTGCCCTGGGTTTCTCTTTTTTTGCACTGCAGGATGTGCAGCATAGAAATGCTATGGAACAGAGCAGGATTGTCGATCGCCTCATGGAGCTCTTCTTTCTGGGGGCAAGAATTTCATCACGATGTAATATACACCTATTGCTGTCAAGAACCAGCCGAACTGTTAACAAAAATTTTCGGACATTCGACCGCACAGCTCTCGCATCCGCCGGGACAGGGTTCGATATGCACCAGTATATGGCTGTGGGGCAGGCAGTTTTCGATATCAGCCGTGATCTGATGGCTGAGCAGATGCCCGGCTTCCACGGTCATCTGCTTCGGCACCACCAGATGCATGTCGATATGTCTGACATGGCCTGATTTGCGGGTGCGCAGCTTGTGGTACTCGATGAACCGGCCGGAATAGCTCGCCATAACGTCATGGATCAAAGCCTCCTCGTCATCCGGTAGTTTGACGTCAAGGATATGGAAGAAGGCGGTTTTGGTGAGGTCCCAGGCCGCCTTGATGATCATCAGGGCCACGATGATGGCGATGATCGGATCGAGCATGGCGATGCCGGTGAGCTTGATCGCCACCAGACCGCCAAGCACGCCGACCGATGTGTAGACATCGGCTCTAAGGTGCATGGCGTCGGCTTCGAGCGCCACCGAATCGGTCTTGATCGCCACATTCAGCAGGTTCCGGGAAACAAGGTAGTTTGCGATCGCGGAAACGGCCATGATCGCGGCGCCAAGCCCCAGGCTCTCGATCTCCACCGTGCCTGACCGCAGCTTGTGGACCGCCTCCCAGATGATATAGAACGCGGCACCGAAGATGAGGATCGCCTCTACTGTTCCGGCGACATTCTCGATCTTGCCGTGGCCGAAGCGGTGCTCGTCATCGGCCGGCTTGCCTGATTTACAGACCGCAAACCAGGCGATAACGGCAGCAACCAGGTCGAGCCCGGAGTGGACTGCCTCGGAGATAACGCTGACCGACTGCATCATGATGCCGATGATCAGCTTGATTACTGTCAGAATCGTGTTGGATGCGATTGACAGCAATGCGGCCCTGCTTTTCGCTGCCTGAACTTCCGGTGATTGAATCATTCCGCTACTCCGTCAAGATGTTTCATAATGCCTGTTTTGTCAGGGGTGTGCAAAACGGGAGGAGTTGTCTCCTCCCGCTCTCACGCCGGTTTAATCGAACAGTTCCGCAAGCCAGTTTTTCTTCCTGTGATGGTTGTCATGACCATAGCCATGACTGTCATGATGTTGCTTGCCGTAATGCTGCTGGTTATAGGCAGGCTGTTGATGTCGCGGTTCGGGTTGTGTGTAGGCGGGCGTCTGGATAGCCGACCTTTCCAGAATCTTGTCCAGCTCGCCCCTGTCAAGCCAGACTCCGCGGCATTCCGGGCAGTAATCTATTTCCACCCCCTGACGTTCGGCGAGTTTCAGATCTACTCCTGTGCAGACCGGGCATTTCATGGTTTATTCTCCTTTTTCCCTTTGGTTGTCGTAATCCGGCGCCCCGAGCCCGGGGAAATTCGGTGGCAAGGATTTCCGATGCCACCGGGATCACGGTCATCGCCGGTCCGGCAATGCCGATGACAATGATCGTCTTGCCACGACTGCTCCATGGCTATTCAGTCAGGACTGCCGGGCGGCTAAAGTTAATATCGGTAACGAAGGTAAGAAGTGAATCAGGAAAGGTTCTGCGGAGGGACAAAGATCCTGTCGATAAGGCGGGGCAAGGCCAGATGTGGTTCATACGGCAACTGCCTGGTGGTAAGTTCGGCAGCGGTAATAATTATGGCAGCTGAAAGGGGAACGTACATGGCGCAGCAACAGGTTGTTTCGCAACTGTCGGTATCGTGATCCACCGGAATCTCACCTGAGTCGGCCGCAACAGAGGAGAGATGTTGAGAATCCATCGATGGGAGTTCGCACGGATGACCGAAGCAGATTGCCGGAAGCATGAGATAGACGATTAAAAGGATTATTGATACGGACTTCATGGTTCGGGCACTTTACCACAGAAAACGGCATCCATGTGAGACAATTTGACGTTGGGGCTTTCTCGGATAATCAGGTCGTCTC
>NZ_BAZF01000021.1 GCF_000813145.1 Geobacter sp. OR-1 | reverse complement strand
CTCCCTGACGCGGGGCGCTGCCATCCTTGCCGAAGTTAGAACTCGTCTCACGGTTTACCGTGTTGTAGTCGGCCTGCCGAGCCGCACCGCTTTGACCTTTGCCGAAGTTGGTACCGGCTTCACGATTCACTGAGTTATAATCCCAAGGCCGTGTAGAGCCTTTTTCTTTACCGGGCGAAGCAGAAGGGGGTCCGTCCTCCCGGTAGGGGGAGGTGAGCCAGGTCCCCTTCAGCAGCGGTACGGCATAGGCCATCTTCTCTCCCAGGGTCGGGCTGACGCCGTGCGGGTCATGGCACGGGGTGCATAGGCCGTTGATGCGCCCTTGACTTGAGTAGCTGAGGAATTTCCCCCCCCTTCAGATGGCTGCTGACGATCTCGGTCCGGCTCTGGCGGTTGGCATAGCGGGAGGTGGAGCCTTTTACCCCGGTGCCGAAGTGGGCGGTGTCTTTATATCCGATGATCGGTTCTTTGGCGCCGTAAGTGCTGTTGTAGCCCCAGGGGGTGGCCCCGCTTTGGGCGGTCTCATGGCAGTCGAAGCATAACCCGGCGCCGGGATTGTACGGATTGCTGCTTTTTTGATCTGTGTTGGCGGAGGGGGTGTAGTTCATCCGGTAGCCGGATCTGCCGCTGCCGGTCTGCTTGAGGATACCGCCACGGTTGGTGCCGTCGTAGGTACGGTAACTGGTGGTGACTCCGGTGATGTCTGAGCCGTGGGAGTTGTGGCAATCAAAGCATTCGACATTCCTGGCATTGCTGCCACCGCGGGTGATTGGGATCTCTCCGTCATAGCCGCTGGCGCTGCTCCACCCTCCCTGGTTGGCGGATGCGTTGCCATGGGCGGAAAAGGCCTTGGTGAGCCGCATCTTCTTGTTTGATGCCGAGGTGGAGTATTTGCCCCAGGTGGTGGTCCCGGCGGCGGAATAGCGGGAGGCGACGCTCTGGCCGTCCCAGGAATAACGGGAGGGGCTGTTGGGATCGCCGCTGAACGGCAAGATGGCGTTATTCCCATCGCTGTGACACCCAAGGCAATGCCGGGTGATCCCGCCTACTGCTGTCCGCTCTCTTGCAGTGGCTATCTCGGAAGGGGTATAGGTTACTGCCGTTATTCCGCTCCGGTATTCTGTCGGCCGTGTTCCTTCACCCCAGATTACCAGGTCGACGGGAGCGTTCTGCGAACCACCCGTGTGGTACCGGTTGTCGATTCCGCCATCGGGTCTGGCTTCCCAGTGGCAGGCGTAACAATGCTTGCCACTGACACCGGTCTTCTGGACATGATGGGAGCCAGATCCCATCTGGGTCGTAACATCAACATGACAGTCAAGGCACTCCTCGCAATAGGCGGCCGGGGCGATCAAGGCCGCAAGGGCCGCAATAATTGGGGCAGAAAACCGCAGCCGAAAAAAAGAGGCAAACATAGGCGTTCCCTTTCATGGTAAACGCCGTTGTTTACCTCCTTGGATAATATCTGCAATTCTGAGCAGTTAGTGGCGAAACCCCATTGTCCCGCCAGCCCATGAAAACATGCAAGTAAAAGACTATTTGCCCGCGCGCACCAACCTTACGAAAAATTTGTAGCTTTTGTCATTCCCGTCGCTGATGCCATATGGGAAATATATATTCCAGGCAAAATTCTTGTTCTCGGCAAAAGGTGTGCTCGACCAGAAAGACATGGTCGGTGTTGCCGGGAAAACTATTTCGTTGATGGCCGGCATTGAGCATTGGCGTTCAACTATTGACCCTAACTCCTTGATATTCGGGAGTCGCCAGTCATTTTTCCCGGCGAAGGTGCTGTTTGCGGCTACCTGCAAGGCTTCCTGCCAGGAAAAGATAGCAGGCGAACCGTGCTCACAGACGCTCCCGCTCAACCCCTCACTGCACCGTTTCCAGATCAATCCGGTCACGCTGTCGGTTACGGTCCCATCCTCATTGTTAATGAAACGGTTTATGGGAGTTGAAGCCTTTGGCCAGTAAGTATGGCACAGCTGGGCTCCGGACGCCACCACAGGCATTAACGTGACACAAGCCAGAGTCATTACATAGAAGAAAGCGCGGTACATGAAGCAGCTCCTTAACAAGAACATGCAAATACTACTTACCTGATCGAACCAGACGAACATAAAGGCTATAGTTCATGCTGCAGCTATCACGAACCCCATCGTTGAAATTGACGTTCCAGCCCCCGTTCGAATAACCGGAATAGAATGAAGAAGACCAGAAGTTTGATGCCGGTGTGGCGGGAAAAACCGTCTGGTTGACTGCCGGCATGGAACATTGATACTCAACAATGGTGTCAAGTTCCTTGATTGTAGGAAGCCGCCAATCCTGCCTGCCCGCAAATTTGCTGGATTCGGCAGCTTTCTTGGCTTCCTTCCAGTTATATGTAGAAACAGTACCGTCCTCGCATTTAACTCCGGACAATCCTTCGCTGCACCGCTTCCAAATGAGTCCGGTGGAACTATCAGCAACAGTACCGTCGCTGTTTATGACGAATCTGCTTGCCGGGGTCGACTCGGCAATGTCTGCTGGACGGCATGTCTGGGCCGCTGAAGATATGACGGGCGTGGCAATAACCGCCAGAAAAGCCAAGAAGGTATATTTGGATTTCACAGGATAACCTCTGGTAGAAGTTTTGCGGATAATTTCATTTCCCGCCCCGCACCAGGCGAATATGGTATGCCCAGCTCTTGACACAATGAGTAATGCCGCCTTCGTCAAAAACGACAATCCACGCAAAAGACGGTTCCGGAGCAAAAGAGGTTGCAGTCCAAAACCCGGCCGGTTGAGGCATGTTCGGGAAGAAAACGGGATCAATTGCCGGCATGGATCTTCCGTAATCCACTATCGACCCAAGCTCTTCAATAGAAGGCATGCGCCAGTCCTTGAACCCGCACCATCCGGCTGAGTTTACGGCCTTTACGAACTTTTCGGTATCGCACCCGCCAGCTACGCCGTTGCATATCGCATCATCCGGCTCGCCGGACATACCATCCCTGCCGCCATTGGTCTCGTCGTCGGAGTTGTACCAGGTGTAGGTGTGCAACGTGTCGTGCAGTCCGTTATCGCGCGTCTTTCCTTCCCAGATGAGCCCGGTGATATTGTCGCGGACGCAGCTCCAATTCGCTGCGCTTGCGGGAAGGTCCTTGCCGGCAGAATCCATCTTTGTAAATTCGAAAGCTTTTTGATAATCGGCGTCTTGCCGAGGATAGGAAGATTGAACTGTCTGAAGCCGGTTGTTGGCTTTTGCGCCCCAGGTGGTGACACCGGTACCGTTAAGCCCCATGCTTCCCTTGGTCTCTGCCAGTACAGGTTTTACGAGGGATAGGATTACGATAAGCTTCAGTATGAGTTTCAAACCCTGCTCCTAATGCCTGCTAAATACGCACCCATGCTGATACATTATGCTTTTCTTCAGAAATAATGATTTAAGGTCCGACGACAGCACTGCAAACCTACTGAAATACTTGAAACCTTCCTACAAAGGGAAATTACCGAATATTAAAAAGCATGAAGCATGCCTGACTCGTTTGCGATTGCCGGGGATTCATGATTAAGAGTTCAATCTCGAAAACAAGGAGTTATCGTTACTTGATATCCTCGATTTTCTTCCAGGCGCGAATGGCTTTGCCGGTCGGCTCCATTACCCCTTCCGGTCGTAAAAACTTTTTCACCTTCAATACAACGCCCTTTGTTTTCGAATTTATCACCGATTTGACCTGAACCGGCTGAAAATCTTCGGTAACGTTCATATACTCCCCGTTTTCCGGGGCGCCACCGCCGATTACTCCTCTAACCTTCAGATAAAACGTTTCGCTACCATGTACGCGCAACAGGAACTCACCTTTTTTGTCGGTCCTGTCTGACACAAACAATGGCCTCCCCATTGCCTCAGGAGACAGATAGGCAAACACCACTACACCTTCAACCGGCTTGCCATCAAGATCTAGCACTCCCCCTTCAATTGCTGTAATCCCTTTGCTCCGTTGAATCATTTCCGGGGTAAACATAAACACGCTGCTGAGCACGCCGAGGTCAACCTTTGCGCCGGGAGCAACTGTCAAAGGGAGCGCATCACCCTTCGCATCCCCGTGAAAATAAAGGTATTCTCTCCCTGTCGGCGGCCCGATCTCGCCTTCGGGGGTTTTTTTGAGCCACCATTAAGTAGAAAGTGCCTTCAGTAACTCCGATGGAAAAACTACCGTCCTTGTCGAGTGGCGAGATAAGATCGGGGATGCGCCAGTATTTGTAAGGATCTGGAGGCGGCCCCATCAACTTGTCATACAATAGCACTACCCCGTTGGGTAAAGGGGTCTTGCCATTTATCAGCACCTTGCCGGAGATTACTCCGTATTCCGGCTGGTCAGACGGGACTGGAGAGCCATAAGAAGTAGCTGTTAGCGACAATAAGAGCAATGCCACAACAATCAATGAACCCGGTTTCATAATCGTTCCCTTAACTGCCCACTGTTGCGGACAATCATTTTTTCCCAAAAACGAGAAAATATTGATATGGAAGAAAGAAATATTCCGCCTCCATTGCAAACCCGGCGCTCTCAACTTCCTGAATAATTGCTTCTCTGGGGGCTCTTTTGCGCGGTGGCGGCGCACCGGGGATTTCACCCTTCATATTAAAAGATACAATTGCCAAGCGCCCGGTACTTTTCAATACGTCCCTCAATCGAGACAGATACTCCCCCCGATTTTCAATAAAGATGTAGGTATCACAAAGAAAAACCAGGTCAGATGAAGCCTTTGGCAACAACGGATCGTTTGGCGGCGCTAAAATGACTTTAACATTTGCGACGCCTTCATTTTTAATTCTCTTGGCAATATGCTCGGTCATGCTCTGATCAACATCCACGGCATAGACAACACCCTGGTTTCCTACTCGCTCGGCAAACAACATGGTGAAATAGCCAGTGCCGGCACCAATATCTGCTACGATATCGCCGGATTTTACTCGAAGCTGGTCCAGGACCTTTGCCGGCTTTTGCCACACCTCACGGCGGGGGTCGTCCATCGTTGCTGTAGGCACAACAGAATAGAAACTCTTCCCGCTATCCTGCGATGCGGCATCGGCCAAACAGGCGACTGCCTCAAACTGAAGCGTAATCAGCGCTAAAATAATTAATTTTCTTAAGGTCATAGTAGATCTAAGTTGCGGAGTTTAGTAACGGGAGGAGTCTCGATGAAGAAGAATTATTTCATAAACGCGCAGTCATGGCAATCATTTTGACTTTACATCAAATAAGATGATTAAACTCATTTTCCCGAGCAGACCGGACGGAACCCTAACTGGCTACTGCGAAAACCCGGCAGAAAAAAGTCCCGATAAGAGACTCGGATCCCTTTTTGGTCGTAAAACCAGCTCCCACCCCGATATACCTTGTTGGTGCCGACTGCCGGGCCGGTTGGATTGTTGATCGGCGACTCACGATAATATTTTTCCCCATACCAGTCTGCCGTCCATTGCCATACGTTCCCGCTCATATCATAAAGGCCGAGCCCGTTGGGCTGCTTCGTTCCGGCGGGGCGGGTGCCGGTTCCGGAGTTGACCGAATACCAAGCCACTGCATCGACATCGTTACTGCCGGCATATTTCTCCGACTTTCCACCGCTACGCGCAGCATATTCCCATTCCGCTTCGGTCGGGAGACGGCAAGCAAGCCCGGTTTTACCGGAAAGCCATTCCGAATAAGCAACAGCATCATTCCAAGTTACACATACAACCGGGTGGTCATCGTTCTGAGAAAAACCGGGATTCAGCCAAGAAGCACCAACGACCTTTTTCCATGCCCCCCGGTCAAAGGTATAGCATCCCTCACCTTTTTCAGCCTCGGTATGAAAGCCGGTCTCGGCAACAAATGTCCGAAAATCTCCCCTGGTAACAGCATACTTTGAGATTAAAAAGCGGTTGAGACAAACCTCGTGCTGAGGATATTCGTTAAAATAGCCATCGCCAAAACCGTCTCCCATCTGGAAGCAACCTGCAGGTACACCAAGAAGCTCACCAGTAAGGCCCTTATGACCATGGCCAGCACAGGCTGCCAGCTGCATCATACAAAGCGAGAGGATCAATAGCCGATAAAATTTACACCAACAGGGCATTATTATTTCCAAGATTTTGGTTTCAGCAAATCAGATTTGATTCAAGTTTGCTTTAGGATTTGGAGGAGAATAGACCGGCATTGCATGTTGTCAGAGGGATGCATTTCTGCTTTCCCGCTCGATTTTTTCTACTACGCAGTATATGCCACCTTCCTTAAGCCCCGGCTTAAAACAACCGTTACAGGATATGCAGCGGGAATGAACTTCGTTGCCCTGCGCCCATCGTAATGGCAAAGTGGGTTCGCGGATTAACGGTCGGGCAAAGGCCACATAATCCGCTTCTTCCCTTCTGATTATCCCCTCAACAAGCTCATATGACCGCAAACCTCCGACGACCATCACCGGGCAAGAAACGGCATTTTTGATTCTGTATGCTAATGGTAAATTGTAGGCCTCATTAATGCGGGTCTCAATTCCCTGGCGAACCGGGGTCTCGAAGCCGGACGCGGGAGTGCCGCCGCTCACTTCAATGGCATCGATCCCCTCTTCATCCAGTTGCCGGCAAGCAAACACGGCATCTTCGAGCGCAAGCCCCCCCTGAAGATTGTCGCAACCATTGATCTTCACCATTACCGGATAATCGGCGCCAACCTCATGCCTGACAGCTCGATACACCTCCATCAGAAAACGGTGCCTACCGTCAATATTGCCGCCATAGCTGTCATCGCGCCTGTTGGTGAGTGGTGACAAAAACTGGTTGATCAGGTAACCGTGCGCAGCATGAAATTGAACGGCGTCGCAACCTGCTTCGCGAGCACGGGCTGCGGAACGGGCGAAACAACCGGTGAGTTCCTTGATCCCATTGTTATCCAACTCAGCGGGGAGTTCAGGATACTGCTCCACTTTGACCGAAGAGGGAGCAACCGGCTGGGCACCACTCATTTTCTCCGTTGTCTGGCCACCGCAATGTACCAGCTGGACACAAAACTTCCCTCCCTGCCTATGTACGGCATCGGCTAACTTCCTTAGATCCGGGATAAATTCATCTCTGTGCACCCCAAGTTGCCCCGGGAGCTGTTTGCCGTCGGATCTCACATAACCGTAGCCGCTTATGACAAGGCCAACGCCGCCAGCCGCAAGTGATTCATAATAAGCGGCCAATTTATCCGTTGGTCGGCCGTCTTCGGCGCACATCCCCTCCCAGGTTGCGGAGCGAACCAGCCTGTTTGCCAAATGCATCCCTTTGATACTGGTTTCGTCAAACAGATTTCTCATGGCAGCTCCTAGAAAATCTCGTAAAAGCCTTTTGCCCCCAGTTTGTGGACCTTTAACAGGTTGGTAGAGCCACGAGCCTCAATCGGAACGCCCATAGTGATGATGATGACGTCCCCTTTGCGAAACCCATTAGCCAGCAAGGTATCTTCAACGGCATTTATCTGCTCGTCAGTTCCGCTCAGCTTACCAACCACACAGCTGTTGACCCCCCAGTACAGGGATAATCTTCTTTGTATTTCGGGAAATGGCGTGAAGGCAATGATTGGCAGCTGGGGCCTGAACTTCGATATCAGTGCTGCAGTGCTCCCTGACTGGGTCAGCACGGCAATGCACTTGGCATTCAGGGATGCTGCTGCATGGCACGCAGCCTGTGCGACGGCGCGGGAAATATTATTGCTGATACCGTCCGGTCGATGACTGACCCGCCATAGTTCGGATTTTTCCACGTTCAATGCGATTTTGCCCATCGTTTTTACGGCCTCGACCGGAAATGCTCCTGATGCCGTCTCGCCTGACAGCATGACGGCATCGGTTCCGTCAATGATTGCGTTGGCAACGTCGGATGTCTCAGCACGAGTCGGCCGGGGATGGCTTATCATCGATTCAAGCATCTGCGTTGCCGTAATGACAGGCTTACCAGCCTCGTTGCAGGCACGTATGATCTTTTTCTGAAACAACGGGACTTTTTCCGGGTTGATTTCCACCCCCAGGTCACCACGAGCAACCATTACGGCATCGGTAACCTTGAGGATCGCTTTGAAATTTCGCAGCGCCTCCGGCTTTTCGATCTTGGCGATAACCGGCAGATGCATGTCATGCTCGTAAATGATCCTCTTGACCCCTTCGATATCGGCAGCAGTGCGAACAAAGGACAAGGCGATGTAATCGACCCCGGCTTGAAGACAGAATTCTAGGTCCTGCCTGTCTTTTTCGGTCAATGATGGGCTGGAGACATTTACGCCTGGAAGGTTTATCCCTTTGAGATCTTTTAACGTTCCTCCTTCAATTACCGTACAATGCACCGTGTCGCCGTCAACCGCGGCAACTTTCAACTCTATCAAGCCGTCGTCCATGAGGATTCGGGACCCGGCGCGGACATCGTTAGGCAGTGCCTTGTAAACCGTTGAGATAAGACCAGGGCGGCCAAGCAGGTCACGAGTAGTGATCGAAAGCGAATCACCTTTCAGCAACTGGATTGCGCCGTTTTCCATCCTTCCGGTGCGTATTTTGGGGCCCTGAAGATCAGCGAGTATCCCTATCTGCTTTTCCCTTTGTTTAGAGACTTCTCTAATATACTGGATTGTTACTGTCTTTTCGTCATTTTTCCCGTGCGAAAAATTCAGACGAAATAGATCGACACCTGCATCAACGAGATTACATATCATTTCCTTACTGCAGCTTGCCGGCCCGACAGTGGCAACGATCTTTGTTCTCCGCCCAAAATTTTTCATGTTACCTCGATTAACTTCAGTGGTGGAAGCGTCCTGAACGTTTTCGATGTTCGGCATTTGGTGATTTGTGACATTCAAAACACTTTAAATCCTGCACCTTACGAACTTCCAGCGAAGAAGCTGACGATTGTCCTGTGGTAGGCATGTTATACGCAGGCGTCTGAAAAGGCTCCCTGTTTCTCTCATCGGACAGCATTGGCGCTTGGTAGGAAACCTTCCAATCATTACTTATAGCAGCAGTGTGGCACTGGTCGCAGCCACCGGGCGGGGGTATGCTTCTCCATGCCGTAAGCATTGCGCACCCGCCAAATGGAATTGCACAGGCAAAGATCAATACTACACTGATATATTTCTTCATAATATAACTCCATCTCTATGCTCTCAGAAAATGTTACCACATCATCTATGCAACTCAAATCTGATGACTGTCGCGCAGATCACTAAAGGTCTTAACAGGAATCTGACCTCAGCCAGGCTGGATGAACCTTGCGATTGCGGATTTTGCCTCTTCCGAAATAGTTTCAAACTCCACTCCAAATCCTTCAGGCAGCTGTTTATGCGTATAGTTATTGCCTGTATTTATCCAGACAACCCGGCCAGAAGATTCAATGAGTGCCGGATTTTCGTCAGAAATAACGAAACTGAGATCTATTGCGTCTCCGCAGGCGACGACTCCGTCATAAGCCACATACATTCCTTGAACCCCTAGATTCCAGCAGATTCCATAATCGTTCAGGTTATCCAGTCTGAACTGAACATTGATACGACAATGAACTCTTACCTCTCTTCTATCCAGAAACTGATTATCGGTAATATCTTGCGTAGAGGTTGCCGTCGGGCCATCACCAGATGTCATATGATCCCCCATAACATTTTTAATGCGATAATGAGAAGAAATCCCGCAAAGATTCTTTTCAAACGCGGCACCGGCAGTCTATGAGCCAGGCGGGCCCCGAATGGGGCGGATGCAAAACTGGCAACGGCAACACATGAAACTGCAGGAATATAGACAAAGCCCAGAGTCAATGCCGGAAGATCACTGAAATGCATCCCAGTGATAATATACCCCAAAGATCCGGCCAATGCTATTGGCAGGCCAATTGCTGCAGATGTCCCAACTGCTCGGTGTGCAGGCATATTGCACCAGATAAGTAAAGGAACGGACATGCTTCCCCCGCCAATACCGACCAGACTTGAAAGCCATCCTATGATGCCTCCGGCAGAGATCAAGCCGAACGATCCTGGAAGGGTGCGATGACTTTTCGGACGAATGTCCAATAACAGTTGCACGGACACGACGAATAGAAAAGCGACAAAGAATGCCTTTAAAAAGCAAGTCGATAACCCGGCTGCAACCCAGGAACCTGTAAAGGTCCCTAAAACTATGCCAGGTGATATCCTCACAACTGTCGGCCAATCAATTGCTGCATGACTATTATGAGACCTTATACTTGAAATTGATGTAAATACTATGGTTGCCAGCGAAGTCCCAATAGCCAGGTGTGCAATATGGGGAGAAGATACAAACTGTGATGAAAACATGAAAGTAAGGACAGGAACAATTATCAGACCGCCGCCAACGCCGAGGAGGCCGGCGAGAAAGCCAGCCGTCACCCCAAGGGCCGCATATTCGATCCAATAAGCAAACATGCAGTTCATTCAGGTACGTCCTTAAGTTTCGGCGCATCCGGTTCTTTTAATATATCAGTGAAGTGAATAAATTGCGGCAATAGATCATCATGAAAAAGGAGATGATAATAGAGATCAAAATCAACCCGGGTTACTCTTCCGGTATCGGCAACATCAATCATCATACCAAAAGGCAATACAACTTCGGAATTCATCTGAGGTGGAGTAAATCTAAATCTGGAGCTGCCTGACATGTTCTCGGCGCTATCGAAAGTCCTGACAAGAAGCTCGATATCGAACAGGCTGTGAGAACTCCTATTATGAAGCCTTCCGGTAAGCTGGAAGCGCTCTTGCGATACATTGATCAATTCCCATGAAATATCGATTTCTGGCGTTGCGTATTGACCATGGCCTGCCCCGCACTCGGCACAGTTGGCTATAAAGAGAAGCATAATAAACGTAGACAACAATATTCTGAGTTTATCGAATTGGTTTTTCATTTGGCACCAGATATCCCCGATAAAAAGAAAGCCCCTCTGCGCACAGAGGGGCTTTCTTTATACTATATGAATCGTGTTTACATCAATATCGCTTTTTGCGCCAAGTCCAGTAAGGTACCGGGAACAATTCCAGGGATAAGCACACCTGCCACAGATAGGAGTAAACAAAGCGCCAAAGAAGGAGAGACTGCCAACCAATCAAACTCCTCGGTAGGATCTTTCATATACATAAACACCATTACCCTCAGGTAATAATATACAGAGGCCGCGCTGTTAAGCACGCCAATTATTGCAAGCCAGACGTATCCCGCCTGAATTGCGCCGGAAAACAAGTAAAACTTGCCGATAAACCCAGCTGCTGGTGGAATACCGGCCAGTGAAAACAGGAAGATTGACATGCACATTCCGAGAACCGGGTGCTTGAAACCAAATCCAGCATAATCGGAGACGTTATTGTTCTCTTCGCCCTTCCTGCCAACCAGTACTATTATTGCAAATGCCCCGATATTCATAAACGCATAGGAAAGCATGTAGAACAGAACACCGGCGGTGCCAACAGCGTTTCCGGCAGTAAAACCAACCAGAACGTAACCGGCATGAGCGATTGATGAATACGCGAGCATACGCTTGATATTTGTCTGCTTTAGCGCTGTAATGTTGCCGACAGTCATTGTGAGAACGGCAAGAACCCACAAGAGTTCGGACCAGTCAGCCTTCATCGCAGGGAGAGCAACGATGAATACACGCAGAAAGGCTGCAAAGCCTGCAGCTTTAGGGCCTACCGACATGAACGCAGTCATTGGTGTCGGTGCACCTTCATAAACATCCGGTGTCCACATATGAAATGGCGCTGCAGCAATCTTAAAGGAAAATCCAACTGCCATCAGAAGCATACCGGCCACAAGCATCGGATTGGACAATACCATACCGTTCTGAGAAATATACGATGCTATGGCAGCAACCCTTGTAGTGCCTGTAGAACCATAGATTAAAGCCATGCCATAGAGCAGAAAGCCAGTTGAGAAGGCGCCAAGCAGGAAATACTTGAGTCCGGCCTCGTTCGACTTCAAATTAGCGCGATTAAATCCTGCAAGCACATAAAGCGATACGGAAAGCACTTCGAGCCCCAGGAAGATCGTCATCAGATCTGTCCCGGAAGCCATCAGCATCATGCCGACTGTCGCAAAAAGGATAAGAGGATATATTTCACCCCAGTTACATTCCTCCCGCTTCAGGTACTGGTCAGTTATAAGAATTGTCAAAAACGCCGAGACAAGGAATGTCCCCTTGAAGAACAACGAGAAATTGTCCTGCAGAACCGAGTTGTTAAATCCAGACTGAGGCGCACCCCACCCACTGACTACTGAGAAGAAGGTAACTACGATACCAATAAGGCTAAGATATCCCAGGTATGCCTTCTGCTCACTGTTAATGAAAACATTTACGAGCAGCAGAGCCATGGCTATTACTGACAGGATGACCTCAGGCATGATTGCCGCAAAGTTAACACCTGCTGCAGCCGCGATATTGGCTGGGAATTGAAGCATATCCATTGAATCATTACCTCCGGAACTTTATTACCGATTGATTACTTGTTAACAGGCATTGCCGGATGTCCGGCAGGCATCCCTTCAACTGCAGGCTGGCCCATAGGCATACCTGCCGGCATGACTGGCAGTGCTGGAGCTTGGAGAGCAACCTGCGGCTTTACCTTTGTAATTTGAATCATCTTATCGATAGATGGCGCCATCCTGTCAATAAACGGCTTGGGATATAGGCCCATTACAAAGATCATAACTAAAAGTGGAACCATAATCGCGACTTCTCTTGCATTGAGGTCTTTCAGTTCCTTGTTCTTCGGATTATTGAGCTCTCCGAACATCACGCGCTGGAAGACCCAGAGCATATATACTGCAGACAGAATCACGCCGCTGGATGCAACCACAGTGTACCAGCGAAGCTTGCTCTCAAATGATCCGATCAATACGAGGAATTCGCCCACGAAACCGTTTGTCCCAGGAAGGCCTATTGATGAAAAAGTAACTATCATGAATATCGTTGCAAATACCGGCATCTGCTTGGAAAGCCCGCCGAAATCGGTAATTAGTCTTGTATGCCGGCGTTCATAAATGAAGCCGACGATAAGGAAGAGCGCGCCTGTTGAAATACCATGGTTGAGCATTTGCAGCATCCCTCCAGCCACACCCTGCTGGTTGAGGGCAAACACGCCAAGCATTACGAATCCCAAGTGGGCAACAGAAGAATAAGCTACCAGTTTTTTTACATCTTCCTGAACCATGGCAACCAAGGAGGCATATATGATACCGATTACAGCCAGAGTGGCGATAAGCGGCGTGAACTTCTCTGAAGCCTCAGGGAAAAGGGGCATTGCAAAACGTACATAACCGTAGGTACCCATTTTGAGGAGAATTGCCGCAAGGATGACAGAACCGGCAGTAGGAGCTTCAGTATGGGCATCAGGCAACCATGTATGGAACGGAAACATCGGCACCTTGATGGCAAAGGCAAATGCGAATGCGAGAAACATCCAGATCTGAGTAGCCAAAGGCAGGTTAAGGCCGTAGAAACGAAGAAGATTGAAGTCACCGGCTCCGGCCTTGAAGTACAGAACAATAATCGCAATCAGCATCAAGAGCGAACCGGCCATTGTATAGATGAAAAACTTCAGCGTTGCGTAAACTCGATTTTTCCCACCCCAGATACCGATGATAAAATACATCGGAATCAGCATCAATTCCCAGAATATGTAGAAAAGGAACATATCAAGGGCAACAAAGGCGCCGAGCATACCTACTTCGAGTAGAAGCAGGAAGATCATGTACTCTTTCACCTTTGTCTCTACCGCAGTCCAAGTGGAAAGCACTGCGATCGGCATGGTGAATGTTGTCAAAATAACGAGCCAAAGGCTGATCCCGTCAATGCCGACATTGTAATTCATCTGGAAGGGGCCGGCTGCAATCCAGGGATAAAACTCCTTGAATTGGAACTCGGCATTGGTAACAAATCCAAACATTATCGGGAGAGACAGCAAAAAGGTAACTACCGTAGTTGCAATCGCTACCCCGCGCAGTAATGCGTGGCTGTCTTTAGGTATGAAGAAAAGCAGTAGCACCCCGACTAGCGGAGAAAAGGTCATCAGGGTAATGATCATGTCGCTCATTGAATCAGCTCCTTTTACACAATAGCTAAGTCAGGAATTTCTATCTGAAAATATATAAAGCTACAATTACTACAGCGCCAAGAGTCATACCGAGCGCATAGTTATGGGTGTAACCGGTCTGCAATCCTCGAATACCGGCACTCAGACCCATAAATATCTTACCAACACCGTTGACAATGCCGTCTACAACCACTACGTCAAAGCCCTTCCAAAGCAGATTGCCAAATCCCTTGCATGGGTTCACAAACAGGAAGTCATACAGCTCATCCATGTACCACTTGTTGTATACCGCCCGGTGGAGAGCGGGGAACGTGGAGGTGAACTTTTCCGGGAGTTTGTTGTTGGCCATGTACATTGTAAAAGCAATGGTGATACCTATTACAGCGATGACTACCGACAGCCCCATAAGCCCCCATTCAAGGGCATGAGTGTGGTGGCCGACATGGGCATACTCTTTCCCGTATTCGTTGGCAAGCTCGAAGACCGGGTCAAGCCAATGCTCGAAATAGTTGGGGAGCATGCCCATCAGCTTTGGCATGCCGATATAGCCGCCGACAACGGCGAGGAAACCGAGAACCATCAGA
Source organism: Geobacter sp. OR-1 (assembly GCF_000813145.1). GTDB lineage: Bacteria > Desulfobacterota > Desulfuromonadia > Geobacterales > DSM-12255 > Geoanaerobacter. The sequence continues at coordinate 63,642 of NZ_BAZF01000021.1, read as the reverse complement.
GGAATAGTGATTACCAGCGGTGATTCATGGAGGTGATCTTTGACCTTCGGGTTAATGCGGCACTCACCAAAGAATGTCATGAATACGAGCCGGAACATGTAGAATGCCGTAAACATCGCCGCAATGCAGCCTATACCCCAGAGGACTATGTTAAGGCCGCCGTGGTATGGGTTGGCAAATGCCTGCCAGAGAATTTCATCTTTTGAGAAGAAGCCGGAGAACCCTGGAATACCGGCAATGGCGATCGTTGACACAAGGAACGTAAGGAAGGTTATCGGCATGTATTTCTTTAACCCGCCCATGTTCCGCATATCCTGCGCATCATCATGGAGATGACCGTGGTGAAGCGCATGATGCATGGCGTGAATAACCGAACCAGACCCAAGAAAGAGACAGGCTTTAAAGAATGCGTGGGTCATGAGGTGGAATATACCGGCTCCAAAGGCGCCAACACCCATGGCCAGGAACATGAACCCGAGCTGGGATACGGTCGAATAAGCGAGTACTCGCTTGATATCGTTCTGTGCTGTACCGATTGTAGCTGCAAAAATGGCCGTACAAGCACCAACAACCGCAACCACCATCATTGTCTCAGGTGATTTGATAAATACAAAGCTCATCCGGCCGATCATATATACACCGGCAGTTACCATTGTTGCTGCATGGATGAGGGCGGAAACAGGTGTCGGGCCCTCCATTGCATCGGGAAGCCATGTGTAAAGAGGTAGCTGTGCTGATTTACCAGTAGCCCCCAGGAAGAAACAGAGTGTCGCTATCGTAACTACACCGCCATAAGGCAACAGGTGCGAGGCCGCCTTTATTTCAACAAAATTTATTGTCCAGATATTATGGTTGCTTCCAAACCACCAGTACAGGGTAAACAAACCGATCAGGAAACCGAAGTCACCGACGCGGTTCATTACAAACGCCTTCTTCGCAGCGTCACCAGCAGATTTCTTTTCAAAATAATAACCGATAAGCAGGTAGGAGCAGAGACCAACGCCTTCCCATCCGATAAACATAACAAGCATGTTGCTGCCAAGAACGAGCAGAAGCATCGACATGCAGAACAGATTCAGATAGGCAAAAAAGCGGTAAAATCCTTCCTCGCCATGCATATATCCAATCGAGTACAGGTGAATAAGCGAGCCGACACCTGTTACTACCATGATCATTACCGCTGACAGCGGATCGATGAGAAATGCCATGTCAGCCTTGAAGTTTCCGCAATGAATCCAAGGGAAAACAACTTTCTCAAATACTCTCTGTTCAGCAGGGAGACCAATCAGCTGCATAAGTACCCCGCATGACACCAGGAACGAAAGGAAAATCATCAGGGTACCGATTCCACCAATCACAGCTTCATTCTTGATCTTCTTACCAAAGAAGCCATTGATCAGAAAGCCGATCAGAGGAAACAAAGGTATGAGCCATACATTTTCAAACATTCCAGACTCCTTGAGTGAAATGATTCGTTGTACTGATTGCCCTGATTACCACTTCATCAGGTTTAAGTCCTCAACATCGATGGACTCGCGGTTCTTATAAAATGCGATCATCAGGGCGAGGCCCACTGCAGCTTCTGCAGCAGCTACCGTCATAACAAAGAAGACAAAGATCTGGCCATCCATATTGCCCAGATACTTTGAAAAGGCAATAAATGTTAAATTGACGGAATTGAGCATCAGTTCCACACACATGAAGATTACGATGGCATTTCGTCGAATCAGCACACCAATGGCACCAATTGAAAACAGAATTGCGCTGAGAATTAAATAGCTGTGCAGCGATAGCATCTCGTCACCCCTGTAACGTTAGATTTTCTTCTTTGAAAGAATTACTGCACCTATAATTGCAACCAGAAGCAGTATTGACGTAATTTCGAAAGGCAACAGGAAATCAGTGAACATCGACCGGGCAATCAGTTCCGTATGCCCGATCTTGTTGATCACATCTGTAGTAATCAAGCCCTTTGCGCCTGTCAGAGAACTGTTATTCAGGAAATTAAAGGTCAACACCAACATGAGGAAACCGACAACAGTACCGATTATCCCTGCATGTGTGTAACGCCGTCCGACTTCGGACCGTATATTCAAGAGCATGATAACAAATACAATAAGGACCATTATCGCCCCGGCATATACAAGTACTTGTACGGCTGCCATAAATGGGGCATCAAGGGTAACGTACAGTGTCGCTATGCAGAAAAAGGTCAGGATCAGCGATAGAGCACTGTTAATAGGGTTGCGGCATGTCACTACCATAATCCCGGAAAGGACGGTTACCGCTGCCACAATAGTAAAGAAGATGGTTTCCATTGCTGCTCCTTTATTTCTTTTCTAACAAGGCTTGCTTGGTAAAGATGAAGTCTTCCCTCTTGTAGTTCGCGAGTTCAAACGTCTGCGTCATCTTAAGCGCATCGACAGGGCAGGCCTCAACACAGTAGCCACAAAAGATACAACGCAGCATGTCAATCTCATAAACTGCCGCATATTTATCGTGGTTTTCATCTTCCCCAGCTTGAACGGTTATACATTTTGCCGGACAAACAGTTGGACAAAGGTAGCACGCAACACACTTGGCGTTATTGTGTGCAACCTTCAATGCATGCAGACCACGGAAATTGGGGGCTACATTCGGACGTTCAGTCGGATACTGGAGCGTAACCGGTTTCATGAACATATGCTTCAGGGTAATCTTCAGACCATTAATCAACGGCATTATCATGGCGGATATCCTCTTCCGTTAAATTCGAATCAGCGTGCAATCAGACCAGTAACCACAATGTTCAGCAATGTCAGCGGCAGGAACACTTTCCAGCCGAGACGCATGAGCTGATCGTAGCGGTAGCGGGGGTAGGTAGCGCGAATCCACATACACACAAATATAAGGAAGTATACTTTGGCAATAAACCAGACCCAGCCGGGAAGGAACCCGGGACCATGCCAGCCACCGAGAAATAGAGTTGTCGTAACCGCGCACACTGTAACCATGTTGGCATATTCAGCCATGAAGAACATCGCATACTTCATGCTCGAATATTCGGTACAGAAGCCAGAGACCAGTTCAGTTTCTGCTTCAGGAAGGTCAAAAGGAGTCCTGTTTATTTCGGCAATGGAACAGATAAAGAAAAGAATGAAAGCCAGAGGCTGCTTGAATGCGTACCAGCCAAAACCGGCCTGATCGGCTACGATTTTCTGTAGAGACAATGACTCGGACATCATGAACACCGAGATGATTGCCAGACCGGCAGCAAGTTCATAAGAAATCATCTGTGCCGATGAACGGAGTCCGCCAAGCAGAGAGTATTTGCTGTTCGATGCCCAACCGGCAAGCACTATCCCGTATACGCCGACTGATGCCAAGGCAAGGATGTAAAGAACACCTACGTTCAGATCCACAACCTTGCCGGCTGCAGTATCGTAGAATGCGGCGATCTGCAGAGGTATCTTGTATCCCATGACTTCAATCGTATCGCCGAACGGTATAACCGCGAATCCTATAAAAGCGGGTATCAAGGCAATTATTGGCGCGAGCAGAAAGGCAAATTTATCTGACTGAGAAGGGACGATCTCCTCTTTAAAAAAGAGCTTAATGCCGTCCGCTATCGGTTGAAGCAGTCCATGCCATCCTGTCCGCATTGGCCCGAGCCGTACTTGCATATGGCCGATAATCTTCCGTTCAGCGTATGTTGCATAGGCGACAGTTAACAGAACAAACACGAAGACTACCAGCACCTTTACAATCATGGCTATGTAGTAAATCATTGGCAGTCCAAACAGTTCGAATCCCATGAGTTCCTCTTCCCCTTCTCGCTAGTGTTTAAAACTGACGGATTCTGTATTATTTACCGATCGTTACAAAGGTTACAGCACTTCCCGCAGTCACCGTGTTTATTGATGCGTCGGCAAAATGATATGGAGCGAAAACAACACCTTTCGGGAGCCTGGAGCCAACCTTGGCTTTCAAACGAAGCTCGCCGGTGGACGACTTTATGGCAACCTGGTCGCCATCACTGATTGAAAGCGACTTGGCATCTTCCCTGTTAAGCTCAACATATGCTTCAGGGCAAACCAGCATTGGTCCTTCGCCATACACGGAGAGCGTTCCCGAGTGATTGAGCGCACTTCCTGTAACCAGTGCGAGTTTGCCTGATTCGGTTGCCGGAGCAGCTGCGGCCACCGGAACAAACGTTGCCGTACCAGAAACCGGCCGAACGGACCCTTCATCACCGAGAGTGTCATAACTCAATCCGGCATATCCGGCAACAGTTCCCGACAGCTCCTGGAAAGCTGCCTTGACATCAGTAAAAGCAGGCTGACCGGAAACTGCATTATAGAGGTCATTCAATATCCGGAAATCGGATCGAGACTCACCAACAGGATTAATGGCACGATTGACGCGCTGAACTGCTCCGAGTGCGCTGGTAAAAGTCCCATCCTTTTCGGCGAATGAACAGGCAGGGAGTACGACATCGGCCATGGCTGCTGTAGGAGTCAGGAACAGGTCCTGCACAACCAGAAACTCAACCTTTTCCAAAGCAGTCTCAACCAGCTTCCGGTTCGGATAGGATACAACCGGATTCTCGCCTGCTACATACAGCGTCTTAATAGAGCCCGAGACACAACCGGCAATGATATCCAGAGCACTCTTGCCACCTGATGTCGGATGAATGGAGAGATCTGCGGCACCCTGGCTGTTGTTTTTCTCACCTAGGATAAGTACGCCGCTTCCCTCTTTTCCGACCTTGCCGGTCAGTAACGCCAGATTTATCACTGCCTGCGCCAGCTCCTTGCCGTGGCCCGGATATCCCATGCCAGTTGGGAGGAGGATGAGCGCCTTCTCGGCCTTTGCATAGTTACGGGCAATAGCCTTGATTTCATCGGCGGCGATACCGCACTGATCGGCTGCCTGGTCAACACTGAGAGACTCCAGCCCCTTCTGCCATGCGCTGAATCCGCCTGTTGACTGTGCAGAAGAATCGAGGAGATTTTCGTCAAGTATGACCTTCGCTATCGCGTTAATGACGAGGAGTTCTGCGCCTGGCTTGTATATGGACGTTTTGGCTTCAGGAAGTTTGGAGAGTTTCCCTTTTTTATCGGAAACAATCTGGATTGCTGACCCTTGGCGCTTGACAGCGAGGTTTATCTCAAAGCCAAGTACCGGATGGGTCTGATACAGGTCGGCATTGATGACGAGCAACAGATCCGACTTCTGCACATCGGCTACGACCGACGGTGACGCAGGATAGCCGAGGCTCTCCTTTGCTCCGGATGTAAGGGCTGTGTGCGCATATCCTGCCGAATGATCGACGTTGTCGCATCCAAGCAGATCCTTGAAGAGTTTCCTTGTAAGCAGGAGTTCTTCATTGGTCAGACGTGGAGAAACAAGGGCAGCAAGCGAATCGGGAGTTGATTTTGCTTCTTTGAGCTTAGCGGATACTACATTCAATGCCTCTTCCCATGTCGCCGGCTGCAGCGAACCGTTCTTCTTTACCAGCGGTGTCGTAATTCTCTTGTCGCTGTTTATGAATTGGTATCCCCAACGGCCACGCGTACAGAGCTGACCATTATGAAATCCCTGATTTTCGTCATAAATGGTTGTGAGAACCTTGCTATCCTTGACACCGAGAGTCAGCTGGCAACCGGTTCCACAGTAACCGCAGACCGTCTTCACCTTGTTCATCGCCCACCAACGGGCCTTGAACTTGAACGGGCGGCTGACAAGTGCACCTACAGGACAAACTGAGACGCAGGAGCCGCAGAATTCGCAATTCAGTGGGCCATCATACTCAGTGCCGATTTTTGCGTTGATACCTCTGTTAATGAATGAGTAGGCACCATAGCTGACAATTTCATCACAGATTCGTGCGCACTTGCCGCAGTGCACACAGCGATTCATGTCCCGCTCTATAAGTGGATTTTCGTAATCTATCTTCCAGTTGAACTTTTCATCCTGGAATCGGTTAGTATTGACCTTATATTCATAGGTCAGGTTTTGCAGATCACAGTCTCCAGCCGCATCACAGACAGGGCAATCAATGGGATGCTTAAGAAGGAGCAGCTCAAGAACCATTTTACGGGCCTTGATAATCTCGTCTGTCGTTGTCCTAACGATCATCCCCTCAGTTACCGGTGTGGTACACGCAGGGATCTGACGTCCTTTCATCTGCTCGACTTCGACAAGACACATGCGGCAACCGCCGAAGGGATTCAGTTTTTTGTCATGGCAGATGACAGGGATTTGAATACCAGCGGCCTTAGCAGCTTCATATATGGTGGCATTTTTAGATGCCGTTACCTGCTTGTCATCGATTGTAAGAGTAACCATCTCGACCTCTGTCTCCCTCAGATGTTTGACTTACAGCACGCATCTACTCGATGGCCATGAATCGGCAGGCGTCGTAGCAGGACTTGCATTTCGTACATTTTTCCTGGTCAAGAAATGCAATCTGCCCTTTTTCCCACCTGATGGCATCTACCGGACACGCCTTGAAACAGGCGCCACACTTGACGCACTTTTCTTCGACCACCTGCCACAGAAGGAGTTCCTTGCAGCAGTTGGAGGGGCAGCGCTTTTCATTTATATGGGCTTCGTACTCATGCCGGAAGTATTTGATAGTTGAGAGGATGGGGTTTGGAGCCGTCTGGCCGAGCCCGCACAGCGAAGCCTTCTTGATGGTATTACCCATGTCCAGAAGCGTGTCGATATCCGAAGGCACACCTTGACCGGTGGTGATCCTCTCCAGAACGTCAAGCATTGCCTTGAGACCGATTCTGCACGGGACGCACTTGCCGCAGGACTCGTCACGGGTAAAGGTCAGGAAGAAACGGGCAACGTCTACCATGCAGGTGGTTTCATCCATGACGACCAGACCACCCGAACCCATCATGGCGCCTGCCTTTATCAAGGAATCATAGTCAACCGGCGTATCGAGGATCTCTGCAGGGATGCAGCCCCCTGAAGGGCCACCCGCCTGTACTGCCTTGAACTTGCGGTTGTTGGCGATACCACCGCAGACCTTATAGATAACGTCACTAACCGTCATCCCTGCAGGCACTTCAACAAGACCGGTATGCTTCACCTTGCCGGTAACCGCAAAAATCTTTGTCCCCTTGGTGGTCTCCGTACCCAGAGAGGCATACCATTCAGCACCACGAAGAATGATATGGCGGACGTTGGCAAAGGTCTCTACGTTATTTATATTACTCGGCTTTCCCCATAACCCTTTTACGGCAGGGAAAGGCGGGCGGGGGCGGGGCATGCCGCGCTCGCCCTCGATGGATGCCATAAGTGCTGTTTCTTCGCCGCAGACGAATGCACCGGCACCTTTCTTTATTCTCAGATCGAAGTCAAAGCCCAGCCCCATAACATTCTTGCCGAGATAACCCTTCTCGTAACAGACATCCAATGCCATCTGGAGACGTTCGATTGCAAGCGGATATTCTGCGCGAACATATACATAACCAGCTACTGCGCCTATTGCATAACCGGCAATCATCATTCCTTCGATGACGCAGTAAGGATCGCCTTCCAGAACCGACCGGTCCATGAATGCGCCCGGATCACCCTCGTCGGCGTTACAGATTACATACTTGAGTTCACCGGGGGACCCTGCACAGAAGGACCACTTCATACCTGTCGGGAATCCGCCGCCGCCGCGGCCTCTCAACCCCGACTTCTTGACTTCATCGATGACACCGGCAGGGCTCATCTCCTTGACGCACTTTTGAACCGCCTTGAACCCATCCTCCTCAAGATACGCGTCGAGGCTTTCCGGATTGATCTGACCGCAACCGGTCATAACGATTCGCAGCTGTTGATCGACAAATGTATTGTAATATGGCTTGGCTTTACGCTTTTCAAGGACTGTTTTGTTAACTATGTGTTCGTTGATGATGTTTTCTACTTCTTCTGGCTTGACGAAGTCGTAGGTAACCCGCCCATTTTCTTCTGTGATAATATCTACAAGCACGTCGTTTGCGCAGAGACCGCGACAACCTGTCTTGATCACGTCGCAACGCTTGCCGACAACGGCGTCAACGCCCTTTTCGGCAATTACCCTGTTAAACTCCGCCTCGACCTCTTTGGCCCCCATCGAGACACCGCCGGTACCCTGGCAGATCAAAATTTTTATCGCAGCGTTTTCGCTCATGACTGAATTGTCCCTTAACGAATAGTATCGAGCTACTTACTTACTTCATTGGCCTCTGGTTATAGTCGGCTATGATCTGATCAACCTTCTGTACAGTCATCGCACCGTAGGTGGAATCATTAACCATTGCCAGCGGCGCCATACCACATGCGCCCAGACACGCAACCTTTTCGAAGGTGTATCGAAGATCCGGAGTTGTTTCAGCATGCCCGATTCCGAGCTTGTCAAAGAAGGTCTCAACGATTCGCGGCGAGCCTTGAACATGGCATGCCGTACCAACACATACCCTTATTATGAAGCGACCACGCGGCTTTAAATGGAACTGGGCATAAAAGGTTAGAACGCCGAATATCTGACTGGGGTAAACATTCAACCGCTCTGCCACAAGATCTATAGTAGGCTTAGGAACGTAACCATACTCATCCTGAATTCCCTGCAGAACCGGCATCAGGTTCCCGTGGAGAGTCAGGTACTTGTCTATGACATGATTAGCTGGACCGAGATCGATCTCTTCAGCTGGGGTTTTTTCATCGTTTTTTGCTTCGGCCGGAGCGTTGCTCATTACTCCCTCTCCTTTGTCGCGGTAACGTTACCGGTCGATCTCACCAAGCACGATATCCAATGTTCCGATTACAGCCACAAGATCCGCTATCATCGCACCTTTAGCCATCTTCTCAATAGCCCCGAGGTTGCAGAATGAAGGTGGGCGAATTCTCATGCGGTAAGGCTTGTTACCGCCGTCACTGACCAGGTAATACCCGAGTTCACCTTTTGGCGCTTCAACACTCTGGTAAACCTCCCCTTCAGGAACAGGGAAACCTTCGCTGGCAATCTTGAAGTGATGAATAAGCCCTTCGATCGTGTTGTACACATTTTCTTTGGGCGGATAGCAAACCTGCGGATCATCTGCAAGGATGGGCCCGGGCTTGAGTGAATCAAGGGCCTGACGGATAATCTTGACCGCCTCCCTCATCTCCACGAGACGAACCTTGTAACGGTCGTAGGTGTCGCACTTCTCGCCCACCGGTACAGTGAAATTGTATTTCTCATAACCGCTGTAAGGATTGTCGCGACGAAGATCCCAGTCAACACCTGATCCACGCAGCGCAGGACCGGTAATGCCGTAATCTATGGCATCTTCGGCCGAGATTACGCCGTTGCCTATGGTCCTCTGCATCCAGATGGTATTCTTCGTCAGCAGCCCCTCATAGGTATCAAAGTGTGCCGGGAAGGTATCGATGATCTCGCGAACGTCTTTTTCAAAGCCGTCATATACTTCAGACGAAAGGCCGCCGACCCTGAAATAGTTACTGGTCATTCTCGCGCCGGAGATCTTCTCATATAGACTCATGATTGCTTCGCGCTCGCGGAAGGCGTAGATGAAGACCGTCATCGCACCGATATCGAGCGCATGGCAGGCAATCCAAACAAGGTGCGACTTGAGACGCGTCAACTCCGCCATAATCACGCGAATGGTCTGGGCCCGCTCAGGAATCTCTATTCCGAGCAGTTTTTCGACCGCCAGCACATAGCCGAGGTTATTGCTCATCGGAGCCAGGTAATCCAGACGGTCAGTAAGAGGGATCGTCTGATGATAAGTCCGGTGCTCCGACAGCTTCTCCACCCCACGATGCAGATAGCCGATATGAGGAGTGATCTTCTCAATGATCTCTCCGTCAAGCTCGATGACGAGCCGCAAAACCCCGTGTGTACTCGGGTGCTGCGGTCCCATGTTTACTGTCATTACCTCTTTATTAGCCATTGCTCGCCTCTGTATCTAATCTAAATAGCGTGATTAACTATCTACTTCAGAAAAATGGAGCCCTTAAGAGAGCCTGCCTTTGTACGGTTCGCGATCAGGTCCCTGCAATGGATAGTCCTTGCGGAGCGGGTGGCCTACCCAGTCATCCGTCATCAGAATTCGGCGAAGGTCTGGATGATTCCGGAAGTTGATACCCATCAGGTCATACACTTCGCGCTCTAAAAAAATCGCCGACTTCCACAGCCCGGTGACCGAATCGATAGCGCAGTCACTCTCAGGCACCGGAGCCTTAACACGAATGCGATCCTTGTTAGGAATTGAATAGAGGTTGTAGACTGCCATAAAACGCGGCTCTTGCTTCCCAAGATAATCTACCGCAGTGACGTCGGTGCACAGATTGAAGCGGAGCGAATCCTTCAGGAAACCGCAGATCTCCAGAATCTTCTCCCTGGCGACCGTAACCGTAACCTCGCCCCGAAACTCCTTCACCTCAAGAATGGAGTCCGCGTACTTCTCTTTGAGCTTTATTACTGCGCGATTATTTTCAGCCATAACCGTTAGTTCCCCTTAATTTGAAAGTTCGCTACGCCGCAGACTCTATGCGCTCGCCAAGGCCGATGGTTGAACCGAAAGAGTTCTTATCTTTCATTATCTTGTCCTGCAGTTTCATCAGACCATAAAGCAGCGCCTCAGGCCGAGGCGGACAACCAGGAATATAGACATCTACCGGGAGAAAATTATCCACTCCCTGCACAACACTGTAGGTATCAAAAACACCGCCCGAGCAGGCACAGGCACCCATCGCAACAACCCATTTCGGCTCCGGCATCTGCTCATATACGGTCTGAATGACCGGGGCCATCTTTTTCGTTACAGTGCCGGCAATAATAATACAGTCTGCCTGGCGAGGCGAGGCGCGGAAGATAATACCGAAACGGTCCAAGTCGTTATGGGACGCACCGGTTGCCATCATCTCAATAGCACAACAGGCAAGGCCGAAGGTCATCGGCCAGATGGAGGACTTCCTCGCCCAGTTGACGAGGCCATCCAGGGACGTTGTAATGAAGTTGTCTCCCAACGGCTGATCTACTCCCATTCCAGTGCTCCTTTTTTCCAGACATAAATATAACCGACAAAGAGAATGACAATAAAGACTGCCATCTCCATCACTCCGAACATTCCCAACTTCTTATAAATGATTGCCCAGGGATACAGAAACACTGCTTCAATATCAAACAGAATGAACAACATGGCAATAATGTAAAACTTTACAGAAAAACGCTCGCGAGCCGACCCGACCGGTTCGCATCCGCATTCGTACGGTGCCAGCTTGACTTCCGACGGCTTCTTCTGTCCGATAAGCGACGAAAAGCACAGGGAAGCGAATCCGAACACCGCCGCAATTACTACCAAAAAGATAATGGGCAGGTATGCACCTAACATATGCAACTTCCTCCACTCTGATATATGCCCTGAAGCCATTGCTTCCATACTTCTATTCTGCTTCAGGACTCTCTGTTTAAGCCATTAATTTCATTAGTAAAATTGTTACATTAATACAACATTTAAACGCATACTGTATACACTTGACCGAACGGGAACTTATTTCATTTCTTAGGCAGTGTCAAGAAAAAAAAGCTTTAATCATCTCCCTCTCAGCGCCATTATTTTTCACATCAAAACCCGCTTCCCTCAAGCAATTGAATCTCGGCTAGTTACACCTTGACACCCAAGAGCCTTGTAGGTATAAAAATATCTTCATTTCTAAGTAAATCTCATCAACGAGGTATAAGCACATGCAAAACAGCCGCTCAGTTTGCCTGTTCAAACAAGCCCAAAATTCAATACCCGGCGGCGTCAACAGCCCTGTCCGCGCATTCAGATCGGTGGGAGCAGACCCCCTCTTCATAAAACGGGCGTCCGGCTCACAGATAATCGACGAAGACGACAATACTTATATAGATTATGTCGGTTCCTGGGGCCCAATGATTCTAGGCCATTGCCACCCGCAAGTCGTAGCAGCGGTCAAGCAGACCATGGATAATGGCTGCAGTTTCGGCGCCCCGACCGAACTTGAAGTAACACTCGCGGAAATGGTCATCAAGGCTGTGCCCTCGATCGAAATGGTCCGAATGGTGAGTTCCGGTACCGAAGCGACCATGAGCGCCATTCGCCTGGCCAGAGGCTACACCAGCCGCGACAAGATCCTCAAGTTTTCCGGATGCTATCATGGACATTCCGATGCACTGCTGGTCAAGGCAGGGTCAGGGGCCGCAACTTTTGGCGTGCCTGATTCGCCTGGCGTTCCTGCCGACTTTGCAAAGCACACGCTTACCGCACGTTTCAACGACATAGAATCGGTGCGCACGCTGGTTGCAGAGAACAAGGGACAGGTAGCATGCATTATTATCGAACCGATTGCAGGTAACATGGGAACGGTCCCACCCCGCGAAGGGTTTCTTGAAGCGCTGCGCAAGCTTTGCACTGACGAAGGAATAGTTCTTATTTTCGATGAGGTAATGAGCGGCTTCCGGGTTGCCTATGGCGGCGCGCAGCAAGTATACGGCGTCACCCCTGACATGACCACTCTCGGCAAGATTATCGGCGGTGGCCTGCCGGTTGGAGCGTTTGGCGGCAAGAAAGAAATAATGTCCCTGCTTTCCCCATCGGGAGGTGTATACCAGGCAGGGACACTTTCCGGCAATCCCCTTGCCATGACTGCCGGCATCGAAACACTGAAACTTCTTCAACGCCCCGGTTTCTACCAAGAGCTCGACGACAAAAGCAGCTACCTGTCCGCTGGAATTGCCAAGGCCGCCAAAGATGCCGGCTATCCTATTTACTCGACCCGCGTCGGCAGCATGATCTGCGCTTTTTTCAATAAAAATGAAGTTCACGACTGGGACAGCGCGTCAACCTGCGACACAGCGGCCTTTGCAAAGTACTTTCGTTTGATGCTTGAAGAGGGTGTATACCTGGCTCCGTCTCAATTCGAAACCGCTTTTGTCTCCATTGCCCACAGTCAGGACGATTTAGATCGGACAATCGCTGCGGCAGCAAAAAGTTTCAAAGCTCTGTAGTGCCTGAAGCGGCAACGCACTGTCATAAATTGTTGACAGCGGCCACGCTCTTGTGCTAAACAGCCTTGTTTTGCTGCAGGCCATTCAGACATGAAAAGTGAAAAAAAGGATCTCTTCCGGGCACTCGGGCTGGTTTCCAGTATGGGAATCTCGGTCGTTGTAGCAATAGCGATTGGGGTCTGGTGCGGGCTTAAACTTGACGAATGGCTGGGAACGGCTCCTTGGTTCTTTTACATCTTTCTTTTTTTCGGGATCGCTGCCGGTTTCCGCAACATTTATATTATAACCAGCAGGGAGATCCATAGAAATGGGAACGGCACGGATAAATGACGACAACCTGATAACCGTGCTGGTAATAGGCTGTGCCTGTCTCGTGGTGATAATGACCGTCATGGGCTGGCTGATGGTTTCCGGCAGATTCGCAATCGGGGTTGCAGCCGGCGGCTGCCTTGCTCTTCTCAATTTTTTCTGGCTGCGAATTGCACTCCAGAAGATAATGCAAATGCCTGCCGGTCAGGCGACAAGGTCAGCAAACGTACGATATATTCTTCGACTTTCCGCTCTCGGATTCATCATCTGGGCGCTGATCGTAAAGGCGAACATAAGCATACCCGGCCTACTCGTCGGACTTTCGGTGCTCGTAATCGGCATCGTGCTCATGACATTGTACAGACTACTCCATATGGGAGGTTAATTTTATGGTTCACCCGTTACTTTTCCTGCAGTTTTTCAGAGAGCTTCTGGCACCGCTTCACATTTCAGCCGGTTCAGCAGATGCGATTGCCTATACCTGGCTGATCATGATACTTCTTCTGATAGTATCCAAACTTGCCACGAGCAGCCTGAAGAGCGTGCCAAGTGGACTTCAGAACTTCATGGAAGTGATTATCGGCGGCATAGAGAACATGCTGGTCGAGACCATGGGTGAGCACGGCAAGCCGTTCTTCCCCCTGATAGCGACGCTGGCTATATTCATTCTGGTTTCAAACCTGATTGGCCTGGTTCCCGGCTTTTTCCCGCCAACTGCCAACATAAACACCACTGCCGCCTGTGCAGTTATTGTCTTTGTAATGACCCATGTAGTGGGGATCAAGCACCATGGCGCAGCCTATGTAAAGCATTTCATGGGGCCGATCATCTGGCTCGCACCGATGATGTTCTTCATCGAAGTTATCGGGCACCTCTCAAGGGTAGTATCGCTGACGCTCCGTCTTTTCGGCAACATGAACGGCCACGAACTGGTGCTGATGATCTTTTTCGGACTGGCGCCGTTCATCGTACCGATGCCGATGATGCTAATGGGCGTTCTGGTATCTTTCATTCAGGCATTCGTATTTATGCTGCTGGCAATGATCTATATTCAAGGATCTCTTGAGCACGCCCATTAACTACTTATATTGATTTCAACATCCTATACAATTTAGGATACAAACAACAAACGAGGAGGTAGTACAATGAGCTTTTTCACCATGTGCGTTCTGGCCGCCGGTATCGGTATGGCACTTGGAACAGTAGGAACCGGCATCGGCCAGGGTATGGCAGTTAGCCGCGCAGTTGAAGGCGTTTCCCGTAATCCGGGCGCTTCGGGCAAGATCCTCACCACCATGATGATCGGTCTCGCCATGATCGAGTCTCTCGCAATCTATGCTCTGGTTGTCTGTCTGATCATCCTCTACGCAAACCCCTACAAGGAAATCGCAACCAAGCTGGCTGAGACTGCAGCTGCAGTTGTGAAGTAATTCCGCATTTTCCGGCAAACAATAAAAGAGGGTGTGTCAGTTGATGGCACACCCTCTTTTCATTCGGACCTTGATGCAATCTATCCGGCAATTCCCCTCAGATAGTCCACCAGCAGCCGCACACCGACCCCCGTCGCCCCTTTCGGCAGGTAATTTCTCCCTTTCTCTTCCCAGGCAGTGCCGGCAATATCCAGATGCGCCCATTTCGCCTTGCCGACGAACTGCCTGAGGAACCACGCAGCGGTAACAGTTCCGGCATGCGGGCCTCCGGCATTTTTCAGGTCAGCGATATCGCTCTTCATTGCTTCACCATACTCGTCCCAAAGCGGCAGTTCCCACACCCGTTCGCCGGTCGCTTCCCCTGCCTTTTTCAAGGCCCTTTTCAGCCCGTCGTCATTGCCCATAAGCCCTGAAGCCTCGGTTCCGAGGGCTACCAGGCAAGCGCCGGTAAGGGTCGCGAGATCGATCAGAGCCGATGGCCGGTAACGCTGAGCATAATGAAGAGCATCACAAAGAACCATTCGTCCTTCGGCATCGGTATTGTTTATCTCAACGGTCTTTCCAGACATTGTCCTGACCACGTCCCCAGGCTTGTATGCCCCGCCATCGGGCATGTTTTCCGCAGCCGGAACCAGCCCGACAAGGTTGACCGGGATTTTAAGAGCGGCGGCCGCTTTCATGACACCGAATACCGCTGCGGCACCGGACATGTCATCCTTCATCCGCTCCATCCCTTCGCGAGGCTTGAGGGAAATCCCGCCGGAATCGAATGTTATCCCTTTGCCAACTATGACTACCGGCTTGCCGTCCTGCCTCCTGCCATGGTACTCCATTATTATGAACCTGGGCGGCTGAGCCGACCCTTTGCCAACGAACAATAAGCCGTTCATACCCAGATTTTCGATTTCTTTGGCATCCAGCACGTGGCAGGCAAACCCCTGGCGAGCGGCAATAGCCAGAGCCTGTTCAGCCAAAAAGGCCGGTGTGGCGTGATTTCCCGGATGCGACACAAGGTCGCGGGCCATTCGGACCGCATCGCATATTATGCGGCTCTCCGATGATGCCAGCGCCATCGCCTTTGCTTCCCTTTTCGTTTCGGCCGCGAGATTCAGCTCCGCTAGACAGGCGCGCTCTTTCGGCTCTGTTCTATAGACATCGAACCGATAGGAACCGAGCATCATCCCCTCGACAACGGCACCTGCGAATCTGTCACCACCTTCAATTTGCGGCAGCGTCGCAAGGCAACTCGAAACGCCGAGCTGATTCAGTGTTCTGGAGGCTGTGCCCGCGGACTGCCGAACCCGTTCAGCGGTCAACTCCCTCCTCTTGCCAAGTCCAACCAGAACCACCCTCTCGGCAGGCATCTGCCCCAGGGTGTTCAACTCTTTCACCTTGTTTAGCTCTCCGGAAAACTCCTTCTGCTGTCGCAGAAAGGAAAGAACCCCATTCAACCCCCTGTCGAGGCGCTCCAGAAGATCGGTCCCGTCAACATCCTCGAAACACCCGACTACCAACGCCGGTGTAACAAACTTGAGGGGGTCCGCAGTAATAACTTTGACCTGCATCCAGGCTACCTCCCGATCAATAAGATTTCTCTGAGTGAGCAGATAGTTCCGGCATCACGAACAATCAGACTGACGCCTAAACCGCCATAATATTGTACCTGCACACCGGACGATGACAAGCGAGCCGTATCCATTGACAACCAAAGTATTAATGTGAAATAGTCTCTTCATGAAAATAATTGCCGATATGCATACACACACCATATCCTCGGGACATGCCTACTCAACGATCAACGAACTGGCGGCATCTGCCGCACAAAAGGGATTGCAGGCCCTGGCGGTAACCGATCACGGACCGGCATTGCCCGGCGGCCCCCATATATACCACTTTGGCGCTATGCGGTTTATCCCCAGGGAAATATCCGGCGTCAGAATATTTGCCGGTTGCGAGGCAAACATCCTCGATTCGGATGGCAAGATAGATCTTCCCGAAAACTATCTATCCAGGCTCGATTTTGTCATGGCAGGCTTTCACGAATTCTGCGGATTTGATGACAAGGGGACGGGCCGTAACACTGAGGCAATGATCAACGCTATGCATAATCCGGGGATTCACGCAATTTCGCATCCGGGCAATCCGGCTTTCCCGGTTGATTACGAGGCAATAGCCCGCGAAGCTTCCCTAACCGGCACCGCTCTGGAGATAAACAATGCCTCGTTTACCTTCAGCAGATGCGGCAGCCGCCCCAATTGCGAGAAACTTGCCCGACAGATAGGCAAGTTTCATACGCCGGTCATTGTCGGAAGTGATGCCCATATAGCGCAGAACGTCGGCGAATTTGCGGTTGCGTTGGAGGTAATTGCCGGAGCTGGGATAGAAGAGGCGCAGGTCGTTAATTCGGACCTGGAAAGGCTAATTGGGTTTCTGAAACCGTCCGGGTAAGGGTTTCGGGGAGGCGGCTTCATAATCCGGGCCGGCCTCCCCGCAGATATTCCTACTGCTCAACCTTGGTAACAATTATCAAAGCAGCATCGCCACGCCGGAGCCGGAAACGGAGATACCCCCCCTTGGCGGTGGCTTTGATCCCCTTTTCATAATCCGGGACGGTCTGAACCTTGACGTCGTTTATCTCCAGAATGATATCACCGCGCATAATGCCGGCTTCGTCGGCAATCCCTCCCGGTTTGACATCCGTGACCACTACCCCGGTAGCCTCTTTGATTCTGAGAGAATTGGCAAGATCCTTGTTCAGCTCCTGAACCGTAATGCCGAGCTTGTCAGGCGAGACCGCACCGGGCGCCTCCGTGTCGCCATCATCCTTTCGACGCTCCAAAGAAACCTCTACGACCTTTTCCTTGCCTTCGCGAAACAGCTTCAGCTTAACAGCCTTACCAGGAGGGGTTGCGGCAACGATCCGCGAAAGCTCATTAGCCTCCCGCACCGGTTTGCCGTCTATTTCTGTAATAATGTCACCGTTCTTCAGTCCGGCTTTCTCGGCCGGTGTGTCCTTGATGACGTCGGCTACCAGAGCACCTTTTTCCCCTTCCATCCCGAAAGCCTTGGCAATTTCCGGCGTTACAACCTGGGTCTGGACACCCAGCCATCCGCGCGTTACCTTACCCTTGTCCTTGAGCTGCGGGATAATCGATTTAGCGAGATTTATCGGTATGGCAAACCCAATCCCTTGGCCTCCGGCGACAATCGCCGTATTTATGCCGATCACCTCGCCCTTGACATTGAACAGCGGTCCCCCGGAGTTGCCGGGGTTGATCGAGGCATCGGTCTGGATGAAATCGTCATAAGGCCCACTCCCGATAACCCGACCCTTGGCGCTGACTATGCCGGCGGTCACCGTTTCGGAAAGTCCGAAGGGGTTCCCGATGGCCATGACCCATTCGCCGATCTCGATGGCGTCACTCTCGCCGAGCTCAGCTGCAGGCAGGTCTGTAGAGGCAGTAATCTTGATCAGGGCAAGGTCCAGTTTCTGGTCCCGCCCCTTGATCTCCGCCTTGTATTCTTTGCCGTTGTTCAGTTTCACCTTGATCTCGTCCGCGCCGTCCACCACATGATTATTGGTCAGGATGAGACCGTCCTTGCTGATGATAAAACCGGAACCCAGGCTTTTTTGCTTTTGCTGGCGCTGAGGAGCGTCTTCGAAAAACCGGTCAAAGAAATCGTCAAAGGGGCTGGAGCCAAAAGGACTGGTGAAGGGACGCCCGAGACGGCGCTGTGAAGCGATGGTCTTTGCGGTACTGATGTTGACCACCGATGGCGTCAACCGCTTGGCAAGTTCGACAAAATCCGGGTTCACCGGTTTTGCGATTGCGTTCGGCACAGGCAATACTGCCATAATGGCAGCCGCCAGCGACAGAGCAACACTGGCGAAAAATCGTCGTGACATATCCACCTCCGGAAGCTGATTTGTGCTTTAATCTAATTACAAGGGAGCCGGTTGTCAACCGTAAGGATTAAATTATGAAGCTATGAAAGGGCATTCTGCAGGTGCCGGGATGGCTGGTAGATCAACCGTAAAAGTGCTGCCGAGGCCAACATTACTCTCAACATAGACTTTTCCTCCATGGGCTTCGGTCAGTGACTTGACGAGCGACAGCCCCAACCCAGCCCCACCGTCGCGACGATTGCGAGATTGGTCAACCCGGTAAAACCGTTCGAAAATATGGTCGATATCCTCGGCAGGAATCCCGGTGCCGCGATCAACAACTGAAACCCTGGCCCGTCCGGCCTCTGCAACCAGTTCCACCCGGACCGTACTCCCCTCGGGAGAATAGCTGACAGCATTATTGAGCAGATTGAGAAATACCTGGCGGAGCCGCCGCATATCACCCATAATCCAGGCAGAAGCGACACTTTCCAACAAGACGCGGCTCTCCTGTTCAAGGTGCTTCTGCTGCTGATTCAGATCATGGATCAGCGCCTGCAGGAATTCTCCGAGCTCGATCTCCTGCATTTCCAGATGAACTCCCCCCTCCTCCGCCCTGGAGAGATCGAGAAGCGACTCAACGATGTCGGACATCCGCTTGACTTCATCGAGATTGCTCTGAAGGATCTCCTTGAAATCGTCCGGCTCTTTGGCCCACTTGAGACCGACCTCGGTCTCACCGCGGATTATCGTAAGAGGGGTGCGAAGTTCGTGAGAAATATCGACAAAGAAACGTCTGGTCCGGATAAATGACGCTTCCAGACGAGCAAGAGTCGAATTGAATGTCTCGGCCAGCCGGCCGATTTCATCATCAGGATTTAATACTTCAAGACGCTGGCTGAGGTTTTCCGCGGTAATTCTCTGGGCAGTGCGGGTTAACAGATCGACCGGTCGCAAGGCCTGCCCGGCAAGAAACCATCCGCCGCCACTGAGCAGCAGAATTCCCAGCGGAATAGAAATACCGAAAATAACTAGCAGTTTATCGAGAGTTTCCAGCTCGTCCCCGAAAGGAGCTCCAACCTGAACGACCCGGACGAGCTTTTGATCATTGAATACCGGAATCGTAACAATCCGCATGTCCGGCAACCCATTCACCTGGCCGGTCTCATGAATGCTCTCTCCGGCGACGGCCTTGCGATACGTGCTGCGTGACAGCAGAAACCGCTGATTGTTGAGGTTTTTGGAGGCTGCGGCCACAGTACCGTCAGCCTCCAAAAGCTGGACATATTTACCGTTTATCTTGGTTCCGAAGAAATCTTCAAGCACCTGGTCGAACACTGAAGGAGCCGCACGGCGAAAGGGCTCCATGGTCGGGCTGGCTAAGGCTTCCGCGATTTTGTTCAACTCACGGTCGATCTGTTTATAGATGCCTGCCCGGATGGTCAGATAGACAAAACTGCTGAACACCAGCATTATCACAGCCAGCGTAAGAGCATACCAGAGTGTCAAAGAAAAGCGGATTGAGCGACGAAGCTGCAATCAATCCTCCTCTTTCAGGATGTAACCAACCCCCCGCACAGTGTGTATCAGCTTCTTGTCAGCATCGCGGTCAATCTTCTTCCGCAGGTAATTCACATAGACATCGATAATATTGGTAAAACTGTCAAAAGTATAATCCCAGACGTGATCGGCAATCATGGTCCGGGTTAGAACCTGGTTCGGATTGCGCATGAAGTATTCGAGAAGGGCATACTCTTTGGCAGTAAGATCGATCTCCTTGTCATTACGCCAGACTTTATGGGTTACCGGATCAATCCTCAGATCCGCAAAACGCAGTTCCGCACCCCGGTCCATTTCACTGCGACGCAGCAGCGCTCTTACCCTGGCAAGCAATTCGGCAAAAGCAAAAGGCTTGGTCAGATAGTCGTCGGAACCGGAATCAAGTCCGGCAACAATGTCCTCAACCGTATCCTTGGCAGTCAGCATGAGAACCGGGGTTGATTTCTTCTGCGCCCTGAGTTCCTTGAGGACCGACAAACCGTCCTGCTTGGGCAGCATCCAGTCCAGGATCACCACTTCATAAGGCCTTTCCACCGCCAGCTTCAACCCTTCCTCTCCGTCAAAAGCTGTATCCACCTCGTACTTCTCTTCCTCAAGGCCCCGTTTGATAAAACTCGAAACTTTTTTCTCATCCTCAACCACTAGAATTCTCATGTTAGTACCTCTCGTCGCG
Source organism: Geobacter sp. OR-1 (assembly GCF_000813145.1). Taxonomy (GTDB): domain Bacteria; phylum Desulfobacterota; class Desulfuromonadia; order Geobacterales; family DSM-12255; genus Geoanaerobacter. Next base: position 42,787 of record NZ_BAZF01000021.1, on the reverse strand, counting down.
TTTGATATAGTGAAACAAAAACCAAAGCTGCCGGCATCAATGTCACGCTGCCACACCATCATTGACGCGTTTCAGTATTTCCGCAGCTGATTCCTCCACAGACTTGTTGGTAACATCAATAACCTGCCACTGCGGATTCCGGCGATAAATCCGGCGGCACCACTCCAGTTCATCCTCGACAACCTCATAATCCGCATAGCTACCTCTTGGATTTTGCCGCAGATTTCTGAGCCGGGCGGAACGAAGCTCAACCAGTCTTTTGGCATCTATCAAAAGGCCAACCACCTTCTTCTGGTCGATCTCAAACAGCTCACGTGGAGGCTCAATCCCTTTCACCAGCGGAACGTTTGCAACCTTGTATCCCTTGTGGGCAAGATAAATGGACAGAGGGGTCTTTGAAGTTCTCGATACCCCTACCAGTACCATGTCGGCGCGATAGAGATGACGAAGTTCCTGACCGTCGTCCTGCTTAACAGTGAAATTTACCGCTTCTACCCGCTTGAAGTACTCGGTATCGACCTGATGGAGCAAGCCCGGCTCTTCTCGCGGTGCCCGGCCCAGCAGATCGGAGAGTTTGTACAGCAATGGGCTGATGAGATCGATGGCATCGAGGCCATAATGCTCCACCTCGTTGCGCAGGTACTCAGCCAGGTCAGGGTTGACCAGCGTGTAAATTATCAGTCCAGGCGTTCCTTTGGGACCGGCCAGTGCGTCATCGATATCGGAACGGCTTCTTAATCCGCTCAATCGGTGCAGCCGTGAATTCCCCCCCTGGAACTGGGAAAGAGCCGCACGAACCACACGTTCAACCGTCTCTCCGGTTGAATCGGAAAGTAAATACAGATGCTGGATCAATTCTTCGTTTAAGTGCTTAATCATTAGCATGTCTCATTAACAATATCATGGATTGGAATTTCAGCAAATTTTTTGTCAACTATTCCGGAACTCTTCAGTAATCCTCTGGCGGCATTCCGGATCGCATGCCAGCTCAACTGCAGCCATCGCTAGTGCACATGCACCCTCGAGCACGGCCTGATCTCCCTTGGGCGAAACCGAGGCTTCGGCAAAGGTGTTGCTGTGAATGTTTATCCCTAAACCTATCGGCACATGAGGATGAATGGTCGGCACTATCTGGGAGACATTGCCGATATCGGAAGAACCGCAGTTCCGGTCAACCGGAACCTCATCCACCTGCAGTCCGAGAGCCTGCAACTGTATAGCATACAGCTCGGAGAAAGCCGCATTGATCCTGAAAGGCGCCATTATCCGCGGATCTTCCACAACTTCAACTTCGCAGCCTGCAGCGGTTGCAGCCCCCTGAGCGCAGGCAATAACACGCTTGACCGTTTGATGGACCCGGTCCAGATCCATGGCGCGGACATAAAAACTGCACGCGGCGCGGGCCGGGATGATATTCGGGGCAGTCCCGCCTTCGGTAATAATCCCGTGGATTCTTACATCCTGAGCTGTTTGCTGTCTGAGGGCATTTATTGCGTTAAACGTCTGGATAACCGCATCCAAAGCGTTGATCCCCTCTTCAGGATAAGCAGAGGCGTGCGCCGGTCGCCCGAAAAATATAAACTTCAACCGGGCCAGCCCCAGATACGCCTTCGTGATGTAACGCCGTGATGACGGATGAACCATCATCGCAAAATCAATCCGGTCGAAGTAGCCGGCCTTGATCAGCTCGATTTTCCCAATTCCCTGCTCTTCTGCCGGAGTGCCCAAGACCGTCAGCCTGATGTCCTCATTCGACAAAACTGCACGCAAGCCGGTTGCCGCGCCCAGTGCAGCTGCAGCAATAATATTATGTCCGCAAGCGTGTCCGAGTTCAGGCAATGCGTCCATTTCCGCCAGGATTGCGATTGAAGGGCCGGTGTCGCCACGAGACGCCATGAAAGCGGTTTCCATCCCGGCCAATCCGTATTGCACCCTGAAGCCTTCACGCTTCAGGAATTTACACAATAATTCCGATGAGCGGTGTTCCTGCAATCCCGTCTCTGGATGCTTAAAAAGTTCGTGCGATATTGCTATGAAATCTTGCTCTCGCGACCGTATGACTTTGACTACAGCATCTTTGAGCGAAGCAACGTCCACTCAATCACCCCGGTTTATAAAAAATTTATTTTAATGAATTACACTGCAAGCCCCTCTTTGTCAAGGGAATTTCATTGACCAATACTGTTTCGTTCTGCTAGGTTAGCTCCAGCCGGACCATCTTATTGCTGCAGGAGGATCTTTACATGTCTGATGGTTGGGTGGAGGTTGCCTTTCAAATTCCCGCCGGTCTGGCGGATCAGCTCTCAGAAGAACTCTTTGCGCTTACCGGCAACGGCGTGTGCATAGACAATCAAACCCTTGATACCTTCTCTATTGACGCTCTCACCGAACCGGATGTCGTTACAATCCACTCTTATTTTCCTGATACCCCGGAATTCCCCCGGCTGCTCGCAGAATCCGAACGCCTGGTTGCAGCACTCTGCTCAAATCACCCGGAATTCGAGCAGACACCGCCCCAGGTAAAACCGGTCTGCCGGGAAGACTGGGCAACCAGCTGGAAACAGCATTTTCATCCAAGCCCGATCGGGAAGCGACTGCTGCTGAAACCCTCCTGGGAGGAGTCTGACGAGTTCGGAGACAGGCTTGTCATAGAGATTGATCCGGGGATGGCTTTCGGCACCGGCACCCATGCCACGACACGCCTCTGCCTTGAGACAATTGAAAGGATTTTGGCGCATCTCCCGCCTTATGACGCGCCTCTGCCGAATAACCCGCCGACAATTCTCGACGTGGGTACCGGCTCGGGCGTCCTTGCCATAGCAGCACGCAAACTGGGTGCCGGTAGAATTGTCGCGCTGGACATCGATCCGGAGGCGATCCGGGTAGCAATGGAAAACCTCGGCAATAACGGCATTACAGAAGATATCGAAGTAGCGACAACGCCTCTGGACCGAATCGACGGCTCTTTCGCCGTAATACTGGCAAACATCCTTGCTGAAGACCTGATCAGGATGGCCCCGGAGCTTGTTGCCCATCTTCTGCCAGGAGGAATCATTGTCCTGTCCGGCATACTTACAGAGCGGGAAGAACGGGTTACGGATGCCTACCTTGATTGTGGGCTCAGTCAGTTGGAAATCACCCGGCAGGACGAATGGTGCTGCCTTTCATTCATTCGGAACCGTTGAATGCGCAGATTCCTCGTAGCCACAGAGCTTGTTCCAGGCGAATCCTTAACCATCGATGGTGAACTGTACCGGCACATGGTACGGGTACTCCGCCTTCACCCAGAAGACCTGGTGATATTATGCGATGTTGTTGGAGCGGAATTTACCGCTGTCATCCGCCGGATCGACAGCCGCAGCCTCATCCTTGATATTCTTGACCGACACTCCATCTCCATTGACCGCCAGGGGATTCCCGCCATGACCCTGGTCCAGGGACTCCCCAGAAGCGATAAATTCGACCTGATAATTCAGAAGGCCACGGAACTCGGGGTGCATTCCATCATCGCCTTCCCATCGTCCCGCTCGGTAGTCAAGATCCCTAAAGCCCAACTAGCAACCAAGATCACCAGATGGAATAAAATCGCATCAGAAGCTTCAAGACAGTCAGAACGCACCACCGTACCGGCCGTTACTTATGCCGAAACTTTGGAAGCCGCATTGCAGGGTGCGGGTCAGTCTGTTAAACTTTTGCTATTCGAGCGCGAGCAGACGAACCGCCTGCGTGAAACCCTGGCAGGTATCGACCGGCCGGATAAGGTAACCATACTGGCAGGACCGGAAGGCGGATTTTCCGAGACAGAGGTTTCTTCGGCCCGCTCAAACGGTTGCGTGACGGTATCACTGGGCCCCAGAATTTTGAGGACGGAAACGGCTGGCATAGCCATGCTGGCGATACTTCAGTATCAATGGGGAGATATTGGTTGAGCAACTATCGGTAAAGCTTCGCGGTTACCTGCCGAAAAGTAGGGTAACGCCCGAGAATCCGCCCAGACAGGATTCAACGTCGCGAAAAGCTTTCTGCCGCAAAGGAGTGAAACGATGAAGTGCCCCAAATGCGGATACAATAGTTTCGAGTACCTGGACAGCTGCAAAAAATGCGGCAATTCCCTCGCCACCTTCAAGGAATCGCTCGGGATAAAAACGCTGGTGCTTCCGGCAGGAATAACTGCGGTAGCTTCGGCTACCCTGTCTGCCGAGGCTGAACAGCAAGTACCCGCAAGCAGCGGGGACGATATCTTCCAGTGGGACACGACATCTCCGCCCGCTCCGCCTACTCCACCCGCTTCAGATGGCCCAAGCAGCGACGATTTCGAGATCAACTTCGGAGAAGAGCCCGGCCAAGAGCCGCAGCAAAACTCAGACCCGTTCTCCTTTGATGAACAACTTCCCGAGGAAACTTCAGAAAAGCAGGGAGCTACGACAAAGGACCTCCTGGAAGAACTCTCGTTACATCTTCCGGACCGGCAGCAGGCCCCCACGCCACCACCTCAACCTGAAGAGCAGGCGGCAAGTCTGAATATAACAACCGATGCCTTCGGCGACTTTTCGTTGGATCTTCCCACAGAACAACAGCAGGAGATCGCACTGCCGGATGAAAGCATCCCTTCCTTCGCTACAGAACAAACGGATGACCAGGATTCGTCGGCCGGCGTTTTCGGCGAATTCGCTTTCGATCTCTCAGAGCAGCAGCCTGTGTTGCCTCAAGAAACCGGGCCGGCTGAAGTTCCAGCCAGTCAGGATGCAGCGGACAACATTTTCGGCGAATTCGCCTTTGATGACAACGTCGCTGATCAGCCTGCCGATGCTTTTGACCGGAGTGAGGGGAGCAGTGAGGCTCTGGCTGATGCAGAATTTCCATTCGATCCATTCAGTGACCTGGACGGGGGGGATACCACAGGAAAGGGAGAGCCGCAACTGGCAGGCACCGCCGGGGAGTTCGATCTGGAGGGTTTTTTAATGGATCTTCCGGAGCCGCAGCAGTCGGGAACTGCCAACAACGTTGACCAGAAATCCCCCCAACTTACCGGCAGTGAGTTCGATGCACTGTTCGGTGAACCGGATGAAAAGAAAAAATAGGAGTGACTAATCTCCCAATACTGCCGCAAGCTCACTGCCGAATGCACTTATCTGCCACTGCTTGAGATTGTCCATTAGCGCCTTTTGGTCACCATTATTGTGCCGCTCGGCAAGTATTTCCAGCAACGCATTGTTGGCAATGAGCCCGGGGGCCAAACCGCTCTTGACCGCTTTTTCCTCACGCCACGATTTTAACTTCTTTAGTCTTTCATCCTGGGCAGCAGTTCTCTTCCGTCGGGGAGAAAAAGGATATGCCGGCAGCTGTTCGGGCGGCACGGCAACCCCCTCCTGAATTGCCTTCATGAGCTGCTCGCAGTATCGCTGAATCAGCCGGGGCGACAAGCCGGCTATCCCTTCCATTTCCGCCAACGTAGCCGGCTTTCGCTCGGCCAATCCCTTGATGGACTCGTTTCCCAGGACCTTGAACAGCGGCAGGTCCCGCCGCTCAGCCTCAATCTCCCTGAATCTGAGCAGCTTCTCCAGAACCGCCAGCGTTGCCGGAGACATCTTCGCTGCCCCCTTGAACCTCAAGAACAACGGCTCGTCACCGCGCTCAGCACTTCTGACGTGGGAGAGCAGTTCACATTCTTCCTTAACCCATTCGAGCCGACCGATGTCGAGCAGTTCGCGGGAAAGCTGCTCATAGAGCGGAATCAAAAGGGTGGTATCCTTTATCGCGTAATCCAGCATCTCCTGTGAAATCGGCCGGCGGCTCCAGTCAGCCTGCTGAAACCTCTTGTCCAGTTCGGCACCAAATCGCTTTCGCAACACTGCCGCAAGCCCGAACTCGTTTTCACCGAGAAACTGGCTCGCAATCATGGTGTCGAACAGATTGTTGATCTCAATGCCGAAATCGCGATACAGAGACCGCACATCATAATCAGCCCCGTGAAATATCTTGCAGGTAAGATGATCGGCAAAAATCGGCTTCAGTTCCGACAGGTCCCGACAGGCCAGAGGGTCAATGATATAACAAGAAGTCGGCGAAGATATCTGCACCAGACAGACTTTTTCCCGGTAATGGTGCATGGAATCGGCCTCGATGTCGCATGCCAGCAACGGCTCCCCCTCAAGGCGCCTTACCGCTGCAGCGAGCCCGGCAGACGTGGCAATAAATTCAAATCCCATCAATACTCCTTCACGATATTGTACAGGGTTGTCCGCTGAGCAGCACGGAACCCGGCGCCATGAATCAGCTCCACCATCTCGGCCATGCTCATCCGGAAATGGCACCCGGCAGCGGCAACCACATTCTCTTCCAGCATGGTCCCCCCAAGGTCGTTGGCCCCGAAAAACAAGGCCACCTGGGCCATTTTCGCCCCCTGGGTCACCCAACTTGCCTGAATATTGGGGACATTGTCCAAAACTATGCGCGACAAGGCCAGAACCTTGAGATATTCGACACCGGTAGCGGATTTGCCACCGAGTTCAGTGTTCCCGGACTGATAGGTCCAGGGGATGAACGCGGTAAAACTCCCCCCGTCCATCTGGAGTTCGCGCACCCGATAGATATGTTCGACGATATCAGCCGGGCTCTCGGTGCTGCCAAACATCATGGTCGCGGTGGTAGGCATCCCCAGCCGAGCTGCTTCATGCATCACGGCGGCCCACCCCTCCCAGCCGATTTTTTTCGGCGAGATCTCCCGGCGAATCCGGTCGACCAGAATTTCCGCCCCACCACCGGGGACCGAGTCCAGCCCAGCCTCCTTCAGGCGGCGCAACGCTTCCGTGACTGTCAGCCTGGAAACCTGGGCAATCTGGGTAATTTCGGCAGGAGACAGGGAGTGGTTCTGAACTTGCGGGAATCTGGCCTTGATCGCCTGAAAAAGTCTCTCGAACCACTCGATTCCGAGTGCCGGATGGAGCCCGCCCTGCATCAAGAGCTGGGTCCCACCAACAGCAACCAGTTCCTCGATCTTCTCGAATATCTCCTCTTCTGCCAGCACAAAGGCATCCGGAGCTGCTTCGTCCCGATAAAAGGCGCAGAAGCGGCATTTTGATTCGCAGATGTTGGTATAGTTGATGTTACGGTCCACAACGAACGTTACAAGATTTTCCGGGTGTCTCCGCCTCCGGATCGAATCCGCGAGCTTCCCGAGTTGCAACAGGTCACCGTCGATCAGCAGCTTCAAGGCATCCTCGCGATTGGGGTGGTATCCCTGCCCGATCTTCTCAACCATTGTCTCTATCGACTTCATATTCCTACCTTTGCACAAAGGCGAGTCTCACCCCCAAGGAGGCAAAGATTGCCGCGGCAAGCCATGAAAAGCACCGGCCGGCCTGAGGGCGCTTCAGTATCCAGTTGCCGAGGCTCCCGGAACAGAAACCGATGGCGGTAAATATGACCAGCGCCTGCACCATGAATATTGCGCCGAGAAGAAGCATCTGCACAGGGATACTCCCGGCCTCGCGGCTGGTGAACTGCGGGAGAAAGGCGAGAAAAAACAGCGCCACCTTGGGGTTCAGAACATTCATGATAAAGCCGCGGCGAAAGAGTGCCACCCACGAACCTGCTCCTGCTTCGGAAAGCCTGAGCGGGCCGTGCTCACTTAGCGCCTGCCAAGCCAGATAGAGCAGATAGGCGGCGCCGGCAAACTTTACCGCCTGGAACGCCAGGGCAGATGAGTAGAAAACCGCCGATATTCCTGCGGCAGCCGCCACGGTATGCACCGTCAGGCCGCTGCACATTCCCCACGCGGTAACTATGGCAGCCTTTCTGCCCCGGCTGACTCCCTGGGTCACGACGAAGACATTGTCCGGCCCAGGCGCAACCGTCAAAGCAATTGATGCCCCGAGAAACATGAAGATGGTTGAAAGCGTCATCTATCGATCCGATCAAGCAGGGCAAATGCCGCGGCATTGTCCCGCAAAATTGCCGTTACTCTCAGTAAACTCTCAATTCATTGTACAATGTGTCCCGCTCGACCGGAATCCGGCCGGCCTTACGGATCATGGTGACGATATCGTCCTTTGTCATCGATTGCGGTGAACCGGCCCCGGCGTCGTGGCCGATCTTCTCCTCCACCACGGTGCCGTCCAGGTCGTTCACACCGAAACAGATGGAGGTCTGGGCGATCTTTTCGCCCAGCATGACCCAATACGCCTTGATATTGGCAAAATTATCCAGGTACAGCCTCGCTATTGCCAGGGTCATGAGATCATCAACGCCGCCGCTCATCGGGTTCTTCAGATGGCCGAGCGGATTGTTCTCCTTCTGAAACGCCAGCGGGATGAAGACCTGAAACCCTCCGGTCTCGTCCTGCAGCTCCCGCAGCCTCCGCATATGGTCCACCCGGTCCGCATACGACTCCACATGCCCATACAGCATGGTGGCATTGGATTTGAGCCCAGCACAATGCACAGCTCTCATGATCTTCAGCCATTGCTCCCCGGAAATCTTCTCCGGACAGAGCCGGTCCCGGATCTCCTGCCTGAAAATCTCGGCACCGCCGCCCGGCAGTGATCCTAAACCCGCTTCCTTCAGTTCGGCAAGGGTTTCGGGTATCGACAGCCCGGAGATTTTCGCCAGGTAATCGATCTCCACTGCTGTGAAGGCCTTGATATGCAGGGCTGGGGAGACGCCCCGCACAGTCCTCAGCATCTCCAGATAAAAATCGAAGGGTAGATCCGGATGGAGCCCACCGACGATATGGATCTCGGTAGCCCCCTGCTCTGCCGCCTCAATAGCCCGGTTGCGGATCTCGTCCAGATCGTAGCAGTATGCCCCCGGTTCGTCGGTAGTTTTGGAAAAAGCGCAAAACTTACACTGATTGACGCAGATGTTTGTGTGATTGATATGGCGGTTGACGTTAAAAAAAACCCTGCGGCCGTTTTTCCGCGCATTGGCAACTGCGGCCAGTTCACCCACGGCCAGGAGATCACGGCTTTCAAAGAGCGACAGGGCGTCTGCATCCGTGATCCGCTCAGCGGCAGCAATCTTCTTCCGTACGGTTTCCAGGCTGCTCAACGCCCTCCCCACCTTTCATACAGATCATGTTCAATCCCCAGGACGTCCAGCACCTTTCCCACAACAAAAGCGACCATATCATCGACCGTCTGCGGATTGCCGTAAAATCCGGGCATGGCGGGGATGATCCTTACCCCTGCCTGAGCCAGCCTCAGCATATTCTCCAGGTGAATTACGGAAAGCGGGGTCTCGCGAGGGACCATGAGCAACGGACGGCGCTCTTTGATCATGACATCGGCGGCACGCTCCAGGAGGTTTCCCGATATCCCTGCACTAACCCTGGCCACAGTACCCATTGAACATGGGGCGAAAACCATGGCGTCAGGCGCTGCGGAACCGCTGGCAATGGCAGCATGGAAGTCGTCGTCAGCATAATACCGGAGCCGTTCGGCATCGACATTAAAATGCCTCCTGAGCCTTACGGTCACAAGATCCGCATTTCCAGACCAGTCCAGGCGCTGCTCTTCCTTCAGCACTGCAAATCCTGCCCGGCTGATCAGGACCTCCAGGTTGTGACCTGCCGCGAGCAGCTCACGGATAAGAAGCAGGCCGTAAATTGCCCCTGAAGCGCCGGTAATTGCGACGATGATCCTTTTTCCGCTCATAGTGCCGCCTTGTTGACGCAAATTTCCAAAAGAGTGGCGATAAATATAATAATGCTGATGTAGCCGTTCATGGTGAAAAAGGCCAAATCCAGCCTTGCCAAATTGCCGTTTCTGAGCAGCCAGTGCTCATATAGAAGCAGTAGCGAGGAGAGGACGACCCCGGCAAGGAAAAACACCCCCAGATGCAGCTCGACAAGAAGCCAGATCAGCAGCACCACCATGAGCAGCGACAACAGGCGCGCCAGGTAGAGTGACCCTTTTACCCCCAGTCTTACCGGTATGGAATGGAGCCCTGCCCCCCGGTCGAATTCCAGATCCTGCAAGGCATACAGGATGTCGAAACCGGCAACCCAGAACAGCACCGCCAGCCCCAGCAACAGTGCCGGCAGTTCAATGGTACCGCGAATGGCAACCCATGCCCCGACCGGCGCAGCACCGAGGCAGAGACCGAGAACAACGTGTGCCATCGAGGTAAAGCGCTTGCAGTACGAATAGAGCACGAGGAAAAACAGGGCCACTGGAGCAAGCTTAAGGCAGAGCGGGTTGAGCCGTGCCGCCGCATACAACAGCAGCAATATGGACAAAAGGATAAATGCGACGACAGTCCCTTTGCCGAGCAGACCGGCGGGTATCGCGCGTCCGGCGGTACGCGGGTTTCTGGCGTCGATTTCGGCATCTATCACCCGGTTCAGCCCCATGGCGGCAGTTCTTGCACCAACCATTGCCATGACAATCCAGAACAGCTGGGCCAACGACGGAATTCCCCGCGCCGCCAGAAGTGCCCCGGTAAGGGCAAACGGCAGGGCAAACACCGTATGGGAGAACTTGATCATCTCCAAAAATATCTTTAACCGCGTAAAAAGGCCGCGGCTTGTCTCATCTGCCGTCATTAAAGCCATACTCCTGCCATCGCATTGTCACCAGACACTCGGTATCCGGGTCTCCTTGCAGGGCCACCCTGGAATCGCCGGGTTTGCGGGTCGCATCGACCGTCAGCCGTTTTCCGTCGATAATCAGGTCGTCCTGCCAGACCGTATTGTTCAGCATCCGCCAGTAAACACCTCCGACATCGACAGGGTCCTGGTCTTCGTCCACCAGCACCAGCAACCGCGCCTCCGCAAGCCACTTAATCCCCCGGATCTGCTGCAGCAAAGTTTCTCTGCCGCCGGCTGCGGCCTTGTCCACGGCCAGGACCGTTGCCCCGTGGAATGTTCCGGCAATCGGCCTGTGTAAGGCGCGGATCGCAGGAAGGTCCTGCTGCAGCAGCGGCAGCAGCAGCCTGCAGGCCGCCTCGGCGAGCATGCAGTCCTCCATCGGCGGCCGGCCGACAACAGTGAACGGCAGGATCATCTCCCGGCGATGGGTTATGGCTGTGACCCTTACCAGCGGATAGAACCCTGAAGGGTTATAGTATCCCGTATGATTGCCAAAGGCGCCATCTGCGGCACTCTCCCCCGGCTCGATGAACCCTTCTATCACCAGCTCCGCACCAGCCGGGACAAGCAAGTCGCTGGCCGGACATTTTACGGCAGCTACCGGTTCACCCAGGAGCAAACCGGCAAAGGTGAACTCGTCAACCCCTTCCGGCAATGGCAGCATGGCGGCAAAAGCAAGAGCAGGCGGGCCGCCGAGTGCAATCGCTACCGGCATCGGCCGGCCATCCAACCGCCACGCCTCTGCGTGGAGCGCACCGCCGCTTTCAGGCGACCAGTGGATTGCCAGCCGGTCCGGCCCGAGAACCGCTGCCCGGTACATGCCGCAGTTTTGAGTGGCGTCTGCCGGGTCGCGGGTTATGACCAGTGGCAGGGTCAGGAACCGGCCTTCATGTGCCGGTTCACCGTCACTGGGCCAGCATTTCGGTATCGGCAGCAATGTGAGGTCCGGCGGCTCAATCCTCAGCTCTTGGCAGGGAGCATTCTGTTGTATCTGCGGCCGGAACCTGCTGGCAGAGCTACCACTGGAAAGAGAGCTGAGTTTTTCGGCCGCGGTCCTGCCCGGCACCCCTTCGATCAGCCGCCCAATAATTTCCGAAAGCTGACCCAGTTTTGCCAGACTCAAAGCCGCTGCCATCCGCTTTTTCGAGCCGAAGAGGTTGGCAGCGGCACCAAACCCCGACCCTTTAACCCTGCTGAAAAGCAAGGCCGGCCCGCCAGAGTCGATCTTACTGACCCTGGCGCTGATAGCAGCCATCTCGAGAATGGGGTCAACCTCGACTGTCACCCGATGCAGTTCCCCAAGCTCTTCGATGCGGCGGAGAAAATCCCTCAAATCTCTGATTGCCATATCAATGATTCTCTTTGTTCAGCCGAACAATCATTACCACTTACATACCTTGATGACAATATTTTTGTCCTTGTTTAGGCCCAGTTCAAGCATCCTCAAGCCAGACAATCCTCCGGTAAAGCTTCTCCATCTTGACATCCGTATGCTCTCTGGCAATATCAAATCGACAAAGTAACGGTTTTATCCATACTCTTTAAAAGGAAATGATATGTCATCAAGTGCTCTAATTATCGATGACTCTTCGACCGAACTCAGCAAAATCAGATCGATCCTGGAACCAAGCAACCTGTTTGACAAGATATTGATGGCTCACGATGGCATTGAGGGGTTTAAAGCTCTCGTAAACGAGCCGGTTGACCTGATTATTTGTGATCTGATAATGCCGAATATGGATGGCATAAAATTTTTAGAGCTGGTTGGCACGCAGGATGGGCTCAAAGACATCCCGATTATCATGCTGACGTCAAGAGATGAAAAAAAATTCAAGATCAAAGGACTGGAGCATGGCGCATCCGACTATCTGACCAAGCCGTTCGACAACGAAGAGCTTGTTGCCCGGGTAAAAGTTCAGTTAAAACTCAAACATCAGCAGGACGATCTCAGGCAATCGAACAAAATACTGACCGAACTTACCACCCGCGATCCCTTGACTCAGTTTCACAACAGGCGCTCCATGGTCGAAATTCTGGAGCGGGAACTGCAGAGATGCGACAGAAAGGGCTCCCAGCTTTCCATCGCCATGTTCGACATCGACCATTTCAAGCTGGTTAACGACGAATTCGGCCATCAGGCCGGAGATACGGTTCTGGTTGCGATTGCGGAATTGACCAGATCTAGACTGCGCGGTTACGACCTGGTGGCAAGGTACGGAGGTGAAGAGTTTGTCCTGATACTTCCCGACACCCCTCACGAAGGGGCAATCCTGGTGGCCGAGAGATTACGCGCCCGGATCGAAAAGCTGAGATTCGAAGGGGAGCTGTCAAACCTCGGCGTATCGATCAGTCTTGGTGTAGCCTCGTTCCCATTCGAAGACATAGATTCAGTAGAGAGTCTGATCAAAGCGGCCGACTCGGCACTTTACGTCGCAAAACGGGAAGGCCGCAACCGGGTAGTTTCCGCACAGAGAACATAGCGGAGAAACTACTGTTGACGACCAATCTTGGAGCTGATAGAAGTCTTGTCATGCTCAAACCCAATCACTCCACCTCACCTGCTCCGATCCCAACTGGCATAAATTATATTTCGATTTTAGTCTGGACGCTGGTTTATCTGTGCGTTATCGGCTGTATCCAGCTTTACTCTTCATATCCCTACGACACTGATACTGCATACCATGCCGCAGTCGGTGGCCTGATCCGCAAATTCGGACTGCTTCATTCTTTTCCATGGACTACATTCAGTATAATGTCCGACCGGTATGCGGACAAAGAGTTGCTGTTCCATCTGCTCTTTGCACCTCTTTCCGGACTGGATTACGTGACTGCTTCTCGAATAGTCGGGACGGTCGGCGGGACCGGTGTGCTCCTGGCGATATACCTGATCCTTCAACGAGAAGGGGTCCGTTATGCCGGGATTTGGGCGCTTTTGCCACTGACAGCATCGGGATTCTATGTCTATCGGATAGCACTTGTAAGACCTCACCTGCTTTCAATCACTCTTGCCCTGCTGCTGCTCTGGGCCGTTGTACGATGCAGGCTTTGGACCATTACGATAATATCCATCATCTACCCTTGGGCGTATGTGGCATTTTGGCAGATTCCACTATTGATCCTTATTGTTGCCACGACCGCGCGGATAATTGGGAAGGAACGGTTTCGCTGGGAACCTATTGCAGCAGTTGCAGCCGGGATTATTATTGGTGCCGGACTCCACCCCAATACGATGAATCTGTTGCATCTTAACTGGGCTCAGATGTCGGTTCTGAAAAACTCATGGCAGATGAAGCAGGGGTTTGACCTTGGGAGGGAGTTTTCCCCGCCCACCTACGATGCATGGATCGCCCATCTCCTCCCGCTGGTGCTTGCGACGGTCATCAGCATTGCCGTCGCCTTGTACAAACGGCCCAGAAGCATTGTTCAGATTGCCTTTATACTTGGCTCTATCGTGTTTTGTATCCTTACTGCGCGGACTATCCGCTTTATCGAATACTTTGTCCCGTTTGCTGCAGTTTCGCTGGCATTTGCTTCGCAGCATCTGTCCTTCAAATATTTCACCCATTCGACCCTGATCGTTACCCTTGTCTACACAATTATGTTTGGGCGCGATGAAATTATCAGGCTGTCGCGAAGAGCGGATGACATGCCGGCCAACGTTGGCAATGCATTACGGCAGCTCGTGCCCCCGGAAGTGCAAATTTTTACCCCCGACTGGCAATGTACGGGAACGTTTATGCTGACTCTTCCGGGCAGGCGTTTCATTGTGGCGCTCGATCCAACGTTTTTTTATTTGAAAGATCCGGCGCTTTACAGAATATGGTATCGTGTTTCCCGAGAAGCTCCTGCCGATACGGTCGACATCATACGAGAAAGATTCGGGGCAAGATATGTCCTGTTCAACTACATTGCTTTCAAGGAAACATTCGGCCCACTTTTCAACCGTCTCTCAACAGAGGCACGAGTAAAAACTTTATTCAGAAAAGACGGGCTGGTTCTTTTTGACCTTGGGGATGCCAAATTCCCTTCTTCCAGCCCTCCTTTGCTCCCCAACTGAGCTGCCACTGACTCTTCTTCACAAAAATTGCTATTAGAATGCTTGACTTGTCAGTCAGGCATTGGATATTTAGTTAAAAAATTAAATCCCCCATACAGGAGAGTTAATGTGCGGATTGATGAGATTTTCAACAATGCACTGGCAAATCATAACGCGAATAATTACGAAGAGGCGATAAAACTGTACAAGATGGTCCTCAGCAAAGACCCTAAGCACCTTGATGCCAATTACCTGCTCGGCACGCTCTATTCAGAAATCGGAAAGCTCGGAGAAGGAAAACAGTACCTGCAGAAAGCCGAGAAAATAATGCCCAGCTCCCCTTATATAAAGGTAAACCTGGGCATTATCCACAAGAAACAAGGGAAGCACGAAACTGCACTAAACTGTTTTATTCGCGCTCTTCAACTCCAACCTAACCTTCCCGAAGCACTTAACAATCTTGCCATGCTGCTAAATGATCAAGGCGAGTCGGTAATGGCCTTGAACTTCATCAAACAATCATTGCAAATCAAAGAAACACGGGAAACCAAAAACATCTTTTTCAAATGTCTCCAGCACGTCAGTTTCACGCAATACAACAATGAGCTTCGGGCAATCATGTTTCGTGCTTTAACCGAGCCTTGGGGCCGTCCGAGCGAATTAGAAAATGCCTGCATCGATATCGTAAAAAAAGACCCGGAAATGACGTGCATAGAACGCGCTGCAAACGCCTGGCCGCATCGTTTGTCAGCGCAAGAGCTGTTCGGGACAGACGGATTCGCTACAGTTGCGGATGATCAGCTGTTATGCGCCCTGCTTGATTCGGCGCCAATTTGCGACATTGAGATGGAGCGCTTTCTAACTATGGCGAGGTGTGCCTTACTGGAAATTGCTTCCGGGATAACTGCTTCTGAATATATGGTTGATTCTGCGTTAAGTTTCTACGCTGCCTTAGCGCGCCAGTGCTTCATCAATGAATACGTGTTTTCCGGCACCGATGATGAAATGCAAAAAGCCCGGTATTTGCAAGGTGTGCTGGTTGCAGCGCTGGAAACAAAAACCCAGATTCCAATTCTTTGGGTAGTCGCAGTAGCGGCCTACTTTCCTCTCGGATCTCTCGCGCCGGCTAACAGGCTTCTGGAAAGCCAATGGCCCAAAGAAGTCACCGCCATCCTGGAACAGCAACTCATTGAGCCATCGAAAGAGATGCAATTACAGGCTGACATTCCCCGGTTGACCGATATTCAAGATAAAGTGACCCTGCTGGTTCAGAATCAATACGAAGAAAACCCTTATCCTCGCTGGGTCAAATTGGCGCCAGCAGAGAAGCCAATGAATATCGATGTATACTTTCGCCGCAAGTTTCCATTGACCTCTTTCAAGCATTATGGAGATTGCGACAGCGTTGACGTCCTGATTGCCGGGTGTGGCACGGGCCAGCATTCTATTGAATCGGCACAGCGATTCCCGGGGGCGAAAGTACTCGCAATTGATCTTAGCATCAATAGTCTTTGTTACGCCAAGCGGAAGACGCTGGAGCTTGGCTTGACCTCTATTGAATACGCTCAAGCCGATTTGATGGAGTTGGGCTCACTTGAGCGGAGTTTCGATATCATCGAGTCTTCAGGGGTGCTGCACCACCTTGCGAACCCTTGGGGCGGATGGCAAGTGCTCTTGACTCTTCTTCGACCTGGCGGATTCATGAAAATTGGCCTATATAGTGAAGTGGCGCGCCGTAGCATCGTTCAGATACGATCTGTAATCGCTGAGCAGAATTACGGCACGACCGCCGATGAAATTCGCAGATTCCGGCAGGATCTGATGAATTTGAATAACAGCTCAGATTTCGAACCCCTATTGAAATCACCAGATTTTTTTACAACCAGTAATTGTCGAGATTTGCTTTTCCATGCACAAGAACATCTCATGACACTGACCGGCATAGAAACGTTTCTTCGCGATAACAATCTGGCATTTCTTGGGTTTGATATCGGGCAAAATGTCCTTCATGATTATCTGCAGCGTTTTCCTAAAGATCATGCTGCCACCAATCTTGGTAATTGGCAAATTTTCGAGAACGAAAATCCGACCACATTCACAGGCATGTATCAATTCTGGATTCAAAAGACGGGATAAGATCAAGAAACGACGAACCTTCTATTGGTACCGGGATAGGACAATCGTCACCAGGGGAGGTACGCTCTCCGGCCCTCTCCATCCACTTCTTTCGTCTTTCTCCTTGACAAAATTCATCTGAAAAGCTAGAAAGGTGGTTCAGTCGGGGCGTAGCGCAGCCTGGTAGCGCACCTGCTTCGGGAGCAGGGGGTCGGAAGTTCGAATCTTCTCGCCCCGACCATAAAATTCAGGGACTTACGGCAACGGCTGTAAGTCCCTTTTCTTTCTTTTTTCTTCATGCAACCTCTGGTGCAACCTCTTGTTGCCTTGCTAGGAATTTTTATTTCACCATCCCCCTTTCCCTCTCGTTTCAAATTAAAGCAATGTTTCTCTTCATCAAGGAGAGCCTGACATGACCAAAGCAGATTTAGCCGCGATCATTTACCAAAATAAGCAACAGGCAGAGCGCCGGGGTTCCGTTCGCCGTTTATTTGAATCGTGTAAGTGGTAGGTGGGGTAAAGAGGGATTCTGAAAGGGAAAAATTAAGGCCCGACCACGGGGCGTCCCGCTCGGGCTCTTCAGCAGTGGATAAGAAGAACGCCTTCACACATGCTGATGATTCTAAATGTCTCTGTGGAGGGCGGTAGTTCCTCCATGGGGCATGATGCCATTTCTAGCAACCCCGCTGGCAACCGGTTTTCCAGTCGTACAGAGAAAGGCTTTATTCGTGTCATGCACTGGAGGGGCGACCGTACATATCCATCATGTTCCTCGCAACACACCCGAAGGTGAGGCTGGCGAATCGGAGGGCCTTTCCGAAAGTCAGCACATAACGTCAGGGAAATGATACCGAAAATTCGGTGTTATTGCAACGCCTTCCAGACAAAAAAACCGAGAATCCCATGGCTGGAACCCGGTTTTCTTGATAGGTTTGACTTTTAAATTTTCAGGATTTACACTTTTATGGGTTGGTTTCGTGACTAGCTGTGCCATTCACGATAGCAATACTGGGAGTGTCTGACGTAGTTCCAATGCCAACCCTTTTCTCAAGAGCTTCGCCTCTTTTGATGCCAACCCGGTGTTCTTGATTTTTGAGGTTGCCAGCATAATCTTGTCCAGCCTTCCGCTGTCTCTCCTTCGCCTCTTCAGCCAGCAACGGAAGCATATCAACGGCTATTGCTGCTTTTTGCCCTATTGCCCGCCAAACCTCTGCACCCTATCTGCCATGTCGCTGATCCGCTCTGAGACATTGCCGGCAATAGCAGCAAGCCCATGAAGCGTCTCGTCGTTGTACCGGTGTGCTGCCTCTTTCAATGCGGCCTGGACAGCCACCAGTGCCGCGCCCTGATCGACAAGCTCCTTCACTATGACCTTCATGCGCGGTCTCCTTGTATGACGTGAAGCAGTTCCAGGGTTTCGATATTTTCGGGGCTCTGGTCGAGAAGAAACTGAAGCTCTTCAATATGTTTCCGGCAGAGGTCAGAGATACGCCCTGACATCAAGTTGACAATTTCAGCGAGGCCGCACAGTTCGTCATCATGGTATGCCTTTGCCTTCTTCTCCAATACCCCCCAAACGGCGAATAATGCATTCGACTGAGCACCAAAATCCTCTTTAAGATCCCCGATGGCAACCTTCAAGCTAGTCCCTTCCGCTGGTGTCATACGCCCCTCCCCTGGTAATTTGATGGGGCGATAATGACAGATAAAAATAAAAGTACCAGACTGATACAGCAATTCTGCTGTTGAAGTTTCTACGGTTCAAATCGAGCATGAACTGGTCACTATCAAACCTGGTGGCAATGCTCAGATACAACCTGTTCACCTACAGGGACTTATGGCTCTGGCTGGACAACCCTTTCGAGGTGCCGGCCATGATTCCCGGAGATGAGCAGCTGATGCTGGCTTTCCGGTAACTGGACAGCATCGAAAAATGACAACCTGAATTTACAAAAAGCGATTTATCCGTCTAACTTATTGATATTTAAACTCCGGCATTTCAGTTCCGGTTTGTCTTGGACAGCACAGAGTTTGAACTAAATTTGGCAGTCGATTATGGATATTCGGATTGGATCAAAACCTTCTCTGAATGTCATCCGCAAGTTCATCCATACGGCGGTAGGATTTCTCATCGACAGGCCCGTCAATAATCTTCAAAATCTCAGTAATTTTCTGTGCAACTCCGCGAGGTGCTTCCAGTTTGCCCACTTTATTCGCCACTTCATTTAGATAAGGGTGGTGCAGCTGTGCAGCATTTTGCTGCTGAGCAGCCACACGTACAGATGCCGTCCATGCTCCCAACAGGAGATAGATGTCGTTAGGCGACAGCTTTTCCATGCAGGCAGCCGTTTGCTCCAAGAGATCTGTACAGACAGAGAGACTTGATGGGGTGGATGCCAGCTTCATAGCCTTTAGGTGTAATTCCGTCAATTCTGGGTGTGCGGTTTCGAGTTGCTGGATTCTCTCGTCAAGGCTGGCGGCAGATTTACGAATACTGTCAGAATCCTCGCTTTTGCATGCCACATACAACGCAATCGTAGAAAACCCAAGGTGAAACCTGTTCGCTTCATCTCTTCCTGTAGACGCAAATCCGGCCTGATTGGCTGAAGGTACTGGAAGTTCCAGTTGTGAACCTTTTTTGGGAATAACCAGTGTATTGGCAAACGCCAGGAGCGCCGGTGGTTTGGTTTGCTTTACAGGTGCATTGCCGGTAGCGGATGGTTGTGCAGGCGGTTCTTTACATGCTATTTGACTTTGCTGAGGTGTGCTTCCAGGAACAACCGGCAGAGGGAGATCACCGCGCTTCGGCACAAAATTATAGATGCCTATGGCTAACAGCACAGTAGCTGCCAGAGCCAGCGGCACCAGGTATGATTGTTTTTTCTGATGCAGTTGCACCGGTTCCTGGCAAGAATCAGCTGCCGCCAGCCGAGTGGTGATGATAAGCGCCTGTCGGCACAGGTCGCAGCTGGCAACATGGGAAACAGCCTGCTCACGTCGCTCACCCTGCAGGGCTCCTGCTGCCAGGGCGTCCAGCTCTTCATCGGTCAGGCAGGGAGTGTTCGGCGGCAGTTTCTGCACCCCTTCGGCCAGTAACCTGGCAATGCGCAATTCCTCCAGTTTGTGATCGTGGCGCCTCATGTTGTACTCCGGGCAGACGTGTGGCAGATCAGTTCGTCAAGAGAAAGACGCTGCTTACCGAGCCAGCCCCTGAACTCTTCGATAATACGCAGTTTACGCTTCTGCAAGGCGGTCTCGGTGCTGGCCATGATGCCGGAAATCTCCTTCAAGGTCAGCTCCTGGCCATCCAGTCCAAAATTAAGTGATATCAACAGCCGATCATCCGGCTTCAGTCTTGTCAGGAACAACTGGAGGGTGTTGTCTCTGGTGACAGTCTCCTGATGGCTGGCAACCAACTGTTCCGGGTCGTGACGGTTATCGATAAAAATCTGCTCGGTCATGCCAGTCTCCTCGTCGATCATCTGCCGCACGTCGATTCCCCCTTCCGGATCGGCCTTCAACCGGGCCTTGCCGCGAACCGCTTCGACAATTCTGTCGATTTCAGACAGGGAGCTATCGATACCGTAGTGAGCTTGGAGAAGCTCCCGTGCCTCATCGGCTGGATAGCCGTAGGTAATCACCAGCCTGCAGATCAGACGGGCATCTTTCCCCAGCTTATCCCAATCAATGCGGCCACGCTCCTGACGGAGCAGGTCAATGGCCGTGGTGCGGACTATTTTCTTCAGCCAGTCATTGGTCGGTGTGCCACTGGAGACAGCGCGAAGCTCCCGGCAATTGTCGTCGGTTATCTTGAAGAACACGGCATTGTACAACTCTTCCGGATCCATCCGATTGCCACCATCAGCAGTGAATTCTCCCGGTAGGTCATTGCCACGGGATCTTTCGCCACCCTGGGCCCCGACTGCAATAACACAATAGCGCCTAAGCCTGGTCAGCAGTTCTGGCGTTACCAGCGCGGCAGAAGTTGCCTCCGGCAACACAACTTCCGCTTTGCGTTTGAACGGTAATACCAATGCGGCAAACAAGAAAAACAGCTTCATTGCACCATCCCTTTGGTGGCTATTTCGTAGTTTGAACGTAGATGAGCCAGCCCTGAATCCTGTTGTCGGGACTGATTCGTGCTATGAGGTTATCCTGGGAGTAAATATTGATGCTCCCCTGACTGGTAGAAATTATCCGGTCGGCACGGCCGTAGGTTGCATCAAGTTTACTGCGGTCATCACCAATGCTGATCCCACGGGCGCTGGTGCCGGCATACCGCTCAGGTGTTGCTACTGTAGTGACCACTAGAGAACCTATCTGCAGGCGGACTCCCTCCCAGGTCGTGGCTGATTTACGATAAATTTTAACAGCGGGCGTATCGTATTCATCACCCATTTGAAGTGCCCCGACTGCGGGAATCAGGTTCGGATCGCGCAAACGGGACAGCGGAATGCCGCCGATAGATTCTATTGCCGGTTCATCCGGAATATATGCCGGTGGAGGAAGTTCGGGGGTGGCACCAATAGCCAGCAGGTTGGTAATCGCCATCGACTCGGCACTCGTTCTGGCATCACTGAAAGCAGCGGCAGCCTCAGTCGGTCTACCGCTTCTTGCCAGCGTTATCCCTCGTATGATCGCTATCCGTGCGAGCAGTTGATTGTTTCCAGACTGTTTTGCCAGATCGGCTGCTTCGTTCAGGTGGTATTCAAGTTTGTTTTTACTCACGAGCAGCTCAGCCACACACCCCCGATTCAGGTGCGCCGTGGCATAACCGGGGTCAAGCTGTATCGCCCGGTCAAACAGACCGGCCGCTTTCGTCAGTAGAGCATTTCTGCGGACTTCTCCGTCAGGATACATATTCCGGCTGCTGGACGGGTAACGAAAGGAGACATCCAATTCGAAAGGGTAGAAATATTTTGACCGGGGGGGAATGGCCACAGCGGCCAGGGCGTAGGCAACCCCGGCGTTGTTGAGGATTTCGCGGCTCTGGAAATCACGGGCCAGGTGTTCAAAGAGACGGGCTGCCTCCTCTGGACGGTCAATGCTCAGCAGTAACATGGCGGCAGTGAAGAATGGAACCTTGGCCGCCAGTTCATCTCGAACCCGATTGACAATGGCGATGCGCTCCACAAGGGCAAGATAATCGCTGATCACCTTCTTGCCGGGGTAATAATGGTCATAAATGGCGCGGATTGACTGTTCTGCCACGGGAAACGGATCGTATCCGGCCTCCACCGCATACCAGCAGCCGAGCCGGTCTGCCAGTTGTTCGCTCTGTTGCCGGTCTTCCTTCTTTTTCATATTGCTGATAAAGCTGCCGGATTGCCATGCCGCATAATGGGCAAACTCGTGGCCAAGCAGGAAGGCCAGGGCGTTATCCCGAGCCTGTGGCGATCCAAGTTTGGAGAGGATGTCGATCAACTCCTCGTCGATAACGACAAATTTCCCTTCCTCACTGACTCTGATGCGGGACGTCGGGTCAGGTCCGAATGATGACTTCATCGGCTTGTCCCAGTTATCGGCCTTAAGGATATGGAGGCGCGGCGGTACCCGGTTACCAACCCGGGCGAGTCGCTCAAAAACCGCGTTCACAATCCGGTATTTCGGGTCGCTTTCAGGCAGGATCTTGCTGGTCGCAGCGGCAGTTATCCCAGAGCTGGCCAGTAGGCATCCAAGCAGCATGGCCAACACTCGTGTTAGCATTGTGTCTCCTTATTTTTTCTTGCCAGTAAGAATATCCCTGTCAAAGTCGAAATGCTGGTAATCGGGATCATTTTTCCATTTTCCACCCCAATCGAAGCCACGGTTTGTGAAAGCTTTGACCGTTGTGCTGTCGGTCTTGATGAGGCCCGCCGCATCCAAATCTCTCTTTACGTTTAAACAAGCTGCGGGTGGTAATACATTGCATTCAGTCGGATGGGCTTTACAGAAGTCAACCACAGGAGAAGAAGTATCGAATCCCGAATGACGAATGAACAGCGATATTTCCTCTTTTCCATCCCAACCCAATTTGTTTAGGGAGTCACTTTTCACAAATATATATGGGTTCTGAACCGGGTTAATATCTATGGCGCCGCCATAACTGTGATTCGACCAAACTCCCGGCCGGCCAGGGACATCTCTGCAGTTGAATGCGGACGTATTATTTGCTGCCATTGAGCGATCGTCATCGGCATCATACGCTTCGATTAAATCCATGCGCTCAATGGGGAATTTTTGTGAATAAAGATCGGAAAATGCCTTAATGACCGGCAACGCTAGCTTCTTATGGACGACCAATTCGCCGACTTTTGGGACTCCGTCAAAACCCCAATGAGTAAGAACAAGGTAACTGAGGTCTGAGATCTGAATCGGACACCCCTCACGCCAGCTCTTCTTTTCCTTCATCGAGGCTGACACAGAAGGTGGAACGGCAACAGCCATTCCGAAAAAACCATCTGGTGAATATGACTCGACAATCCGTTCGTTCACTCCGTCAAGCTTTGCTCTTACCTGCTGTTCAAGAGCGTCAGGCGGTGCCAGTCGTGCCGCCGTAGCGAGCTTTTCCAGCTTATGCATGGATGCAAAGTCACTTCGGTTACCCATCAGGATCATGGGCTTTCGGGCAGGGTCAAGCCAGCCAATAAGCTTAACGAGCTGGTCTTCGTCGAACGATATACATCCTCCCGAGGTCTTTCCTTCTTCCCGCCAGACATGAACGAAGATGGCACTTCCAAAACCTTTGACAATCGGGTTCCTGTTATAACCGACCACAATCCCATGACGATAAACGTGGGTGGGGAGTTTCATATCTTCAAAAGAAGTGGCTTTGGATTCGGAACGTTTCACCCAGGTGTTGTAGTCGGGAGCATTCACATCATCTACCCAGATATCGTCTTCCGTGGCCTGGCGATACGGCATTTTGGTAATAACAGCCGGCGCATACCCAAATACGGATTCAAGAGGGTACAAGCCTGAAGGCGTTCGGCCGTCGCCCTCTCGCTTCTCTCCTGACGGGGCAAAACCATTTCTCCCTATTATTGATGGTATCGGTGTAAACCGTGAGGTCCATTTTCCATTTACACGCTCAAGTGCATACGTTTGCACGCGAGAGGTGTTGTTTCCTTCTCCAATTACAACAAGCAACTGATCTCCAGGAATGTCTGCTTCGGATAAAGCTGCTTGGACTTCATCAGCCGGAGAAGAGACAGCATTTTGCGGAGGTACATGGACGCATCCAGCCAAAGCAACAATAGAAAAAAACAGCAACACCACTCTGTTAATAAAATTCATTGAAACCTTTCTCCTTGTTGATGGGATGCTGAACTTAATAATTGGCACACAGTCCACCTCCCAAAGCCGTTTCAATCAGTGCTTCAGTGACTCAATAAACGCCGCGTTTGAGAACTCACGCCCCAGAAAGATGCGGAGCAGATCTTCCGGCGCACGGCTGTTGCCGAAGAAGAGGAACTCGTTTTCCAGGCGCATACCGGCAGTACGGGTAATCAGCCCTTTTGTCTGCAGCTGTTCACGCAGTTCGGCAGCAATGACCGCAGACCAGAGATATCCGTAGTAGCTGCCGTCGTAGCCGCTGACCAGATGGCTGAACGTGCCTGGGGTGCGGCTATCCTCCGGCGGCGGCAGTTGCAGCAGTTCCCGGTACAGATTCTGCCAGAGCTGCAGTGGATCGGCAACCGGTGCCGGCCCATGCAGGGCGGCGTCAAAGCGTGCCGTAAGCAGTGTAGATGCATGGCGGCTGGCGGCAGCGGTTTGCTGACTGAGGCGCAGGCGGGCGGCAACCTCATCCGGCAGACGGTTGCCGGACAGCAGCGCCAGCACGGTCGGCTCATAGGCAAGGTTCTCGAACAGGGTCGATGGAATCTCGATAGCGTCCCACGGAATGAGCGCACTGCCGAGAGACGCGTATGGCACGCTGATCAGCAGATCTTGCAGGGTATGACCGAATTCGTGCAACAGAGTCTTGAGCTGCCGGGGGGCAAGGTGCGGCTCGCCGTCTGCCGGCTGTCGCAGGTTGCTCACCAGCAGGGTGACCGGCGGCAGTTGGCCCTTTGCCGTCTCCCGGGTCGGGCGGAGGCAGATTTCATAGGAGCTGTCAGCTTTGCCGGGACGGTAAAAGAGATCAAGGTACAACCATCCGGCCAGGGAGCCGTCTTCTCGTTGCACCTGGTACAGTTCAACAGTTGGCGACCACCCTTGCAAAGCGGCCTGCCGCACGAACTGCAGCCCCAAAAGCCTGCTGGCCAGAGAGAATAACCCGTCCCGCACTGTTGACAAGGGGAAGTAGCGGCGCAGGCTCTCCTCGTCCAGACCTGCGGATTCTTCATGCAGACGGCTGCTCAGCCAGCTGATATCCCAGGGGTGTACCGGATTTCCCTCCCCCTTGAGCCGGGCAAAGGCGGTACGATCCGTGGCAACAAGCGGGGCAAGGCTGGTTTGCAGAGCATCAAGAAAGTTGTTCACCCGCTCCGGGGTTCCGGCCATGAGGGGAGTGGCGCGCACCTCCTGCCAGCTTGTCTTTCCCATGGCCTTTGCCTGCTCCTGGCGTAGCCGGGCGATTTCGGACAGCCGTTCCAGATTGCCGCTCCCCCGGTTGTCCAGATAGCGGAGCGCAGCCTGTCGCGTTGCTTCAAGGTTTGCCGTGCGGAGGATAGTGGCGGCATCGCCGGCACTGGCAACCGTAGTCAGTCCGGTTGTGTCCTTGGGTAACCGGGCGATGAGCGCATCCGGCACCCCGGACAGCTCTGCTTGTGTAAATGTGGCACTGCTATTATCATTCACCAGCGCACTGGTGAATTCGTTTTCCAGGGATGCCAGCTGCTCTGCCCGGCGCTGAAAGGCTGCACGCTCTGGGGCTGCCACCTCCAGGCCGTTGGAGCGGAACTCCTGCAGCAGGAGTTTCTGCAGCCGCCACTGATCAGCCCCGTCAACCGGGGCGGTTTTCAGACGGTCGTAGAGGTCACTCCGCCCCAGGGTGGCGATGGTGGCATTGGCCAGCTGCTCCTTGCAGTCGGCAGCCGCCTTGCGCATGGCGCTGTCCGGGTGGAGTTTGGCCAGCGGGATGAGCGGGTCGGTCGCTTCCCCCAGCAGAGCGATTGCTTCCTCGTACGCTAGCAGCGGATTTGCCGCACCACCGGCGGCGATACGATCATAGCTGGCAGCGGCCAGATTCAAGGCGGTGCGGCAACGGTTCTCCAGTGCGGCAGGGTCTGCGGGGAAGGCAAGTGGGGCGATTGGCGCATCGGGGCGCAACTGCTCCTGCCGGGCAGCACAACCGGAAAGAAGAATCAGGAGCAGTATCAGCAAACGGAGCATTTCACTCCTCATCCACCACAATTACTTGTTTCGCATTTTTTCTCCTGCGTCCGGGGCTGCTCCTGCTGCTCTGGATGCTGGCCGTTACAATTGCTTGTATCACAACCCTTTTCCGGCGAACGCTCACCACTGACAAAATCACTGATGTTCATCTCCCGGCTGCGGGATTGGTACTGCTCTGTATTGGCAGTCGATGCCGCCGGGGCAGCGTCCTGCACTTGCGTTTCCGGACGCTTGCAATCGGAGGTGCCGCAAGCAAATAGAGGAGTAGCGGCGAGGCAGATAAAGGCGGCAAAGATGAAGGTAATTCTACAAATTGATGTTTTCATGGGAGTTTACCTTATTTTAATATTGTAGATTCGATAGGTTGTTTTACGATAAAAGGTAGTTCGTTACAAAATCATCAATTTGAGTTCTATAATTTTGTGCCAATTGCTGGCCGAAGCGTTCCAGCCGTCTCATATTGTCAGTGGAAGCATTATCCATTGAAGAATCAATCCCTTCAATATCAAGGTTGTTTTTATAGTCACCAAATTCACCGTCGATTCTGAGAAACTGGTTCTTTACGCCAATACTTTCGAAAACTGTTTCCACTTGGTATGTTACCGTTTGTGCAACGCCATCCATAAGAATACTTATCAATGGTTTTGCCCAACCAGCCAAGCCCCAGTCTTTTCCTTCCTTATAACTGATTGATGCAGTTTTTTTGCCTGTCCCAAGAGACAATATGGCAACATTGCTGATTTCTAAAGGAAGCATATTTTCTGTCGTAGGTGCAACTTTATGCAAACGTAAAGCTTCAACCAACGCACATGCTGCTGGATTATTGGCAAAAACCCCGCCATCTATCATTGGAGCAGCATTTGGAATATTGTCTAAACTTTCGCTCAATGCCATTTCAAAATAGGTAGGAGCTGCAGATGTTGCCCTTGCAACATCTCGAACCAGGAAGTTTCTTTCTGGTTTAATCTTGGCGTCGTGCTGAGTATAGAAAAAGGATTCATAACGCTTGGTATTATACGCAGTAATGAGGCACGGTTGTATCAATTGGCAGAGCTCAAGATCCCCAAAATAGTTTTTCAGAGTTTTCTCCAGCATTTCGGCAGAATACTTCTCGTCGGCAAGCCCGCCAAGAGATACGATGCGCTTCCAAGCTGACCGGTCAAATATTTCGTCCCCGTTCTGCATATACAGATTGAGCGCATCCTTAGCCGAAAACCTTGCTTTCGCCGGATTTGCTGTGTCCGGAGCAAGATAAACACAGGTTAAGATGCCCCCTGTACTTGTTCCGGCAATCATATCGAAACAATCGCCAATTTTAAGATTGTTATCATTAGTTTTCGAACGGATAGCTTCCTCGACTTTGGTCAGTACTGCGGCTGGAATAATCCCTCTAATACCCCCACCATCGATTGATAAAATGCGAAAATATTTCTGGCTTGTTGTATTTCCACTGGCTACAGGTTTAACGCCCATGATCGAAGCTCCTTTCTATTGCTAGAGTCGGACATTATTCAAGTCAATATTTTTGATTGAGATCATTTCCTCTGCAAATTTATTAAACAAGCTCCAATACCTATGTTTCTTGTTAATGTTTGACCAAAAGACATTATTTTTCCAACAAAGAATCGCATAGTAACCAAACATATAATGGACAGTGTTTTTTGGTATTAGTTCTGAGTACATGAGCAAGGCAATTTCCTCCATGTAGCCAAGGAAAGTTTCTTTTTCATCCACTGTCAAACTAGCTACATTTGTAGGCGTAATATCAAGCGCATTGCATACCTTGTTAAAATCTGGATCATTAAAAATCTTGTCTCTTGTCTTCAGAAAATATTCTGCTCTTTTTTGAGTCGCATTTTTACGATACTCAGCAATGCCTTTAAATACGGCTAAACTAGCCGTAACTATTGAAATAATAAACTTGCTGATTGATATAATTTCTTGAAGCATTTTGATCTCTCCTTTCATGGATCACCCAATTATCATTCACTGCTTCAGTAATTGGATTCACCTATGATCTTAATAGTCCCGCTATGCCAGCGGTGGTGTGGCCATCGAGATGGTGCGGTTGAGTATTTGTTGCATGAGTGGCCTCCCTCTCAATTGCAGTCAGAACCACTGTTGCACTTCTTCTCCTGCGTCCGGGACTGCTCCTGGGTTGGGCGGGCCTCATTGCAGCCGCCTTCGCTGCAACCCTTCTTTTCCGGCGAACGCTCACTGCTGACAAAATCGCTGATGTTCATTTCCCGACTGCGGGATTGGTACTGCTCAGGATTGGCAGTCGGTGCCGCCGGGGCGGCATCCTGCGCTTGCGTTTCCGGGCGGGCTTCATTGCAGCCCTCAGAGCCGCACCCTCCCCAAGCCAGCGGAGCGGCGAGGCAGATGGCGATGACGGTTATAACGATGGTACGGCTGAGTTTAGTTGACATAATGTGACCCTCCATGGTTGGCATTGATATCTATCATGACGGAAGGAGAAGAAAAATCTCCCAAAATATTTTTCAATACAAAAATCCGAACAGCCAGAGCGGGATGCGATTGCCGCTGCCGGTTTCGATTCCATCCAGCGCCAACCAACCGTTGTCAATCCCCTTGAGCTGGCTGGCGTCCTTGTTCTTGCCGCCAACCTCAATGGTAACGCTGTCATCCACCAGAAAATCACCTTTGGCCGGCACCGTCACCCGATGGGCGGTGCGAAGCATGCCGAGCAGAAAAGTCTCCCGCAACGGTCCGCTGGCAGGTTCGCCCCCGGCGGCCAGCGCATGGCAAAGGTTCGGGTTGTTCAGATAGATTTTCTCCGGTTTCTCCAGCTCCCGCAGCCCCTTGCCACTGCGTGCCACGGTGAGGATCACACCGGCATCTTCCAGATATTTGAGATAGGTTTTAAGGGTCCGCTCGTCACCGATTCCCAGAAGCCCTTTCAACGTTTTCAGATCAGGAGTGTACGGCACCATTCCGGCGATGATCGCCAGCAACCGCTCGATCTTTCTGATGCTGCCACCATTCAGTGCCTGATGGATGGCAGGCAGATCACTCTCCAGCGTAGTGTGGATGTTCTGCTCCAGAGTCATCTGAAACTGGGCAAGATCCGGGTATTCGAGAAAATACGGGTAGAAGCCATACTGCAGATACTCTCTGAACAGGGCCAGCACCTTGTGACTGGTTTGCTCCAGGGTGGTCACAATCGCTTCGGCAGCCTGACGATGATCGGACAGCAGCTGAGCAAGCGGCAATCGATCAAGCTGGATGCCGGTCTTTAGAATAATGAATTCACGAAACGACATGCCGTGCATTTTGTAGACAATAGCCCGTCGGCTCAGGTCATGGCTGCCCCGGGTGATCTCCAGCGCCGAGCTGCCGGAGGCCAGAATCCGCAGCGACGGGAAGGTGTCGCAGATGCTCTTCAGCTCCATTGACCAGTCAGGGTATTTATGGATTTCGTCAAAGCAGATCAGCTCACCCCCCAGTTTGACGAAATCATCGGCAATGCTGTAGAGGGATGAGCGGGCTACAAGGATATGGTCGGCCGGCAGGTAGAGGATGCGGGAGGAGGTCCGGTCATTGTCACACGAGAGAAGATGCTGGACCAGCACTGTGGTCTTGCCGATCCCGCGCTGGCCGATGATGATGGAAAACCGCGCAGTGAGCGGGTTATCATCCAGAAAAGAGCGGCGGAACTCCCGGTTGCGCAGGCGCAGGAAGGTCTGGCTGAGGGTTTCGAGTTCATGAAGCATGGGTCATCCTACTGAATAGTATTTTGATCCCAGTTTATCCAAGAAAAATAGTAATGCAA
Source organism: Geobacter sp. OR-1 (assembly GCF_000813145.1). GTDB lineage: Bacteria > Desulfobacterota > Desulfuromonadia > Geobacterales > DSM-12255 > Geoanaerobacter. Next base: position 12,937 of record NZ_BAZF01000021.1, on the reverse strand, counting down.
TACAATTATTGCTGATTGAAATTGTGGCGCTGCTGAAGAAGAGATCGCAGGTCAACGCACAAAAGTCCCTTTCACCCGTTTTGAGGTAGCTAGATAGAGTATCAATGTCGTGTAGCCAACAAACTGGATCATCACCCCATCACTGTAATCACTGCCGATTAAAAATATTTCGGCTATTGCATTTGCAATCAAACCAATGCCCAGCAGCTTTGGGAAATATCGATTTTGCTTCAGCAGCAGCATAAGCGCTATGGATACAGTGATGAACATGAGAGATGAAGCAATAATCATCCATAAACTGTCATTACGGACATGCCCACTCAAGTTCATGAAATCATTTGCGGAGAAGAAGAGAGCAGCCCCACTGCCGATCAACAGTGCAAGCAGATAGATAATAACCAGATACAGGGCTCCGCCAATTTTATCATAGCTGGCTGGAGAGACCGGAGAGGTTTCCTGTCGTTCCTCCAACTGCAGATATCCGCAGCTACAGCGGATGCTGCTGTCATCGTTTTCCGCAGCGCATTCGGAACAGTTCCAGGTCATATGATCACCTCGGTAGTGAGGAATATATATTTTGCCAGACCACTTCTGGTCATTAAGAACGACACTACAAAAGCTTCTCCAGCATCTCCCCAGGCATGCGAAAACACAAATTGTAGTTGATGATGAACTTGTGCCAATCCTTAATTCTTTTCACCTTGCTGTAATCAATGGTTTCGCCTCCACAAAACTCAGCGTCAAAATAATTCTGAAGGTCAGTGCCATAGATGATTATGTCTGTTTGTTGGGCCGAGTAGACCGGATTCCCCTCTTCATGCGGGTAGTCGGGGATGTACCGGTGGGAATAAACCGGGATCAGCTTCGGGAAACCCTGGAAATACTCTCTGATGACCCCTTCCCGTGCATCTTTTTCCCTCGGTCGCTTGCCGCATTCATCAACCCAGAAGTCATTGTGGTGAACATCAAAGAGAATCCCTTTGATAGGCCTTTCCATTGCGTCTATTATCGCTTCCGAGTCGTACTCCCGCCAGTTGTAGAACCCGTCGCTGACCGGCAGTCGATAACGGTAAAGCTCTTCCAGGTCAGGAGGGAATCTGAAGTCGTGAAATGCGTATATTTCCAACAACTCGGAATCGGTGAGCCCTGACGCAAACAGGACACCTGCTGACGCCAGTTTGTCATGCAAATGTTTGATGGCAGACGGTTCCATGCGCATGTCCCTCTTTATTGGTTAGTGATATCCACTGATGACTGCAGCGAGGGGAAAATACTCCCATACATTTTTTGAACCATTCGTTATTGAGACAAAATCAGCTCTCTCGGTTCTTTTCGGAAATCGAACAGGGCCGGCTGCTGCAATGCGTTGTTCTGACCGAGGAGTGTACCGCCATCATCCCGGGACTGAACTTTTGCCTCTTGCACAGGACTCCGAAACGAGGTGTTTTTTATGGATTGCTGGAGCTTCGGTACGCGCCATACCGCGTAAGTCAGCCACTCTTTCAGCGTTATCTTCCCGTCTTTAGATCTGTAATAGGCACGGTTCGCCTTCAGACCTTCTTCTACCAGTACATAGGTCATAATGCCATGTTTAAGCATACTATACTCTTCAGCATTATTGTCTGCCTGTGAGGCCGCGAGAATACTGATTCCTTTGTCATAGGCGAGTTGTCCAAGCCCGCGGCTCCCCATTGGACCGGGCTTGAACTCTCTGGTGCCGACAACAGCAGCAGAGTGGCAGGAATCAATAATAATTGTCATGTTCCCGGCATCAATGTCGCGTAACCAGTTAGACAGGAGATTGCTGGAGATATAGCTCTCGCTATTGGTTACCGGGCTTGCCGTTGCTATGTAATATTTACCGTTATCAGTATTGCCATGGCCTGAGTAGGTTATGATTACTACATCATCCGGGGTAACGGCACGGAGTCTGCCTGCACCAGGAATCTCATCCCGGATCTGCGCCGTTACCGGTCGACCGGCAAGCAGGTCGAAAACACCTTCTATCAGCTCTCTTCGGGGCAAATTACTGGTTACGTTTATCCACTCACCAACATATTCGCTTGTTTCTTGTTTCGTCTCACTATTTACGGACTTCACGTTTTTCATACTCCAATTTCCGTTATTCGTGAGGAGTACTGGGATGATATCCTCTTTGGCAAAACCACCTAAACCTTTGATTTTACTGGGGAGAGTCTCAATGTATGAGATAGCATCTGCTGGAGGAAACTGCAGATCGAATTTCGAATCCGTGTACTTACCAACCCCTATGGCGACGATATATGCCCTTCGGACTGGCCGCCCCTTAGGAAGAAAAAAGGTGATCGGTGGTGAGGAAGCACTTTTGATCCGATCGCTATTGAATGCATAGGCGGTGAAGCTGGAGTTGTTCTTGTCTCCCTCGACATACGGGAGGGCAACAGTAAAAGTTTTGGTGAAGCTGTTACCGGTGAGCGGCAGGTTGTCATCCGCATAGCCGACCAGCTGGCCGTCGCGGAACAGACGCAGATCTCTAAGACCGCTAACCCGACGGTTACGCTCCATCTGTTTTGCGGAGACAGTTACCAGTACATGTGAAGGATCGTTGGGCACGGGCTCAATTTTATCCACTGTAACTTCAGGCTGGATACGATTCAAGGACAGCGGCGAGGTGATTGCCGGCAGATTGGGATTTTCAGATAGCAGCCTGGCCAGCAGTCGTGGTTCGTAGTATTCCCGCATGAATGCTTCCACCGGCAAAGGGGTGAACGGTTCATCCGTCATTATCCAGTGCAGTCCTTTGATGTCTTCGAGGTTGTTGGTGTCAAAGCGGCCGTCTGGTGCAACCACCGCCCAGGTGCCATCGGAGAAGGAGACCATGCTTGCCACTTCCGCACCGGTAGAAGTAGCGATAATCCTGATCAACCCGGCATCACCCGGCACTGCGGCAAAGGCTCCACTGGGAGAAAACGTTTCATTTGTGAAAGCTTGATTGTCAACCTTATAGCTGGCTATTTCGCGCTTTTCAGGAAGATACCAGAGCCGCTCTCCTTCAAGACTGTTGCCGGTGAGCAGATAGTCGCCAGTGGCGGAGAGAGCCAGCCGATCTACTGCGTTGGAATGTTCTCCCAGTTTCTCCAGCGCACCGGTATCCGTGTCTACAATGGTCACCGGACCTTCCGGGGCCGTCATGACCAGTTTATGACTATTCGGTGCAAATGCGAGTGCTACCTCGGCACCGCTGTTCTTCGGCATTTTTCTCAGTTTCATTGTCTGCAGATCAAAGGCGGTTACGGTGCCGTCCAGGGAGCTGACCGCTGCCTGACTACCGTCTGAATCAACGGCAATCGAGACAATCCCCCGGTCATGACCTTCCAGCATAAACCTACGCACAATTTCACCCGAGCGGCTGTCAAGGATATAGACGAGGCTGTCGTCGCTGCCGACCAGCAGTCGGTTGCCGTCCGGAGTATAGGCAAAGGGGGTACCCAGTGCGCTTACCCGGGAAATTTTAGCCCGCGATGCTGCAGTTGAGCCGTCCCAGAGCCGGAGGGTGCCGTCGTCATGGAACGTTGCCAGTGATTGCGCATTTTTGGACAGGAGGAGGGAGACAATGCCGGGCGTTGCGAGTTGCAGGCGGGAGGTTTCCCGCTCCTCGGCCATGTTATACACCACCACGTTGCCGGTGCGACTATAGACGGCAAGATGACGTCCATCACTGGAGAAGGCCCAGGATACATCCGTATCAGTGCCTGCCGGTCTAATCTCCACCTGCTGCATCGACCCGTTGATCGACCAGAGCCGGACTGTGCCGGCAGTGGTGGCCGTTACCAGCAGATTCCCGTCCGGGGAGAATCCTGCCGGTGAGCGGCTGTCCAGCAACCCTTTCATAGTGCGAACATGAGCAAAGTCTGCCAGGCTAAGCTCACAAATGGCGCCATCATTCCCTGCTGACAGGAAACGATCCCCTGGAATAACGGCTATCGCCCTGGTTTCGGCATCCTTCTGCTGAGAGCGGCGGGTTACCTTACCTGCGTTGAAATCGACCAGCTGAGCCCCTTCCTTTTCCACCCCGGCGATAAATGCCAGCCCTGTCTGCAGAGGAGCCAGTGACTGAACCGTGCCGCCGGTTGCAACAGAGGCAATTTCGACATTGGATGCCAGGTGCCAAAGGCGCGCTGTGCCATCCGCTCCGCCACTGGCAAGAAACCTGCCATCAGCGGAAAACGCCAGAGATGTCACCGGGCCGCGATGACCGTTAAGCAGATCACGCCGAAAAGTTGTGGAGGTATCGTACAGCCTGACGGTTCCATCGACAGAGGCAGTCGCCAGGCGCAGCCCGTCAGGGGCAAATGCAGCTGCAGTGATGGCGGCATATTTACTGTCAAACTTGGCCAGTTTTTCCAGAACGGGAAAACTGAGCAGAGGTGCAGATAGTGCGGTGCCACCGACGAGAAGATGAACTCCGTCTGCCGAAAGGGCCAGGGTATAAATTTTCCCTTCCAGTACCTGTTGCTGTTTTTTCTGTTCTCCAGTTGCAGGGTCCCACAGCCGCACAATACCGTCATCGGCGCCGCTGATCAGTGTCTTGCCGTCGCGGGCAAAACAGAGCCCCCGTACTGGCAGCTTATGGATAAAGCGGCGCAATTCCCGGCCGCTCTCCAAATGGCGGAGAATGACGATACCGTCGGCACCGGCGCTGGCCAGGAGGGTCTTGTCAGGTGACAGTGCCAGTGCGTTCACCACCCCCTCATGGCCGATCTGGGCAACCAGGCGAGGAATAGCGTTTGAGCTCTTTTCCTGCGGTACGTTTACTGCCGCAACTTTCTCTGTTGTGGGGAGTTCAGGGGCTAGAGAATGACGAGTGGAACCTCTCTTAATATTCCCTTGCAAGCTATCCAGTGCAGCTATCGCAGCCGCAAGCCCGGACTTTTCCCGATGAAATGCGGCATACTTGCGCATCTGGTCTCTGGACGGGGAGTTGATGGCAAACATCCGGCGGTACTCATTAATGGCCTCATCATTCTTGCCGGCTTTCCCCAGTTTGTCCCCCTTCAGTTCCGGCAGACGCCGGGAGCCAGGATACTGGCGGGCATATTCTTCCCGCAGGGTATCCAGTTCAGCGGCATTACTCTCCCCGTTCAGCAATTCTTCGGCGGTTTCATACAGTGTCGTGGTGATTTCAGGGAAGGTCGCCCTGATCTTCCGGTAAAGGGTGTGCGCTTCCTGTTCTCGTTGGGCTTTGTGAAGCACTGTGAGCAGTTGTACCTGATGCTGAATTTTTTCGGGATGCCTTTCGGCAAACGCCCTGGCAAATTCCAGGGCCTCCCGGCAGTGCCATTCATTCATTTCCAGGTCGATGCGAGCTGCGGTGAGCCCTTCGTGGTCAGGCCATTTCCGGTTCAGCTCTTCCAGCAGCGGATCGGCCGCGTTATCGTTGCACCTTACGAGCAGCTGGTAGCGCCGCAAGCCGATCTGCTGTTCCGCATCCGGCAGATTACGCAGCCGCACACTGCGGACGATGACCCGGTCGGCCTCATCATTGCGATTCAATTTGCGCAGGGCAAAGGCATGATCATCCCAGGTGCCGGTCATGAACGGGAATATTCTCGCTGCCTCTTCGAAGGTCTTAGCCGCTTGCTCATACTTTTCCATTTCATTCAGCCGTTTGGCGAGGAACAGCAGGGCAAATGGATCTCGGGGATGGGTTTTCAGCCAGTCGTTGATGGAGGTAAACATTACTTCAGTCGTAAGCGGACTGGCCTCAAGCATCGCCAGCAGAAAGCGCTTACTGCCCTTGTCTTGCAGGATGTGCCCTTTCTTAAGTCGTAAAATAAAGTCTGCTCGCAACCGTTCATCTTCTTCGAAAACATTGAAGGTTCTCCACACAATCCAGAAAATATCTGAACCGGTAGCCAGGGCCTGTTCGGCGTACTGCAATGCCTCCGTGTATCGGGTCTGATCCATTGCAGCCCATTGCAGGGGAAGCAGCAGCATCGGATTGGATTTCTTGCCGAAGCTGGCAGGCGGGTATTTGCCCAGCATCTCCCGGTAGCGATCTTCGTAGTCAAGGGCGGCAATATCCTGCCATTGGGCTAGAACCTTTCTGAGTTGGGGATTTGTTATCTTCTGGTATGCCTCACGAACATTTGCTCCTCCGCCATGCAGCTGTTCCCAGATATAGGGTGAAAAGATGAACGGTTTTGGGGAAACAAGGTCTTTCTCCACCGACTTCAGCACAGTGTCTGTCTTGCCCTCAAGGGTCATGGCCGCCCATCGGGTGAGTCGCGAGTCGGAGAAATACTCTTTGCTCATGGCGGTGCCAGGGAGGGTGAGAATAACCAGCAACAGCAAACTGAAAATGCGTATCATGGGCAGAACTCCTTTACCCTTAGAAAGAAAGTGATATTCCGGCAGGTTTGAGAATCTTCTGCAGTTGCTGAACCGTCGCGCTGATCTGAAGAGCGACTTCCTCGCCGCCCGGGGAATCAACACCTGCAATTTCACCGTCGGCAGTATAGGTGACAGTAATGTCGCCCACTCCCTTCAGACTGATTTTCAGCGGTTTCGAATTTTCGTTGTAGCTGATCGCCAGTTCACCTTTATCAGAATTCATTGTTGCTACCCTGCCTTGGGGGTCATAGGTCAGCTTGATTTGACCGACATCATCGTTGTGTGCCGTAACGAGATTTCCTTTCGTATCATAGGAGAACTTAGATTCTTCAATATCGCCGCTTTTCCGGTCGGTTACCCGCACCCATGACACCTTGTTCAATGTCGTGTGGTATCCCATCTCGGTTCTGGTTGACGGGGTTTCCTTCAGGGTTACCTGTCCCCAAGGATCGTAAGCAAATCGCACCTCTTTGCCATTGCGGGTTATTTTGAGCGGCTGTTCGTTATCGTTGTATTCTGTGTCGGTAATGTCAGCATCAATATTGCTTATCAATCTGCGGGTGTATTGTATGCCGTTGTCCTGAACCTCGAAGAAATATTCATAGGATGCTGAAGACAGCCTGACGTTTTCCTTGCCGGTAATAATACTTTCAACCTTGTAGCGCAGGGGATCACGCAGATCATAGGTATAGCTGGTTAGCGTACCGTCAAGGTTTTTTACGCTGCGCACATTTTCATTGTACGCCATGCCGTAGTAACTGATCTCCACACTGGTTCCGTCGCTGTAGCGGATTGACCGGAGATTATGCCTCCGGTCATAATCGTATTCGTAGACATTACCATCAATATCCCTGGAATAGATCAGCTGCTGGTGCTTGTTGTAACGATATTCGGCGGCTTTACCCTTGTTGTCTGCAGCGCTTACCAATCGCCCCTCACTGTTGTAAGCAAGGGAGATCCAGCGGCCCTGGTTATCACTGATTCTACTTATCCTTCCCTTGTCGTCATAGCTATAGGCAAGGTAATTGTCGTTACTGTCTGATGATTTCCGCAATCTGCCGTGGTTGTCATACTCCTCTGTTTTCCCGTTGCCCAGATACCTGAGGTAGCCGTCACGGGTTTTCACTACATACGTATGGCCATTGTAGTTGCTGGTGAAGATCGTTCCCACCGGCAGTCGCCGTGGCTCTACCAGCCCCATGGAAACGGCGTGCTTCCATTCGGTGTCCCTGAATTCAATATTCTCCTGCAGCTTCTTCCGGTATGCGTCCTGCTCCGCTGGTGTGGAAAATTTCTTCAGGTCAACGAGTCTCAGCAAATTCTGCCGCATCAGTTCGGGTTTCTCGTCAGGCGGGTAAAAGTGCACTTCGGCACCGCCGCCAAACTCATTTACAATTAGCGAGCCATCGGCAGCAACGCCCAAGTTGACTTCGAGCGCGCTCCCCCAGCCCCAGCCAAAAATTCCATAAGCCGGACTCTTTGAATTATAGACCCGCTCTATCTCGGGTTCCTTGCCACCACCTGAACCGATGTCCCGAAACGAGGTGAAAAAATTCCCGTTCCTGAGCGACACATTCCCCCAGGCTGCTGCGGGCAGTTGCAACAGCAGGCTGAGCAGGCAGATTGCCAGAACATGGATTAATTTAAACATGGATCTCCTCCTCATTGCCGGTAGGTCTTTTCGGGGGCATTGCAGCGACAGGCACGCTAAGCAAGATCTGGCAACGGTATTGACTTCGGCTCATTCCCAGTCAATGATCAATCGCAATTTGGACTGCCGGTGCACTTCTTCTCCTGCGTCCGTGGCTGCTCCTGCTGCTCCGGAGAATGCCCACAATTGCTTGTTTCGCAACCCTTTTCAGTGCTGCGCACGCTGCTGACAAAATCGCTGATGTTCATCTCCCGGCTGCGTGATTGCGGGGAAGTCTTGACAGGGGTGGATGGCGCCGGCACCGCTTCTTGCGGTTGATTTTCCTGATTGCGGCAATTGTCATTATCACAACCTCCCCAAGCCAGTGGGGCGGCAAGAAGGATGGCAACTACGGTTATAACAATGGTGCGGCTGAGTGCAGGTTGCATGGGATGGCCTCCTGAGTATATGAAAGTCTATTTGCAGCTGATACTGCGGTAGATATCATCAACAGTCTTCTTGTAGGCTTTCTCTTCATGTTGCGTAAATAAAGATTTCAACAGATATAAGGTTCCACCGCAGGGTGCGTACGTAATGCGTGAACTGAAAACTGCTTTCTGTCCAGCAAGGGTGTAGCGTAATCCGGCCTCGTAGCCCTTCACTTGTGAATTCAGGGATACTTTTGTCAGTGGGAGCCAGTCAACAAGCTTTCCGTTGACCTCCTCAAGCCAGCTTATGCGCCCTTCCCGAAAGTCTTTTTCTTCTTTTTCGGGGTCATCAAACTCTATAATTTTAACATCTGTTGCTACAGGAGTAATGGAAACAGTCGGCCTGAAATTATCCTTTTCCGGGCCGTTTATCATCAACGGCATTCCGAATAAACCCTCCACAGCTGTCCACCCCTTGGGGACATTAAGAGAAATGTTGCTGCCTTCAAGATTGAAGCTGAGTTGTTCTCCAAAACAGCTTATGGTTGCGAACATTTGGGCAAGGAGGATAACTGCACTCAGGGTAACTATTCTTCTAATTGATTTCATGATGGGCTCCTTTATTCTTAATGGTATGTATCAATGACGGAAACTCGGGTAAAATCTCCCAACTATTTTTTGCCCGCACTGCATTTACTTGCAAAGTTTCTGATATCCGGTCCGTTTGTCAATTTTGGTCCACCCTTTTGTGAATCCCTTTTCGCTGCTGTTGTTAATCCTGACCTTCTTACTGGCGCAATCAACTACAATGTCGTTAAATGAAAAATGTACTGTGCTTTCGTAACTTTCGTAATCGAAGTCAGCTTGTTTGACCAATATCGTGGTTGAAACGGTGTCACCCTGTCGCCGGGTTGCCTCTGGGCAGTTTAACGCAGATGAGGATATGCTTATTTCGCCCAGATATTCACTGCATTTCTGTTCATACTGGTTATTTTCCAGATAGAAGGTCACCTCTGGCACTAGCATTGCCTGCCCCAAATCATTTCCGGACGCTTTGTCGCGATAGTTATTCTGAAACATCTCCCGCTTATAACTGACTGTATCCCCAGCTAAAAGGGATTTTCTGTTCTTTGGGGCCTGCCAGAATTTCTCGCCGGTCAGTTTCTTTGCTACCAGCCAGTAAGTTCTGTTGGCGTTATCCTTGACATTGATGAGGTGCTGCCCACCGGATTTTAAGCTGGAGAGGACAGTTGCGGTAATTTCGTAGCCCGTTAGCAACTTCTCGGGCGCTTGCGTCGAACTGTTCCCACGTCCGGGAAAGCAACTCAATGCGATGACTGCGGCAAATGTAATGGCCAGGTAGCGGATTGAACTGAATAACATGATCCCTCCGTGTTGAGGATGGTTAGTAACTAACCTGATGAGTAATGCGCCAACTCCCTGAACATGTACTGGCGGTTCGGGCCGAAAGTGCCGAATTTTCCCACGGTTAAAGTGCCTTGTCAAATAATCGCTTTCGACTCTAAAAAATATTTGGGAGATTTTCGAAGTGCCGCCGTCATTGTTATTATCGCGGTCATAATCGAGTAGTACGGAGGGTTACAATATGAAACGATTGCTCAATATATTAATGGTTACCGTAGTGGGGATGATCTGGCTGACTGCTCTGCCGGTATCTGCTGAGATGCTGCCCCGCACCGGTGATTACCGGTTGGTGCAGACTGATCTTGGTGAAGTTGACAACCAGGGTACACGACTCACCCGCTATTATCACTCAAGCTGGACGGAAAAAGGGATGTTCGGCCCGGGCTGGATAACTGACTTTGATCTGAAAATTACGGTGGAAAAGGACGGGTCTCTTTCTCGCATGGATCCGTGTACCGGTGAGAAATCACTATTTCTGCCGGATAAGGGAGCTGTAAGTGAGGGTGAAGGGGCAGCTTATACCAGTGTCAGCTGCAGATGTCAGCAGATTACCGTTACAAAATCCGGTTACCTGCTTACCTCGAACGATCGGCGAGAAAACTACTCTGCCGATGGTTTGCTGCAATCTGTCACTTACAACGGCGGGAGCCAGGTAAACCTGGTGAGGGACAAGGGTGGCCGTGTTGTCGAGCTGAATGACGCCTCGGTTGGTGATTACACCCTTTCCTACGGTGCGAACGGCTTTGTATCTGCCGTACATCTTGGAGAAGAGCTGATCGCCCGCTATTGCTATACGCCGAATGGTCGCCTGGCATCAGCTTCCATATCGGGAGAACTGGAGTATGTCTTTGACTATGATCAGGGTTTGATTACGCATTTAGCCTATAACGACAGCGAGGAATGGGTAGATTATTACAGCTCTGACAAGCCGCAACGGGTCAAATTGTTTCGAACCTCTGAAGGATCGGCCAGTCGTTACACCTATCGCACGATAACCCCTGATGCATTAACCTACCTGGTGACCGTCGAAGAAAAGCAGGATGGAGCCTCAGTTGGCAAACTGGAATACCTGTACACGGACCGACTCGAAGGCGCTCACCGATTTCTTGCACGGCTTGTCGAATCCAGTGATGGCGAGGTTGTGCGGGAAACAACCTATAACAGCTTTATGCTCCCCCTTGAGGTCAAGTCGAACGGGCAATCCAGGATTTATCGTTATGATGAGCGTGGCCGGGTGATTTACGCCGCATACCCTCAGGCGCTGCTTGAATTAGACTATGACCCTGCAAGCGGGAAGGTAAGCCATGTGCGGCACGTTGATCGCGAAGATGGCGAAGAGATTCTTGATACCTATTACCGTTACGATGGCAGCAAGAACCTGATTAAAGCGCATGACAGCAGCGGCAAGGCAATAACTCTTGCTTATGGAGCAAGGAACAAGATCATAACGATTGAGGAAGGCGATACGAAGATCAATTTCCGCTACGGTCGGCATGACAGGCTGGAAAGGGTGGAAGTGGTCGGAGTTGGCGTTATCGATACCATCTACGACGATATTGGCAACATGCTGACGTTACCCAGTGAAAATGGAGAGAGCGCTGCGCTCAAGGTTACGGAAACATTCAACACGCTTATGGGGATGACCAAAGAAGCAGAAGTCAGGTTTTGACAGATCCTCTTACACGAAAGGAAACGGGCAAATGAAAATATCCAAACTGTTACGGGTAAATGCCCTATCGCTGTTCGCGGGCATGCTATTTTCCATCAGTATTGTTCATGCAGAAGACTCCGAACTGGTCAAAGTGAGGGAAAGTTTTGTTGCGGCCTGGCCGGATGTAAATATCCAAGGAGTAAACCGCACAGCAATCAAAGGGCTGTACGAAGTGGTTACCGAAGAACGTGTGATGTACTATCTGCCGAAAACTGATCATGTAATTGCCGGAAGAATGTATGACAAAAACGGCACTGACCTGAGTGCATTAGCCATCGAAAAAGCTGCTGCCGAACGGTTTACCCAATTGGCAAAGTCCAAGGACAAAGCAATAAAGGTCGGCACCGGACCTATCGAAGTTATTGAAGTGATTAATCTGGACTGTGCTTACTGCCGACAGATGGAGCGCTTCTGGAAAAAGAGGACTGATGTCACCCGTTACGTGTTCCTTGACACTGGTTCAGCAGACACTGAATCAATACAAAAGGCCAAGCTGGTGCTTGCTGCCAAAGATCGTTCCAAGGCACTGTTCGAGGCATTATCCGGTAAGTACGACTTCAGCGATGAAATGCCGGCGCAGATAAATGACAACGGATTACAGGCACTGCATCAGCAGTTGGTTGGTGAAGCCGCCATTTCCGGCACACCGGTATATCTCATCAAAGGTAGATTTGTAAATGGCGCAGAAGTTGATAAAATCGAGGATATTCTTTGCGACAACGATGAAACTAAAGTCTTACCGACAACCCAATAATGTTGTATTTCATGGAGAAAAATTATGCTTGGCGAAGTCTGAGAATAAGGGAATAATGGCATTCTCGAAATTCTTCCAGAAGGGATTTCACGAGTAGAAATCATTAATAAGTAAGTCTGTTAAATACATAAACAGGGGGTGGACTATGAAAAAATTAATTAATGGATTGGTGATATTAGTATTTATATCAATTAATAGTTCGAGTGCATTTGCGGGGGATTATGATAAATGTGCAAAAATAGAGGTATACACTTCTAAAGAAGATTATTGTAATACGAAAGTTACTAATGTCAGGGTTATGAACGTTTGTAAATTTGATATTAAAGTGCATATCTCTTTAGAAGATGATCTAGGCGCTACTACTCCTTATTTAGACGTAATTGAACCTGGGTGGACTTCGAAATATTACCGACAATGCTCAAACGGAAAATATAGTGTATGGGCTGAAAAACTATAGTCTAAATTATGATATGGCTTTCATTTGAGTGAATTCCCCCCTACAGGAGAACTCCAATGGCTATAGAAACAGCAATCGAGATATCTAATGATAGTGATATTTCCCCGAAAGCAAAACATCAACTGGTAGCAAGGCAACTGCGAACCTACTTAACCAGTAT
>NZ_BAZF01000022.1 GCF_000813145.1 Geobacter sp. OR-1 | reverse complement strand
CATGTTTTTCAGTGCAAATGGTGATCGGTTTCAAGAAGTCCATCAAGATTTGGTGAGGTTGGTATTGAACCGCTTGGACAATGGCCTCCACCCCCGGATCAGAATCTATACTTTTCTGAATACATCCCCCCGGTTTCGTCAAACAGGAATATCTGGGTTAATGACGTTTGGCGTAGGGCATAAATTGTTTAGCGAAATTGCGTCGTGCCCTTTAGGGTATGTAATGACTATTGATTCCCCACCACCTGACCCAAGACTAGTGGATATTTCCTATTTTGCGGATTACAGATTCAATGATTGGAAAGATATCCCTCTAAGATTGCCAATTCTGCCTGTTTACACCGCGTTTCCTGGCGATTATAGACCGCGAGAAGAAGTTGCTTCATTACTACAGCGAAATGAGAGTTGATAAGAGGATATAAATGGCACGAGGAAGAAAAAAGAACGAGAACGGCGATAACTACGGCAAGACCCTGGCCACCCAGCAGTCTGTCAACCAGGCTGTCAAAGGCATCTGCGACATCATGCGTCGTTCCAACTGCCAGGGTGCAATGCAGTACGTCCCGGAACTATCATGGATGCTGTTTCTGCGCATCCTGGATGACCATGAGACCCGCGAGGGCGAAGAGATGGAGGCGCTGGGATTGGAGTTCAGCCCATCTCTGGAAACTCCATACCGCTGGCAGGACTGGGCGGCACCATACGACGAAACCGTCACCGTGTTCCACGACGGCAATCGCAAGCAAGGCTGGAAGCGAAAAGAAAAACACGCCGACGGCAGTTCCGGCGACTTCTTCCGCTTCGTTAACGGCGAACTGCTGCCGTACCTGAAAGAGCTGGAGACGAAACCGGGAGCCACACCCCGTCAGAAGGTCATCAGCGAGATCATGTCCAGCGTGGAGCGCACCAGAATCGACACCGAGCGGAACTTCTGCGAGATCCTGGACAAGGTACACGGCATCAGCGTGGAGAGTGTGGACGACACACATGTGTTCACCATTTCCCAGGTATTCGAGGGGCTGCTGCTTAAGATGGGAGAGAAGGGGAATGACGGCGGCCAGTTCTTCACCCCCCGCGAAGTGATCCGGGCAATGGTGCGGGTCATCAATCCGCAGGTGGGCGATACCGTCTACGATCCCGGCTGTGGCACCGGCGGTTTTCTGGCTCAGAGCTACGAGTACATGCGGGCGGCACTCGGAACCGAAGCCAAGGCCGAACAGATCGACACCCTCAAGCACGGTACGTTCTTCGGCAGGGAGAAAGACGACGTCGCCTATCCTATCGCTCTTGCCAACCTGGTGCTGCATGGCATCGACCAACCGAACCTATGGCATGGCAACACCTTGACCAATGAGGCAGTCTACGACGGCCTGTTCGCCACGGCTCCAGCACAATTCGACGTGGTGCTGACCAACCCACCGTTCGGCGGCAAGGAGGGGAAGGCGGCGCAGACCAACTTCGCCTACAAGACCGGCGCAACCCAGGTGCTGTTCCTGCTGCACATCATCGACCACCTGAAGGACGGTGGACGCTGTGGCATCGTTCTGGACGAGGGAGTACTGTTCCGCACCAACGAAACCGCTTTCGTGCAGACCAAGCGCAAGCTGCTGGAGGAGAACAACCTGTGGTGCATCGTCAGTCTCCCCGGCGGTGTGTTCACGGCGGCAGGCGCGGGCGTCAAGACCAACCTGCTCTTCTTCAAGAAGGGCGAGCATACTGAAAAGATCTGGTACTACGATCTGTCAGGCATCAAGGTCGGCAAGAAGACCCCGATGACCCTGGACAAGTTCGAGGAGTTCTTCCGGCTACTGCCGACATGCGGCGACAGCGAGCAGAGCTGGACCATCGACATGGTGGCCCGGAAGCAGAAGGCAACCGAAGAGGCCGAAACGTACAAGCAGCAGGCCAACAAGAAGGAGCGAGAGGCCTCCCATTGGTCCGATAAGGCCAAGGAGCTGAAGAAGGCCAAGCCGACCGACGACAAGGCTATAACCGAAGCACTGCAGAAAGCGGCGGAACTGGCCAAGGAAGCCAGGGAACAGGCAGCCAAGGCGGAAGAGATCGAGAACGCCGTCTACGACCTGAAGGCGGTCAACCCCAACGCCAAGGCAGAAGAGGACAAGCGGACCCCGGAACAGCTGCTGGGCTTCATTGAGGCCAAGGGGCGGGAGATCGCTGAGGCGCTGGCGGTGCTGCGGGGATAGCTTGTCTGCAAGTCGGCTGGGAGCATACAAAAAACGGGCAAGAGCCATGATAGCTCTTGCCCGTCGTCGTTTCGGTGGGGTAAGGTGGGGTGTGGGGTGGCGACACTGTCGGCGACACCCACCGTTTTCCCGCTGAGCCACCCGTTCCCGACACAAATTCCCTTTTCTGATCTGGGGGAATCTTCAGTTGTGATAGTTCATGTCAGCCAAGCGAATATAGAGAGCCCCCGCGCTTATGGCGCGAGGGCATCAAGAGTGAAGCTGGGGGAGAACTAGGGGTGATCTCAGTCGTGCCAGTAGATGTCCTCGAACTCAATCCCCCAGCGGTTAAACTGCGGAATCCAGGCAAGATAACCCAAACAATCAAACATGTGGCCCTTCCTAACAGTGACAAGGTTTTTCAGTCTAATTCCGCGACCGAGCAAAAGGTGACTCATCCCTGCTTTGGACAGAGGACGCATCTCGCCCCAGCGTCTAAAGTAGTGCTTGTTCAACGAGAAGCGGCACTTGCCTTTAAAAAGATTGGTACAGTAATATTTTTGTTTGCCGTCCAAAACTTCGCTGTGGCATTGAGGGCAGGAGCCGATAACCTCTGGCTTTGTTGTGTTTCGGTATATTTTTACTGACATCTGTATTCTCCTTTTTTCTCTGCAGTCCAAGGTGCAGAGGTAATGGTGTTAAATATCATCATCGTCATCATCACAATGGGAACCGGATTCCAGGGTCACTGAGGCATCGGCATCATTCTTCTGAAGATCGGCGGTAAGGAATGATTTAGTGATGCAGTAGAACCGGGTCTCTTGGCCGCTGGATATTCGCAACTTCGCCTTCAACCTGCCCCCTTCATTGCAGAAGAGGAACTTCTGCCGACGCAGCTCCTTGGCGACCTCGATGATATTACTGGAGGTGCAAGCTGCTGCTAACTGTGAATCGGTGAACGCAAAGATCTGCCGAGAACTGTCGCGGAATCCCTTGGGATTCGCCGCTTGTGTTTCGCTGAACGTGGGTAGCGATGCCCCGGTGCGGACGAGGAAGTCCTGGAGTTGGACCAAAGACCGCTGCACGTCAGTGACCGTGGGCCGGTATGTGAGCCATGTGTCCACCACTTCCGCAACACACTCGTCAATCTCGTCGATAGTATACGGCAGCACCTTAGCCTCAACGGCAGCATGTCCGGCAATTCTGACTGCGGCGAACCGCCGAATCGCTCGTTCCTGCAGGGGCGTAGCGGTAGCAGGAATCATTTCCCGCGTAAACTCCTCGTGGGCAGCGCGGAGGTCTGCTATAACCTCCTCCGGATCATCCTGGAGCTGAGCCACCAAAAAGTTGAGGAAGGCGCGGCCTGCGGTCCCGTAGTAGGTTGCACACCGCGACTTTATAAGGCCGCTGAATTCGCCGGAAGTCATACCTTTAGGCGGGTTAGGGAACATATTTGTGATTGGGATGTCGATCAGACGAACCAACATACCAGCCTTTGCCCTACCGCCCTTTCGCTCTATGGCTTCGACCATTCCCATTTCGCCGCTGGAGATTATATTCCCGCGCCAGGAACTGACATTCTTCAACCGCCGCTGGCTGTCCATTGCCCCCTTTCCGCGCCCGCCAGCGAGGAGATAAAGGTCACTGCCAAGGTCGTTTCCGGCATAAAGGCCGACCTCGTCGAGGGCCGTGAGCGCATCTGTGTGAGCTGCAGCAATACCCTCGATGGCATTGCTCGTCAGGTTCCACTGCTGAAGATAGGATTTGCCAGAGTCAGAAGCCGGGCTGCAACCGCAGCCATAGGTGCTGGCAGCGATCTGGAGTCCGGTAGTCTTGCCGACGCTGGAACCTCCCATCAGGTTCACCCCCCCTCCATCCATCCCCAATACCTTAAGCAGAGGTCCGAGGAAGGAAAAGATTAAGCAAAACATGGCAAGGGCATTTCCCCGAAGTGGTTCTGCGACATTACATTGCCACTCCTTCAGTCTTCCGGACGAGGTCATGCTTGCGATAGTGGGCGATGTGCCTTGTATCTCCAGGTGGATCGGCTCCCCGGAGTCCCCGGCCTGCCAGTGTGGCTGTATATAGATCCAGCTGTTTTCGAGCCACCCGGTCCGGAGAACCCGAAGGAACCGTTTCGATGGGAGGTTACTTAGCAGGAAGAACATGAAAATTTTGCTTGTGTTCGGCAGCAGTCGCAACCCGTGGGCTAGAAACTTGCGGATAACCTGTTTTGGGCTCGTGTGCATGTCGGCAACAGTGTGAGTCGTGGAATGCTTTTTTCCGTCGAAATCCTTGTGGGAGTGATGAACAGACCACTCAACAGACCCCTCCAAATGGCTCATTGCCTCAGCTTGAACATACCCGCCCTCGACGACTATGATCTCGCCTCCGGATTTGTCGAGGGTGGTCAGGTCGCCATCATCGTAGGCAAAGAAACCACCTGGTAGCTTCCTTTTTGATGTTTCTTGTGACATAACTTCTCCTTTTTTGTGTGACTGGTAGCGGCGCTGCTGACGCCGCCGCCAGGGAAATTCGCTGCAATGAGTAAAGGCAGTAACCTTGCGTCTCTCAGCTGGAGTCGATTTTCGTCATCCTGCACCTCCAAATGAAAAACCCGCACATGACGAAAAGCCATGGCGGGTTTAGGATTTAAGGGACAAAAATTGCCCCTACATATATAGTTCTATGAAAAGTGCAGGAAAATGTGAGAAAGCTTTTATCTTGCTTCGGGGCTGCCGTAGGGTCGCTTCAAATCACAAGAAGAAATGGTCCTGTTTCTGCAACGGCTGCTGCGTGAAGGATACCGCGCCTTGAACTCTTTGCCATCTGCAGTAGGGTGATGTGGGGCGTGGGGTAGAGCGAGCGTGGGCAATAAGTCGTGTGGTTCCGGCCTGCTGTCCCGCCAGAGCCGGTGGGGGGAGCTGGAAGCCCTCCGGGCTGCCTGTCGGAACGCACAGCGGGGCGTCAGCCCACGGGCTTCCGCCAGCAGTTCGGCCCGAGGTCAGACCCGGTGGGCACCCGGAGTACCCGCCCAGTGGCCCGTCCCGATTCCGGGTTCGGTCCCCCCGATTTTCCGCCCTAGGACGAGCTGGCTCCCTCCTGGAGCCAGCTTCGACCCCGGCACGAATCCGCGCTGGTGGCGCGGCAGATTACCCCGGCTGATTCCCACCTTTCCGGCTTTCCTGTATCTTGCGTGATAGCACCTGTTCAAGGAGTGGTGCGGTGCGATAGGGTCTGTCGCCGGACCGACAAAAAAGCTTCGGTCCATCTACGGTCCAGTGAGGGCAGGTGGATCGAAAGGGGTTTGACTAACGCATTGAAAAGTATAGGTGATGAGCGAACTTTCCTGTTCATCGCTATAACCATTGGAAACTATATGGTTTTCGGGTAAAACAACTTCTGCGAAAAAAGCCTTTACTCTTGTATCTGCTTGATATAAATTGCAAAAGCTGCGGACAAGATATGTCATTCTAACGACTTTTAATCAGGTGGTCGTTGGTTCGACCCCAACGCGGCTCACCATAAATTCAGGGGATTGGGTATAAGCCTAATCCCCTTTTTATTCTTTACTCTTTGGACTAGTAGCTCAGCTGGTAGAGCAGGCGACTCTTAATCGTCAGGTCGTAGGTTCGAACCCTACCTGGTCCACCAATAACAAAGGTGCTTGGCATGCAGCCAGGCACCTTTTTTTAATTTAGTATATGATCAGTTTGTCGAGCGATTTCTGAAGAAGAGAGATACGAGAAGAGCAAAGGCAATCCCAGCAAGTGCGGCGACCTTGCCGGAATTCGGCACACCTGCAGCAGTTGCAGCAATTCCCCATGATTGCACCAATGCGCCGCCCAGAAACATTCCGGCGACCGCCATCCCGGCATCGGCATCCCCTTCGCCTGCTTTGACAAGCTGACGAAATGGACACCCACCGATCATGACTGATATCCACCCGACCAGCAACATCCCCAGAAAGCTCCAGAAATGTTCAAGGTGGGCACCAGGTTGCCCGTAAAGGGAAACCCGCATGCCGCCGGTTGCAATGCTGACAATAATGGCGGAAACGGCAAAGGCGGCAAATCCGGCGAGTTGAGGAGCTCTTTTTCCCATGAGGATTATGTCACGAAGGCTTCCCGTAATACAGAAACGGCTTCGCTGGGCAATGGCCCCGATGAAAAGTCCGGAAGCCAGAGAGATAAAGACTGGCGCGTGCCGGGACGAACTTCCCTCCGTAGAGGCAATGACAAAAGGTGGCGGGATAATGACAAAGATGAACAGAAGCACGAACAGAAGTGGAATCAGGAAACCGTTGACGGAATTGGTTTCCTGTTGTGGCCCCAGGTCGACTCCTCGGGCAAGAAGCTGAAGCCCGATCCAGACCCCTGAAACAAGCCCCGCAGCAGCGATAAGAGCTGTAAGATCCCCTGCGCACAGCCGTAGCAGCATTTTTATCGGACAGCCGACGAAAATTGCGCAGCCGACTATCAGGAATAGGCCGGAAAAAAGTCGCAGAACCGGAGCGTTTCCTCCCCGTGGCCTGAACTCCCCTGCTGCAAATGCGCTTAAAACGGCACCGAGGACAAAACCGGGAAGCTCGGGGCGGAGATACTGCAAGCGGGCATTTCCGTGAAGGCCAAGTGCGCCGGCACTGTTTTCCATGAAACAGGAAATGCAGATCCCGGAGTTTTCAGGGTTCCCCCACACAGAAAGAAGGACACCCAACAAACCCATTGAGATCCCTGTGATTATGATTATCCAACTGTGGCGGCTCATCGTTACTCGCACCCCCCTGCCAAACGGCTCTGGAGGTAGCGAATATCGTTGATGCGCGACTGTGGAGAGCTGCCAGGGTTTGGCTTTGAAAGCTCGGCCTCCACGAGGCGACTTATTGCGGCTCTTTTTGACAGTGGGCTGTTTTTGTCAACATAGCCACCTTCAAGCTTTACCCCTTGAGCAAAACTTGAAGCGGCTTCGGCAGGCGCTCCCATAGCGGAGAGAAGTTCGCCACGGAGGATGTATGCGTGCGGGTCGGCAGGATAGGATCTGGATATTTCTTCCAGTTTGAGCAATGCCTGTTGATTCTGGCCCAATTTGATAAGGGTTTCTACCGGCTCATAACGTCTCTGGATGATTAAAATGCGAGCTTCACGGAGGAGTTTCTGGTCATTAGCTCTCCCGCCTGTCATCTGGGTCTCAGCCGATTGGTTGCTGGCCGGCAGGAATGAGAGCGCCAACGTCGCGGCAACAACCGCTATTAATACGATCCAAAGGGATCTATCCAGGTTGTCGTGAGTCATTTCGTCAGAATTTTTGATAGGGAGGCATGTTGACCCGTTTTGCCATATTACGTATGCCATCATACTCGGAATCGGGCAGAATTTCGTAACCATCGATCCAGGACGACTTCATTACCTTGACGCGTTCGCCGTCGACTTCTGCAGTATCCGTAGGTTTAAGGGCCATTAGTGCATCGCGGACTTTTTTGGTCAGTTCGGGATCGGTTCCTTTGGGCGCGGCAAAGGTGCAATACGGGATTAGCGGGCCTTGGGCTATGACCACGAAATCATCGGGAGAAATTTTCCCGTCCCTGGTCATGACTTCCAGATCCAGGACCGGTGCGGCTGCAGCGTCATACTGGCCGAAAAGCACCCCGTAAATGACCTTTTCGTGTTTATGGGAGCCAGTGGGGATCGTATAATGAGCCAGATCCGACTCGGGATTGATCCCGCCGCTCAGCATGAGATCATACTCAGCCAGGTAGCCGGTCGGGGCAAGCATTGGCCCAAAAGCAAGGCGTTTCCCCTTCAGGTCGGAGATTTTGTTGATGCCGCTCCCCTTTTTTGCGATCAAGGATCCGGCTGTTCTGCTGCCAAACTGGCCCCGTTTTTCCGTAGCGATGAGATTAACCCCATAGCGTTCTTTGAGAACTACATAAAGAAGAGAATTGGTGTGGGTTATGGCAAATTCGCCAGATTTGAAACGAGTCTCGAATTCGTGGGTATCCACCGGCACGGCAACAAAATTCACGCCGACCTTGTCCGAGAGATAACGGGTAAGGGGGAGGAATCTTTTCAGAGTTTCCTCAGTGTTGTTGCAGTTCATGTAACCGATTTTGTAAGTCGGCCGCCCTTTGGCGTTTTCGCAGGAGGCACACATGAGAACTGCCAGTGAAAGTAAAATAAATACAGGAATATGGCTAAGGAAGGAGTATGTTATTTTTCGCATTGCGAGAGTATAGCAAACCGGATTGCTTATTGGAAGAAATTTGAAGAGTTGAAAGCAGCCTGCTCCTCCGGCTTGAGGGGGCTGGATTATTGATGTACAATACGTTTTCGGCTCTGTTATTGGGATTGTCACAAAATTTCTTACATAGCTTCGTGCAAATGCGGCCACTTTGTTGTAACACTGAGTTATCGTCATGAAGCGCCACTCGAATCCTACTGTTTATTGGAGGGTTGTGTTGAAAGTTCTGCGGGTCTGGATGAGGTTACTGTCTTTCGTGGTGGCATTGCTCGGAGTATTTGCCGTCAACTCTGCGCGGGCGCAGGTGCTGACGGAGGACACGGTTTGGAGTGGCGATATCAATGTGTATGACGATATTGTGGTGCCCAAAGGGGTAGTGCTTACTGTGCAGCCGGGCACAAAGGTCAGGTTTTCTCAGGCAGAGAGCACAAAAACCGACCCGGAATATATTTCCCCACTCACGGAATTGACGATCAGAGGGACGCTTCGCATCGAAGGGACTGAGGCGGCACCGGTCGAATTGTTCGGAGAAAACGGAACTGCTGGAAGTTGGGGCGGGGTGCTCATCGATGGCGGGTCCGCATCGATGAATCATTGTACTGTGCGGCATGCTGAGAATGCCGTCCAGCTGTTTGCCGGGACTGTCGTGCTTAACCGAACAGTGCTGAACAAGAATCGTTACGGGCTGGTGGCCCAGGGCAAAGGGAGCCGTGTACGGATGGATGGCACCGTTATCCGGGAAAACGACTATGGCCAGGTGTCGATCGGCGGAGCTGAGATAATTGCCAACGGATCTTCTGTTGCCGCGAACGCGAAGCGCGATCGATTTGAATGGGCTGGCGGTGAAGCTGCTTCATCCTTTGACCTGTACTTGCCAAAGCAAGGGCAGTCAATAACCAGGGTCTATAAGGATGAGGTTCTTAAAGGGGAGACGGTCTGGAGAGGGCGGGTCGAGATCAATGGTCAGGTCAGGGTGCCGGAAGCTTCGAGACTGGTAATCATGCCCGGAACCATTGTTGAGTTCCACCGGCGTGATACCAATGGCGATGGCATTGGCGAAAACGGCTTGCTGATACAAGGCGTTTTGATTGCCAAGGGGACCAGGCAGGAGCCGATCTTTTTCCGGTCTGCCGAAAAAAAACCTACCATTGGGGACTGGGATTCGATCAATCTGATGAACAGCGATGGCGTGCAGAACCTGATTGAATACTGCCAGATTGAAGATGCCTATCGGGGGGTACACTTTCATTTTTCCAATGTCAAGGTTAGCCGGTCCGTATTCAGAAACAGTTATCGCGGGATACAGTTCCAGGAGTCCCAGGTAGAGATTCTCAACAACCGGTTCTATGGCAACAAAAGTGCAGTTCAGGGGAGAGATTCGGATATCCTGTTTGCCGGCAATCTGGTACAGAAAAATCTCAGAGGGGTAAATATTTTCCGGGCCGCTGTGACTGTTAGTGGTAATCGGTTTTCCGGCAATGCCATCGATGGCTTGAGAATACGGGATTCCGGGGTGTCTATCCGGGGAAATGTCTTTGATGGCAACCGCTACGGTCTTATGGCCCAGGATACCAACTACGGCAAGTACACGTCGAATCTGGTATCGGATAATGCCGAACTCGGGTTTTCACTCAAAAATATCGACAACCTTGAGATCAGCAATAATTATTTTTCGGGAAACGGCGGGAACGGGATCAGCCTCCAGGAAGTGCGGGCGCTTATCAGGGATAACTCGTTCACCGACAATAGAGAGCGCGGGATAGGCATCATATCGTTTGACGGCGTCATTACCGCCAACAACTTCTCGGCAAACGGCCTCTATGCCATCGATCTTGAGTCTTCTGCGGATGTTACGGCACCGGGCAACTGGTGGGGAGGCGAGCGTCCTGACAAGGTTGTCTTTGACGGCGCTGATATCGCCGGGCGCGGCAAGGTTGATACACGAGGGCCAAGCGAGACCCCGCTCCCTATTGTCTGGCCGATTGCCGATATCCCGGTCGACGTTGTCTGGCGCGGAGCCATATCAACCGGCTCTGTTACTGTGCCCTCCGGAGTGACGCTTGATATTGCTCCCGGCACCAAGGTCTTTCTCGGGGCAGATGCCAGTATTCTTGTCAGAGGTAAATTGCGGGCAAAAGGGGAGCCTGGCCGCCGTATCTCCTTTACATCCGCAGAGCCGGTCCGGCCCGGATTCTGGGGGGAGATACTGCTTGAGCGTGCGGCCGACAGCGTTGTCGAAAATTGTGATTTCAGGGGGGCTTCGTGGGCTTTGCACAGTCATTTCACCAATCTTGTTGTTGCGGACAGCCGTTTTGAAACTAACAATGGCGGCATTCGTTTCCGTAGCGGTCCTTTGACCATCACCCGATCGCAGTTCAAGGGTAATGAAATCGGCATCCGATCGTATCGTGGGGTGGCGTTGATTGCCGGCAATGAGATAACCGGCAATGAAATAGGGATTTTTGTCCGTGAAAAGGGGAGCGGGCTGGATATTCGCAATAACGACCTATCCGCAAATGGAAGTTACGCAATTCGGATAGGAGACTTTAACGATGAGGATGTCAAAGCAGCCAATAACTGGTGGGGTGAGGCTGATCCCGGAAAATTCATTTTCGATGCCCGCCAGGAAGCCGGCATCGGATTTGTCAAATATGAGCCGGCGCTGACAACGAAGCCGATTGCAGCTGTAAAGGAGTAACTGGATGGGTAAGTTCTTTTTCCTGTTTGTCGCGATTCAGTTTTGTATGTCAGGAGCCGCTTGGGGCGCAACCGGCCAATTGCAGGGAACTATTGTTGATGAATCGGGAAAGCCGGTTGCCGGGGCAGAGCTGTTTCTGTACGACTCGGTCAAGACGAAGCGCCCAGCGGACTACATCTCAGCCAAAACGGGACCGGACGGCAGGTTTGTCATGAAGGTGCCGTCTGCAGTTTACTGGGGGGTGGCGCGTGTACGCCACAGCGATAAATATGGCCCTCTGCTCGCAGGCGATCTACACTCGGGCGAGCCTTTGGAGATAGACCTCTCGGAAAAGGCCCAAGATATTTCATTCACGGTGGCGGATATTCAGGAGTTGTCGAGAGCGAAGGAAAAGAGCCAAAAATCACTGTCTCGTTTAGAGGGGAGAGTTACCGATCAAAACGGGCAGCCGCTTGCGTTGGCAAGCGTATATGTATGGAATGAACCCCTGAGCGAAAGGCTTCCGGATCTGATCTCGGCATGGACTGAGCAAAACGGGGAGTATTCCCTGCATCTGCCGCCGGGGAAATATCTGGTGATGGCGGCGACGGCTTTCCCTCCACCCGTATCAGAAGGGCATTTAGAGAGGCTGACAATTTCCGCAGACCAGAAAAATGTTGCTTTAAATTTGCAAGTCATTAAAATGGAGGCTGATTCAACAGTCGAAGCCGTCAAAATAAATGCAGATGGCATTTCTCTGGATGACGAATAGCCAGATAACTTTCTGGCTCAAGAAAGAGAGAAGTTTTGTATGAAGAGAATAGTTTTAATGCTTGTCCTGGCCATGTTGCTTTCTTTTTCCACTCAAGCAACAGCCTGTGTCGGTAAGGTTCTGTACATTGGCATTGCCAACTCTCCAACAGAACAGCTCATCGCAGAAATGGTGGCTGTTCTCGTTACCGAGAGAACCGGGACATCTGTTAAAATAGTTTCTTTCAAGGATGCGAAAGCGGTTTACGCTGCCGCAAGAAAAGGTGAAATCGGGCTTTTAATCGAAAACCGCGACCGGGCCTTTGACATGATCGGCAAACCGCGCGATAACAACTCCAGGACTGCCCAGGAGACCCTGCGGCGTGAATACCAGAAAACGCTGAATATGGTCTGGCTTGATTCGTTAGGCGGAAGCCCCCCTTATGCTCCGGTGCTGTCGACTGACACCCTGAGTTCCCTCCCCGCACTCCCGAAGCTTCTCAACAAGCTTTCCGGGATACTTACCGAGGATGCTTACAACAAGCTGGTCAAGTCTGCAAAGTCGGATGAAAAGCCAAAGAAGGTGGCACGGGACTTTCTTAAGGCAAAACGGCTGATATAGCCTGCCCTCTCATGTTCGAACGATTCTGGAGCCTCCTGACATCCACACGGTTTGCGCTTGCCCTGTTCGGGGTCCTTTCGGTGCTGGCGCTTCTCGGAACCCTGCCCGGGCTTGAGGTCGTTTATCACCACCCTGTTTTTAGAACGCTGGTCGGTCTGCTCGGTTTTTCCACTCTTGCCTGTACTCTCCAAAAAAGGAAAAGCCTCAAGTGGCATGTCCTTGTTATTCATTCCGGCGTCGTTATTACCTTGATCGGCGGAATGGTGAGCTGGCTCGGGTATGTCGCCACAGTTAATGCTTATGAAGGTGATAAGATTGACACCTTTTTCCGGTGGGATATAGAAAAAGATGTGCCGCTCGGGTTCTCTATGATTATAAAGCGGATCAATACCGATTTTTACCCAGTGCCGGTCAAGGTCGGTATTATGCATGGCACGGAAAAAAAGGAGCTCTTCATCCTGAAGACCGGCGAATCTTTCCAGTTAGGCCAGTTCAGGGTTCGGGCGGACCGTCTTGAGCCGAAGTCAGAGAAGCTTAGCCTGACAGTATTCAGAAATGGCGAAAAAATTGGATCGGCTGATACCGATGGTGTTGCGGCTCTGCCGCCCGATTTCCCGTACAGTTTCAAACTGGTTGCCTATCAAGAGCCTGTGCTTAAGCGGATGTGGGTGGATTTGAGCCTGTCCAGCAATGGCCGGACATTGGCTGAGGGGTCAAGTGAGGTCAATGCCCCTATGCACTGGAACGGGCTTTCGTTTTTCCATACCCAGGTTGCGTTTGATCCTTCCGGAAGGCAATATGCAGGAATCCAGATAGTAAAGGATCCCGGCATGCCTCTTGTTTTTGCCGGTATGATTGTGACATCTCTGGGTGGCTTGTTTGCGTTTGCACGCAGAAAGGTTTGGCATTGAAGCTGTTTGCTATGAAACAGGAAGAAACCTGCCAGGTCCATGGCGGTCAGTCCAGAACGGCCAACAGGATGCTGCTGGTCATGATAGCGGCCTCTCTTACGTTAATCATATGGCATGTCTGGGCTTATGGCCCCACAGGGCATCAGGCAAAAGTCGCACCGGTAGAGAGCTCGTTCCCGGTCCTGGTCGGGGGAGAAATATGGGATCTGCTCTTCAATAAAAAGGGGATAGTTGCCGAGCTGTGGGAAGTCTTTCCGTATTTTGTCGTGGGAATCCTGCTTGCAGGGTACCTTCGCACCTACAAGATAGCGGTAAAACTTCAGGCAACCCTGAGGAAATACGGTGTTGCCAGTGTATTCCTGGCATCGTTCGTCGGAATAATAACTCCGCTTTGCGCGTGCGGCACACTGACTACGGCCATCAGTCTTATTTTTGCAGGGCTGCCTCTTGCTCCGGTTATGGCACTTATGGTGACTTCTCCGTTGCTGAGCCCCTCCACTTATCTTCTGACCTTGAATGACCTTGGTCCCGAATGGACCGTGATCAGGACTGTTGCGGCATATTCCATGGGAATCTTTGCCGGACTTATCACCCATTATTTGAGCAGACATGGGTTTGAGACCAAAAATCTTTTTATCGACGGCGCGATAACCAGGGGTGATTTTCATGACGAGGATTATCCCGATGAGCGGTTCAAGTGCAACTGCCGCCGGAATTTCGGCAACCGGGTGGCGGTCCGGACTGATAACAAGTTCCTGATCTTCCTGGCAAAGTCGTCAGAAATGCTCTGGATGGTGGGGAAGTATATTATAGTCGGAGTGGCAATAGGTGCCGTGGTTGAAAGATATATGCCCGGGGACTGGATCTATCGCTTTTTCGGCCAGAGAGACCCGCTGAATATCCTCTGGGTGACCCTGGGATCTGTGCCGATGTTTCTGCATCAGGTCAGCGCATCGAGTATTCTTTCCCATATCAAGGGTTCGCTGAGCGGTACCCTAGATGGTGGCGCGGCCCTGGCCTTCATGGTCGGTGGACCGGTAACTGCCGTCCCCACGATGATCATGTTCTGGACGATTTTCAAGAAGCGGGTCTTCGTGCTGTACCTGTTTGTCTGCCTGGCCGGCACAATAATCATTTCCTACGCGTTTCAGGCGTTTGTTTTCGTGCCGGGCGTAGATACCGGCAATGAACTGTTGCGCGGCGTCAGTCGGTTGTCAGGCGGCAAATCTGCGGTAGTGACAAAGCAGGACAACAATGTGCGAATGGTTATGGATCCGGGCGGAAAAGGACTCATTGCCACATTCCGTAACGAACTTGACGGTCAGGGCGGAGTTGTATTTGATGCCGGATATGAACGTTTTTGGGCCGGCGCGGCAGATATGCACGATAACAGGAGATACGTAGCGAATGTTGCCAGATGGCTGCAGGATAGTGGTAATGCCCAGGCTAATACCGGCATTCTTATTTATGATGCCTCTTCCGGAACGAATGAGATTCTGAGCAGAAATACCATCGCCGAGCTTACCCAAGCCGGTTTCAAGGTAAAGATTGTCCGAAAGACCGAATCACCGAAAATAACCGCTGCCTTTCTTGCCGATTATGGACAGTTGTGGCTCCTGTTTGGCGGCGAGTCGAGTCTGACGGACGCTGAGATCAAAACGGTCACGCAGTTTAACGGCGATGGGAAAGGGATGCTGGTGATTGCCGGCGCTGCGGCTCCGGTTTCAGGATCCCTTACCGGGGTAAACCGGCTTTCGTCCCGATACGGCGTTAGCTTTTCAGGCGTCAATGATAACAACGGGGAACTCTCCGTTGGGATGAGTTCTCGGTTGTTTGCAAACGCGTCAGAGGTTTTGGGCAGGTTTTTAAAGATTGTCCACAAGGCATAATATCAGCACTATATTAAATAATAAGGGGGATGGAGAATGAAAACTCAGGTATTGGATGCACGGGAATTGAAGAAATTCAGCGATGAAAAGCGTCATCAGGAGACGATTTGGTCGGATGATCACTCCAGGATCAGCCTTCTTTGCATGAAGCCGGGCCAGGAGGTCATAACGCATACCCATCATGGCAGCCATATCTGGACGGTCATCGAAGGGAAAGGCGAACTTGTTTCCGGAAAAGAGACCCGGACCATTGAGGTCGGGCAGATAGTTGTTGTCCCTGCTTTCGAAGACCATGGCATCCGGAACTCGTCACAGGAAAACCTGGTAATCGCCTCGATAACTGCCCAGGGTGACTGATTGATGGCCGCCAGAATAATGCGCAACCCAGATGTCCTATGGCGCGAGGAGGATGACGCCCGTGACGAGGCACAGGCTGCCCTGGAGCAGGGTGATGATGTGAGTGAGGTCGGCACATCTCTTCTATTTGCCAATGGCCAGATGGTTGTGTTGAACCTGCTCGGCACCGAGATATGGAAGCGGTGCGACAAGAAAAGTGTTGCAGAACTGACGGCTGAGCTCCTGGCAGAATTCGACGTAGAAGAGGCTATTTTGCGGGAAGACGTTTCCGGCTTCCTGGCCGAATTGGCAGAGAAAGGTTTCATCGCTTATGAGTGAAGAAGTGAAGGTTGGAGGTGGGGCTCCCGCCTGGATAATAAAGGCGCCACTCACCATCAACTGGGCGCTCAACAACAGCTGTAATTTCAAATGCAAGCACTGTTACAGCCGTGTTGATGGCAATGATGAACTGGACCTCGAGTCGCTTTGTGCTGCCATGGCCAAGGTCGCCGATATGGGGGTTCTAGCGGTCAATTTCGGCGGCGGCGAGCCTTTGCTCCGTTCCGATCTGAAGGAGGTCGCTGCCTGTGCAGCGCAGAGTGGGCTGCAGGTCTCGATGAATAGTAACGGTTATCTGATTGACCGCGAAACTGCGGTTGCTTTAAAGACGGCAGGCTTTGCCAAGATCGGCATCAGCATCGACAGTCATGTCTCCGAGCGACACGACAGTTTTCGTGGGGTTCCGGGCAGCCATGAACGGGCTTGTGCCGCTCTCGGTCACCTTGCGGATGCCGGCATAAGGACTTCCATCTCCACGGTCATCTGCAAGATCAATCATATGGACGTTGACGACCTGATCTCTTTTGCCCGAGTTCACGGCGCCCAGCAGATAAACTTCCATAACTTCAAATGTTCCGGGCTGGGGATGGCCAACCGCGACGAGCTGGACCTGTCGCCCCAGGAGTGGCGGGTTTTTTACCGAAAAGCCCTTGCTGCGAAAGAAAACGGCGCCGGGATCGACATCTCGTTCGACGACCCGATCATTGCTTCGCTCGGTCTCAAGGGCGGGGCAGGTTCTATTGTTAAGGGAAGCGTCTGCGGCAAGCTCTCGCTAAACATCAAGAGCAACGGCGACATCACCCCTTGCGGTTTTATCCCGATCGTAATCGGGAATATCGTTCGGGACGACTTGGCGGTAATCTGGCGCGAATCCCAGGTGCTGGACCGGCTCCGGCACAAGGAGCCGACCGGCAAATGCGCATCGTGCAGCTCCTATGATGAATGCCTCGGTGGCTGCAGCGCCAGGGCTCTGGCCGTAACCGGTGATTTCAACAATCCTGATCCGCATTGCTGGGAAGAGTGATTTGTGGAACTCCGTTCTCCGATCAGGCTCTATTGGGATATCACCCCTCTTCCCTGCCCACTCCCGGATTACGAGCGAATCTGTTCCGAACTTTCCGACAGCCGGGCATTGACCCTTCATATCACCGATCTTGGGACCGGTCTCAGCGCCGAGACTCTGGATGTTGTTGCACGACTGTCCCGGTCACCGCTCTTTTTATTCCTCACTGCCTCACATGCTGCGCTTGCTGAAGCATTGCCTTTAAAGCATAGCGGCGTGAAAAAGGTTTATGCCGATATCCGGGCGCCGGAGGAATTGGCAGATTTTGGCAGTGCCGGGATCAACGGCGTTTCGTTCCGGACATCGCGTTCCAATTTTCTCATGATCCCTGACATCATTGCCGGGTGTATCGATAATGGTATCGCGGAACTCCAGCTCCCCATGGAAAGGCTGGTTAGCGGTGATGACCCGCTTTGCCTGAGTGTTGGCGAACGGGAAGCGCTTGCCGGGAAGATTGCTGCGGTCCGGTTTGCGGGAAAACTTACCGTGACGGCTAACGACCCCTTTCTCTGGCGGGTGGTTCATCCCGGAACGCCCTTCCCTGATGGCGTTTGCCAGGCGGGCAACACCATGCTAGCAATAGCCCCCAACGGCGATGTCTACCCCTGTCCCGCAATGCCGGCGATATTGGGGAATCTTCAGGTAACCGCTTATCGTGATATAGTTGCTTCCCGCATCAAGAAGGAGTTGCGGGCGGGCATTCTTTCCCGTCCTGCTGTTTGCGCGGATTGCTTTGCCGCCGATGACTGCCGTGGTGGTTGCCGGGGCCGCGGGCTGTTTGCTCAAGGAACCCTGGACGCCTCGGATCCGGGTTGCGGGATCAGTACCGGAGCGCCTTCCGAGGGTATGCCTGATACTTTGCCCCTTTAAAAGAAGCCATGGTTTTCCGGGAATCATCACAAATTTCTTTACAAAACAAAGGGAGCTATACTATAGTTCCGCGTTACGGAGAGATGTCCGAGCGGCTGAAGGAGCACGATTGGAAATCGTGTGTACGCTAATACCGTACCGTGGGTTCAAATCCCACTCTCTCCGCCATTTTCACCCTCACAGCGCCGCCCAGGCTGAAAGGGTCGGCCCCCCCTGCAAGACCCTTGCGGATACAGCTGATAGCTGGGTCCCACGCAATGGAAGGTTATGAACCCCGTCAGGTCCGGAAGGAAGCAGCGGCAGTAACCCACTCCGTGTGCCGTGGGGCAGCCCAGCTATCAGCTGTATCCGCAAAGTTGTTTCTGGGGGCGGATTTTCCCGGCCTGTCGGAATAAAGCGAGGCAGGAATCGTGTCATACCTTGTACTGGCCAGAAAATGGCGACCGCAAAAGTTCGGCGACCTAGTGGGTCAAGAGCATGTCAGCCAGACCCTGCAGAACGCGATACATTCGGGCCGGGTCGCTCATGCATTTCTTTTTACCGGAGCCAGAGGGGTTGGAAAGACCAGTGCGGCCAGGATCCTTGCCAAGGCCCTGACCTGCGAACACGGTCCGGCAGCTGAGCCGTGTAACGCATGTCCGGCTTGCGACGAAATTACTTCCGGGGTCGCAGTTGACGTCATTGAAATCGATGGCGCCTCAAACACCGGGGTAGACGATGTTCGCGAACTCCGGGAAAATGTCAAATACCTACCATCCAGGCTTCGTGCCAAGATATTCATTATTGACGAAGTCCACATGCTTTCAACCAGTGCATTCAATGCGCTGCTTAAGACTCTTGAAGAGCCCCCTCCGCATGTAAAGTTCATCTTTGCGACTACCGAACCCCACAAGGTCCCGATAACAATCCTTTCCCGCTGCCAGAGATTCGACTTCAGGCGGATTGCCTTGCCGGTCGTGGTGGCCCGCCTTCGTTACATCGTCGATCAAGAAGGGGTGGAGATATCGGAGGCCGCACTCGCAATGGTTGGCCGCAAGGGTGACGGCAGCATGCGGGACTCTTTGTCAACGCTTGACCAGGTGCTGGCATTTTGCGGCACCACGGTTTCCGATGAGGATGTCGTAGCCCTGCTGGGTGTCGTAGACCGGAGATTGTTGGTGCTGGCTTCGCAATCGGTATTCAACAGGGATTCTCGATCACTGCTCGAAATTGTAAAGCAGGTCGATGCCAATGGTTACAACATAAGACAATTCTGCCAGGAACTGGTTGAGCATTTTCGTCTGATCACCCTCTGCAAGGCAGTTGGCGATATTGCCGAGTATGCCGATCTTTCCGAGGCTGAATTGAAGGAGATTCATACCCAGGCTCAGACAGTAGATCTTGTCGATCTGTATCGTCATGTGGCCATTTTGATCAAAGCCGAGAGCGATATGGCCCATACCGGGTTTCCGAGACTGGTGCTTGAGATGGCATTACTGAAGATGGCCATGCTCGTTCCCGTGCTTCCCGCTCAGGAGCTGCTTTCCCGCCTTGATGGCTTGCGGAGTGCTATTTCGGGATCAGGAATGGTCTCATCCCCTGCTCCTTCGTGGACGCGCGGATCGTCGCCCCGCCAACAACCTCCCCGCCCCCCCGCAAGCGAGACCGCCGCGTCTCTTCCCAAGACCGATGCCAATCAGGCGGTTTCCCGCCCAGCTCCTTCCGTGGGGGCGAAAGGTTCATCTTCGTGGGCATCTGATTGGCCGGGATTTGTGGCGTGGGTTTGCCGGGAAAAGCCGATGATCGGTTCCCTGTTGGAGGACGCGCGCCCGTTGACGGCCTCGGATGGTGCCCTTGAAGTTGGGTTCCCACCCAATTCCTTTCACTTCAGCGCACTCAACTCACCGGCAATGCTTTCTGATCTGAACGGATTGGCAAAGGTCTATTTCGGTGAGTCGGTATCGGTTCGGCTTAAGACTGTGAGCGGCAGTGCCGGTGACGCCCCAATGAGCATCGCGGAAAAAAAAACGCATTGATCAGGCTGAGCGCACCAAGATGCTTGAAGAGACTGCCAGATCCAATCCGTTGGTTCAGGCCGCGGTAGAACTGTTTGGCGGCTCGATCAACAAGATCGAGCCCATCCAATAATTACCCGATAATCAATTATCAAACAAAAAACAGGAGGACAAGGTAATGTCAAAAGGTTTGGCCCACATAATGAAGCAAGCTCAGATGATGCAGCAGCGCATGGCAAAGCTGCAGGAAGATGCAGCCTCTAAGACTGTCGAGGCAGCTGCAGGTGGGGGGGCTGTTACGGTTGTTGTGACCGGCAAGCACCAGATAGTATCTCTTTCAATTAAAAAAGAGGCCGTTGATCCGGAAGATGTCGAAATGCTGCAGGACCTTGTCAAGGCTGCTGTAAACGAGGCAATGGCGAAGGTGCAGCTGGAGATGTCGGAGCAGATGAGCAAGGTGACAGGCGGCATCAATATACCGGGCCTATTTTAGTCTTAGTAAAAACTGGGTAACGAGTCCGATGCCGGCAAAATCGGGCGGTCTTTTTCGCCCTGACTCCCCCCGGTAGTTGAAGGTAACTTTTCCCCAGGGGAATTCTAAGGGCATTTTACGCGAAACTGATAATGATAGTAGCTGTTTAAGTGCTTTTATTGTGGATAAACTTTTTTACTGAAACTTACTATAGAAAAATGTTTTACCTTTGGTCAAAATATGCTACAGTTTTCAGCGTCATTTGGAAGACTTTTACTGGAACTAAAAAAACTGCCGGGGGTCGGCGAAAAGACCGCCCTCCGGCTTGCTTTTCATTTGCTTAAGTCTCCGGGGAATATAGAGGCTCTGGCAAATAGTCTTATATCTGTCGCTAAGAACGTGCATTTGTGCTCGGTCTGTTTCGGCATTACCGAGGATGACCCCTGTGTCATCTGCTCCGGAGGCCGTGACGATTCCGTCATATGCGTGGTAGAAGAGTCCCAGGATATGCTGGCAATTGAACGTAGCCACGCATTTCGCGGGAAGTATCACGTGTTGCAGGGAGCGTTGTCTCCCCTTTCCGGAATCACACCGTCACAGCTGCGAATTGCCGAGCTGCTGGAACGGTTACGTCACTCTCAGACCAGAGAAGTGATACTTGCGACGAATTTTTCAGTCGAAGGCGAGGCAACGGCGTTATATCTGGCCAAGATCCTGAAGGATCTCGGTTTAAAGGTGACCCGTCTCGCTCACGGCATCCCGCTCGGGAGTGATATCGAGTATGTAGATGCTGCTACTGTCCAGAGGGCGGTAGAGGGACGTTCCGAGTTTTAGGGTGTGAATGGCAGCTGCCTTCCGCTTTACCAATCAGCAAGACAGGAGGAAAGTTCATGAGTCGCAAAATGGTAACCATCGACGGCAACACTGCCGCCGCCCACGTGGCCCACGCCACCAACGAGGTCATTGCCATCTATCCGATCACCCCGTCATCGGTTATGGGTGAGATCTCTGACGCCAAGAGTGCCGTGGGAGAGCAGAACATTTGGGGCAATGTTCCTTCAGTGGTCGAGATGCAGTCGGAGGGGGGCGCAGCCGGTGCCGTACATGGTGCCCTTCAGGCCGGCGCATTGACCACCACCTTTACGGCAAGCCAGGGTTTGTTGTTGATGATCCCGAACATGTTCAAGATCGCCGGCGAACTGACTTCCACTGTCTTCCACGTCTCGGCAAGGGCCATTGCTGCCCAGGCGCTCTCGATTTTCGGTGATCACTCGGATGTCATGACCTGCCGTTGCACTGGCTGGGCCTTCCTTTGTTCCAACAATGTCCAGGAAGTAATGGACTTCGCTCTTCTTGCTCAGTCCTCGACGCTGCGGAGCAGGGTGCCGTTTCTGCACTACTTTGACGGCTTCCGTACCTCCCATGAAATCCAGAAGGTAACCGAGCTCTCATTTGACGAGATGCGTGCCATGCTGGACGACAAGCTTATTGCCGAGCACAAAGCGCGAGGCCTTTCACCGGACAAGCCTGTAATGCGTGGTACCGCACAGAACCCCGATGTCTATTTCCAGGGGCGCGAAACAGTAAACGCATACTATCCTGCCTGCGAGAAGATTGTGCAGGAAGAGATGGACAAGTTCGCCAAGCTTACCGGACGCAAGTACAAGCTGGTAGACTATGTCGGTGCAAAGGATGCAGAGCGCATTGTCGTCGTGATGGGTTCCGGAGCCGATGTTGTTCAGGATACCGTCGAAAATCTGGTTAAGAAGGGTGAAAAGGTCGGCGTAGTCAAGATTCGCCTCTATCGGCCGTTCCCGCTGGATGCCTTTATCAAGGCGCTGCCCAAGACCGTCAAGAAGATCGCTGTGCTGGACCGTACCAAAGAGCCTGGCTCACTTGGCGAACCAATCTACCTAGATGTCCGCACCGCCATCGGCGAAGCCATGGCCAGCGGCAAGTTCAAATGTGACGGCTATCCGGTTATCGTGGGCGGCCGCTACGGACTTGGCTCCAAGGAGTTCAACCCGGCCATGGCCAAGGCGGTCCTTGATAACCTCAAGGCTGCCAAGCCGAAGAGCAATTTCGTGGTTGGCATCGAGGAAGATGTTACCAACTGCAGCCTTAAAGTTGACTACGCCTACAAGAACCCCATGGAAGGGGTATACGAGGCGATGTTCTTCGGCCTCGGTTCCGACGGCACCGTAGGCGCCAACAAGAACTCGATCAAGATCATCGGCGAGGAGACCAGCAATAACGCTCAGGCCTACTTTGTGTACGATTCCAAGAAAGCCGGGTCGATGACAACCTCGCATCTTCGCTTCGGCAAGAAGTACATCCGCGCACCGTACCTGGTGCAGGAGGCCGACTTCGTGGCGTGCCACAACTTCTCCTTCCTGGAGAAATACGACATGCTGGCCAAGGCCAAGACCGGCGCCACCTTCCTCCTTAACGCCCCCTTCAGCGCCGCAGAAGTCTGGGACACCATGCCCAAGGAAGTGCAGCAGCAGATAATCGCCAAGAAGATGAAATTCTATGTGATCGACGGCGTCAAGCTGGGCAATGAAATCGGCCTCGGACCCCGCATCAACGTGATCATGCAGACCGCTTTCTTCAAGATCTCCAATATTATCCCGCTCAAGGATGCAGTGGCTTCTATCAAAGATGCAATCAAGAAGTCTTACGGCAAGGCCGGCGAGAAGGTTCTGGAGATGAACTACAAGGCTGTAGACGCGGGTCTGAACAACTTCTACGAAGTCAAGGTCCCCTCCAAGGCCACCAGCAAGCTGAAGATGGCTGCTGCCGTTTCCAGCAAGGCCCCGAAATTCGTCAAGGATGTCACCGGCGTCATGGTTGCAGGACTCGGGGATAATCTGCCGGTTTCCAAGATGCCGGCCGACGGAACGTTCCCGACTGCGACCTCCCAGTACGAAAAACGCAACATCGCCACCGAGATCCCGGTATGGGACGAAAAAATCTGCATCCAGTGCGGCATCTGCTCCTTTGTGTGCCCCCATGCCTCGGTGCGCCTTAAGGCGTTTGACGCAAAGCTCCTCAAAGGCGCTCCCAAGACCTTCAAATCGGTGGATTGCAAGATTCCCGAGATGGCAGGCAAGAAGCTGACCGTCCAGGTGGCCCCGGAAGACTGCACCGGTTGTGGCGCCTGCGCCTATAACTGCCCGGCAAAGGATAAGCAGAACCAGAACCACAAGGCGCTCGACATGCATTTCCAGCCGCCGTTGCGTGCCCAGGAAGTTGAGAACTTCGATTTCTTCCTCAGTCTGCCCGATGTGGATGCGACCCAGGTCAAGCTGGACACCTTGCGCAGCAACCAGTTGATTCGGCCTCTATTCGAGTACTCCGGGGCTTGTGCCGGCTGCGGCGAGACCCCTTACCTGAAGCTGTTGACCCAGCTCTTCGGCGACCGGATGCTGGTTGCCAATGCCACCGGTTGTTCCTCCATTTACGGCGGCAACCTGCCCACAACCCCGTATGCACAACGTGCCGACGGCCGTGGCCCGGCCTGGTCCAACTCACTGTTCGAAGACAACGCAGAGTTCGGTTACGGCATGCGTCTGACCGTGGATCAGTTCACCAAGTCTGCGCAGGACTACCTGAATGAGCTGATCAGCTGCGACTGCAAATCCTGCAAGCCCAATGTCAAGCTGATGAAGGATATTCTCGCTGCCGACCAGTCCAGTCAGGGTGGCGTAGAAGCCCAGCGTAAGAGGGTTGACGAACTGAAAGCAGCTATGAAAGGGTGCAAGGAAAAGGCAGCTCAGCAACTCCTGCCGATCATCGACTATCTGGTCAAAAAGTCGGTTTGGTGTATCGGTGGTGACGGCTGGGCATATGACATCGGTTTCGGAGGTCTGGACCATGTCATTGCCTCAGGCAAAAACATCAACCTGTTCGTGCTGGACACTGAGGTCTATTCCAATACCGGCGGCCAGGCCTCCAAATCAACGCCAATGGGAGCTGTCGGACTCTTTGCCGCCGGTGGCAAGCCGGTGAGCAAGAAGGACCTGGGCATGATTGCCATGTCCTACGGCTCGGTCTACGTGGCGCAGGTTTCCCTGGCCAACCCGGCTCAGTGCATCAAGGCCATGCTGGAAGCAGAGGCATATAATGGGCCTTCGATTATCATTGCCTACGCTCACTGCATTGCCCATGGCATCAACATGACCGCTGGGGTGGATGCCCAGAAAAAGGCCGTACAGTCCGGCTACTGGCCGCTTTACCGCTACAACCCGGCACTGGCTGCCGAGAAGAAGAACCCGCTGCAGCTCGATAGCAAGGCTGCAACCATCGAATTCAGCGAGTATACCAACAATGAAAACCGGTATCGGATGCTGAAAAAGGCCAACCCCAAGCAAGCTGACGAACTTATGAAGAAGGCCGGTGAATGGGCCAAAGCCCATTTCGGGTACTATCAGAAACTGGCTGCGCTTAATTTCGACGAATCCGGCGACAAGTAATGTCCGGAGTATAACTGATAAGCCCCGACGGCCGGAACGCCGTCGGGGCTTTTTCATTTGCTGCAAACCTTGAAAAATATTGAATGCCGTTTATAATTCTGTTATAGAGTAGCGGTTACCCCCAATCCCCCTTCCTTCAAGGAGTTGTCGATGGCGAATCCTCAGTTGGTCATGTACGACGAGGAATTCAAGCAGATTCAGGGAGCGATTGAAAAGCTTCTGAGGGAAGCCAATGCCAAGGTGATCTTTCTGGTCGACAAGAACGGCCAGTTGATTGCAGGTGTCGGCGAGGTCGACAAGTTTGATACCACCTCTCTGGCATCGCTTACGGCCGGCAATATTGCCGCAACCGGCGGCCTTGCCAAACTTATCGGCGAGAAGGAGTTTTCCATACTCTTTCACGAAGGTGAGAAAGATAACCTTCACATTTCCATCGTGGGTGGCCGGGTAATCCTCGTGGTCCTGTTTGACAGCCGCTCGTCTCTTGGTCTGGTCAGGCTGAGAGTGAAAAAGGCCTCCGATGAACTGACCACGATCTTCAATCGTCTTATGCAGAAATCCGAAGAGAAGGAAAAGAGTGGCGATACCGATTTCCCCTTCGCCGAAATCACTGACGATGATATTGACAACCTGTTTAGATAACGTAGCGGGGTAAGTCCAGATGTCTTTCATCAACTATGCTTCCCGCGAGATCAACTGTAAAATTGTATATTACGGGCCTGGTCTTTGCGGAAAGACTACAAATCTTCAATATGTTTATCAAAAGACTGCCCCTGACGCCAAAGGCAAGATGATATCACTGGCAACGGAAACAGAGCGGACACTTTTTTTCGATTTTCTTCCGCTGGCTCTGGGGGAGATCCGCGGGTTCAAGACGCGCTTTCATCTTTACACTGTCCCTGGGCAGGTTTTTTACGACGCCTCCCGGAAGCTTATTCTCAAAGGTGTTGATGGCGTAGTGTTTGTTGCCGACTCACAGGAAGAGCGGATGGATGCCAATCTGGAGTCGCTGGAAAACCTCAGGTTCAACCTGCAGGAGCAGGGGTATGATCTGGACAAGCTTCCGTTCGTAGTTCAGTACAATAAGCGTGACCTCCCCAATGCCGTGCCTCTGGAAGAGCTGCAGAAAGAGCTGAACCCGACGAAGGTTCCGGAGTTTGAGGCCTGTGCGACTACGGGAGAAGGGGTTTTCGAAACACTCAAGGCGGTTGCCAAACTGATATTGATCGATCTTAAGCAAGGCAAGTAGAATACAGATAACATAGATGTGAAAACGGCCCGGGTATCTTCCGGGCCGTTTTCATTTTGCGGGTTGTCAATGGTCCCGATACCCCAGGACCACCAGCAGGCAGCTGCCGTCGGCAATGACGTTTATCCCCGCTGCCTGGCAGCTGTTAATTGCGGCAGCGCTCTCTGCCCCGGGTTGCATCCAGATGGATGTGATCCCCTTGCTGATCGCCTCGATCACTATCTGCTCGGTTATCCTGGGAGGTGTGATCACGGAGATGCTCTTTACTTCATCGGGAAGGGCGGAAACATTAGGTACTGTCGCAACCCCTTCAACAATGGTTTCGCTCGGATGAACCGGAATGGCCCTTTTCCCGTTCTGCAGGTAACACCTGAGCACCTTGTTGCCGTATTTGTTTCTGTCTGTTGATGCCCC
Source organism: Geobacter sp. OR-1 (assembly GCF_000813145.1). Classification (GTDB taxonomy): domain Bacteria; phylum Desulfobacterota; class Desulfuromonadia; order Geobacterales; family DSM-12255; genus Geoanaerobacter. The sequence continues at coordinate 43,699 of NZ_BAZF01000022.1, read as the reverse complement.
TACCACGCCGAATGCGGGAGAGGCGAAAAAACTATCGATCTGTTCCCTTGTCACCATGATGGCTCCTCATTACGTTTAGCATGACTGCAATTATGCCTCTGTGTCTATAAGTGTACCATGGCTGGCCATTTGAAAGAAAATTGTGCCCAGCATTATGTCTGCTACTGCCCCGGAAAAGATTCCGAGCGGCAGGAGAATAATGGCTGCCAGGGAAAATCCGGTGATGATGTTGAGGTAACAGTATGGACGGTGCAGTCCGCCGAGATCGCCCGGAAGCTGCAAGAGTTTCAGGCCGAAAATAAGTTGCAGTATCCCCATGGGAATTACGAAGATAAGGGTGAGTACACCAACGGATGAGGCAAACGAGGGTAATACCACCCCGACCACGCTTATGGCTGTCAGGACTATATTTGCCTTGATCAGCCACATGATGTATCGATCAGTTGCATGAAAATCGTGGACGTTGTTCAGTAGTTTCTTGAGAGCCAGTGAAATGAAGACAAAAATGAATGTACTGCTTGTCTGCATGAGGATCTCGGCTACTTTGGGCCATACCCCTCCCTTTTCGGTGAGAAGAAACGTCATGATGAACCAGGGTATGGTGAGCAGGGCATTAATCATGGCGAGCGTTCCCGCCAACCGGTAGCGCGGTGAATTGACTCCTTTCATGGACACGTTACTCCATAACCTTCATGGCGGTCACGTAGTACTCGGACTCGCCGAAACAGCGCGTTGGGACTCCCTTGTGCTGCTCATAGGTAAGAGCCAGCCTCTTGGACATATTCCGGGTGATCTCGCCGGCAAGGGCATCGCTTCTGACAGAAAAGGCGAATTTTTCAGGCACCATCCCCTGAACAGGGAGCATGGTCAGTTCGCCCTCCCAGGTCTTGCACAGCCACCCCTTGTGGGAAAATTTCTGTACGTAACCAGTGCGCTCTCCCTTTGAATAGCTCCAGTTGAGTGAAAACCAGGTGTATGCCGAAAAAGAGGCGATCAAAAGCAGGATCAGTCCAATAATCCAGGAAAGGACGCGGGATTTTGAAATTGGCATGTCAAGTCTCCTGTAATGTGGATGTCTTCAGGAAGTATAGCAGAGAAACGGATTATACCTAACCGGGCCGTTTCAGTCGCGATTATTCGCGAGGTGCGCAGATATTTCTCCGGCAAGTTTGATCGATATTCCCGGAGTCGCGGCAATTTCGGCAACCGATGCATTGCTGATCTCTGCCAAGCTGCCGAATTGCTTTAGAAGCCGCTTGCTTAACCCGGTACTCACTCCGGGAATATCTTCCAGAGTCGAGTGCAGAGCGGCCTTTCCCCGGACCAGTTTGTGATAGGTCACGGCGAAGCGATGCGCCTCGTCGCGGATCCTTGCCAGAAGAAGCAGTGCCTGTGAATTTTGCCTGAGCACAATCGGGTTCTTTCTGCCGGGACGGAACACCCGCTCGGCAGTCCGCTCGACCTCGACATCGGCGACCGAGGAGTAAACCCGGCTTTTGGCCAGGGCCGCGGTTTCGACCCCGACCAGCCCCAGATCTGACAGGACACGGGTCAGGACGCCCAACTGTCCCAGCCCGCCGTCCACAATCAGGAGATCGGGGAGCGGGTCTGCATCACCCTTCCGAGAGCGGCGGGTCAGCACTTCGGTCATCATGCCGAAGTCATCGGTACGGCCGTCTTTTCTGATCCGGTAGCGGCGGTATCCCTCCTTGAACGGCTCGCCATCGACAAAGGTCACCCTGCTGCCGACACTCTGCTGCCCCTGAAAGGTCGAGATGTCATAACACTCGATTCGTTTGGGGAGCTTTGCCAGATGGAGCCGTTCCTTTAGTTCCAGAAGGATCGCCTGGGACCCTTCGTGTTTATTCCTTTGCTCTGTTGCGGCGTTTTCGGCATTTTTGGCCGCCAGTTCCACAAGTTCGGCCTTTATCCCGCGGCGCGGGACCGTAATGTCGACGCGCTTACCCCGTTTTTCGGCCAGGAATTCGGCCAGACCGGCATGCTCGGGCAGGGGGAGCGGCAGCAGGAGAGTGCCGGGGATCAGTGGGTCCTGCCCATAGTATTCATCCAGAAATGATGCAAGCGCCTCCGCGTCGTCCAACTCCCAGGAAAACGAGAAATTGCGGCTGCCGGTAAGCGTGCCGCCGCGGATGAAAAGCAGAACAAGGGTCAGGCGGTTCTCGTCGCGATAGAGCCCGACGACATCGATATCTTCACCGTTAGTCACCATCTTCTGTCGTTCCAGGGTAGTATCGATAGCTTTAAGGATGTCCCGGTACCGCGCCGCCTCTTCGTATCGCTCACGGGCAGCAGCATCGGCCATCTTTTGATGATAACCCCTGACCAGGTCGCGATCCTTGCCGGAAAGGAACAACGCTACCCCTTCAGCGAGCGATCGGTAGTCATCTTCGCTGATCAGGCCGTGACACGGACCGGAGCACTGCCCGATCTGGTAAAAAAGGCAGGGCCGTTTACGGCGGCTGCAGGTTGCCAAGGGGTAACGGCGGAGAGGGAAAATCCGCTGCAGCTGCTTCATTACGGTACGTGCTGCGGTTGCGGAGGCATAAGGCCCGAAATAGGCTGCCCCGTCTTTTGCAACCTTGCGGACCACCATAAGCCGGGGGAATTTCTCGTTCATATCCAGGCGGAGCGAGAAGTAGGTCTTGTCGTCGCGGAGGTTGATGTTGTATTTGGGCCGGTGCTGCTTGATCAGGGTATTTTCGAGGATCAGGGCCTCTTTTTCAGTGTCCGTGACGATACAGTCGATATCGAAGACCTGCTCCACCAGAAAACGGACCTGGTAGCGGGAGTCTCTTGAGCTGCCGAAGTACGACCTGACCCTTTGCCGGAGATTTCTGGCCTTCCCCACGTACAGGATGTCGCCGTTAGCCCCTTTCATCTGGTACACCCCCGGCGAAGGGGGCAGCCGGGAAATTGAGTCGCTGGAAATCATGGGGCGATTATACTGCCTTGTGCGGGGCGATGCAATCGAATGCGCGCAAGGCAACAGCCCGTTAGCGGCTTGCGCAAGCCCCATTCGTCGTTGACAACGCTTGCGGTTGGTGCTATTTTTCGGCAGCATTTCACAAAAGTAGCTTAAGAGAGAGCGCGCCAGTGCCAGTATCCATTCGACCAATTGTCAGCAGGTGCCTTGTCGGGCTCCTTTTATGTCTTCTCTTGATCCCTGCCCCTTCCAACGCCTTGGATTCCCAGGATACCCAGCTGTTCATAACCGGATTCAATGCCTACCAGAAAAAGGATTACGCGGTCGCTGCCGAAAAGATGGCGCAGGTTCTGAAGAACTACCCTGATACCCAGTTGCGCGACATGGCGATCTTCTGGCTGGCGCGCGCCAGCTACAAGGCCGGGGACAAGGATTCCGCGGCCCGGTACATGGCGCAATTCTTCCGCGAGTACCCGGACAATCCGCTGAAGGGGACCGTGGAGGATGAGCTGGTGGCCCTGGCTACGGCATACGCCAAGAATGACAAGGCTGATGCTGAAGGCCGCAAGGCGGAGGCTGAAAGGGTTGCCGACAGGAAAACCGCAGCAGATAAGGCGGCCGCAGAGGAAAGCCGTCTGGCGTCGGAGCGCGCTGCTGCAGAGCGGACAGCGCGGGAAACAGCTGAACTGGAGAAGGTTGCGGCGGAAAAACTTGCCGCCGAAAAAGCGGCAACCGAGCGGCTTGCCCGGGAAAAGGCCGAGACCGAAAGATCAGCCCGCGAGGCTGCTGTAGCCGCAGAGCGGCAGCAGGCGCTGGCGAAGGCCGCGGCAGAGAAGGCTGCTGCTGAAAAACTGGAAAACGAGCGGCTGGCAGCGGCAAAGGCTGACCTCGACCGCGCCGAGCAGGAAAGGGTTGCGCTGGAGCGGGCGGAGACCAAACGTCTTGCCAAGGAAAAGGCGGAACAGGAACGGCTTCGAATCGCGGCAGAGAAGGCCGAGGCCGAAAGGGTGGTCGGAGAAAAGGCCGAGCGTGAGCGGATAGCTGCGGAAAGATCCGCGAAAGAAAAGGCCGAAACAGAACGGCTGGCAAACGAAAAGGGGGCAGCGGAGAGGGTTGCCCAGGATAAGGCCGAGGTCGAACAGAAGCGGCTTGCTGCGGAAAAGGCTGCTGCCGCCAGGATTGCGGCAGAGACGGCCGAAAAAGAGCGGCTTGCGGCAAAGAAGGCTGAAGAGGAGCGGCTGGCACGGGAAAAAGAGGCCGAAGCCCAGAAGCGTGTTGCCGTGGCCAAGGCTGCTAGCGAGCAGAAACGGATCGCTGCCGGTAAAAAATCCGCTTCCCGTGCTGCCGGAAAACGGAGTAAATCTGCCAAACCGGTTGAGACGGCGCGGGAGCAGGCCATTGCCGGATACCGGAAGATTATCGACTCTTCACCCGGCAGCAGCGGGGCAGAGGCGGCATCGGCCAAGCTCAAGGCGATGGGTGTCGATTATCCGGCCGGCGGCAGCCTGGCCAAATCATTGCCCCCTACCCAGCCCCCGGTCACCACCCAGGTGTTGACCCTCGAAGTAGGCCAGTTCGTGGATGTGGAGTTCAATGTCGATACCGCCGGCCAGGTTTTCCCGGTTGGCCGAAGGATTACGATGCCGTTCGAGGTGATCAATCGCGGCAACGGTGAAGACAGTTTTTATCTCGAGTCCGGGTTCCCGGCCGAATATGGGGTCCAGTTCTTCTCCAGTGAGAATACAGAGGTGCCGGTAAACCTCACCCCGCAGCTTGCCCCCGGACAACACTTCAAAGGGGTTATGGGGATCAGCATCCCGAAAGGGGTAATTGACGGCCAGAAGATCAGCTTCCCGGTCAAGCTGGCCTCCAAGTATGCCCGCGACGTCTCGCAGTCCAGGCAGGTTACGCTCATCGCCTCGGCGCCGCTGCTCAGGGCGGTGATCAACACGGACCGGAAAGAAATCGCTCCCGGCGAAAAGGTTACCTACCGGGTCACCCTGTTGAACATAGGTTCTGCGCCAGCCAGCGGCGTTCTGCTCCGGATGAATTACCCGCCGCTCTACGAGCCGGTCGATCCGATCAAGTCAGGGTTCAAGCAGGAGATGAAGGCCGCGCTCCTTCTGGACGGACTCAAGCTTGAATCCGGCGAAACCCGGGAGTTGAGCGTGACCTTCCAGCTCAAGGACGAGGCCATAGCTCGCCAAGAGCTGTTCCTGCGCGGCGACCTTATCAACAATGATCTGGAGACCTCGGATTCCTTTGTGTCGGCAGTTTCCCTGGTACAGGGGATAAGCGGCGTCGCCGCCCGCAGCACCTCCGACCGGCTGCTCGTCATCCCCGGCCAGACTGTGACCATTCCGCTGATCGTCACCAACACCGGCAACCAGCGGGAGGATTTCCCGATCCGGCCGAACATCCCGGCCAACGTAACCTACACCCTTTACCAGGATCTCAACCGTGACGGGATCAGGCAGCCCAACGACCCGGTCATCAACCATATCGGTCCCCTGTCGCCGCGTGAAGAGGCCTATGTCATTCTGGAACTCAAGACCCCGGCCAATGAAAGCGATGGAGCCAGCGTCCCGCTCTCTATAACCTTTGAGCCTGAAGGAGACCGGAAGAAGAGCGCCGCGGTCAGTATCAAGCTGGCCTATTCCAGACCCCTGGTGGAGCTTGCCATGACCGGCCGCGGTGGCCGCTTGCGGCCCGGAGAAGTGGCCACCTTTGACCTGACCTGCACCAACCGTGGCTCCAGCATCGCCAAGGTGGTCGAGATGCGCAGCCTGCTCCCCGATGCTCTGGAACTGGTCGCCTCGGACCCGGCGGTCAGCCGCGGCAGAGGCGGGGACTATATCTGGAAATTCGAGGAACTCGGGGCCGGGGAGAAAAAAGGCGCCCGGGTCTCGATCCGCGTCAAGTCAGGAGTTGCAGTTGGCACTAACCTGCAGGTGAAGAACTTGCTCAGCTATCAGGATCAGCTGGGGAATTCGTACTAATTACAACACCGCGAATTTGCGAATATTTATGGGCACTGCGCACAAGGCAGTGCCCTTTTTTGTTTCTGCCCGCAGATCGAGATTGCAATGGATTGCTTCATATTCGGCTACAGAAGGCGCCTTGAGCTCGTATGCAAGTATGACCGCTGTAATATTAATTACAATAAAGACACAAAATGAAGTTAGAGTAGAATAAACCGCGCAATGTCAATAAGTTACGCTGATATGGGTGGGGGGCTTGGCGTAGTTATTGTTTTAATGACTCATCCTGTTGTGGCAACTTTGTCAACTGTTATGGTGACTGCTATTTTGTATAAAGTTGTATACACTTTTGTGTTGCATTATACATGAGTTTTTATTATTAAGTTATTTGTTATGTTGTCTCGCAATATCTCAAAATCTTGTTCATAGGAGAAAGGCTTTTAATAGATTGTAGGCTTTCCAGTCCCACACCGCCGTGGCCTGACGGGAAATCTTCAATGCAATATCATCGCTTAGCATTAATAAACAGTTTAAAATAACATGCAATATAGCTTTATTTGCTTTTTAATTTTGTGCAAATAAAGGTTGTGATTTCATGCGGTTGTTGAGCTAGGTAACGTCATGAACTTGCTCCGCTACTTACTTACTCACGTCATGAGGTGTGAGAATTTTATGGATCAGGAGGATGTATGAGAAATTGTTTGCGTTATTTGACTCTGTTGTCATGTCTTATGGTTATGTTTGCCATGGCCGGTTGTGGTGGCGGTGGGGAGGGAGGCACGCCAACTGCGACAGTCAGTGGTGTTGCTGCAACTGGCTCGCCTCTTGTCGGAACGGTATATCTTAAAGACTCCTCAAACCCAGCTCAAGAATTAACAACCCCCATTTCTGCTAACGGCTCTTTTTCTTTCAATGTCTCTGGCTTAAAAGCACCATTCATCCTTAAGGCAGTCGGAACCGCAGGCGGTCAGAATTATACTCTCTATTCTTTTGCAACAGACAAAGGAACCGCAAATATTAACCCATTTACAAATTTAACGTTGATACATGCATACGGCAACGACAACCTAGCCTCATTCTATACATCGCCGGATGCCGCAAAAATGCTTGCTATTCAACAGCAGATATCCGTCTCAGTTTCTCAAATCAAAGCACTGCTTAACGACCTTCTTCAACAATATGGGGTTAGTAACATAAATTTCTTAACTGATGCTTATACTGCAAATCATCAGGGGTTAGACCTGCTTTTCGACATGATCATTATTGATATTGCCGGTGGAAATGTTGTAATCAAGAATGCAGACACTAATGCCATAATATACTCATCTTTAAGCAATAATGTTCTCAATGGTCAGATCAGTATTGACAATATTCCATTGCCGCCAATTCAGATTCCAATTTCCGTCTCCTTAACCCAAAGTTCATCATCTGTACCAGTAAATGATACTATTAATTTTTATGCATCAGTAACAGGAACCAGTAATCAGAACGTAACTTGGAGTGTTCTGGAGACAAACGGTGGAAGTGTTAATTCCTCCGGTGTGTATACGGCACCTTCCGCGGCAGGCACTTATCATATTAAAGCCACGAGCCAAGTCGATAATTCGAAATATGCCACAGCATCTGTTACGGTAACAGCGACTCCCGTAAGCACAAATCAACAAGTTTGGAAAACAGATTCTACCGTAAGCCCTAGCGTTACAGTAACGATTGGACCTTCAATAGGAGTGAGTAATTACATAAACTATCACTCTGGGACGATACAATGTTCTGTATTAAGTAATGGAGTTGCAAATATTTCTAGTATCAGTTCAACAGGTTATATCGGAGTTTTGCCAGATAACAGCATGATCATCGGATTTGCTGATGGAGACAATGGATTAGTGATAGGAACAAACTCAATTACATCAAATACAACTTCAGTATATGGCAATGTCCTTATTTTAAGAAATAATTCAATTGCTTTTTCAGGTTATGCATATTTGTATAAACAATAATAAAAGCATGCCAACGAGTATAACTAGTTAACTTGATAAATTTAACTTAATAATAATGCAAATATTTTCAGATTGGAGGATTTATATGTTGAATAAATTGTTCCTAATGGTTGTTGCTGTGGCAATTCTGGCAGGCTGTTCATCTGTTCCGGCCAAAAAAGATACAGCTTTAGCACCGTATACTACTCTTGTTGTTCGTCCTCTCTCTTTTGAGCAAACAATTTATGTAAATGTGGAAAACGACGACAAGGTAGAGCTTGCTAACATAAAGACGTCATTATTGAAGTCATTTAATGATGAGTTTGAAAAATATGCTATGAAGCTTGGCTACTTTGAAAAAGTTGTTTTTTCAGATCAACCACAACCCGGTGCATTGGAGGTATACCCCTCTATAACCGCACTTAACGGTGGAATTCGCATGCTTGCCTATGGGATTGGAACTGCAGCTGCTAAGATAGTTGACCCCACGACTGGCAAGGCTCTTGGGACTGTGACCGCTTCCCGTACACAAAATCGACCAGCCTGGAGTACAACTGTCGGGACAATTGAAAAACTCATGGCGCCTCTTGGCGAAGACATTGCTAGTGGCTTGCCAACAGTTGGAAAGACATTGTAATAAACACTTTAGTAGGCCATTTAGCAATAAAAGGGAACATTAATAGATGCTCGGCTTGTGATATGAAGCCAGTTCCGGCACCACATAGCAATCCATGAAGTATAAAGCAAGATTATGAGCCCCGAGCAATCGGGGCTCATAATTGTGTGCCAGCACGTTCAACGGCTTGGGGGGGCGCAACTCTCTGGGCTTGCAGAAATTGGAGGAGGAGAGCCTACGGTGCAGCTGCTGTGGGTTCTCCCGTGAGCGGCGTCACCGACGTCGTCTCCAGCTTTTCGATGCTGACCGCATCGAGCGGGATGTCGGTAATGAAGACCCTGGTGTCGGGTGTCTTCACTGTTACGAGGAAACCATCGAGGGTCCTAGCTTCGGCCGGGTTGCCAGACATGGAGAACCGATGCTTCCCGGAGCTGAACTGGAACCCCAGCCTGGTCAGGAGTTGCTTTGCCAGACCGGGCAATCCGGATTGGTCGTCAAGCCTGATCACAGTGTAGCCGGCCATTTCCAGCAACCGGAGCATGGTGTATTCGTAGGGGTCCTTTCTGCTGCCGACCAGTACGTAGCGCCTGGCGTCATGTTCCAGGTAATAATCGACCTTGATGCTGAAGCTCTCCGGGGTTTTGTGGGGCGATGGTGCCTTCGATCACCTTGTCCCGCTCCCATTGGAGCGAAAGCGCTGCGAGCAGCTGGTCCAATGCCTGGTAAGGAGCGGCACCGGTGATGGATTTTACCGCCACATGGGCCGGCACGGTTGAAGACGGTTCCTGTGGTACAGGGGCGGCTACTGGAGGCGCGGGTTCGGCCGGCGCTGCCTCGGCTGCGGGAGTCTCCGTTTTGGGCGCGCGCGTTTCCTCGTGGCGCGGCTGCCGGTGGTGGTGCTCCCTGGCCTGCCTCTCGGCCGGGATAACAAGCTTGCTGCCGACGGTCAGCCTGGTGCTGCCGGAGAGACCGTTGATCCGGACCAGTTCCGGGATGCGCAGTTCCGCTTCGCGGTTGGACATGCCGAAGTCGCGCATCAGGATCTTGAACAGGTTGTCGCCAGGTTTTACAGTATAGGTAACATTTCCCTTCAATGGCCGCGGGGCTTCGGTCCGCTTTTCCGCTGCCCTGGCAGCAGCTTCCTTGCGCGGTCTTGCCGGCTCCTGTTTCGGCGCCGTCTTCAACTTGTCCAGCTCCTTCAGGTCGATTTCAAACTGTGCTCCGGGTGCTGCGGCACCGGCCGCACTGATCCGACCGGCCATACAGATGATAACTGCCAGGAACGCGATAAGCCCGGGCGTACCGGACTTATGGACCGCCGGTTTCGTTTCGGATCGGTTGCAACTCATTTGTGGCCCTTGTGTGCAGGCAGCGTCTCCTGCGGTTTGAAATGTAAGACAAAAGCGCGCAGGTTGGTGTCTGACCTGTTCTTGTAAAGGATTACCTCTGCAGAACCGGATAGCTTCCCTTTCTTGATCAGGTATTCCCCTTTTGTCTCCTTTGATTGCAGACGGTAATCGCGGACATTGGCCGTTTCCCTGATCACGCGGGAGAAGAATTCGGGAGATATCCCGGTTGCCTGGCGGTCAAGCACCTGGATCGCCCTGATTGCGCCTGACTCGCGAAACAGTTTATAGTCGCGGGCAGCCGAGGTATAACGCTCCCAGCCGGGATTGGCAACCCCATAAGCCGGGTCGATGCCGCTGGCCGGGATAAAGGCCGGGAGTTGCTGGACCGATTTGGCCGGCTGGGCTACTGGCTGGTGAGTGGTTGCCGGCTTGAAGGTTTGCATGGGGGCGGCAGTGTGAACCGCAGGGACCGAGGCAGCTCCCTTTGGTTTGGGGCTGTTGGCCGCACGCATTATCAGGGCAGCTGCCACACCGATTATTGCCAGGACCGCAACTACTGATATCGCGACGGCAAGCCGCTTTTTCTCCCATTGGATCGGCGGCGGACTGCTGCTCAGGATTGTTGCCTTGCGGCTGAGCTCCTCATGGGAAAGAGCGGGTTTGCCCCCATGGTCCGGGGCCGGTAGTTGAGCTCGGACAAGCTTGCTGGAACCGGCCGAGATCGAGACACTGTCAGTGACGTCGCGATTGATGTCGGCTGCTGGACCAAGCAGCATGGCCCGTGCCGACATCTCTGAAGAACCTTTTTGCAGCCCCAACTGGTCACCGATTATTTCGGAAACGGCGTCGGACAGCTCGTTGTCCGAAACCCCGGTCAACAGTTCGATGTCTGCCGAAGAGTTTTCACTCCCCTCCAGGCCGTCGGTGAGCAGCACGATTTTGGTTGCCGCAGACCCGGTTTCCTTGACATGACGGACCAGTATGAACCCCGATAGCCCGGAGAGCCGATTCTGCAGGAACAGGATGTCGGGCGCCCTGGATGCCATTTCGGCCAGACCCTGATTCAGGCTCGTGGCGATCCTCAGGGTTCCGTCCGGAAGCTTGCCGGTTGCCGACAGGATTTCATGCAGTCTGGGCTGGTCCGATATCAACAGGATGTCTATCATGGCCACGCATTCTAAAGGAGCGGCTTCGGCTTGGCAATATAGTTTTCACTACAGAAGTGGCAAACTTCGGTGCAGGAGGATTAATCTTCGCCGGTCTCGCGGATGATGGCGGTGAATATCGGGCGTCCGTCGCTCAATGAGGCGGAAATCGCCAGGTTGACATCCTTTCGATGGCCGCGGATATCTTTGATCTCACGGTTTACGGTAAGTCCTTCCCAGGTGGGTTCGGCGCTGAACGACCTGTCCAGTTCCTGCCTGAGGATGTCGCCGTCAACGATACAATTGAAAAAGACCGTGCCGATCAGATCGTTGCGCTTCAAAGAGAAAAGGCGTTCCGCTGCCCGGTTGACAATAATGATCTGGCCGTTGTCCAGGAAGGTAATGATTGCGGAACGTGCCATCTCGATCATATTCCGGTACCGTTCGTCAGATTCCTGCCGCTGGATGCTCTTGCGGTTCAACTCCTGAATCATGGAGTTGTAGGTCACTATCAGGCGTGAAATCTCATCGCTCCCGGTAACCGGCAACTGGGTATCAAAGGCGCCGGTCGATGCAACCTGTGAAAGAGTTGTCGAGAGCTGCTGCACCGGTTTGACGATGGACCGCCGGAACAGGGTTCCTGCCAGCATGACGATCAGGAATACGATTATCCCGCTATAGAGGAGATCGCTTTTCAGGTTTTTGCCGATGGTCTGATACAAATCGGCCATGGGGATGGCGACCGATATGGCGCCGATGACCTCGCCAACCTGGTAATTGTACGAAAAATGCCCCTTTGGAAACCGTTTCTGCACATAATCCGGGGCAGACTCGTAGGTGCCGTGGCATTCCAGACAGGACTGGTCCGCAATCATAGGGACCAGGTAGCGCAGAATCTCCCGGCCGTCGACCCTTACGACCTCGACATGTTCGGCACTCTTGTTCTTGTTGAATTGCTCGAGAATTGCGGTTTCATACGGGTCCGGCCTGTTTCCGGGGTTCCTGTACCGCAGCGAAGTCTGGCGCAGGGTGTACTTGCTATCTTTGCTGATTGCCGCTGCTATGCGGGTTGAGGCAACCTGAGGGATCAGGTTCTGGTTGTTGCGGGGCTCATCCTTGAGGACCGAGGAGAGGTAAGAACGGGTTTCGATGATCTGGCGGGCCATCATGCGCGAGGTGTCTATGGCGTCCTTGCGGATCAGGGCATGTTGCCGGAAGTAGTCGTCAAAGGCATTGAACGTGAGCAGGGCCGCAAATATCAGCAGCAGAAAGAGATTTAGCCGGGTGCCGAGCTTAAGGTTCCGGAGCATGACCATCTTGAATCCCTCCAGTTTCCGTATCAGCAGAGTATAACCAGATGAAGCGAAACCGCAAGGCTGGATATCCGAAAGCTATCAGAAAATCTGAAAGGGATCAGGGGATTGGCCGAGGTGTGCGGCGGATGGATTTGATTATATAAGGCGGCAAGAGCAGAAACGCCCTTTTCTTATTCGGGAGAGTGTGGTAAGGTGCACTCCTTCTGTATACCTTATGTGCATTTCACTCATTAATTCATTGAGTTACCAGAGACAATGGCCACTATAATCTGCATTGCCAATCAGAAGGGTGGGGTTGGAAAGACCACTACCGCCGTTAATCTTGCCGCTTCACTTGCCGCGGCAGAGAAGCGGACCCTGCTTGTGGACATAGATCCCCAGGGTAATGCGGGGAGCGGGGTCGGCATCGACAAGTCGGCTCTTGCCGAATCGATCTACGATGTCCTGATTAATGATATCGCTCCTGGCGATGTCATCGTGCCGACTGAATTGCCGTCCCTGCAGATACTCCCGTCAACGCCGGATCTTGCCGGCGCCGAGCTGGAGCTGGTCTCGACCCCGGGCCGGGAGCGCAAGCTCAGGAATGCCTTGGCCACGGTTGACAGCTCATACGATTTTATCCTGATCGACTGCCCGCCGTCTCTGAACCTGCTCACCGTTAATGCTCTGACCGCTGCCAATTCGGTGCTGGTGCCGATTCAATGTGAATTTTATGCCATGGAAGGGCTTTCCCAGATTCTGAACACGATCAGGCTCATCCAGAAGGGGCTGAATCCCGGCCTTACCATTGCCGGTATCCTGCTGACCATGTTTGACGCCCGCAATAATCTCTCGCGGCAGGTGAGCGAGGAGATCCGTACGCACTTCCCCAGGGAGACCTTTGAAACGGTCATTCCTAGAAATGTACGGCTTTCGGAGGCCCCGAGCCACGGCAAACCGATTATTCTCTACGACATCGCCTCCCGGGGCGCCACAAGCTATCTGGACCTGGCGCGCGAGTTGATGCAAAGGGAGAGGGGGACAAATGGTTAAGAAAACCGGCCTGGGAAAAGGGATGGCGGCACTGCTGCCCGTTGCGGAAACCGAACGCGGCACGTTTTTCTCCTGTCCCATTGAAGAGATCAAGCCGCATCGGGGACAGCCACGCAAGACCTTTTCTCCTGAGAAGCTCGACGAGCTGGCGGCTTCCATCAAAGAAAAGGGGATAATCCAGCCGCTCGTCGTGCGCAAGAAGGCGGACCATTATGAGCTGATTGCCGGTGAGAGGCGTTGGCGCGCTGCCCAGAAGGCGGGCCTGCGTGAAGTGCCGGTAGTGATCCAGGATGTTTCCGATGATACCGCCCTGGAGATGGCCCTGATCGAGAATATTCAGCGTGAGGACCTCAATGCCGTCGAAGAGGCGGAGGCCTACCACGCGCTTCAGGAACAGTTCGGGCTTTCCCAGGAAGAACTGGCCAAGAGGGTTGGTAAGGACCGCTCCACTGTGGCCAATGCCATACGGCTCCTCAAGCTTCCGATCGACATAAAGCGGGATGTCATCGAAGAGCGGTTGACAATGGGGCATGCGCGCTGCCTGCTTTCCCTGGAAGACCATGAGCAGATGAAGCGCTGTCGGGATGAAATAGTAAAAGAGGGGCTCACGGTCCGGGGAGCGGAAAATCTGGTCAAGCGGATCAAGGCAGGGCCGAAACCTTCGCCGGCCAAGCAGCTGGACCTCTATCTTACCGACCTCACCGATCGCCTGACACGGCAATTGCAGTCCCGGGTCGTGATCAGGCCCAGCGGCAAGGGCGGAAAGATCGAAATCAAATACAACAGCCAGGATGAACTGAACAGGATCATTGAAACTTTCCAGGTCTGATCAGTATAACCAATCGTTACTTTATTATCGAAAAACCGAGCAGCGGATAAAATAACTTGACACATTGTCGTTCTCTGTGTTAGCAATCTCTGCTGTTTTTATCAGCCAAGTCGGGCGCTTTGCGTCAGTCTGTATACAGAATACAATCCCAAAAGGGGTGCCGTCGTGATAGAACTTAACCTGTCGTTTGTGTTTCAGGTTATCAACTTTCTTCTCCTTCTCCTGATTCTCAACATATTTTTGTTCAAGCCGATCCGCAAGGTGCTTGCCGATCGAGAGTCCGAACTTACCGGGGCGCGTGAAAAAGCTGCCGCAGTCGATAAGGATGTGGCGGACAAAATGGCTGCTTACGAAGCCCGTCTTAAAGAGATCAAGGGGAAGGGATTTGAGGAGAGAGAGAGCCTGAAGAAGGAGGCCCTGGGCGAAGAGGCCAAACTTCTTGAAGCTGCTCGTGCCGAGGCGGGTGCAACCCTCTCTGCCATCAAGCAGAAAGTGGCCAAGGAGGCGACGGATGCGCGCGCTGCTCTTCAGGAGCAGGCAAAAAGCCTCTCGCTTGAGATCTGTGAGAAGGTTCTTGGAAGGAGTCTGTAGATGCAACAGTTTGTGAAGAGCAACGGGAAGAGTTCCCTGCTGATATCCGTCCTGTCGGGGCTGGCAATACTCGGATTTGCGACTCTCTGCCTTGCCTCCGGCGGCGAAGGCGGCGCTCACCATCCAGACACCGGCGCCCAGCTCAAGGACTTTGCCTGGAGGGTGCTGGATTTTTCGCTTCTGGTTGCGATCCTCTGGTGGGCGATCAAGAAGGCCAATGTCAAAGGCGCGCTTGCGGACCGTCGTTCAGGCATCGAAAAGGCCTTGTCTGAAGCGGTAACGGCAAAAGAAGCGGCTGAGCGGAAGATTGCCGAGTATGCCGACAAGCTGGCTCAGGCCAACAAAGAGATTGACGAGATTCAGGCCGCGATGAAGCGTGACGGCGAGTCGGAAAAAGAGCGGATCATTGCCGAAGCCAAGGCCGCAGCGATAAAGATCCGCGAGCAGGCAACTCAGGCTGCGGAGCAGGAGATCCTGAGGGCGCGTGCCGAGCTTCGTGAAGAGGCCGGCAGGCTTGCGGTGCAGCTGGCAGAGCAGACCCTGAAGCAAAAAATCGAGAAAAACGACCAGGATCGCCTGGTTGGTGAATATCTTGCCAAGGTGGTAAATCTAAAGTGAGTGCAAGCGCGATAGCACGACGTTATGCCAAGGCGCTGGTTCAGTTGGGCGCCGAGTCCAACTCGGTTGAGGCGTTCAATGCCGAACTGGCCAGAATCAGCGATACGCTGGACTCCAACCGGAATCTGCTGGCACTTTTCAGCAACCCTGCTTATGGGGTGGATGCAAAGAAAGAGATTCTGCGTGACATTGCCGCAAAGCTGGCAATATCGCCAATGGTCGGCAATCTTCTCCAGTTGCTTCTCGACAGAAACCGGATCGCTTGTCTGCCGCAGATTGCGGCGAGCTATGCCAAACTGGCCGATGACCTGTCCGGGGTGGTGAGGCCGGTTGTCACGTCGGGCATGCCCTTGGCTGACCAGCAGATCGCCGACATCAAGGGCGCGCTGGAAAAGTCTACCGGTAAAAAAGTAGAGCTCACTGTTCAGGTTGACCCGGCGCTAATCGGCGGGGTAGTAACCAAAATCGGTGACCGTGTTTTTGACGGCAGTGTAAAAACTCAGCTAAACAAGATTCAGGATATATTACAAAAAGGGTAAGAGGGTTCCATGGAAATCAGAGCCGAAGAAATCAGCGAGATAATCAGGAAGCAGATCAAGGAGTACGGCAAGGAGGTCGAGGTTGCCGAGACAGGCACCATCATCTCCATCGGTGACGGTATCGCCCGTATCCACGGCCTGGACAAGGCTATGGCCGGTGAGCTCCTGGAGTTCCCGGGCGGGGTTTCCGGTATGGCCCTCAACCTTGAGGAAGACAACGTCGGCGCCGCCATCCTCGGCGACTTCGAAGGGATCAAGGAAGGCGACCTGGTAAAGCGTACCGGCCGCATCGTTGAGGTTCCGGTTGGCGACGCGCTTATCGGTCGCGTTGTTAACGCTATCGGCCAGCCGATTGACGGCAAAGGCCCGATCAACACCGACAAGTTCAGCCAGGTCGAGATCAAGGCTCCCGGCATTGTCAGTCGTAAGTCGGTTCACCAGCCGATGGCTACCGGTCTCAAGGCTATCGACTCCATGGTTCCGATCGGGCGCGGCCAGCGCGAGCTGATCATCGGTGACCGTCAGACCGGCAAGACCGCGGTTGCGCTCGACACGATCATCAACCAGAAGGGCGGCGACGTCGTCTGTATCTATGTTGCTATCGGCCAGAAGCGTTCCACTGTTGCCCAGGTTGTTTCCAAGCTTACTGAGCATGGCGCCATGGATTACACCATCGTTGTTGCTGCTACTGCTTCCGAGTCGGCACCGCTCCAGTTCATCGCACCGTACACCGGTGTCACCATGGGCGAATTCTTCCGCGACAACAAGAAGCACGCGCTCATCATTTACGATGACCTTTCCAAGCAGGCCGTTGCCTATCGCCAGCTTTCATTGCTCCTCCGTCGTCCGCCGGGACGCGAAGCTTACCCCGGCGACGTTTTCTATCTCCACAGCCGTCTTCTCGAGCGTGCCTGCAAGCTGTCCGATGAATGCGGTGCCGGGTCACTGACTGCGCTGCCGATCATCGAGACCCAGGCCGGCGACGTTTCCGCATACATTCCGACCAACGTTATTTCCATTACCGACGGCCAGATCTTCCTTGAGTCCGACCTCTTCTACTCTGGCGTACGTCCTGCGATCAACGTCGGTATCTCGGTATCGAGGGTTGGTGGTTCTGCCCAGACCAAGGCAATGAAGCAGGTTGCCGGTACGCTCCGTCTCGACCTTGCCCAGTATCGTGAGATGGCGGCATTCGCCCAGTTCGGTTCGGACCTTGACAAGGCAACCCAGGCGCAGCTTGCCCGTGGTGAGCGTCTTGTCGAGATTCTCAAGCAGGCCCAGTATCAGCCGCTGCCGTTCGAGAAGCAGGTTCTGATCATCTTTGCCGCCAACAACGGCTTTATTGATGAGTATCCGGTCGGTTCGCTCAAGCGCTACGAGCAGGAACTGAACTCCTTCTTCGACACCCGGAAGGGCGATATTCTTGCGACGATTCGCGACAAAAAAGCGATTGATGATGAATTGAAGGGCCAGCTTATTGCCGCATTGAATGAGCTGAAAAAAGAGTTCACTGCCTAAAAAGGACGGACGCCACGCATGGCAAATCTCAAGGCAATAAAAAAGCGGATCAGCTCCGTTAAAAATACCCGCCAGATCACCAAGGCGATGAAGATGGTTTCGGCGGCAAAACTGCGCCGTGCCCAGGAAAACGTCGTCGCTGCTCGCCCGTACGCCAAGAAGGTGGATGAAGTGCTGCAGCGGCTTGCCCGTCAGCAGGATTCCGATGGCCATCCTCTTCTGGAAACCCGCGAACCGAAGAAGGCGCTGATTGTACTGGTGACTTCCGATCGCGGTCTTTGCGGCGGCTTCAATGCCAACATCTCTAAGGCGACGGATCGCTTTGCCAAGGAGAAAAAGGGTGAGTTCTCAGAGGTTTCGGTCATGTGTGTCGGCAGGAAGGGTTATGAATTCCTGAAGAGCCGCCAGAAGATCCACAAGACCTACACCGGCATCCTTTCTGCTCCAAATTATCAGACTGCCGCAAACCTTGCTCAGGAGATAATCGACGGTTATGTAGCCGAGGAGTACGACGCCGTTTACCTGATCTACAACGCATTCAGGAGCGTCATGTCCCAGGACATCACCATTCACCCGCTCCTGCCGATTACTCCTCCGGCATCTGCCAATGAAGCTGTTGATGAGTATCATCCTGAATATATCTATGAACCTTCAAAAGGCGCGCTGCTCGGCGAACTTCTGCCGAAATACGTTGAAGTGACCATGTTCAAGTCGATGCTGGAGTCGGTGGCATCAGAGCACGGTGCCCGTATGACCGCCATGGACAGTGCATCGAAAAACGCTTCAGAAATGATCGGCAGGCTGACCCTGCAGTACAACCGTGCACGTCAGGCAGCAATTACCACGGAGTTGATGGAAATTATCTCCGGCGCCGAATCGATAAAAGGCTAATAACCGTTCCGTTACGAAAACATATGGCCTGACCGGCCGCAGGAGGAAAGAAAAACCATGAGTCAGAATTTCGGTAAAATATCGCAGGTTATCGGCGCCGTTGTCGACGTTGAGTTCGAGCCTGGCAAACTCCCCCCGATCTACCACGCCCTCCGCGTGACCAACCCGGCCATTGACGACAAGGAATGGAACCTGGTTCTTGAAGTTGCCCAGCACCTTGGCGAGAACGCAGTCCGTGCCATTGCCATGGACGCGACTGACGGCCTTGTCCGCGGTCAGCAGGCGCTTGATACCGGCAAGCAGATCGTTATGCCGGTAGGCCGCAAGACTCTGGGCAGAATTCTCAACGTTGTCGGCGAGCCGGTTGACGAAATGGGCCCGATCGGCAATGAAAAAGAGTACGAAATTCACCGTCCTGCTCCTTCTTTCCAGGACCAGTCGACCAAGGTCGAGTCATTCACCACCGGCATCAAGGTCGTTGACCTGCTCGCACCGTACGCACGAGGCGGCAAGATCGGCCTGTTCGGCGGCGCCGGCGTTGGCAAGACCGTTCTCATCATGGAGCTGATCAACAACATCGCCAAGCAGCACGGCGGTTTCTCAGTATTTGCCGGCGTTGGCGAGCGTACCCGCGAAGGTAACGACCTCTGGCACGAAATGAAGGATTCCGGCGTTATCGACAAGGCTGCCCTGGTCTACGGCCAGATGAACGAGCCGCCGGGGGCACGTGCCCGCGTTGCGCTTTCCGCACTCTCAGTTGCCGAATATTTCCGTGATGAAGAGAACCAGGACGTTCTTCTCTTTATTGATAATATCTTCCGTTTCACCCAGGCAGGTTCCGAGGTTTCCGCGCTTCTCGGCCGTATCCCTTCTGCCGTTGGTTACCAGCCGACCCTGGCCACTGAGATGGGTGAGCTTCAGGAGCGAATTACCTCGACCAACAAAGGTTCCATCACCTCTGTTCAGGCGATCTACGTTCCTGCCGATGACCTTACCGACCCGGCTCCGGCTACTGCCTTCGCGCACCTTGACGCAACCACCGTTCTTTCGCGTCAGATTGCCGAGCTCGGGATCTACCCGGCAGTTGACCCGCTCGACTCCACCTCCAGGATCCTCGATCCCCAGGTCGTCGGTGAAGAGCATTACGCCGTTGCCCGTTCGGTTCAGTACGTACTGCAGAAGTACAAGGACCTCCAGGATATCATCGCGATTCTCGGTATGGACGAACTCTCTGAAGAGGACAAGCTGGTTGTTTCCCGCGCACGGAAGATCCAGCGCTTCCTTTCCCAGCCGTTCCATGTTGCCGAGGCGTTTACCGGCACTCCTGGCGTTTACGTCGAGCTGAAAGACACTGTCAAAGGTTTCCAGGAAATCGTTGCCGGAAAGTATGACGACCTCCCTGAGCAGGCATTCTACATGGTCGGTACCATTGAAGAAGTTATTGAAAAGGCTAAGAAGCTCAACGCTTAATGTGTAGGAACAGAATAATCACTGCCTATACTGGGCGCGGCAAGCAAGCGCCCCTACAGGGATATATACATGGCTGAATCATTGAAGCTTACACTGGTAACACCATATAAAAAGGTCCTCGAAGAGGATGTCGACGAGATTACCGCCACCGGTTCGCTCGGTGAATTTGGGATTCTGCCTGGTCACGCCCCTTTCCTGTCATCCCTGAAAATAGGCGAGTTTACCTATAAGATCGGGGGCAAGGTCGAGCATCTGGCAGTCAACTGGGGTTACTTCGAAATCGAGGACGACAAGGTCACGGTTCTGGTGGAAACTGCGGAGATGGCCCAGGAGATCGATGTCGAACGCGCCAAGGCAGCTGAAAAGCGCGCCGAGGAGGCACTGAAAAAGCTCTCGCCGGAAGACAAGAGCTACAAGGTCATGGAAGCCGCCCTTGAGCGTGCGCTCATCAGGATGCAGGTGGCTTCCAAGGCAGCCAGAAAATAACATGTTTCACATACACCATCAAAGAGCGGCCTTGTGCCGCTCTTTTTTTAACGTATCTTGTGAAAATACTACCCAAAGTCATATTCCCGAGGCTCACATATGACCAAACCTATCATTGCCATAACCATGGGAGACCCGACCGGGGTCGGGCCGGAGATTATTGCCAAGGCGCTGGCGGAGCCTTCTGTTCAGAAGATCTGCAGACCATTGGTTCTGGGGGATCGTAAGGCGATGGAGCGCGGCATTGCCGTGACCGGTTTGCCGCTACGGCTGGAAACGGTCTCGGATCTGCCGCCGGATTTTCCCGAGCCCGACGTATGCTATCTACGCGAGATTTCACAACTTGGCGCTAAAGACCTCGGGTACGGCAGACCGACTCCTGCAACCGGCAACGCGATGTATCTGTATATCCTGGCAGCTGCAGGGCTTTGCATGTCGGGCCATGCCGCCGCAATGGCGACGGCTCCGATAAGCAAGGAGGCGCTTAACAAGGGGGGGCATCATTATCCCGGCCACACCGAGCTGCTGGCGGAGTTGACGGGAACTACCGAATTTGTCATGATGCTGGCCGGCTTGCGGCTGAGGGTGACGCTGGTGACCATTCATGAAGCGCTGGCCGAGGTGCCGCGCCTTGTTACTTTTGACAAGGTGCTGGAGACCATCAAGGTCACACATCAGGATCTGTCCCGGTATTTCAAGGAGCGCCCGAGGATTGCCGTAGCGGCACTCAACCCGCATTGCGGCGAGTCCGGCCTGTTTGGCAATGAGGATGCGCAGATTATCCGCCCTGCGGTCGAGGAAGCCCGCAGGCTGGGGATCGACGCCGTCGGCCCGCTTTCCGCCGATACCCTGTTTCATCTTGCCGTCCGGGGGGATTATGATGCCGTAGTCTGTATGTATCATGATCAGGGGCTGATTCCGTTGAAGCTTCTTCATTTCGACGACGGCGTTAATGTTACGCTCGGACTGCCGATCATAAGGACCTCGGTCGACCACGGGACCGCCTACGATCTGGCCGGCACCGGACGGGCAAACTCTGCGAGCATGGTTGCAGCGATCCGGATGGCGGCGGATATGGCCGGCAATAGAAACCGTAAGGCAGGAGAACGGCCATGAAAGAGCATGGAATTTCAAGCAGCCTTGAAAGCGCTCTCAAACGGCGCGATGCCGAGCTTGCCACCATGGTGGAGATCGCCAAGACGCTGACATCGACCCTCCAACTGGACGAGATCCTTGAGGTTATCATGGCCCAGGTCAGCAGCCTGCTGAAACCGAAGGCCTGGTCGCTCCTTCTTGTAGATCAGCCCAGCGGCGACCTGGTCTTCGAGATTGCGGTCTCCCCTACGGAAGTGAATCTGAAAGGGACGCGTCTGGAACGTGGCGTCGGTATTGCCGGGTGGGTGGCGGAACATGGCGATCCGCTTCTGATCCCTGACGTAAGCGCAGATCCCAGATTTTGCGATGCCATAGACCGGGCCGCATCATTTGTCACCAGATCGGTGATCTGTATTCCGGTGAAAAGCCGGGAAAGAACACTTGGTGTCGTCGAGCTGGTCAACAGCCTTGACGAAGGAAGCTTCAACCAGGCGGACTTGAAGATCCTTACGACCATTGCCGACTTTGCCGCAATTGCGATCGAAAATGCGAAGATCCATGATGAGGTCAGACTGCTTGCGGTTACCGACGAACTGACCGGACTCTGGAACGCCAGAAGGTTCAACGAGCTTCTGGATTATGAGGTCGAGAGAGCGCGAAGATATGGCGGCGAGGTGACGCTGATTTTTATCGATCTTGATCATTTCAAGTCGGTTAACGACACGCACGGTCATCTGGTGGGGAGCCGTCTGCTCTCCGAGGTCGGGCAGCTGCTTGGCAGAAGTGTCAGAAAGGTGGACAGCGCGGCGAGATTCGGCGGCGACGAGTTTGTCCTGATGTTCCCCAATACCTCCAAGGAGTGGGGGCATGTGCTGGCTGAAAGACTCTGCCGGATCTTACGCGAAGCCGAATTCCGGAGCGACAACGGCGACCGGCTCAATGTGACCGGCAGCTTCGGGGTGGCGGCGTATCCGGAAGATGCCGACAACTCCAGGGAGCTGCTGGGAATGGCTGACCGGGCCATGTACCTGGTAAAGGAGACTTCCAGGGATGCGGTCGGGGTGGCAACGGCCAGGGTGCCGTAAAGTTTTCGCAGAGGGGCGGATTATTGAAAAAGATCGTATTCTGGTGCCTGGCGGCGCTGCTGGCCTATCTTGGCTACATCGCCATATCATTGGCGCTGCTTCCTCCGGTATCGGACCTGAAAAATCGCAAGGCGAGCATGACGATAACGGTCAAGGACTGGCAAGGGGAGTACCACCAGATTCTTGTCGGGCCGAAAAACCGCAACTGGGTTTCCTCCGGAAACATTCCGGCAGAAATGAAGTGGGCGGTCATTCTTGCCGAAGACGCCAATTTCTACAAGCACGAAGGGGTAGATGTCAAGGCGATCAAGAACGCCATCAAGCATGACCTGGAAAAAAAGGCCCTTGCCCGCGGCGCCTCGACCATAACCCAGCAGACTGCCAAGAACCTGTACCTTTCCCGGGAAAAGACCGTTACGAGGAAGTTGAAAGAGCTGTACCTGGCCCTGCGGATGGAGCAGGAACTGACCAAGGGACGGATCGTCGAACTATATCTGAATGTTGTGGAACTCGGGCCGATGGTTTACGGCATTGGCCATGGTTCCAGATATTACTTCGGCAAGCCGCCGTCTGCCATGACACCGCGAGAATGCGCCTTTCTGGCGGCAATGCTGCCGGGGCCGCGGGTCGCGTACAACCCGTACAAGAACCTGAACAAGGTCCTGAAGCGTTCGGACATGATTCTCGGGCTGTTGCGGAAAAAGGGGGTGCTCTCTGAGGACGAATACCGGCAGGCACTGGG
The DNA here is from genome assembly GCF_000813145.1 of Geobacter sp. OR-1. Lineage (GTDB taxonomy): Bacteria > Desulfobacterota > Desulfuromonadia > Geobacterales > DSM-12255 > Geoanaerobacter. The sequence goes on along the minus strand of NZ_BAZF01000022.1, from coordinate 20,476 downwards.
CGAACTTCCCAACATCGGACGGTTACAGCGCAAGGTGGATGAAAATATCCAGAAGCCGGCAGTGCTGGAAAACATGAGCAGTGTACGAAAGGCCGAACCTGCGGCTGTTGAACCGGGCGAACAGGGCAAGGATGGTGGAAAAGATGACGCTGCGTCCGGGGAGCGCTCCGAGAATCCGGTTGTGCCGGAAAAAGCGGAACCAAAAGAATAGGATTCTTCGGGGTATCCGCAACAAAGGTTGTATTAAAGGGAGCGCAACGGCTCCCTTTTTTTTATGTCTTAGACAACAGGGCAGGACTTGAACATTCCACTTACTGATGTAGGCGACTGCATCGCTGCATTGAGACCATTTTCAGAGGGCGATCTGTCTTGATGGTAAAAGAAAATTTAATACATCTCTTAAGAAATGGGAGGTATTACCGAAATAATGTTTTATAGCTAATGTGTTGCACTAGAGATCATATGTTTAGCGGAGGGTTTCATGAAGACCAAGCTTATCTATAAGATTCTGGCAATTATCGGCATTACGTTATGTATCGGTTTTGCCATTATGGGGTTGAGCGCTTTATGGCTGCAATTCAATTCGACCATCGAGCTGCAGATTGCCAACAGCAAAACCTTGGCCGGGGTTATTATCAGGGATATAGATGAATTTCTGCTCAAGGGTGATACGAAAGAAGTAGACCGGTATGTGGAGCAGATCAAAGAGAAAAACTTTGCTGCCGACCTGTTGCTCTACAACAAGGAGGCAAAGGCAAAAGGGGCTAATGCCGGGAAGTTCCAGAAGATTGCCGAGGACGCACTCCGCTCGGGCAAGGAGAGCGAATCACGGGAAACAGTGGCCGGCAGGCATCTGCTGAATCTCGTTATCCCACTGAAAAATGAAGAACGCTGCAAGGGGTGCCATGCGAGTGATCCGGCAAATCTGGGTGTCCTTGTTCTTGCCACATCTTTGGACAAGGGTTATCAGAGCGCTCTCAAGTTGTCCGGCGTTCTTACCGCCGCCGGTGCAATCGCTTTTGTGGCGATGCTGTCCGGGTTGTACTTCTTTTTCCGGGGCTCCATCGTCAAAGATATTATCGGCTATTCGGAAAATGTCCGGGAACTCGCCAAGGGGGAGGGCGACCTGACCTGCGAGATAAAGGTCAGAAGCGAAGATGAAATAGGGCATTTGGCGCAGGATATCAACCAGTTGACATCAAAACTTCGCGAAATCATAGGTGGGCTGTACGCCGAGGCGGGTAAGGTGGCGATAGGAGTTTGTCAGCTGTCCCAGACCACCACCAAGTCGGTGAAGGCGGCAGCCACGCAGAAAGACGAGTCCATGACCGTCGCGGTCGCTGCTGAGGAGATGGCCGCCACGCTGAATGGTGTGGCCGGGAATACTCACCAGGCCGCAAATCTGGCGGGTGAGGTCAACCAGGCAGCCTTGGAAGGGATGTCTGCAGTGGAGGAGAGCTGGCGCTGCATGGAAGGAATCCGAACCAGCGTTGAGAACACCCTGGGAACCGTAAAAAGGCTGGCGGAATCTTCGGTAACTATCGGAGAGATCGTAAGCCTGATTGAAGAGATTGCCGACCAGACCAATCTTCTGGCCCTAAACGCGGCCATTGAAGCGGCCAGGGCAGGGGAGCACGGACGGGGCTTCGCAGTTGTGGCCGATGAGGTCAAGAATCTCTCGTCAAAAACCGCTGCCTCCACCAAGGAGATTGCCCGGATAATCACCGTAATTCAACAAGAGGGCCAGGCAGCATCCGTATCAATGGAATCTGAACAGGTACAGGTGATCGAGGGGGTTGCCACGGCGGAGAAGGCCCGCGAGTCGCTCGAAAGGATTTCGCGGCTCACCGGCGAATGCACGGATATGATCGGGCAGATTGCCACTGCGACGGAAGAGCAGAGCGCCACCACCAATGAAATTACCCATAAGATCCAGCGGATCTCCAGTGTGGCGCAGGATGTCAATGACCTGATGACTATTAATGACAGCAGTCTCCAGGAGCTGGCGGTCGTTGTCGAGAAGATCTACGCAACAGTAGGCCGTTTCCGGGTCGGTAACTACCATGATTCCATGAAAGGGTATGCATGCGAGCTGCGCGACCGGGTCGAGGCGTTGCTTCAGAAATGTCTCGCTGAGGGTAAAATAGGAACCGACGCGCTGTTTTCGAGGCAGTACCGGGAGATACCCGGCACCTCGCCGCAGAAATATTCCACGACGTTTGACAGTCTGTTCGATCAACTGGTGTCCGCAATTCAGGAAGAGGTTCTGGCGAAAAGCTCTGACATGATGTTTGCTATCTGCGTTGACGACCACGGCTATGTCCCGTGCCACAATCTGAGGTATTCCAAGCCGCTGACCGGCGATCCGGCGGTCGACATGGCACAGAACCGGACCAAGCGGATTTTTGCGGACAAGACCGGCATCAAGGCGGCCCAGAACAGCTCTGCTTTCCTGCTTCAAACCTATATGCGCGATACCGGAGAAATCATGAACGATCTTTCGACGCCAATCAGGATCGGAGGCCGGCATTGGGGGGCAATCAGAATCGGGTATAAGGTGATCGATATCTGAAGTCGGGAAGGTATTTGGCAATAAATGAAAAAGCCGGGGCAATCCCCGGCTTTTTCATTACTGACGATGTCAGACCCTGAACTGTTCGATCTCCGGTTCCGAGTAGGTATTGGTCACGGACAGCAGCTCTTCCGAATCGCTCCGGTTTACCTTTACAGTACATGACATGCCGTTTTCGGCCTTGGTGTAGCGCAGGACTATTTTCCCGGCAATTTCCAGAATCTCCGGCGATATCTCCCCCATGACTACTCCCAGCGGGCTGCTTCCATCAAGCCAGCGGACAGTGGCTTCGCCGGGGTGCATCTGAGCAGTGAGAGCGTTATTTTCGGCCTCGTTTCTGCCGACCAAAAGCTTGGTACGCTTGCCCAGCCTGAAGTGTCGGGCCAGTTTCAGCAGGCGGAAATCGCGCATGTTCAGTTCATCGGAGTGGTCGAAGACGTCCTTTACCTTGGGCGCGAACGAGACCTCGGTCAGCATGCACCCTCCTGCCGGGCAGGGATAGTTTTTGACATCCAGCTCTTCGGCCAGCTCCATCTGGTCTTTGCGGGAGCGCCCCTGGATCGCCAGCAGTTTGGCACGATCTACCCAGCCCTCGTTTTCCGGAACGGTCGGGGTGAAATGTTTTGCCGAAAGAGGACGGAGAAGGAGCCCCTCCAGGCCGCTTTCACGTTCGATCACCCGCAAGGTGTCGCGCCTCTGGCTCATGGGGCGTTGACCGAGCACTTCGCCGGTGATGACGAAGTCGGCACCGGATTCGACCATATACTCTTTTGCTTTGCGCAGCAGGAATATCCGGCAGTCGATGCAGGGGTTGATCGCCTTGCCGTAACCATGCTTGGGGTTCCTGACCACCTCAAGGTATTCGATCCCCTTGTTCACGACCTTGATCGGGATGCCGAACTCTTCGGCAACCCGGACCGCCTCGGATTTGCACCCGGCGTTCTTGCCGGTGCAGGTGCAGAATGGGGAAGTGAAGTTGAGGGCCTCGACCTCGATCCCCTGCTCAAGCATTACCTTAACCGCAAGGGTGGAGTCGAGCCCGCCTGAGAGGAGGGCCAGCGCTTTTCTTTTCATGTTGTCTCCTGGGGCGACATGGACGCTGCCTTACGCCACGCGGCCCGATAAAATAACCCGTTCGGTCGCGCCGAACGGGCTGACACAAATTAACACAGCCGGGAAACGAAAGTAAAGATCTCTCTATTGCCGGGGCAGGCTGATTGACTTTGCCGGTTCCCAATCTATAATTTTAAAACCCTCACATCATCAGCATGCTCGGAGTTGTTCAATGTCAGAGCGGCATCATGCCGACCCTAAGACCCATACGCCTGTAGACCTGAATCAACCGGTTACGCTGCTTCTTCTTGGCGGCGGCATTCGCTTTCCTGCCCTGGTAGGCGCATTGCGCGCGGTCGAGGCCAAGGGGATCAAGGTTGCCAAAGTGGTTGGCTCATCTGCCGGTAGCATCGTCGGTGCCATGTATGCCGCTGGTATGACACCGGATGAGCTGTCGAACGAGGTGATGGCACTGGAACCGTCACGGTTCAAGGATGTCAGCGTCCGGCGGATATTCACCGGCTTTGGTCTCTGCACCGGCGACTCCCTGGAGGAGTGGGTGGACGAGAAACTGCAGGGCAGGAGGTTCCGGGACGATTTCCGTATGCCGGTACAGATGATAGCCACCGACATACTGAACTACAAACCGGTGATCTTTTCTGCGGCCAGCCACCCGGAACTGAAGGTCTCCGCAGCCGCCAGATTCTCTACCGGCGTCCCCTGGGTGTTCACCTGCAAGCATTTCGAACATCAGGGTAAAAAGCATGTCCTGGTGGATGGTCTCCTGATGGCCGGCGCCGTCGAGGAGTCATACGGCAGGAGCAACGAGCAGATCCTGATCCTGAAGGTGGTTTCCAAGAGGACTCTCAGGCACGAGATTGAAGACAAACTGACCCTTTCCCGCTATTTCCGCGAGATGCTCAACTTCTCGCTTCATGCCATGGAAAAGGAGTTCATCAAAGGTGGTCGGTGGCGGGACACAATATTGCTGTATTGTTCCGAAATCGAACCGGCCCGTTTTACCCTGTCAACGGAGGAAAAGGTCTATCTGATGACCCAGGGGTATGAACAGACTATGAGGTTCCTTGAATATAAATGGGGAATCTAACTCTGCCAAGGAGTGTTTATGGAAGGTGTGATCAGGGAAGGCTCGCTCGGCAATATCCTTTTAAAGTCGAACATCATTACCGAAGAGGATATCAAGGCCGCGCTCCGGGAGCAGCAGGCATTGTCGTGCCGGTTCGGCGAGGCGCTCGTCAGCCTGGGCATAGTAGCCCAGGAGGATATTGATTGGGCGCTTTCCAACCAGCTTGATATTCCTTATGTAAGGCTGAAGAAGAACATGATCGACCCGGCGGCTGTGGAACTTTTGCCCTCCGTTCTGGCGAGGGAGTACAACCTGATTCCGCTTATCAGGGCCGGAGATGAGCTCAACGTGGCCATGGCAGACCCGCTGAACCGGGCTGCGATCGAGGCTGTAGAAAAGGCAACCGGGTGCCAGGTACGGGTATCTGTCGGGCTCATCAGGGAGATCCGGGAGATGCTGGACCATTTCTTCGGCCCTCCGGTGGAGCCGGTCTCGTTCGGGTTCACTTCAACGGCCTTTTCCCCGCGCGTCGTTGAGATTGTCAATGCCGATGCAACCGGGGCAAAATTTCTCGATTACGTGCTGGCATACTTCATTCAAAGCCGGCTTTCCGTTCTGTCGCTGCAACCGCTCGGCGACTCCGTAGCGCTGTTGGCCCGCCGTGGCGGGGTGAGCCGGAACATCGGCCAACTCGTTGTCACCCACTACCAGGAATTTCTGTTGAATCTCCGCAAGTGGTGTCATTCGGGCAATCAGACGGCCAGCAATATCCGCGGCATATTTAACTTCAATTTCCGGGGCCAGGGCCACGCTTTCCAGGTTCATATGCTGAGGGGGCTGGGCGGGGACCTGGTGACATTCAAGCTGCATATTTCCGCGTCATTTCCGGCCAGGTTTGCCGATCTCCAACTGACCGGGGAGCGGGAGGCACAGTTGCGAAGGGTGGCTTCCGGGAGCGGGCTGGTGATAGTAGTGCACAGGGACAGCGACGAAAGATGCCGATTGATGGACCTGCTGCTTGCGGAGACCGATACCAGCGGCAAGAGCGTGATCCTGATCGGCGAAGAGCTTGGCAACGGATCGCGGGGGTTCCCGCGAATCCCATGCCGTGGCGGGTTTCACAGCGAATGCCACGGGCTGATCACCGCGGCGCTGGAGCACGATCCCGACATTCTCGTAATTGAAGACGCCACCGAGCCGGAATCGTTCATTGCCGCCAGCAAGGCCGCGATGCGCGGTAAACTCGTCCTGGCCGGGCTTGATTTCAAGGATATGGGCTCAACCCTCAGGCACCTGCTCCATTTCTGGCAGAAGCACTACGTCATCCCCACCTATATACGAGGGATTGTCTCCTGCAGGCGTGTGGCGCTTCTCTGTCCCAACTGTCGAAAGCCCATGGAGTTGAGCGAAGACGAATCCGCGGCCTTGGGGACCCATCTGCCGCCGGGGAGTTATTACAAGGCGGTCGGTTGCCCGGAATGCGACCTGACCGGTTACCGGGGGAGCCGCTATCTGCTCGATCTGATTCCTTTTGACAAGGGTGTTGTCGATGCCTTTGAAGCGGCGGCGGATGGCCGTGAAATCATAGGGCATCTTGACACGCTGGGTCATCGCGGCAGCGGCGAGGATGGAGCTGACTTGCTTAAGTCCGGGGATATTTCTCCGGAAGAATATGTTACCTCCATACTTTTATAGCTATTGCACAGTGACGGGGTTCTGACATGGCACGCATAGATGCGCTTTTCAAAATGATGAAGGAACAGGGGGCTTCGGACCTGCACCTTTCAACCGGCAACCCGCCGATCTTCCGCTTGCATGGCGAGATCGAAAGGCTCAATTTCAAACCGCTGACTCACGAGGAGCTAAAGTCGATCCTGTTCGAGATCCTCACGGAAAAACAGAAAGAACATTTCGCTGAGAAGAAGGATCTCGATTTTGCCTATGCCGTAGAAGGGCTGGCCCGGTTCCGCGGCAACTATATGATGCAGCATCGCGGCATTGGCGCTGTTTTCAGGATTATTCCGAGCAAGATACTGTCTGCCGATGACCTGAAGCTGCCCGATGGCGTACGGAAGATGACCAATTTCAAAAAGGGTCTGGTTCTGGTGACCGGCCCGACTGGATCGGGTAAGTCGACGACCCTGGCGGCCATGATCGACTTGATCAACTCGACCCGAAAGGAACATATCCTGACCCTCGAAGACCCCCTGGAGTTCATTCATGAAAACAAGGAGTCACTGGTCAACCAGCGTCAGATCGGCGAACATACGGAAAGTTTCACGTCGGCGCTACGCGCAGCACTGCGGGAAGACCCGGATATCATCCTGGTCGGCGAAATGCGTGACCTGGAGACGATCAGCCTGGCCATGTCAGCCGCAGAGACCGGTCACCTGGTGTTCGGAACCCTGCACACCAACACTGCCGCCAAAACCATTGACCGGATCATTGACGTTTTCCCAACAGACCAGCAGGAGCAGGTCAGGGCAATGCTCTCGGAATCGCTCAAGGGAGTTGTCTGCCAGCAGCTTCTCCGAACTGCTGATGGCAAGGGGCGGGTGGCTGCGCTTGAGATCATGCTTGGAACGCCGGCCATTGCCAACCTGATCCGCGAGGGAAAAACGTTTCAAATCCCATCCATCATTCAGACTGCTAAGCGTGACGGGATGCAGTTGATGGACCAGCACCTGCTCGACCTGCTCAAAACAAAGCAGATCGGTTCGGAGGAGGCCTACCGCTGTTCAATCGACAAAAAACAGTTTGAGCAGTACCTGCCGGCGCCGCCGCCATCACAATAGGCAGACCGCTTATGCGTCTCAAGGCCTTTCCGATAGGGAAGGCCTTTTTCATGCTGAATTAGCAGCGCTGGTTCTGTGCAATAATCTGTTTTAAATTTAAATAAATTAATTTATGCTGGTCGCAAATGTAATGCTGACCAGAGACGAGGTGGAGAAATGGCGCAGCGAAACAGGTATTGGCTTCTTTGTCTGATGCAAATAATGCTGATCTGTGCCCCTCTTAACGCTCAGGCGGAGAAGAAAATCGGGGTGCTGTTGTTCAGCGAGGAAGCCCGTTACCACGAGTCACTCAAGGGGATCAGGGAGCAGCTTGCCAAAGCTGGGTATAAGGAGCCGAATGTCAGGTTTGTCGTCGGCAATGCCGGCGGGAGCAAGGCCAAGGCTGCCGATATGGTAAGAAACTATGCCTCGGCAGACTACGCGCTGATGATTACCTTGGGGACGAACGCGACCATTGCCGTTGCCAAGGAAATCAAAGATGTGCCGATAGTGTTCAGCATGGTTTATGACCCGGTAGAGGCGCGCGTTGCCAAGGGGTGGCAGAGCTCAGGAACCAATGTGACCGGTACCAGTCCGATGATCCATATTACGGAGTTGTTGAGCCGGTTGCGGGAGATCCGGCCGGTCAAAAGGATTGCGGCTCTTTATACCCCCGGGGAGAAAAACTCCGAGTCACAGCTGAAAGAACTGCAAAGGGTGCAGAGCCGGTACGGTATAAAGGTGCTGCCGGTGATAATATCGAAAAAGGAAGATGTGGAGCAGATCCTGCCGGAAGTGATGGGCTCAGTGGATGCGGTTTACTTTTCCGGCAGCAGTGTCATCGGCTCTACCATCCCGCCGATAGTCGAGCTGGCTGCCAGGGCCGGAGTTATCTCTTTTACCCACCTTGAAGACTTGGTGGCGGAGGGGGTCTTGTTCGGTCTGTGTGCAGACCCTTATCAACTGGGGCTTCTGGCGGGGAAAAAGGCGGTAGCGGTTCTGAGAGGGACAAAGCCTTCATCCATACCGATTGAGTATATCGCCCGGCCTGGGGTGGTAATAAACCGCAAAACGGCAGCCGCTTCCAAGGTTCAGATCCCGAAAGCGTTGCTGCAAAAGGCAGCCAAGATCTATAATTGAGTTTATTCCGAGGTATCCTCCTTGAGCGACTTTAAGTCAAAACCCACTACAGAGACAATCAGATATAAGTTTTTCTCCACCATAGCCATGGTGCTTCTCGTGGGCACGGTCGTCTTAAGCATTATCGTCTCGTTGCATGAAGGGGCAACGCAGAAGAATATCTTGCTGAAAAAAGGCAAAGGGCTCGCTTTGTATGTAGCCAAAATCAGCCAGGATCCACTGATAATGAAAGATGCCATCCAGCTCGATTCAATAGTGAATGAGGCAAAATACGACGATGAAATCCTGTATGCCATAATAGTTGACAAGAGCGGCGCCATTGTCACGTCGCAATTTGCCAGCATTAACTATAAATCGGCTTTTGTCGCGGCGATAAAACCGGAACTGCATGGACTGGACGAACTGTCCGAAATAACAAAATATATCCGGGAGCACACGGCATCGGAAGAGATTCATTCTCCGATCGTCACTGGCAATGAAACAATCGGCACGGTTACTATTTGCGTATCAAAACAAAATATCTTCAAAAGCATTCTGAGTACGATCGTATTTATCATAGCGTTTAACATCCTGATTGCTCTTTTCCTGGCAGTAATTCTCTTTTTCGTTTCCCAGCGGATCATCTTTACTCCGATAACCGCACTGGCCGAGGCCTCGCACCGGCTTGCCAAGGGCGATCTTTCCACACGGCTGGCGATCCCTTCGTTCGGGGAGATGCAGGATCTGGTCAACAGTTTTAACCGGATGGCTGAGGACCTTCAGCGCACCACGGTAACGAAGGAGTATGTCGATAATATCATCAAGAGCATGACCGAGGCTTTGTTGATCCTTGCGCCGGATTACGTTATCAGGGATGTGAATGAGGCGGCTTACCGGCTATTGGGGTACGAAGCGGGAGAGCTGATCGGCATGAAGGCGGGCATGGTCTTCGACGAGGGGCTGCTGAGGGTTTCTTGCGCAACTAATGAGAGCCGGGTTGGATCGGAAACGGTTTGCCTGCGCAAGGACGGCGTTAAACTTCCGATATTTCTTGCTACATCCACCATCCAAAATGAAAACGGCGCAGTCGAGGGGATTGTGTGCAATGCCCTCGACATCTCCCAGATGAAAAAGGTTCATCACGAACTCGAGTCGGTCAACTGCGTGTTGAAACAGGAGGTTCAACAAAGAAAACAGGCACAGGAGGAGGCCGCCTGGCTCAATGATGATCTGGAACGGCAGAAATCGGCGCTTGAAGTCGCAAATCGCGAACTGGAATCGTTTTGTTATTCGGTTTCCCATGATCTCCGTGCTCCATTGAGGCATATCAACGGCTTCGCGACCATCCTCATCGAGGATTATCGGAACTGCATGGATGATCTCGGTCGGGATTGCCTGGACAGAATATGCGCGGCAAGCAATCATATGGGGACGCTTATCGACGACTTATTGCGATTTTCCCGCGTATCGCGCGCAGAATTGACTGTCGTGACTGTTGATTTGAGCAGAATGGCGCGGAAAATCGCGGAAATGTTCCAAGAGTCCGAGCCGCTCCGTTCGATTCGTATCGATATTGAAGACGGGCTTTTCGCCCGGGGAGACAGCTCGCTGCTGGACATGGTGCTGCAGAACCTTATCGGTAACGCTTGGAAATACTCATCGCAGAACCCTGATGCTGTAATATCCTTAGGGAGATGTATAATTGGCGGTGAAGAGCTGTTTTTTGTCAAGGATAACGGTGTCGGTTTTGACATGGCATACAAGGATAAACTTTTCAAAGTTTTTGAACGGCTGCATGGGGAGGAGTTTGAAGGCACAGGCATTGGATTGGCCACGGTGCATCGTATCATAGAACGACACGGCGGGAAGATCTGGGCGGAAAGTGCTCTCGGGGAAGGGGCGACTTTCTATTTCACCTTCGGCAGCTCAAACTGACGTCAGCGGAGGATTTTATGGACACCTATGCATTCAGCTCGGACGACCAGCAGATCGCGCAAGGCAAGACAATACTTCTAGTCGAAGACAACAGCAATGATGCACTGATGACTCAGCGGGCGATGAAGAAGTCCAATATTTTGAACAAGGTAATCTGGCTGAAGGATGGTGCTGAAGCCTTGGAATATCTGTTTGTCAACTGCCTGGAAAAGGGTGAGCCTTTCCCCCAGCTGATTCTTCTGGATATTCATATGCCGAGGGTTAATGGAATAGAGGTATTGCAGAAAATCCGTTCAGACGAAAGGACGTGTTGGCTGCCGGTTGTCATTTTTACCTCTTCGACCGAAGAACGGGATCTGATAGACAGTTATCGCCTCGGGGTCAATAGTTATATCAGTAAACCGATCGATTTCAGTCATTTTGCTCCGGTGGTATCGACGATCGGTTGCTACTGGTTGTTGATAAACCATGGCCCTCCAGACGCTGCCGGCAGTGTTGGCAGGGAGTGTAATTGAAAACAGGGCAGTGGCGCCCACCAGTAATACGTTAATTTAAATAAACATATAATCAGTTTCTCGCGTGGAGTATAATATAAACAGAGGTGCAATGGTGATGGAGGGGCGATTCAAGAGATGAATGGAGGTAATCAAGATGAAAGTCCTGGATATAATTGTCACGGTGCTACTTGTAATTGGGGCAATTAACTGGGGGGTAGTAGGTCTGTTCGGCTATAACATGGTGGGCGCCATATTCGGAGAAGCAACCGCGCTGACCAGGGTGATATACGCTGTTGTCGGGCTGAGCGGCATCTACGAAGCGTTTAACTTCAGCATTGGGTATGAGGCTCTGCATCATCGGTGGTGTGATGTGCCGTCGACAGTAAACCGCTGATGCAACTGTAGCGCCTCGCAAATCGATAACGCCCGGAGATGATCCGGGCGTATTTTTATTCCGCTTAGCTCCATGCCGTCAACGAAAGATTTCTTTCAGGAACAGTTTCATCTGGTTCCACGAATCCTGATCGGCATGTTTGTCATATGCCAGGGGGAGTTTGAATTCCTTGGCAAAACGGTCTGCATCCGGGTTGGTGAAGCTGTGCTTTACCCCAGGGTAACCGACATAGCGATAGTTGGCATCCGCCTGCGACATCTCTTCCTTGAATGCGGCCACCTGGTCGGCCGGGATCATTTGGTCGGCCTCCCCGTTGAAAACCAGAATCTTGGCTTTCACCGCACCCGGCGATGCCGGAGCAGAGGTTGCCAGGCTGCCGTGGAAACTTACCACTCCCTTCAGGTCCGTACCCACACGAGCCATGTGCAGCACCACTCCTCCGCCGAAGCAATAACCGATGGCGCTAACCCTGGTCGCATCTACCGACGGTTGTTGCTTGAGCAACGCCAACGCCGCATTGAATCGGGCTTCGCCAACCGGCATGTTTTTCATGACCTCTCCGGCGAATTTGCCGGCATCGTCAGGATGCCGGGTAGTTTTGCCGTCACCGTACATATCTATGGCCAGGGCGGTGTATCCCAGTTCAGCCAGCATCCTGGCCCGCTTGCGGGCATAATCGTTGAGTCCCCACCATTCATGGACAACCAGCACGGCAGGCCGCTTCCCGGTGAATTTTGGGTTCTCAACCAGGTAACCTTTGAGTGCCGTATCCCCGGCTTGGTACTCTATTGTGCGGGCATTCAACTTGGCCCAGGCCGGCAGAGCCGACGTCAGAATGCTCGCCATGGCCAGAACAAACAGTAACCTGTTGATCATCGATATTCTCCTTTGCATAAATATTCCCGCCATCGGGCTTGGCTTTCCTTAGCGTTTCGGGTTTAATGCCGAATCACGGGGGCAGGTATACTATGCCGTAGCAGTTGATGTGCCAGTAGTGTAACGCTGGGGATTGCGTAGCTAATACAGCTGATTAGCTTGGGATGAGTATCGTCGGCTGCTGCTTGAAGTGAAATAATATTTGCTCCGGTCCCGTAACATCGGGGCGAAAGGCTGGTGGCGATTGCTGATGAAGGCATAGGTGACTGGTTGCTGATGCAAGCTATTTTGCAGGATTAGTTGCCTCCTGGTTAGGCGCCCGAGCGCTGGCGGTTTGAGATGATGGTCAGTAGTGGTATGATTTCATGTAATACGGCAATGTATGTTGCGCCTGTCCGGATTGTTTCTATGGAGGCGTACCGATTGGCAACACCCGCGTTTTCTCTGAATAGCCGCCGGTATCAGCAAACAATGTTGCCGGATGTGTCGTTTGCTGGGTCAGCCGCTGTTGTGTAACTTCTCGCAATTGCATAAGTTGTTATTGACTGGTCCGGCATGGGACATGCTTAGGGATGCATGAAGGCTGCAAAGGTTTGGGCAGGGTGTTGCTGCGAAATGACAATCAATGTCTGACAAGGGGCATCTGGATATTATCCGGGTATCACCTGGGTCGGCGAAAGAATGGGAGGGAATCATGAAAAGGAAATTATTTGCGCTGGTTTTGGTGCTTGTCGCCCTGGCAATGTTCGGTTGTGGTGGTGGAGGCAGTTCACCACCACCAAATACCCAGATCATCAGTGACTCAACCTTGGACGGCGAAATCACCAAAACCGGTCCGGCAACATTCGCTGTGGCCCAGGGGAGCCTCCAGAGCCTTTTTGCCGGTATTGACGCTGTTGGGGAAAGCCGCGCGTTTCTCGACTTTCCCTTGGGCGGGATAGATGGAGTACCGTTAAATGCGACCATTGTCTCGGCGACACTCGATCTGTTCATCAACAGCTTCCAATCGACAGCCAGCACTATCCCAATGCGTATTGAGCTTGTTTCCTATGGAACTACTCTGCTGGCAGCAAATTACGACAGTTCTCAGCTGGTAACAACCGTGATCAGATTCCCGATTTTCTCATCCGATTCAGGCAGGCACGTTTCGGTGGATGTTACTGCTCTGATGGAAGAGGCACAACGCCTGGGGCTGTCGAACTTCCAGATCCGGATAATGGAGGATTTCGGGCTGGTCACACCGGGGATAATCGAGATTAATGATACCACCGGACCGAACCGCGGTGTCTTGGCACCGTTGCTGGACGTAACTTATTTCTAGAGGCTGCTGCAGCGGATCGTGAGTGTAAACCGGGTTTGGTTCGGAGTTCACCTCTATGAAAAGATATCTGCCGGTCTTGGTTCTTGCTCTGGGGTTAGTGTCGGTTTCGCTGCTGGCGCCACGGCATGCCATGGCCACACTCGGCGAATCCGTGGTGTCGGTGGAGAAAGATCATCGTGCTCTTGCAGGCGTTCGCGGGACAGTGACAGACCGTATCGGATATACGGTTCGGGAAATAGTGGCAGATGCATATCGGGTGCGGGAATATGTTGCCCCTGCAGGAATCGTCTTTGCCGTGGCCTGGAACGGCCTGGCCCATCCGGATCTCACGACGTTGCTGGGCTCCTATGCAGGGAAATACCGGCAGGCCGTGAAAAATTCTCCGCGCAGCAAGGGTCGAAGAGACTACCGGATAAACACTGACACCCTGGTAGTCGAGAAATGGGGTCATATGCGAAATCTGCAGGGCCGCGCCTATGATCCGGCCCTGCTTCCGTCAGGAGTGAGCATTGATGAAATCAAGTAAGCTGATTCAATTGCTTGTCCTGTCGGTAATGGCTGGTTGCGGCAGCGGTGGTTCTGACTCCTCCCCGGTCGTCTCGGTGCCCCCTCCATCCGGCACTGCCAATGAAATTGCCATTACCGTGAACCGTTCATTCAGTGCCGCTCCCAATACGCCGTTCGTCAGTGTCAAGGTATGCCCCCCCGGAAGTTCGGTTTGCCAGACCGTTGACCATATTCTGCTGGATACCGGAAGTTATGGGCTGCGGATCTTCAAATCGGCATTAAACGGTTTGCCGCTTGCTCAGGTAACTGTAGGTTCGGCTTCAGTCGCCGAGTGCATCCCGTTTTTGGACGGCTCCGGGGTCTGGGGGCCGGTCCAGATGGCGGATGTCTACCTCGGTGGCGAACCGAAGGTTACGGTGCCGATTCAGGTAATCGATGCCACGTTCGGATCAGTGCCCCCTGTCTGCTCACCCCCGAACGTCGCCAGCCTCGATCAAAATCCGACCCAAGCCGGCTTCAACGGAATCCTGGGCGTCGGACTGTTTGTTCAGGACTGCGGTACAGGGTGTGCGGTGAGTGCAAACAACCAGGTCTATTTTTCATGCAACGGCACGGCATGCGGAGGGGCTGCAGTCCCGGTCGCCAGTCAGGTACAGAATCCGGTGGCGCATCTGCCTCAGGACAACAACGGTGTCCTGGTGCAACTGCCAAAAGTCCCTGCCGGCGGCATGCCATCTTCCTCCGGTCTACTCGTGTTAGGAATAGGCACCCAGCCCAACAACTCGACAACGGGGGTGACGACATACCCTACCAGCCAGTTTGGGGACTTCACCACCCAGTTCAGCGGCATAAGTTACACCAATAGTTTCATCGACAGCGGTTCAAACGGCCTCTTTTTCAATGGATCGCCAAGCCAACTGCCGCCATGCACTTCCAATAGCTCCTGGTTCTGCCCGCCAGCGACGGTTTTGCTTTCGGCAACCAATATCGGCGCCGGTGGCGCGCCGATCGGCTCGGTTCCCTTTGCGATCGGAAACGCCGAAAACCTCTTTCGGTCAGCCAATAATGTGTTTGCCGAGCTTGGCGGGGAGTCATTCGGCGGATTTGACTGGGGGCTACCGTTTTTCCTCGGCCGAAAAGTCTTTGTCGGCATCGAAGGGAAATCATCCGGCCTGGGGAATGGTCCCTACTGGGCTTATTGAACAATGGAACAGAAATACTTGAAGGGCTAAATGATAAAAGGGGTTACAGCATCTGCCGTAACCCCTCGAATTTTATGGTCGGGGCGAGAAGATTCGAACTTCCGACCCCCTGCTCCCGAAGATGGTAATATCTGCATTTCTTGGGTTTCTTTCCGTTTCCCCTTCTCGGTACTCTCAATCATAACACCTTGACATTGCAAATATTATCGGTATTATTGTTTCATAGTGTTTTTTGTCCAACCATGATAAAAAAGGTTGCATGAGAGGTTGCATGAATGCCGTGCAACCTCTGCAAAGGGGGATCGCATGAAATTCACCGACAAACTCATCGGCAACCTGAAACCCCAGGAGAAGAAGTATTACGTTCGAGAGTCAAAGGGGTTTTCAATACGAGTTCTTCCCACTGGCGTCAAGACTTGGCTCTTTATCTACAATTTTGACGGCAAGCGCCGGGAAATGAACTTGGGTATCTATCCCACCATGAGCCTTGCTGATGCAAGAACAGCCTACAGCAACGCATACTCAATACTTCATGATAAACAGAACCCTCGTGACCCGCAGGAAGAGCGGGACCAGAAACACGCAGCAGAACGGCAGGCGCGTGAAGATCGAGACAAGCACCCAACGGTGGGGATGCTTGTCACTGAATACATCCGGAAGGTATCAGACGCCAAAAACGAACATGCGAACCCGTTAAAAACGTCGTGGGAGGAAGACCAGCGGATATTGAATAAAGATGTTGTCCCGGTATGGGGGGAGCGCAAGGTTGAAGATATCACCCGGAAGGATGTTCTCCGGCTTTTGGACAATATGCAGGGCCGTGGAAACGGTATCATTACCAACACATTCAAGATCATCAGGCGGATGTTCCGCTATGCAGTCAAGCAGGAGATCATTGTTACAACACCCTGCTACGCTTTTGAGAGGGGGGAAGAACTCCCACGACCTGTATCAAAGGAGCGTAACCTTACCGAAGAGGAAGTGAAGGCGTTTTTGACCGGTATCGACAACACCGCTATATCGGGAGAGATCAGGAATATTTTGAAGCTCATATTACTGACCGGGCAAAGACCTGGAGAAGTTACGGCCATGCACGCCAGCGAGATCAACGGAAAGTGGTGGGAGTTCACACCGAAGGAAACCAAGATCACCAAGGAGATACCACGCAAGCAGCGCATATATTTGACCGAAATGGCGCTTTCATTGATCGGGGACACCAAGGGCAAGGGCTATCTATTCCCCTCACCCATAACCAAGCTGGATGATAACGACAAGGTGATAGATGACTGTATCACCGAGCGTGCTGTCAGTGCTGCATTGCGACGGAACCTTTTGACTCATGAGGTGAAACCCAAACCGGCGACATGGAAGAAGGCTGTCAGTACCGCTAAAAACAAATTCAAGCGCAAGCAATTCATTGTCCCGGACGAGAAGAAACTCGGTATTGCAAAGTTTACTCCCCACGATCTTCGTCGGACTTGCGCTACTATGATTTCCGAGATCGGCTACCCGGATGAAGTGGTCGATGCCATTCTCGCCCACCTGAAAAAAGGGGAAATCCGGACCTACAACAAAAACAAGTATGATCGAGACAAGCAAATGGCTATGGAGGCATGGGAACGCAAACTGAACAGCATTGTAACCAATACAGAGAGCAACGTCATTCCGATAACAGCCGGTAGGAAATCGGCATAACAAGCTTGAATTATCATTGCATATATGGTAATTTTTACCATATATAAAGGCGATATCGATGGGATCAGAGCTTATTGTAAGAAACAAGCAGATCGTGGGGGGAACCATCACAGAAGTTGTTGTTTGGCGAGTCTCTCCTTCAGTTCCCGGTTGTGCTCACTCCTTTAAATACCGCTTTTATTTCGGGCTTGCTGATGGAACGTGTATCGTCAGGTATGACAATGAGCGAGGCAAGGGAGACCATCGGCATATTGGAGACAGGGAAGAGCCTTACCAGTTTGTGACACTTCCACAGCTCTTCAGGGACTTCAACACAGACAAGGCAGCGTGGTTTGACAAGGGGGCCGTATGAAACGCGATTTTCGGGTAGGCATTGCCAGTGAGACCGATTTCAACAATGAGGTTATGGAGATCCTGGAAAATGCCGAAAAGGGGATTATTCCGGAACCTCCGGTTGAACGGGTATACTTCGGTGACATGAAGACCTTTCTGGAGCATATCACCCCGAAACGGTTCATCTTGCTGGACACCCTTCACAAGTCTAACGGCATGACCATATATGCATTGGCAAAGGTTCTGAAGCGGAATTACAAGAATGTGCATGACGATGTTAAGGCATTGGAGGGCATCGGCTTGATAGAAAAAGACGAGAACGGGCTTTATTCTGTCCCGTGGTCTGAAATCACGGCAACGGCAAAACTGGCAGCATAACAACGGGGGGGCTTTCGAGTCCCCTTTTCTTTTCGCGGGATAGTCCGGCCAGACGACAAGCCGCCTTTCCTGGGGCGGTTTCCCGCGATTAATCCTCCAGGGCGCTGCAGGAGGCGCGAGAGATGATACCTTTACATCCTCCCTTTGTAACAATTGAATATGCTGCAAATGAAATTCTGAAATGTCCGGTTGAACGTGTCCGATATTACCTAGAGCAAGGTATTCTCTTAGCTTTGGTGCCAACTCCAGGAGAGTTCTATTATCCTGATATAAGGGATTCAGTCATTGATGCAGGCTTAGTCAAAGCAGTGGAACCCATTTATAATAAGTGCCTACTAGTCCCTCGGCATTGGGATGGAGATAAGGTTTTAGGCAAAATAGCATTGTTTACAACTTCAGGTTCTCCAATCACACGAGGACACATGATTACAGGTACAGAACTTGGGGATCTTGATAGTCGATTTGTTGCTCATCGCCTAGCAATGGGCCACAGTTTTTCTGTCAATGACATTCGCATTCCCATTAAGGACATCCAAAACTTATTAAGCGCCCTCGAAAAACAAGAAAAAGGATCTGTACCTTCGGAAACCCCTATATCAGAGCAAGCGAATGATAGCGAGTCACCAGAAGAATATTCAGTGAGACGAAGAAAAGAAATGAGCGGGAAATTTAAACCAAACCACTTACGAGACATTATTGCAGGCGAATTGAAGTATGAATGTAGCTACAATCTTCGGGGCCATGAGATAGCAAGATTAGCAGACCCTCAAAAGACTTATACTGAGGATCAAGAGAAAAAAGGAAACCCAAGAAAAAACGGTGACGCTTGGGCGAAGGCCGGTAAAAAAATAATAAATAACTTAAAAAATGACGCGTCATAATTTACACCGAATAGCGTCATAATCTTATAAAAGCCGAATATTGTTAGTGATATAAGCTGGGGAAACCCGGCTTTTTTGCGTTTAAAAAACTCTTGCTATGGCGTTTCGTCATTATGCCAAGTTATGGCCACAGAAACGATACCCCCCATCATGAACAGTCAAAAAACAGGAGGCGCAAAAATGATATTACGGCGAAAAGTAGTGCGCGAGCGAACGGGTTTGTCGGACTCGGCCATTTACAGGCTGGAACAGGTCGGCCAATTTCCGTCACGGCGTAAATTGACCGCGGGTGGTCGTGTTGTAGGCTGGGACGCAGCGGAAGTCGAGGAATGGTGTAAGACCCGCTCCGCCGTCCAACTGCCGCCTAAAGATATTAGCAAAATCGGCAGCGGCAAGCCAGGACCAGGTAGGCCAAGGAAGTAAAAACTATTAGGAATGCTGCTGTGGGGGCGGCTGCGGAGCGAAACGTGAACACTGACATCCGGGTTTCTGTGAGTTTCCGGGGGCATCGTAAACGGAAAAACTAAAAATGCGCCTTGGGGAAGACGGGACGGGGTTTTTAGTCGACCTCTGGATTGCTGTTGCGCTGGACCGCCCGAACGGTGTGCTATCGGGTCTCGATGATGTAGACATAGCACTGATGGCAGGCTGGGAGGGGGATTCCAAGCAGTTTGTGAGCGCCCTGATAGAAACTGGGTTTATCGACCAAGATTGCGATGGCATGTACTCTGTGCACGACTGGGTTGAGCATAACGGTTATGCCAGCGCGGCTGCCGTTCGAAGCGAAGCAGCCCGTAAAGCGGCGCACGCTAAGTGGTCTAAAAAACAAGTAAATGATGCGCCCGCTGACATTCTGGAATGCGATAGCAATGAGTCCGCAATGCAACCGCATGAAAACGCGCCTACAATTACAGTAGAAAGGAGTTCACAATGTGTGGAGTTAAACATATCTTGACGCAAAATATTGCATAAGTTGTCGTTATTTCCGGGTTTAATTAATCATCCCGCCTTATGTTAGTGAATAAAGCATAAGATGTCGTTTTTAGAAAAAATAATGCATAACGTGTCATTTTCGCAAAGCCTCAACAAATACCCGTAAAATCAGCAGTTTCTCATACATCAACCTCAATTTCAGTTTTTACTGCCATAATTGGACATCATTGACTATGCGAAGATGGTGTCAGGCAGGCGCATCATACCATCCCTCTTCAGGTTGGTTAATGACTGTGTAAGGAATCGGAAGATGATCAGATCCAGGTTATTGATCACCAGATTTTATGGGTGGCAGCAGTTAGGCCATCATTTTCACTAGTCCGACGATCTCCCCGCTTAACTTTATTCAATTCGTCAGCATTAAACCTTTTGGGGCCGAGGAGAAATACAATTTTCGAGGCGATCCAGGCAATGATCATTGCCGGCACTGATGTAATAAGGAGCGCAAGAAATGCTGTCCAGATGAATTTCCAAGGCAGGACAATAAACAGCAAGAGTTCAGGCCAGCTACCTTCTTGAAACTTTTCAACACATGCCGAAATGCCGACAATTGCCGTCACAATTACCGCCAAGCCGATGGCCAGGTTCGTCAACTGCTGGTACAGCCTAGATGCCCACTCAACCTTGACAATCAATTTGGACGTAGACGATTCATCAAGCGTAATAGTTACTTCAGAACCCGTGGTCTTGCCATCAGTAATCTCAAACTTCACAAAGCCGTCTTTGTCTGCTTCATGCATCTTGTACTATATAGCGCTCATCGGTTTGAAATAGGAGACCGAACTAAGGGCAACTTTCTCTCCCGACGCTGACTGCGTTTCTGTCAGCGAGAACCCATCGGCCACTGAAAACTTACTGG
>NZ_BAZF01000023.1 GCF_000813145.1 Geobacter sp. OR-1 | reverse complement strand
ATACTAATTATTCTTGCTCCGGCCTATTTCGATCATTTTGAAAAAGCCATGCAACACAATTTGTCCACATGTCAGCAACAATTATTGCTGGCAACATTCCTTCACCGGAACCGCTTAGAAAGAGCATATTCAGTTAATTATGCGACATTCACAATCCAACACAGCAGGGCACTCAGGATACAATTATTGCATCCTGAGATGCACACACATTATAACCACTCTTCATCTTTTCCCCTACATAATCAAACCATTACAACCAGACCATCCGAAGGTATTTTCTGGCACAATCGTTGCCATGCACTTAATTTGACATGGTATGATCAGATCAATCTCTGCTGCTTGCTTATTAACTACTTATTTTATCTCAATACATCGGCATCCATCAGAACTTAGTGATTTGAGAAGCAAAACTCGGAACAAAGAGACGTAGCAAGGAGGCCCCTATGAAATGTATTTCAAAAAGTTTTTGCCTTGTGTTCGTGCTTTTCTTGTTTACAGCTGCTGGCTGCACCAACAATCGGAGCAATGCCGGACAACTGGGTACGGGAGACTCCGTAAAGGACAATGCGCTGTTGATGATAGATTCCGGGAAGCAGACGTTCCGCTTCGATACCTTTGGGGATGAGGCCTTCTGGGGGGACACCCTCAAACTCCACCAGGCGATCGAGGGGAGCAGTTTCGGCGGCGTGGGGGCAGGAGTAAGCCCAAAGACCGCCCTTGCCGTGGGGCTCAAGGTCGATCTGGATGCCCTCCCAGCTGACCTGGTCACCAAAATCAAGAATGGAACCCTCGATCTAGATGCCCCTGCCAACACCTTGGCCCTGCTCAAGCTGAATGCAGTCCTCGGGGTTACCGGTTTCTTTAACACTGACGGAAGCATGAAATCGATCGGCATTCAGTGCGCCCTCTGCCACTCCACGGTTGACGATGCGCTTGCCCCCGGCATCGGTCACCGCCTTGACGGTTGGGCCAACCGCGACCTCAATGTGGGGGCCATCGTGAACCTTTCCCCTGATCTGAGCGCCGTGACGGCCCTCCTGGGGGTTGATGACGCCACGGTTCGAGCAGTTCTGAACGGATGGGGGCCAGGCAAGTTCGATGCACAGCTCTTTCTGGACGGCAAGGCCGCCAAACCGGGCGGAGCACTGGGGTCGTCCGCGACCCTGATTCCTCCCGCTTTCGGCCTGGCTGGGGTCAACCTACATACCTCAACCGGTTGGGGTTCGGTCACCTACTGGAACGCCTTTGTCGCCAACCTGGAGATGCACGGCAAAGGGACCTTCTTCGATCCTCGCTTGAATGACGCGGTCAAGTTCCCTGTTGCAGCCCGTGCCGGTTTCGGCAATGTGCGGCAGACTCCCCCTGCTGAGGACCTGATCACCCCGAAACTCGCAGCGCTGCAAACGTATCAACTCGCCATCCCGGCACCAGCGGCACCGGCAGGCTCATTTGACGCAGTCGCCGCAGGGCGCGGGAAAACCCTGTTCAACGGCAAGGCAAAATGCGCCACATGCCATGTGCCCCCACTCTTCACTGAACCTGGTTGGAACATGCACACACCGGCGGAAATCGGTTTGACTGCCCTGAACGACGATTTCCAGGCAAAACGGTCACCGGACGAGCGCTACCGGACAACACCTCTCAAGGGACTCTGGACGCATACCAAAGGCGGGTTCTACCACGACGGGCGGTTTGCTACGCTACTGGATGTCGTAAATCATTACAATACCAACCTGCCAGGCGGGGATTTGGGGCTGAGTGATGCTGAGAAAAACGATCTGGTGGAGTATCTGAAATCTCTTTAGGCACGGGACAGAAAACGCTTCGAAGTGACACTAACTCAAACATTGGCGACATGCAATTTCCTTGATACCTGCCGTTCGATGAAGAACATCATGCCAAGAGTAATGAGCATAGTGCAGGCCGTGACATAGCCAACAGTGTCAAAATGCTGCAATGGTCCATTTTGAGCCGGCTGATAAACTATGAGGCCCGCAACGAAAGATGCAACGCCTCCGGAAACCTGCTGGGTGGCTGAGTTTATACCCATGTATGCCCCTCTGTCCTTCATATCAGGCACGCCGGATATAAGCGCGGAAGAAGAAATCATTCGAGAGGATATGCCTATCCAGAGAAAAACATTGGTCACTATTACAGTCCAAATCGAAACAGGTCCGAGATGGGTGTAGATTATTACCATTAGCATCGACAGAAGGCTGCCTATAACAAACAAACGGTACTTGCCAATATTGTCAGCCAGTCTCCCCAATAGTGGACCGGTAAAAATGGAAACAACCCCTGTAATCAGGAAAATCAGCGACAGGTGGGTTTCCGGGATGAGGACATTATTCACCAAAAATGCGCTACTGAAAGGCATGATCATGAATCCTCCCGTAGCAAGCAGCATCGTCGCAATGAAACCTCGGATATAGAATGGGTTTGATGCGGTATGCCAGAGGTGATGAAACGCGCTTTGTCATGACTCCCTTTGAGATGGGCAGTAACCGGTTTCAGTTTCAAGGCGATGACAACTCCGATCAGTGCCGCCATTGCCGCAATCATCAGGAACGGTGCCTGCCAGTTGAAATAGGTTGCAAGGAAAAGTCCTAGCGGAATACCCAGTACCTGGCTGGCTGAAAAAGCCATCTGTACGAATCCCATCACCCGGCCACGCACCTCCATCTTGAAGATGTCGGTTATAATCGCAAATGATATGGACCCAATTACGCCACCAAAGATCCCCGTGATGACCCTTGCACAGAGCAACAGCAAATAACTATTGGCGATACCGCAAAAGAGAGTGCCAATGACGAAGCCCACGTAGAAGAACAGCAACATCCTCTTACGATCAAATTTGTCGGCAAATCCGGCTGCGCACAGACCTGATGCTCCGGCACTGAACGCATAAGCTGAAACCACCAACCCGAACTGCGAGGTTGAAATGCCTAATCCTGGCATGAGAATGGCCCCGAGAGGTGACAAAACCATAAAGTCAAGAATGACGGTAAATTGAAGAAAGGCCAGAATTGCAATTACGAATATTTCGTAAGGCGTAAAGAGATGTTTGGGATTGTTCAAATAGGGACCTATTACTTCCATATTGTAAGAGTGCTTGGGCACTCATATGCGATACGCATTAGGGTGTATTTGGATAGATACAAACCAAGCAATGGATGGGGAATTGCGTCAATGCCAACCTCTATTTTCATATCGGCATTGTCGAGGAGCTATAAACAGATTAGTATCCCGGCTAGAAGTTTCACTTTACAGAAATCAAGATAGACAAAATCGATGATATTCTAAAAAATTGCAATCATGAATTTTACTACGCCATAAAAATAAAGAGGTTACAGCAAAAAGCTGAGGGTCTGAATATTATGGTTGACAGCTACAGCTGAACAATATAGCTTAATATTAAGCTATGCAACATTGAAATAATTGGGCAGATAAATGAACCCTGCAGGAAATGAAACATATAGAGCCATGAACACCTACACCAAGCTGATGCGGGCGGCAGAATCGGTCACCAGCAGGGTGCATCGCGTCCTGGCAGAACCAAAGCTGACCATAAGCCAGTTTGGCGTGCTGGAAGCGTTATACCATAAAGGTCCATTATGCCAGCGCGACATCGCATCCAAGATCCTCAAGAGCACCGGCAACATCACACTGGTGATCGACAACCTTGAAAAACAGAATCTGGTAAGAAGAGAGCGCGACAACAAGGACCGCCGTTATCTTACCATTTACCTTACAGAATCCGGGACAGATCTGATTGCCAAAGTGTTCACGGATGTTGAAGCAGCAATAGTTACGGAAATGGCATCGCTTAACGATAACGAGCAAGAGTTGCTTGGTCAATTGTGTAAAAAACTGGGAATGAAAGGAGTGTCGTAAGTCAGCGGCATTTTTTTAGGCAAATAGTTCAGCATCAAACTATTTTTACAACAAAAGGAGAAACACTATGAAAAGAATTATCGCATCGATCAGTGCCATTATCGCCCTGGCCCTTCCAGCCTTTGCTTTCGCCACAACCTGGGCCATCGACCCCGATCACTCCAATATCGGTTTCAAGGTTAAACACCTGATGGTATCGAACGTGAAAGGCAGTTTCGACAAGCATACCGGCACTGTTGAGATTAACGACAAAGACATCACCAAATCTAAAGTAGAAGTGAGCATTGATGCCAATTCCATTAACACCAATGTCCAGAAACGCGACGAGCATCTACGCAGCGCCGACTTCTTCGATGTCGCAAAATATCCAGCAATGACATTCGTATCAAAAAAGGTGGCCAAGGCCGGTAAGGACAAATTGAAAGTCACGGGCGACTTGACTTTGCACGGCATAACCAAACAAGTCGTTCTTGATGTTGAAGGGCCGACCAAGGAGAGCAAAGACCCCTGGGGTGCTATTCGTCGCGGTGCCACCGCCAACACCAAGATCAACCGCAAGGACTTCGGCCTGGTCTGGAATAAGGCCCTGGAAACAGGTGGGGTTGCCGTGGGAGATGAGATAACAATCACCCTGGAGATCGAGATGATCAAGAAGTAGCAGAACCTGGAGTAAATCAGGCCGGGATGGAGGATTGCTCTGCCAAAACGGAATACGCCACCGAGATTATCTGCCCTTTATATCAATGTTTCTGCCAGTTTCATATCATTTGTCTCATTTGTTCATACAACCTTTGTTCCCAGCAGGTTGAGTCTCTAATTTCCCTCCTGTCCCTTTGGCAGAGCCGTTACTAGCCTCTATAATGACATTAAATATGCCTCCCCCACCTTTTCCCCAACCAAAGCCGACAGGAATCTTATATTCATAGCTACCGTGTCCATCTTGCATTGGTACAGCAGTCGCGATTGTTCTGATAGGGAGTGCACTAGTGAGTTTAATGTTGACCGTTCTCCCGACATCACCGAAATAATCCCAATAGAATGTAAAAGTTTCGCCTTCGCAATGCCTAATGGTTTGTCCTAACTTAGGAGTTGTAACCGTAATCATGGGAGCTATTTTCTTGATGAGTGTGCGTTGGGGAGGATTCTTAGGGAGTATTTTTTCGGTTAATGCCGCACCTATTACATTTACAGGGGAAATCAGAAAAACCAACAACGGTAATACAGACAGGATGATCAAGGATTTTCTCATGTTCCACCTCCATTTTTGCTTGAAAAAATGTTTATTCCGGTATGAATAAATAGATATCATGGGGAATTTAGTTATTACACATCTCTTCATTGGACTGTTTACTGTCACTTCCTCCTCTTAAGGCATCGCCTACGACATCCTCTGACTCAACGTGTCATAGCAAAATTTACCAGCAGATTGATGATGAGCAAGAGAGAAAATAATAAGAGGGATACCACTTAGTTGCAACCCATATGCAACACACAACATAAAAGGGCCCACAGCAAAAACCTGTAGACCCTTTATTTACTGGCGTCCCCGAGACGACCGGTCCCGGACACAAATTACACCAATTAACATTTGAAAAAACGTAAATAGATTAACTGTAATAACTACGACACAAGCCCTATGATATTACACTAGCTTGTCACAGTGTTTGGGACAGTCGAAAAGGCTTGATTGGTGCGGGGTTAGCTAGCCTTGAATTCTTACCTAACTGATTAAATCTATTGAATTTATACCACAAAATACAAAAAAATTCCAGAGTATATGGTTTCTCGTGAATTGGGTGTTTCGCGGCACGAAACGGGCGAAGCGGTTTAATTTATTTTGAGATATAGAATCAGCTTTTATCTCTTTCAGTTGCAATAAATTCATTGGTGTGGGCTGGCTGGGTAGCGCGGAATATTTACGTCCGCAACATTAAAATGACTTCAAATTGCTGCAAACATCTTCAATAAGTTTTTTCAATTTCAGATAATTAAAGTTGTATAGCAAGAATAAGTCCGTACTTTTGGGAGTAATCCGTCCTGGTGAATTTCTTGGGGCAATGGTACTGATGACCAAATTTGGTGGTGGATTCAATGAACTTGCCTCAATAACATTAAATGTTAAGTTCATGTTTCCATTTGCATCCAGATTGTATTCACTGACATATTCCATATCAAAACCAGTTTGAAAAGTAAAATTAGGATTAGAAGACCTCAATCGCACATTGCCGTTCAGCTTACCATGCGAGTTATTGGATTTTTCATCAAGTTCAGAGTCGTAGTCTGGTTGTGGAATATTTATGAAACCTCCAGAGTTAACATCTAAATAACCGTTAGCATTATCTTTTATTATAAAATCGATACTGCCCTTGATATAATTTGCCATAAAATCTTTTGAATAGGCGGTTTGTTCCTCAGAAGAAGTGATATTAACTTTATTGCTGCACGTTATTGGTGGAAGGTCTGTATGTCTAACCCTCCGTGAAGAACACCCGCAAATTTGAACGGCAATTATCCCGATTAGCATTAAAAGAAGTTTTTTCTTCAAAGGAATCCCCCCCAAAAAAATTATATCAAAATTTTCGCATTTTCGCGGCGATAGTCGCCAAGTCCTTACCCTTTGGCATAATAAACAGACAGCTTCCGTTGCTGCGTTGCTCCCATAGTACCCTAGATTCCGTTTTTCCTTTGAATCCTCATTTGACCACAAGTTTTCTCCCTTGTACTCAACGACCAGATACCTGCCGTCATTCAACAGGCAAACGAAATCAGGATAAAACTTGTCCGTGGTGGTCTGTATAGGTCATTCGGAATGTGCCGTCGGTAGTAATAACGGTTGCCACGTTTAGTCAAATACGGTGGAAGGTTTGGAATCTTCTTTTTTCGGCTATGGCTGTTTGGTTTATTTTCATCCATTTTGCCACCCCTTGTTCATATAAATGCATTAGCTTGGCTCACTAAGCGATTTTATGCTATTTTATAATAAAAACGCCAATTAACTCAATAGGTTAATTGGCGTTAATCATAATGGCGTCCCCGAGACGATTCGAACGTCCGGCCCTCTCCTTAGGAGGGAGATGCTCTATCCTGCTGAGCTACGGGGACAAAATCGTTATCCGCTCCGCTTGTTTGGTCTTTTTCCTAGCTTTTTTAAACTTTAAAATCTGAAGGCAAAAACCTTTAAAACCTAACCCTGAAATGCATATTGTATACTAATTTGTGTACCAGTTTTTGTGCGGTAAAATTAAATATCACAAAATCGGTCTTATTTCAATTTATAGTTGCCTTTACCCTCAACTCGTTCATCAAATATATCCTCAATATTGACCCCTACCAACCCCGCGATAAGCTGCAACTGGTTAATAACGTAGTCGTTTACCTTTATTTCCTTTTCTCGTATTCTATCCATAATTTTCATCATCATTGCATAGTCATTCTGAATTACATCATCAAAAGTAAGTTTTTTGTCACTCATTCCTAAGCCCCTTTATTTTATATAGTAAAATCAGTTGGTTAAAATAGTGGCATCCGTATTTCAATTCTGACGGGTTTTGTCACGTGCCCCTACCGTGGACAAGGGTTTTGACACCCTCATAAATATCATCCCCTCGGAAACCCTATACAGAGAAGGCAAACCCATTAACTTGAACAGCCATGAGGACCAAGCCCGCATTAATTCTCTGTTGGTGGAACTGAGTGATGAAGGCCTAATGCCGGAATTGATCATCATCGACAACCTTTCCAGCATGACGGCGGGAGGGGATGAGAACAGCAACAATGACATTGAAAGCCTGCTTAAGTTCATGACCAGCTTACGCCATAAAGGATTTGCAGTTGTCCTAGTCCATCACAGCGGAAAAAGCGGCGACCAGCGGGGAGCATCAAGGCGTGAGGATTTGCTTGATACCACCATCAAATTGAGTCCGACCAAAGACGACGGTGGCCGGAAAGAGGGAGCCAGCTTCACAATCGAGTTTACGAAATGCAGAGGGAAAAAACCCGACCCTTTCAATCTCCCGGTTGAATGCTTGCAGGTGAGAGATGGCGTCTTTGAATGGGTGATGAAGCACCAGCGGGAAATTCCCAAGATAATCGATATCATGGCGTTCATTCGGGATGCGAAGCCAACCGCACAGAAAGATATTGTTGAGGCTGGAGATTTGGGGTCTAAAGGTGAGATCAGCAAAAGAATCCAGGCTGCCCGGAGTACCGGTTATATCGAAAAATCGGCGTTGGTGTTGACTAAAAAGGGACTGGAAGAGGTTGAGAGATACCTTCCAGAATCAGCCTTTTAGGCCCGAAACTTTTGCCCCTCTAGTTTCGGTTGGTTTCGGTGGAAACTCACCACGAAACTAGAGGGGAGAAACCATAACAGATACAATAAGTTAACTGTGGTTTCGATGGAAACTCAGGCATAGAAAAGGTAGTAAAAGTTTCCACGGAAACCTCTTAAGGTTTCCAGTGGAAACTACCCAGCTCTAAGGCGGAAACAAAAAGGAGGCCTATCAACATGAAACGACCCTATTTGATAGCTTATCGTAACGGCGACAGGATAGCCGCAGATTTTGTATTCAGACACAAAGACGGCGGGGCCTGCTTCGTCTGCCTCTTCTGGGATCTTCCAGAGGGGAAACCGTTTCGTGTGCTGGATGGCCCCGTGTTCCAGTATGAACGGTCGTGGCACGTCGGCGAAGGGGTAACCATCAGGGAGCTTACCAAAGACGATCCAGAATGGAGCGGCTGGGAAGCATGGCAGGAATATAAATCGAGTCCCGAAGGGCGGAGGGCAACGGATGAGCTGGGAATTGCCGCTTGTCTGCGTGATGGAGCGATAATCGACTAATTCCAGTTAGCTGTTAACCACAATCGAATAAAAACTAGAACTTTAGAAAGGGCATTTCCTTGGCATAACCGGCCAGAGAATGCCCTTTTTATTAACCGCTAAACGCCAAGGAAAGGAGGTAAATGATTAATATGTCAGGACAAATCAAAAGGGGTATACCCCGCCCCGGCAGGTTATTCACAGTAAAAAAGACGTTAGCCGAAGCCGCGAGAGTGTACCGGGACGCCCGAACCGGGGCAATCAGCATGAAGGACGGGACAAGCCTTATCTACATTCTCGCCAACATGACCCGCATGATTGAGCAAGGCGAGATCGAACAACGGCTTGACGCTCTGGAAGAGAAGTTGAAGGAGCCCAAACCATGACCAAAGCCGAACGATTGCCCCTTATCAAATCCGCTCATGAGAGATGGAGGAGGAAGGAGCAACGAGCGGCGAAAGAGGCTGATTGGGACGCATCCCGAACAGAACAGGACGAAGAAGGGGAAATCTACCTTGACCGGATCAGCCTACAGCAATTCTTGAGGGGGGATTTTTAAGGATGGGGATTAAGGAACGCATCAGCCGTTTAGAACTTTTGGCGAAGGGGTCGGAACCCCTTAAGCCGAATCGGGTTATCACCTGTAGGGATGCCGAAGGGTTGAGGGCGGCACAGATCGAGGCCGAAGGGAACCCAACCCATAATTATTACCTCCTGACGGTTAAGGATTGCCGCAGACCGACGCGAGCATTTAACGCCTAACGCACTTTCACAACCAACCCCATGGGATACCATGGGCCAAACAGTAAAAGGAGAGTACAGCCATGAACAAAGCCGGAACAGACATGACGCCCAAATGCAACCCCGATGCAGCGAACGACCGGGACGCCTTCAAAGCACAGACCGAAGCCACCAAACGGAAGAACGCCGCTTCACTCGGTAAGTCCAACGGCGCAAAAGGGGGCAACTGATGCCGACACCCGCAGAGGTATTAAAGAAGATTCACCCCGGCCTTATCAGTCGGAACAGCGACATAAATGAAAGCCTGTTCGATTTTCATAATTCCCTCGCCTACGCTTTCAACAACTTTCGGCAGGCGATAGAGTCGGCGGGGAAGGTATCGGAACGCCTCAAGCCGGAAGAACGGTTGAAGGATCAGCAGGAGATTATGAAAAAGGCCTTCACCAACCTACAGGCCGAATTCGATAAAGCGGCCCATCCCTACAAGTCAAGAACCGGAACCATCCTGCAGGAGATCGAAACGGCAAGCCGACCCGCCACCCATAAGAGCGAGACGGCGGAACTTATCGCCCTATTGAGGGCGCAGGAGATCAGGCGGGAATTGTCCACATTACCCCCTGATGAGAGAACAGCCCTTTTACGGTCAACGGTCGCGGCTGGTGATCCTTCCATCCTCTTTGCTTTGGAGGGGTCAATCCTTCCCCTTATCCCGGCGCCGGTTGTTGAGTTGGCGAAAGTCCGTTATCAGGAAACGGCCCTCCCCGATAAGATCGAAGCCTTGAACGTCGCGGGGATCTTTGAGGACAGCGTTACAACCTCCGAACGCTTTATGAAGTCAGCGGCGGCGGATATCGCCAAAGCGGAGGGGTTGGGGGCCATCTTCGATTCTATGAGCGACCCCGACAAGGCGGCGTTTATGAAGATGACTGAAGGGGAGAAAACGGCCTTCATCTCTGATAATGGGTTGGACGCCTTCAAAGAGTCGTTACGGTAAGAAATCCGGCAGGGCATGGGGCCTTGTTGGAGATAGGGGGAAACGGCTTTGTATGAGGGCCGTTTCCCCCTCTGAATCCCAACTATAGCCTAAAAGTTTACATTCGGTGAAACCCGTAGACCCTTATAGACAAAGGATTTACGGGTTTTATCGTTTTTTCATTTTACATTCACTCAAAATGAATATAAAGTTTTCATCATATTACCTCAGAACTTTATATTTCCAGGGTGAAAAATGGCGGCTCTCAATCATCCCAAAATTGGCGACAATATCAAGGTTGACCCGATCCGAAACGTGAAGGACATCAAGAACATCAAAAAGCTGTTGGCCGACCATCCCCGAAACCTTGCCCTATTCATCACAGGGATAAATACCAACCTCAGAGCGTCGGACCTTCTGAAAATTACAGTTGGACAGGTCAAGCACCTTTCACCCGGCGACCACTTCACCACCAAAGAAAAGAAAACGGGGAAACCCCGAAACATAACCATCAATACTACAGTTTATGATTCGGTTCGGGCTTTACTCGATACCATGCCGGAGGCCGGAGACGATGAACCTATTTTCCAGTCGAGGAAGGGAGGGAAACCCCTTTCAGTTCCTTATCTCAACAGCCTAGTTAAAGGGTGGTGTGATGCGGTAAACCTCAAGGGGAATTATGGCAGCCACACGCTAAGAAAGACTTTCGGTTATATTCACAGGACCATTCACGGAACCGATATTCCAACCCTGATGACGATGTTTAATCATTCCACCCAGAAACAAACCCTCGCTTACTTGGGCATACAACCTGAGGAGATCAAAGCGGCCTATCTGAAAACGATAGGCTGATATTCAAGTCAATCCATCTCGTTATCACCTTCCGGCAACTCCTCAGCAAGTCCTTCGTCAATATCCTCGATAAGCTCGTCAGTAAGCTCGTCTGCACCTGCAACGTAAAAATGGTGGTCACCGACAGATTTAAGGTAATCAGCTAAACCTATCCTCGCGGTAGAAATCGACTGATAGTAATTGCGAAACGCACTTGAGGCCTTATCAGCCTCTTCTCTACTCGATGGGATCGGTATTCTGATTTCCAAAAACCTTTTTCCCACATCCTCCCTGTTTGTTTGCATGAAGACGATGCGCTTCCATTGATCTCTGACAATTTTCAAAGTCAATGCCCAAAGCAAATAAAATACATCGAAGTCCGCTTCGGGGCCTGGTCGAATAATTATGATCTCTTTTGTCAATACGACCCGCTCTTGACCAGGCATCAAGACGCAAAAATCGCCGATATTTTTTGACGTTCTCTCGGGACAAAGTAGATCATACGGTTCAAGGTTTGATGATTCCCCATGCCAAAATTTTCTCGCGACAGACAGGGGCACCCTATTTGTCGGATTGATATTCACGAAACCAGCCCTCAAATCTGAAACCTTGATGTAAGGAACCTCTCCGATTCTTTGGTCATGAGATGGTGAACCATGCCCACCCCTTATAGTAATCAAATCCTCTCCCAGTAATTCCCCGAGGGTTGCACTAGAATAACCGGAAAATCGGGGGGTAGCTAGGGCATCTGTAAACTGCTTGTTGAACCTTTGATCATAGTAAACGGGAACCGCACAACTAAGGCTGACTTCCGCGCTATCAACAAAACGGAGGGTATTTGTTGTCTCTCCTTGAGTTAAAGCAACCATGTCATCAAGTAGTGCATCATCGATTGCATCGACACTCTCCCCCGTATCTGGGTCGGTGGTTTGAATCCGCATCCCAGAAGCATGATCAATCTTCGGAAGAAGCCTCCCGCCTTTTGTCAGTCCGCAGGTAGGGGCGGTTGACACCATAATCTTGTCATTTGAAAACCATGATGGTTTATTTATAGCCATTATCAATTCTCCGTATCTGCACTGGGTTGGGTATTTGCGGGGCCGTTTCCTACTTTTTCGAGGATGTAAAAATTCGTCTTTGCCCGACAGAATTCCTCAAAAGCCTCCATAGGGATGTTCAGCATACCTCGGAGTTCAAACCGATCCTTTACCCACCCCGGCAACCACCTGTAGGAGTGGCTAAAAAAGTACGTCTCAGGCAAAACGATACCTACACGCCCCCCAGTTCGTAACAGCCTATGGGCGAGTTCCAGATATACAAGACCAATTTCAAGATCCGCATGATCATCAGCGCCACGCATTGCAGCCGCAATCGATATTGTATATCCCGCTGCTTTACAATCGGCAGCTTTGACTTTGAGGTCTGAACCGAAAGGGGGATTTGTTACAACAACAGTAAATTGCTCGTGAACGTATGGTGGTTCTTGCTTCCCTAGTTCTTGCCCCAACTTCGGAAATTTCTGGAACCACTGATTGACCCTAACCGCATCGCCAAGTAACGCATGGGTGGACCCGTCCCGCATTGCAACCATAATTGCACGCGTAAGTTTCACGCCTATATCGTCTTTATCAACCCCGTATAGGTTGTCGTTGGCCCATTTAATCAAATTCCACGCTTCATCTTCAGCAGGAAATTCATTTTTGGCTACCTGCCTTAGAGCCTCGACAAGAAAGGACCCCGTTCCGCAAGCAGGGTCGATAACTTTGTCCTGAGATGTAATCTCTAACGCCATTATTGCTGGCCTTACAACCCGCAAGGGGGTCAAATATTGTCCTTCTCCGCTTTTGAGTGCCGATGTTCTTATGATCTGAAAGGCCTTTGCCAACAAATCAACATCGTCCCCGAGTATCCTGAACGGTGCTAATTCGGCAACCACGGCGAAAACAGTTTCATCTGTTAGCAATATCTGGTCACGGTCGTTGGGATTGAAAATCCTTGTTCTTTGCTGGCTGAAATATTCCTTAAATTGCTCATGGATTGCTTTGGCTGTGATAGCAACTTTTGTTACGTTGTCGCCATAGATGCGAAAGTTCACCGGCTTATCTCGGTTTGCTGACCTGCTGGCAAATGCGTCACTGTCGAGCTTTACAAGTAGGACATGGATTAATTCCCGCAGTTGATCTTCTCTTCGATTAACATTGGTATCCCCGACGACAGTTGTAGCCACAAGACGACGGAGTGCCCCAGCAAGTTCAACCTCTGATGGGACGCGTAAAGTGTTCCATGTAGGGGGAGAATCAGGGGGCTGGGTTAGATCGTCGCCGGGGTGAGGAAGAGATGCACCCTCAACAAACACCCAGTCGGATTGATGGCGTTTATAGACGGCTAGACTTCTTGAGCCATTTGTCCAAAAACCCATTTTCGCCATCGGTTCATTACTGAGATAGCGGATAAGCTGCGACCGCCCCTTATCTATATCGGGGGCTTTGAATTCAAATATGACCTGCAAAGCATGCCATTGGCCGCTTTCGTCAGCAAAAGCAACTAAATCGGCACTTCCGCACGTTGCATACTTCTGGCCTCGTTCTCTCTTTGTCAGGTCGTGAGGAGTATCGGGAATGGGCCATTCGGGTTTCCACCTAAGTTGACCATCACCCCATCCAAGTTTTTTGAGGTCGTGAATAATCCTCTGCCTGACCGATTCCTCAGGTGCAAGTGTTGAAGTATTGGGTTTACTATCGTCACCGCTGACAAGTAACTGCTTTTTGGGTCTGGCCATGCAAACTTACCTCACTCGATAAACATCGGGATATCCCATCGAAAAATGGGTTACTCTTTTTAGCGCAATTTATAAAAAATGGGTAGCTCTTTTTTTAACGGCGGGGATTAAAAGTACAACTAGAGTACAACTGAATTAATTACAAAATAAAAAGGACTTAACCGAAGCTGGCTAAGTCCTTGTTTTTATTGGCGTCCCCGAGACGATTCGAACGTCCGGCCCCTTCCTTAGGAGGGAGATGCTCTATCCTGCTGAGCTACGGGGACATGAAATTTGTTTATACCGCACGGAACCGTTAATTGCAAGGTTCTTGTGCCTGGTAAGGCATGGCGTCAGAACTGGAGCAGCGAGTAAACCTTCCCTTCGGGGAGCCTCTTCTTCCCTTCCAGGAACAAAAGCTCGACCATGAAACAGCACTCCACGATGTCGCCCCCCATGCTCTTCACCATATCCACGACGGCAGCGGTGGTACCGCCGGTGGCCAGCAGGTCGTCGGCGATCAGGATCTTCTCCCCCGGCTTGATGGCATCGGTATGGATCTCAAGGGAGTCTGTGCCGTACTCCAACTCGTAGCTCTTTTTGAACGTCTCGGACGGGAGCTTGCCCGGCTTGCGGACCAGGACCACCCCGGCGCCGAGCTTGTAGGCCAGGGCCGAGCCGATGATAAAACCGCGGGCCTCCACTCCGACCACCTTGTCGATATGCTGACCGACATAACGGTGCGAAATGAGGTCGATCATCCGCTGATATGACTTGGCGTCGGCAAGGAGAGTCGTGATATCCTTGAAAATGATCCCTTTTTTGGGAAAGTCGGGGATATCCCTGATGATGTTCTTCAACTCGTCCATCGATCCGCTCCTTAAAATTACGATTTATATTCCGTGGCCTCGGCCATTTTACGCAGTTTTTCCAGAGATTTTGCCTCTATCTGCCTGATCCGCTCCCTGGTAACGCCGACACTCCGGCCGATGGTGTCCAGGGTCTCCGGCTCCTTGTCGTCAAGGCCGAACCGCTTGGCCAGGATGCTTTTTTCGTTATCGGACAGGGTCTCGAACCATTCCAGCACCAGTGCGTGTTTGTTCTTGTCTTCAAGCAGGGCGGAAGGGGAGATGGTCGAGGTGTCTTCAATGGTGTCGATCAGGAAATAATCACTGTTCTCACCCATGGGACGCTCGATGGAATAGGTCTTCTTGAGCAGGACCATCAGCCGGCGGACATAGGCGGAGTTCACCTCCATAACCGTCGCCACCTCTTTGACCGACGGTTCGCGATTCATTTTCTGCATCAGCTCCCGGGTGATCCGGAGCATCTTGTTGATATCGTCGGAGACATGCACCGGCAGCCTGATGGTCCGCGACTGGTTCACCAACGCCCGCTCGATGGACTGCCTGATCCACCAGGTCGCATAGGTGGAAAACCGGCACTCCTTGGAGAGCTTGAACCGCTCTACCGCCTTGATCAGCCCCATGTTCCCCTCTTCGATCAGATCGAGAAACGGGAGCCCCCGGTTGATGTAACGCTTCGCAATCTTGACCACCAGTCGCAGGTTGGATTCGATCATCCGGTCCCGGGCTGCCTTGTCTCCCTTGGCAATCTTTGCCGCCAGTTCTTTCTCGTCATCGGCGGTCAACAGCTTGGTCTTCTGGATTTCGCGCAGATAGAGCTTGATCGCGTCATCAAAGTGCTCAACCTCGGGAACCTTTATCTCTTCTTCTTCCGCTTCCTCGGTATCCTCGGCTTCTTCAGCCTCGAACTCCAAGGAATCAGGCTCTGCCTCCAGAAAAATCTCCGGAGGAGTATTTGAGTCGTCGTCAATCTCCTTGATCAGATCATCCCTATCCATGGAACCTCCGCTCGTGCGATGCAGATTTTTACTCTTCAATGCCCCAACCTGCCTTTCCCACAAGCTTTACAAATCGGCAGCCGACAGATTGCTCACTCTGAAATCCATCGGCAGTTCTGGTTACGCGCTTTAGCACTTGTTCAAACTGATTACCTACCGGGATCACCAACCGGCCACCCACGCTCAGCTGTTGGAGGAGCGGGGCCGGAATATCCGGGGCGCCGGCAGTAACAATTATGGCGTCGAATGGCGCCTCTTCCGGCCAGCCTACGCTGCCGTCGCCGATCTTGAGGTTCACATTCAGCAGATGCAGACTGTCCAGAACCCTTCTGGCCCTCAACGCAAGCGGCCGGAACCGCTCGATCGTATAGACCCGATCAACGAGCGTTGCCAGTATTGCGGCCTGATAGCCGGAGCCGGTTCCGATTTCCAGGACCCGCTCACCTCCCGAGAGATTCAGGAGTTCGGTCATCAGGGCAACCATGTACGGTTGGGATATGGTCTGCTTTTCTCCGATCGGCAGGGGCGAATCGCTGTAGGCATTGGTTGCCATAGCCTCTTCAACGAAAAGGTGGCGCGGGATCTTCAGCATGGCGTCGATGACCCGCTGGTCTGCTATGCCGCGGGCGATCAGCTGCGTTTCCACCATCCGCTTTCTGGATATTTCGAAGTTAATCACGGGTGCGCTCCAATCGCGGCAAATTTATACCAGAGGCAGAGGAAAATGTCCAGCAGAAGCGGGATACAACGGGCAATAACGCGGTTACCCGGAAAACCAGGAGGCAATCTTGGGGATGGAGGAGTGATTGGTGAGATCAAGGTGCAGCGGGGTGACGGAGACATGCCCCCGGGAAACGGCATGATAGTCGCTCCCCTCGATATCGTTGAACTTGAGATCTGCGGTACCGATCCAGTAGTAATTCCGCCCCCGCGGATCGACCTTGTCCACGATGGTGCCGTCGTAGCGCCTCTTCCCCTGGATCGTGACCAAGGTTTTCCCGAGCCGATCGTACGGCAGGTCCGGGACATTCACATTCAGGAAGGTATCGACCGGGAGGCCGTTTCTTAACAGGTTGCGGGCGATTTCCTGCGCTACCTTGGCAGCCGATGGATAGTTTTCCCCGTCAGCCATGGTGACCAGCGATACGGCAATGGCCGGTATCCCCATGAGCGTCGCCTCCATCGCTGCCGAGACAGTCCCCGAATAGGTGACGTCGTCACCGAGGTTGCCGCCGCGGTTGATGCCGGAGACGACCAGGTCGGGCGTGAAATCGAGCAGGCTGTGGATACCGAGATTGACGCAGTCGGTCGGGGTGCCGTCAACCGCAAAACGCCGCTCGCCCAGACAATGCGCCCTGAGCGGATGGTGCAGGGTCAGCGAATGACCCACGGCGCTCATCTCGCGATCAGGGGCAACCACTGCCACCTCGCCGATCTCCGCCATCGCCTCGGCCAGATGCGCCAGACCGACGGCATTGATTCCATCATCGTTAGTAACCAGTATCTTCATGTCGGTTTATTACCAAGCGGATTCGGAAAAAACTCCATATGCAAGGCTTGCGAGTCCTGAGAAGTGAGGCGTACCTGGAAGGTACGTCGCAACGACGTGGGATGAGCGTAACGCAGCAGATGGACTTTTGCCGGATTCGTCATGCGTACTGGATAAGGGCAACCATGTCGCGTACGGCCCGCTCCAGCCCGGCCAGAACGGCGCGGGAGATGATGGAATGGCCGATGTTGAACTCCTCGATGCCGCCGATGGCTGCGATCCGTTTGATGTTCGAGTAGTTGAGGCCATGGCCGGCGTTGATGCCGAGCCCCAGTTTCTGGCCGAGCTTGATGGCGTTCTCGATTCGGGTCAGCTCCCGGTCTTCCGTCTTCCAGTCCGGGGCGTCCGCGTAGCTGCCGGTATGGATCTCGATGCAGTCGGCCCCGCATTTGCTCGCCGCCTTTACCTGGTCCGGGTCGGGGTCGATGAACAGGCTGACCGTTATCCCCCCCTGCTGAAGCCGCTCCACCGCCTCGGTTATCTGTTCCATGGCGACCCGCACGTCAAGCCCGCCTTCGGTGGTCAGTTCCTGGCGCTTTTCCGGGACCAGGGTACAGCAGTCCGGCTTAGTGGCAAGCGCAATCGTTATCATCTCCTGGGTTGCGGCCATTTCCAGATTGAGACGGGTCTTGACCGTCTGGCGGAGGATCTTCAGGTCGCGGTCCTGGATGTGCCGCCGGTCTTCGCGAAGGTGAATGGTGATGCCGTCGGCGCCGGCCAGCTCGGCAATGGCAGCCGCAGCTACCGGGTCCGGCTCCGCGCCTCCCCTGGCCTGACGGATGGTTGCTACATGATCGATGTTTACTCCGAGGCGCGCCATGCTATCAATGCCCTCCCAGCTTGTTTTCAACCAGGGCCGCAATCTCTTTGGCCCATGAGGTTATCTGGTACTTGTCCTGCCCTTCCATCATGATCCGCAAGAGCGGTTCGGTGCCGGAATACCGGATCAGGATCCGTCCCTCATCCCCAAGTTTTGCCTCGACATCGTTGACCAGCGCGGCGATTTCCGGGATGGTCATGATATCCTGCCTCTCGGCAACCCTGACGTTTACCAGCACCTGCGGCAGCGGGGTCATTACCTGGGCAAGTTCGGAGAGGGTCTTGCCGGTACGCCGCATGATCGCCAGGACCTGCAGCGCCGTCAGCATGCCGTCACCGGTGGTATTGTGGTCCAGGAATATCATATGCCCGGACTGCTCACCGCCGAGGTTGTACCCTCCCCTGCGCATCTCCTCAACCACGTAGCGGTCCCCGACCGCGGTCTTTACCACCTTGCCGCCCGCCTTTTTCACCGCAATGTCCAGCCCCATGTTGCTCATTACCGTGGCCACGACCGTCGACTTCCGGAGCATGTTCTGTTTCAGCATGTCACTGGCGCAGATCGCCATGATATGGTCGCCGTCCACTTCGTTGCCGAATTCGTCCACAAAGATGACCCGGTCGGCATCGCCGTCCAGGGCGATGCCGAGATCGGCGCGGTGCTCCTTGACCGCTTCGCTGATCACCTCGGGGTGGAGCGAGCCGCAGCCGTCGTTGATATTGGTGCCGTTGGGCTGTACCCCGAACTTTATCACCTCGGCCCCCAACTCGCTCAACACGGCAGGCGCCACCTTGTATGCCGCGCCGTTGGCGCAATCAAGGACAATCTTCATGCCGGACAGGTCGAGTTCCTTGGGAAAGGTGCTTTTCAGGAACACCACGTAACGGCCGATCGCATCCTCGATCCGGTATGCCTTGCCGACCTCGGTGGCGATCGGGCGGAGCGAATCGATCTTCTGGGAAAAGATCAGCTCCTCCATCTTCAGCTCCATGGCATCCGGGAGTTTGAATCCGTCCTTGAAGAAGAACTTGATGCCGTTGTCCTGGAACGGGTTGTGCGAAGCAGAGATGACCACTCCGGCGTCGGCACGCATCGAAGAGGTTATGTAGGCTATCCCGGGGGTCGGCAGTGGGCCGACCTGCAGGACATCCACCCCCATCGAGCAGATGCCTGCCATCAGGGCGTTTTCGATCATATACCCGGAAAGCCGGGTATCCTTGCCGATTACAATGCGGTGACGACGGAGGCTGTTCTTGAATATATAGGCAGCAGCACGGCCAAGTTGCATGGCCATTTCCGATGTCATGGGGTAGACATTTGCCACCCCGCGAACCCCATCGGTTCCAAAGAGTTTTTTCATAACAAACACCTCCAGAGGTAAACCTGACGCCAGGTCAACGCGCGAGCCTGGCCAGGGATAGTTCTATGTGTGCCGGATAGATGCGGGTGACCCGGATCCTGCTGTCGCTGATCAGGGTCTTATCCAGGTTGGTGAACGAGACGCTTCCCTCCCGAACCCCGGCCATGTCGAGAATCAGCCGTAACGAATCCTTCCGCAAGGTCATCAGTGACAATCTGCTGCCGCGCAGCTCCACATCGAGCGCCACCGGCGGTTTGTCCACGATGGTCAGCCCGCTATCGAGATTGATCATGACGACCGGCACCTGCACCCTGGTTTCGGCATCCTTGCCGGCCATTACATACAGCCAGAAGAGCGATCCCATCACCAGGGACACGATCTTTAGCGACAGGTTGTTGGCGATGAAATCCGGCAGGTTCATTGCGGCCGCCTGGCAATCAGATAACGTTTCAGCTCTTTGCGCAGCGTTGCGCCGGTCAGATCTTCGTTGATCTTGCCGTTACCGGCAATGGCAACCCGGCCGGTTTCCTCTGAAACGATTATGACAACGGCATCGACTATTTCCGTAAGTCCGATGGCTGCCCGGTGCCTGGTTCCGAGGCTCTTGCCCAGTTCATGGTTCTGGGACAAGGGGAGAAAACAGCCCGCCTTGGTGAGTTTCCCCGCTTGAATAATCACGGCGCCGTCATGAATCGGCGAATACGGGAGAAAGATCGAAGTCAGCAGTTCGCTGGTCACCTTGGCGTCGATGTCGGTCCCCACGGCGAGAAAGTTATCCAGAGACATCCCCCGTTCCAGGACTATCAGCGCGCCGATCCGCCTTGCGGACATCGATTCCACGGCAATGACAAGTTCATCGATCAGTTCGGTCAGATCGTCCTGGCGGGTCAGATGGCGGTCCCGGTCCCGGCTCAGGCTGACCAGGGCGCGCCTGATATCGTGCTGGAAGATAATTGCCACGATCAGCAAGCTGATCGAGAAAACACTTTCAAGCAGCCACCCCAGTGATTCCAGACCGATCATTCTGGCGCCGAGATAGACCAGAAAAGCGATAGCCAGCCACAACAGCAGACGGAGCGCGATCCCGCCCCCCCGCAGCAGCAGGAGGAAATGATAAATAATGAAAGAGACGAGAAATATATCGAGGAGGTGCAGCAACCAGTTGGTTCCTCCCGTGATCTCGGTCATGGAACCCTCTATAACCGGCATAGGACAAGAGTTGACAAACGAGTATACAGGTAGTCAAGCATTATGCGGAGGGGTGTATCCGTCACGTATCGCCTGCGCCATGACCGCAACATCACGCATCTGACTGACGTCATGAACCCTTACAACCGCTGCACCGTTCAGAACAGCGGCAGCGACCGTGGCAGCCGTCCCGAAGAGACGCTCCTGCACTCCCCGGTCGAGAACAGTCCCGATAAATCTTTTCCTGGAGGTGCCGGCCAACAGGGGGAGATCGAGAACGGCAAACTCCCTGAGACGCCGCAAGATCTCCAGATTGCCGTGGATATCCTTGCCGAAACCGATGCCCGGATCAAGCACGACGCGATCCCGTGATATCCCTGCCATCTCCGCCCGCCCTAGGGCATCGGTAAAATATGAAAGCAGCTCTGCTACAATATCGTTATAGGCCGTGTCGGTCTGCATCTCGGTGGGCCTGCCGCGGGTATGCATGAGAACGACCCCGGCTTCGTATTTCGCCACTACACTTGCCATTCCCGGGTCGAATGTCATGGCGCTTATGTCGTTCACAATTTCCGCGCCGCTAGCCAGGGCCGCTCTGGCAACACCGGACTTGTAGGTGTCGATGGAAATCGGTACTGAAAGCCGGTGGACCAGCTGCTCGATAACCGGTATTACCCGGCTGAGTTCGTCGGCTTCTGGTAACGGCTCTGCAAACGGGCGGGAGCTTTCACCGCCGATGTCGATGATATCGGCACCTTCGCCCTCCATCTGCACCGCCCGGTCAACCGCCCGATCGATCTCCAGAAAGGAGCCGCCGTCCGAAAATGAATCCGGGGTTATATTCAGCACCCCCATGATGCAGGGGGCGCCGGCAAGGTTGACAGACCGGCGGGCCAGCCTCCATGCCTGACCGGGAACCGGCATTACTCTTCCGGAGCCCCGCTTGCCGGAGCCTCAACAACGGGTTGCGGAGCAATTACCGGATTAACGATCCGCTCGACCTCGTCGCCGGTCAGGTTCTCTTTCTCGATCAGCTCTTTTGCCAGCTTATGCAGCAGATCGACCTGATCGCCGAGCATTTTGACTACCCGGCTATAGTTTTCGTCCACGATGCGCCTGATCTCGTTGTCGATCTCGACTGCCGTGGCTTCGCTGAAGTTCTTATGCATCGCCATGTCGCGGCCGAGGAATATCGATTCATCCTTCTTGCCGAAGGTGACCGGCCCCATCTTATCGCTCATCCCCCACTCGCACACCATCTTCCGGGCGATTTCGGTCGCGCGCTCGATATCGTTGCCGGCGCCGGTGGTCTTGCTGTTGAAGATGATCTCCTCGGCGGCACGCCCTCCCATGAGGACCGCAATCCGGTCAAGGAGCGATTCCTTGGTGTAACTGTGCTTGTCCTCGATCGGCAGCTGCATGGTAACGCCCAGGGCGCGGCCGCGCGGGATGATCGAGACCTTGTGCACCGGATCGGTGCCCGGAATCAGTTTTGCCACAAGGGTATGGCCGGCCTCGTGATAGGCGGTATTCTTCTTCTCCTCTTCGGAGATCACCATGCTGCGGCGTTCCACACCCATCAGGACCTTGTCCTTGGCATCGTCGAAATCGATCATCTCGACCACGGTCTTGTTCTTGCGTGCTGCCAGCAGCGCGGCCTCGTTGACGACGTTCGAGAGGTCGGCGCCGGAAAAACCGGGGGTTCCCCGTGCAATCACCTCAAGGTCAACCTCAGGCGACAGGGGAACCTTTTTGGCATGCACCTTGAGGATCATCTCCCGGCCCTTGACATCGGGACGGGGCACCACCACCTGACGGTCGAACCGGCCGGGTCTGAGCAGCGCCGGATCGAGCACGTCCGGCCGGTTGGTGGCCGCAATCAGGATAACACCCTCGTTGGATTCAAAGCCGTCCATCTCCACCAGGAGCTGGTTCAGGGTCTGCTCCCGCTCGTCATGGCCGCCGCCGAGGCCGGCACCGCGATGCCGCCCCACGGCGTCGATTTCGTCGATGAAAATTATGCAGGGTGCGCTCTTCTTGCCTTGGACAAAAAGATCGCGAACCCGGCTGGCGCCGACGCCGACAAACATCTCGACAAAATCGGAACCGGAGATGGAAAAGAACGGCACCCCGGCCTCGCCGGCGATCGCTCGGGCCAGAAGGGTCTTGCCGGTACCCGGAGGCCCCATCAACAGCACCCCTTTCGGGATCCGGCCGCCGAGCTTGGTGAATTTCTTCGGGTCCTTGAGGAAGGAGATGATCTCTTCCAGCTCCTCCTTGGCCTCTTCTATGCCGGCCACATCCTCAAAGGTGATCTTACCCTGCGCCTCGGTGAGGAGCTTTGCCCGGCTCTTGCCGAACGACATCGCCTTACCCCCGCCGGCCTGCATCTGGCGCATGAAAAAGATCCATACCCCGACCAAAAGAATCAGCGGGAACCAGGAGATAAAGATCGAAAACCAGGAAAATTTCTCCTCGTCAGGCCGTGCCGAAACAGCGATCTTCTTTTCCAGAAGCTTAGGCGTCAGGTTGGCATCCGCAGGCTTGAAGCTTCTGAATTCCTTACCGTCGGAAAATTTGCCGATAATATCGTTCCCCTGGATAATGACCGACGCCACTTTGCCGGCATCAACAGCGGTCACGAACTCGCTGTAGTTGAGCCTTTCCTGAGCGGGCTTCGGCTTGTTGAACAGATTGAAGAGGAGAATCATCATCAAACTGATAACCAACCAAAGTGCAAGGTTCTTGTAGAACTGGTTCAAGAGCAACCCCCTGTGTGAGTACCGTGCGCAGGCCGATCACAACCGGAACGCGCCGTGTTTATTGGCAAAAACGAGTTGTGAAAAGTACCATAACGGTCATAAGTTGACAAGCGTTTAGGCAAGCATAGCAGTATCCGGCGCAAATTCAAGCAATCTGACCCTCGCCCTGCGGCTATCCTGCTCAAGATGAGTACCAATCCCCCCTTTTCTGAGTCCCGCTACCCAGAAAAGTCGTTCCCCGGAGAAAAACAGCGGGATTCTGGCGCGCAGAGAGCGCGGGATCTTGGCGTCGATAAAGATTTCTTTGACTTTTTTATGGCCGTTCAACCCGCGTGGGGCAATCCGGTCTCCGGGGAGAAATCCCCTTACCACCCACGGGAGGGGGAATTCGGCCAGATCCACCAGCATTTCCAGGGCGCCGGACTCGGCAGCAGGAGGGCCGTCGCAGTACTCGACCGACACCGTGCCACCTCCGGGGATCTCAAAACACCCGGCAGCAGGGATGGTGATGGCGTACTCCGGGACACTCTCCGCCCATCCGGACAATGAGAAAGAAAGCCGGTTATAACAGCGGACGACCCGCAAACCGCCGGGGAGATCGAGAGTGCCGTTCGGCGGCCCCTCAATGGCCAGTCGATCGACGGACTGCAGATGACGGAACGAAATCCGGCGGAGATTTCCGGCAACACGTGAAATCCCGTGGCGATAGAGACGAAGCCGCATGCCGGGCAGATCGCCTGACAGCACCGTCAGATCCAGCAGTACTTGAGAACCGCT
The DNA here is from genome assembly GCF_000813145.1 of Geobacter sp. OR-1. Classification (GTDB taxonomy): domain Bacteria; phylum Desulfobacterota; class Desulfuromonadia; order Geobacterales; family DSM-12255; genus Geoanaerobacter. The sequence continues at coordinate 42,709 of NZ_BAZF01000023.1, read as the reverse complement.
TACGGAACCGGCCTCTCGCCAGCGTCTTTCAATAGCGGCCGTTAGAAGCGCCTCGTCGGCGCTCATGATGGCAGCGGTATCTGCCAGCCGTTCCACAATGGCCGGATTGTACCCCTTGAGGAGCGGCAGAAGCTCCAGCCGAATCCGGTTGCGGAGAAAAGCAGGATCTGCATTGCTGCTGTCGGTCCGGAAGAAGAGGCTTTGCTGTCGGGCATACGCCTCGATTTCTCGTCGACTCACCTCCAGCAGTGGCCGCACATACCGGCCATCGGCCGACCGTGGTGCCATGCCGGCCAAGCCTGCCGGGCCGCTGCCGCGGATGAGCCTCATCAAGACGGTTTCGGCCTGGTCGTCGGCATGGTGGGCCAAAGCGATGACATCGGCGCCGGCCTGTTCGGCGACCTGTGAGAGGAAGCGATAGCGGGCCTCGCGACCGGCCTCTTCCAGGGAGAGCCGCCCTTCCCGGGCCAGGGAAGTCACATCGACTCGGGCCGACTCGAAGATGAAGCCATGGCGTCCGGCCAGGCCGCGGACAAAGGCCTCGTCAGCGTCCGACTCCTCTCCCCGCAGGGAGTGGTTCAGGTGGGCAACCACCAGGGAGAGCGCCAGGTCGCGCCGTGCGGCCAGATAATCCAGCAGGACAACCGAGTCGACGCCGCCGGATACGGCAACGACTACCGTCTGCCCGGGCTGAAACAGCCCGTGTTCCCGGATGGTCCGGTCAGCGCCGCGCAGCATGGTATGATTTCGAGCGTTCAAACAGGCCTCTGTGCTTCAAGGGGATTGATCACGATCGCAAACCAATAGTTTCTTACCGAAGTTTCCGGATGGAAACTCAGTATCTCCACTAATACCGGCAGCAGCGGCTCCAGTCAAGAAGTGTGCTCGAAATGCCACCATTTCGGGTCATAGCTGATCATTGTATCGGAAGTTTTTCAGTGATAGCATGGAATTGTGAGGAACAAAAGAGTTCATGAGCATCTTCGAAAGGTGGCGAGCATTCAGTGAATATACCTGTCGAATCAAAGTGGAAAGGGGCTCGCGGCGAATGGTACGTCGTGGCGCAGATGGCCCTGTTTGCGCTGGTGATCTTCGGGCCGCGTTCCGTAACGGCCTGGCCCCGGCCGTACTCAGGGTTCGCCCTCCTTGCGGGCGCACTCCTGATGGTTGAAGGGGTGCTGCTGGCCGCTACCGGGACAGTGAACCTGGGGAGGAACCTCACGCCGCTGCCACGGCCAAAGGACGATACAGAGCTGGTCATGACCGGGGCGTACCGGCTGGTGCGACACCCCATTTACAGCGGTCTCATCTCCATGGGCTTCGGCTGGGGTCTCTGGGTCCAGAGTTGGCTCACCCTCGGTTATGCGCTTCTCCTCTATCTCTTCTTCGAGATCAAATCAAACCGCGAAGAGCGCTGGCTCATGGAGAAGTTCCCGGAATACGCCGCCTACCGGCAGCGGGTCAAGAAGCTGATCCCCTTTGTGCGCTGAGCATGCCCCTGACCTGCCGGTGATTTTTCACCATCGCCCCTGGCAAAAGTGTGTAGCCGTGCCTATAGTATCCAGTATGGCTATTGAAACGGAGCAAGATGAAACTCAAAACCGCGAATGGGTTTCCCTGCATACGGCAACCGGCAGGTGGGGCTATTTGACGGCGCTGTCCAGGCGACGGGCCGACACCTGGGCTCTGGTACTGGAATCGCAGCAGATCCCGAGCAGGATCGAGCGCTACGGGATTCTCTGGCACCTGATGGTGCCGCAGGACAGGCTGGATGATGCCTTAAACCAACTGTCTCTCTACGAATCCGAAAACCTCGGCTGGCCGCCCCCGCCTCCCAAGCCGAATCCGCTGGTGGAGAACACGCTGGCAACGCTCTCCGTTCTTGTGCTGCTGGCAACCTTTCACAATATCACCGGGATTACCACCCCGATTTTAGGGCACCTTCCCCCTGACTGGACGGATATCGGCAGCGCCAAGGCAGCCAGAATACTGGATGGCGAATGGTGGCGGCTCATTACCGCGCTGACCCTGCATGTCAACTGGCTCCACCTGCTGAGCAACCTGGCGATAGGCGGGCTCTTCATCATATTCCTCTGCCGTGAACTCGGCTCAGGGCTTGCCTGGAGCCTCCTGCTCGCTTCCGGGGCGCTGGGAAACCTCGCCAACGCCCATTTCCACCTCCCGACCCACACATCGGTTGGATCGTCGACACTGATATTCGGCGGTGTCGGATTATTATCAGCAATCAATGCAATCCGTTACCGCCATCATCTGAAAAGGAGATGGTATACGCCGATGGCAGGCGCAATGGCGCTCCTGGCATCACTCGGGACCGAAGGGAACAACACGGATCTCGGAGCGCATTTCTTCGGTTTTGCATTCGGCATGTTGCTCGGCCTGGCAACCGGATACCTTCTGGAAAAACATGGCCGTCCCGGCAAAGGAGTAAATCGGCTGCTTGCTTTGTTATCATCCTTCACAGTGACAATGTCGTGGTGGGCTGCGATAAAGTTTGGCGGCTAAGCTGAAAAAGTCAGTGACCAGCAAATCAATGCGTTGTCGACCGACAATAAACAAGCCACTCTTACAACTCCGGCCAGCTCTGTTTCACTGACATCATGACTGAATCCTCAATTTACCTGTTTTATTGTCGCTATCAATATTTTCCCCATAGCTATTGAAAAGCAATCAGCACGTTTTAACAATTACTACAAATTTGTTGACTCTTTATTATTGTTTTGCTACTTGACATATCTTAATCAAGTTGTTTAATAAGCATAATCAACTCTATCAAAGGAGAGTAATTAATGGCATCAACAATAATCGAAATGGCAGCCGAAATTGTAGCGGCTCATGCCTCAACTACCCCTATGAGTTCCGAAGAATTGATTGCCGAACTTCAGAAAATCCATTCTGCCCTACAGTCACTGGAAACAGGGAAAGAGGTGGCAACTGCCGGAGAAGAGACAAAGACCACTGTTACAGTAAAAGAGGCCTTCAAGAAAAATGAAGTAATCTGTCTTGTCTGCGGAAAAGGTGGGTTCAAGACGCTCACCAGACACCTCAATTCGGCTCACGGCATGAAACCGAAAGAATACCGGAAGCAGTTCGGCATTTCGAGCAAGCAGTCTCTTTCGGCACGGAGTCTTACCGAAGCAAGGAGAAAGGTCGCGCAGGAGAGAGGATTGGGGAACAACCTGGCCAAGGCGAGACAGGTGAAGGCAGCCAATGCGACAGCCAAAAAAGCCAAGACGGCAAAAGCGGCCCCAAAAGCCAAAACCGCCAAGACGAAGAAATAACCGGATTCATAACCCGGAACTAAATAAGCCCCCCGAAGATCCCGGGGGGCTTATTTTATTTGATCTTTGATAAGACATTATCCGGAACCCATGCCATACAGAAATTCTCGAACTCCGCTACCGGCAAAGGTTTACTGAACAGAAACCCCTGGATATACCCGCATTTTTTTTCATTCAGATAGGCAAGTTGTTCGATCGTTTCAACCCCTTCCGCAACCAGGTCCATTCCCAGCCCATGCCCCATTGCAATGATGGTGTTAACCACTGCCGCATCGTTCTTGGTGTTGGACATCCTGCGTACAAAAGACTGGTCGATCTTCAATTCATGAATCGGCAGCCTGCCGAGATATTCGAGAGACGAGTATCCGGTGCCGAAATCGTCCAGCGACAGGGTAATACCGAGCTTGGTCAGAGATTCGAGCTTTTCCATGGTCCGCGAACTGTCGATCATGATCATGCTCTCGGTCAATTCCAGGCAGAGTTTCTTCGGATCAAGCCCAGAGGTCTGAAGCACATTCCGCACCGTAACGTCGAGATCGCTCCGCATGAACTGCAGGGCAGATATATTTACGGAAACGCGCAAATCCTTCAGTCCGCGTTGCTCCCAGACGACAGATTGCCGACAGGCCTCGTTCAGCACCCACTCCCCGACTTCCAGCACCAGCCCTGTTTCTTCCAGGATCGGAATGAACTGAGCCGGGGAGATGTAGGTGTCGCTTTCCGTTTGCCACCGCAGCAATGCTTCCATACCGATAATGGAACCGGTATTGAGGCAGATCTGCGGTTGATAGTGGATGGAGAATTCGCCCCGCGCAAGCGCTTTATGGAGCCGGGTTTCCATTGAGAGGCGGTTTTCCACCTGAACGTTCAGTTCGCTCGTGTAGAACGCCACCGTATTTTTCCCCTGCTTCTTGGCCTCATACATCGCGACTTCGGCGTTTTTCAGCAGGTTTTCAACGGTTTCGCCATCCTCGGGATAGGCCACCACCCCGACGCTTGCGGTTGCGAGGACCTCAGTCCCCTTGACCATGTATACCTCGTTCAGGGCCTTTCTGAGGATTTCCGCATGCTCGGCAAGATTTTCCGGCAGCGACGAGATATCCGGAATGATCGCAAACTGATTGCCGACGAACCTGGCGACAAAACTCCCTTCCCCATAAAGCGTCTTCAGCCGCTCGGCAATCTCCTTGAGGAGCAGGTCTCCGAATGCGTGCCCAAAGGTATCGTTGATGAACTTCATGTTGTCGATGTCGAGCATCATCAGGGTAGCATAGAGACATTCCTGGTTCAGCCTGCACAGATGCGCTTCCAGAAACCCCTGGAGGTAATAGCGGTTGGGGAGCCCGGTAAGGAGATCGTAATTGGCCTGATAGGCAAGCTGGTCCTCGTATCGCTTGCGCTCGGTGATATCCTCTTTGATCGCCACATAGTCGGTAATGTTCCCAAGTTCGTCGCGAATCGGCGCAATGCTGCACATCTCCCAGAACAATTCACCGTTTTTGCGCCGGTTGCAGAGTTCCCCCCGCCAAACGTTTCCCGACTTTATGCTCCGCCATAATTCCCGGTAGAACGATTCCGGCTGTTTCCCCGACTTCAGGACGCTCGGCCGCTGCCCGACAACCTCATCGATGGAATAGCCGGTAGTATCGGTAAACTTGGGATTCACGTATTCGATGATGCCGTTGACATCGGTTATGATTACCGAGTTGGCGCTCTGTTCAACCGCCTTGAACAGCTTCCTGATCTCCGCCGAACGCTGTGCGACCAGCATTTCGAGGTTTTCATGATATTCCCTGTTTTCCCGGATCAGCCTAGCCCGCTCCAGGCACCGGCCGACAATCAGTTCGAGTTCCGCCAGATCCTGGATCGGCTTGGTGATGTAATCCCATGCGCCCAGCCTGAGCGCTTCGATGGCGTCGCCAATAATGCCTGTGCCTGAAACCACGACCACCGGGAGGTTATCGTCGATCGCACGCAGAGCTTCGATGAATTCATGGCCACCCATCCGCGGCATGCGCAAATCGGTGACCACAATGTCGGGGCGTTGCCGGTTGACAATTTCCAATCCCTGCACGCCGTCCGCAGCCTCATCGATAACAAAACCGCAGTCCTCGAAATAGACCGAAATGCTGTTCCGGATTGACGCCTCGTCATCGATTGTCAGTAAACGTAACGGTTTGACGCTGCTCATTCGGATACACCCGGTTTTCCGGCAAGCATGTGGATCCTTTCGGAAAGCAGCTCCAGCCTGATGATCGGTTTGGACATTACATTCTCTCTGGTAAAACCTATCAGCTCCAGTTCTGCGGACGGGGTGAAATTTACGCCGCTATGCATTATGAAGCGGGTTTTAGGGCTTAAGGAGTAGGCGGAGAGGATCAACTCTTCGCCATCCATCCCCGGTAAACTGAAGTCGGTTATGCACAGATCATGGTGACCCGATTCGATTCGTGCCAGCGCCTCTTCGGCTGACGAAGCGGATTCAACAATAAAACCATCGTCTTCGAGGAAGGCGGAAATGCTTTCCCGAACCAGTTGATCGTCATCAATTATCAGAACCCGGATAGCCTCGTTCATGTGCCGCCCCTGTCAATAGGGAGCGAGATTGTGAATCTGGCCCCCTCTCCCGGCTCCGACCAGACATCGATAAACCCGCCATGGTTCGTGGTGATTATAGTATACGATACCGACATCCCCAGACCGGTACCGCTGCCAACCTCCCTGGTAGTGAAAAACGGCTCGAATACCCGTCTCCGGACAAGCTCAGTCATCCCCGGACCATTATCCTCGATCTCGATAACGGCAAAATCGTCTTTACGGCTCGTCCGCAGAGTAATACACGGATCAGCGGAATTTGCCTCGGACAATGCCTGCGCAGCGTTCTTGACAATATTGAGCACAACCTGCTCGATTTCAGGGACAGTAATCGATACCATCGGCAGATCTGAGGCAAAATCCTTTTCGATCCTGATCTGTCTGAAATCATACCGCTTCCTCAGATCGTAATCGCTTGCGGCAAGCTCCAGAGACTGGTCCAGGAGCGTATTCAGGTCCGACAACTCCTTGCGTGACCCGCTTTTGCGGCTGAATTGCAGCATGTTCGTGATAATCTTAGATGCCCTTGCCCCACCTTCTCTGATGCTGGTAACAAAGCCGATAATCCCTCTTCTTTCCAGGTAATCCCTTACGGAGAGAAGATCTATCCCGATTTCACGCGCTGCTTCAAGATTTGCCGGTATTTCCGGCGAAATCCGCCGCTCAATGTTCTGGGCATTCTGCAGAATCGCGGCCAAAGGGTTGTTTATCTCATGGGCGGTTCCTGCAGCAAGCCCACCCACCATCAGCATCTTTTCCGATTGCAGCAGCGCCTCCTGAATCCTGACCTTGTCGGTGACATCTTCGAACCGTATTACGGCACGAGAACTCTCTTTAGATTTCATCGGATATATTTGAAAATTATAAAATCTGTTTTCAAATCCGCCAGCAACGGCCAGCTTTTCCCTGGCATAAGACTCTTTACTCGATATTACCTGCGGGATCAGGAGCAGCTCATTCTCAAATGCCGGTAACACCCGCAGTACTGAAACCCCTTTAGCCTGGCTCAGCAAAAAACCGCAAAACTCTTCAGCCAGGCGGTTCATCAGCTCAATGCGCAGATCGCCGTTCACAACAATAATCGCCGAAGGCAGGGTCTCGACAATTTCCGCAAACGAACTCTTAAGCTGGGAAATCTCCTCAAAAGCACGGGTACGATCGGTAACATCCCTGAAAGTCCCCTCAATGCCGGCAACAGCGCCCTGTTCGTCATAATAGAGATGCGAATTGGCCGACACGGTAATGATGCGGCCGTCCCTATGCTTCAACAGCAGGTCGTAATCCTCCACCAGCCCATCCCGGGAGGCCTCGGCAAACAACAGCGCCCTGGAACCGGAAAGAGCGCAGAAATCTCCGAGGTCCCTGCCGATAACCTCGGACTGGCAATAACCGAGCATCTTCTCGATTGAAGGCGATACCAGTCTGACAATACCATCTTTGTCTTCCCGGTAAAAAACATCCTGTATCGATTCAAACAGAGACCGGTACTGTTTCTCCGCATCGGCGAGCTGGCCGATTTTTTCCTCAATCCGGTCCGCCATCCGGTTGAACGTAATTGCCAGGGTCCCGATTTCATTTTCCGATGCGGTCTGCACCCGTGCCGAAAGATCCCCGGCGCCAAACACCCTCGCCATGTTGAAAACCGCAGCAAGAGGCGTGAGCAACAGCTTTGAGATCCCCACATAAAGGACCAGGCAGACGATGAACAGCGGGATCACGGCCTGCGCAAACTCCTCCAAAAGAAGAAGTTTCAGCTTGTTGTTGATCTCTTCGTCATTCAGAAACATTTCCACATGACCGATCAACCGCCCGCGACTAAGTACCGGATGCGAGTCGAATCTTTTCGACTCGGACACCGGAATATCCGTCGCATCCAGGACATCCGCCATTTTTCCGGTCCCGTTGAGCTTGCGTTTACCGGCTACGATCCTGCCATCCGCCCCTTTTATGACGATCGCATTGACATCGTCATCGTTCATATTCTGCAACAGCAGTTCATCCAGATAAGGCTTGTCCAGATCCCCAACCGGGGTCGAGACAATATGGGCTATCCGCTCACCTCTTAATTTCGCATAGTGCCTCTGATCATTTATCAGTTGTTTCTGGTGATAAAGCAGGACTGATATGCCGCTGATAATCAGATATGAAGCGAGACATATCACCAGGAGAGTGATTATTTCCCTGCGAATTGATCTGGGAGTCTCAGAGATTATGACCAAATTCGTGTATTCCCCGAAAAAACATTATGACAAATGTCTTAGAGCTTATCAGACCGGGGCGAATAATCAATGTCGGCGCAGGTGCAAAAGTGACAGGTTCCTATATAATTTGCAGCACATCCCAGTGGTTGCCCCGGGCTGCGGTCATATACTTATCGGTAAGGAACGGGGCGGATTCCATGGGAATGGGCAGTAGCGCCTGCCGGACGGGAAATATATGAACTGGCATCAAGCAACGATCGCAGAAACATTCCGGGAACTGCGGAGTTCGCAAGACGGGCTCTCATCCGCAGAGGCAACCGCCAGGCTTTCCCGGAACGGGCCGAACATTATCCCGGAGAAATCCGGGCGGTCACTGTTCTCCATGATTCTGGCGCAGTTCACTGACCTCCTGATAATAATCCTCCTCATTTCGGCAATTATTGCCGCAGTTATCGGCGACATCGAAGATGCAATACCTATTATCGCTATTGTCGTGATCAACGCCGTAATCGGCCTTACCCAGGAATATCGCGCCCAGCAGGCAATCTCGGCGCTGAAAAAGATGGCCGGCCAGACGGCCGTAGTTATCCGTGACGGTCTCAGGCAGGATATAGCTGCTGCGGAGCTTGTTCCCGGCGATGTCGTTCTGTTGCAGGCAGGGTGTGTGATCCCCGCCGATCTGCGGCTGATTGAGTCGGCGCGGCTGCAAATTGACGAATCGGCCCTGACCGGGGAGTCGGCACCGGTTGAAAAGGCCGTTGCCCCCCTGGCGGACCCGGATCTGATGCCCGGAGACCGGGTCAACATGGCCTGGCGGGGAACGGTGGCGGTTTACGGGCGAGGCGCCGGCGTGGTTATTGCCACCGGGACTGACACCGAACTTGCAGGAATCGCCCGGCTGCTGGCCGAGGGGACTGAGCAGAAGACCCCGCTGCAGATCCGGCTGGCGCATTTCGGCAAACGGCTTTCCGCAGGGATCATGGTAATCTGCGCCATACTCTTTGCCGCCGGCCTGCTGCGCGGCGAGCCCCTGGTGCTGATGCTGCTCACTTCGATTGCCCTCGCAGTCGCAGCCATACCCGAGGCCCTGCCGGCGGTGGTCACCATAGCCCTGGCACTCGGGGCGCGCAAGATGGCACGCCGGAATGCCCTTATCCGGCGGCTCCCTGCGGTGGAAACCCTTGGCTCGGTGACATGCATCTGCACCGACAAGACCGGCACCCTGACAATGAACCGGATGACCGTTACCGAGATCGGCATCAACGGCAACCGCCTCTCCCCGGGCGAGATCAGGGCGGTCATGCCCAAGTCCGGTTCCGGCCTCCCCAGCGACAAATCCTCCCTGTTGCTGCTGGCGGCAGCATTGAACAACGACTCGCGTCCGGCGGAAGAAGCCGGGGCATTCGGAGACCCAACCGAGATCGCACTGGCAAACCTGGCGCAAAGCTGTAATTTTGCCGTTACCGAACTTGAACAACTGTTCCCCCGCATTGCCGAACTCCCTTTCGACTCGGACCGGAAGTTGATGACCACGTTCCACAGCGTAGAGAGCCGCGTCGTGTCTTTCACCAAAGGTTCGCTTGAAGCGATTGCCTCGCGCTGCCTGCCGGACGAGGCACCGGACGCCGGAACGATTGCCGCAGCCGAGGCCATGGCAGCCCAAGCGCTGCGAACCATGGGGTTTGCCTTCAGATACTGGGAAAAACTGCCGGAAGAGATCGATACCGCCACAGCCGAAAATGGACTCTCGTTTCTCGGCGTAACCGGTGTCATGGACCCGCCCCGTCCGGAGGCGGCAGAAGCCGTTCGTCTCTGCAAAAGCGCCGGCATAACCCCGATCATGATAACCGGCGACCATAGCGCCACAGCCACGGCCATCGCGATTGAGGTCGGCATCATGACGCCGGACGACCCGCCGGCAGTCATCGGCAGGGAACTGTACGGCCTTGACGCCGGCGCCCTCGCCGAATTGTCGGGTAAGGCAAGAGTCTACGCCCGGGTAGCCCCGTCCCAGAAGCTGGAGATCGTCAAGGGGTTGCAGAGTCGCGGCGAATTCGTGGCAATGACCGGTGACGGGGTTAACGATGCGCCGGCCCTGCAGCGGGCCGAGATCGGGATCGCCATGGGGATAACCGGCTCGGATGTCGCCAAGGGAGCGGCAGACATGATCCTGCTGGATGACAACTTCGCCACCATAGTCGGCGCAATCCGCGAAGGGCGTCGGATTTACCGGAATATTCTCCGTTTCATCACGTATTCCCTGTCATCCAATGCCGGCACCATCTGGCTGGTTTTCCTGGCCCCGTTTGCCGGCCTTCCGCTGCCGCTACTGCCAATCCAGATACTCTGGCTGAATCTGCTCTGCGACAGCCTCCCCGGCCTGGCCCTCACTGCCGAGCCCGCAACTGATGACCTCATGTGCAAACCGCCGATACCGCCGCAGGAAGGGATCTTCAGCAACGGCAGAGGGACCTGGATCATGACCTACGGCCTGCTCCTCGGTATCGTCGGACTGCTGCTGCAGCGCTGGGGCATCTCCGCCGGGGTCCCTTGGCAAAGCATGGTGTTCACATATCTCGTCCTCTCGCGGCTCGCCATTGCCATGCTGGTCAGGTCAAAACAGCCGCTCTTCAAGATCGGTCTCTTCTCCAACAAGCCGTTGCTTGGCGCCATTGCGGTCACCATGCTGCTGCAAGCCGCCGTCCTTTATCTGCCCCCCCTGCAGCAGCTGTTCCGGACGGAATCGCTGGATCGACATCAAATGGCAGTGGTTATCGGTGCTGCAGCCCTGATACTGGCCACTGGTGAGCTGGCAAAAATCCTGCGGCGCTCGATCGGCAAAAGCAGAGCCTGACCATCATACTATTTCTATCTGATTTCTATGGCATATTCCGGCATAATCCCGTAAATTATCCCGAAAATAGCATCGGCCATCGGCTGAATCGGGAGATAGTTATGTCGCAAACTGCTGGAAAAATTGTTGCAATTATCGGCGTCACCGCAGTGCTGGTCATCTTCGGGCTGGTGCTCCAGTTCAACGCCGCGGCCAATGCCGTGGCCGTATTTCAAACGGAAGGGATCGATTCGGCAGCCTCTGCGGCAAAAGTCCGGAGGGTATTCTGTGAAACAGCTGGAGTTTCCCTGGTCCGAATCGATCCGGCTAAGGGTTACGTGATCGCACTGTTCGATGCCAGAGCTGTCGACCCCAGAACCGTTGCCGCATCAGTAAGCAGCAGCGGTTTCCCGACCCAGATCAGGGATTTACTGACCATGAGAGAGTACGACGCCCTCGTTTCAGGCGGCAGCGGCTGCGGCACCGGGAACTGCGGCGACTGTTCGAAGGGCAAATAATGAAAAGGGGATAATGCGAATATCTCTCTTTTGAGTGAAAAAAATATTGACTCAGGTTTCATGCTTTGCTATAAAACGAAACTCGTTGAGCGGGAATAACTCAGTGGTAGAGTGCGACCTTGCCAAGGTCGAAGTCGCGGGTTCGAATCCCGTTTCCCGCTCCAGTTAACTATAAGGAATCCTTCGGGATTCCTTTTTGTTTTGGCAAACTTTCGCAAAAACTTTCGCAATTGCGCCTAAGCCGCCTTCTTCAGTTCCGCCTCTACAAAGTCCCTGCCGAAGTAATCGAGAATCTTCTCCCGATCCTTTTCAAGCCCTTCAACGTAGTTTCCGTACACCTCATAGACCATCTGCTTCGAACCATGCCCCATGAGGCTGACAAGCCTGTTTGGGTCGATTCCTATGGTCAGTGACCAGGCAGCGAACGAATGCCTGAGCACGTAAGGTACGCGGTGAGTCAGTCCAGCTTTCTTTTCAGCCCTGACCCAGGCATGGTTGAACTCCGTGGAGGTAAGCGGTTGGCCCCCTTTCAGGGTGATCAGGCGCCTGCCATCTCCTAAGCGGGCAATAAAAATATCCAGAACCTTCCTGATTGCCGCCGTGATTCTTATCTCTCTCCGTCGGTACTTCGTCTTCCCCTGCTTCCTCTCGACGCCACGACTGATTGACCGGCGAATGTACAGATAGCCGTCTTTGATGTGAAAGGGAGTTATACCTGCCATTTCAGATGGAATTAGCCCTGTCAGCATCCAGAGTTCCGCCACCGGCCGATACCATGGGTCGATCTGCTCGAGGTAGGCCATGAAGTCGTTGAAACGAAGCGGATCCCGAGCCCCGACAACCTTCTCGGGGACGTTGCCGTCATCATCAACGCATTCGTCAACCGCCTCCTCTTTAGGCATCTGGGCCGGAACCTTACGGAATGGGTCCGGCAATTCCCAGCGGAATTTCTCGCACGCATCTTTCCAGATAGCCCGAAGCGGCAGCAAGACATTGGCGATCCTCTTGCGGGACAGCTGCTTTCCCTTGTTTTTGCCGTCTTTCTGTTTCATTGTGCGAATGAAATCGCCAACAGTATTTGTATTGATTTCAAAAAACGTCTTGTTGCCGAAAAAAGGGGTAATCCAGTGGTCGATTGCCGATTTCTGATCGATCTTCTTCGAACCTGAATCACAATGCGACCAGACTTCCTGGTACCAGACTTCGACATAATCGCCGAATCTGACATGCTGCGGTTTTGAAGTAACGGCCCCACCCTCTTTAGCGGCAAACAGCGCTTTCTTCTTCGGTGAAGCCTGTGGAAACGCCTCACTGAATTTGAATTCACCAGACTTCATCTTCTCGCGCTGGCAGAAAAGCCAGGAGAGGGCTTTTCTCCGATTTTCCGGTGTATCCTTCAAACCAGTGGAGATTTCCACACGTTCACCCAAGTACATGAAATCATAGTAAAGACGCTCTGAGCCTGATTTCTTTACTATGTTTCCATCGCCCCAGTCGAGAATCGACGTGGGCTTTTCAGCTTTTTTCTTCTTTCCCACCGCACTTCTCCTTCCCGTCCACCTCCTTCCTGTTGGTCTTGAGTCCAATTAAAGACTAACAAATCAGATAGGAAATGGGCAAGGCTTAATCAATAATCCCAGTTAATCCTCTTTCTGGTTGGCTCCGGAATTTGCACCGGCGTAATCTGCTCATTTTTTGTCGAGTGCTCATGATTGCTTATCTGGTGTATTTCAATGATCCTGTCCTCAGACCAGAAGTAGAGTACAGTACTGCCGATTTTGATGTAATGTCGTCCTGGCAGCAGCCATCCCTTGGATCGCCAAAGATGCAAGGTGCTTTTTGCGATTCCTAGCCGGTGAATGAATTCTTCCGGTGGTATTAGTTCGAATTGATTTGCCTCAACCGATTCTCTCGCTACGACCATAAATTTGCCCTCGACACAAAATGATGTGATCGATATCACCGATTCACTATTTATTTGTGCGGGCCAGCAATAGCAAAATGGGGGTTGCGACTCATAACCCACTGAAAAGATGCAAATAAAAAATTTCAATGGGCCATTTGAAGACCGTAGCGGTGCGCTTGCCAGAAGATCCGGGCTTGCCGCAATTGACAGCAAGCCCGGCGATTTCATATCTGTATCAGGCATTGTGTTCTCTTACCTGAATTCTCCAAGAGCCCGGCGCCGTTCGAGAACAAACCCGTCGTCGATCCAGGTATACTCCTCGTTAATTACCGGCTTGGAAAAATCAGGGAACCGCTGCCGGAACATTATTTTTCCACTTGTTTCCGAAAAGCAAAAGACATCGAGCATTGACAAGCGGTACAGCAGGCTAACGACCGTCGATTCCTTCTCGTTCAGATACCGGCATATCCTGCGGAAATCGCCTTTATCAATGCCTATCCGCTTCCTGAGAAACGGCTTAACGCCGGCAAACTGCCACCCGTCAGCTGTCTTTCTCCAGACTGGCAGTTTCATGTAGTCGTCTGGAAGTTCATGCGCCATTTTCTTGCCAAAGATCTCGGGTGCACTGACCAAGGCTCGCGACAACCTGGCCAGAAGAGTAATGTCTGTGGATGTGATGTCTTTCCTATGCAGTGTCGTGCTCATGCTACATCTCCTCTCTGTAAGGGCTGAAGAAGGTCATGTAGACCTCCTCGGTTACGGTTTTGGGGTCGTAAAAAAAGTTGGGATGCGGAAGATGCAACCGGCTGTCAAGGTGTTGGTGCCACTGATAGATCAGCTCATCCGGCAACCGCTTGAATCCCAGGTTGTTTCCCGCAAGCCCCCTCACCTTGGTAGCCAGCCATCTTTTCAGCTCCATAACCTCCGGACCGGCAGAGCGGGCAAACCTCGCCCGCTCACAGAAGTCATGAATCTCGCCACGAAGCTGAAAGAGTTTGTGCTCCGGATTCGAGTTTCCACTTACAATCATTTTGACCCGTTGTATGAACGATGCCGTCACATCATCCGTCATAGTGATCTCTAAATGAGATCCCTTCCTGCCGTTGTTGTCGGGAGAAACTTTTATCAGGTGCCCTCCCACCCTGAACTTCAAATTGCGCAGATCCACGCATCCAGGGAAAGGCGTCTTCTCTATGCGGTAAAATCTGTTGGCAACTCGCAGTTCGAACCCCTCTCGCTGGTCATGCAGCATGATCGGGTCGAACAACGTATTGGCCAGCCTGCCCCTGGCTGTGACCTCACCGTATGATCTGCGAAAATGGTCCAGCAACATCTCTAGTAAACCGCCGTCACTGACACCCAGCGCTGCCAGGTTGGCGGTTAAACGTTCTTTGTCGAACTCCCGTGAGACCTCCCGCACGGCAGCAAACACCCTTTGCGGAGGCCCCGCGCAATTGGTGCGAAACCAGCCAAGCACATGACCTCTGTGCCAGTCGGGTTTCATCGAGTACTCCATTATCGGACGCGCAAGAAACTCAAGGGAAAAGGAAAAAGCTGAAAAGGACATAAGAAACATTCTCTATATCGAGTACTTGGAAATTGTCGCCAAGCATCAGCCGGCTGTTTTCATCATGGAAAATGTCAAAGGAATGCTGTCTTCGAAAGTTGACGGACATAGTGTATTTGACCGGATTGTTTCAGATCTTGAACAGCCATCCAAAGACATAAAGTACAGAATTTTTTCAATCGTCAAACGTTGTTCAGGTACTTCATGCGATAAAGTTTCATCACGCGACTACATAGTGGAATGCGAAAAATATGGAATCCCACAAGCCCGACACAGGGTGATTCTTCTCGGAATCCGTGAAGACCTAGCTCAAAAAACTGAACCTGGAATACTGAATCTCCAAGAAGAAGTTACGCTGACCGATGTGCTTTTCGGCCTGCCAAAACTTAGAAGTGGCCTCTCAAAGAATCTGGATGCTCCTCACATCTGGGCTCAGCTAGTCCGAGAAGGATTAGGGCGTAGATGGGTCACTAAATCACACAAAAAAGCAGGGGAACAAGTAAAAAAAACGGTTGTCAGAAGTTCTCGAATCTGTTGCCGCTCCTCATTTTGATAGAGGAGGTGAATTTTTGCCCTACATTCCGACAGTATCAGAACAACTTTCATGGTGGTATCTTGATCCTTTGCTTGGTGGCATCTGCAACCACTCGTCCCGCGGTCATATTTTAAAAGACATTTACCGTTACGTGTATGCATCGTGTTTTGCCGAAGTCAATGGTACCTCCCCACTTCTAAACGAATATCCTCCTGACCTCCTTCCCAAACACGAAAATGCGAAATCCGGCCACTTTAATGACCGGTTCCGTGTTCAGATTTTCGGAAAGCCATCTACTACTGTTACCAGCCACATCTCAAAAGACGGTCACTACTACATACACCCAGACCCAACACAACTCCGGAGCCTCACAGTTAGAGAAGCTGCAAGGCTGCAAACTTTTCCAGACAACTATTTTTTCTGCGGGAACAGAACCCAGCAGTACACCCAGGTCGGAAACGCTGTTCCCCCGCTTCTGGCATACCAGATTGCTGAAATTGTCAGGGATTTCCTTCAAAAGGTATAGTCATGGCAGATATTGTATCTTCAGACAAACGAAGCCAGATGATGTCGGGAATCAAAGGCAAGAATACCAAACTGGAGATTTTAGTCAGACGTGGCCTTTTTTCCAGACGCATGAGGTTCCGTCTGCACGTCACTAAGCTTCCAGGGAAGCCAGATCTGGTATTTGCAAAATACAGAACTGTTGTTTTTGTTAATGGCTGTTTCTGGCATGGGCACAACTGTAGCCTTTTCAGGCTTCCGTCAACCAATTCGGACTTCTGGAAGCAGAAGATTCAGAAAAACCGGGAAAATGATGCCAAACATAAAAAACAGCTGGCTGAGACAGGTTGGAAAACAATAACAATCTGGGAATGTACAGTCCGGGGGAAAAAACAAGAAGTAGTTACACAGGTTCTTGATGCTTTGGCGGAAATGATCAGTCAACCCTCTTTGTTAAAGGAGTTGTCTAAGCCCCCCTACTTTGATTCATATCAAAAGAACTACGTAGTAACTGAGGCGGAAATATTAGGAAGAATCTTAACAACGTTTATAAGGAAAAAACCAACAAAGCGCAGCAGTAATAATCTTTAGTCGGAATAAAAAAGAAGATCCAAGACAACCGACAGGAGGTAGACGTGAACAAGGTCTCATTGGGCAGACTGGAGAGCATCCGCAATGAACTGACAGCCCAGATTGACGCCATGCGGGTTTTGGCGGAGAGTGACTCAGCTCGTTCAATAGAACTTGGAGCCTTGCTAACAATACTGGCGGCATCGCTTGGGAAGTCAAAGATGATGATCAGGGAAATGGATGAGATGCTAATTGATGTTGAAAGAATTTTGGCAGAACATGAAAGACATAAACATAAACTCGCAGAAATAAAAAAAATAATAGAAATTAACTTAAAATCTATATTCACTTCATTCATATTTAATTTTAATTATACAGATAACTGCAATTTATCTGACTTTGTAAGATTGAAAGAGTTACTCGAAATTAGTAGCGGTCAAACGACTATGGAACAAGCTAAATGTTTTGACAACAACAGAAATAATCGGACGAATGTATATTCGGAGGTCATTGAAAAAACAACTAAAATGATTATAAAAGAGACCAATAAATGCCAATTCATGAATAATATAGCGCTACGCACATTCTTCCTCTATATAGCCGCTGATTTAATTCATCATACTACATCTCCCTTGGGTAAACAGAAACCTACGACACAAGAAATTAAAGATTTTATTACATATATTGAAAACTATCACTTTAGTTGTGGATAATGACTAAGGCGAAACCTGATTACCTAAACGGCATATTTTTGCATTTGCGGTATAATTGTAAATTGGCATGTGATTTTGACCCGTTAGCTACTAATCGGCGTCGAACGCTTACCCACAATATTTCGGATAATGACTGGGACTCTATAGACAATTTTCAGCATTGCCTGGGTCACGATTGGACGCCGATGGTGGGTCAAGACTCCATGCCGATTCACACTGTGACGTGTGCGATGTTGCGGCATGGACTTCTACTCTCAAATTAGGGCGGTTCATTTCTTATCCACAGTCTTTTTGATGCATTCTCCAATGACAGATCCTGCTCAAATATGGCGCGGGTTATTGCCAAAGGGGTTTTCATGTGTTATTGATTCTCTTTAATTCCCAATCTTGTTAGGCGCAAAAAATGAAACTGACTGGTCAATTAATCTTGGTGAATCAGTCGGCGACTAAATGGTCTTTGAACTGACCGACACCTTGCAATATTGAGCTTGGCGATATTGTTTCCGGGGATTTCGACGCCTTTGGCGCCGGCTGGCAGACAGTGCGGATTATACTACAAGTTGTTTTTTTTTACGCTCGCTTCCACAACATGTAGGCCCGATGAATAAAAGTATCATAATGATACTTTTAATGCTTGACTTATGAGGGTAACAAATCATACTTATATGCAAAAGACACCTACCTACGACCTAGAAGAAATAAAAGAACTGCTCCAAGACGAGGACACTCGGATCGTCAGCCGTGACGATCTAGTTCTCGCAGCAAAGCTCGGATATCCTGATGAGGATGCGATCGTGAACCGGGTCTTGAAAGTTAAAAGAAGTGAGTTCCACAAATCAATGCCCTCCAAAAAATTAGCTAAGGTATGGCAAGACGTCTATTACACCAAAGACGGCGCAACACGCATTTACGTTAAATTGCAGATATCATTTAACGGAAAAGGTGTCGTTGTGTCCTTTAAGGAGAGTTTATGAATTACAATCAAGGCGATCTGTGTCCAGTTTGTGGATCTGGTGTTCTCGTAAGCAAGCAAGTTACCGAAACATTCGAGTATAAAGGTCAGTTTCTTGATGTGCCGAATTACACGGTATGGGATTGCCCCACATGTGAAGAATCTCTAGTGGCAAGCAAAGATAGTAAAGCTACTGGCCGACGTCTCAGGGACTTTTATCGCAAAGTGGATGGGTTATTAACGTCCTTAGAAATCAAAGAGATACGACTCAGACTAGGGCTTAATCAAAATGCTGCTTCTGAGTTGCTTGGGGGGGGAGCAAAAAGTTTTGCTCGTTATGAAAACTGCGAAGTTATACAAAGTGAAGCCATGGATAATCTGTTAAGAGTCCTAGATGTCGAACCAAGGCTATTGAAGGTTATCGAAAACAAAAACAATCCTCAAGTAGAAACAACCATTCCCTTCAAGGCAAAGTTTGGTGCTGTTATGCATGGGAGTATGGTGGTCAACTATGGCAAATGAAGCACACGAATTTACATTTGAAGACTTTAGAATAATTTCAACCCATTTTGACCTTGATCTGAAAAAGATTTCAGAGCTTACGGAAAACAAGGAAGTTGGGGCTAAGTTATCTTTACGACATGAATACTCGGAAGAAATTAATACCTTACGTTTATTTATGAAAGTGGAGCTTGATGGCGAGGAAACTCCCTTTAAATTGCTTATTGAATGCATAAGTCATTTTTCGTTCTCTAATAAAATCACTAATATGGCTGCTGTAGCTCAAGTAGCAGAAATCAACTGTGCCGCTATAATTTACCCATATATGCGTGAAACCGTAGCGGACCTAGTAAGAAGGGCAGGATTCCCCCCGTTGCATTTACCAAGAATGAATTTCGTAGAGTTCTATAAGTCACTTCACCCGGGAGTCCCACCTGTAGAATCAGAGTGCTAGTTGCCAGGAGAGAAGGGAAACGGGCTGAGAATTGTATCGTAACTACTTTCGCAAAGCTTTCGCAATTTGATCTGATTTAAGCTGGAATCTGATGGACTCAAATGGACTCAAGACCAATCAGAAAACCGGTTGACATGTTGAAATTATTATGTTTTTATGCTGTTTGCTAGCTTACAGAGCGGATAAGGATGAGTTTTCGAATCCCGTTTCCCGCTCCAATTTTTCTACAATGTTTTCAAATAGTTGTCTGCGAAAAGCCCGAAACTTTGTCCATCACTTTGTCCAAGAGGAGTGGATACGTTCTGGGCTTTTTGTGTTAGAAACGCCGGCAATCCGACAACCATCTTCTGCCTCTCCGCAATAAACGCCGAATTTCGATGAATAGTTACTGATGGCAGTGACAACACTTGCGGCAATCTCTCAGAAATTGATCCTGCCTCCTGAGCATCTAGAAAATCTGCACCGAAATACTCCAGAATTCTTGATCTCTCCGATATCAACCCATCTCGATAATTGCCGTACACCTCGTTGATCATTTTCCGTGATCCGTGCCCCATCATCGCCTGCAGGCGGGACGGCGCCACTCCAATCAGCAGTGCCCATTCTGCGAAGTTGTGCCGCATGACATATGGCACCCTGTACGCGATACCGGCCTCACGCGTTGCCTTCTTCCAGAGATTCAGCAGTGTCGTGTAGTTCAGCATACTTCCGCACCTCATATCGAAAACATACTCCCCGCTGCCCTGAGACATTGCCGTTTTCAACTCCGACCGAAGTCTTGCGGTCAGCGGTATTTTTCTGACTCGGTACTTGGTTTTCGGTTTTAGTTTTTCCCTGCCGCGGACAATCACTGATTTCACTTCAATGTGTCCAAGTTTAATGCTGTCTCGCTTGAGACCTTTCATTTCGGAAAAAATCATCCCTGTCATGGCCATAACGTTGAAAAGTGGCTGATAATAGGTATCGATCTTTTCCGTAAGCCGCATCCACTCAGAAAAAAGCAAAACACTACGTGCCAGACTTTCTTCAGCGGGATCTTCATCAGTTTTTCGTCTCACAGCATCGATTTTTTTCTTGATCGACTCAACAGGGTATCGAAGGTCTTTCCATTGATACCGATCGCAGGCATCTTCAAAAATCGCGCGGAACACCGTCATAACGTTTTTGATCCGCTTGATAGATAGATACTGCCCCTTTTTCTCCCCTTCGCGATGGCGAAGATCCTCGATGAAATCCTTGATACAGGTAGCGGTGATATGATCAAACGCGATGGATCTGAAATATGGACTCAGCCTGCTGTTGATTATGTTTTCATAGTCCTCTTTCAGTTGGTCCGTGTACGTTACCAGTTCAATCTTCTTCCATCGGTTGAGATAATCTCCGAACGTGACCTGGTGAGGTTCAGGGTTGTACTCACGTCCTTCCAACAGACTGAATCGTCGTTTCAGTGGCTCTGGCGCTTTAGGGAATGTTCTGACAAAACTGAATATCCCTTGTTGGACTTCTTCTCTGATTCGGCCGAGGAGTACTGTCAGTAATTCTCTGTTTGTAATGTTGTCCTCATATCCTGTGCTGAGTCGCACACGCTCTCCAAGGTAACTGAATGTTATCTGCAACTTGCTGGAGTTTTTGAGCCTGAAAATACTACCAAACCGAGTGGCTCTTGCTAGTGGTTCCCGTTTCATCGTTATTGCCCTTTCTATTAACCTCCTTTCTGCGTGGCTATCGCGTAATGAGCATATGCCATTGCTTGCCTGAAATCAATCTGGCCATTTGGATATTGTCTTGTCATGACGAACGAGTCTTCAACTATTTTGAAGTCTATAAGTTCAGGCTAATAGATTAACGACACAGTAGTTTCAATAGGATACCCCAGCATCAACCCTACTAGGATATAATCGAGATACCCTTTGGGATTGGCATAATCATACTCCAAGTAGTCAGATATGTTTTTGTTGTGTAGTGATGAAATCAGCGCCGTAATTGCTAAGCATTCTCTTTCTTTATCGGGACATGAAGAAGCATTGACATAACTCATATAGTCTAGTTGCAGAGAAGTAAGGTCAAAAACTTCTCCGAATGTACCTTTGGCCGTTATCACGATATCGTAATTTATGCGATCATCAATCTTTATGATTGTTGATCTGTACGGCAGCCCAGATTTAAAACACATTTCAAGTAATGGCTCTATTTCAGATTCATTGTATGAGCAAAAGGCGCCCATAGGCTTCACTCCCTCAATCACCCTGGTGATGCACTTGTAATCTAACCCTTTGAGCATCCAACCTCCGCAAAGATAAAGGTTGTGGTCATTCACCATAGTTGACTGAAACTTTGCATCAATTTTAGGGTATCTATACTTGCGCATAAAATGCCCATTACGAATAAGCAGTCTATGGAATGTTTTTTTGTATTCACGAAGATACACCCCATGCATGAGTGTTCCATCAGCCTCTCGATATTTGCCGGGGAAAGAATTGTTTGCAGGGAGTAAATCTTGACAGATTTTAGTAAAAATTGGCATTTCGACCTCCTATCCGTATGGTCTTCACTGTTTAAATATGTATAGGCAACTGACAAATTGACAACATTTTTTTGCAATTATTATGGAGAAAATGATCAAGGAGGAAATTTGCCAATCCCCCTTCCATATTGATTTTGAAAGTTACACATTGCCAGTTATTAAGAAACATTGTTTCTTATGTCAATCAGTTAACAAGATATTCAAGTCACTTTTGGCTAGAGTATGCCCACTACTTGATGATGCCTTTCCGAACATTGAGTGAAAAATATATCTTGACTGTATAAGCGATGCTGGTAATGGCATATGCACTATGATTACGGGGTGACTATGCAAACCAGCAACCAGGATCAATTCGTACGTGATGCAAAAAAATGCGGATTTGATGTGATTTATTTTCGTGGGATCTTTGCCGCTAAAAAAGAAGAATATCCGGCAATTGTTGTTAGTCACGGAGAAGTATTCATCACCAGCGCTGTATGCACTGTTGAAATGTTCAAGTCGGGACGTCTTTATTACGCCGAACACTGATTCAGTACAATAATTACAAGTAAAGCACACTATTATCCCACATAATCAATCACACGTTTGTGGTCACACTTCATCGTAGTCCTCTTGGCGCAATTCCGATCAATCCTTGCATTACATGCTATGGAACACTCCCTGCATTTCCTGGAATAGTAATAAATCTTGCATAAGTTGTAATAGTGGGATTGGTAAACTTAGATATGCAATGGAGGTTATGGCGATAATGTTAATTTCAGTTGCCACGCGAAAGGGGGGTGTTGGGAAAACAAGCATTGGGATAGGATTGGCAGTGTGTGCAGCAGTAATTGATAACAAGTCTGTCCTCTTGGTGGACGCCGATGCCCAGCAGAGCGCTTTATATTGGGACCGGCTCCGATCATGCGAAAAGCCTGTCACGATCGCCCTGCCATCCCCAAGGCTCCATGAAGCGCTTACAACGCTGTCCCAACCTTACGACGTTACGATTATTGATTGTGGAGGCGGCGATACAGGCATTATGCGAAGCGCCATCCTTGCTTGTGGCAAAAATATCGTTCGCCCAGAGGGGGGCATTGTGGTTGTTCCTGCAAAACCGAGCCAGATCGACATTTGGGGACTAGGTGACACGATCGACATCGTTAACGCGGCCCGATCAATTACGGCGATTGAGGGTAGAATTCTTCTCAACCAAATCTGCCGAGGAACGAAAACCGTCCAGAGTGCTCTTGATGCGATCGGAGAACTGGATATGCCGCTCCTTCAATCGCGTCTCCATGATCGTGTGGCCCATAAAGTGGCAATCGAACATGGTCAAGGTGTTGTTGAAACAGATCCTAAGAGCAAGGCTGCTACCGAAATGATAGCCTTATGGAACGAATTGAAAAACATTCACCAGACAATGGTTGCGGAGGTGAGCGCATGAAATCAGACAGGCCGCATGTTGACGATGCAGAGATCTATGCATTTATCCATCAGAATGGGATGCAACACTCAGAGCCGCCACAAGTCTCCCAGGTGTCGGCACACAACAATGAATCAAAAGCGACGAAGTTGGTTGATACGATACTTAATGCTGATGAACGGTTCACCTCTTATGCTTCTTCTACATCGCGCGAGCATAAGCCGATCGTTAAGTTCCTTCTTGAAATGCCGGCCGAGTTGCGCAGGGCGATCAAATTTAGGTCCATAGACAACGAAATATCGATGAATGATCTGATCGTCGCTTGCCTGCAGGAAAGGTTCGGCGTTTGACCAGTAAATGGCAACCGTGGCGCACTAGTTGCTTAATAATTTTCGTATAGCTAGAGCAAACTCCAGGTGACATCAAATAGCCATACATTCGATAGTATTTCGAAACAATCCAGGTGATGCGTGAAACCACCTGGACATCAATTTGCAAATCAGAACCTAATTTTTGTACACCGATGAAAAGAAGGATGGAAATAGGTAAAAGTCTGAAAGAATATGAGTTATGGCTTGGGCACACTAGTTGATAATGATTATAGTGTAACAAAAATCGACTTCTTTCAGGGGGAGGAACCCGACGAATGATAATTTCCGTACCACGCTTTGCGATTCTAAGTGCCTTGCGAAAAGGTGATTACTATTTCAATGAAGAGATTAACGCAGAAGGCAAAATACAATTTACACTCATTGTGAATGAAACACCTATTGCCGAATCTGTGAGAAACGAGGGATTCGGATCTCTTATCGATGAGATATCCATGCAAGAAATCATTGAATGTGATAAGGAAAAACTGATAATGAAAAAATTTATCTCTGAACTTTTTCACTCAGAAGACGGTAAAATTTATATTTGAGGGTGTAATTAGCCTTGGCGAATCCCAGAATGAAGGTATCAACTGCCATGTAATCCCAACTTCCATATAGAAGTTGGGATTGGTTAGGTTCAACCTTGTGTGGTATGAAAGTGTCGCGCTGCAGACAGCGACACTTCACATTAACCGCTACGGAAAGTAAATGATCGTACCGTCCGGGCAAAGCGCCCTGCAGCTATCACAGAAGTAAACACCGTCCGATGCTTCGACCCGCCAGTAGAGTTTCATTGTCACCCCATCGAAACCGTCGTCGGCCCAGATGATACCGTTCTCACTATCGAGGATTCTATATGCATGGGTACGATCTCTTGCCTTATCGGAAATACCATGAGGATACTCGTGCGCAAGCATGGCTTGCTTGAACGTCATGCCGGATACCCTCATCCTGTAGGCGGCTTGTTCAAGAACAAACTTCCACTGTTTGTAGAAACTCTCGTCATCTGCTTTTATTAAGACCTGCATAAAATCTCCTCCGTAAGTTTTTTACTCTGGTCACTACCAGAGGCCTGACGCGAACAGTCCTAATTATGCGGAGTGATGGTAGCGTCCTAGAATTTGGCCGCCCAGTTACCGAAGTTATTCAACCCTAACGCTGCCAGGAGACACTTATGGGCTTCCCAGAAGGTTGTGCCGGTAGTGTTCCAATCGCCCCCGCTCCCGACGATGCTCCCTGTGAAGTGTTGGCCCCACCACTGAACCTTATCAGCATTGCACGCTATGCCTCGGCATCGAATGACACATACAGACGCGCTGTCAATCCGTCATAATTGGCCTTGTAGGAAACCCTTTTCGCACCGATCGGCCTCATCGCATCACGAAGTGTCGTAATTGCAGCCACTGGTCCAGAAAATCTAACGCTTATCATTCTCTTCCCCTTTTTTTTGTGGATTTGGTGAGCAACTCTCTTAACGACACAACCTCTTCAGCAAGAGTCGCGGCACGCCCTTCTGCTTGTGCGGCACGCTCGCGGAACCGCTGCCGTTATAGCCCCAGTTGAAACCGGCGGGCGAATGGATGCGCAGTGCAAGCGAGTGGTCTGGGTGCAAAACTTCTCCATCGACAAAAACATCGCAGTTACCTGCATTCCCAATTATTTTCATGACCCTGCCTCCTCTCCATTTTCCGGACCTCACTCTCATATGATGTTAGCCAGGTTGGAAATCGTAAACGAAAAACTTTCAACATCGACACCACCTGTCACCTAACTTTGCTAATACAGTCATTAAAGCACGATGGCTCCAGAAAACACTTTTTTTGCTGCAACCTAGCAATTAATAACTTGTGTTACTGTTATTAGTTACGCTATCATATAAGGTTTTAAATAGCAAATGACCACCATCATCGCAGCCGGACTGCGCTAACACAGCATAATTACTGCTGATTGTCGTAGGATGTTTGATTCAGTCTAAGGGGATGCGGATCGAGGTAATGTTCAGTGAGGATAACTTTACCGTGAAGTGTGATAGTTCGAAGATCTGACCAAATCTTCCCATCGACTTTAAAAGAAAAACCCCCACGGTGTAGTAGTTGTTTTTTTTAAACCTTTAAACCTTTTAACACCTTTAAACTATTTAGGAGTGGAAATAGCTAATAATATCGGACCGTTAGGCATGCTTATTGGGAAAAAATCAATGGCTTTTGGGAAAAAATCGATACTTGGTGGGAAATTATCAATGCCTATCGGGAAATTATCAATGCCTATCGGGAAATTATCGATAGACATTGGGAAATTTTCAATACCTGCGATTTGACCGGTTGGCACCATGACACACTGGTACCAACCGGCGAGGAACCAGACATCACCAATCTTCTGACGAGTGCGACCACGTGTCATCGCCAGAACTTGAGGAATACCAATCATCCGATGTTGAGGACCAAGAGTTGTCACTTGAGGAACACCATGAATCTTCGTGCGACGAGCATGATGACCACGTATCGTCAGCCCATGAACTGGAACTGTTGTCGTTGTTTGACCAGGAATCATCTGCTGACGCGGTAGCTCCCCAATAATCGTCCGTGTGAGAAGAGGACCAACTGTCGTCGGAACAGGGCGAAGTTGCCCAGGAATCATCCGAGGTATTCCAAGCGGGCCACTGCTCCTCATGGATGTTATGGCCGAAGGTGCTTCCTCCGATGTCAAACCCGCCTATATCGCCGTTAACCATCTCAAGACCCGTTGCAGGATTGAACAACGTGTCATGCTCTGATGAGTATGACAATTGATCATCATGATGCAGATCAACGCCGTACGGATTGCCGGCGACATCGACACCTGCCATGCCGCCTATCATTAGTAAGCCAGTCGCAGGGTTAACGACCGTTTCATTCGACAGAGATGAGCATGTATCGTTACACAACCCGCCATCATCATTCGACGAATAGCAGCCAGTTGCATCATCCTCATCCACCCCTAAACCCAGTGACCCGATAAATTCTCGCCACAACCTTCGAATGCCCATTCGCACCTCCTTGATATTATTAATTATATCACATGAGAGGCGTATCCCTTCATATAAACGTTATGCGGCAAACAGTAGGCTTGCAGGATTTCTCTCGTATTACGATGGAATCCTGTATCCTCCTATGTCACTCACTCCAATTCCTCCAGCCATCTCACGTATACATCCCTCAGGCATCTCACATCAATAGTTTCATAACTGACCATAATTACACTACTTCTTTAAATTTGTCTGACTTTCAAAAAGTTCCGTTATTTTGAAAATACATAGTAATTTCGCTGAGTTTTGACATCGGGATTGTGAATGATCTATTCTGAGCATAGTGACAGATTCAAGAAGACGTTAACAATTATATAAGAACTACCCCCAAGGGTTGGCATGATTGTTAGAAACGTAAATGGCATCGGTGAGGAAATATTTAGCAGACAAATAAATGAATGGGAGGATGCTATGAGAGTTGTAGAAAAACGGGTCAGTGACGGCGCATACGACATGACCTATGATGAGGTAATCATGGATACAGAGGCTGGCCGCTTTTATGCCTCGGAAGGCAGGGGTGTTAACGAAATTGGGGGGGAGACGTACCGGTGGTCCCACGGCATCGGCATCAGGCTCAAGGCAGACGACAATTTCGCGACACTAGGCAGCGAGTGGAACGAGTGTATAACGTTGCTGGAGGCTGCAAGAGGTGGTTATGACCCTGAGCGTCCGCTGGTGACTTTGGACTTTGAGGCTGTAAGGGCACTGATCTGATCTATTACACATAACTTCATGGGGCGTGATGGCAAGGCGGAGTCATGCGGTGTCAGCGACACTTTCATACCACACAAGGTTGAACCTAACCAATCCCACTTCTACATGAAAGTTGGGATTTGCTGTTTCCGAACACTGATATCAGCAACAATATTCTTGCGAGTCGAGGCTGATTGTGTATAATTGGCGATGTTTAATGTCATGTGCGGAGGGGCAATGTTGTGACCGAGGGTCATAACGATAAGGGTGCATCAGCCTCTTTAACATCCTTGTTAACGAAACAAGGGATGTGCATCACTGTGAGCGTTGCATCGCAGTAACACCAATACCGGTTTCAGGGCCACTCCTGAGCCGGTTTTCTGTTTTTTTGATCTTAACTATTCAATTTGCGAAGAATACCGGAGGAGAATTGTCATGTTCGTGATGAAGTCGTGGAGAGCACTCTTTATTATAGCGGCAGGATTGATCGCGATTGCGGTGAGCGCGTGGGGTGGGTCAGTCCCGCAGAAGATTAATTATCAGGGAACGCTCAATAATAAGAGCGGCGGGCCTGCAAATGGCAATTTCAACATGACGTTCAGGATCTATAGTACGGCGACTGGCACCACGCCACTCTGGACGGAGACTTGGAACACCGGCACTTCCAGCCCTGTGGTGGTTACTGATGGAGTGTTCAATGTCATGCTTGGTAGCATTACCCCCTTCTCGAATGAGTTTTTTGCAACTCACTCGAAAACTTACTTGGGAATATCAGTTGCGAACGATTCAGAATTTCTGCCACGCCAAGTTATAGGGAGTGTCGGCTACGCTTTGGCAGCAGGCAATGGTGTCCCTAAGGGGGCCATTCTTATGTGGAGTGGCACCAATATTCCTGAAGGATGGGCCTTATGTGATGGTACAAATGGTACACCAAACCTTAAGGACAGATTCATAGTTGGCATCGGTGACAGATTTGGCGATGGGAAGTTAAGGGGTGTGACAGGAGGGGAAGAAGACCACGTCTTGAGTATTAATGAGACTCCGAGCCATACTCACGTTCAAAATGCACATGCCCACACAGTCACTAACTCTAACGGTACTGCAGCAGCATTGAAGCCTGATGCACTGGGAACATACACAGGTTACATGCAATCCGGTTATGGGTATCCTACCTCAAGTGTTACAGCAATAAACCAATACACTGGTGGGAATTCTGCTCACAATACCCTGCCGCCGTATTACGCTCTGGCCTTCATAATGAAACTATAGGAGAGAGCATGTGGAGATCACTGCTTATTAAGTGCATCAAGCATCGGGAGGATTGAAGATGTTCGACATATTCTCAATGAAGACACTGAGGGTTCTGTTTGTAATAACCCTTGCATCAATCACTATTGGGATGAGCGCCTGGGGCGGACCTATACCGCAAAAAATCAACTACCAGGGGACGCTCAATAACAAAAGCGGTGGTCCTGCCAATGGTAGTTTCAACATGACGTTTCGAATTTACAGCACAGCCACAGGAACCAATCCAATCTGGGCCGAAACCTGGAGCACGACCAACTCCAGCCCGGTAGTTGTTTCCGATGGGGTGTTCAACGTTATGCTTGGAAGCATAACCCCACTCTCCAATGATTTTTTCGCTTTACATCCAAAGACATATTTGGGGATTTCAGTTGCAAACGATTCAGAGTTCCTGCCACGGCAAATGCTTGCCAGCGTCGGATATGCCTTTGCCGCCGGCAACGGTATCCCCAAGGGCGGCATCATCATGTGGAGCGGCACTACGGTGCCAGAAGGATGGGCGTTGTGTGATGGGACAAATGGGACGCCGAATTTGCTAGATAAATTTATTGTTGGAGCAGGTAGTGGATATACACTTGGCGCAACTGGTGGAGAATCAACCCATATTCTGACTGTAGCGGAAATGCCAAGACACAATCATACAGATGCTGGACATTTACACGTTCAACCAGGTGGCTGGTCTCCGCTGTATATTCAGCCAGGAGGGGGCAACTATTCCAGAAGTAGCGGTTCTGGATATGCGTCAGTTGATGCTTACGGCTACGCAAACATTTCATATACTGGAAGCAATGCAGCCCATGAAAATCGCCCACCTTACTATGCCCTTGCCTTCATCATGAAACTGTAGGAGCAACTCAGGAACGACCATGATAGCGCGCCTTGTCGTCTACATATTGCTTGTCATGTTCTTTATGCTCCCGAAGCAGGAAGCGTATGGGGAGGATGCAGTTCTCCTTAACCAGTACGATGCCAACGGCAGCCTGGTGAACGGTGACGGCAAGTTTTATCAGTACAACGACGCAAACCAGTTGGTGAAGGTGTGTGGGGATGCCGCATGCGCCAGTACGGTGGCCGAGTATTTGTACGATCACACCGGGCAGCGAGTAAAAAAGATCGAGAATGGCGTGACCACCTACTACCTCGGCAAGCATTACGAAACCCAAGTGAAGCAAGGGCAGGCGCAGAACACCCGTTACTATTTTGCAGGCAGTGACAGGGTGGCGAAGAAGGACATTGTCGGCACCTATTTCTACCATCCTGACCACCTTGGTGGCGTCAGTGCTGTAACTGACTCGTCAGTGCCTGTGAAGGTTGTCAACAGCACCAGTTATCTGCCTTTTGGTGAAGTGCGTCAGGGTGGATCAGAAAATTATTACACCGGCAAGGAAAGCGACAAGGCGTCTGGCTTGTATAACTTCGAGGCGCGATATGTCAGCCCCGAACTGCGCCACTTCACGCAGGCGGATATTGCAGAACCTGACTTTGACGACCCGCAGGATTTGAATCGTTATGCCTACGTGGGCAACAACCCGCTTAGTTTCGTTGATGATGACGGATACAAGAAGAAAAAGAAAAATGACAAAAAGAAAAAGAAAAAGAAGAGTAAACATAAATCCAAAAATATTAATTATGTCGATGACTCTGGTGAGTATAGTTAAAAAAACATATGAAGCAAAACAGATGATAGACATTGTTAAATCAACAGCGATAGGTAGGTATATTTGGGATGAAATCAACAACAATTCAAAAAGTAATGTAATTAATATAGGGTTCACATTTAATGAATCAGTATTGGGAAGTGGCAATAGAGGTTTGGCAAG
This sequence comes from Geobacter sp. OR-1, assembly GCF_000813145.1. Taxonomy (GTDB): domain Bacteria; phylum Desulfobacterota; class Desulfuromonadia; order Geobacterales; family DSM-12255; genus Geoanaerobacter. The sequence continues at coordinate 12,379 of NZ_BAZF01000023.1, read as the reverse complement.
AATTAATAACAATAATGAAATAGACATTATTATTGATGCTGACAGAACCAGGAATCCAGTCGAAACAGCATTGATATTTGTACATGAAGCCTCTCATGTGTTGATGAAACTAAACAAAGATTATTCGTGTGGCCAAAGAATTACTCAAGAAAAATATGCAAGAAGCATGGAAAGTGAAATGTGGGAACAACTCGGTAAACCAAGTATAGAGAATGATAAATCGTGGATGTGGGAGTTGAGACATCCATCATCATCAGCATCTATACAAACATTACTAAGGGATTGTTGGTAACACATTGCATCATGAAATTATTAATAAATAAATTATATGCATTGGTTAAAGTATGCAATGTATCAATTTGTTCACTATGCCGTGAACAACTTATTTATTTGTTTATTGTTTTAATGTTTGTAACCATTAATCAAAGTGTTTTTGCTTATGGTCAAACCTATTGGAATGCTTACCAGACCTCAAAATTTTCCGGGAGTGAAAATTACAACCTCAATATTGAATCTCCTGCTGGAACACGTGGCCTAGCACCACAATTATCAATTGCGTACAACAGTTACTTGGCAGAAAACATCATCAATCAGGTTGGAGCAGGTTGGGAAATTCCCTTCAATTACATTCAGAAAAACAGCAATGGCTCATTCTCGCTCATCCTCAACGGGGCAAAGCATGACTTGGTCGACACCGGCAGTGGCCGTTATCGCACCAAGATCGAAACATACCTGAAGATCGAGAAGAAATCCTTCACCACCAACAGTTCCGGTGAATGCTGGGAAATGACCTCAAAGAACGGCACCAGATTCTATTTCGGCACCACGCAAGACTCGGACAATCTCGTCTATCCCGGCGATCCGGGGTCCCCGCAGGGTTGGCGCTGGAGCCTCGACAGGATTTCTGACACGAACGGCAACGCGATCTACTATACGTACCAGGAGCAAGAAGGCGCAGTTTATCTCGCCAGCATCGACTACAATAACGACCGGCAGCGATCGATTGCTTTTACCTGGGGAGATCGACCGGATGCATACTGGACTGTTGACCAGGGATCACAGGTCCATGTAACAAAAAGACTGAGCCAGATAACCGTGAAAGTCAGCGGGGGCACTGTTAAGAACATAAACCTCGTTTACGAGCCGATCACGTCCTTGATGCCGAAATCACTCCTATCCGCTATCACCAAGTCCGACTCTGGCGGCACTCCATTGCCGTCATCCACCCGGTTCACCTACAAACCACTTGATGCCGGATTTTCGAACTATTCGACTTGGGCTCCTCAGAGCGCCCCTGTGTTCCGGCAGGTAAGTCCCGCCACCGTGTCCGACGCATATGACATGAACGGTGATGGGATACTGGACCACCTGGACAGCACCACGACACCGTGGCAGGTTACCTTAAATACCGGTTCCGGCTCCATGACGCCGACGGAGTGGCTAAACGCCCCTGCCGGCGGAATTGTGGAAGCCGATGCAGGCGGCAATATCACCCGTGACCTGATCGACATGAACGGCGACGGCCTGCCCGACGTGGTTATTGCCAAGTCCGATGGTACCTGGGATGTCCACCTGAACACCGGCAGCGGTTTCACCACAGCCATTTCGTGGAGTGTGCCTGGATCAGACGGCAATATCCGGAAGGAGACCGATACGGTTGTCACCCGCGACCTTTTGGATGTGAATGGCGACGGAATTCTCGACCTGGTCAATATAACCGGTGAAACCTGGCAGGCTGCAACCAACAGATCCGGTCAGGCCTGGTTGCTGGACACGATAACCAATGATCTAGGCGGAATAACCACGATTGACTATGTATCCTCAGCCACTTGTCAGAACAGCCAGTTTCCTGGCAATTACTGGGTAGTGTCATCGGTGGCCAAAGACAATGGCATGCCAGTCGGCAGTCCTCACCGGACAAGTGACCGGACTACCTTTACTTATGCAAATGGCCTCTACACCAGCGAGTTCCGAGGCTTCGGCCAAGTGACTGAGACCCGGGCCAATGGCTCGAAGGTCATCCATACCTTCAATCAGGACGATGCCCTGAAGGGGACTGAAGCGCAGACACTGGTTACGGATGCTGCTGGCAACCCGTATACCGGGACCGTCAACACCTGGTCGTCGACCTCTGCCGGCGGGGTCACAACAGTAACGCTCGATCGGGTCGAGACCTCTACCTATGACGGCAACCCAGTCAACCCGAAGCAGGTTGTAACCGACTATCAGTTCGATCAGTACGGCAATATAATTGTTGAGTCCCATTATGGCGACATCGTCGTGCCAGGTGACGAGACCTTTACCAAACGGGAGTATGCCTACAACACTGACTCATGGATTATGGACAAGGTGAAGCACACGGCTGTCTCCTACACCAGCGATGGCGCAAAAGTGCGCGAGAGTTGGTTCGCTTATGACGGCGCAGTTAGCCCGGATGAACCTCCGACCGCTGGCAATCTGACGCGAGAGGAGCATTCCCTCGATACCGGCGAGAACCCGGTGACAACCTATCGTTATGACAGTTACGGCAACCGCATCGAGACCACGGATCCGGAAGGACGGGTGACCAAGGTCGATTACGACACCATTTCCCACACCTTCCCGGTAAAGGTGACCAATGCCAAGGGGCAGGTGACGGAGCGGGAGTTCGACTCATCAACCGGCAAGCCAACTCAAGAAATAGATCCAAACGGCGAGGTAACCAAATATGTATATGACACCTTCAAGCGGCTGGTGAGGGTGATCAAGCCGGGGGACAACAATGACTTCCCCACCACTGAGATTAGTTATAGCCTGGATGGTATCGCACCTGAAACTGTGACCGTCAAGGCCCGAGAACAAGCCGGTACCGCCGGCACCCTGGACACCATTCAGTCGGTGGACGGTTTCGGCAGGGTCATCCAGACCAAGACCGAGTATCAGGATACTGCCTCCCAAGTGGTGGTGGATAGTTATTACGACAGCATGGGACGCGAGTCAGGCCATACTGTGCCGTATCTTATAGCGGCAGGCCAGGCGTATTCCGAGCCTCAATCGAAACCGAAAACGGTCACCGATTACGACCTGATGGGGAGACCGGTGAAGGTGACCAACCCGGATGGGACGTTCTCACAACGTCAGTATGATCACTGGTCTATTACCGAGACCGACGAGAACGGACATCAGAAGCAGAAATGGTTCGATTCTGGCGGGAAACTGGCGCAGGTAGCAGAGGTGAACGGCAGTGATGTGTATCTGACCCGGTATGCCTACAACCCTCTCGGCGAACTGCTCTCGACCACTGACCACATAGGGAACACCACCACGCATTCCTACGACACTCTTGGCAGAAAAACCAAGGTGGTCGATCCTGATCTCGGCACACGAACCTCAAGTTACGATCGCGTCGGCAACATCATTTCCACCACCGATGCCAAAGGAACCACCACCAGATACCTTTTCGACCCGATGAACCGGGTGACGCTGGTCGATTACCCCAATGACCCGGACATCTCCTATGCTTATGACGAGGGGAAGATCGGCACCCTGTCTCGGGTGACCGATGCGGTGGGGACGGTCACTTACGCCTATGACGCACGGCTGCGCAAGACCAGCGAGATGCGGATAATGGACGGCATGACCTGGACCACATCCTGGGTATACGACTCTCTCGATCGCATGGTGAGCCAGACATTCCCGGACGGCCAGGTGACAACCTTCTCCTACAACGGCATGGGAAAACTGTCTGGCATTTTGTCGGGAATGTCAGTCATCCTGAACTCAATCACTTATAACGAAGCAGGCCAGGAGACTCAGCGCAGTTACGGGAACGGCCTGGCGACGACCTTTGAGCATTATCCGGAAAACCAGCGGCTGAAGCGCATATTGACAAGCGGAATCCAGGACTTCAATTATGAGTACGAAAATACCGGCAACGTGAAAAAGATCCTCAACAATACGGTGCCGGCAGCGCCGCGCACCGAGACTTTCAGCTACGATCCCCTCAACCGGCTAATGTCGGCTGAGGATGCCGGTACCGGTGGCTACCGCAAGGACTACGTTTACAATGCAATCGGCAACATGTTGACCGAGACCAGCGTGCAGAACGGAACGACCAGCGTTGCGCAATACACCTACGGCGAGGCAGGGGCAGGCCCCCACGCCGTGACCGGCAAGACCGACCAGAAACCGATCGTGGCCCTGTTCTCTCTGAATGGCGGCACGTCATATACCACCAGCCAGCAGGTAACCCTCAATAACCTGAGTATCGGCAACCCGACCGAGTATATGGCCAGCGAAGATGTGAACTTTGTCGGCGCTACCTGGCAGAGTTACACAGTCGCGCCGACCTTTACCCTGAGCGCTGTTGGCAAGAGGACGGTCTACTTCAAGGTGCGCAAGAGCGGCATCGAGTCAGCCCTCAAGATCGCCGAAATCGAGTATCTTTCGAACGATGTCGATAATGACGGCATTCCCGACGCATACGACACCGATAATAACAATGACGGCTTTGCCGATGCCTGGGCAAATCGGTACGCCCTGGTTGGAGTGATAAATCCATTAGCCGACCCGGATGGCGATGGCTGGAACAATCTGCGGGAATACCAGCAGGGAACTGATCCGACCAAGTCAGACAACCCGCAGATGGATGGCAGCAGCGAGAACTATGTGCTGAAAAGGGCCAGTTTCTCGCAAACAGGTTTGGCGCAACAGAGCGACAACTTCATCTTGCGGGATTCATTGCAGGAGGTGGGATTTAACCAGGGGAGCGGGCGCCGCGAAAGCGAGAATTTTGTCATAACGTATGCACTGGGTCGCCAGACTGGCTATCTGGGGTTGGCCGATCTGGATGGTGACGGCATCCCTGACATCGTTGATGACGATGACGACAACGACGGTATGCCCGATGCCTGGGAGATCGCCAACGGTCTGAATCCGCTTGAACGGTCCGATGCGCAAAGTGATCTGGATGGTGATGGCCTGATCAATCTCCAGGAGTACCTGAAGGGGACCGACCCACGAAAGGCCGATTCAGACAATGACGGCCTGAATGACTACAAAGAGGTCATGGTATTCCACACCATTGCAAACGGCAGTACCCCACAGAGTGCCGACAGCGACGGCGACTCTGTGCAAGACGCAACCGATCCTGATCCGATCCATTACAATCCCTATGGGCTGAGTGAGAACTACACCCTGCGCCATGGCAACTTCAATGCTGGCAGCGCCCGGAGAGACAGCGAATCCTATGATGCCCAGTACCGGCTCGGCAATGGCGAGGCAGGGGTTGCGCTGACCGTCAACAGCGGTGTCTATGTTACACCGGCGCAGATTGACTTCGGCACCTATGCAGGTGGCGGATCGCCGGTGCGGCTGACCGTTACGAATAGCGGCTCGGCAAGCATCGCTCTTGGTAGTCTGAATCAGGCAGGAGTCAATCCCTATGAGTTCAGTGTCACGGCAGATAACTGTTCCGGAACGAACCTGGCGCCGGCAACAACCTGTACGGTTGACATCCAGTTTACGCCTTCCTATGCCGGGGCAAAGAGCGCCCAGGTGGAGATTGCAACATCGGATGCAAATACCCCGTTGCTGGCGGTGTCACTTGCCGGAGTTGCCGTCGGGATGATCGACAATCAGCCGCCGGTAGGCTCATTTGCGATCAACAACGGACAGAGTTTTACAACTAGCCAGGCAGTGACGCTGAAACTTACCGCCCAGGACGCCAGCGGTCTTGCGCAGATGTGCATTAGCAATGATAATGTCTGTACTGCGTGGGGGCCATACGTCACTTCGAAAGTCTGGACCTTGCCTACAGGTGATGGCGCTAAAACGGTTCATCTCTGGTACCGCGACAACCTGGGCAACTCAACGCCTGTTCCGTTAACGGCCACCATCATTCTTGATACGGAAAAACCGGTTGTGAGCGCGTCATTGGCCGGTGGGCTTTACAAAACAGGTCAGATTGTCTCTCTTGCCTCCAACGAGGCAGCGGCAATCTATTACACCCTTAACGGCACCAACCCGACCACGGCCTCAACCGTATATTCATCGCCGATAACCATCAGCAGCAATACGACTCTGAAATTCATAGCCTATGATGTTGCCGGGAACACGAGTGGAGTCCAAACGGTACAGTATGTAATCGATACTACTCCGCCAGTCCTTTCTGTAAGTGCACCGGCGGCAGGCGTATGGACGAAAGTGGCGACAGTAACCCTGAGAGGTAAGACCACGGATGGGACACAAATAAAACGGTTTACGGTCAATGGCAATAATGTACCTCTTGCATATGATGGGACATTCGCACAACCCCTTACGTTGACTACAGGGCTGAACCAGATCACTACGGTAGCAGTTGATGATGCAGACAACCAGACTACGGATTCACGGTTGATAGGGCTTGACCAGCAGGCACCAAATGTTGCCATCAGCCTCCCGGCAATCGGTGAGGTTATTTATGGTTCCAGTTACACCATCCAGGGAACCGCCGGCGATGGGTCTGGTAGCGGAATTCAACAAGTGGAAGTATCAATGAATGGTGGACAGAGTTGGGTTGTGGCGTCTGGCACTAGCAACTGGAGCCTAACCTGGCAATTACCAACACCTGGTGTATATACCATTAAGGCCCGGGCAATTGATGCCGTCGGCAATGTCGGTAATTCCGCTGATGTGAATATCACAGTCCGGGCGGCATATCGTCTCGATATCGTTATCGATGGTACTGGTAAGGGAACCGTTACCAGCCCAGCGTTCGGTATTTCATGTAATAGTACATGTTGGGGCGTTTACGACAACGGGTCCGCAATCACCCTGTCGATTGATCCAGATTACTCCATATTCACAGGTTGGTCTGGAGCATGCACTGGCACGGGGACCTGCAGTGTCACGCTCTTATCAAACACTTCGGTGACAGCAACCTTCACCAAGGATCAGGCGCATACTGCCCGTATCAACGACCAATACTTCCCAACCCTCCAGGCTGCCTATGCTGCAGCATCTACCGGTAACACGCTCCAGATCTGGGGGATCGACCTGACAGAGAATTGCGTATTTGATCGGGATGTGTCCGTAACTCTGGACGGCGGCTACAACGAAACATATACCAGCAACAGCAGCGGTTATACGACTATCGACGGATCTCTGGAGATCAGAAAAGGTACCGTCAGAGTGAAGAACCTTAAAATCAGGTAGGCTGCCGATAATACGGCCCAAGAAGGCAAAGATAGCATATGCGGGAGAAGGTGCGTTATTGTCTCATAATCACTTGGTTTTGAGATGGCTGAAAACGGAAAAAGCACCCCGGAACCATGCGGCTTCGAGGGGTGCTATTTATAGGGGATTTTGAGACAGCCGCCCCTGTGATAGTCGGTTGGTGGTTACGCCGCTTTCTTTTCGTCGATCTCGTTTTTACTAACGATCTTGTGCTTTATCAGCACATCAAGGCGACGATGGTCGATATAGTATTTTTCAAGAAGTCTGTCGCGCAGGCGTTGATTCCTCTTCTTCCTACTATTTCGGTTTGGCGTCTCGCTGGCGATTCGTCTCAATTCTGTTGATACTTCATCGAGATATGCCTTTGCCCTGCGGCATTCTTCATCAGTGACTGACTTGAGAACCTTGGTTTCAAATTCTTCAAGGTCGCAGTTAATGCCCTCGTTGCGACTCGGCAAAGCACAGTGTACTGATGGTTCGCTTCCTCCCCACTTTTCTTCATACTCCTCCCCGCACATTGCACATCGCGAAATTAGCACTCGATCGGCAAAGCGAATATACTCACCGTATTGATTTTTGGTGCCGATTGCCTTCGTTCTTGAAACCACCCATGCAGCATCATCGGCAAGACGCATTCTTTGCGCTCGCGGGATGTTCGGGTACATTTCGTCAAGAATTTTACCTGCCATCACACGACCTGTTGATTTTGCATGTATCAAACGTTCTGCTACAGCACTGGACATAGATAACTCTTCTTTGTTCCGATTAAAGCGACGCGTTGCTGCAGCCTTTTTTGCTGTAGCAGAACGGGCTTCATAATCGGCCTTACTGAAGCCGGGAGGAATTGCGCGACAAAAGAATTTCGCAACCTTCTCAATTGTGATTGATGGACATTCGTCATGCCATGCGTAGATATCAGCCCTGCTGCCAAAAGATGTATGGTCTGAGCAGCGAATCTCTAGCGACTTGAGTTCATTAGCATCAGTCTCTTCATACACATTCACGTAATGGCTTGCTGAGACACGTGACTTTTCAATGCTAGCAGCAAGCCCCATCTGCCAAGCCGCTTTGGCTATATGTGCGGCTAACCGCCTGCATTCAGTTCTCTTGTTACTGTAGTTAGTTTTACAATAACCCATACTGGTCACTCCTGTTCGTCTAGCCATCTTGTTTCATTGTACAAAACTCCCATAACGATTTGCAAATTCCGGCCCCGGCGGTTTCAGGCCCCTCACGGCCATCGCCCGAATCAGTTGGCGTGTCGCCGAATTAGGATCGAATATTAGGTAGACAATCAACCGCCAATCTGGGGTTTACCCCAGATCGATTTCCTGCATCCCATGGTATAATGCGCATCTAGGGTAGTAACTCGATATTTTTAGACAGATGTGACAGGAGGTGTTCTTGGTTGGACAGAAAATAGGGTATGTACGGGTAAGTTCCGATGACCAAAACGTTGATCGGCAACTTGATGGATTAGAACTCGACCGTGTATTTGTCGATAAGATCCCCGGGAAATCGACTGACCGACCACAGTTACAAGAAATGCTCAGATTTTTACGCGACGGTGACCACCTACATGTTCACAGCATGGATCGTTTGGCGCGCAACCTGATTGACCTCAGGCAATTGGTTCAGAGCCTTACCTCTCAAGGTGTAAAAATTACGTTCGTAAAGGAGTCCCTGACCTTTACCGGCAACGATGAGCCAATATCAGTGCTTTTATTGTCGGTAATGGGTGCAGTTGCCGAGTTCGAGAGGAGTATCATCCGCGAACGACAGGCGGAAGGTATCCGGTTTGCCCGAGCAAAAGGGAAGTACAAAGGTAGGGCTGCAGCCTTAACTGCAGCACAAATAGAAGAAGCGAAGCAGAAAGCCGCAACCGGTGTCCCTAAAGCCAAGATAGCACGCGAACTCAAAATCTGCCGGGAAACCCTGTACAAATACATCGGCTCCCGGCAAACAACCGGTACTGGGACTACTGTGGTATGATAGTGTAATAACTCTCTGACACTACCATACCACAAACATTACTATGCTTGCTGCAGTGTCAACGTTTCAGAGATGTCGCCGAAACCATAACAATACGGATTCGATACTCTGAGCGCCTGGCAGTTGATCAATTACTTTCGCCTGCTTCAGAAGAATCATCACCGGAATACCTCGCACCCCGAACCGGGAGGCCAGCGCGGGGTCTTCATGCGTGTTTACCTGCAATACCGCCGCCTGCCCGGCCAGTTTTTCTGCAACTGTTCGCACCACCGGTGCGAATGTGTGACAATGCGGTCAGGTGGGAGCCCAGAATTCTGCGAGCACCGGTCCGGAATACGAGTTGATGAAGGAGTCGAAGGTATGCCCGCTCATCTGCTGCGGATGAAAATACAATGGCGGCAAGACTTCCTTGCAATTTCCACAGTGACCTTTTGTGCCTTCCTTCTCGACAGGTATCCGGTTGCCAGTTCCGCATGATGGACATTTGATGATGTATGTTGCAGGCATTGGCATACCTCGCTGATACAAAGTGCCGCTCTTTCCTATACTTTCTGAAAGAATAACATTTGCACTATATACAGCAAGCCGGTCACATTCTGTTGTACGGGTTGACGGAACTTTCGGCTCTTCTCTTCTTGATATACCGATAGATGAGATAGCCAATCCCTCCAAGAAGCACAATTTCAAACAGGCCGATGCCGCCACCGCCTCCCATGCCGCCGGTTCCCGCTCCGGCAACGCCGCTGAACAGCATGCTCCCAAGCATGCCGCCCATGATACCGCCTGCCATGCCTCGCAGGAATCCGCCACCTGCCTGCTGCTGGAAAGGGCTGGGGGCAGGCGCAACCTGCTGGCGTGACTGGTATGGCTGTGAATAGTTTGTTGCCGGTCGTGAATAACTGCGCGAACCGCGACTCCCCATTGATCGGCTTCCGCCGGCCCTGGCTTCTGCGTTGAGTTCCATCACGGTGATGCTCATGAACAGAACCGCTGCAAGAACTGTAAATACCCTGACGACATGCTTTTTCATCTGATTGACTCCCTGGTTGATTGATTTCGTATTGATTGATAACGTTATCCTGGCCATCAGGTGTTGAGGCAATACCGCCTGCGCGCCGACAACCAGTATTCAAGAGCCTCACGGGCTATTTCAGACACGCTTTTGGAACTTGTTTTGGTGATCTTCTCGAGTTCATGCTTTTCCTGATCACTGATCCGCAAGGAAAGAACATTGCTCAGCACATGCTCGTCTTTTCTCCGCTTGAATCTCCTCTTTTTCTCTCCTCTGGACTGTTTCTGGTGAAGTTGCATATGGGTGCTCCTTTCATGGTTGATGTCAGGTGCTTTCCAGCACCTGGGCGGCCTGGCGCCTGCCGAAGATGACCGATGTCAGAACGGCTACGGCCAGTGATATGAATATGACGGACAGTGAGATGGTAATCGGGATGTGGAAGCCGCTTACCGTCGCGATCATCTTGCCGCCGACGAACAGCAGTATGAACGAGATCCCGAACTTGAGATAGGCGAACATCCCGATGACATTCGCCAGCAGGAAGTAGAGCGCCCGAAGTCCCATGATGGCGAAGATGTTGGAGGTGAAGACGATAAAAGGGTCGAGGGTCACGGCAAAGATGGCCGGGATGGAGTCGATGGCGAAGACCAGGTCGCTCCACTCCACCATGAGAAGTGCAACCAGCAGAGGGCTGGCCACCAGTATCCTGCGCCGCCGGGTGAAGAACCAGTCGCCGAAGGTGCGCCTTGTGACCGGCAACAGTTTCCTGATGGCTCTTATCACCAGATTTTTTTCCGGATCGATCTTACCTTCGTCGCCGAACGCCATCTTGGCTGCGGTGACGATCAGCAGCGCACCGAAAAGGTAGAAGAGCCAGTGGAAACGGGTGAGCACCTCGATGCCGGCGAAGATGAAGACCGCCCGCATCACCAGGGCGCCGATGATACCGTACTTGAGGATGCGGGCCTGGTGCTGGCCGCGGACACCGAAGTATGAGAAGATCATGATGAACACGAACAGGTTGTCGATCGAGAGCGACTTCTCGATCAGGTAACCGGTGAAGAACTCGAGTGCCTTGCCGCTCCCCATGGTGTACCAGATGCCGGCATTGAACGCCAGGGCGAGTCCTACCCAGACAGCACTCCAGACAAGCGCCTCGCGGAAAGAGACAGTGTGGCTCTTCCGGTTGCGGCCAAGGTCGATGAAGAGCATCAGGCCGAAGACAAAACAGAATATTATCCACATGAGCGTGGTTTCAGGCATGATCGAACATCCCTTTCTGATCAGGCATTTTAGATGCTACCTTTTCGACAGCACGGTGACCGTCGCGATCTCCGCTGTCGGTGCCGTGCGGAGCCATGCGAATATCTCCTCCACCTCATGCTCAAGCCGCTTCCGTTCAGGCGAGCCTTCCGGCAGTGACTTGGCCTTCTTCCCCAGATCACGTGACCGTAACCCTGCCTCTTCGGCCTTTTTGGTGAGCCGGGCTTCAACCTGCCGCTTGTTGCCGTCGGCGGTCAGGATAAGCCGGTGCTCGTCCCGGTCTTCGACAGTGAGCGCGGCATTACCGTATGTTGTGCCGGCTGCCACCTGAATGCCGTCCACAGGGCAGGAGAGGTCATAATAGCGGGCCTTGAATTTCCCGGTGCCGCCTGCCTCCTTGAGTGCCTCCCTGGCGGCCAGCCCGAGCCGCGCCCCGAAGATGGAGCCGGCGCAGGCATGCCCGTGAAAGGCTTTCAGGGTTTCATAAATCGCTGGATCCGGTGCGACGGCGGATGCCGCATGGCCGTGTTCCAGCGAGACGGTCAGCGACATGACGCCGGCAAACAGGATGCAGGGAAGTATTCTTCTGGTTGGTGACATGCTCATGAACGCCATCCTCCTCTTGACATTGCCTCAAGCCGGGCAATCCGTTCTTCCATCGGCGGGTGGGTGGAGAAGAGCGAGACCAGGCTGCCAGCGGTGAGCGGGTTGACGATGAACATGTGGGCGGTGGCTGGCTGGGCCTGCTGCATCGGGATCGTTTGGCTGGCGCTGTGCAGTTTGCGCAGGGCATTTGCCATGGCTCCGTCAGACAGTTGTGACATAATGCCTCCCTATTAGTGGTTGACTTCAGTGCTGGTCGAATTCCGTCTTTATCCATGGGGAGAACGGCTCCAGCAAATTATCCCATACCTCCGT
>NZ_BAZF01000024.1 GCF_000813145.1 Geobacter sp. OR-1 | reverse complement strand
AAGGCCGGGCACGATACCTACTCTAACCCCAGCTACGTCATGACCTCTGACAAGACCGGCCAGTTATTCTATTTAACTTACTCACTCTCAGGCACCGTCCGTTCCGGGAGCGCCACTGGACCAGTGCTGGCCGGCGCCACAGTGTCCATTGCGGGCAAAACAACCACAACCAGCGCCACCGGTACCTTCGCCATTACCGGTATCACCAGGGGAACCTACTCCTTATCCATCTCAAAGACTGGATATGTTCCATATTCCAACCCCGCCTATCCCATGACCTTAAGCAAGACGGCACAGACATTCTACCTGACGCCCATAACCCATGCGCTGTCTGGCACCGTACTGTCCGGTAGCGCTACCGGACCGGTGCTGGCCGGAGCTACCGTAGCCATAGCGGGCAAGACGGCTATTACCAGCGCCACCGGCACCTTCTCCATAACCGGCATTCCAGAGGGCACCTATCCCCTCACTATCACCAAGGCCGGGCACGATACCTTCTCTAACCCTAGCTACGCCATGACCTCCGACAGGATTGGACAGCTATTCTTTTTAACTTACTCACTCTCAGGCACCGTCCGTTCCGGGAGCGCCACTGGACCAGTGCTGGCCGGCGCCACAGTGTCAATTGCGGGCAAAACAACCACAACCAGCGCTACTGGCACCTTCGCCATTACCGGTATATCCGCCGGCACTTACCCACTCACTATTTCCAAGACTGCATATTACACCTATACCAACCCAGCCTATGCTATGAACGCTAGTAAGACGGCACAGGTATTTACCATGGCTCCACTACCCACTTACACCCTTTCTGGGACCGTCCGTTCTGATGGTACCACTGGATTCGGAGTTGCTGGAGCCACCGTGGCCATTGCCGGCAAAACAGCCATTACCGGCACCACCGGCACGTTCTCCATAACTCAAATACCCTTGGGAAATTATCCGCTCAATATTTCCAAGACTGGATATTACACCTCCTCATATTCCTATGCCATGACTGCCAGCAAAACCGGGCAGCTATTTGTTATGAACCAGACAACCGCTACAATTGTTGGCAGCTGGCAGCTTTTTTTCGATTGGGATTGCGATGGGACCATCGGCATTGCAGGGGTAAGCTTCTTTTCAAACAATACCTTTTCCACGACGGATGGCGGTAGTGGAACTTGGAGTAAAACCGGATATCAGGTAAAGTTTACTTTCCCTAGTGGGACAGCATATACCGGTACTGTAGGGAACAACACAATGCAAGGCACCAGCATGACTCCTACTGGGTTTCTTGGATGCTGGAACGCAGTTTGGCAGACAAATACCCCTGCAGTTAGTCTCGAATCAATACGGGATGGGATATTCGATTCTAGCGGTAGCGCGGGGAAATGATTCCATTATGCAGTTGCCCGACCAGTAATATTCTGGTCGGGCAGAAGTTTCTAAGAACTTTCAGTCGAGCCCTCTTTCCGCGGTCTCGATGGCCCGCACCACTGCCATCGATTTGTTGACCGTTTCCTGCCATTCCGCTGCCGGGTCGGAATCGGCCACGATGCCGGCGCCGGCCTGCAGGTGGATCTTGCCGTCCTTGACCACCAGGGTCCGGATTGCAATGGCGAGGTCCATGTTCCCTGAGAACGAGAAATAGCCGACCGCGCCGCCGTAAATCTCCCTCTTCACCGGTTCCAACTCGTCGATGATCTCCATGGCCCTGACCTTGGGCGCCCCGGAAAGGGTCCCGGCCGGGAAGGTCGCCCGCACAAGGTCAAAGGCGTCACGGCCTCCGGCGATCTCGCCCTGGACGTTGGATACGATATGCATGACGTGTGAGTACCGCTCGACGACCATCAGTTCTGAGACCTTGACCGTCCCGGTCTTGCAGACCCGGCCGAGATCGTTCCGGCCGAGGTCCACCAGCATGACATGCTCGGCGCGTTCCTTGGGATCTGCCAGCAGCTCGTCGGCCAGCCGCAGGTCTTCGTCCAGGGTAGCGCCGCGCGGCCTGGTCCCGGCAATGGGGCGCAGTTCCACCCGGTCCCCTTCCTTGCGAACCATGACCTCGGGAGATGCCCCCACCACGATGGTGTCGTCCAACCGGAGAAAGAACATGTACGGCGAAGGGTTCAGGGTCCTGAGTACGCGGTAGATATCCAGCGGCTCAACGGTCAGATCCCCGGAAAACCGCTGCGAGAGCACCACCTGGATGATGTCGCCGGCGCGGACATACTCCTTGGCACTGGTCACCGACTGTTCGAACTCCTGCCTGCTCATGTTGGAGGCAAATTCGACCTTGCCGGCAGAGCTGCGGCCGGCGCATTGCTGCAGCGGCGTCTTCAGCTTGGCGATGATGGCGTCGATCTGGCCGACAGCCTCGGCATAGGCCGCTTCAGGAGATGCCGCATCGTCCAGATGGACGTTGGAAACCACCTTGATCTTCTGCCGGACATTGTCGAAAATGAGCATGGTGTCGGTGATGACGAAGTAGGAGTCCCACGCCCCAATGACAGCCGGTTTGTCCGATTCGAGCCGCTCGAAGTGGCGCACCATGTCGTAGCCGAGATACCCGACAGCGCCGCCGAAAAAGCGGGGCACCCCTTCGACCTCGACCGGGGTGAACCGGGCCAGATGGTCCCGGACAAAACCGAGCGGATCTTCGACCTGCAGCCGCTTCAGTGGAGCGCCATTCTCGACGATCTCCACGGTGTTGCCGGCCGTCCTGATAATTACCCCCGGGCTCGACCCGAGAAAGGTATAGCGCGCCCACTTCTCCCCCCCCTCGATACTCTCCAGCAGGAAGGAGTAGCGGCCGTCGTCGATCTTGCGGAACGCCGAAACCGGGGTGTCGAGATCGGCCATGATCTCCCGGTAGACCGGGATCAGGTTACCTTTGGCCGAAAGCCCTTGAAAAGTGTCAAAATCGGGATAATACATGCAGGTTCTCCGGAATCAACAAGGCAGGATGGGGATTGGGATTTTATCGAGCCGGGAAGCGTCCTCCCGGGCTGGTAACGGTACCACAGGGCAGGATCGGAATCAAGACAAATGGGGCTTAGCGTCGCGCGGCAACTCTGTCGGGGGAGTAATCGGGAGGGCAAAATAGAAGGTCGAACCGACTCCGGGCTCCCCCACTCCCCAGGTTCGCCCCTCATGGCGGTTGACGATGCGGCGCACCGTGGCCAGCCCGATGCCGGTGCCCTCGAACTCATTGGCATGATGCAGCCTCTGGAAGGTCCCGAACAGCCGGTCCGAATAGGTCATATCAAAGCCGACCCCGTTATCCTTCACGTAAAAGATATGTTCACCGTCAAGGTCATGGCAGCCGAATTCCACGGTCGCTTCATCCTTTTTGCTGGTGTATTTCCAGGCATTGCCCAGATAGTTCGCCAGCACGATCCGCAGCAGATGAGGGTCACCCCACGCCTCCATACCCTCGGCAATGGTACAGGAGATCCGCCGCTCCGGGTGAAGCTCCCGCAACTCGGCGACAACCTCGGTAGCGATCCTGGTCATGTCGAAATACTGGCAGTTCAGGGACCCGCTCGTGACCCTGGAAAGCTTCAGGAGGTCGTCGATCAGGAGCGCCATCCGCCGGGTAGCCTTGCAGACCCGGTCGAGATATTCCCGGCCGTTTACGTCAAGCGCGGCCTCGCACTCTTCCAGCAGCAGCCGGCTGAAACCTTCGATATGCCGCAACGGCGCCCTTAAGTCGTGGGAAACAGAATAGCTGAATGCCTCAAGCTCGTTATTCGCATTTTCCAGAGCATGGGCCCGCCTCTCAAGATCGTCGTTCAACCAGCCGATCTCTTCCTGGGCCTTGGACCGCTGGGCCACTTCCTCCCGGAGCAGCCGGTTGGACTCGGAAAGCTGCAGGGTCCGCTCCTGAACCCGCTGTTCAAGCTCCTGCGTCTTCTCTTCAAGGATTTTGGCCGCCTGTTTGCGCTCCGTTGAAATTTTCAGCAGCAGCCCGATTATGGCGGCAAGCAGTCCGAGGACGATAACCGCTCCCCATATCATGGCGGTATGATTTAGATAGCACAGTTCCGGATCGCTGCCGGCAATGCCGCCGGGCGAAGAATTGGCGCCAAAGGTACGGCCAACTGAAAGATAGTGGATCGAAACCGCTACCGCCAGGATAATGCCGGGAACACGACAAATCCGGATACAGCCATCCATCTGCTTGAAATAGTTATTGATTTGGCTTGCGGACTGCTTCATTTCTCGTTGTATGACTTTCTCTGATCATCCGACTGAAATTGTAATCTTTTGCTTAAGAATATAAATATACCATCTCCTCTTGCAATTCCCAGCCCCAATGATTATGTTTTTCACCTATCGACCAAAAACCAGCAGGAGGAGCCAGCAAGTATGTCCAAAGCAACCAAACAGTTCCAGACCGAAGTCCAGCAACTGCTCGATCTGGTGATCCACTCCCTGTACTCCAACCGGGATATCTTTCTCCGCGAACTGATCTCCAACGCCTCCGATGCCGTGGACAAGGTCCGCTTCGAGGCGCATTCCAACGAGTCGCTGCTCGAAGGGAATGCCGACTGGAAGATCAAGATCGTTCCGGACAAAGCGGCCGGGACCCTGACGATCAGAGACAACGGCATCGGCATGTCCATTGCCGAGGTGGAGGAAAACATCGGCACCATCGCCCGCTCCGGCACCAAGGCGTTCATGGAGAGCCTCAAAGGGAAGAACCTCGCTGAAAATCCGGAGCTGATCGGCCAGTTCGGCGTCGGCTTCTATTCGTCGTTCATGGTTGCCGACCGGGTTGAGATCGTCACCAGGAAGGCCGGCAGCCCCTCTGAAGGTTGCCGCTGGGAATCGACCGGCGACGGCTCCTACACGGTCGAGGACTGCACCAAGGAGAGTCGCGGCACCGATATCACCCTGCACCTGAAAGAGGAGATGAAGGAATACCTGGACGAATGGAAGATCAAGTCGATCGTCAAGAAATACTCCGACTACGTCCAGTACCCGATCTGCATGGACATCACCCGCACGGAGCCGGTCAAGGGGGTTGACGGCAAGGTCATCGAGGGTGGCGGCGATATCGAAACAACCACCGAAGAGACCCTCAACTCCATGAAGGCGATCTGGACCCGACCGAAGAGCGAGATCACCGAAGAGGAGTACGAGGAGTTCTACAAGCATATCTCCCACGACTATGACAAGCCGCTCAAGACCATCCACTACTCGGCCGAGGGGACCAGCGAGTTCCGTTCCATTCTCTACATCCCGTCGCACCGGCCGTTCGACCTCTTTTACCGGGACCAGAAAAAAGGGGTGCAGCTTTACGTCAAGAGGGTCTTTATCACCGACCACTGCGAAGAACTCCTCCCGGACTGGCTCAGGTTCATGAAAGGGGTGGTCGACTCCAGCGACCTGCCGCTCAACGTCTCACGCGAAATACTGCAGCAGGACCTGGAAATCAAGCGGATCCAGAAGAGCCTGGTCACCAAGACCATCTCCACCCTGACCGAAATGAAGGAAAAGGAGTTCGACGAATACCTCAAGTTCTACAAGGAGTTCGGCCCGGTACTGAAGGAAGGGCTGCATTTCGACTACGCCAACAAGGAGAAGCTCCAGGAACTGGCCCTGTTTGAAAGCTCCAAGACCGAGGCCGGCAGCTTCGTGTCGCTGAAGGAATACGTAGGCCGGATGCCGGAGGCGCAGAAAGAGATCTATTTCCTGACCGGCACCTCCCGCTCCACTGTGGAGAACTCGCCGCACATGGAGGCGCTGCGGAAAAAGGATTACGAGGTGCTGTTCCTGACCGACCCGGTTGACGAGTGGGTGACCCAGGCGCTGCACGAGTATGACGGCAAGAAGCTCAAGGCCGTGGACCGCGGCGACCTGGAACTCGACACCGAGGAGGAGAAGAAGGAGCAGGAGCAGAAGCGCGATGAGGCCAAGAAGCAATACGGCTCGCTGCTCGATTTCATCAAGGAGAAGCTCGACGACCGGGTCAAGGAGGTCAGGTTCTCCAGCCGGCTCACCGACAGCTCCTGCTGCCTGGTGGCGGACGAGTACGGCATCAACGCCAACATGGAGCGGATCATGAAAGCGATGAACCAGGATGTCCCGGAATCGAAGCGGGTCCTGGAACTGAACCCGGACCACCCGATCGTCAGCGTCATGGGTAAGCTTTTCGAGAAGGACAAGGAAAGCCCGCGCCTGGCAGACTACTGCGAACTCCTTTTCGACCAGGCGCTGTTGACCGAAGGATCGCCGATCAAAGACCCGCTCAGGTTCACCCGGCTGGTGTCCGAGCTGATGGTTGCCGACGGCAAGGGTCTGGTGGGCTGATTACCAAGGCTTTACAGACATATCACAGTTTTGAACATGACCTTGAGATTTTTTTGGCTTGACAACGATCAGATCATTAAAGTAAAGTTTACGAAAATGTAACAAACTGTTTCACTGATAGACGACAATACTAAACCACCCGCGAGGGTGGGACGGAAAGCCCATAGGGTCTCAAGCAGACAGCCGGGTCGCCGAAATATCCAACCAGATATGACCGGCGACCCGGCTTTTTTGTTTCAAGACAGAATCAACATTTGGAGGGACCTAACGCAACTTTTCTGAAACCAAGGCACAGCAAAAAGCTTCAGATGCAAGGCTTGCGAAGTCTGAGGAGTGAGTCGTAGCCGTAGGCTACGTCGCAGCGACGAGGGCTGAGCGTAACGCAGCAGATGGGCTTTTGGCGAAGCCGTATAGGTACACGATAATACTAAACCATCCGCGAGGATGGGGCGGAAAGCCTAAGGGTCTCACTGAGACAGCCGGGATGCCGAAATGCCCTCACATTCGGCCCCGGCTCTTTTTTTGCCGGGGTTATAAAGGGGGTGATCAACAGAACCCAAATTTGTTAACCGGTAATTTGCAGATTTACTATGACAACTGACATCGACGGAAACGCATCAACAGCATTAACAATGGAGGAAACCATGAAGATTAAGACTATTTGGAGTGCCATAGGACTGATGATCGGTATCGCATCTTTGTCCGCGTGCGGGGGGGGCTCAGGGAGCAGTACTCCGGCAGTTTCGGGCGTTACCACCGGTGTGATCACGGCAACAGGCGGCAGTTCCAGCGGCAAGGAGATCGCCATTGCCGGAGCTTCCCAGAGCGGGGCAACCATCCGGATCAACGGCACCGATTATGATCTTGACGGCAGCCGAATCACCAAGGACGAAGACGACGATGCCCTGGATATCGGTATGGTGGTGACCGTAAAGAGTCATGATGGTGGCCAGGGGAACGCGAAAAAGGCGCTCGAAGTCACTTGTGACCACCTGATCAAGGGACCGGTGGCATCAGTAGACAATAACAGCGACACGCTGGTGGTTCTGGGGCAGACGGTAGCGGTCTCGACAACCACGGTTTTCAAAAGGGTTAACGACCTGGCCGGTCTTTCCAGAAACGACATGGTCGTGATCAGCGGTTACACCGATGCCAACGGCGCGGTTCAGGCCACCAGGATCGAACTGAAGAACAACCCGTTCGTTGCCAACAAGACACCGATAAAACTGATCGGCACTGTGACGCAATTGAACGGCCAAGAGCTGAAGATCGGCGGGGTCGCAATAACCAGCGTGCTGCCTCTGAATCCGCGCATCGGCACCGGATCTACTGTGAAGGTCCACGGGACCATTGCGACAGCTGACGGGCCGTTTACCGCCATGAAGGTGGAATTGAAATCGCGCGACACTGAAGATATCGAACATGCCGAGATCGAAGGGCTGGTGGCAAACCTGTCGCTGGACGACAAGGCCTTCACCATCGGCGATATCACCGTGGTCGCCGGCAATCTGAACATCTCCGGCTTGGCGTTGAACGACCGCGTGGAAGTGGAAGGGAAATTCGTCAACGGCGTTCTGGTTGCTTCTGAAATCAAGGTCAAGAGCCACGGCACCGGCACAACGCCTCCGCCCGCGCCAACACCGACACCAACTCCGACCCCCACGCCGACACCCACTCCAACCCCGACTCCTTCGGCAACAGCCGGCCAGGCAGTATACGCGGCAAACTGCAGCGGCTGCCACACCCTGACCGGCACATCGGTCATGAACCTGGCAGCAAAAGGGGCCAAGGTCAGCCAGAAATTCCCGGCTGCCGGCCAGGCAGGCCATAAAGGCATCACCCTGTCCGCAACTCAGATTGCCGATCTGGCCGCCTACCTGAACAGCCAGACAGCACCAACCCCGACCCCTACGCCGACCCCTACGCCGACACCAACGCCTACTCCTACGCCGACACCCACTCCTACCCCAACGCCAACACCGACACCGACCCCTGCCTGCGGTAGCTGCCATGCCGTTCCTCCTGCGACGGGCCAGCATGCGTTCCACATTTCACAGGGATACACCTGTGCTACATGCCACGGCACCGGCTACAGCTCAACGGCCGTGACTGCATCTACTCACATAAACGGCGTAAAGAACGTGATTAGCAGCCTGGGTTGGAATGGTACGTCATGCGCGACGGCCGGCTGTCACGGGAGCAGGCAGTGGTAATTAAGCTTCCGGCAACAAGGTGATAACCTTGCCGGAAAAACCGGGATCGCCGGTCTCAAGACCTTCCTCCGGCAGCACTCCGCAAACACCAAGGGCCTGCGCAAGCAGGCCCTTCTCAATTCAACTATTCCCCTCTTGTTTCAACCTGAGAGCCAGGTCGTAGACCGCGCTCCGAGGCTGGCCGGTGGCATCGGCCACCCGGCGCACGGCATCCTTGACTGTGACCCCGTCGGCCAGCAGGCTGCGCAGCATCCCCTCCAGGTCCATTGGTTCCTCGTCCGCGGCCACACCCGGAGCGACAAGGATCACCACCTCGCCGCGCGCCGGCGTCTCTGCGTAATGTTGGACGAGATCGAGGAGCAGCCCCCGGTTGAACTCCTCGTAGATCTTAGTCAGCTCCCGGCAGACAATCGCCTCGCGTGGACCGAAGACCTCGGCCATGTCCGCCAGGGTGGCGGTCAGACGATGCGGCGCCTCGTAGAAAACCAGCAGACGCGGCTCTCCCTGCAGCTCTTGCAGCCGCTCCCTACGCTTGCCCGATTTTGACGGCAGAAACCCGGCAAAGGTGAACTCGTCGGTCGGCAGGCCTGAAGCGGAGAGCGCCGCAATGGTGGCCGAAGCGCCCGGTATCGGCACCACCGTGATCCCTTCCGCCGCCGCGGCCCGTACGATCCGGTAACCCGGATCGGCAATGCACGGGGTTCCGGCATCGGTGACAATGGCAATGGATTGACCGGCCTTGAGTTTTTCGATCAGGTACGGTGACTTGAGGGTCTCGTTGTGGTCGTGATAGGCGGTAAGCGGGGTGGAAATGCCGAAGTGACTCAACAGCTTGCGGCTGTGACGGGTGTCCTCGGCAGCGATCAGGTCCACCTCCTTAAGGATGCGGACCGCCCGGAAGGTCATGTCCTCCAGGTTGCCAATGGGTGTGGCAACGATATAGAGGGTGCCAGCCGGCACCCTATTTACCCCAATCCCTTGAATATCGAAAGTCTCTATCTATTGTGCGGTTCGAGACTTTCGCGATCACCGGCAGGCGGCGCTTGAAATGGGAGTTCTGTACCTTAGCATAGATCTTTTCGATGAAAGCGGCCTCAAATCCGGCAGCCAGCAGCTCGGCGCGGCTCTTGCGGAGATCCACCATCTGGTAGAGCAGTTCATCCACGGCCTTGTAGGTGAACCCCAGCTCCTGCTCGTCGGTCTGGCCTGCCCATAGGTCCGCCGAAGGCTTTTTGTCGATCACCTCGCGCGGCACCTCCATCTCTTCGGAGAGCTGCCAGATCTGGGTCTTGTAGAGATCGCCGATCGGGTTCAGGGCGCTCGCCATGTCGCCGTAAAGGGTGCCGTAGCCGAGAAGCAGCTCGGTCTTGTTGCTGGTGCCCAACACCAGCGCCGACCTGGCTGCCGAGTGGTCGAACAGTATCGTCATCCGCTCGCGGGCCATCTTGTTGCCGCGCCGCATCGAATCAGCATCCGGGAACAGCTCGAAATAAGCGTCCACCATAGGCGTAATGCCGATAACGCAATGCTCGATCCCGAGCCGTTCGGCCACCAGCCGGGCATGGGCCTCGCTCTCCGGGTTGCTCTGCTTGTACGGCATGATGATTGCCTGGACATTCTCGGCCCCGAGCGCTTCGGCCGCCAGGTATGCCACCAGGGCAGAGTCGATCCCTCCGGAAAGCCCCAGGACTGCCCTCTTCAACCCGACCTTGTGAACCTCCTCGGCCAGGAACCCGACCAGAATCCGGCGCACCAGTGCGGCATTTATGGCAAGTCCCAATGAGCCTACATTACCAGACATGCGCGCTCCTCCGCTCCTTTTCGATCCGCCGCAGTTCGCGGATGGTCAGATCGAGATTTTCGTCCCGCAACAACGGTGCGAATATCCGCTCCCGCCGCAGTTCGCCGTCATCAACCCGCGCCGTTACCAGCTCTTCTTCGAGCAGCTTCGCCCGAACCGCGCTGTCGCCGGACGGGGTGAGGATTTCCGATCCCCCCCAAAAATTCACCCCGTCCTCGAAACCGACCCGGTTGCAGAACAGCACCCGGCAGGAGAGGAACATGGCAGTGGTTGAGGTCAGTCGCTGCCAGGCCCGGGCGGAACCGAGACCATCATTGGACGCGACCCCCCGTCCTGGGCTGCTTGAGAGGCAGAGGATGGTGGTAGCGCCGTCCATGGCAAGGGTATAGCCGGCAGACAGGTGCCACATATCCTCGCAGACCAGCATACCGAATCTTCCGAACCGGGTGTCGAAGGCGCGGAAACGGTCCCCGCAGGCGAGATACCGCTGTTCGTCGAACAGGCCGTAGGTGGGGAGATAGACCTTGCGGTGCCTGTGCTTGATCTCCCCCTCTTCGAGATAGATGGCTGTGTTGAAAAACCGGCAGTCCGCAGACTCCTCGACCAGACCGACGGCGATGCTGATCCGGCGCGAAAGCACCCGGAGTTTGGCGATCTCCGGGGAATCGATCCGCAACGCCACTTCCGGCACCAGGTCCTTGAGAAAATAGCCGGTCACCGATAGTTCGGGGAAGACAACGAGGTCCGCGCCGCTCTCAACTGCCTGCGCAACGGACGCTTCGATTATTGCCAGGTTATCGGATACACACCCTAATTTTGGCCTGATCTGGGCCAGGGCAACAATGAACTCCATAAGTCGGAACTCCTTGGAATTTGTGCCGTAACGGTAACACAGTAGCAGCGGCTTTGCAACGAAAGGGGCATCAATAATTCAGGTCAAAGGCGTTCCTGATATGGTCAAAGGCCGGTTCTCCATCACCATGCAGGATAATGGCGATAACATCGAACCTGGCCGGGGCTTCGAGCTGCCTGTGACTGGCGAGCCAGGTCAGCGAGGCCTTCATGATCTGGCGCTGCTTGAACGGGGTAACACTTAGCTGCGGGACACCGTACGATGCCGTTCTGCGGGTCTTGACCTCGACAAAGACCACGGTCTTCCCCTCTTTGGCAACGATATCGACCTCACCACCCTTGCAGCGGTAGTTCCGCTCCAGGATGACATAACCCTGCCACTCCAGAAAGGCGGTAGCGAGATCTTCGCCCTGACTGCCGACCCTTTGGTTTGGTCCCGGCCTTTTCTCCACTGGTTTCATTCCGCATCCTCTTCCGGCTCGTGGTCCAGGTGTTCCCTGACCCCGCGAAAGCTCTTCCGGTGGATCTCGCACGGCCCCAGTTGGGCGATCGCCGCAAAATGGGCCGCCGAGCCGTACCCCTTGTGGCCGGCAAAGCCGTACCCTGGATACTGTCGGTCGAAACCATCCATCATCCGGTCCCGAGTCACCTTGGCAACAATGGAGGCGGCAGCAATGGAGGCCGAGAGGGAATCACCCTTTTTGACGGTCTGCTGCGGGATATTGGCCTGGATATTACTGATGCCGTCTATCAGGAGGAAATCTGGAGGGAGCTGCAGGTTGGAGACTGCCTGCATCATGGCAACTAGTGTTGCCTGCAGGATATTGATCCGGTCGATCATGGAGTGATCCGCGACGCCAACAGCCACGGCAAGCGCCTTGGCATTGATCTCTTCGATGAGGGTTTCGCGCTTCTGGGGGGTCAGCTTTTTTGAGTCGTCAAGGCCGGGAATTTCCAGCCCGTGCGGCAGTATGACAGCGGCGGCAACGACCGGCCCGGCCAGAGGACCACGCCCGGCCTCGTCGATTCCGGCAATAAGCTTAAATCCACGGCGGCGCGCCCTGGTCTCAAAGGCAAAGAGATCTCGCTCGGCTCCAGTTGTGGCGAAGAGTTCGAGGTTCATCCGGCCCCCAAATGAAAAAGCCCCGGTTACCGGGGCTCTTGCATAGCCTATTGACCTGCGACGTACTTCTTCTCGCGAATCCTGGCAGCCTTGCCGCGGAGCTTGCGCAGATAGTAAAGCTTGGCGCGACGGACCTGGCCGCGGGTCACTACTTCGATCGCTTCGATCGACGGGGAATGAATCGGGAACACCCTTTCGACGCCGACGCCGTTGGAGATCTTCCTTACCGTGAAAGACTCGCGGATACCACCGTTCTGACGGCAGATGACGACACCCTGAAAAGCCTGGATACGGCTCTTGTCGCCTTCAACGATCTTGACTTGCACCTTGACCGTGTCGCCCGGCTTGAAGGGGACCACGTTCTTCTTCATCTGTTCCATTTCCATGTAATCGATTCTGTTCATCTCTGTACTTCCTCCTCTATTAATAGTTCTGATTTGATATCCGGTTGTTGTTCAGTTCTCATCTTCCGAAAAGCCGGTCCAGATATATCGACACAGCCGACCTGACCGAAAGATGATTATATTCGCTGTTCCCGCTGATCGGTTCCAGTACAAAATCTGCCTGATCAAAAACCTCTTCCGTCATCCCCCACCCCGTTCCAAAAAGGAGCAGCAGCGGGGATGCCAAACTTTCGAGTTTACCTCTCAACTCCTGAGCAGTTACCGAGTTGGGCCGCCCCTTGGCGCCGGTTACGGCAATCAGGGGACGAGTGCCGAAGGTCTCGGTCATCTCCGCAATGGCATCATTCAGGCCCGGCACCACCTGCAGCAGTTCCAACGCCTCTTTGCGCTTGGGGTTGTATCCGGCGCCCCACCCGCCGAGCCAATGGGCGCGTATTCTCTCGGCAAGGGCCTGCTGATCCGCAACCGGAGTGACTACAAAATAACGGCACAACCCGAAGGTCTTCGCTGCCCGCGCAATGTCGTGCAGATCAAGGTTCGTGACCGCTGTTGTCACCACCTGGCGGTGCTTGTCATAGACCGGATGATGCAGCAGCGCTACGGCCACCCTGGCAGCAGGGACGGTTTCAATGCACATGCCGCGTCTCCAGGGCATGGTCGGCCAGCTTCCGTTCTGCTGGGGTGAGCTGCACGTTGGCGAGCAGCTCGGGCCGGGCGGCGGCGGTCCTCAGGATAGCCTGCTGACGGCGCCACTTGGCAATTTCGGCATGATTCCCGGATAGCAGCACTTCCGGAACCGTCAAGCCGTGAAACTCAGGCGGCCGGGTATACTGCGGATACTCCAGCAGACCATCGGAGAACGATTCATCCAGGGCCGAATCATCGCAACCGAGAACGCCTGGCAACAAGCGGCCGACAGCGTCCACAACGACCATGGCAGCCAGCTCGCCGCCGGTCAGGACAAAATCGCCGATCGAAACCTCCTGGTCGATGCAGAGCTCGGTGACCCTTTCATCAACCCCTTCGTAGCGGCCGCAGACAATGATCAGCTCCGTCAATCCGGCAAGTTCCTGCGCCATCTCCTGGCTGAACGGGACCCCGCGGGGTGAGGTCAGGATCACCCTTGCATCGGGGCGCTCGGCCTTGACCGCCTCGATGCAGGAGTACAGCGGCTCGACCTTCATGACCATACCGGCGCCACCGCCATAGGGAGAATCATCGACAGTGCGGTGGCGGTCAACGGCATAATCACGGATATTCCATAGATTCAGCTCGATCAGGCCGCGCTCGATCCCCCTGCCGATTATGCTATTGCTCAGCGGGCCGGCAATCATGTCGGGGAAGAGCGTCAACAGATCAAATTTCATAGATCGAGAAGCCCTTCGAGAGGAGTGACCCTCATAATGCGGCCAGTCAGGTCAATCTCCCTTACTACGTCTTCAAGGGCAGGAATCAGATACTCCCGCTCTCCATTTCTGACAACATATACATCATTGCTGCCGGTATCGAATATTTCCGCCAGCGTCCCGAGTTCAAGGCCATCATCGCTGATAACCGTCAACCCGATCAGGTCGTGCCAGTAGTACTCGCCTTCCTCGGTCTCGGGTAGCTGGTCACGACGGATCACCAGTTCGCGGCCGATCAGATGAGTCACATCGTTGATGCTGTCGAAATTTTTAAGCTTAACAACTGCCCTACCCCCTTGGGGCCTCGCGGAAGCTATTTCCGCTTCGAGCAGATCGCCGCGCACTCCTCGCAAATGAAAGGTGCGCAACCCCATCAGAGTGCCGCAATCCCCTGAATAACAGGAAATCCGCAACTCGCCCCTGATCCCATGGGTTCCGGTTACCTTACCCAGAAGAACCAGATCGTCAGACAACTCCATCACTCGACAATCTTGAGAATCGCCTTTTTGTTGTCCTTGGTCGAAACTGCATTGAGCAAGGTCCTTACTGCTTTGGCGGTCCGTCCTTCCTTGCCGATGATCCTGCCCATATCCTCTTTGGCTACCGTCAGCTTGATGACCAGCGTATCCTCTTCAAACTCTTCGCTGGTTCTGACCTGGTTTGGATCGTCAACAAGTGCCTTCGCGATGGTCTCTACGAGCTGTCTCATGTCGGTTTCCTCTGTGGGTGTGGGATTTCCGGCGGGCCGGGACAAATAAACAGCATTCAAAAGTCTGCGTTATCGTCATGAAATCCAGACATGGTGCAATAGAGGACTGGTTGCGTCACTCCTTCGCCGGATCGCATCCCCATTGAATGCATTTTCGTATGATCAGACCATGTAATCCGGGCTGAAACCCAGCCTATGCTGCAGTTTTGGCAGCAAACTTGGCCCAGATACCGGTAGTTTTCAGCATCTGCTTGACAGTATTGGTAGGCTGCGCGCCATTATTAAGCCATTCCAGAGCCTTATCCTCCTCGATTTTCACCAAAGCAGGGTTATGGTTCGGATCATAGGTGCCGACGTTCTCAATAAAGCGGCCATCCCTCCTGCTACGCTCGTCGGTGACGATAATCTGGTAAAAAGGTTTCTTCTTTGCGCCGCCACGAGCCAATCTGATCTTTACTGCCATTTGCACTCCTCCTGATGTCGACTTTGAGTCGATTTGTAAATTATGTTGTTTAAAAGGGAAGCATGTTGCGCATACCGCCCATGCCTCTCATAAGCCCCTTTGGGCCGAGCTTCTGTAATTGCTTCATCACTTTCTGCGCCTCGGAGAACCGCTTGAGAAGCTGGTTCACTTCCTGAACCGTGGTGCCGCTCCCGTTGGCAATGCGTATCCTACGGCTGCCATTGATGATGGCATGGTTGGACCGCTCTTCTCTGGTCATGGAGTCGATGATTGCCTCCACTCTTTTCATCTCGCGCTCGCTCGGCTGGGCATCGCCGAGTTGCTTCATCATTTTTCCCATACCAGGGATCATACCCATGATGGAGTCAAGCGAACCCATTTTCTTGATCTGCTGGAGCTGATTCTTGAAATCCTCCAGATCAAACTGGTTCTTCTTGAATTTCTGCTGAAGACGGGCCGCCTCCTTATCATCAAAGACCGACTGCGCCTTTTCGACCAGGGTCAGCACATCGCCCATGCCGAGAATCCTCGACACCAGGCGATCGGCGTGAAACACCTCAAGGGCGTCGAGCTTTTCGCCCAAACCCACAAACTTGACCGGCTTGCCACAGACTGCCTTTATGGAGAGGGCGGCCCCGCCTTTGGCATCGCCGTCCAGCTTTGTCAGCACGACACCGGAAATTTCCAGCCTCTCATTGAACCCGGTGGCCACATTGACCGCTTCCTGACCGGTCATGGCGTCGGCAACAAACAGGATCTCGCGCGGCTGCACCTCATCCCTGATCCGGACCAGTTCATTCATCAGAAAGTCGTCGATCTGATGACGACCGGCAGTATCGAGAATAACGGTATCAAAACCGTTGAGCTCGGCATACTTCAGGGCATCGGAGCAGATTGCCACCGGGTCCTGGTCGCTACTGGAATCATAGGTCTCAACCCCCAGCTGCCGGCCGAGCGTCTTGAGCTGTTCGATAGCTGCGGGCCGGTAAACGTCAGCCGGCACCAGGAGCGGATTGCGCCTTTTTGCCTTCAGGTGCCGGGCGAGCTTGCCGCATGAGGTCGTTTTCCCCGCTCCTTGAAGCCCGACCATCATTATCGAAACCGGAGGCTTTGCAGCCAGATCGAGACTGTTGTCCTCGTCCCCCCCCATGAGAGAGACCAGCTCGTCGTGGACAATCTTGACCACCTGCTGTCCGGGGGTAAGACTCTGAAGAACCTGCGTCCCCACGGCACGAACGCGAACCTTTTCGATAAACTCCTTGACAACCTTGAAGTTGACATCTGCCTCAAGGAGAACGAGGCGCACCTCGCGCAGTGCCTCCTTGATATTCTCTTCGGTCATCACTCCCTGGCCGCGAAGCTTTTTAAAGACCAGTTCCAGTTTGTCGGACAGATTCTCTAACATTCAAACCCCATGCGGGTTTACACCCTGGAACCGCCAACAGCCGGACTCCGGGCGCAGATAGCCCACTCGTAAGGGATTGAATATAGGCGAATAACTTGTTACATGTCAAGCTAATTTTGCAGGCGGGGGTTGCAGATCTGTTGGGTCGGAGGATTCGGCGCCGGGCTCTTGCTCAATTGATTTGCCGGGATCTGGAGTCTCGTCGGTTACACTGACGGACTCATCCGTGTCGCCCGCATCGGAATCGGTACCAGCAGAGGCGGAAACGTCCGGTTCATCCGGATTGTCCGTCTCTCTCTCCTCTTCATACGTTGCTTCCTCCTGGTTGGCGGTTGCGATGAGAACAGGTTCGTCAAGATCGTTCCCGGCGCTCCAGTCATCAGGGACAACCCGTTGATCAACCGGGACTGGGCGTGGAAAACAGAAGATTGACAATGCCAGAGCCAGCAATATCCCCGCAATAGCCACACCGGCAATGATGACAAGGCGGAGCGAGCCGATGAGCCGTTCCCCCTCTTTCATGACTTGACGTGGGATAACGGCCTTGATGATAAATGACGGCTTGGCGTACAAATCGTTCAGGTAATCGTAAACGGCCAGATCATTCTCACCGGACCTCTTGATCAGTAAAGAGGCTCTCCCGGCATTCAGTTCATTCTGAATCGTTGCCAGTTCCGGAGCAAGATAAGGGTCTCCCAGACGGTACACATTGAACGAGAGTCTGGCGTCTTTGGAAAGACGGTCGATTTCCATGTTGTCGATAAAGCGCCCCATGATAAGCGTGCCTCGAATCGGGGCATCCCGTTTTGTTGTGACAATGGGTCGGGCAGCCACCATGAGCGGCCCTTCGGGGAGATTGATAATCCCGGTGACGATGCTGGATGGATAGCTGAGGTTAAGCAGCCTGCTTTCCGGTCCCAGATGACCGTGCAAGCTCACCTTACCACCGGATATCTCGTTGGTGTTCCGGTCGAACCACCCTTCATAGACTATCTTGCCGGAATTGTGCACGAATAGAATGAGATTCGCTTTGATCTCGACAAAACTGGCCGGCAGGATATTTTTGTTAATAAAATTCTGGTTACCGTTTTCGACAAATTCATATGCATCATCCCATGATGCCCAATCGCCCACCTGACTCCCTAGCATCACCAAGTCACCCTGGAGAATATTCTTGACTCGAAGCAGGCTTTCCTGCACCTCTTTTTGCTCCAGCCCGCTGAAACTCGTCCTCATAACGGTATCGCAGGATTTGTACAATACTATGGCGAGTGCAGACAAGATCAGCACAATCAACAATAATGCCTTGAGGCGCAGTGTCATTCGCCCTCCGGATAATGGCCAATTCAGGTTAGATATTCATATCGCCAAAAGTAAAAACATCTTAAGAGAATAGCGCAATCCTGACAAAAAGCAGGGAACGATTGCCGACGCCAAGAGGGTCTGCTAGAGTAACGGAAGGATGATGAAAGGAGTCTCGGGTGCAACGTATCGGCCTTATTGCCGCCATGCAGGAAGAGATTCGGCCATTGCTCCGGCAGGTTAAGGTCTTAAGCCGGGAAAAGGTCGGGGGACATCACATATATCGGCTGGATGCCTGGGGACAATCCATCTGCTTGGTCGAGTCGGGAATGGGACCGGACAATGCCGCTGCCGCCACTCGGCTGCTCATAGATACGGCCAGGCCGGACAGGATCGTAAACTTCGGTTTTGCCGGCTCGCTAACCCCGGATCTGAGCGTTGGAGACGTTGTTTGCGCAGAACGGCTGCTCTTTCTCCATGGCCGGCTGTTCAGCGAGCAACATGGGCTGAACGGCGATAGTCCCGGATCATGCCCAGAGGTCAGGGAAACTTGTGGCATTCCCGTTATTGGCGCGGCATTCGTTACCACGCGAAAGATTACCTCAAAAAAGGAGATTGCCGGGCTCCTGCCGACAGGCATCAGGAAAGCGGTGGTCGAGATGGAGACCTCGGCAGTGGCCCAGGTCGCTAATAGCCACTTGATCCCTTTGACAGCCATCCGCTCGATCAGCGACAGTTTCGACGATGAGCTGAGTTTCAGCCTTGACGAGTTTTGCGATAAAAACCTGAACCTGCAAACATGGCGGGTAATGCTTACCATTGCGAAGAAACCGTGGATCATGCCGCAGCTGGTGCGGCTGGCCCGCAACTCCAAAAAGGCCGGGGAAAACCTGGCAGGGGCAATTGCCAAGCTACTGCACCCCGTTGGATGAATCACCCCCGGCGTCCGCCTGCCGTTGAGCCGGGGAAATCCCGCAGGTGTTCAGCCAGTTCTTCCTTGGTGTAGCGGTTGGTCCGGCGGATGGCCAGGGTGGCGACAATCGCAACCGGGAGGATGTAGGTAAAGATCCCGGTGAGAGCCATCTGGCGCTCACCGATCAGAAAGGTGACCGTGAGGTTGAAAACGACCACCGAAATATAGAGGAGCGGTCCGACCAGCGCCCGAAACGGCAGATTGGCAACCCCTTTGGCGTGTTCGACATTTTTTCCGACAGAGCGGTCAACGATCTGGAGCGCCAGAATCATGATGAACCCGACCAGCCACCACCCAAGGTAGTTCGACAACGGTACCCCGTAATGGATACCCGCCTCCTTGTAGCCGTATATCTGCCCCAGAAACCAGCGGCTCCCCTGAAGCGCAACAGGGTCAATGATGATATCGAGAAAGACCTGCAGGAGCGAACCTAGCAACAGTGCGGCAAAAGAGCGGCGGATGGCACCGGTTTCCAGGGTGACAAGGTTCCAGCGCCATCCGCGAAGAGGTGAGATGATGAAAAGAGCGGTGGCATAGCTGCAGTAAGCCAGAAAGACATAGGAGAGGGAATCGAAAAACGGAACGCCGGCAATCCAGAGTTCCCGGTCTTTCGTGGCGTCGATGTAGTAGTACCAGCCATAAGGAAAACCGTTGTTGATGGACGAATATTCTGAGGCAAAGGCGATTAGGTAACCGACGACCGTGAACAGCCCGACCTTTTTCCAGCCGATATGCGGAACAGCGGCAAAGAGATAAGCGGCGAAAAAGGCAAATACATAGGGCCGCATGGTGAACGTGCCTGCTGCTATTTTCAGTACATCTTCCATCATGATATCCCCACAAAAAAATGACGCGATTTACCGCGCCATATTTATATTTTTTCTCTTAAAGGAACGTGAATTTTTTAGCAATATCAAGGCTGTCAAAGGAGTGCGCAGAGGCGTGTCAGAGCCACTCCGCTCAAGCGAAGCCAAAGACTTAAGCAGATAGGGCAAAAAGCCGCGCGCCCTAAAACAGAGTGCCGACGATACTGCCGAGCACGGATATCGGCCCGCTATCCCCCAGCCCCTCCATCGCCTTTTCAGTCTTTTTCAAGGTGGCGGTGGCATCCTTGTAAAGCTTGTCTTCATTCACCAGCTTGCCGATGGTCCCCTCGCCGCGATTGATCTTGTCGGTTATATCCTTGATATTGCGGGAAGCGTCCTTCAGGTCAGAGTACAGGACATCTTCATTCACCAGCTTGCCCAGGGTACCTTCGCCGCGATTGATCTTACCGGCAACCTCCTTGATCTCCTTGAAGCCGCCGGTCATTTCGTTCACGCCGTCATTCAGGCCTTTGATTGCTTTACGGGCATCCGCGTACAGGGCATCGTCGTTAACGAGCTTGCCGATGGTCCCTTCCCCTTTGTCGATCTTGGTGGTAACGCTCCTGATGCTGACAATGGCATCGTTGGCATTGTTGTAAAGCGCCTTGTCGTTCAACAACATGGCCAGGGAGCCGTCCCCACGGTCGAACTTTTGGGTAATGCTGTTAAGATTGGCGATACTGTTCCTGAGATTGCCCCGATTGTCATCCAGAATGGCGGCAATCTTGTGCATAACCTCATTCTGGTTCTTGTTCAATTCCGTGATCAGGATCTTGGCGTCCTTGGTCAGATCACTTACGTTGTCAACAATGATGTCGATGTTGGCAACGTCCTTGCCAATGACGGTCCCGCCCGGTTCCAGCAGCGGCGCATTTGGAGACCCGAGAGAAAGTCCCAGGAACTGGCCGCCGAGAAGATTGGTGAGCCTGAGTCCGGCAACGGTGTCGGTCTTGATGCGAGTGCCGGGCTCAACCTCAAAATCTATCTGCACCTTGTCGGTCAGAACGGCAACATGCTTGATCTTGCCGACATCGACCCCTACCAGCTTCACAGGGTCCCCCACTTTCAGGCCGGTCACGCTGCCGAGAAAGGTCTTGTACGGGACCTTCCTGTTAAACGGGTTCCACTTCTCGCCGGTCTCAATCATTACACCCAGCACGACGATAGATATGACAAAGAAGAGTCCGACCTTTCTTTCAATTGTCATTGCCATGGTTGTTCCTTTCCCTCTTCATGCCGTTGCTTTACATCAGTATCCGCGTCAGAAAGTAGTCTGCGATCAGCACCATCATAAACGACAGAACGACCGAACGGGTTGTCGATCGTCCTATGCCGCGGGCGCCGCCGGAAGTCTTGAAACCGACGTAACAACAAACCAGGGCGATGATCCCTCCGAACGCCACCGATTTGATCAAGCCGTTAGCCACTTCCCGCAGCTTCAGCGCTGCGGTCAGGCTGTCGTAATATGTCGCGTACGAAACGAATATCTTGGGATGGAGGTTACTGATGATGGCACCGCCGATTATCCCGATAAAATCGACAAAGATTGTCAGAGCTGGGACACAGAGAAGGCAGGCTATCATCCTCGGCATCGCCAGATAACGGACAGGGTTTATGTCGAGGGTTTTGAGAGCGTCGATCTCCTCGTAGACCTTCATTACCCCGATCTCCGCAGCCATTGCCGAACCGGCGCGGCCGGCCACCAGAAAACTCGTCATTACCGGCCCCAACTCACGGACCATGGAATGGGCAACTATCGCTCCTATAATTGTCTGGCTGCCGTACTTGTTCAATTCGACGCCGGTATTCAGGGCCAGAACCATGCCGACAAAAAATGCCATGACCGCTGCCACAGGGAGGGTCTCATACCCGATGATCGTTATCTGCACCAGAATGCTCTGAAAATTCCGATGCGCCTCCCGGAAAAAGTAGATGGTCTGCCCCAGCAGGATCAGGGCCTCGCCGACTATTTCCTGGAAATAGATCAGCCGTCTGCCGATGGCGTCAAGCACCCTGTTCACAATCCCCCTCCGGCGGTTATCGGTGCAGAGCCCTTCCCGGTCACTTTCGCACCCCAATTGAGCCCGAACGGAAGCCATAACAGCTTCAGGCTCTTTTCTCCTTCGACATTTTTATAGCGAACCAGCCCTTTAAAAATGCTCGTTTCTGCAAAATCTGCCTTGCCGCGATAAAACAGCAGCGGGTAGAACTCGTAAGCTGTCGCATCATCACGGATCTCGTGCCAGTACAGGCTCCAGAGAAATGATACCACCGATTCGCCGGAGTCGGTCCATTTCTGTTGATAAATGCGCCACAACGGCGACCAGTTCTGCTCGATCTCTCCCCGATCCAGAATCGGTTCGACCAGGGCTGGGAACGAAAAGGTTTTCACCCCCCTGGGATCGCGTTGATATACAAACATTGGCCACAAGGCAGTGCGCTTTCGCTCCGATCCGTCCTTGGCCCAGCGCTCAAGGCTGTCTGAGTAGAGAAAATAAAGCACCCGGTTGCGGTCGCGACTGAAGGTATCAGTTGTCAAGGTATCATTCCGGAACAGCGGCCACAGATACCAGTGCTTGCTGCTCTCCTTTTTCACCTCGCCGGAATAAAACGGCAGATAGCTGTCGACCCGGCGTTCCTCTCCCCGGACTGTCCATATAAACGGCCAGAGAAAATCGGTCTCCTGCTCTTTCAGCTTGCGGTCGTCGCGGTAGCCGCAGAACGGCCAGAAATACCCCCGCTCGGTCTTGTCGGGAGAGTCCGTTGCCGTGTAAAACGGCAGCAGAAACAGCTTCTCCGTGGGGTTGGCAGTATTGAGCCCCCTGGTGTCGCTGATAACAAAAGGCCAGAGAACAAACCTTTTGCGGTAGACCCCCTCTTTGGCTGACTGGCCGTAAAGGGGCCAGACCTGGAATCCGGACTCCTTGTCCCCTTCCAGCGTGTTGAAGAGCGGGTAAAGATAGTTTCGGGATGTCGTCCCGTTCTTCACCGTACTGCCATACAGCGGAAACAGAGCGTAATGGTACTCATCCTTCCAGAACCGCTCGTAAATATCCCCGTAAATCGGGAAAACAGAGGTGTATGGCCCGTACTTCTTCGAGGTCCCGCTGATATAGAAGGGGAAAAACATGCTGTCTTTCTCCCCTCCCCCTGCCTCGTCCTTCCGAAAGTTGTTATTCTGAATGAGTTTCAGAAACTGGAACCGGGAAACCTCTGGCGTTGTTTCCGAGGAAGCCAGAGGGTAAAGGTACTCGGTGACAGAGGTTCCCTGCTTTTTATTGGCGCTGTTGTGAAAGAGCGGCCGGAAGGCAACTACGGAATCGCCTCTGTTTTCCTGGATCTTTATGAGTGGCCCGAGTATCCCCAAGTTGCTGAACTGCTCTTTGGGGCTTTCGCGGTAGTCGATCAACGGCCATAGAGTGAATATGGTGCCTTCGACATCGATATCGCCCGCCTTCGCCCCAAAAGAAGGGATCGCCGGCAGGAGAAGGCTCGCCAGCACCATAAATGCAAGTAAAGGTCTCGTCATCCACCCCTCATTCCACACCCAACAACGCAAGAATATTATGCCTTGCCTTGAATCATCGTCAACAAAAAAGCTTAATCAAGCAGTAGCCGTGCAGATCATCGGCCACAAAACATAAAAAAACAGGGCGGAAGACAAGCGTCTCCCGCCCCGATTACGACCGGCCATCCTTTGGTCAATACTGCTTGTCGGCGTAGTCCACCCAGCCGCCGGCCAGGACAAGCGCCTTGTCAAAGGGCGAAATATCGAAGCTGAAGGCTTTCTGCTTGCCTCCGCCGCTCAGGGTCAAGGTCTGGGCCGAGATGTCCAGGGCCATGGCAACATCTTCCCCCGCCGAATGCGAAAAAATCTGGTCGATGTCCGCTTTCGGCAGTTCGATGGCAGCCATGCCGCAGTTGAACATATTCTGCCGGAAGATGCGGGCGAAAGATTCCGCAATCACTGCCGTGATCCCGTTGACCTCAAACACCCAGGGAGCGTGCTCCCGCGAAGAGCCGCAGCCGAAATTCCCGCGGCTGACAATGACCCGGGCGGCCTTGGTTTTTGGTCCCTTGGGATCGAAACCGGGGAGTTTCAGATCTTCCAGGATGTACGGTTTCAGGTCTTCTTTGGTTATTTCAGTCAGATATTTTGCCGGGATGATCTCATCAGTATTTATGTCTGCCCGGTCGAGAAACAGCACCGGCCCGCCGAATGTTTTCATATGCAGATCTCCTTGAAAAATTAATTGAACCAACAAATCCCCAGAAGCGTGGATTTTTCGATAAGCGCAGGGCAACGCCGCGATTGCGGAAAAGCCGTGCTTCTCATAGATACTTGCGGGGGTCGGCGATTTTACCCTCTATCGCCGTTGCCGCACTGGTTGCCGGTGACATCAGATGCACCATCCCCCCCTTACCCATCCGTCCCATGAAGTTCCGGTTGGTGGTGGATGCGCAGACCTCGCCTTCGGCCAGCACCCCGTTGCTCATCCCGAGGCATGCCCCGCAGGTCGGATTGGTAACGCAGAATCCGGCATCCATGAAGATGTCGATCAGCCCCTCTTTCAGCGCCTCCTGATAGATATGGGGAGTGGCAGGAGACATGATGCCCCGCACCGTTGCCGCGATCTTCTTACCTTTGAGGATTCCGGCCGCAATCCGGAGGTCTTCCAGACGACCGTTGGTGCAGGAACCGATATAGACCTGGTCCACCGGCTCACCGGCGATCTCGGTGACGGTTTTCACCTGGTCGGGTTTGTAGCCGAAGGTCACGGTCGGCTCCAGACTTGAGAGATCGATATTATAGACCTGATCGTACACGGCATCTTCGTCGGAACACCACTTGATGAAAGCAGCCAGGGCCTCTTCCTTCGATGCATATTCGTCCTTGATGAACGGCCAGAGGTATTCGACGGTTACCTTGTCCGGCATGCAGATCCCGGAGGTACCGCCAGCCTCGATAGCCATGTTGCACAGCGTCATGCGCGACTCCATGGTCATGGCTTCTACAACCGGACCGCGGAACTCCATGACCCTGTCAGTGGCGCCGTTTACCCCTATGAGTCCGATGACATGGAGTATGGCGTCCTTGGCATAGACCCCTTTCGGCAGCGTGCCGTTAAGGTTGAACCGGATCGTCTTTGGCTCCCGGAATGCGCAAACGCCTTTCAAGATGCCCACTTCCAGGTCAGTGGTCCCCACGCCGGCGGCAAATGCGCCGAAGGCCCCGTGGGTGCAGGTGTGCGAATCGCCCATGATAACGGTGTAGCCGGGGCGGATAAACCCTTTTTCCGGGAATAGCGCGTGACATACCCCATTAGCGCCGATGTCGAAAAAATCCTTTATGTTGTGCCTCCTGGCCCAGTCACGCAACATCTTGGCCTGAGTGGCCGTCTTGGTGTCTTTGCTCGGAGTGACGTGGTCAATCACCGCCTTTATCTTCGAGGTATCGAATACCCGATCCTTGCCGCGCGCCATAAGATCGGCTATGGCAATCGGTGTAGTGATTTCGTGGCACATAACCACATCAAGCTTCAGCACCTTTGTGCCGCTAAACGGCTCATCAACAAGATGACTGGCAAAAATCTTTTCTGCTGTTGTCTGACCCATACGTTTAAATCCTTTCAAGACGAGACTCAGAAACTATCGGGCATAATAGCGCAAACCCGAAACTGGCCATACTCTAACCCAAACAGTACAGGCAAATCAACGGTATTTTATTCCTGAAACCGTTGTGAAATTTGCCTGAGCGGGAAGCAGGTGGTATACTCCCCCATAATCAGAGATCAAGGAGACATTATTCTTTATGGAACTAAGTTTTACAAGGGGCAACGGCGATCTCGACCAGATGATCGAAGAGCTGATCCGAAAAGCCGATGGGATTCATCATCCGGAATTTGTGCGGGAGATGATCATCTCCGCCCTGAAAGCCGGCCAGGAGACCGATTATCTGGCCGATCTCAAGATGCTTAACAACACCATGAAGGAGATGCGGTACACCAACAAGGTCTTTGCACCGTATCGTCAGAAGAAAAAAGTGACGATTTTCGGTTCTGCCAGAACCGACCCGAGTGAGCCGATCTACCAGAAGTGCGTCGATTTCAGCCGGGAGCTGGTGAAACGGGGCTTCATGACCATAACCGGTGGCGGCGGCGGCATAATGCAGGCAGGAAACCAGGGCGCCGGCAGCGAAAACTCGTTTGCCGTCAACATCAGGCTCCCGTTCGAGCAGAATCCCAATCCGGTCATGGCACAGAATCCACGGCTCATTACCTACAAGTATTTCTTCAACAGAAAAGTGGCGTTTGTAAAAGAATCCGACGCTATCGCCGTGTTCCCCGGAGGGTTTGGGACCCTGGATGAGGCGATGGAGGTGTTTACCCTGATTCAGACCGGGAAAACCGCGCCTAAGCCGCTCGTATTGATCGATGATGACAGCGGCTACTGGGACCGGTTTTTTGATTTCATCAAAGCTTCCATGCTCGGCAAGGGGCTGATCTCAGCCGAAGACTTTTCCATCTTCTCGATCAGCCGGTCCGTAGAAGAAGCAATTAATGCCATTGAAAGCTTTTATCGCATCTATCACTCGCTCAGGTTTGTAAATGGCACACTGGTCGTGAGACTTACCAAGGATCTCACCGACGACCAGATTGAAACCCTTTCTAACGAGTTCCCGGAGATCAGGCGCGCCGGCACTCTGATTAAACGGAGCGGCCCATTGCCCGAGGAATCGGATGAACCAGACCTGCTCAATCTACCCCGTATTGCCTTCGCATTCGATCATCAGCATTACGGATTGCTGATCGCTTTCCTGGGGAGAATCAATACGTTTTGACGGGGCCGGCTCAACTGAGCCAAAGTACTTGACACTATTATTTCACACATGCTAGTTTTACGCTGCAGTAAGTTTCGGACGTTTTTGCGGAATCAGGAAATGCGAAGTTCCCAGTAGGGCCTTGCTCTTCCCTGCCAGAAGACTCCGGCAACTGCGGTAACCCCCAAACATCCGGCAATAAGACCCGGAGCAACACGAAGGAGGAAGCAGAACATGGCACAGGGCAAGGTAAAATGGTTCAACGACGCAAAGGGTTTCGGTTTCATCGAGCAGGAAAATGGCGACGATGTATTCGTGCACTTTTCCGCCATCCAGGGAGAAGGTTTCAAGTCGCTGGCAGAGGGCCAGGCGGTGACATTCGATGTCATCAATGGACCTAAAGGGCTTCAGGCTTCCAACGTTCGCAAGATCTAAATCAAAATTCTCCCGATCAATCACAAGGCCCTGACGGAACAACCGCCAGGGCCTTTATATTTTTATGGCACCCATCTCTATATACGGCCAAAGACTACTCGGTAATCCGTTTTCGTAGCAGGCACCACCCCAAACACCCCATAAGCAGCGCAGCCACAGTCTCAGGATGTTCCACAGTTACAAGAATTG
The DNA here is from genome assembly GCF_000813145.1 of Geobacter sp. OR-1. Taxonomy (GTDB): domain Bacteria; phylum Desulfobacterota; class Desulfuromonadia; order Geobacterales; family DSM-12255; genus Geoanaerobacter. The sequence continues at coordinate 32,964 of NZ_BAZF01000024.1, read as the reverse complement.
GGGCTAGCAGCGCCCGGCACCCTCTGGCTAGCCACTTGTGGCGGGCAACAACCTCGGCCATGGCCGGGCTCACCCGGTAATAGCACCTTACCAGCATCCTGCCAACCGGATTGGTCATCAGCCATCGGTCGCGGAATTTTCTGAGCACCATAACCTTCGGGTGCAGATAACTTCCGTATGCGGCAGTGGCAATGAAACAGCCACCCCCGCCGCCGCCACTTTGCGCGGGACTGCTCACCGCAGGACCTGTTACGAGCGTTGGCGCCTTGCCACTCAGCGGGGCGTCCTGAAGGCTCGGGATCGGCTGCAATGGATCCGCAGGGACCACGGTCGCCCCGGTCAGGTTGTTGCACAAAAGCAGTGCATCCGCCAGAGCTATCGCTGCAACTCCGGCAGGTTTCATTGACAGATCGATCTGAGGATTGGCGGCATAGAAAGCGAAGGAATAATCCGCAGCAGGGTAAGAAATCGTGTTGATATTAGTTTCGAGGAGAAGCGGATGGATCAGGGAGACCTCATTCTGGTGACTCATCCAGTTGCGAAGCACCAATCTTTTCCCCACGCCGAGCACATATTGATCCAACTCCCCGGCCAGCGATTGATCGATAATGGGAACCATCCTGATATCGCTGCCATTTGCCGGTGCCGGCACTGTGGCCAGCAATTCCCAGATGGATTTGATGGAATCCCGCCCTTTGATTTCCGCCAGATAGCGATTGAAGATCCAGCGGCCATAACCTCCGCCGGTAGTGACACTAACTGGCGTATCTAGCGGCAGACCCGGATTTTGCAGGTATCCCGGCAGGTAGTCATAAAGCTGGTTCACCGAATTGAAGACCTCGTCTTCCATCCAGGTGGAAGTTGCTTCTGCGTACCAGATATCGAAGTAATAATTGTAGCCATACTGGATGGCGTGATGGTATTCGTGTGCCGCCGTTATCTGCAACAGCTGATTATGAGAGTAGCTTGAGAACTCGGCGAAATCGTTTTCAATGACAATATAACTCGAATACGAGGTTCTGCTCAGGGGAGTTGCCGCATTGGTAAAGCCAAGATACTTGACACTGGCTCCCCCGAGGTTCTGGAGATAGACATCGTATTCCCCCCTGGCTGCAGGTGCGGGATTATAGCCCATCTCCTGAACTTCACTGGCATATACCGCTTCGAATACTGCGGCGACAGTTTCCACCCAGTCAGGGATCCCATTGTTATTGGCATCGCTGAGAGGCGGGGCATCACTGCCGTCTGTAGCGTAATGGATAAGGAAATGACCTTCTGCAGACCGGACCACCGCCTCATTGACCAGAGCCGGCTTGGCCAGGTATTTTGCCAGCACCTGCTGCGTTCCTGCGGCCAGCTTCGACCAGTCGTGACGCAAGGAATGATAGACCGGCGTATAGCATCGATCTAAAGGCAATTCTCTTCCCGCCTGAGACAGGCCGGCAACCGGGTATGACCGGCTGAGCTCACCAAAACGCTCCAGATAATGGTTATCAAGCTCGCCGGCACACAAGGCAGAGACAGGTCCGAAGACAAACAAACATATCAATGTAATGATGATGGCTGAAGATTTCATAACAGAAATCCTACCACAGATTTGTGCATGTACACACTCACCAAACCAAGAAAAAAGGGGGAGCCATAGCCCCCCCATCAATTACTGCTTTGCGTTCACCGCCCAGGACTACAGCGACTCGATGAACTTCCCCTTCTGATAATGCAGGCGGTTCAGGGCATTGATGTAAGCCTTTGCCGAAGCCTCGATAATATCGGTGGATGAGCCGCGGCCGCTAACGGTCTTGTCGCCGTCAGAAACCTTGACCGTGACCTCGCCCTGGGCATCGGTACCCCCGGTTATGGAGCCGACGTTGTACTGGAGGAGTCGACCCTTCGTCTTAGTGAGCTTCTTGATCGCCTTCAGGGTGGCGTCAACCGGGCCGTCGCCGAGTTCGGCGGTCCTGACCGGCTCACCATCGATTTCCAGCTGCACAGTAGCGGTTGCCACTGCAAACGAGCCGCAGGTGACGGTAATATGGTCGAGCTTGTACTTCTCGGCCGGCCGCATTACCTCCTCGGCAATCAATGCCTCGAGGTCTTCGTCGAACACCTCTTTCTTGAGGTCGGCCAGCGATTTGAACTTGTCGAACGCCTTGTTCAGATCTTCGTCGTTCAGGTCATGACCCAGCTCTATCAAGCGTTTCTTGAATGCGTGACGACCGGAATGTTTGCCGAGCACCAGCGCATTTTCTTTCAATCCCACCGAATCCGGCGTCATGATCTCGTAGGTCGATTTTTCCATCAAAACGCCATGCTGATGGATGCCAGCCTCATGTGCAAAGGCATTGGCGCCGACAATAGCCTTGTTGGGCTGGACAGCAATACCGGTAATTGTTGAAAGCAGGCGGCTGGCCGGGGTCAGCTGTTCCGTCGCAACATTGCACCGGAACGGCAGGATATCGGCACGGGTCTTGAGGATCATGACAAACTCTTCGAGCGAACAGTTGCCGGCGCGCTCACCGATGCCGTTGATGGTGCATTCCACCTGACCTGCGCCGGCCTGGATCGCAGCAATCGAGTTTGCCACGGAAAGCCCCAGGTCATTGTGACAGTGGACAGAGATGACCGCCTTGTCGATGTTCCGGACGTTGTCCTTGAGATGCTTTATGATGTTGAAATACTCAAACGGTATGGTGTAGCCGACCGTGTCAGGGATGTTGACCGTTGTTGCGCCGGCATCGATGACCGCCTCAACGACCTCTACCAGGAACGGCAACCGTGTCCTTACAGCGTCCTCGCACGAAAACTCGACATTCGGTGTATATGAACGGGCACGCCTGACCGCCTTTACTGCATCCTCAAGAACTTTCCCCGGCTCCATCTTCAGTTTGTACTTCATGTGAATGTCAGAAGTTGCAATGAACGTGTGGATTCGTCCCTTTTCCCCGGCATGCTTGAGCGCTTCCCATGCCCGGTCGATATCCTTTTCGCTTGAGCGGCACAGACCCGCAATCTGCGGTCCCTTGATTGTCTGCGCAACCTTTTTCACTGCCTCGAAGTCACCTTCCGAAGCAATCGGAAAGCCGGCCTCGATGACGTCGACATTCAGTTTCTGGAGCTGTTTGGCAAGGCGCAGCTTCTCCTCGATGTTCATACTGTTGCCTGGCGCCTGCTCCCCGTCGCGCAGGGTTGTATCGAAAATCCTGATAATCTGCTTGTCATCCTTCTGGGCACTCTTTGCCATGTCGCTACCTCCGTTGTTGTACTTCCAGAAATAAAAAAGCCTCCGCCCCGACAAAAGGGACGAAGGCTTGAGCTCTCCGTGGTACCACCCTTATTTATCCGGCAGACAGAGCTGCCAGGCCTCGATTGTCCCGTAACGTGGGTGACGTCTCCGATTACTCTTCGTTCACCGGAGCGGCTCCGAGGCGAGTTCACCGTTTCCCCCCACCGGCTCGCACCATCCGCCGGCTCTCTCCAGAGGTTCCGCGACTACTACTCCTCTTCACTGCCTTTGAAATTTTATTGAGCTTAAATAAAACAGCAGTTTGATGTCAAGCAATTTCTTTCAAAATTATTATCTCTACCGAAACAGCCCGTATTTGACAATGCACCAGATCGCCTTGACCCCGTCCTTCCAGCCGATTTTCTTCCCTTCGGCATAGGTTCTGCCGCTATAGGAGATCCCAACCTCGTAAATGCGGCAACCGGTCCGCGCAACCTTTGCGGTCACTTCCGGCTCGAACCCGAATCGGTCCTGTTCCAGGCTAATCCCTTTGATGATTTCCGTGCGAAAAACCTTGTAGCAGGTCTCCATATCGGTCAGGTTCAGGTTGGTGAACATGTTCGACAGCAAAGTCAGAAAGCGGTTACCGAGAGAGTGCCAGAAATACAGAACGCGATGCTCTTCACCACCGACGAACCTTGACCCGAAAACAACATCGGCCTTGCCGTCCAGGATCGGTTTGATCAGTTTGGGATACTCCACCGGGTCATATTCTAGATCCGCATCCTGAATAATGAACATATCCCCCTGCACATGCCGGATACCGGTCCGGATCGCGGCACCCTTTCCCTTGTTTACCTCGTGACGGACATAATTCAGCGAACTGTATTTTGCCGCCAGCCCCCGGATAATGTCGGCAGTGCCGTCCGTTGAACAGTCATCGACAATGATCAGTTCCTTTTCGACAGGAACTTCATCAACGCGACGGACAATTTCGGCAATGGTCGATCGCTCATTATATACCGGAATTATTACACTCAGCATTGGCTACTCCAGTAACTCATAAACTGCGACCCCGGCGCTTGCTGGGTCAGTGAACAACAGCACCAGCCGAAGCCCCGGCACCGGACGGTACCCTTCCCCATTGACTATAAAAAGTCCCTGAAGCGAGGAAGATAACAAAGGTTTCAGCAGTGGCAGCATCTGGGGGCGCATCCCCAGCAGTGTGCCGTCGGCAACGATGTAGCGGGCATGGTTCTTTCTGGCCACGCTAAGTATCTCTTCGAGGTCTGCCTGGGGAATATCCACCCTGGACATATCGGCGTAGAAGGTCAACCGCGCATCGCGAGCCATGACAGTGGACCGCTTTGGCAGATTTTTTTTCAGCATCTTGCCGATCAGTTTGTGATCGTAGCGGGCGCCATCATCGTCGTAATGATACGGTTTTGCTTTACCGAACGAAATATGCGGCATAAACATGATCACGCCGATGATACCGCCGGTAACTGCAGCTACCGGAAAGCGTGATATCCTTCCGGACAAATCTGACCCGGCCCGCAGAGCAGGTATCCTTAGCAGCTGCTGCTGCAAGGCAACCAGACCCTGTGCGGCAAAGATCAGAAAAAAGGGGAGAAACGGGGCAGTATAAACATTTCCGAGAAAAAAGAAGACGATCAGAATCAGGAGCGGGGCGCACGCTCCGCAGATGAAGAGTCTGCTTCTCAGCCATCCTACCCGCGCCGTTCCGGCGGCCATACCCAGCAGCATCAGCAACCAGACATGAACCGGCAGTGTCTCATCCCAAAGGGACTGGATGTTCCGCACCGAATTCTTCCAAAGAAAATCCGGATACCTGCGGATCACGTCCATAAAACCTATTCCGGCAAACGAAGGTTCCCGTTTCAGGTCCGGCCGGTCCAGATACCACCCCAGTGAATCCGCAAGCGTCACGCTGGATTTCCCGGAGAGCTGCCAGGAGCCGTTCAGGTTGTGAAGAAGGAGGATATACGGGGTCGCCAGGACAAAAAACGCTCCCCAGACAATGCACAGCATCTTGAGATGCAACCGCACGTCTCGCCTTTTCATGACCGGCACGGCAAACACGATAAAAGTTGAGGCGACCAGGATTACGATCGCTTCAGGACGGGTAAGATAGGCAGCGCCGAGCAACAGTCCGGCGGCAACGCCCCAACCGCTTCGTAAACTTTCGGCTGACCGCCAAAGACAGTAAAGGGCTGACAGGATCAGAGCCAGGTAGGTAGACTGGGTAAGCACCTCGCTGCTGAGCTTGGCAAGAGAAGGCGAGAGCGCAACCAAGAGCGAGGCTGCCAGTGCGGTCTGCCGCGAAAATAGCTCTCGTGCCAACAGGTAAACCGGGACAACCAGCACAGTTCCCATAAACATTGAGACAAGCTTGCCGGCCAGTTCGTCATCGCCGACCAGTAAATTAACCAATCCGATGAGCAGGGGGAACATGGGGGGGAAATGAACTGCGCCGGCAAACCCTTCGCCACGGAAGATCGAGCGCGCAATGTTCACGTACGATATGCCGTCGGCGGCTATTACCCGTGCGATTGGAAAGGTATAGATCCTCAACGACAGGGCAAGCAGTAAAACTCCGGCAATACTCAGAAGGTCGTTTCGGTGCAGCTGCGAATCTGGATTAATATCCGATCCCTCAACCATCTGACCAATCATTGAGGAGACCTGCCGGACTCGTGGCCCTTGTGAATAGCCTTTTCCAGGCGCCTCCGTCTGGGCCAGGTAAAGATAAAACCAACTGGGCCGGAGAAGATATAACAAAGAAAAATTATGAAGAGCATGAGAACCGGTTCTGCCGCCACCACAACAAACAGGAGCACGATCAGCACCAGAAACCCGAACGGCTGTCGTTTGATCAGTTCAGGGTCTTTGAAGGAATAGAACTTGATGTTCGACACCATCAGGAAGGCGAGGAGATAGATCAGCACCAGAATTGCAAGTTTTTTGAACGAGCTGGGCCAGCCGAAATGATAGAAAAGCAGGACCGTTGCCGAAACCATGCTTGCCGCCGCCGGTGTCGGCAGCCCGATGAACCGCTTGCTCTCGACCGTATCCACCTGGACATTGAAACGCGCCAGGCGCAGTGCCGCACAGGCTACGAAGAGAAACGCCGCGACCCAGCCGAGCCGTCCGAATGGGCGGAGCGCCCAGGCATACATTAGAATGCCGGGGGTCACACCAAAAGATACCAGATCGGCCAGAGAGTCGTATTCCACCCCGAACTTGCTGGTAGTGCCGGTAGCCCGGGCCACCTTACCGTCAAGACCGTCAAAAACGGATGACGCCAGAATCCATATTGCAGCGGTGCGGTAGTCGCCGGAAAGAGTGGCTACCATGCTGTAGAATCCTGCAAACAGGCTCCCGGTGGTAAAGAGGTTGGGAAGTATGTAAATACCTTTCCGGATACTCTCGCTTCTCTCGGTTTTTTCGCTTTCGCTCACCCTAAAATCCCCAGGACCGTTTCTCCGGCCACGGTCTTTTCACCCATCGCGACAGTAATCTCGGTCTCTTTCGGCAGATACACGTCGAGCCGGGAACCAAACCTGATCAGCCCATACCGCTTGCCGCGTTCGAGTTGATCCCCTTTACCTGCATAGCATACGATACGACGGGCAATCAGTCCAGCGACTTGCACCACAACAATCCTGCGACCGCCAGCGGTTTCAATCACCAAGCCGCTCTGCTCGTTCTCGAAGGTCGCCCGCTCATGGCGGACATCAAGAAATTTGCCGGAGATGTAAAAGGAGTCCAGCACCTTACCGGTCAGCGGCGCACGGTTGATATGAACATTGAAGACCGACATGAATATGCTGATCTTGCTCATCTCCTGACCGAGATGCGGCTCAAAGGCAGTGCCGATATAGATCACCCTGCCGTCTGCCGGGGCAATCACCTTTTTTTCGCCCGACGGCGCAGTCCGCGGAGGGTTACGGAAAAAAAAGACGATAAAAAGTGTCAGCAGCAGGGAAAAAGCCGCCGGCAGGACCCAGCATATCCAGGCAAAAACTGCTGTTGCAATCCCCGCCGCAATAATGAAAGGAAATCCTTCAGGTGCAATGGGGAAACTTCCGGGTCGGTCCATCAAAAGATCCTTCAATAAAAAACCGGGCTACCCGCACCCATAAAAGAGAGCGGGGCCCGGCATTCCGGATGAAATTCAATTAGTTCTTGGTCTTGTCAACGATCTTGGATTTACCGATCCAGGCCATCATCGAACGGAGGCGGGCGCCGACCTCTTCAATGGGGTGATCCGCAGCCTGACGGCGCAGGGCATTGAACACCGGCTTGTTGGCCTGGTTTTCCAGCATCCATTCGCGGGCGAATTCGCCGTTCTGGATCTCTGCCAGGATCTGCCGCATCTCGTCCTTGGTGTCTTCGTTGATGACCCTTGGGCCGCGGGTCAGATCGCCGAACTCGGCAGTATTGGAAACCGAGTAACGCATGTTGGCGATACCACCTTCGTAGATCAGGTCAACGATAAGCTTGGTCTCGTGGAGGCACTCGAAATATGCCATTTCAGGAGAGTAGCCCGCTTCAACCAGAGTCTCGAAACCAGCCTGGATAAGGGCGGAGATGCCGCCGCACAGCACGGCCTGCTCGCCGAAAAGGTCGGTCTCGGTCTCTTCCTTAAAAGAGGTTTCGATGATGCCGGCCCGGCCGCCGCCATTGGCAGAGGCATAGGCAAGGGCGATATCCCTTGAGTTACCAGCGGGATCATGATGAACAGCGATCAGGGATGGAACGCCGCCACCCTTGGTGTATTCGTGGCGGACCAGATGGCCGGGCCCTTTGGGGGCTATCATGATAACATTGATGTCGGAACGGGGTACGATCTGGCCGAAATGGATGTTGAATCCGTGGCTGAAAGCAAGATAGGCCCCCTGCTTTACGAACGGGGCAATCTCTTCCCGGTACACTGTACCCTGGATCTCGTCCGGGAGCAGAATCATGATGATATCGGCCACTTTGACCGCCTCTGACGTCGGCAGCACGGCAAGTCCGGCCTCAGTGGCCTTCTTTACCGATGTGGAATCTGACTTGAGCCCCACCACAACATCAACCCCGGAGTCCTTCAGGTTATTTGCATGGGCGTGTCCCTGCGAGCCATAACCGATGATGGCCACTTTCTTCCCCTTGAGAAGCCCGAGGTTGCAATCCTTGTCATAATAAATCTTCATACCATCCTCCTGAATTATTGTTTCAACCGTTTATGAGGGCATCGCATGCGATGCCCGTTCACAGAAGCCCGGATAGGTCTTCCGCTGGCAACTATTGGCCTTTCCATCCTTTTGCTCCCCTGCCGATGGCGACAGGGCCGGTCCGGACAAGCTCCTTGAGCCCGAGAGGGCGCAGCAGCTCCAGAATTGCGTCTATCTTGGCAGGAGAGCCGGTGGCCTCGATAGTATATGACCTAGGGGTAACATCGATGATCTTCGCCCGGAAGATATCGACGATCCGAAGCACTTCAGCCCGGCTTTCATCCTCGGCAGTCACCTTTACCAGCGCCATTTCACGCTCAATGCCGCTGCCGTCGGTGAAATCGATAACCTTGATGACATCGATCAGCTTGTTCAGCTGTTTGCTGATCTGCTCCAGGATCTGATCGTCGCCCCGGGTTACGAGGGTCATCCGGGAAATGGTCTCGTCGTTGGTCGGCGCCACCGACAGGGAGTCGATATTAAACCCTCGCCCCGAGAACAGGGCCGCAACGCGGGACAAAACCCCGAATTCGTTTTCCACCAGCACAGAAATAGTATGTTTCATGAGGAATAACCTCCATCAATAATTAAGTGAACTGTGAATCCGTTCGCTTCGTTCACGAGTGAAAAGTGAATAACTGCTGTTCTCTTCACCCCTTACCTTTAACCATTCACAGCCTATCAGGCATTCAAAACCATTTCGTTCAAAGACGCCCCGGCCGGAACCATCGGCAGCACCTTCTCCTCGCGAGCAATCTTGAACTCCATGATAACCGGACCATCATAGGCAAACCCGTTCTTGATGGTCTCCTCTACCTCATCGGTCTTGGTTGCCTGGAACCCTTTGGCGCCGAACGCCTCAGCCAGCTTGATGAAGTCGATCGGTTGCTCCATGCAGGTCGATGAGTAGCGTTTGTCAAAGAACAGTTCCTGCCACTGACGCACCATTCCGAGGAAGTTGTTGTTAAGGATGACAATCTTTACCGGCAAGCGGTTCTGCACCAGGGTGGCCATCTCCTGCAGGTTCATCTGGAAACCGCCGTCACCGCACACCACAATAACCTGCCGCTTCGGAAAGGCCGCCTGTGCCCCCATGGCAGCTGGAAGTCCGTAGCCCATGGTACCGAGCCCCCCTGAAGACAGGAGGGTACGCGGCTTGGTGAAGGTGAAAAACTGGGCGGTCCACATCTGGTGCTGGCCAACGTCGGTTGCCACTATTGCATCAGAATCCGACAGCTCGCGCAGCTTTTCGATCACGTACTGCGGCTTGATGACATTGGCGGCATGCTTGTAGGTAAGCGGGTGCTTCCCCTTCCAGGCGGCAATCTCTTCATGCCACTCCCTGGTGGCCTCCTTAAAGGCCTTTACCTTGTCGGGGTGCGCCTCCACCTCTTTGATCATCTTGAAAAGCACATCCTTGACGTCGCCTACTATCGGCAGATCGACAGGCACGTTCTTCTTTATGGAGGTCGGGTCCACGTCGATATGGATGATCTTGGCATGCGGCGCAAAGGTTGCCAGCTTGCCGGTCACCCGATCGTCGAAACGGGCACCGATTGCAACCATCACATCGGTGTTGGTCATCGCCATATTGGCGTAATAGGTTCCGTGCATTCCCAGCATTCGCAACGAGTTGGGTGAATCTTCGGGATAAGCGCCAAGTCCCATCAGAGTAGTGGTAACAGGTACATCAAGCATGTTGCACAGCTTGGTCAGTTCTTCTGCGGCATTGGCCAGAATGACACCGCCGCCCACGTAAACAACCGGCTTGCGGGAATCGAGCAACATCTCGATTGCCCTCTCCACCTGCTTGGGATGTCCTTCCAGGTTCGGCTTGTACCCTCTGATTTCCACCTTTTCCGGATACTTGAACTCGGTCTGGGCAATCTGCACATCCTTCGGAATATCAACGAGCACCGGTCCGGGCCTGCCGCTGCGGGCTATGTAGAACGCCTTCTTCAGAATACCGGCCAGTTCCTTCACGTCGCGAACCAGGAAGTTGTGCTTGGTACACGGACGCGTAATGCCGATGATATCGACCTCCTGGAAGGCATCGTTGCCGATCAGTGCTGTAGGTACCTGACCGGTGATGATGACTATCGGGATCGAATCCATGTAAGCGGTTGCGATCCCGGTTACCGTATTGGTGGCACCCGGGCCCGAGGTTGCGAAAGCGACGCCGACCCTGCCGGTGGCGCGGGCATAACCGTCTGCAGCATGCACACCTGCCTGCTCATGGCGCGGCAGGATGTGATGGATCTCCTTGAAACTGTACAATTCGTCGTAAATATTGATTACCGTGCCGCCGGGATAGCCGAAAACCGTATCGACCCCCTCTTTTTTGAGGCACTCAAGTAAGATTCTGGCACCATTCATTTTCATGTCTATGTCCTCCCCTGTTGAGGGATCAATTTTATGTAGGGGCAAACCTCGTGTTTGCCAGGGTTACGGGCGATCATAAAGATCGCCCCTACAGATGCCTATTCCGTTATGGCTCCGGTGTGAGCCGAGGTGACCACCTTGGCGTACCGCGCCAGCCAGCCCCCCTTGATCTTCGGTTCGGGAGCCTGCCAGTTAGCCCGGCGGGCAGCCAGGACTGATTCGTCAACCAGCAGGTCGAGCTTACGGTTCGGGATGTCGAGCAGGATCCGGTCGCCATCCTCTACCAGAGCTATCGGACCGCCGTCAGCCGCCTCAGGAGAAATGTGGCCGATGCAGGGACCGCGCGTACCGCCTGAGAACCTGCCGTCGGTGATAAGCGCCACGCTGTCGCCAAGCCCCATCCCCATGATGGCTGCAGTAGGCGCCAGCATTTCCCTCATTCCCGGACCGCCTTTCGGACCCTCGTAACGGATTACCACCACGTCGCCGGACTTGATCCGGCCTTCCATGATGGCTGCCATGGCCAGTTCCTCGGCATCGAAGCACCGGGCAGTCCCCTCGAACCTCATCATCGCCGGAGATACGCCGGACTGCTTGACAACGGCCCCCTTCGGCGCGATGGAGCCGAAGAGGACGGCGATACCTCCTTCTTTCTTCACCGGGTTCGTGGTCGGCCGGATTACCGTCTCGTCCACGTTCGCGATGCTCGAAGCGATCTGCAGGGTCGAAAGACCCAAAACTGTAGGATTGTCTCTGATCTTGTCGCCAAGCTGTTTCAGCACCCCGGCTACCCCGCCGGCGGCATCCAGATCCTCCATGAAGTGCTCGCCGGCCGGATTCATGGAAGCAAGCTGCGGTGTCTCCTTGGCCAAAACATCGAAGGTCTCCAGCGGGAGATCTACACCGGCGTCACGTGCAATTGCCAGCAGGTGCAGGACGGTATTGGAAGAGCCGCCGAGCGCCAGGTCAACACGGATGGCGTTTTCAAACGCGGCACGGGTAAGGATCTGCCGCGGCGTAATATTGTTTTTCACCAGCTCAACGATCTTCTCCCCGGATGCAAAGGCGATCCGGCGCTTGAGCGCTGAAACGGCCAGAGCTGTGCCGCAACGCGGCAGGCTCATCCCCAGGGTTTCGGTCAGAATCGCCATGGTATTGGCGGTAAACAGCCCCTGACAAGACCCCATACCGGGGCAGGCATTGTCTTCGCAGACCTGCAGCTCCTTGGCATCAATTACGCCGGCCTTGTAACGGGCCATCGCCTCGAAGGTGTCGGTAACAAACGAGTACTTCCTGCCCCCTTCACCTCTACCCGAAAGCATCGGCCCGGCAGTAACCACAATGCAGGGGATATCGAGCCGTGCGGCAGCCATCAGCATGCCAGGGGTGATCTTGTCGCAGTTGGTCAGCAACACCAGACCGTCCAGGCGATGAGCTTCGGCGATCGACTCCACCATGTCGGCGATCAGCTCGCGGGTTGGGAGCGAGTAGTGCATTCCTTTGTGCCCCATGGCAATGCCGTCGCAAACACCGGGAATACCGAAAAAAAACGAGTAGCCCCCTCCGGAGTGAACCCCCTTCTCGATGAAACGCTCCAGGTCGCGCATGCCGACATGTCCGGGTATTAGATCGGTGAAACTGGTGGCAACGCCGATAAAAGGCTTTTCGAACTCGCTCTGTGGAACCCCGGTCCCCTTGATCAGTGCGCGGTGCGGCGTCCGCTCCAACCCCTTCTTTATCATGTCACTTCGCATGGTTAAACTCCGGCAACTTATGCTGAGAAAAATGTGAATGAAGAAAATACTGCATTTTGCGGGCGAATGTCAACATGAATAAAATAGCGTTATCAAAAAAAGACCAGCAGTAACGATGCCTTAGAAATAGTTTACAAACAGGTTTTCAGCAATTGCCGAACAAGCCCCTGGCAAAGATTGACGATACGCCATTAAACCCAATTTAATGCAAACGGTTTTAAATATAATTTATTATTTAATTAACTCACATCTTGATGTATATTTTTGCAATTTCATTGTAATCGGAGGGGCGTTTAATGCATATCTCATCCATAGGTCCCAAGTTTAGGCTCTCAATCCTGACCATAATCCTGACGCTTTTTGTGTGCTTGAACGGCGGGGAGTGCATTGCCACCGAGCAGTGGCAGACTGTCGGCCCGAACGGGAAGGCAGTTGCCGTATCCCCTAATTTCGCGATCGACCGTACTGTATTCGCTGGCTCTGACAGCACCGGTGTGCTAATAAGCACAGACGGAGGCACAAACTGGACCGTTGTCAACAACGGCCTTGGCAACCTGAATATCTGGGCAATTGCCATTTCGCCGGTCTACGCCTCTGATCGTACCGTGTTTGCCGCGACTGATAGCGGGGTTTTCAGAAGCACTAACGGAGGAGAAAGCTGGAGCAATGTCTATGACGGTCTGGGCAACCAGCCGACCCGCTCGCTGTCCCTGTCCCCCAACTATGTGAACGACCGTACCATCTTTGCCGGAACATGGGGTGGCGGCGTTTACAGGAGCACTAACGGAGGAGATAGCTGGTCCTCGTTCAACGGCGGTATCACAGACCCTTTTATTGCTTCCCTGGCGGTTTCCCCCTCTTACGACTCTGACCGAACTGTCTATGCCGGAACCTGGACAGCCGGTGTGTTCAAGAGTAATGACGGAGGTTCGAACTGGAACTCCGTAGGCATAACATACCCCCATACCATCCACGCTCTTGCCGTTTCGCCGGGCTATGCAACAGACCAGACCATCTTCGTCGGCATCGGCGGTGGCGGAGGAATACAGAAAAGCTCGGACGGCGGGTTAACCTGGTCGCCGCAAAATTATGGTCTGAGCAACCTCAATATCCTGTCCATGGCAATTTCCCAGGGATTCGCCGACAACCCGGCACCTCCTGGCTATCCAGGCAATCGGACCCTGTTTGCCGGAACTCTGGGCGGCGGCTTGTTCAAGAGCGTCGATGGTGGAGCGAATTGGAGCCCAATCAACAGCGGCCTCACCAACCTGAACGTCTGGTCCCTGGCCCTTACGCCCAACTACACAGCTGATCAAACCGCCTATGCCGGTACAGACAACGGTTTGTTCAAGGCGTCCCCGGTTGCCGCAATCCCCGCAATTTCCGTCTCCCCTCCCGACCGGCATTTCGGAGACGTAATGGTCAGCACCAGCACCGCGCAGCTCTTTGTTGTCAGTAACAGCGGAGAGGCAACACTGAATGTCGCGGCCATCGGCATTTCCGGCGGCACGTCCGAGTTTTTTGTCGATCCGGTTACCTGCCCCAGTCTTACTCCTGTTCTCGCCCCGAGAGAGAACTGCACAGTACGCGTAACCTTTCTACCCTCTTCAATCGGCACCATAACCGCCACTATGACGTTAGAGTCAAACGCGGCAAACAGTCCGACAGTATCCATACCGCTCAGCGGCACGGGCATTTCAGGCAACTATTCCCTGAACATATCTCTCAGCGGTACCGGCAGTGGCAGCGTCAGCCTTTCCACAGGCGGCAGCTGCACCGGAAACTGCGTCCAGACATTTGCCGCCGGCACCGAGGTGACCCTTACTCCCACAGCCGGGAGTGGCAGCAGTTTCAACAGTTGGAGCGGCTGTGACTACCTATCAGGTGACAGCTGTACGGTAACTATGAGCGCCAACAGAAGTGTCAACGCCGCATTCCGATCACTCTCCCAGAGTCCCTACCTGTGGCAGGGAATCGGGCCGTATGGCGGCAACATCCAGACCTTCGCTGTTTCACCGGCCAACGCCTCTGACCAGACTGTCTTTGCAGGAGGGCAAGGGGGGGTTTTCAAGAGCACGGACAACGGAGCCAGCTGGAGCCCGGTCAATGCCGGCTTAACTACCCTCGGCATCAACGCCTTGGCAATTTCACCCGATTATGCAATCGACCAGACGATATACGCCGTTTCCCAGGGGGGAGGGGTATTTAAAAGCACGAATGGCGGGGCGAACTGGATGGAAAACAATAGCGGCATGACTAATCTGTTTGCCATGGCTGTGTCGGTTTCACCCAGCTATGCATTAGACCGGACAGTCCTTGTCGCAACGCAAAACGGCATTTTCAGGAGCACGGACGCCGGAGCACACTGGGCCTTGGCCAAAGCCGACGAGTATGCAATGGCGCTGGCGTTTTCCCCGGCGTATGCAAATGACCGGACCATCTTTGCCGGGACCTTCTCCGGCGTCTACAAAAGCACGGACAGCGGCGCGAGCTGGTTCGCCGTCAACAACGGCATCACCGGAACCAACGGCATCTATGTCTTGTCCCTTGCGGTTTCCCCCGGTTATGCGACCGATCAGACGATCTATGTCGGAACCGATTTTAATGGCCTATTCAAGAGCGTGAACGGCGGTGCGAGCTGGAGCCCGGCAAACACCGGTATTCTCGGCGGCTACCACGGCTTGGGGGTTGCCAGCGTTACCGTAGCGCCCGGTGCCCCCCAGACGCTCTATGTCGGCGGCTATGACCAGGGCCTTTTCAAAAGCACGAACGGCGGAACAACCTGGAATGCGATAACTAACGGCATCAGCTCCTTTTATGTCAGGGCAGTCGCGTTCCTGCCGGGAAGCAACCAATCTCTCTTTGTAGCCACAATGGACAAAGGGGTCTACAAAAGCACCACTGGCGCGACGAGTTTCGAACAGGCCAACTTCGGCATCAGCAACGTATCGATCAGTGCCGTAGCCATCTCTCCGAACTATTCTACCGACAAGACCATTCATGCCGGCGTCAGTTATGGCGACGGATTCAAGAGCTCGGATGACGGCGCAACCTGGAGTAAAATCAACAAAAGCAATATCACCTCAATGGTGAATTCCCCCAACTATCTCTCCGATCAGACGGTTTTCGCCGGTTCATGGGATGGCGTATTCAAAATAGTCAACGGTACAGTAACTTCCCTGCCGGGCTCGCCCCGCACCCGGACATTGGCTGTCTCCCCGGCATTCGCCCAGGACAGGACCATATTCTCCGGATCAGACTTCGGCTTTGCAAAAAGCACTGATGGCGGAACCAGCTGGAGCGCTACCAGCAGCATCAATGGCAATCAGACCATTCGAACCGTGGCGTTTTCTCCCGATTACGCCTCTGACCGGACGATCTTTGCCGGAACCCATGCGGGCGTGTTCAGGAGTTCCGACGGTGGAGCAAGCTGGAATGCCGCCAACAGCGGCCTTACCTACCTGCCTGTCGCAACGTTTGCAGTTTCACCCGGTTATGCCGCCGATAAGACAATATTTGCAGGAACATGCGATTCAGATCCATGCACCAGTGGCAGGGGCATATTCAAGAGCATTAACGGCGGATTGAGCTGGTCTCCCGTCAACAACGGTCTGTTCACCCAGGCGATCAACACACTGGCCATTTCGCCAAACTATGCAGACGATCAAACCATTTACGCCGGGACCAATAATGGAGGGGTTTTCAGAAGCACGGACGGCGGTGCGAGCTGGAACATCGTCAACGGCGGGGTCAGCAGTAATGACACGGTTACTTCCCTGGCCATCTCGCCAAACTATACGATCGACCGAACCGTATTTGCCGGTACGATGTTCGGTGGCATATACAAGCTGACATCAATTGCGCCGACTCTTGCCACGTTGAGCATTGTCAAAACAGGAACAGGTTCTGGGAAGATAACTGACAGCACCGGGTTAATCTGGTGGTCGGGAAACAATGGCGCTTCCAGCTATGTAGCCGGTATGCTTGTCGTTCTCACCGCCACGGCGCATCCAGATTCCAGCTTCAACGGCTGGACCGGGTGTGATTGGGTAGCTGGCGACCAATGCACGGTATCGATGTCAGGGCCAAGAAATGTAACGGCGCTGTTTACCTACCAGGGCCCAACCGGTTCGATACGGATCAATTCCGGCTATCCTGCCACGACCTCTACCACCGTAACGTTGCAGCTCTCAGCCTCTGACAGCAACGGCATCTCGGAAATGAGGTTCAGTACCGATAATGTTTCCTGGTCAGTCCCTGAGACATATGCGACCTCAAAGTCATGGACGCTGACTGGAGGTGATGGTGAGAAGAAAGTCTACGTCCAGTATAAGAACAGTCTCGGAAGCTGGTCATCCTCTTACGTCGCCTCCATTATACTCGATACCGTCGCGCCGGTTACCAGCGCCTCCCATCCCTCCGGTTCATACGGCACGGCTTTCGATGTGGCCCTCACCGCAAGTGACTGGAGCGGCACCATGGTTGATCTGCAGAGTGGTATTGCGGCGATCTATTACACCACGGACGGGTCAGTTCCCACCACCAGTTCTGCCGTCTACACGGCGCCCCTTACTATTTCGTCAGACACCACCCTGAAATTTTTTGCAAAAGATGTCGCTGGCAATACAGAAAGTGTCAAAAGCATCGTTTATAAACTGGTCTCAAGCGGCCAGATCACTGTCAACGGCACCGGCAATTACGGAACGATCCAAAGCGCCATTGACGCGGCACCGGTTGGAGCGACCATCAATGTCCCTACCGGGGTTTATTACGAATCAATCACTCTCAAAAAAGGGATTACCTTACAGGGAGCAAATCCGTGGGATACCATAATTTTTGCAGCCAATAACGCCTATGCCGCCGTTAATGTTGTATCGGACACCGCCACCATCAAAGGCTTCACCATCAGCGGAGAACCACTTTACTCGGGCCAGCAGCGCAAAGGCATTGAGGCAAACATGGAAGCGCAGGTCACTGCCATCAACAACATCATCATGAATCATAATGTCGGCATTTCGTCCTATAACAGATCAAGTATCATGGTCACAAACTCCGTAATCGCCAATAACACATGGGGCGCGGTGGATATCGGTATGGCCACTGTCGCAACCCTTGAAAACAACGTAATTGCCAATAATGGCTTTGGGTGGGTGGACAGCTACGGTTCCGGGGCAAACTTCGTATTCAGAAACAATATAATTGCAAACAATGCGAGCTATGGTTTCATAACGATGTCGTCGTTGTTTATCGAATACAATGATGTCTGGAATAACAGTGGCGGGAATTATGCTTTTAACACAGGATACGGCGTCATCCCCTTCAGCCCGGCACCGGGAACTGGTGAACAATCTACCGATCCTCTTTTCAGCAGCCCGGTTTACTACGCCCTCTCATCCGGCTCACCTCTGAGAAATGCCGGAAACCCTTCTTCCGCATACAACAACACGGATGGGACAAGAAACGATATGGGGATATATGGCGGCCCCGGCAGAATGCCGACCGATTACTCGACCCCGCCGCCGATGGTTACGACACTGACTGGCTTCGACAAGCCAGCTGACAATGGCGGCGTCATCGGTCTTGACTGGAGCAGATACCCGAAACCGGCTGATTTCGAGCAATTCAGAATATACCGCAGCACTGAAAGCTTTGCCGACGTGGCCGGCATGACCCCGATTGCCACTACCTCAGACACTTCGTTTTTCGATAACACTACGCTGAATGAAACCGATTACTATTATGCGGTAACCGGTGTAGACGCCTTGGGGAATGAGAACAAAAACGTAATCTTTGCCGGTCCGGTACGATCCGTTAACAACTCAGTGATTCCCCCGGTCACGACTGCTTCGCCGGCCGGCGGAGTGTACCTGACGGCGCAGAGCGTCACTTTGACCACCAGCCAACCAGCAACCGTGTATTACACAACCGACGGCTCCATTCCAACTACGGCCTCTGCAATCTATGCCGCTCCGGTCAACATAGCAGCCTCGACAACACTCAGATTTTTTGCCAAAGACACCTTCGGGAACACCGAATCGGTCAAAACCGAGAATTATGCCATTGCAGTCCCCCTCCAGGTGGCGATAACCGGTGAGGGCACAGGTTCCGTCCACACAATATTGGCCCCCGATATCCAATGCCTATCCGGTACCTGTCTCCAATTCTATCCACCTGGAAGCATTGTCACACTGACCGCTACACCGGCCGCTGGCTTTGCCTTCTCCGGCTGGTCAGGCGCCTGTACAGGAACCGGAATATGTCAGGTTACCATGGATGCGGCAAAAACCGTTTTTGCCACCTTTGCACGATCAAGCGATACGGCACCGCCGACTGTCAGCTTCACCATGCCTGCCGCTGCAGGGGCACTCACCGTTCCCATCGTTGAGTTCACCGCCACCGATGATATTGGCGTAACCGGTTATCTCGTCACGGAAAGCCCTCTGCCGCCATCAGGCAATGACTCTGGCTGGAGCAGCAGTCCGCCTGCCACCCATACCTTTATCTCACCGGGGAACTGCTACGCCTATGCCTGGGCAAAGGATGCGGCAGGTAACATATCCGCCCCTCGTGCTGCCGTGGTGAACATTGCCGTCAATGGTTCTGGCGACGTCCTGCCCCCCCAGATCCTCGCCTTCGCAGTCCCCTCGGTCTCGACACTTACCGTACCGATTGCCACCCTGGCCGTGATGGACAACATCGGGGTCACTGGTTATATCGTGAGCGAAAACAGCTCCCCCCCTTCGCCTACCGATCCCCGCTGGATGAGCAACGTACCGACCAGCTTCACCTTTGCCGCCTATGGCAGCAAGACCCTTTATGCCTGGGCCCGCGATGCTGCAGGCAACATATCGGCAAGAATCAGCGCCACCTGCCTGGTCATGGACCCAACTGGCACCTTGGATACGGTCCTGACCGGCTGGCCGGCCCATCCTTCGACCACGTCTCCCTCTACGTTCACATTTACGTCCAACAGCGCAGCAGCAACGTTTGAATGCAGCCTCGACAACCAGAATTATTTCCCCTGCGCAAGCCCCATTAGTTTCGGCACGCTAGCCAATGGCAGCCATACATTCAGAGTCAGGGCAAAAGATCCGGCAAGTAACTACGATGTCTCACCGGCAAGTTATATCTGGACAGTGAGCGTTCCCATTGCCAGGTCTGCGCTCAATCCCTATACGACTATTGCCAACGCTTATGCAGTAATTGGTGACGGACAGAATCTGGAGATAAAAGGGATTGAGTTTTCCGAAAGCCTTTTGTTTGATCGTGCCGTCGCAGTTACCCTAAAGGGGGGGTTTGATTCGGTGTTCCTCTCCAACAGCGGGACAACCGCCATTCACGGTTCCATCGTGATCAGCAACGGAGTAGTGACCATCGAGAACATCACCATCATGTAACGACAGCTCACTCGGTTATGGCCGTCTCAAACACATGGGAGAAATTGACAACGCCCCCTGTCCGGAAGTATGGACCAGGGGGCGTTGCATTGACTGGGTATGGGAAATTTCTAAGCCGTGTCCTGCCGCTGCTTGGCCAGTTCCGCCTCGGAAAGCCGAAGATAAACCGGAAGCAGGTCAACCGGAGAGACGCAGTCGCCGCGTTGCAGAGCGGCATGGGCTATCATGGCGCCGTTGGCGGCTCTGGGGAGCTGGGCATTCGGAGGGGCGAAAATGGCGAGTCCACCGAGCATCGCGGTAAGCTGCTCCCGGTATCGAACCGCGCCATCGCCGACCAGGATGGTCGGTCCGGTAATCCACCCGGCAAGCTCTTCGGGAGAGATGACCTCATCCGGCCGCAAAGGTATCGGCAACCCGGCATTACAGGAATAGAGGCCGGCGTAAAGCTCGTTCTTGCGGGCATCGTACAGTGCACAGACTGGCAGCCTTGCAAGCGGCAAGTTCATGGCGAGCATGGCCAGCGACGAGAAGCCGGCAACCGGTTTGCCCGTTGCCATGGCCAGCCCTTTTACCGCGGCGATCCCGACCCGGAGCCCGGTGAAGGCGCCCGGTCCGGTTGCCACCCCGAAACCGTCGAGATCTGCGATGGCAACGCCGCTGTCGGACATCAATCGTTCGACGGCATCGAAAAGGCGTGACGAAACCGCTTTACCGCCGGCGAGCAGGTACTCGCCAATGAGCTGCTCACCATCGGTAAGTGCCACGCCGCAGCAGGATGAGGATGTGTCGATCGTGAGAAGCTTCAACCCTGCCCCAAGAAATATCTCATGATGTCGTTGTAGAAAGCCAGCACCATCAGGCTCAGGAGCAGAAACAGCCCCACCTGCTGAGCCATCTCCCGTGCCTTCTGGCTCACCGGCTTCCGGAAAATCAATTCCCAGGCAAAGAAAAAGAGGTGCCCGCCGTCCAGGATCGGCACCGGCAGGAGATTGAGCACTCCCAGATTGATGGACAGCAAGGCCATGAAGGCGATGAAGCTCACCCCCCCTTCCGAGGCCTGCTGGCCGGCCATCTTGGCGATCATGATCGGCCCGCCGACCGTATCGAGCGGTATGGCGCGTTCAACCAGCTTCACCAGAGACAGGACGGTCAGGCGGATCATGTTCCAGGTCTGGGCAGTCCCTTTCACCAGAGCATCACCAGGGCCGAACCGGTCCACAACCTCGTCACCGGCGGAAACTATCCCGATGGCGGGTGAAGAGACACTTTCCCCGAAAAGATTTTTCGCCTTGCGGGTTTCCGGTGTGACTTTGAAGCCCAGAACCGCACCGGCACGCCGGACCTGAATATCGATAGCCTTGCCGCCGCTCTCCGCGATCGCTCCGGCCAGCTCGTCCCACCTGCTCACCGGTTTGCCGGCTATGGCAATCACTACGTCACCGGTAACAATGCCGGCCCTGGCAGCCGGCTTGTCCTTGATAACTTCACCGATCTTGCTGGTTATTGCCGGCACCCCGATCATGTAGACGACCATGAACAGAATCCAGGCAAAGACGAGATTGAACACCGGGCCGGCGGCAACAATGGCAATGCGCTGCAACGGCGGCTTGGCGGCAAAGGAACGGGCCTGGTCCTCGGCGCTCAACTCGGCGTCGCTCCCCTCACCAACCATCTTGACATAGCCGCCGAGAGGAAATGCCGAGATAAGGTATTCGGTCTCCCCTTTTTTTAAAACCAAACAGCTTTGTCCCGAACCCGAGGGAAAACTTCTCCACCCCTACCCCGAAAAGCTTGGCGAACAGGAAGTGCCCTAATTCGTGAACGAATATCAGAGCGCCAAGAACGATTATTGCTGCGATGATGCTGGTCATATGAAACTCCGTCAGACGAGAATCGGGCATCGAGGCTGGAAACAGCCCGGCATCTCGATCAATCCCCCCGATTTACGATTAACAAGCAACAGCTTTAAGCAGTTCGCCGGCCTTCATCCTACCCCAGGCGTCAACGGCGAGCACGTCATCTATGGAACCCAGCTGGTGGGGGTTATGTGCTGCCATGGTCCGGACAATGAGCTCGGAAATCCCGAGAAACGGGATCTTACCGTTCAGAAAGGCCTCCACCGCAATCTCGTTGGCCGCATTCATTACCGCCGGCATGCTCTCCCCGGCAGACATGGCGTCATAGGCGAGACGGAGACAGCGGAACTTTTCCATATCCGGCTTGAAAAAGGTCAGACCAGAGAAAAGGGTCAGGTCGAGCGGTTTGACACCGGTGGCAACCCGCTCGGGGTATGACAGGGCATACGCTATGGGAGCCTTCATATCCGGAGTGCCCAGCTGGGCAATGACGCAGCCGTCGACGTACTCTACCATCGAGTGGATTATGCTCTGGGGGTGGATGTTGACGTCGATCTTTTCCGGGGAGGCATCGAACAACCAACGGGCCTCGATGACCTCCAGCCCCTTGTTCATCATGGAAGCCGAGTCAATGGTGATTTTCCGCCCCATGCTCCAGTTTGGGTGGTTAAGCGCATCGGCAACCGTCACCTTACGCAGCTCTTCGAACGGGGTATTGAGGAACGGCCCGCCGGAAGCGGTCAGGATGATCTTTTCGATATCCTCGCTGCGATGGCCTTCCATTGACTGGAATATTGCGCTGTGCTCGCTATCCACCGGATAGAGCTTGACTCCGGCCTTTGCGATCTCTTCCATGAAAAGATGGCCGGCTGTGACCAGGGTCTCCTTGTTGGCCAGGGCGATATCCTTCCCGGCCCGAATGGCTGACGCCGTCGGCAGTAGCCCGGCAGCGCCGACTATTGCCGCCACGACCATTTCCGTCTCCGGATGGGTAGCAGCGGCAACCACCCCTTCGGTTCCGGACAGGATCTCAGGATTCACACCTGCGGGGAGCATTTTTGCCAGGGTTGCAGCAAGGTCGTTATCAAGCACCGAAACCAGCTTCGGCCGGAATGCGGCAATCTGTTTCACGAACAGATCCAGGTTTCTTCCGGCAGTAAGGGCAACGACTTCAAACCGGTCGGGATGGGCCGCCACAATTTCCAGCGTACTGACGCCGATTGATCCCGTTGATCCCAGAATTGTGAGTTTCTTCATTCTGTCTCCCGATCCAAACCGTCTATCCTTTGGAAAATATGAAATGAGCGTACCACCATGCTGCCGGCGCCGCGAAAAGAATGCTGTCGAGCCGGTCCAGCATGCCGCCGTGGCCGGGGATAATCGCCCCGGAATCCTTTACCCCGCAGCTTCGTTTCAAAAGTGATTCGAAAAGATCCCCTAGCTGTCCCAAGATCCCCAGGGCAACCGCGGCTGCGATGCAATCGACTGCCCCGAGCTGTGGGAAAAAGCTGAATTTTGCGATAAAAGCGCCGGCCACGCTCCCGGCAAGCCCGCCGACAGCACCTTCGATGCTCTTGTTAGGGCTGACAGCCGGATAAAGCTTGTTCCTGCCGAATGCGGAACCGATGTAATAGGCAGCCGAATCGCCGGCCATGACGATCAGCATCATAAGCAGAATCCAGAATGGTCCGAACGGCTCGCTCCTAAGCAGCAGAAGCTGCGAAAGTAACAATGGTACGTAGAGAAAGCCGGCAGAGAGAAGCGCCCACTCCTGCGCTGCCTGACGGATATCGCGAAAGCGGAACAACAGGGCCAGAGCGCTGACAAGAACCAGGGAGGTCAAACCGGGAACCAGAAGCGATGGACAGAACAACGGGAACAAAACCAGGGGAGCGCCGATAACCGAGGCGATGATCGCTTCGACGTTTCGGTCCAAAAGCGCCATCCGGTAAAACTCCAACAACCCCAGGAAAGCGACGACAATAACAAAAGCGGCAAAAAGTGACTGACTCCCCTTGACGATGAGGGCAATCAACAGAGGAAGGGCAATGGCCGCAGTGAGTAATCGTTTGATGACATCCTCCTTACTTACCGGACCTCAGCTGTTCGCTGGTCAGTCCGAACCGCCTCTCCCGGTCCTGATAGTCTTTGAGTGCCTTGTAAAGCTGAAGCGAGTCAAAGTCCGGCCAGTTCACGTCGGTGAAATACAGCTCGGTATAGGCCAGCTGCCAGAGCAGGAAGTTGCTGATCCGCATCTCACCGCTGGTACGGATCAGCAGATCGGGATCGGGAATGCCATCGGTATACAGGTACCCAGCAAACAGCTTCTCATCGAGATTTGACGGGTCGATTTTCCCTGCTGTCGCATCTGCTGCGATCCTGGATACAGCACCGAGAATTTCCCGGCGTGAGCCATAGGAAAGGGCAAGGGTCAACTGCATGCCGGAGTTACCGGACGTTGTGGCGATGGCCTCGTCGATTTCCTTGTTAACACCCTGGGGGAGTTCATGGCGATTGCCGATCACCGCAAAGCGGACATTATTCTGCATCATCCGCGGCACTTCCGAGCGGATATATTTTTTCAGCAGTGCCATCAGGGCCTGTACTTCGGTCTTCGGACGGAGCCAGTTCTCGGATGAAAAGGCAAAGAGAGTCAGATAAGCGATGCCGACCTTCGAACACTCCTCGACAATCATCCGGACCGTCTCCACACCTTTCTGGTGCCCCACGATCCGTTGCAGCATCCTCTGCTTTGCCCAGCGGCCATTCCCGTCCATTATTATGGCCAGATGACGGGGCAACCTGTCCGGTTTCAATCGACGCATCGGTATCTATGCTCCACGAATAAAAAAACCCCTTCCTTCAGGGGTTTCAGGATTTAATCATAATTCATAAAGCCGCGCAAGCAAAAACAGGATCAGACCTCAAGGACCTCTTTCTCCTTGTGGGCCAGCACTTCGTCTATCTTGAGCTCAAAGCTCTTGGTAAGATCCTGCACTTCCTTTTCGGCCCGCTTGAGGTCATCTTCGGAAATCTGTTTGTCCTTTTCCAGCTTCTTGACGCCGTCGATGGCGTCTCTTCTGATGTTGCGCAGAGCCACCTTGGCATCTTCCGCCATCTTCTTAAGCTGCTTCACGATCTCTTTCCGGCGCTCCTCGGTCAGCGGCGGGAATACCAGCCTGATCAACTTGCCGTCATTGGCCGGGGTCACCCCGATGTTGGCATTCATGATCGCCTTTTCTATCGGCGGAATCATCTTTGCTTCCCACGGTTGAAGGGTTATGGTGCGTGGTTCCGGGACTGCCAGGGTGGCAACCTGGTTTACGGCAGTCGGTGTGCCGTAATAATCAACCTTTATGTCATCCAGAAGAGCAGTGCTGGCCCTGCCGGTACGAATCTTCTGGTATTCGCGCCGAAGTGAATCGGTAGTCTTGTCCATGTGGTTCTTCATATTGGCGATGACATCTTTGGTCATTCTACTCTCCTTTCACAATGGTGCCGATATGCTCGCCGCAAACGACCTTCTTGACGTTGCCGTGCGAGGTGATATCAAAAACGATGATAGGAAGGCTATTGTCCATGCAGAGCGATGTAGCCGTAGCGTCCATGACCTGGAGCCCCTTCTTGAGCACCTCGATATAGGTGAGAGAGGGGAACTTGACTGCGTCCGGGTTTTTCTTGGGATCAGAGGAGTACACGCCGTCAACCTTTGTCCCTTTCAGGATTGCCTCGGCACCTATTTCCATCGCTCTCAGACTGGCGGCAGTATCGGTAGTGAAAAACGGATTGCCGGTCCCGGCGCCGAATATGACCACCCGCCCCTTCTCCAGATGCCTGATGGCGCGCCTTCTTATATAGGGCTCGGCGACCTCCTGCATGGCAATGGCCGACTGGACGCGGGTGTCGACGCCAACCTTCTCCAAGGCATCCTGCATGGCGAGAGAATTGATTACGGTCGCCAGCATCCCCATATAATCGGCGCTGGCACGGTCCATTCCCTTGGAAGATGCGGCCAGCCCGCGAAAGATATTGCCTCCGCCTATGACCAGGGCAAGCTGTACCCCGCACTCGACAACATCCTTGACCTCGCGGGCAATGGTCTCGATTGTCTTTGGATCGATGCCGTACCCTTGGTCACCCCCAAGGGCTTCTCCGGAAAGCTTCAGGAGCACTCTCTTGAAAGTAGGTTTCATGATATCTCCCTGGTTCTTTTAGCCGGCAGTTCATCATTGAGAAGTGCCGGTCATGCAAAAAGAGCCGGCCATCGAAATGGCCGGCTCCGGTCAGCAACTAGTTGCCGGCTGCTGCTGCAACTTCTGCAGCAAAGTCGCTCTCTTTCTTTTCCAGCCCTTCGCCCAGGACAAACCGGGCAAAGCGCCTGATCGACATGTTTTCGCCTATTGTGGCAATGGTCTCGTTCAGATAGGTCTGGACCGTCTTGTCCGGGTCCTTCACATAGGCCTGCTCAAGAAGGCAGATATCGGCGTAGAACTTGTTTACCTGCCCTTCAATGATCTTTTCGATGATATTGTCGGGTTTGCCGGATTCACGAGCCTTGGAACGGTAGATCTCCTTCTCCCGCTCAAGAACGTCGCTGGAAACTTCTTCACGACGGACAAACTGGGGGGAAGCAGCGGCAATATGCATGGCGATATCTTTGACGAAATTCTGGAAATTCTCGTTCTTGGCAACGAAGTCGGTCTCGCAGTTCACTTCCACGAGCACGCCGATCTTGCCGCCGGCATGGATGTAGGAACCGACCGAACCTTCGCTGGCCACGCGCCCCGCCTTCTTGGAAGCAGCAGCCAGACCTTTCTTGCGAAGGTAATCAACCGCCTTTTCCTGGTCTCCACCGGTCTCCTGAAGGGCCTTCTTGCAATCCATAAGGCCGGCGCCGGTAACCTTCCTCAGTTCGTTAACCTGTGCAGCTGAAATACTCACGTCTATCCTCCATATGGCCCAAACTTCAGCCCAAAAATATTGTTGTCACTTGCGTCTTGGATCATGATTCTGCGCAACAGCGGCTACTAAACGGTCAGTTCCTCTTCGCTACCTTCTGCTGCAACTTCAGAACCAGCATCCTCACCCTCGGCATCGGTCTGGAGATCGGTATTGCGGTTTTCCGCACCTTCTATGACAGCATCCGCGATCTTGCTCGTCAGGAGCCTGATCGCCCGGATGGCATCATCGTTGCCCGGAATGACATAATCGATGTCGTCAGGGTCGCAGTTGGTATCGACAATCGCCACAACCTTGATGCCGAGTTTTTTTGCTTCCTTGACAGCGATCTCCTCATTCTTCGGGTCAATAACAAAGATAACGCCCGGAACGCGGCCCATGCCCTTGATTCCGCCCAGGGTCTTTTCCAGCTTCTGGCGCTCTTTATCGAATTTAAGGGCCTCTTTCTTGGTATATGCTTCTGCAGTACCATCGGTTAGCATGGCATCAAGACGCTTCAAACGGTCGATGCTCTGCTTTACCGTTGCAAAGTTGGTCAGCATGCCGCCCAGCCACCGCTGGTTTACGTAGAACATGCCGCAACGGCTCGCCTCTTCGGCTACCGAGTCCTGGGCCTGCTTCTTGGTGCCGATGAACATGACCGTTTCACCGGCCCGAACCGCATCGGTCACAAAGTTGTAGGCGTTCTTGAACAGCCTGACCGTTTTCTGCAGGTCGATGATGTAGATACCGTTACGTGCCCCGAAGATATAAGGCTTCATCTTGGGGTTCCACCGCTTGGTCTGGTGACCGAAATGAACGCCGGCCTCCAGAAGTTCCTTCATGGTAATGCTTGACATACTCTCTCCTTTTCCGGTTTGTCCTCCGCCTGCGGTCTTTCCCCGGCAAATCCCCCAATGGGACACCAGACCGGGAACCGGCACGGCGTGCGTGATAAAGCAGCGGATATATATATCATATGCAGTGCTTGCTGGCAAGGCATTTTTATGGCTTCGCTTTACTTGGCCGCTGTTCTCATGTATCATCCCGGCCATGCCGACAACCCTCGACCGCTACATATTCAGGGAAATCACCGTTCCGTTCTTGCTGGGAATGACGGCCTTCACAGGAGCCCTGTTGATGGGGAGATTCCTCAAGATCGCCGAGCTGGTGGTATCGAAGGGGGTACCGCTCAGCGAGATCTGTCGGCTGATTGTATATCTGCTCCCTTCATTCGCCCTGGTTACCATACCAATGGCGTTTCTTCTGGCAATCCTCCTGGCTTTCGGACGGCTTTCGGCTGACAGTGAAGTTATCGCCATGAAAGCCAGCGGGGTGGGGCTCGGCAGACTGATGACGCCGGTGCTGGCATTCGCGGCCATTACCACCCTCGCTACACTTGCAATTGCTGTATATGCCGTACCTGTAGGGAACAGCGCCTTTAAAGACCTTCTAGGCAAGGCTGTTGAAAGCAGCGCGGATATCGATATCCGCGAACGGGTTTTCGTCGACACCATCCCCGGACTGGTGATCTACGTAGAAGGGTACGACAAAAACGCTCACACCATGACAGGGGTTATGATCCAGGACGACAGGAGACCGGACAATCCTCTGACCATCTTTGCCGGGCACGGCACACTTTCCATGGATGCACCGTCCCGGCGCGCCAATCTTCTGCTTGAGGAAGGGAGTATCCACAACATTCACGAATCCAGTTACCGGCTGGTCAACTTTCGCGAGTACGAGTTAAATATCAAACTTGACCATGCGATTCGCGCCATCAGCAGGAACGAGCTCGACATGAGCCTGCAGGAGCTGGAAGCCGGGATCAAGGGGGGAACCACTGACCCCAGGATAAAAAAGGATATGGAAATTGAGTATTACCGGAGATTTGCCACGCCGTTCGCCTGTTTCGTCTTTGCGCTTGCCGGGGTGCCGCTCGGCATCCAGAACCGGAGATCCGGCAAGGGGGGGGGATTTGCCGTCAGCATCGCCTTGTTGATCATCTACTATGTTGTGCTTTCAGCATCAAAGACCCTTGGGGAAAAAGGGGTACTGGATGCCGCCGTGGCAATGTGGGCCCCCAATGTCATTTTCCTGGCCCTGGGAGGATGGTTCTGTCTCAGGTCCGCTGCGGAGAAATCTGTGCTCGGACCGCTTGCTCCGGCAGCAATCTCAGACTTTGTCCGTAAAATCCTTTCAAGCGCGGGAAAGACAAGATGACCCTTTTCACCCGCTATATCGCTTTGATACAGATACGGCTCCTGTTACTCTGCTACGGGGCGTTTGCCTCCATCTACCTGGTAATCGACATCCTGGAAAGAGTCGGCAAACTGACCAGGGCGGGAGGCAGCCCTGACCAGATCGTTCAATTTTTTCTCTGGAAACTGCCGGAGATTTCAATCCAGGTCATCCCGCTGGCAGTACTGATGGCGACTCTGCTGACCCTGGGCACCCTATCAAGGAGCTCCGAGCTTACGGCCATGCGCTGCTCCGGAGCTGGGCTGTTGCGAATTACCTCGCCTTTGCTTGGTATTGCCCTGACGGTAAGCTTGCTCAACCTGGCGCTCGCCGAAATAGTAGTGCCGCGAAGCTTTGATAAGATGCGTTATATCGAAGAGGTCAGGATCAAAAAAAACTAGCCCGAAAGCCTTTTTTACGCCAGGGAACGATCTGGTATCGGGACAAGACTGCCATTTTGAATGCCAGGATGTTTGACCCTGACACCTTGACTCTCCGTGGGGTGACAATTTGGGAGATCGGCCGGAATCTCCAGCCGATCGCGCGAATCGAGGCAAGGGAAGGAAAACTGCAAGGCGATGAGTGGTTGTTGCGTCAGACGGTCCAGTACCGGTACAGCTCCGGAAACCTCCTGCAGACGGTAAAAAAACCTGAGTTTAAATCGGCTATACAGCTTTCGACCACCGATCTCAAGACCGTCGGTAAACAGGCTGAAAACATGGGATTTGCAGAGCTGTACAATTACTGCGACAAACTGCAAAAAGGAGGATACGATCCAACCCGCTACCTGACGCTCCTTCACGCAAAACTGTCGGCGCCATTCAGCCCAATCGTGATGGCCTTCCTGGCAATACCGTTTTCCATCCGCACCGGTCGTTCCAGCGGCCCGGCAGTCGGGATCGGCTTGAGTCTGGTAATCGGATTATGCTATTTCATCGTCAACGCATTCCTCATCTCCTTCGGTCAGGCCGGCGCATTGCCCCCGATCGTCTCGGCCTGGGCAGCAAATGTCATCTTCTGTGCTATTGGTATCTGGCTTGCTCTCACCGTAAACCGTTGACATCGGCGTGTGCCGTGATTTACTGACATAGAGACACCGGAATTCTCTAGTCCGCACTCAAAGGAGTTCACATGCCCGGTTTTATCGTCATCTTGTTGGCCGTCCTGCTCTCCTTGCCCGCAGTGGCAGCAGAGATCGCTCCGAAACCGGCGGCAAAGACACCGGTCAAGAAGACTCAGTCTGCGCAGGAAAGAATCACCATCCTGAGTATTATCCCGGCCCAGGGGGAACCCGGGATGACGGTCACACTCTCCGGCACGGGATTTTCGGAAACAAGCACGGCATTCCTCGGCAGTGTCGAAATACCGGCCAAACTGCTCGGCCCCAAACAGCTGAGCTTTGAGATTCCTCGCATCCAGCCCGGACTTTATGCGCTCTTCGTCAAGAACAATGACGGCGCTACCAGCAAGACGTACAACTTCGCTATTCAGCCGCTCAAGCCTGTGGTTCAATCGCTCTCGCCGGACACAGTTCCGGCCTGCACTACCTCCGGCAGCAGAGAGGTAACCATAACCGGCAAAAACTTCCAGGAAGGAGCACAGGTGCTGTTTGACGGCGGCGGGATAAGGAGCCGCTATTCCTCCCCGGAAACCATCGGCTTTACTGTCCCGGCTGTTCGGGGCGGGATACATCAGGTCCAAGTCAGAAACCCCGAAGAGACAACCTCCTCGCCGCTGGCACTTTTGATCGACAACCGGCCCGAAATTTCGGCCATTACTCCGGGCACTGATTATGTGAATTACTACGAACTTTCAGTGGAAGGGAGAAATTTCCTGCAAGGATCCGTGCTGGTAGTCGATGGGCAGCGTATCTCAGGAGGGACACCTATGCCGGGGAACCGCGACCGGCTGATCTATATGGATTGCACGCAACTTATTTACCAACGCTACCCGGCAGACCCGACCCCCAGAACCTTGCGGGTGCAGGTGGTCAATCCGGGGAACGAGGAAAGCCCGGTAATAACCATCAATGCGCCATAGCTGATCCACGCCCCGACACAAAGGGTTCTGCCTTCATGAGGTTTTGACGGGCTTCCTTATGCCCCGGTTCCAGACGAAGCACCGCTCGGAACCTGTCGACAGCCTGCTGGAACTTCCCCTGCTTAAACAGCACAATCCCCAGATTGTTCAGAGCTTCTGCATAATTAGGAGCCAGCCCAATGGATTGGCCGTACGCCAGTTCCGCATCCCTTAACTGCCCCTGCGCCAGGTAGACATTTCCCATATTGAAAAAAATTTTGGGGTTATTCGGAGTCAACTTGGCCGCAGCCTCATACTCTTCCATGGCAGCGGGGTAGTTATGCTGGCTGAAATAGATCATCCCCAGATTGTTGCGAGCCGCCACATCTTTTGGATCAAGGGCAATGGCAGTCCGGTACTCCCGGACCGCATCGCCAGATCTCCCCCGGTCACGGTACTGACGGGCCAGACTACCGTGAGCCCGGGCTTTTCCGGGACTCTTGCGGACCACGTCCTCCCATAGTGTCATTTCATCCTGCCACACCGAGTTGCGGCAATAAGTTGCCGTGCCCAGGGCAACCGCAGCAACTACAAGAAGCTGGACGATGGCCTTGGCTCCGGCAAGTTGCCTTTCGTCCAGCCAGGTCTTGAGCAGGATAACCAAAGACACTGCACAGATACTGAACCCTATGGAAGGGAGGTACAGACGGTGCTCGAATATCAGATCTCGGATAGGGATAATGCTCGATTCAATAGAAAGGGTTATAAAGAACCAAAACAGACCAAAGGATGCAACCGTTATCAGATACGCCTTCCTACCATTCCATGAACGGCACATCCCATAAAGCGCAAGCGCAAACATTGTCGCCAACACGAGTGCTGACAACAGAACCGGAGTCGAAAACAAGGTTTCGTATCGCGGATAATCATAATCAAGATTCTGGTCCACCGGAAAAACCAGCAACCGGATATAGGTGATTATGACCCTGAACTGGGTAAACAGGTACTCAGCCCTGGAAATCGTATCGGTTTCGGCAGTAAGACGGCTTATCTCCCCGAGCATTTCACCCGACTGCGCTCTTCCTGCCATCAGAGCAAGCGGAACAGCAAGTGAAGCGACAGCGAAAAACACGACGGCAATGAACCGTTTTCTCCCCCCACTCTTGAAAAATGTCAGTTCGATCAGGGCAACGACTACCGGCAGGGTAACCGCTATTTCCTTGGTAAACATTGCCAGCATAGTAAAAACCGCAGTCCCCGCCCAACATGCGATTCGCCTCCCATTAGATGTTGAGATGCGTCCGGAGAGATAGAGTACTAGCGCGGCAAGATAGAAAAGCGTTGCCAGGGAGGTCACTCGCTGGGCAAGATAAGTGACCGCCTGGGTCTGTATTGGATGGAGTGCAAAGAGAAGAGTTGAGAAGAATGCTATCAGGCGCATATTAAGGCTGACATCGCCTAGCCCCGCCTTTGCAAACAAAGGCGTCCTCCCAATCAGCAGGACAAGCAGGTAAACAAGTATTGCTGAGCAGCAATGCACAAAGAGATTGAACAGGTGGTACCCTACAAGATCGAAGCCGTGCAGGGCATAGTTGAAGGCAAAGCTGGCATCACCGACAATCCGTGACTTTATGGCGAACCGAAATTCCTTGACCAGCGGATTAGCTAAAATGGAAGTGATATCATCCAGGACAAAGGGGACTGTGAAGGTGTTCGAATAAACGAGGAAAGGCGCAAAAAACAGAATTACGACATGTACGGTGGGGTGGGAAAGCAAAAGAAAGAGGCCGTTACTGCAGGCAACAGCAGCATCGGCCTCTTTTACGGGAAGTTCGGTTGACCTCTTACGTTTGCCCATCTTCCGGGTTAAGCATCTCCGTAATTGAAATGATTATGGTTTAAGGTAACACAATT
>NZ_BAZF01000025.1 GCF_000813145.1 Geobacter sp. OR-1 | reverse complement strand
GCAGGCAGCCGTAGTAGCAGGCGACCTTGAGCCCGGAGAGCGGTTTCTTGACTGCGCTCGCCAGCTGGTCGAGGCCGTAGTCGCTGGCCAGGATTTCGAGGAGGTGCTTGACCGGCTTGCCTACCGCCAGCGGGGCATCGAGGGCGTATTCGACCTGTTGGCGCACCTCGGGATGGTCGGCCAGCCGATGCTGGGCTACTTTGAGCCGGGAGAAGCAGGCGGCGCAGGCTACGGCCAGGTCGCCGTCAACCTGTTCGGAGAGCTCCAAGTTCTTGGCGCACAGGGACAGCGATAACAGCTCGTCGACGTTGTGCGCCGGTGTGGCCCCGCAGCAGCACCAGTCCGGTACTTCTTTGAGCCCGATGTTCAACGCCTTGAACAGCGCCCGGGTCGATTCGTCGTATTCCTTGGCCGAGGCGTGCAGGGAGCAGCCAGGATAATAAGAATAATTGAGAACATTTTTTGTCGGCACTATGGTTTCTCCGATGGTGATCGTAGGGGCAATTCGCGAATTGCCCCTACAGGGCCTCGCCTTTTTTGCGCAGCTCTTCTATTCTATTAAAGATCTTCTCGATATCGGCGAGGTTCTTGTTCTTCTGGTGGAACATCTTGAGCTTTCCTTTGGTGATCAGCTTGGGGCCGAGCATGAAGTCTTTCAGGAGTTTGCCGCTCCTTAGGTTGAACGCCGCGGCCAGTCGCATTTCGTACTGCCGGCCGTAGCTCCGGATGTTGTCGAGGAACAGGCTGTTCGCCAGCTGTACCAGTGATTCCTTGGACGCTCCCTGGGCATCCCAGGAACATTTGCGCAGGGCGTCCATGATCGCCGCCAGATCGACTTTGTTCGGACAACGGGTGGTGCAGGTCTCGCACGAGGCGCAGTACCAGATGCTCCGGCCCGCCAGGACCCGCTCGAACTGTCCCAGCTGCAACAACCGGACGATCCGGTTAGGAGGGTGTTCCATGAACGAGCGCATCGGGCACCCGGCCGAGCATTTCCCGCACTGAAAGCACCGCCGTACCGAACTACCCGACAGCTGCTCGACCTTCTTCACAAAGTCCAGGTTCATCGTCTCCTGCGATAACGTCATCTTGGAGTGTTTCATTGCGCTCCCGCTTTTTGTCATATATAGAGCTATCCAGTCGTGTTAATGAGAACGGAAAAGTATACAGCAAAAGACACGCCAATCATTCATAACGCCTTGTTTTACGCGTTAATAGCTTGAAATTACGGATGGTAGCTGCAATCGGCCCGGTCGGATACTCCACGGTAATATTGGGGGCCGCAATACCGGGATAAATTGACCCTGTGGGGCAAACCTACCGTAACTGCGATGTTATTTTGTTGTCACTGGTTTTTCTTTGCCGGGAACGTCTTGAGGAACAGTAGCGTGGTGAAATGCTGCAGTGTGGCGTTTAGCAACACGCTATCGCTTCAGGAGGGTGGATTGTCATTGGTTCTGCCCGAAAACTCCCCAGTTATCAGATAATAGAATGAACCGGGCCCTCTCAAGAAAGAGCCCGGCTCTTTTAATGCTCGAAGAATAAAGAAATCATCACGCCGGACGGCTTTGCCGGCTTGAGCATTTATTTAAACTGCATCGCCTTGACTTCCAGAAACTCTTCCAGACCGTATTTGCCGAGTTCCCGGCCGATTCCCGACTGTTTGTAACCGCCAAAGGGGGCGAGCAGGTTGAAGGAGCCGCCGTTGATATCCACCTGGCCGGCCTTGAGCCGCCGCGCCATTCGTTCGGCCCGTGCCGGGTCGCTTGACCAGACTGCGGCAGCAAGTCCGTAATTGGTGCCGTTGGCGATGGCGACTGCTTCGTCCTCATTCCGGTACGTCATTATGGAGAGTACCGGGCCGAAGATCTCTTCCCTGGCAATGGTCATGTCCGGGGTAACGCGGCCAAAGACAGTCGGCTGGACATAATACCCTTGCTCCAGCCCCTTCGGCGGGGCTGCGCCGCCGGTAAGCAGTAATGCCCTCTCTCTGATCCCGGCCTGGATATAGCTGCGCACCCGCTCCAGCTGGGTCGCGGACACCAGCGGTCCGAGCCGGGTCGATTCGTTGAACGGGTCGCCGGGCTGGTAGGTCTGGGCAATCTCAACTGCAAGGTCGACAACCTGGGCATAAATGCGTTCAGGCACCAGCATGCGGGTATGGGCAGTGCAGGTCTGGCCGGAATTGATGAAGCAGGCGCCGACAGTCCCCTTGACAGCAGCGGGCAGATCGGCATCGTCGAGGATCACGGCCGCCGATTTCCCCCCCAGTTCCAGTGCGACCCGTTTGACCGTCGGCGCAGCCAGCGTGGCTACCCGGCACCCGGCCCGAACCGAGCCGGTGAAGGAGATCATGTCAACGTCGGGATGGCCGGCCAGGAGCTCGCCGACCGTTTCGCCGGTGCCGCTCACCAGGTTGAAAACCCCTTCCGGTAAGCCGGCTTCGTGGATGATTTCCGCCAGGATAAAGGCCGAAAGAGGTGCCACTTCGCTCGGTTTGAGTACTACGGTGCAACCGGCGGCCAGCGCCGGTGCCACCTTGGCAATGACCTGGTGGAGGGGATAGTTCCAGGGGGTGATGCACGCGGCGACTCCGGCCGGTTCTCTGACCACCAGGGAGTTTCCGAGCCGCTCTTCAAACTGATATTCGCCGATCAGTTTAATGTAACTCTCAACGACCGCTGCCGGAAGCCCGGCCTGGATCCGCCGCGAAAGCTTGATCGGCATCCCGACCTCGGCGGTGATGGTCTGGGCAAGTTCTTCCATCCGGGCGGTCATGCCCTGATGTATCCGGCCAAGAAGAGCAGCCCGTTCGGTAACCGGAGTTTCTCCCCAGGCATCAGCCGCAGCCCTGGCGGCAGCAACGGCACTCTCCGCATCAGCAGGGGTGGCGGCAGGAATCCTGGCTATTACTTCTTCCGTGGCAGGATTGGTGACCTTGATGAAGCGATCCCCTGAAGGGGGCGTCCACTGGCCGTTCAGATAAAGATTGTTGCGCTCGTGCATAGTCCCTCCATTTGAGTCCATTATCAGATCGCCGAACACCGATGCTTTATCATAAATCATGCCGCAATTGTCCAGCCACGCAAGACGATAGCGGCGATTTGTCAAAGAAAAAGGCCGCTTCCTCGGGGAAGCGGCCCTGGCAGATAATTCTGCAGTGCGGACGGTGCTGAAGAACGGTTAAGCGGCCTGTTCAACGGCAATTGTGATTTCGGTGAACTGGTCTTTATCGTTGTTGAGGCATTTGGGGCACTCCAGGGCAGAAAAGTCGGCACTGACGGTTATTGGCGTAAAATCCTTGGCTCTGCTCTGATAGTAACAGATTCCACATTCATAGAGACTGTTCGATTCCATGGGTTTCTCCTTTGGTTGTTAGGTAGCTGCCAATCAGGCCATCGTCCGTTGCAGATTTGCAGTCAAATGCGCCAAACAAACGTTTGAACAATGCATGGTCAAAAAAAATATTGATGCTATTTCAAAACCCCTTTGGCGAAAATATCCATGATATGTTGAATCAGCGCTTCATCCCTTTCGGCCGAGTGGTCAAGCAGTTCGGTCGTGACCGGTTCCAGGAGAAAATAAAAGTTGATCATTCCGGCCAGCGCCAGCACCGTATCGGTAGGATCGAGATCCTTGCGGAACTGATCATGGGAAAGCCCGTCGGTGAAAGTATCGATCAGGAGCTGCACAACCCCTTTGATTGCCGGTTTGACGATCGATTCGAAGCAGGGAGTGGGGTTGGTCAGTTCGCTGGTATAAAAGCGAAGCAGGAAGGGGTTCTTTCGGTAGCGGGCAACGGTGGCCCGTACATATAATTCAAATTTCTTGAGGGGGTCGTTTTCAACGGTCTTGATCTCGGGAATTCGTCGCAGCACCGCAAACTGTTCATTCAGCACCGCGCCATACAACCCCTCCTTGCCGCTGAAATAGTAGGAAATCATGGCAAGGTTGACGCCGGCAGCCCTGGCTATCTGGCGAACGCTTACACCATTATAGCCGCTCTCGGCGAAAAGAAGAGTTGCCGTCCTGATCAGGTTTGCACGGCAGTCTGTGTCGGCCATCCATCCCTCGCTCTATTATTCAAACGATCGTTTAATAATAATAGCAATTCAGCGCAGGAAGTCAAGCCAGTTATTAGAGGTCGTTGAGGATCTGCGCCCTTTTGCTGCGATACTCATCTTCGGTGATCAGCCCTTGTTCCCGCAGGCTGTTGAGCGTACGCAATCTCTCTTCAGGGCTCTTTCCACTTGGCACGGAGGCGCTATTGGCAGGTTTCTCGTTACTTTTTACAGCAGGGACTGTTTTGGGAGATTCCGGGGACCGGTCAATGCTTCCGACAGGCTCCCTTGCTGGTGGGGGTGCGTCGATCATGCCGGTGAGCGGTATGAGGATCCAGTCTTGCCGGCTGCTTTTCAACTCCGCCCCCTTGATGACCGAGCTGATCCGTCCGGAGTTTGTGTTCAGGGAACCGGACCGGGTGCCTGCGATAAAGGGGTTTAGCCGCCGGTCGTCCTTGTCCGAGACATCTTCATGGATTTTACCCAGAATCAGGTTAAGCATCCCCCCTGCTACAAACAGACGGCCGGTGGTCACCATCGGTCGTTTGACCAGGCCGTATAGCGAGACGTGATTGCCGATGGTGGCGAAGATTACCTCTTCGCCGGCAGTGGCCCGGCTAAGAGCGTTGCTGGCATTTGTGCTCAGCACTGATAGTTCGTAGTCGGTAAAAAGTGGGGTTGGCGCATCGTTATCTTTGGGAATGAGCTTGAGCGATGCCAGGGCCCATTGCAGCCGGTCTGTGCTGAGATCGGCCGGATGGGCATTGGGAGGCGCAGTCGGGGTCTGCTCTTTCGGTGTAACGGCTACATACTGGTCGCCGAGGTGCCATACTGTTTTCGGCGGCATCGTCGAAGAGGAGAGCCCGGCACAGCCGTTTAGTGTCAGGATGGCGCTTAGCATGAGCAGCGTTGTTGCGCAGGCTGAGCTTGTGTGCCGTCTAAGGAATGATCGCATCATGGCAGACCTCCATTTGCTACAGATTTTTTTGGGCGGGGGCTGCTGTGCCCCAAACCAAAGTGACAAAGGGTCAGGCCGAACCTCTGAACGGTTGCGACCTGACCCTGGTAAACGATGCAAAGGTTGCACCATCATTCGCCGGGTTATCCTCCGGCGCAGCATTTCGTATAGATTGTAAAATTCCCCTGTGCTGCCGTTCTAAAACGGAAGCTTGCCATAACCCATAAGAGAGAACGCCGGGGTCAGGAGGCAGGTGAAGGTCAGGACAATGAACATCACTGCGGCAATCTTGGGATTGATCTTGCCATACGTCACGCCGGTAACGGTAAAGCAGATAACGACGAACGTGAGGTTCATGAACGCCAGATAGGGGGCTGCGCCGATGATCGTCTTGCCATCGGGTTTCAGGCCGCCGCCGGTGGCAAAGAAAAACGCGTAAATGGCACAGACGATGCCAACAAGCAGAGCGCCGTTGCCGACAGTGCGAAGATCTTCAACGCCGGTCAGAAGGGCATGGCCGGTCTGCAGGTACAAGACCCCGAACACGAACAGCAGTCCGGCGGTGAAGGGGTCGGTAAAAACAGCAGCCTGAAGGGTTGCGCCGATGACAACGAGAATACCGACAACTGCACTGACAAAACCGGTACTCTTTGCTTCCCCGTATCCTAGGAAGAACATTCCTACCGGGATCCACATAATGCTGATCAAAACTAGTAGAGCTAACGTCATATATTTATCCTCGCCTCTTTTGTATCCTCTCCCGGTCCGGCTTCTTCGGCGGTACCGGGAGAGGGTTGAGACCACGGCTTATTCGGCAGTAGTCGGATCGATCATGCCTTTTATTTTTTCTACTCTGTTGGCAGGGAACCCTCCCTGCCTGGCGTGTTCAAGGACCATCTCCTTGTTGGGAGCGATGTAGATGCAGTAGATCTTGTCATCGGTGACATAACTCTGCACCCACTGGATTTGGGGGCCAAGGCCTTTGAGCACCCCGCAGGATTTCTGGGAAATGGCCTGCAGATCCTGGGGCGGAATCTTTCCAGCGCCCGGGAGTTCGCGTTCGATAACGTACTTCGGCATGGCTATATCTCCTTTCTTTGCGTGGGAAGCACTCTATGCCCCCAGGTTGACCGGTTACCAGTAGAACATCGTGCCGATGGACACAATGTTGGAATGGTTCGTGGTGTCGTCATGCCATGTGTCCTGGGCATAAGTGTACTCGGCGACGAGCTGGGTGAACTTGTTGAAGTTGTAGGAAACCATGGCTACCGCTGCCTCTTGCTTCTTCTTCAAAAGCCCGTTGTCGCCATCGTTCTTCTCCTGGCGGGTTTGGCCGTAGTTCACTCCGAGCTTGACATCGGGTGTCAGCATGTAGGTCGCCTGGGCGAGGAATCCCCAATGGGTTCTCTCTTTCCCGCTGGCATCCACTGATGTGAGGCCACGGGCGCCCAAGTCGCCATCCTGTACGCTGACCATGCCGAGCCCCTCGCCATAGTAGCCGGATGTCAGGAGGTCGATCCCTTTGAAACCGACTCCGATCCCGGCTGCTCCGCC
This sequence comes from Geobacter sp. OR-1, assembly GCF_000813145.1. Lineage (GTDB taxonomy): Bacteria > Desulfobacterota > Desulfuromonadia > Geobacterales > DSM-12255 > Geoanaerobacter. The sequence goes on along the minus strand of NZ_BAZF01000025.1, from coordinate 47,215 downwards.
AAGGGATTTGTTGTGGCCGCCAGCCCTCGCTATGCCTGCCGCGGTGCTGCGGGTATCGGTCTGAAAGAGGCCGGAGAGCCATCCCTGGACGGTGGCGCCATTGCCGAGCTTAGTGGCGTAGGATATTTCGCTTTCGATACGCGGTACGTTTGTCTTGGCGGAGTCAGCGCTGATCTTGTACGGTTCGGCGACGCTCAGGGCCACCTTTACCCCTCCCATGTCAGGAGTGGTGTAGCGGAACTGGGGTCCGAAGTTGGTGTAGAGATAACCGTAGGCAATGTGGCCCAGGGTCGTGCTGCCGACACTGCCCGGAACGACACCAACCCCGAGAAGGGTCATGTCGGTCAGGATGTTTTTACCCTGGTAGAGGTTGAGGGCGCGGCCGGCCAGGACCTCGCCGAAGCTCCCCTTGGCAGTGTAGAAGAACTCACGGAAGTCGATGTTGGAATCGGTGTCAAGCCGGGTGCGCTTGCCCGTGCCATCATTGGTATTGTTCTGCAGGCTGGGGTAGATGCCGACCCGCACGTTCGACTCAATGCCGTTTACGGTAGGGGCCTTGACGTTGAGTGCGACCACCGACGGCAAAAGTCCGACTGTTACTCCGAATCTCTGATCATTGTCGCCGAGAAGTGCAAGAGGGTGGCCTGCGGGGGCCTGGGTGGTTGACCGGTAGTGGCTGAATATGTCGACGATGCCGTCGGTGCTGAGCTGCCAGCCGTTTTCGCCACCAATGACAAAAGCTGCATGTGCAGAGGGGATTGCGCTCAGTGCCAGAAGCAGCGCTGTGATTCCTGAAACGAGTTTCTTCATGTTCTACCTCCTATCTAAATTGGTGCATCAATTTAATGCATTCCCTGCAATGCGTTCCCCGGCGCCTGTTTTCTGTCACTCCGATCTGCCGGCAACCGGCAACCGGCGAACAACTGCTAAGTTGATGCAGTTCATTGCAGGTGTTGTGGGGTGTTTACAGGTCAGCATCTCTGTTGCTGCGAGCAAGTCCACTTGTGCGTTTTATTCAGTTGGCATTACTCTCGTCGCCCGGCGCGCCGATCGTTATGGAGAACCGACTTTTGCAACTGTGGTGCCACAAATAAAACGATATTTTCCTGGATAAAACTGCAGGGGTGGCGCTAATTAAAATTAGGCTGAAGCCGGTCCCATAAGGCGTTTACGGTATTACGAGCCGGATTTTGCGGGTAGTGAGATTGTGTAGCATATGGCTACAATGTGGATATTTTTCTCACCACACTTCATAAATTGGGGTAGTATCCTAATGAAAAGCAGAATGGTTTTGTCGAACGGTTTTTTGCGGTAGAAATTAATAGAACTGTGTTAGGTGTCGGCATAACAATTGCTGATATGTTTATTTGATTGAACCGACCGCCTGTAAGCCATCAGTGCTCGTCGAGATTTAATATCGCCCGCAACAGCGAGGCCAGTTCACAATGGGTAACATGCAAAGCAATCTGCAGCACTGCAAGTTTGAAGTCCCGGAAATCATTTTCGGGCGGGGGCTTTTGAACCAGATCGGTTCGTGCGCCCGAAGGCTTGGCGGCCACAAGGTTCTGCTGGTCAGCGATCAGGGGCTGTTCAACGCCGGGTGGGTGGATAGGGCGCTTAAATTCATTGTGGAAGCGGGTCTGGAAGTGGTGCTGTATGACAACATCACATCCAATCCAAAGGACCTGGAAGTGGAAGCCGGAGCGCTCGAATTTGTCCGGCACGGCGCCGATGTCATTGTCGGCCTGGGTGGCGGGAGCGCCATGGATGCCGCCAAGGGGATTGCCATCCTGGTGTCGAACGGTGGCCGCATCCGGGATTATGTCGGCCCGGACAAGATTATCCGGCCGCTGCCGCCGCTCGTGCTCTGTCCGACGACCTGCGGAACCGGGTCGGACGTTTCCCAGTTTGCCATCATCAACGACACCGAACAACGGTGCAAGCTGACCATCATGAGCCGCTGCGTTGCACCGGACATCAGCCTGACCGATCCGGATACCCTGGAAACTCTGCCGGACGAATTCGTCTGCACTACCGCCACCGATGCCCTGAGCCATGCGCTGGAGGCGTTCTTTTCCGTGGCTTCCACCTCGCTCACCGATGTTCACGCCATCAAGGCGTTACGGCTGGTTTCGCAAAGCATGGTTGAGGCGGTCAAGGAGCGGCGGCCCCAGGATCTGGAAAATCTGGCGCGAGCCAGCCTGCATGCAGGAATGGCTTTTTCCAACTCACTGCTCGGGATCGTTCATGCCCTGGCGCATCCGATCGGCGGCCTGTACGATGCCAATCACGGCAGCATCAATGCCGTTCTGCTGCCGGAAGTCATCAAGTACGATATCCCGGTGGTTACTGAAAAATTGCCGGAACTCGCCTGGGGGCTCGGACGCCGCACCGACGGGGATGCCGACGCCGCGTCCGACATTGTCCAGGAGATTGTGGCGGCAATGCTCGATGCCGCCGGGGCGCCGCGCAGCCTGCGCAGTATCGGCGTCAGGCATGAGGATCTCCCAGAGCTTGCCAACAAGGCGCTCAATGATGTCTGTATCGTTACCTCGCCGCGTCAGGCAGATGCCCAGGACCTCCTGGCCATCCTGAAGAGGGCTTACTGAAATGGCCGAAGCCAAACGGACACTGGTCGATGAGCCCAATCTGGAACGGCTTTTGGGCCTGGAAAGCTCGAAGATCGGCTTTTATTCCGAGGTCAAGCAGAAGATCCAGGAACTGGAGGCTGCCAACCTCGAGCTGCGGATCAAGACCGGGGAGTTGCAGGCAGTATTTGACGCCATCAGCGACAGTGTTGTGATCTACGATCATCGCGGATGTGTCCAGCACCGCAACCGGGTTTCGCCCCAGCTGTTTCCTACGGAGACTACCATTGGCCGTTGCTGCAAGACGCTCTTTCACCCCGACCGCGACCGGTCACCGGATTGCCCGGTGGAGCTGGCGCTGAGCGGGCAGAATGCCCAGGTATCATTTTGCCTTGCCGACCGGATGGGGAATGATCGCTATTTCGACGTCACTGCGACCCCGATCGAGGACGCCAACGAAGAGACCCGGGCGCTGGTGTTCATCCGCAACGTCACCGACAAACGGCTTAACGAACTGCAACTGCTGCAGGCGGAGAAACTGTCGAGCATCGGCCTGCTGGCCGCGGGTGTGGCGCACGAGATCAACAACCCGCTCACGTCGGTTGCCGGGTATTCCGAGGCGCTGCTGCGCCGCTTCCGCGACGATAAGGCGCTTGCCGACGACCCCAGGCTGCGGGATTTCAAGAATTATCTCGGCGTCATCATCCGCGAGTCGTACCGCTGCAAGGGGATAATCGATAGCCTGCTCAGTTTCAGCCGCAAGTCCGAAGGGGCGGTCGGCCTGGTGGATATCAATGAAATACTGGGTGAAGTGCTGGAACTGGTCCGGCACCGGGCGCGCAACGAGAGGATCGAGATCCGGGAATTGCTGCAGCTGAACCTGCCGATGGTCAAGGGGGATGCCTCTGGGTTGCGCCAGGTGTTTCTCAATCTCACCATGAATGCCCTTCAGTCCATCGAAGGGCCGGGGATGATCGAGATCGCCACGGCCGAGCACGAGGACCGGACCGTGTCCGCCACCATCAGCGACAATGGTTGCGGGATTTCGCCCGCCATGATGGAACAGATCTGGGACCCGTTTTTCACGACCAAAGAACCGGGAAAGGGGATTGGATTGGGGTTGTCCGTAACGTACAATATTATCAAGATGCATGGCGGCAAGGTGTTTGTTGAGAGCAGGCACGGAGAAGGATCTAAATTCACAGTGAGGCTTCCCATATGTCAGCCGTAACCGGGCGTAAAGAGGCAAAGATACTTATCGTCGAAGATGAGAAGCCGCTGCGGGAGCTTTTGGAGATCGAGCTGGTGCGGAGCGGCTACAAGGTCGAGTCTGCCGCGGATGGCGAAAGCGGCCTGGAGAAATACCGCCAGGAGGCCTACAACCTGGTCCTGCTCGACATGAAAATGCCGGGCATGGATGGCGTGGAGGTGCTCAAGCTCATGCGGGCCGAGTCGACTCTCCCGGAGATCGTGGTCTTTACCGGCCACGGCACCATCGAAACTGCGGTTGAATGCATCAAGCAGGGGGCCTACGATTACCTCACCAAGCCGGTCAAACTGGATGAGCTGGAGATGGTGATCGAAAAGGCGTACGAAAAAAACCGGCTTCGTTACGAAAACATCAACCTCAAGCTGGAGATCAGCAAGCTCGACCAGCATCGGATCGTCGGCAAGAGCCCGGCGATTCAGAAGGTGCTGGAAAACGTCAGGCGCTATGGCCCGACCGACGAACATGTGTTGATCTGCGGCGAGAGCGGCGCCGGCAAGGAGCTGTTTGCCCGTGCCGTGCACGATGCCAGCCGCAGGGCCAGCAAGGCCTTTGTCACGGTCAACTGCGGCCGTCTTAATGTGAATACCGCCGAAAGCGAGCTGTTCGGCCATGTCCAGGGTGCCTTTACCGGCGCCAATAAAGGGCGGGCCGGGCTGTTCGAGCTGGCCGACAACGGCACCCTGTTCATGGACGAGATCTCGGAGATGCCGCTGGATGTTCAGGTAAAGCTGCTACGGATCCTTGAGACCGGCACCTTCCGACGCTTGGGGGGGAACCACGACATCAGCGTCAACGTGCGCTTTGTCTTTGCCTCCAATAAAAAGCTCGAAGAGTGCGTGGCCAAAGGGGAGTTCCGGGAAGACCTGTTCCACCGGATCAACCTGCTGTCGATCTTCATACCCCCGCTGCGGGAGCGGCCTGAGGATATCATCCCGCTTTCCTACTATTTTCTTAAATCGGCCAATGAAAGCGGCTCGGACAACTGGGAAATTACCGATGAAGCCATGGCATCACTCTGCGCCTATTCCTGGCCCGGAAATGTCCGCGAACTGCGCAACACCATCCGCCGTGCCAGCATCCTGGCGTCCGAACCGCTGATCTCCTCGGATCTGCTCCCGTTTGCGCCCCCCAAGAATATCCCTGCACCGGTAGCCACGACAGTGAACGAGGTGCAGATCATGCCGCTCTGGGTTGTGGAACGCGATCATATCCAGCGGGTGCTGGAAAAGGTGGACCGGAACAAGAGCAGGGCTGCCAAGGCGCTGGAAATTGACCGCAAGACCCTTTATACCAAGCTGGAAAGGTACGGGCTTGAGGTATGACTGTCATCCCCGGGGGCTGTTATGGATCTGACTGACGGATACGGCAGGAAAATCAATTACCTTCGGTTATCCGTGACCGACCGCTGCAACATGCGCTGCATCTATTGCATGCCGAGCGATGGGATCCGGCTGCTGGGGCACAACGAAATACTCAGCTACGAGGAGCTGCTGCAGGTTGCCAGGGCTGCCGTGGCCAACGGTATCGAGAAGATCAGGGTGACCGGCGGCGAACCGCTGGTCCGCAAGGGGATTATCCAGTTCCTGGAGCAGCTGGCGGCCATTCCCGGCCTGCGGCAGCTGGTCCTGACCACCAACGGCCTGGCCCTGGCCGAGATGGCCGAGCCGTTGCGCCGGGCCGGCGTCCAACGGCTCAACATCAGCCTGGATTCCCTGCAGCCCGGGACCCTGGCAAGCATCACCAGGGGCGCCGACGTAAACAGGGTCCTGGCCGGTATCGAGGCGGCAGAACGAGCCGGTTTTCCGATCAAGATCAATATGGTGGTCATGGCCGGCATCAATGATGCCGAGATCCTCGATTTCGTCGCCCTGACCCTGAACCGCCCGCTTACAGTCCGTTTCATCGAATACATGCCGGCAATACGCTCCGAAAACTGGGAAGCGCGGGTGGTCCCAGGGGGGGAGATACTCGAACAGGTCGGCCGCCGCTATTCTTTCACCAGCCAGGATCGTGACGGACTGGCCGGCCCGGCCCGGACCTTCCGGATCGACGGCGCAACGGGCAATTTCGGCATCATCACCCCGGTGACCGGCCATTTCTGCGAGGAGTGCAACCGGATCCGGGTCACGGCCTCGGGAAGGGTGCGTGGTTGTCTCTTTGCCGACGACGGGCTTGATCTGAAACCGTACCTGGAGCGGGGCGATCATGAGGAGCTCAAGCTTGCGCTCCGTTCGGTGGTTGCCTGCAAACCGAAGCAGCATGCGCTGGTCGAGGAAGAGCATAATTATACCCCGTTCGCCATGGCGGCGATCGGCGGATGAGCAGGACTGGAGGAAATATGTCGGCCAAGGTGGTCGCGGTCTGTATCAGTCAGAACAAAGGGGAGCGGAAAACCCCGGTCGATCGGGTCGAACTGCGGGAGAATCACGGCATTGCGGGTGATGCCCATGCCGGGGAGTGGCATCGTCAGGTAAGTCTTCTGGCCCTGGAGAGCATCGCCAAGATGCAAGCTCTGGGGCTCGATGTCACCACCGGCGACTTTGCCGAAAACATCACTACACAGGGTATCGACCTGCCGTCGCTCCCTGTCGGGACGCGGCTGACAGTGGGGGAAACCCTTCTTGAAGTAACCCAGATCGGCAAAGAGTGCCATACGCGCTGCGCCATTTTCTATCAGGCCGGTGACTGCGTCATGCCCAAAGAAGGGATTTTCGCCCGGGTCCTGCAGGGTGGTTTTGTTGCCCCAGGCTGCAAGATAGAAATCCTCGCCTGAACTCCCGATGAAAGCCAATCGAATTAGCTGTGGAGTAATGCTACAGTTTGCCGTGGCGAATAGCAGCGCTTTGCCCTGCGGCAGCGCGGCAGGTCCTCTCTTCAGGTTTAATTATTCCAACTAGTTATAGAGTTATTGCCGCCTTCTTCGCAACAGCGATACTCTTAATGGGTAAAATCGCAACAATGTGGAAAATATCTACGATTGGCAATGTTCTGGCGAGGCAAATTCCCACAGAAGGGTGAGCTTGCAATAAACGGTGTCCATTTCTGCCGCAGTCGATGGAGCCGCCGTGTGGCAATGGTCGCCGGCAAATGCGGCGCCGTCGATGATCGTTGTCCTGTCCGCAGGGCCATATATTCCGATCCTCTGTCCTTTTAACCCTTCCTGATCTGCAGCCCCTTATCCCGGATTTTCCCCCTCCCCATTGTCCGGATACAAAATATTATAAAAAAATAATCGTTTGAATCTCTGAAGTCGCAATTTCAGCCGGCTGCCGGTTTGTCTTGCTCGTGGCGAAATTCCTCAGTGTGGATTATCTCCATAGCGGCATATTGGGATAAACAGCGAAAAAAAGTAAAAAGATGTTTCAAAATTCCCCTGCACCGTTTTGGCATGCCGGCGGAAATTTGGATAAAATGCACGTAAATAGCTTGATTTAAAGAATAAATCGCGTTGGCACTCTGTTTGCTTTTGGTGAGAACATCGGCGCGGCACACACGCCAGAACCTGAAAAATACCGGTTATATGCAATGGGTAACAACTTGTTATAACAAAGTTATAGGAGGTGATGAGAGGAGATTAGGATGTTGGCCCGGCGTTGGATCGTTTACAGGCAGTAGGTAGTGATTTCAAACTACAGATTATAAACAACACCAAAAGGAGGAAGTACAGATGCCACATTTCAGAGATGTAAAACGGACCCTCAGCCAGCAGAGAACCGAGTACCCGATCAAGATGCAGCACGCATATCCTTCCGTAAATATCGGCTGGGGCGCCCATACCATGGTCGGCAATGACGCCAAGGCCCTCGGTATCAATAATGCCCTGATCGTTACCACTGGTCTGCGCGGCACCGGTATCGTCGAAGCTATCCAGGGCGTCCTCAAGCACGCCGGCGTGGCCTCCGAAGTTTTCGACAAGGCAACCCCGAACCCCAAAGATCATGAAGTAATGGAAGGCGCCAAGGTATTGGCCTCCGGCAAATTCGACGGCATCATCACCCTGGGCGGCGGCAGCTCGCATGACTGCGGCAAGGCCATCAAACTGGTCTACAGCCACGACGGTCAGGACGTCCGCACCTTCGAAGGCGCCTTCAAGGCAACCAAGAAGAACAAGATCCCGCATCTCGCCATCAACACCACCTCGGGTACCGGTTCGGAAGTTTCCTGCTTCTCGATCATCAACCACACCGAGAAGATGTACAAGATGGCTTTGTTCGATCCGAACTGCACCCCGAGCAAGTCGGTCAACGACCCGTTGATTCACCAGTGCATGACCCAGGAACTGGTTGCCTACACCGGCATGGACGCTCTGACCCACGCCGTTGAAGCGATCGCTTCCCGTCTCTGCGTGCAGTCCGCTTACGGCCCGGGCCTCTGGGCAATTACCGAAATCTTCCAGAACCTGCGTCAGTCCGCTGCCAACCGTAACAACGACCGGGCAGTCGAGCAGATGGTCTGGGCTGAAATGGCCGCTGCCTACAGCTTCAACAGCGCCGGCCTCGGTATCGTTCACTCCATGGCTCACGCCATGGGCGGTCTCTACGATGCGCCGCACGGTCTCTGCAACGCCATCGCCCTCGTAGACGTATGTCGCTTCAACCTGCCGGCCTGCCCCGAGCGCTTCAAGATGATGGCTAAAGCAGCCGATATCGATGTTGCCGGGCTGTCCGACTACAAAGCCGGTGAGAAGTTCATCGACGCTATCCAGGAACTCAAAGACGAACTGTTCATCACCCAGCGCTTTGCTGACCTCGGTCTGCAGGAAAAAGACCTCGACGGCCTGTCCAAATTCGCCGCCGCCGATATCTGCTCCGAAGGGAACCCGAAGGATGTCGGTTTCAACGAAATGCGTGCGGTATTCAAAGGCTGCATGTAAATCCCATGCGCGGGGTTCGGTTCCCGAACCCCGCGTATTTCCCGGTCAGGTGCAAACGATTTCCAGTTCCCGGGCAACCATTGAATCGGCAACTGATTCCAAACCGTGCGAGCACCTGGCATTTCCGGCAGGTGACGACCTTGCCGTTCAGCCATATACTCCTTCATTGGGCCGCTGGCAGCCGGAGCGAACTCCAGGACTCCAGCGGCATTTTTTTTATAACAGCCACAAAATTCAGGGGCCGACCATGATTACTGAACAGCAGGTAAAGGAACTTCTCCGGAGCGGCGGCTACATTGCGGATGAGACCATTGCCACCGCGGTCTTCCTGGCTCTCCGGATGGAGAAGCCGATCCTGATCGAAGGACCGCCGGGGGTTGGCAAAACCGGCCTGGCCAAGACCTTGTCAACAGTGCTCGATTTTCCCATGGTCCGGCTGCAGTGCTACGAAGGGATCGACGAGGGGAAGGCGCTCTACGACTGGGAATACGGCAAGCAGCTGCTCTACACCCAGCTGCTCCGGACCCAGCTCGACAGCTACCTCTCCGAATCGACCGATCTCCGAGCCGCGGTCGAGAGGCTCTCGGCAGAGGAAAGCCTCTTCTTTTCCCAAAATTTTCTGGTACAGCGACCGATCCTGCGCAGTTTTCTGTCGCCAAAAAGGTCGCTGCTGCTGATAGACGAGATCGACCGTTCCGGAGACGAGTTCGAGGCGCTGCTGCTGGAGTGTCTGAGCGATTTCCAGGTTTCGGTTCCGGAGCTGGGTGTTATTGCGGCGCAGCACAAACCGCTGGCAATCCTTACCAGCAACGGCACCAGGATGATATCCGACGCCCTGAGGCGGCGTTGTCTCTACCTCTATATCGGCTATCCCGAGTTTGACCGGGAGGTGGCCATTGTCCGGACCAAGTTCCCGGAGCTGTGCGAAGGTCTTAGCCGGCAGATGGTCGAATTCCTCCGCCGGGTGCGCGAGCTCAACCTGCGCAAGCCCCCCAGCGTTTCCGAGACCCTGGACTGGGCCCAGGTGCTTTCCATCCTGCATACCAAGCAGCTGACCCCGGCAGTGGTGGCCAACACGGTTGGAGTGATCGCCAAACACCAGGCAGACCTCAAGCAGGTAACGGAGCTGGCAGTGCAGATGATGGGATAACCATGGAACGGATCATCACCAGATTTGTCACCGCCCTGCGGGAGCGCGGGGTCAGGGTGTCGCCGGGCGAAAGCCTGGATGCCGTGCAGGCCCTGGCCATCGGCGGGCTGTCGGGGCGGAGTTCGGTAAAAGCGCTCCTGCGGCTGACCCTGGTGAAGAACGTCAATGATATCCCGGCATTCGAAGAGGTCTTTGACTGGTTCTTCAGCAGCAACCAGAGCAACCCGGGGGACCTCGATCCCGCGGAGTTCCTGAGCGCCATGATCCATATCGTTGAAGGTGAGCAGTTGAAGGCCGACGAGCATCGGACCAGGGAAAAGGACGACCCGCTGCAGATCATCGATGAGGATCTCACTGCTGAGGATCTGGAAAACCTGCTGGGGCTGGAAGAGAGCGACGACGATGCTGCCGGCGCCGAGATCATGGTGCAGCTGGACGGCTATCGGGGGAAGATGAATGCCCCGGAGCCGGCCGACTACTACATGCAGAGCCCTCCGACCGTTGCCTTCCATCAGGGTGTGAACAAAAGCAGGGTGGTCCCATTTACCCCGGAAGAGCTGGCGGACATGCAGGAGGTTGTCTCCCGTATGCTGGTGCGGATCCGCAAGGATGTGCAGCGGATGAAAGAGATGGAGAACCGCGGCAAGCTCCATGTCATCAAGACGATCCAGAAAAACTACCGGCACGGCATGGTCCCGTTCCTGCTCTCGCTGCGGCGCAAGCGGAAGGAGAAGCCGCGGCTCGTGGTTCTGTGCGATGTCAGCTATTCGGTGAGCCACGCCACCCGCTTCATGCTCCTCCTGCTCCACACGCTGCAGAACCGGCTGATGCATGTCCGGAGTTTCATCTTCAACAAGGAGCTGGCAGAGATCACGCCGATGCTCCGGAACATGCCGGTGAACTGCCTGCTGGAGACCATTGATAAGGGCGACATCATCAACCTAGATGACAACAGCGATTACGGCGCTGTCTTTGCGAGTTTCAAGGAGAGGCATCTGGAGAACATGCGGGGAAAGCCGGCTATCATCATCATCGGTGACGGCCGCAACAATTACAACGAGGCCAATGACTGGGCGCTGGAGGAGATCCGCGAGAAGGCCGGCTACATGCTCTGGCTCACTCCGGAGGAGCGCGACATCTGGCAGCGCGGTGACTGCCTGCTCGATCTGTACGGATCGTACTGCGACCGGGTGGAAACGGCCCGGGACGTGGACGAATTGAGCCGGCTGGTGGAAGACCTTTTCCATACCCTGTTCGACCATAACGACAGCCGGGCCTGGAAAAGAGATCGCCATGAACCGAGGGTCGAGGAACCCGCCAAGGAGCTGAACTACTACAACCGGCCAAAGGCTGTCGACAGCCCCAACTGCACCCAGTTCAGCCCGAGCAGCAAGGAATGGCGCGACCGGTACGGGACTCCTTACCATAAAAGGCGGTAGTGTTCCGTGCGGTTAGTTCGCCGCACCGGACAGCAAGCGAGGAAATGACGTTGAACCAGCTGCATGAATTCAAGGCATACCAGGCCGAACTTGAGACCAAGATCGAAGAACTGCGCCGCTCCCGCGAAGAGCTGGAGGCGTCGCGCAACAAGTATGCGTTGCTGTACGATTTTGCGCCGGTGGGGTATTTCACCTTTGACATGAAGGGAGTGATCCAGTCGGTCAACCTGTTCGGTGTCAGGCTGCTCGGCGTGGAGCCGGAGCAGTTGATCAACCGGCGGTTCGAGCAGTATGTTGCCGACGAGGACCTGTTCCTGTTCGGCAAGTTCCTGCAGAAGGTCTTTTCCGGAGGCGGTAAGGAGACCTGCCGGTTGCGGTTATCGTCCGATGAATCGGCCCCGCTCTATGTAAGGATCGAGGCGATGGTCACCGCCTCGGGCGAGGAGTGCCTGGCGGTCCTGGTGGACATCACCGAGAAGAAGATGGCCGAGAGCGCCCTGTCCGAGAGCGAATACAACCTGGCCAAGGCCCAGTCCATGACCCATGTGGGATCGTGGAGTTTCGACCCGGTCACCGGCAATGTCAAAGCCTCGGATGAACTGCTGCGGATCATGCGGCTCACACGGGAAGAGACCACCCAGGAGGCGTTTGCCGGGGTGGTGCATCCGGATGACCATGATCTGGTCATGGAACAGCTCCGGTTGGGTACCGAGCACGGCAAGAGCTACGAGATCGAGCATCGCCTCCAGTTCAGCGACGGCAGCTCGCGCTGGGTCTATACCATTGTCGAGCCGCAGGTGAACTCCGCCGGCAGGGTGGTCAAGCTCTATGGCACAACCCAGGACATTTCCGATCGCAAGCAGGCCGAGGTCGAGCTGAGCAACAAGACCAACGAGCTGCAGGCGATCTTCGACTCCATCAGCGACGGCATCACGGTCTATGACCAAGACGGCCGGGTGCAGCACCATAACCTGACCGGCCCGCAACTCTATCCGCAGGAGATCAGACCGGGGAGCTCCTGCCAGGAGCTGTTCCATCCCGAAACAGCTATTCTTCCGGGCGATTGCCCGGTGGAAAGGGCGTTGCGAGGAGAGCGGGTGGAGACCTCCCATGTCTCGGTGCGGGACGGCCAGCGGACCCAGTACGTGGATATCACCGCCACCCCGATCCGGGACGCATTGGGGGAAAGAAACCGTGCCCTGGTCTTTTTCCGGGACGTTTCCAGGAAAAGGCTCCAGGAGATGCACCTGATCCAGACCGAGAAGATGTCCAGCATCGGGGTGCTCGCCACCGGCATTGCCCACGAGATCAACAACCCGCTCACCTCGGTTGCCGGATGCGCCGAGGCGCTATTGCGCCGCTTCCGGGATGAACCGGCCCTGAAGACCGACTGCCGGCTGGATGTTTTTCCCCATTACCTGGAGGTCATTGTCCGGGAGTCGTACCGCTGCAAAGGGATCATCGAGAACCTGCTCAGCTTCGGCAGAAAGTCGGACGGCTCTTTTGCCCAGGTGGAGGTGAACGTGATCCTCCTGGAGATCCTGGAGCTGCTGCGGCACCAGTCGGCCTACCGCCAGATCGAGGTGGTCAGGGAGCTGCATGAGGGGTTGCCGCGGGTCATGGGTGATCCGTCCGGCCTGCGCCAGGTCTGCATGAACCTGCTGGTCAATGCCCATCAGGCGATTACCGGTAAAGGGCGGGTAACTATCCAGACCGGGTTGCATGACGGAGCCATGATCGTCATCAAGATCAGCGACACCGGTTGCGGCATCGGCCAGGATATGATCGACCGGATCTGGGACCCGTTTTTCACCACCAAGGAGGTGGGGAAGGGGGTCGGACTCGGCCTGGCCCTTTCCTACGACATCGTCAAGCGCCATGGCGGCGAGATCGAAGTGGAAAGCCGGCTTGGCGAGGGGTCGCAGTTCACGGTAACGCTGCCGGTCCGCCACGAATAAGCAATCTCTGACTCTGCCGCGTCCTGACCGGGCATCAACCCAATCTCTGGAGGAATAATGAACTGTACTTGCGAATCACATAACATGCATATCTGTTATCTCAAAACGCACGGAGAGGAAGAGTGTCTGAAAAGCGTCTCCGACAATCCGACCGTTACCTGCCGCCACTGCGGCGCACAGGCAAACAGCGTCCAATATGTCTGCGCCGCCCATCTTGGCAGCGATGCCCCCAATGTTGAAGGTGGTCACGGAGCACTCGACCTTGGTGAGGTCGGCAAGCCTCACGTCGGGTAAGACCTTCCGGGGGGTGAGGAGGTAACTTATGAGCCGATTGTTCTGTTCGCCGGGACGTTACGTGCAAGGGGCCGGGGCAGTGCGCGAAATCGGCGGCCACGCGGGCCGCCTGGGGCGGTGCGCATTGCTGGTCGGCGGAAAGACCGCCCTGTCGCTCTGCGCCGGGGCGATTCAGCCGAGCCTGGCAGTGGAAGCCATCCCCAGCCACCAGGAATATTTCGGCGGCACCTCTTCCCGGCCGGAAATCGACCGGCTGGTGGCAGTTGCCAAGACCCACGGGGCCGACCTGATCATAGCAGTGGGTGGCGGTGCGGCCATCGATGCCGGCAAGGCCGTTGCCCATGAACTGCAGGCGCCGGTCATCGTGGTGCCCACAACGGTTGCCACCGATGCCCCTTGTTCGGCGCTGGCAGTGATCTATTGCGACGACGGCTCTTTCGAGCGCTACCTGCTGCTGCGCCGCAACCCGGACTGCATCCTGGTGGATACCGAACTGATCGCCAGGGCGCCGGTACGGTTCCTGGTGGCCGGTATGGGGGATGCCCTTGCCACGTACTGGGAGTCGGACAGCTGTGCCCGCAGCAATGCCCCCAATCAGCTGACCGGCGGCGGCAGCCAGACCCTGGCAACCCGCGCCCTTGCGCGGATCTGCTACGAAACGTTGCTGGAGTGGGGTGTGGCCGCCAAGCTGGCAGTGGAGCAACAGTCAGTCACCCCGGCGCTGGAGGCGATCGTGGAGGCAAATACGCTGCTGAGCGGGCTAAGTTCGGAAAACGGCGGCCATGCCGGCGGGCACTCGATTCACAACGGTCTGACGACCCTGGCCGCGACCAGGGCAAAGCTTCATGGCGAAAAGGTGGCTTTCGGGGTGCTGGTGCAGCTGGTGCTGGAAGGACGGCCGCCGGAGGCCATTGCCGAACTGCTGGGGTTCTGTCATTCAGTCGGCCTGCCGATCTGCCTGGCGGACCTGGAGCTGACGGCGCCGACAATAGAAGATATCCGGCAGGTGGCGAAAGCCAGTGTTGCCGAAGGAGAGACTATTCACTCCACCTGGTTCCCGGTCACTGCGGACATGGTCGAGGCCGCGATCCTGGCCGCCGATGCCCTGGGGACCGGGTATCGGCAGCGCCGGACCGATAGAGACCCCGGAACGGACGAATGGTTGCGGCAGTCATGACAGCAAGACATATTGGGACAGTCCCGCGGATCAAGGTCCTGATCGCGGATCGCCAGACAATAGTCCGCCAGGGGGTGCGGTCGCTCCTCGAACGGGAGCAGGATATCGAGGTGGTTGCCGATACGGCCGACGGTGAAGCGCTGCTCGATCAGGCCCGGCAGCAGGCCCCGGACGTCATTGTCACCGAGATCAGGCTCATCCTGCTCAGCGGTCTGGACGCGACCAGGCGGGCGGTTGCCGAAGGGCTCCCCTGCAGGGTGCTGGTCCTGACCGACAACTCCGACCGGGAAACGATCATGGCCGCCTTTGACTCCGGCGCCCGGGGGTATCTCCTGAAGGAGGCGGACTGTCACTGCCTGGCCGAGGGGATACGCACCGTCAACGGCCGCGGCACCTATCTCGGCCCCAGGGTATCGGATCTCCTGGTCAGCTCCGGCATCCGTCCCGCAGCTCCTGAGCCCCTTCCGCAGCTCACCCTGCGCGAGCGGGAGGTTCTGCAACTCCTGGCCGAAGGGCTCAGCTCCAAGGGTATCGCCTTCCAGCTCGGCATCTCCAACAAGACCGTCGATACCTTTCGCCGGCAATGCCTGAAAAAACTCCGGCTGAAGAGCAGCGCCGACCTGATCAGGTTCGCCCTGCGCACCGGGCTGGCCACTCTTTAGAACCTTTCCCCCTGCTTCACTCCTGAAAACTCCCTTGCCAATCCCGCATCGCTTCACCTTTGCAGAAATTGTTGCGCCCCGGTTCCGGCTGGTCATGACACCGTAATTTACGCATGAATCCGAGTAAATTACGCATGTAGAGACGCTGGCCCCCACCGAAACTAATGAAAACGGCGTTCGATTCATTAAGGGTGTGTGAATCCGCCCAACAACAGCCGTCAGCAGTTACAGACAACGATGTCAGGGGGTAGCAGATGAATATCAGGACCAAACTGATCGCGGTGAATGTGATCATTATTGCGGTAACGCTGGCGAGTATCACCGGGTTGTGCCTGTACACCTTCAAGCGGAGCCTTGAGGAAAAGGCGGTCGCCTCCCAGGAGGCGAGGCTCAAGACATTCTGGGAACTGCTGTATCAGAAGGGGATGGATGTCCGGATCGAGGGTGGACGGCTCATGGTCGGCAGCTACACGGTCAATGGCGACAATTACCTGCCGGACCGGCTGAAAGAGCTGTGCGGCGGCGTCTCCTCGATCTTCATGGAAGAGACGCGGATCGCCACCTCGGTGGTAAAAGAGGACGGCAGCCGCGCCCTCGGTACCAAGCTTAAGGGGCCGGCCTATGAGGCGGTGATTGTCAACGGCAAGCCGTATCGCGGCGAGGTCGAGGTGCTCGGGGTCCCGTATTACGCCGCTTACGATCCGCTGAAAAACTCGCGCGGCGAGACGGTCGGCGCCTTTGCCGTGGCCGTGAAGAAAAGCGAGTATCTCGACTCCTACCACCGCCTGCTGATCCTGATCCCTTCCCTGGCGCTCCTCTTTCTGGCAACCGCGGCAGGCATCACCTGGTTTTTGATCCGTCGGCTCTTTGTCCCCCTGAACCTGATGCACGATATCCTGGTCTCCTCCGAAGCCACCGGCGATCTGACCCAACGGATCGGCTATGCGGACAAAAATGAGGTCGGCGACATGTGCCGGGCGTTCAACGCCTTTATGGAGAAATTCCACAACATAGTTCTCCGCCTGGTCCAGACCACCACCCAGGTCTCGTCTACCTCCGGGATGCTCAGTTCCGCCTACGAGATGATGGCCGGCAATGCCGGCGACGTGGCGAACCAGGCCGGGACCATTGCCGTGGCGAGCGAGCAGATGGCCGTCACCTCAAACGAGGTCGCCAATAACTGCACCATGGCGGCGCAGAGCTCGGAACAGGCGAATGTCTCGGCCCTGACCGGATCGGCAGTGGTTCAGCAGACCGTCACGGTCATGAACCTCATTGCCGAACGGGTCCGGGAATCGGCGCAGACAGTGGAGGCGTTGGGGGCGAAAACCGAACCACCTGCTGTGAGTCAACAGAGGACAGAGAAGGCCGATAGCAATAAGAAAAATGGTTACGACTTTACGGTGAGTGAGAAAAAGTCTGCGTCTGCTGCAAGCCTGCTACTGGACACGGGTAGCTCGGCTTATGACATAACGGCATCCAATTCCGGCAATGCCCCGGTATCCGTGGGCATTAATATCGATAAGGCTTCGGCACAAATCGCTTCAGCAGACAAAACACTCCCCTTCTTTGCCGTAGTGCCGGCCCATGACGCTAAGAAAACCATTAACAACCTGAAATAAAGCGCGTTAATAGGGTTAGCCGGTACGGAGTCCGTACTGAAAGCGCCATGAAAGAGTTATGCTCTTGAAATAACTTATTTTTCCCGGAAAATTGTCAAATGTGAAAATATTAGGGAAAATACAGTTGGATCGATAGTGGAGATGATGCGAGACGGCAGAAGGAGCGGATAATGAAGAGGATACAAAATACTGTTTGCCGGCACGGCGCACTTTTTATCTGCTGCTGTTGTGCGTGGGTTCTGTGTTGCTATCCTGCGTCAGCACAGAATATTGTTGAAGAATGGAACGCAGTGAAGGCGCCGCCGGCGCCGGAATTAAAATCTGTGACAATAGACCCGAAAGTGACGGCGCTCCTGCTGCTCGATTTTAACAAACAGACCTGTAATGCCGATAAACGTCCCCGTTGCATTGCTTCCATTCCCAAGATGCAAACAGTTCTTACAAAGGGACGCGCCAAGGGGCTTTTCGTGGTGTACAGCATCTCTGCCGGTGCGACTGTTGGCGACATTGCCAAGGAGTTGGCGCCTGTCGGGAATGAGCCAGTTGTGACATCGGGACCGGATAAATTCCTCGGGACAGATCTGGAGAAGATCCTTAAGGAATGCAGGTAATCGTTCCCGTGGATGGCATGTCTGCTGAGAGTACCTATGCTGAGCAGTACGTGGCCTGGAATATGGTGAACGCCCCGCGCGTCTCGAATAAGTCAGTGCTGACAACGATTGAAATGATTAACATGGGTAACCCTTAATCCCGGTATATCGCACAGTTCCCTGCCTTGAGTCATCCTGCGCGCTGAAGTGTCTATATCCCGTCAGCAGCACATGAATAAATCCAAACACGAAAGTTAAACATCAATTGCCGGCGATATTGTTCTTTTATTGAACAGTCGGCCCGGTGCCAACTAGTAATTTCAACCGGTTGAAAATGGTATGACTCGTGCTCTTTATACCGGCAAGAGGTGCAACCCATGAAAACACTAATAACCTTTATAATCGTCCTTGCCAGCGCGGCTAACGCCATGGCAGTTTGTGAATACAGCAAGATTCTCGATGCCGATGACGACGAGAGAATCAACTTTTCGATGAAAGTGAATAGCCTGACGCAAAAGGTTATGGGGATCAGTTTTGAGAAGCGGGATAACTTGCCTGATGAAATTTCGGCTGGGTGCATGGCGTGCCACGATGGTACTCTGGGCCCTGGTGGGGACGTGAAACGCTCCCACGGAGAAAATTCCACCATCAGCGGCAGTCACCCGATCGGCGCGGATTATAACAACATCTCCTATACTAAAAACGGTTATCGCAACATCCATAACATCAGGGCGTCCATAAAGTTTGTTGATGGCAGACTTGGATGCCTCTCCTGCCACGATCTTCAAAACAAAGAAAAGAACCAACTGTCAGCATCCATGAATGGCAGCATGCTTTGTTTTGAATGCCACGCCAAATAATTACCCCGCAGTTTTAGGCCGCTGCTGCCGCAGGAACAGCCAGGCGAGCGGCGGCAGCACCACCAGGAAAGCATAACCGAGAAGCTGGAAGGTCTGTTGCACGCCGACACTGTCGGCCAACCGGCCGATGAGCGGGCCGGTGCAGACGAAGAGCAGCCGGAAGCAGAGCGACTGCAGCGACAGCAGCCCGGCCCGGTGGGTTGACGGGCTCTCCTGCTGCGCATGGTCGAGCAGCATCGGTCCCCGCAGCCCCCGCATGCAGGTGAGCAGGTAATAGCAGAGGAACCCCCAGATCCCCCCGCTGAGTCCCAATCCGCAGTACCCCAGCCAGATGAGCGCTAGAAAGAGCAGCACCATTGCCCGTTCCCCCAGCCAGCTTCGCACCCGGTGGCTCGCCAGGGCGCAGACTGCCACGGTCAGGTTGGCGCCGGTCCAGATCGGGCCGAACCAGCCGAGCGGCACCCCGGCATGCTGCATGTAGGGCTGGATCAGCCAGACCGGATAAAACGAGGCAATGCCGAGCACGGTGTTGAGCAGGATGGTGGCCCGCAGCCGCGGGTTGTCGAGAAAGGCGTAACGCGCCGTGTGCCAGGCCTCGGCCAGATGGCTGGCCGGCCGGTGCGGTTCGCGGGCCGGTTCGACCAGGGTGCGAGTGAGCAGCAAGGCGAGCAGCCAGACACCCACCTGCAGGATGAACGGCAGGAGCGGCGCTGCTGCGTAGAGCGCTCCGGCAAAGAGTGCTCCCAGGGCTTCGCCGGCCTGGCCGAAGCCGCTCATTCCTCCCTGGAGGCGGGCGTATTCCTGCTCGCGGCCGGAGGATTTGAGGGTCTCGTAGAGGAGCGCGCTGTCCGAGCCGCTGATAAAGGAGAGGGAGATGCCGAGCAGCATTTCGGCGGCCAGCACATGGGAAAAGCTGCCGGCAACGGCATAGACCCCCCAGCCGATCACTCCGGTAACCGTGGCGATGGTAAGGGCGGCCCGGTAGCCGATCCGGTCGCTGACATAGCCGGATGGGTATTCCATTACCGCCATGACCACGGAAAGGATGCCCTGCAGCAGCAGGATCTGCGTGAGCGACAGGCCGATCCGGTCCTTCCAGAACAGGGTGATGATCGCCATCGGGAAGAGGGTCATCTGCAGGAAGGAGAAGGCGTACAGCTTGGCGATGTTGCTGTTGAGCCCGATTTTCCGGGTCGATTCGACGGTTGGCGGCATGGGGCCATGATAAGCGCTCTATGCCTGTTTTGTCCAGCATGGCCGCATGGACGTGCGCTCCGCCGGGAAGGAGGGAATGAATATTTGCCGAGTAAATTGCTTGGTAACGTTGTCATGAAAGCAAATATCCGGTATACTAAAATGGTGTTATTGCTGTTGCTGATCAAGATCAACGAAGGTTTTAAAATTACGGTGAATACAGATTAATAAACTCTGTTTTGCCGATGTATGGCCGGCACGGTAACGGAAGGTGATGACAACATGGCCCAAGTATTTGAACTGCGGAAATTCGTTGCTCCCGAATTCATCTTCGGCGTCGGCTCGCGGCACCTTGCCGGCCGCTATGCCAAGAACCTCGGGGGCCGGAAGGTGCTGGTGGTATCCGATCCGGGTGTGGTGGCCGCCGGGTGGACCGCAGAAGTAATTGCCAGCCTGGAAGAGGCCGGGGTGGGGTATGCGCTCTATACCGGGGTGACCCCCAATCCCAAGGTCGAAGAGGTGATGGCCGGGGTGGCGTTTTTCCAGGCGGAGCGGTGCAACGCCCTGATCGCCGTGGGCGGCGGCAGTCCGATCGACTGCGCCAAGGGGATCGGTATCGTCAGCTCGAATCACCGGCATATCCGGGAGTTCGAGGGTGTGGATCTGGTGCGGGCCGCGATGCCGCCGCTGATCTGCGTGCCGACCACCGGCGGCACGTCTGCGGACGTTTCCCAGTTCGCCATCATCAGCAGCCCGCAGGAACGGCTCAAGTTCGCGATCATCAGCAAATCGGTGGTGCCGGACCTGGCGTTGATCGACCCCGAGACCCTGACCTCCATGAACCCCTATCTTGCGGCTTGCACCGGCCTCGATGCCATGACCCACGCCATCGAGGCGTATGTCTCGACCGCCCGGTCCACCATGACCGATCTGCATGCCCTCGAAGCCCTCCGCCTCCTTTCCGCCAGCCTGCTGCCGTCCATTACTGCCGCTGACGACCTCGGCCTGCGCACCAAGGTGATGCAGGGGAGCCTGCAGGCCGGCCTGGCCTTTTCCAACGCCATTCTCGGTGCGAACCACGCCATGGCCCACAGCCTGGGTGGGGCTCTGGACATTGCCCACGGCGAATGCAACGCGATCCTGCTCGACCATGTGATTGAGTTCAATTTCTCTGCGGTTCCGGAACGTTTCGACCATATCGCCGAGGCGATGGGGCTGGATCTGCGCGGCATGGTGTCAGCTGAGCGGAAGCGCGCCCTGTTGCTGCATGTCCGGAAGCTCAAGGCCGCGGCCGGCATTGTCAGGACCCTGAAGGGTTTGGGGGTCGGGCGCGACGATGTCATATTCTTCAGCGATCATGCGCTGAAAGACCCGTGCATGGCGACCAATCCGCGCAAGGCGTCGCGCCGAGACATTGAGGTTGTCTATGAAGAATCGCTCTGATGCAGCGGACGAGCAGGATGCCCTGCAGCAGAAACTGGCCGGTCTCGGCGAATATTCCCTCCGCAAGACCTACTACCCCGAACTGCAAGAGCGCTTAGCCGAGCTGGACCAGAGCGAGCGCTTTCTCAAGAACATCGTCGACAATATCCCCGCCATAGTGTTCGCCAAGGAGGCGAAGGAGCTGAGGTATGTGATCTTCAACAAGGCGGCCGAGGAGTTGCTCGGTTATAAGCGTGACGGGGTGCTCGGTCGTAACGATTTCGATATCTTTCCTGCCGAGCAGGCCGCAGCCTTCGTGCAACGGGACCGCGAGGTGCTGGCCCGGGGGAAACTCGTCGAAATCCGGGAAGAAACCGTAAAAACCAGCCGTGGCAACGACCTGATCCTGTACACCAAGAAGATCCCGCTGTTCGACGATTCCGGAGTGGCCCAGTACCTGCTCGGGATATCCGAAGACATTACCGAGCGGAAGCAGCTGGAAGGGCAACTGCTGCAATCGCAGAAAATGGAGGCGATCGGCCGGCTCGCCGGGGGTATTGCCCATGACTTCAACAATATCCTGATGGTGATCATGGGGTATGCCGATGTGCTGCAACGGGGGGAGGGGCTTGCGCCGCCGCAACTGGAAAGCGTGCGCAAGATTGCGAGTGCGTCTGAGAAGGCGGCCCAGCTGACCGGCAACCTGCTCACGTTCAGCCGCAAGCAGGTGATGAAGACCCGGATCGCCAACGTCAAGGAGATCGTGCAGCATATCCAGGAGTTCGTCGGCCGGATCATCGGCGAGGATATCCAGCTCAGAACAATCTTTACACCGCATGACCTGCTGGTCGACGTTGACAGCGGCCAGATCGAGCAGGTGCTGCTAAACCTGGCCACCAATGCCCGCGACGCCATGCCCAAAGGGGGCGTGCTCACCATCGAGACCGGGATGCAGGAGGTTGATGCAGCGCTGCTGCGCTCAATCAATTGGGCCGCTCCCGGCCGTTACGCCTGCATTGCCGTATCTGACACCGGTGTTGGTATGGACGAAAAGACCCGGCAAAAGATCTTCGAACCGTTTTTTACCACCAAGGAGCCGGGGAAGGGGACCGGGCTCGGCATGGCGATCGTTTACGGAATACTCAAGCAGCACAAGGGATTCGTCAACATCTACAGCGAGCCCGGGATCGGCACCACCTTCAAGCTTTACCTGCCGCTGGCGACTCTGGCGACCGATGTTGAGCTGCCGGTCGCAATCCAGCCAATGCCGCGCGGTGGGACCGAGACCATTCTGGTGGCCGAAGATGAGGCCGATGTCCGGGCGCTTGTCGAGGAGATCCTGACCGGCCACGGTTACCGGGTGCTTACTGCGATCAACGGTCTGGATGCGGTGGAGAAGTACGCCGCCCATCGGGGTGACATCAAACTGGTTCTGATGGATATGATCATGCCGCGGCTGAGCGGCAAGGATGCCTGCGTGCGGATCCAGCAACAGGACCCGGCTGCCAGGGTGCTCTTCATCAGCGGCTACACCATGGATTTTGTCCTTAATTCCGATCTGCTGGACGAGCGGACCGAGCTGGTCATGAAACCGGTGCAGCCCCTGGAACTGCTGCGCAAGGTGCGCGAGATGCTGGATGGTTGACCCATCACATCACATTACTTCCTGCCATATTTCCCCAGCTCCATGAAATACCGCGCCACCACCTGCGTATGCATCGTAAACCCCAGCTCTATCGGCCCCTCTATTACCGCCACCTCAGTCGTTTCTTCCGATGAAAACGGCTGCACCGTTCCGGCCGGTTGCGGTGTTGCCAGTCCGAATATCACCAGCGTATCGTCCAGCCCGTTGCAGACATCATACAGTCTTATCTCCTCCGGTTTCACCTCAATCCCGGTTTCTTCCAGCAGTTCGCGCTGTGCACCCTCCTGCCATGTTTCCCCGCAGTCCAGGTAGCCCCCCGGAAGGGTCAATGTCCCTTTCCGCGGTTCGATGTTTCTCCTGATCACCACGATCCCTGCCGGTACCGGGACCAGTACGACCACCACCGGAATCGGGTTGCGGTAGGTCGTGTTGCCGCACTCAAGGCAGTGGCGCGGCCATGCCGCTGCCTGCTGGAACGGTGCGCCGCACCAGGAACAGTGGGAGTCAGATTCGTACATGGCCAGTCCTTTCAGGGGTTCTCAATCTCAATCGTAATGTGATGGTAATGCAGCTTTCGTTCCGTTGTGGACATTGTATGCAAAATTGCAGAACAGGGGTTTATTGTTATGTGGTGAAATTACCCGTTGGGGAGAAATTCCTCAAACGAGCCTTGGTGTTGAGGTTAGCCATTCAGGAAATATGTCCAAAAACGCCACAGTCGAAATATTACCCGGACGTTATGCATTTGCCAAGGTGATGTAATTAAACGATAAATCAGCGTTTTATTATTTGGCACTTGGGTTGCAAAATACCGTGTAAACAAACAGTGCGGCAGAGAGCTGCACAACTATCGAAAAGGAGAAGAACATGGAAACTGAAAACAACGTAGTCGAAACCTGCACCGAGGAGCCGCGCATTCTGGAAGAGATTCAGGTCGAAGAGCTCGCCATCGACGGCATCTGCGGGGTTTACTAAGATGGCGGCGGCAGGTGCCGGAATTCAGATGCACCCTGCCTGCCGTGTCCGGCAAGAGGGGTTCGGTCTCCTGTTTTACGATTCCAGGGGGCCGAGACTTCTCTTTGCCGAAACCGGCAACCTGCTGCCGTCCGATTTCTACTCGGTCCGGCGCGGCCGGGACGAGTTTCCCGCTGGCCTGACTACCGGACAGCAACAGGCTCTGGGCAAATTTATCAACCAACTGCTGGAAAAGGGGTTTCTCCGTGAGCAATAAATACGTCGAGCAGGGGCTCTCGGCCCCGGTAAACCTGACCTGGGAAGTGTCGCTGGCCTGTAACCTTCGCTGCAGCCATTGTCTCTCATCCTCCGGGGAACCGGCCAAGGGGGAGATGACCACGGCCGAGGCGCTCGACCTGGTGGAACAGCTCCATCAGTCGCGGGTGTTCCAGATCAACTTCGGCGGCGGCGAGCCGTTCATGCGCCCCGATTTCGAAGAGATCCTGGCCGCCTGCCACAGCCGCGGCATCATGACCTGCATCTCGACCAACGGCACCATGCTCGATGCGGAGCGGGTTGCCAGGCTGGCCGCGAGCCGGCTGGTGGCGATCCAGGTGAGCATGGACGGCGCCAGGCGAGAGACCTGCGACGCCATTCGCGGCCACGGCGTCTTTGACAAGGCGATCGCTGCGGTCAAGCTGCTGGCTGCCTCAATTATCCCGACCAGTATCAATACCGTGCTTACCGGCCAGAATGCCGACGAAATACCGGCCATGCACGAACTGGCGCAATCGCTCGGCGTATCGCTCCGTGTCAGCCGCTTCCGTCCCTCGGGCCGGGGCGCGGACAACTGGGAGACGTTGCGGCCGACACCTGCTCAGTTGCTGGCCTTTTCCGACTGGCTCGCCAAGAGCGGCGATGTCCGTACCGGCGACAGCTTCTTCTCCCTGACCAGCCAGGAGCGACAGGGGCTGGGCCTGAATCTGTGCGGCGCGGCCAAGCTTACCTGCTGCGTCGGCCCCACCGGCAACATGTACCCATGCGCATTCCTGCAGACCGACCGGTTCAAGGCCGGATCGCTGCGCGAACAGAGTTTCCGGGAGATTTGGGACAATTCTGAGATCTACGAATCGTTTCGTTCCCTTCGCATCCATTCCTGCGAAGCGTGCAATCGCTTCGACCAGTGCCACGGCGGTTGCCCGGCAGTGGCCTGGCATCTGAAAAACGACATCAACGGCGGAGACCCGGAGTGCCTGGAGCGCTGCGTGACCTCGATCGCCGACAGTAATAAGACGGCCAAGGCCGCGTGATTTTGTAAGGGCGGTTCGCGAACCGCCCTTACACGATGCATCATCAACATCCTCAAGGAGTCACAACCATGATGTTCCCGTATCTGTTCTCCCCCCTAAAGCTGGGGACGGTCGAAGTGAAGAACCGGATCTCCTTCCAGCCGCATCTGACCAACCTGGCGGTCGGCAATCTCCCCAGCGAGCGGCAGATGTACTACTGGGGCGAGCGCGCCAAAGGCGGGGCCGGTCTGATCATTACCGAAGAGATGAGCGTTCACCCGACCGACATGTCCTACGAGAAGCTGATCGACGTCTACCATCCGGAGGTGATCCCCGGTTTCAAGAAGATCACCGACTATGTGCATCAGTACGACGCCAAGATCTTTGCCCAGCTGAATCACAACGGTCAGCAGGGTGACGGCTCCATATCGAGGCTGCCGGTCTGGGCGCCGAGCCCGATGCCTGACGTCCTGTTCCGCGAGACGCCGAAGGCGATGGAGCCGGAGGATATCGAGGAAGTGGCCCGCTACTTTGCCAAGAGCGCCATCCATGTGCGCGAAGGGGGCTTTGACGGTATCGAACTCCAGTTCGGCCACTCCAGCCTGGCCCGCCAGTTCCTGTCGCCGCTCACCAACTTCCGGACCGACGAGTACGGCGGAAGCCTGGAAAACCGGATGCGGGCGCCGCTCAAGTTCATCGCAGCAGTGCGCAAAGCGGTGGGGAACGACTGCACCATCGGCATCCGGATGTGCGCCGACGAAATGATTCCGGGCGGCCTCGACCTCGGCCAGGTCCAGGAGATCTGCGCCCGTTTCGAGGCTTCCGGCCTGATCGATTTCATGGACCTCTCCATTGCGACCTTCTACAACCTTTACCTGGTGGAAGGCTCGATGCATACTCCGCTCGGCTACACCATCCCGCTTGCTGCGGGTATTCGCGAGAAGATCAAGCTGCCGGTCTTCTGTACCGGCCGGATCAACGACCCGGTCATGGCCGAGAAGGTGCTGGCCAACGGCCAGGCCGACATGATCGGCATGTGCCGGGGGCTGATCTGCGACCCGTTCCTGCCCAAGAAGGCGTTCGAGGGGCGGATGGACGATATCCGTTACTGCATCGCCTGCAATCAGGGGTGCATCGGCCGGATCGGCATGAACAAGCTGCTCGGCTGCGTGCAGAACCCGGCAGTGGGGCGCGAGAAGGAGTGGGGCGAAGGGACACTGACCAAAGCCGCAGTACGGAAAAAGGTCGCAGTTGTCGGCGGCGGGCCGGGCGGCATGTGGGCCGCCAAGATGGCCGGCCGGCGGGGTCACGACGTGACCCTCTTCGACCGGAACGAAACGCTCGGCGGCCAGGTGCTGACCGCCATGAAAGGTTCGGGGCGCGACGAGTTCGGCGTCATCATCCGGAACGAAAAAGACCAGGTGGACAAGGCGGGCGCCAAGGTGAAACTGGGGGTCGAGGTGACTGCCGAGCAGCTGCTGGCGGAAAAGCCGGACGTGGTGATCGTGGCCACCGGCAGTATCCCCAAGGAACAGCCGGTGCCCGGCGCCGAGGGGCCGGCGATCTTCAATGTCTGGCAGGTGCTGAACAATCAGGCGGAGCTAGGACAGAACGTCTGCCTCATCGATTACGACGGCCACCAGCGGGCCACAGCCACTGCCGAGTACCTGGCAAT
Organism: Geobacter sp. OR-1; assembly: GCF_000813145.1. GTDB lineage: Bacteria > Desulfobacterota > Desulfuromonadia > Geobacterales > DSM-12255 > Geoanaerobacter. Next base: position 20,553 of record NZ_BAZF01000025.1, on the reverse strand, counting down.
ACATGGGAAAAAGGTGCACATGATCACCGCCAGCCTGTTCATCGGCGCCGAGCTCGGTCCGACCCAGGACCTCTATCTGACTCGGCAGCGGTTGCTGCAGAAAGGGGTCACCTTCACCCCGGATATCGCGGTGATGGAGGTAGGGGGCGAAGCAGGTGCCAAGACCATCAAGGGATTCAACGTCTATTCCAATGCCTGGGACGAGTGGGGGCCGTTTGATTCCGTGGTCCTGGCCATGGGCCAGCGGGTTGACGACGCCCTGTACCAGAGCCTGAAAGGCAAGGTGCAGGAGCTGTACCGGGTTGGCGACGCAGTGGCCCCGCGCAAGGTCGATATGGCAATCTGGGAAGGGCACAAGATCGGGAGGGAGATCTGATGGGGACGAGCGGACAAATCCTCGCTTTTGTCGATCTGCCTGAAGGTCAGCTGGAAGAGACCGGCCGGGGGCTTCTCTCCTATGCCTCGCGACTGGCGGTCTTTACGGAAATGGCCTGGGGGGCGCGACCCTGCTTCCACCCGAGGGGGAAACCCTGGCCGGCTTTGCATCTTACGGTACACCGACAATCAGCCACCTGGAAAACGGGACTAAGTTGCTCGACACCCCGGCCCGTCTCGGGCGGGTGCTGGCGCAGCAGATTACCTCCGGGAGCGCCACCCTGGTGTTGCTCCCCCATAACGATCTGGGCACTACTTTGGCGCCGGTGCTGGCCGCGGCGCTCGATGCGGCGCTCCTGACCGAGGTGACCACGGCCCGCAGGGTGAACGGCAATCTGCAGCTCTCCCGGTCGGCCTTGGGTGGCCGGCTTGCGGAAAGCCGGGTATGGGATGGTAGCCGGCCGTTGATCATCACCGTGCCGGTGCGCTTGTTGAGCCAGGTGCTGCTCCCGTCAATCAAGCCGAGCACGCCGCAGGTGACTGCCTGGCAACCTGCTCCGAAGGCGGACGATAGCGTTGCCACCGTCGTTTCCCGGATACCGCCCGATCCCCAAACCGTAGACCTGACCGACGCGGAGGTGATCTTCAGCGCCGGCAAGGGGTGCGATCCGGCCACCTTCGGCAAGCTTATGGAGTTGTGCAAGCTGCTGAATGTCTCGTTCGGCGTTACCAGGCCGGTCTTCGACTTGGGGTGGACCGGTTTCGAGCGGATGGTCGGTCAGACCGGCCGCACCGTCACCCCGCGGCTCTACCTGGCGCTCGGCATTTCCGGCTCCATGCACCATGTGGGTGGTATCAAGGACGCCAAAAGGATAGTGGCGGTCAACAGCGATCCCAAGGCCCCGATTTTTCCCAATTCTGACGAAGGGTTCGTGGCAGACCTGCGTGAAGTAATACCGCGCCTGCTGGACAAAGCCCGGCAAGCCTGCGGAGGTGCGGCATGAGCAAGGAATTTCAGGCAATAGTCGTCGGCGCCGGTCCGGCAGGTTCGTCCGCGGCCCTGACCATGGCCCGTGCCGGCCTGGATGTGGCGCTGGTGGAACGGGGCAATTTCCCCGGCGAGAAAAACATGTTCGGCGGCCTGCTGCACCGGATGACCTCCATCGAGGAGGTGTTCCCCGACTTCTGGGAGCGGGCGCCGCTGGAGCGGCATATCGCCAAGAAGGGTACCACCTTCATGACCGATGCGGCGAGTTTCCATGTGCAGCATGAAACCGCAAGCTTCGATCGGACCCCGTACAACGGTTACACGGTCTTTCGTCCCAAGTTCGACCGCTGGCTGGCCGAAGAAGCGGTCAACGCGGGCGCAACACTCATCAACCGCTCCACGGTGGAAGATGTGGTGCTGAAGAACGGCCGGGTCAACGGTGTCACCATTGTCGGCCGTCAGGGTAAGCTGTCCGCGCCGATAGTGGTGGCAGCAGACGGCGTGCTCTCCTTTACCGCGCTCAAGGCCGGACTGCGTCGCCCCGGTTTCAACCCGGACCAGATGGCGGTCGGTGTGAAGGCGCTGTTCGACATGCCGAAAGAGGTCATCGACGACCGGTTCGGACTGGTTCGGGACCAGGGGTTTGCCAATGAATATGTCGGCTGCACCGGCGGCGTCCGGGGGGGCGGCTTCCTGTACACCAACTACGACACGGTGTCGGTGGGGATCGTGGTCCATATCAGCAGTCTGCGCGCCAGCGGCAAGACCCCATACGACCTGCTGAACGCCTTCCTGGAGCAGCCGCAGTTCACCAAGCTTCTCAATGGCGGGCGGCTGATGGAGTATTCGGCCCATGTCATCCCCGAAGGCGGCTACGCCATGATCCCCGAACTGTACGGCGACGGCATCATGGTGGCCGGCGACGCAGCGGCGCTATGCAACGCCACCGGCGTCAACCTGGAGGGGATCAACCTCGCCTCGCATTCCGGGATCCTCGCCGCCAAGACCGCGATCGAAGCCCATGAGCGCAACGATTTTTCCCGGCAGTCGTTGAAACAGTACAAGGATCGGCTCGATCTGAGCTGGGTGATGAAGGACCTGAAAGGGTTCAGGAATGCGCCGAAGATGCTCCATATCGACCGGATCTACAACGAATACCCGGAGCTGGTCTGCAGCATGATGGAGCATATCTACCGGATCGACGGCACCCCGAAAACAAGCATCCCAAAGCTGATACTGCGGGAGGCAAAGGCAAAGGTCGGGTTGAAGAATGTCTTTTCCGACCTCCTGACCGCCTGGAGGGCACTGTGAACATAGACGAGATTTTCGATTTTACCAGCTTTACCATCGACCGTGAGCCGCACATCGTCCTGGACGACAAGGTCTGTGCCGGCTGCGACGTGCGCGGCTGCACCAACTGCTGCCCGGCGCGGTGCTACACCTGGTCCGAGGCAGAGCAGAAGATGACCTTTGTGTACGACGGCTGCCTGGAATGCGGCACCTGTTACGTGGTCTGCCGGCGCAATGCCTTTACCCGCTGGCGTTATCCACGCGGCGGCTTCGGCGTAGCCTTCCGGATGACGTAAATAATTTTCTGGAGATATATCCATGCCATATCAAGACCTGAATATTCTGGTTCTCCTCCGCGAATGCTCCGACCCGCGCCCGCCTGCCAAGGCCATTACCCGCGGGGCCGGGATCAGCGACCGCGGGTTGCGGCAGATTGCCAATCCGGCTGATCTTTCGGCCCTGGAAGAGGCGATCCGGCTGAAAGAGAGCCTCGGCGCCAGCGTAACCGCCCTTGCCATCGGGCCGGAACGACTTGACGACCTGCTGCGCCTTGCTGCCTCCATGGGCGCTGACCGCTGCATCAGGTTCTGGGACCACGGGCTCGACGGGAGCGATGCAGTGGCCGATGCCAGGGTTCTGGCCCGTATTGTCCATATCCTGGCTCCGAAACTGCTCTTTACCGGCAGCCGCCTTCTGGACCGCGGCGACGACCCGGCACCGGCCCTGGCTGCGGCAATGGAAGCGATCCCCTGCCTGGCAGCGGTCACGGATCTGCGGTTAAATAAAAACAGTGTCGCGGCCCTGCGCAAGGTAGACCGTGGCGGACGACAGGAAGTAACGGCGCCGTTTCCCTGCGCCGTGCTGTTCGAAGAGGTTGCAGTGTCCCGCTATCCGACCGTGGATGCCGTTGCCGCCGCAGTCAGGGCGCCGGTGGAGAAATGGCGCCTGGCCGACCTGGGGCTGCCGTTCTGGGAAGTGGGGGCAACCGGGGCCTATCTGACGCTGGCCGAATTCGGCGTACCTCGGCTCGATCCGGTGCGGGTGGTTACCCCGGATGCGCAGCTGCCGACCTTCGAGCGGATACTGTCGCTGCTTTCCGGCGGGATCAAGGCCAGGGAGGGGAAACTGCGGACCGGGTCAGCCGATGAGCTTAGCGCAGGAATCTGGCAGGTCCTGCAGGAAGAGGGGATAGCCCCATGATGTACAGTCTGGCGCCGCATGTGGAGTTGGCGGAGCGGGGTGGCGAGCATCTGCTTGTCAGCAGGACACCGCTCTGTGTTCTCCGGCTGAACCGCTCCCTGCGGGAGCTGGTTGCCCGCGGCCTGGACGGACCGATAACGCCGGTTTCTCTGGCTGAGCAGGAAGTGCTGGAACAGTTGGCCGGGAAAGGGTTTGTCGAGCGGCTCAGGGAGAGCAGTGAACAACCGACGGATCAGCCGGCGGTCAGCATCGTGATCCCGGTAAAGGATCGCGAAGATGAGCTTGCCCGCTGCCTTGCCTCCCTGAACCGGATCAAATACCCGAAGGAACGGCTCCAGGTCATCGTGGTGGATGATGGCAGCACGGATCTCAGCCCGGTATTGGCACAGTTATACGGAGCAAAGGTTGTCCCGTCGGGCGGGACCGGCAGAGGGCCGGCAGCGGCACGCAATGTCGGCGCCCGGGCGGCCACCGGTGAGATCCTGGCATTCATAGATTCAGACTGTACGGCATCGCCGGGGTGGCTCAGCGAGCTTATTCCGGCATTCAGCGATCCGCGGCTGGCCGCGGTTGGCGGTTATGTTGACGGCATGTGCCGTGAATCGGCCGTGGACAGGTACGAAAGCGTTATGTCCAGCCTCTCACTTGGGAGCAGGGAGAGGACCGGCAGCAGCGGCGACGACACCTTCTATCTGCCGAGCTGCAATCTCCTGGTCCGGCGGGGGCTGTTCAACGCTGTCGGCGGTTTCCGGGACGAGATGCATGTCGGCGAGGATGTTGATCTGACCTGGCGGCTGCGCGACCAGGGGTGGACTATCGGTTATCTCCCGGCCGGCCGGATTTACCATGAACACCGCAGCTCGGTGCGCTCTTTCATGTCGCGCCGGTTTGACTATGGCACCTCGGAAGGAACCCTGCAGCGCCTTCATCCGCAACGGCGCAAGCGGATGGTCATACCGCCGCTGCTGGCACTGTTGCTGGCACTCGGCCTGGCAACGCCGTTCACCGGCGGGTGGAGCCTGCTCCTTGCCTTTTGCGTGCTGGCGCTTGATGTAACCGTTGTCAAGGCGCGGCTGGTTAGACGCAATGTTCCGGTCGGCCTGACGGAACTGTTTGCCGGCCGGCTGCGGGCGCTGGGGAGCCTGGTTTATTACCTCTGCTTTCACCTGGTTCGTTACTACTCGCTGATGATCATTGCCGCTGCCTTATTTTTCCCGATGCTCTGGCTGCTGTTTGCTGCGGCGTTGGCGTGCGCGGGCCGGGTCGATTACTCGGTGCGGCAGCCGGACCAGCCGTTTCCAGCCTTTATCGCGATCTATGCCCTGGAGCATCTTGCCTATGGCAGCGGGGTGTTCTGGGGATGCCTGAGCAGGAAGACCTTCGCCTCGTACCGGGTGGTACTGCTCAGGCAGATGGAAGCCTCGGCTTAGGGTCGCCGCTGCGGCCAACGCGCGTTGGGCAGGCACTGGGGCCTGCCCCTGCAGGATCATGACAATCCAACTTACTCCGAGCCTGAATCGCCTAACGGAACCATCCCATGGCGGCAGGCCAATGGGTTTTGCCGGAAACGGCAGAGCCTCCCTTTTGGAAAGGAGGAATAACGTGGTCAGCAACCACATCATTCAGGGAAAGGGGAGGAGAACGTAATGGACAAGATTGCAAGAATCGACTTGGGGGCCGAAGGGGGGCCGAAAATCAGTTTTGAAGAGGTCGGTGAGTACACCGGCCTTGGCGGCAGGGCGCTTACGTCGCTGTTTGTAGCCAAGGAGGTGAATCCGCTGGCTCATCCGCTTGGTGCCGAAAACAAGCTGGTCTTTGCGCCGGGGATGCTTTCCGGCACCACCGGTTCCATGACCGGCCGGTTGTCGGTAGGGTGCAAAAGCCCGCTGACCGGCACCATCAAGGAGTCCAATGCCGGCGGCCAGGCCGCCCAGGTGCTGGCCCGGATCGGTTATGCCGCCATCGTGCTCGAAGGCAAGCCGGCCGGCGACGATCTCTACAAGATCATCGTCAACAAGGACGGGATCACGATCGAGAAGGACAACAGCCTGAAGCTGATGGACAACTACCCGCTGGTGGCAAAGCTTCGCGGTCAGTACGGCGACAAGGTGGCGTACATCACCATCGGCTCGGCCGGCGAGCGCCAGTTGCTGGCCGCATCCATCGCCTGCACCGACCCGGAACTGCGCCCGACCCGGCACTGCGGTCGCGGCGGCGTCGGCGCGGTCATGGGGTCCAAGCGGGTCAAGGCGATCATCCTTGATGACGCCGGCATGAAGATGCGGGCGCCCAAGGATCCGGAAAAATTCCGGGATGCCAACCGGAAGTTTGTCGAAGGGCTGCGCAAGCATCCGGTCACCGGCGAAGGTCTACCGGCATACGGCACCAATGTGCTCACCAACGTCCTGAACGAGGCGGGCGGCTATCCGACCCGCAACTTCAAGGGGGGGGTATTCGAGGGTGGCGCCAAGCTTTCCGGCGAGGCGCAGGCAGAGCTGGAGATCAAGCGGGGGGGCAGCGCAACCCACGGCTGCCACCGCGGCTGCGTGATCCAGTGCTCCGGGATCTTCAACGACAAGGACGGCAACTACGTCACCAAGCAGCCCGAGTACGAGACTGTCTGGTCCCATGGCGGCCACTGCGGCATCGACAACCTGGATACCGTGGCCAAGCTTGACTACATGGACGATAACATCGGTGTCGATACCATCGAGATGGGGGTCACCATCGGGGTGGCCATGGATGCCGGTCTGGCCGAGTTCGGTGACAGCGAAGGCGCGATCCGTCTGATGGAGGAGGTTGGCAAGGGTACACCGCTCGGCCGCGTGCTCGGCTGCGGCGCCGAGATCACCGGCAAGGTGTTCGGGGTCGAGAAGGTGCCGGTGGTCAAGGGACAGGCGTTGCCCGCCTACGATCCGCGCCCGATCCAGGGGATCGGCGTCACCTATGCCACCACCACCATGGGGGCAGACCACACCGCCGGCTACGCCATTGCCACCAACATCCTCAAGGTCGGCGGCGATGTCGATCCGTTGAAGACCGAGGGGCAGGTGGAACTGTCGCGGAACCTGCAGATCGCCACCGCGGCCATCGACTCCACCGGTATGTGCCTGTTCATCGCTTTTGCCATCATGGACCAGCCGGAGACCTTCCAGGCGCTGCTCGACATGCTCGGCTCCTTCTACGGCATCGAGATGACCGGTGACGACGTGGTGGCGCTCGGCAAGAAAGTGCTTTCCGCCGAGCGGGATTTCAATACCCGGGCCGGATTCACCAAGCACCACGACCGGTTGCCGCGCTTCTTCTACACCGATCCGATTGCGCCGCACAATCAGGTGTTTTCGGTGCCGGATGAAGAGATCGACCAGCTGTTCAACTGGTAGCAGAGGGCGACGGCCGGCTTTACGCCATTTTGACCCCGTCCTCTGGCCCCTCCTTGTGACTTCGGCCGCAGGCCTCACCCTTCGGGCGCCTTCGCGGTCCAATTTCGCAAGCGAAATTGTGCGACGTAGCGCTGCTACGCCTCCGCGGGGGGCCATGCGGGTGGGCCAACCTGGCATAAATCCGGCCGTCGCATAACTCTGGACAAAAGCGGTTTTCGCAAATATGGATTCCGGAGAACATAGATGGTCGCGCTCTCCTATAGCAACTTGAAGTTGGAGCTGGCTTCCGGCCATCTGTCGGCATTCTATCCGTTGCTGCAGCAGGGGGTGCGGGTCGGCTGCCGGGTCGGTTGCCGGCTCGGCGAGCTCCTGAGCGATCAGTGGGGGATCAGCCCGGAGTATGTCGCCCAGCGGGTCACGACGATCTTTCTCAATTCCCGGGCCATCGATGACGTTCATACGGCGCTGGTCGGCCCGGATGCGGTCATTGCCCTGTCCGGGGCAATGCCGGGTCTGGTCGGGGCAACCATGCGGCGCGGCGGCTACTATGCCGCGATGCGCGGTGCCATGACCCATCATGAAGAGACAGGCACTGGCGGTTGCACCGAGGCCGTAGTCCGGGTCAAGCTGTTCAACCTGTTGCTGGGGGAGCTTGGACCAGGATTTCTGGAGCGTGGTATACTGCTTACCGGAACCGAACTGTTCGACTTCTTCCGGGATCAGGGCCCGGAGTTCCGACGCGGTTGCCGTTCTGCCCGGTTGAATGGCCTGGCGATCGATCCGGAGACGCTCGGAGAGGATGCGGATCTTGCCCGGATCGAATCGATCCGGCTCACTGTCGAATGCAGGGATTTCATATGAATGTAACCGTCAAACTGTTTGCCAGTTTTCAGAAGGGGCGATTCACCATCGAGCAGCGCGCGTATCCGGCCGCGACCACGGTTAGGGAGGTTGTCACCGGGCTGGCGATTCCGGAGCAGGAACTGGGGATAATGATGGTCAACAGCAGGCATGTGAAACTCGATCAGGAGCTGGCCGATGGCGATACCCTGGCACTGTTTCCCCTTCTCGGCGGCGGCTGAGATGACAACGCTGCACGACTACCTGCGCGAGCAGGCAACGGAAGGGATTCTCCCCTGGACGCGCCAGCGGCGGGCCATGGTACGGTTTGGCTGTACCTGTTATCAGGTGGAGGAGGCCGCCCTTGGTCTGGGAATACTTCCGGCCCGTTACCAGCGCAATCGCGAGACCGTTTCGATTGAGGATCAACTGACCCTGCTGCGGAGCAGGGTCGCGGTGATCGGCTGCGGCGGCCTGGGCGGGTATGTCGTCGAGGAGCTGGCGCGGCTGGGGGTGGGTCAGCTGGTGGTGATCGATCCCGACTGTTTTGAAGAACACAATCTCAACCGGCAGCTGTTCTCGCTCCCGGCCAACCTCGGCCAGGCCAAGGTGGCGGCGGCGCAGAAGCGGGTGGCTGCCCTAAATCCGGCGGTAACGCTGTTGCCGCTGCAGGAAACGTTTAACAGCGATAACGGCCCGGAGCTGCTTGCCGGGGTGCAGCTGGCAGTCGATTGCCTTGACAGCATCCCGGTCCGGCTGGAACTGGCCGAGGTCTGCGAGGCGCTCAATATTCCGCTGGTGCACGGCGCCATCGCCGGGTGGTATGGCCAGGTAACGACCCAATTCCCGGGTGACCGGACTCTGCAGACCCTGTATCAGGGCCGGCAGCCGGTAAAAGGGGTGGAGCAGCAGCTTGGGAACCCATCCTTCACCCCGGCCGTGATTGCCGGGCTGGAGGTGGCCGAGGCCTGCAAGGTGCTGCTCGGCAAGGGGGAAACGCTTCGCCGCCGGCTGCTGTCAATCGACCTCAGGCTGATGCAGTTGCACGAAACGACATTGACGGAGAGCTGATTCGGTCTGACTATGTGCTGATGACGGACTGTTGCCGGATTGGACATGCTAGAAAATCTGATGCCTTTATTGATTTAAGTTCATACGGCCAAAAGTGTAGATAAAATCTACATGAGATTTGGTAGTGTTGAGAAACGCTACGGGAAATACTGTTGGCGTTTCAGGAGGTCAAACCCCTCTTGCACCTTAGGGGGAGCTGTTTTACGTTTTTGTTGCATTGTGTGCATGAAACTTGCTAATAAAGAAATGTCTCTCCGAGTCTACTCGCCTAAAAGGTAATAACCTCATGGCGTTTTGGCCAACGGGTATTGCCGGAAACGGCAATGCCTCCCTTTTGGAAAGGAGAACCTGCTGTCCCGGAGTTTATCCGTGTACCCAGGGTCCTTTCCATCGGAAAGGGCCTTTTTTTATTACTCAGGGGAGTACCGATTTCAATAAATCTTATCCGTAGAAAGGCAGATTATGAATCAATGGCAACGGCTGTTTTTCTCTCTCTTGATTGCGGCGACGCTGGCCGTCACCGGTATCTGCGACTCTGCCGCAGCGGCATCGAAGACCCTGATCCTCGCCACTACCACCAGCACCCAGGACTCCGGTCTGCTGGACGTCCTGATCCCGGTGTTCGAGAAGGAGAGCGGCTACTTTGTCAAGACCATTGCCGTCGGCTCGGGCCAGGCAATGGCCATGGGGGAGAAGGGCGAGGCCGACGTGCTGCTGGTCCACTCCCCTGACGCGGAGAAGAAGTTCATGGACAAGGGGGCCGGGGTCAACCGCCGGCTGGTAATGCATAACGACTTCGTAATTGTCGGCCCTGCTGCTGATCCGGCCAAAATCCGCGGTACCAAATCCTCGGCAGAGGCGTTCAAAAAGATTGCCAAGGCCGGTTCCCTGTTCCTGTCGCGCGGCGATAATTCCGGCACCCACGCCAAGGAGAAGGGGCTCTGGAAAGGGGCCGGGATAGCTGCTGACGGTCAGAAATGGTATCAGCAGACCGGCCTCGGCATGGGCCAGACCCTGAACGTGGCTGCCGAGAAGAAGGGGTATACCCTGACCGACCGCGCCACCTACCTGGCGTTGAAAAAGACGCTCGGCCTGGAGATCCTGGTGGAAGGGGACGCCAAGCTCCTGAATATCTATCACGTGATCGAGGTGAACCGGGCCAAGTGGCCCAAGGTGAACGCTGCCGGTGCCAAGGCGTTTGGCGATTTCATGGTAGGGAAGAAGGTTCAGGAGATCATTGGCCGATTCGGGGTGGACAAGTTCGGCGCGCCGCTCTTTTTCCCTGATGCGGGTAAAAAGCCCGAGTCGCTGGGGCTCTGATGGAACTGATCCTTGAAGGCATTGCCAAAGCGGCTAGCCTGCTGGCCTCCCTCGACCGGGAGGTCATGGCGATTACCTGGCTGTCGCTCAAGGTCTCGGGGAGCGCCACCCTGATCAGCCTGCTGTTGGGGATCTCCGGCGGCACAGCCCTGGCGTTGAGCGATTTCCCCGGCAAACGGCTGCTGGTCAGCCTGGTCAATACCGGCATGGCTCTGCCGCCGGTGGTGGTCGGCCTGTTCGTCAGTATCTTTTTCTGGCGCAACGGCCCGCTGGGGTTTGCGGAGATTCTCTACACTCCTGCTGCCATGGTCATTGCCCAGGCAATCATCGCCACACCGATCGTCATGGGGATCACGGTCGCCTCGATCCAGAATCTTCCCCCTAACCTCCGGCTGCAGATCCTGGCCCTGGGTGCGACCCGGGGCCAGATGGTCCGGCTGCTGGTCCGGGAAGCGCGCCTGCCGCTCTTGGCCGGCGTGATGGCCGGCTTTGGCGGGGTGATTTCCGAGGTCGGGGCCTCGATCATGGTGGGTGGCAACATCAAGGGGTACACCCGGGTGCTGACCACTGCCACGGTCATGGAGACCGGGCGGGGGAACTTCGATCTGGCCATTGCCCTCAGCCTGATCCTGCTGCTGCTCTGCTTTGCCATCAACTACCTGCTGACCCGGATCCAGCAGCGGGAGCGGCCGCGATGACCGGAGGCGAAGTTTTCCTGGAAGTCAGCGACCTGGAACTGCATCGCGGCGGAGCAAGGGTGCTCAGCATCCCCTCTTTCTCCCTCCGGGAACGGGAGGTTCTCTCCCTGATCGGGCCGAACGGCGCCGGCAAGTCCACGCTGCTGCTGGCCCTGGCCCGGTTGCTCCCTGCAACCAGGGGGAGCTTCCGGTGCCGCGGGGAAGAGATCGTCAGCGACAGCGCCGTTTTTTCCTATCGCCGGCGCTTGGGGATGGTCTTTCAGGAGCCGCTCCTGTTCGACGGGACGGTGTTCGGCAACGTGGCCAGCGGCCTGAAAATCCGGGGCATGGCGCAAACAGAGATCAGAGAGCGGGTGATGACAACCTTGGAGCTGTTCGGCATGACGCAGCTGGCCGAGCGGTCGGCGCGCAAGCTCTCCGGTGGCGAGGCGCAGCGGACCAGCCTGGCGCGCGCATTTGCCATCCGGCCGGAGGTGATTTTTCTCGACGAGCCGTTCGTGGCCCTGGACCCTCCCACCCGCCAGACCCTGATGGACGACCTGGAGCGGATTCTGCGGGAAACCGGCACTGCCGCGGTGCTGGCTACCCACGACCAGCTGGAGGCGCTCCGGCTGTCGAGCCGGATGGTGGTGATGAACCGTGGCGAGATGGTGCAGAGCGGTCCGCCGGAAGAGGTGATCAGCCGGCCGGTCAACGAATTCGTCGCCTCCTTTGTCGGCATGGAAAACGTACTTACCGGTACGGTCATCAGCAGCGGGGGAGGGGTGGTCCGGCTGACTCTGGGAGAGCGTCAGGTGGAGATTGCCGGCAGCGCCGATCCGGGGGAGACGGCACTGTTCTGCATACGCCCCGAAAATGTTACCATCGACATTGTCGATCCGTCCGGCGAGACCAGCGCCCGGAATGTCTTTGCCGCAGGCATCCGCAGGGTGATCCCTAACGGCATGTTTCACAAGATTCACCTTGATTGCGGCTTCCCGCTGGTGGCATATTTGACCGGCCAGTCGATCGCCAACCTGAACCTCGCCGAGGGTAAGGGGGTCTATGCCTCGTTCAAGGCCACTGCAGTTCACCTGATCCGTTCCGCCAGGCGGGACGGGGGCAAATACTAACATTGAAACTGTTTGACAAGGATTTGAGATATGCCAAGTTACGAAGAGGCGCGAACAACCATACTTGACCATGCCGCACCGTTGGGGGTTGAACGGGTCGAACTGCTGGCCAGCCTGGGCCGGGTCCTGGCCGAGGATATGGTTGCCCCCTGGGACATGCCGCTCTACGACAACTCGGCCATGGACGGTTTTGCTGTTCGGGTTGCCGATTGCGGGGAAGGGAAGCCCTTACTCCGGATCACCGGCTATATTCCGGCAGGGGGGAGCGTTACCGGTCCGATCCTGGCCGGCTGTGCCGTCCGGATCATGACCGGGGCGCCGATACCACTCAACTGCGATGCCGTGGTGCCGGTAGAGGAGACCGAAGAGGCGGACGGGATGGTCCGGATCAGGGGGGAGGTGCGCCCTCAGCAGCATATCCGGTTCCATGGCGAGGACGTTGCCAGCGGCGACACCTTTCTGCTCGCCGGGACAGTGATCCAGTCGCCGGAGATCAGCATGCTCGCCTCTTTCGGCAAGGCGGTGGTGCCGGTCTACCGCAAGGCGCGGGTTGCCATCATTTCAACCGGGGACGAGCTGATCGAGCTGGGCGAGCCGCCGGCACCGGGGCGGATCATCAACAGCAATGCCCTGTCGCTGGCTGCGGCCATCCGCGAGACCGGCGCCGAGCCGGTGATAATCGGCATTGCCCGCGACAACCGGGAGAGTCACCGGGAGAAGATGCTGGAAGGGTTTAAGGCCGACGTTCTGATCACCTCCGCCGGGGTCTCTGCCGGTGACAAGGATTTTGTCCGGGATGTGCTGGCCGAACTCGGGGTAAGGCAGATCTTCTGGAAGGTGGATATCAAGCCGGGCGGGCCGACCGCCTTCGGGGTGAAGGACGGCACGCCGGTCTTTTCCCTCCCTGGTAATCCGGTCTCGACCATGATCACCTTCGAGGAGTTTGTCCGGCCCGCGCTCCTGAAAATGATGGGGCATCAACGGGTCATCAAGCCCTATGTCAAGGCGTTCTTGCGGGAAGAGGCGCGCAAAAAGCCGGGCAAGGTTCACTTCCTGCGGGTCAGGATCGAGGTTGAGGATGGCCGTTACTGGGCGACCACCTCCGGCGACCAGAACACCGGCATCCTCCGGACCATGGTCAGGGCGAACGCCATTGCCGTGCTCCCCAAGGACCGGACCGTGGTGGCAGCCGGCGAAGAGGTGGATGTGCATCTGCTCCGCAGCGACGCCGCCATGCTCGAAGGATAAATAACGCACCTTTTTGACTCGGCCTGGTGGCCTCGCCCTTTGGGCAGCCTCCGCTGTCCAAATCGCAAGCGATTTGTCCCAATCTCGGCGTTAGCCTTCGGCTTTGCTTGTGCGACGTACTTCGTGTACGCCTCTGCGCAAATCCTTGTCTGCCTTGACCTTGAGAAAAAATTGCGTTTTTTAGAGAGGAGTTCGAATGTCTTTCAATCATTTTGACGAACAGGGGCAGGCGATCATGGTCGATGTCAGCGCCAAGGTGCCGACCCTGCGTACCGCGCAGGCCAGGGCCGTGGTCAGGCTGCGGCCGGAAACCCTGCAGGCTGTGCTGGCCGGCCGGACGGCCAAGGGGGATGTTCTTGGCGTGGCCCGCCTGGCCGGGATCGCGGCGGCCAAGAAGACCCCGGACCTGATCCCGCTCTCACACCCTCTGGCGATCCATCATGCTGCCATCGATTTCATGCCCGAGCCGGAGACCGGCGAGGTGGTCGTGACTGCCACTGTCCGGGCCTTCGAGCGGACCGGGGTGGAGATGGAGGCGATGGTGTCGGCGTCAATAGCGGCCCTGACCGTCTACGACATGTGCAAGGGGAGCGACAAGGGGATAACCATCGGCGAAGTGGCGCTGCTCTACAAAGAGGGCGGCAAGAGCGGCGTCTACCGCCGGGAGGGGGAATAATGAAAGCGGCACTGCTGATTCTGAGCGACCGGGGGGCGCGGGGCGAACGGGCCGATGCCAGTGGCCCGGCGCTGGAGCAATGGCTGAAGCTCCAGGGGGTGGCGACTGCCCGTTGCGAGGTGATTCCTGACGAGGCAACCCTGATCACGGCCCGGCTGACCGATTGGGCCGACAGCGATGAATTTGATCTGATCCTCACCTGCGGCGGCACCGGGGTCTCGCCCCGCGATGTCACGCCGGACGCGACCCTGCCGGTGCTGGAGCGTGTGATTCCCGGCTTCGGCGAGGCGATGCGCGCCAGCAGCCTGCAAAAAACTCCGCATGCCATGATCTCCCGTGCCGTGGCCGGAATTCGCGGCCGGAGCCTGATCATCAACCTGCCCGGAAGCCCGAAAGGCGCGATCGAGAACCTGGAGGCGGTCTGGCAGGCAGTGCCCCACTGCGTGGCCAAGATCCAGGGGGACCCGGAGGAGTGCGGCCAGCCCCGGACAGCAGTCGCAGTGATGAAGGCGGTCTCGTTCGTGGCCAAGTCAGGGACCGGCAAGACCACTTTGCTGGAAAAGGTGATCTCCGAACTGAAGGGGAAGGGGGTGCGGGTCGGCGTCATCAAGCACGATGCCCACCGGTTCGATATCGATCATCCGGGCAAGGACAGCTACCGTCTGACAGCTGCCGGGGCCGACACCATGCTGATCTCGTCGCCGGAGAAACTCGCCCTGGTTAAGCGGCACCAGGCCTCGCCGCCGATCAGGGAGCTGATCGCCACCTATTTCCGGGATGTGGATATCGTGCTGACCGAGGGGTTCAAGCAGAGCGACCTGCCTAAGATCGAGGTGCATCGCAGCGAACGGAGCGACACGCTCCTCTGCCGGGGGGAGCAGCATGACCCGACCCTGCTGGCCGTTGCCAGCGATGCGCCGCTGGAGCTGGATGTGCCGGTACTGGACCTGAACGATGCCGCGGTTGTGGCCGATTTCATCATGAAGCGCTTTCTGGCCGGATAGCGGATTGCTATCGCTACCGTGATAACCAACCCAGGTTGATCTCTGAACAAACTCTCCCCCGGCCTGCCGGGGGCGCTACCCCTCCCGATCCGTTACAGTAAGCCTCAGCAGCAGGGTTGCCACGCCCAATGCGGCCAGGGTCAGCAGGGCGATCATTGCCGCCACCCCGGGCCAGCCGAGCCGCTGCCAGAACATTCCGCCTATTGTCCCGGAAATACTCGATCCCAGGTAGTAACAGAACAGGTAGAGTGACGAGGCCTGCGCCTTGCCGGTCTTTGCCCGGCGTCCGACCCAGCTGGAGGCGATGGCATGGGCGCAGAAAAAGCCGCAGGTGAAGACGCCGACTCCGGCTACGATCACCGGTAGCGGCGCGGCCAGGGTGATCAGGGTTCCGGCCAGCATGGTCGCCAGGGTCAGGCGGATCATGAGCGGTCTGCCGAAACGGTTGAGCAGGCTGCCGACCACTCCGGAGCTTAAGGAGCCGAGCAGGTAGACCAGGAAGATCAGGCTGACGCCGGATTGGCTAAGGTTGTAGGGAGGGGCCAGCAGGCGAAAGCCGATATAGTTATAGATGGATACGAACCCGCCCATGCAGAGAAAGGCAAGGCTGTACAGGCAGAGGAGCCCGGGATCGCGCAGCTGTCCGGCAAGGGAGCTGAACAGGTATCCAATACTGAACGGGCGGCGTTGGAAATTCGTCGCAGGGGGGAGGCTCCGGATAAAGACCAGGCTCAGCCCCAGGCTGACGACGCCGATCAGGGCGACAGCCGCGTGCCAGGGGAGATAATCGCACAACAGCGCCGAACCGATCCTGCCGGTCATGCCGCCCATGGCGTTGCCGCTGATGTAGAGCCCCATGGCGCTGCCGATGGCACGGGAATCCATCTCCTCACCCAGGTAAGCCATGGCCACCGACGGTACGCCGGCCAGCGCCATCCCCTGGAACAGACGGAGCGCCAGCAGCGAGGTGAAGGAGTGGCAGAGCCAGGTAGCCATCGCCAGCAGCGAGGTAAGAACCAGGGCGGTCCCGATTACCGTACGGCGGCCCAGCGTCTCGGAGATGCTGCCGGCCAGCAGCATGCCGATCGCCAGGCTGGCGGTGGCGATCGACAGCGGCAGGCTGGCAGTTGCCGGCGATACGCCGAACTCCTGCGCGAACAGCGGCAGAAGCGGCTGGACGTCGTACAGGGTCACGAAGGTCACGAATCCGGCGCAGAACAGGGCCAGATTGATCCGCCGGAAGGCGGCAGTGCCGGTCCGGACCCCTTCTGTGACCGGTATCCCCTCTCTTATGGCCGAGCCCAGCTGCATTACCCCTCCACGCGCCCGACCCGCAGGGAAAGCGGCCAGCTGATAATGCGCGGCCGGTACGGATCGCCCCATGCCTTGACCAGTTCCTCGGCGATCAACGCGAGCTGGTCATGCCCATTGTGACGCTCGTACTCCTTCACAGCCGACCAGGTTTTCAGGTATCCGGTCAGCTGCTCCAGGTTCCACGACGATTCCATGGCAAACAACGGCGCCTCGATCTCGGCAAAGGGGAACGGAATGGTGGTGTAATGTTCGTCCACGTAGCGCCGCTCAGGCGGCCAGTACGGGCCGATCAGGTCGTGGTAGAAACCGGAGACCACCCGATCCGGAGCCCCTTCCACCCTGACCTCGCCGTAGGAGATGGCGGCCAGGACGCCGCCCGGCCTGGCCACCCGCCGCACCTCGGCGTAGAAACGGTCGAAGTCGAACCAGTGGAGCGCCTGGGCCACCGTTATCAGGTCGATACTGGCAGCGGCCAGACCGGACGCTTCGGCCGGGGCAACGCTATAGCTGATCCGGTCGTGGGGGAAGGCGTTCTCGATCTGGCTGGCACTGGGATCGGTCGCCACTACCCGCTTGTAGAGTGAGACCAGCTCGATGGCGGCCTGGCCGTTGCCGCAGCCGCAGTCCCAGGCCAGGTCGTGGTGTTCCGTCTGCCCGGCGAGCCAGGCAAACAGTGCCGGCGGATAACCGGGGCGGTAGCGGGTGTAGTCGGCGGCTCGGCCGGAAAAATGGTCTTTGAACGTCGTTTTCATGTTCATCCCGTCTCCTTGCACACTGATCATTCCTGTTGTAATCACCGTAGCAGTTGCTTGAAGATAAAAAAACTATATAATTTTTATTGTGGTGATAAATAATATTTATGAACTGGTTTGCCCCGGTTCAGGAGCAGGGCAGGGGATGGATCTGCGTCAGATCAGGTATTTCGTGGCAACGGCCAGGCTGGGGAGTTTTACCCGGGCCGCCGAACAGCTCCGGATCGCCCAGCCGGCGATCAGCATGGCGGTCAGGCGGCTGGAGGATGAATTGGAACTCCCGCTTCTCAACCGTCAGGACAAGCGGGTCACACTGACGGCAGAGGGGGAGATCTTTCTGGAGCATGCCCTGCGCCTGTTAGGGGACGTAAAAACGGCCGAGCAGGAGATGGCGGACCTGCGGGGGCTGGAAAAAGGGGAGGTGCGGATCGGCATTCCCCCCATGAGCGCCTATTTTTTCCCGGACATTATCCGCGATTTCAAACAGCGATATCCGCAGCTTACCCTGTCGGTCTATGGCGAAGGTGGGTGGCGGATACAGAAGATGATTGTCCAGGGAGAGCTGGATATGGGGATCATCGCCGGACGCAATGTTCCGGACGCCCTTGATACGCGCCAGTTCGTGCGGGAGGAGGTCGTTATCTGCATTCCGCCCGGCCACCCCTTTGCCGGACGGAGCGGCGTCCCGTTCAGCGAGTTCATACAGCAGCCGCTGCTTTTCTTCAAGGAAGGCTATTACCTGCGCGAGCTTATGCAGGAGATGGTGAAGGGCGCGGGAGCAGAGCTCCGGATCGTGTTCGAGACAAATCTCTTTTCGCTCGTCAAGCCTCTGGTGAAAAACGGGCTAGGCATTTCCACCTTTCTCCGGGTGGTGGTGGCCGGAGACAATGACCTGGTGGCGGTTTCATTCGATCCGCCGCTTTATATCGATCTGCTCATCGCCTGGAAACGGGGAGCGTATCTCTCCCGCGCCAACCGGGCATTTGTCGATTTCATGCTGGAGCGGATCGCCGAATACGGCGAAGATCAAGGAAAGCGATGAGGGCAGAGGATCTGTTGAAAAATAACAGGATCATCAGGCAAAGGCGGGATACCTCAGCAGTATCCCGCCTTTTTTTCGCTTACCAGTTGGACCTGGTGTTCCAGAGCTGGTTGGACGGTACCCAGGCCGAGCCGCCGGCTGTCGCACTGTTGTGGCAGTTGGTGGTGTAGGCCGCTGACGGCGTAGTGCCCGTTGTTGTGGTGGCACCGAAGGCCCATGGTCCCGGATACCTTGCTGTGCCCGGCGTACCGCTGTAACGGGCGCCGCCCGCCGGGAACCGGCCCGCACCCTTGCCGGTGGTGACTGCAGTTGCGGTCATCATGTTGCCGTTGTTGGTGGTCGGGTTGTTCCCAGCGGTTGCGGCAATGGTGCCGCCGCTAGCTACCCGGCCGCGGTGCTTGACGTCGAGGCAGTTGGTGACGAGTAGTTTTGGCATCCTTGATATGTGCGGCGCATGGCACTTGGAGCAGGTGTACGAATGGACCACGTTGCCGGCATTGCCGGTGCCGGAGGAGCCCCACCCGGTTACGGAGTTGTGGACCCTGGACCTGGTCTTCCAGGCCGGTGCTGTGCCGCCCGCGTTCGGTGCTATCGCGCTTTGGCTGTGGCAGGTCAGGCAGAGCCCGCCGGAGGTTGCTGCTGTCTGGGTCTGCAGGGTAACTGCGGAGGTTCCGAACAGGCCGAAGGTCCGGCTCGGTACTGTTGCCGGCAGATGGGTCCGGTCGGCCTGGAAGGTGTTCTGGTCGATGTAATACAGCGGGTCGCTGCCGCCGCCGACGCCGGGCAGGGAGTTCTCACGCGAACCGCCCCCGCGGCTCCGGTTGGTGTTGGCCGGTGCTACGTCCTCGGAGTAAGGCGAGGTGAGCCAGGTGCCTTTGAGCAATGGTACGCCGTAGACCGGGTTGGCGACCTTGGCACTGTTCTGCGAGACGCCGTGCGGATCGTGGCACGGGGTGCAGAGGCCGTTGATGGAGCCGTTAACCGTTGTCCCCATGGTGTCGCTGATACCGAAGTGGCCGCCGGCCGGCTTGGCCATGGACTTGGCGTAACGGCTGGATACCATCCCTTTGTACGGATACCGTTTTGCGGACGGGGTTGTGTAGGCGCCGAAGTACGGGGTATCCCAGTAGCCGTTCAATGCCTGGCCGGCGTTGAAGGTGTCGTTGTAGCCCCACGGCATTTTGCCGGCGGTGGAAGTCCGGTTGTTGTGGCAGTCGAAGCAGAGGCCGGCGCCGGCGTTGTAGGCGTTCCTGGTGGCGGAACTGCCGCCTGCCAGCGGTTTGTAGCTCATGCTGTAGCCGCCTTTGCCGGAGGTGGTGTTTTTGAAGAGGCCGCCGTTGTATTTGGCTGAGGACATGGTGGCGTAGCTGACGGTAGTGCCGGCGGCATAGGAGCCGTGGGAGTTGTGACAGTCGTAACAGGCTACGATCCGGTTGCCGGAGATATCGGTGATGTCGCCATCGACGCCGGTCACGGTGTTCCAGCCCATCTGGTTGTTGGCGGCATTGCCGTGGGCGGAGTAGGCCTTGGTCAAATGCTTCTTCCTGTTGGTGTTGGCGGTGGAGTACTGGCTCCACCTGGTGGCGCCGCTGTTGGCGTAACGCTCTTCGATGCTGCGGGAATCCCAGGCATACTGCTGCGGGGTCTTGCCGTCGCTGAACGGTTTGGCAGTGGCGTTGGCGCTGCGGTGGCAGCCGAGGCAGTGGCTGTTCAGTTTTTCTACGGAGCTTCTCGCGCCGTTGGCGGTGTAGGAAACGTATGTGCCGGTTGTATAACTGGCCGGCCTGCCGGTCCCGGCGCCATAGACTACGAGGCTGACGGACCCGCCCGGGATACCCATGTGATAGGTGGCGTTCATGCTGCCGTCACTGTTGGCCTCCCAGTGGCACTGGTAGCAGAGCGCGTTGGTGATGGCCACACCCTGGATATGGTGCGATTTACCTTTGAAGTGGTTGACCACGTCGGCACGGTTGCCTTTTACTGTTGCGTGGCAACCGAGGCAGCTGCCGCCGGTTGCATCAATGGTTCCGTTCATATGCTGCGACGGGTCATTGAGCGAACCGTCGTTGTTGAAATGCTTGTGACATTCGTAACATGAAACCGTGGCCGCCTTGCCGTCATGATCCGAGGTGGCCGGCGGGTTGCCGTGGCAGCTGCCGCAGTTTAGGGTGGCAGTCTGGGTCCAGTTGACCGTGTTGCCGGTGCCGTGACACCTGGTGTTGCAGGTGCCGGCAACCTTG
>NZ_BAZF01000026.1 GCF_000813145.1 Geobacter sp. OR-1 | reverse complement strand
GTTATTACTTCAATTCATTCAGCCACATCAAAGGTTAGATCCAACAAATTGTGATTTAATTGACTAGATAATTTCGAAAACGCTGCCGGTGGTATCGACAGTGAGAGCCTTTATGAATTCGCACGCCACCTGTTCCGGGGACGACAGTGTATTCGGATCTTCCTGTCCAAAATTCCGATAACGCAAAGGGGTATTGACCCGCCCAGGGCTCACGATGTTAATCCGGATACCCCACGGGCTCAGCTCTTCGGCTAAAGCCTGACAGAAATTAACCAGTGCGGCCTTCGAGCTGCTATAAGCAGCATAACCTTCCCTTCCCCGAGTGTATGAACTGGACCCAACAAAAATCAGATTCCCCCCTTGTTGACGCTTGAAAAGCGGGATAACCGCTTTTGAAAGAAGAAAATTTCCTGTCACATTTGTCGAGTAGATATGATCCCACTCCTCGACAGTCATATTTTCTACATTTTTTCTGATGAGATCACCCGAACAGTTGATGACAAAATCAATCTTTCCCTGTTCGTTCCATAATTCATTCAGGTTTTTTTCAAGAGAAGCAAAGTCACAAATGTCCACAGCAGGGGTAGTGGAGCGGCTTAAGGGGAAAACCCTGGAAGAGATACCCCTTAGTCTTTCGACAAGGGTTAACCCAATGCCACTGGTGCCCCCAATAACGACAAAACATCTGTCCTTCAGGGTGGAGAAATCTACCGATTCCTCACTGCCGAAAGTCCGTGTCTTTAGTTGGAAAAGCTTGTCTGCAATATGCAAGTCAAGGGGATAGGTAATTTTAATGTTCTGTTCTTCTCCCATAACAACATAGACTTTGTGGCCCAGGCGAAGTACCAGGGCACAGTCATCCGTGGAATTGGTAATCCCCTCGGCATGGGCTCTGCTGTGTGCATCGACGATAAGCCCGTAATCAAAGGCCTGCGGAGTCTGCCCCCGCCTTAGCCTGGAGCGATCCGGAATGCCGCTGATGAACCCTTGCGCATCAACTTCGACAATGGTGTCAGCCGAAGGGATTACAGTATCAACCGCTCCATGTTCCATTACCGCTGTCACAAGATCCTCTAAAATCCTGTGAGTTACAAAGGGCCGCACAGCATCATGAATCAGAACATGGCCTGTTTCATCGCCGCAACAATCCAGCCCAATGCGTGACGACGCCTGACGTGTCTCTCCTCCTGCTACAACTTTTTCAACTTTGCCCAGACCATAATGACGAACATATTCCCAAACCAGTTCGATATGTTCCTGTTGCGTGACAACAACAACACCGGATATACGCGGACAGGTATGGAACACCCTGAGGGTATGCACAAGCACCGGCAACCCGGCCAATTTGACAAACTGTTTCGGCATCCAGTCGTTGAAACGAGTCCCTGTCCCTGAAGCCAAAATAACCGCCTTGATATTAAGCATTGTCTTTCATCCCTTAATCCTCCTCAGAGACAGGAGGAACATGATGTTGAGCACAATTATAAGCAACACCGCCAGTACATTTGCTACAATTAGAAAAGGGGCCACCATATTCATGAGGGGCCCGACAACAAAGACGAGTGCGTCCAATTCAATGTCGTGATAGTAGGGCATGATATTACGATCTTCCGTCTTGCGGAACCACCATGCAAGAAGTCCGTTGTTCAACGTCGACCTGGCGAAGTCAACCCCCATGTTGCTGCCACGCTCCATACTGCTGAGAGCCTTCTCTTGGGCAGACCGGGTAAACAAAATAAGATTGTTCATGCCCAAGTAAAGAAACAGTAAATAAACAACCTGCAAATCCCCTGATGCCTTATATTGTCCGTAGGCCACGGCTAGAGTGAGGATTACGATGCGCCAGCGGTCCAGCATCGGATCAAGGTAGGCACCGAGAGTAGATCCAAGCTTTTTGACCCTTGCCACGGTCCCATCGACGCAATCGAACAGGTAGTTGATTTCGAAAAAAATGGCGCCAAATATCAGTCCGTAATAACTCCCGTGGCCGTAGCCAAGGGCTGCCAGAGGGACAAATATAAATGCCCCGAGAGTAATGGTGTTAGGAGTAATATTTGTCCGATTAATTATAAACAGAGATAGACGACGGGCAAATGGGAGTACAAAAAGCATAGCCCACCAGGATTTGCGCTGAAGCTTCAACTCGATGTCGGCAAGGGTAATGTGATCCCTCACAAAGCGTCTCCACTGTGAATTAAAGAGAAATCTAAATTATTATTCTGTCTTATTTTCCAACTAGTAATAGCAATAACAGGAAAAATCAAAACTGCGGAGACCTCTCCAAGTAAAAGAGCAACAATTGGTTGCCATAATGCAAAGATATTTCTCGGAGATAGCCGAAAAATTTTTGAATCAGGATCCCAACATAATGACTTTATGGCCGCATAGCTTGAAATACTGCTTGATACTGCATCGGTCTGAACAGCAGTCGCTCCAGAAAACAGAAGTTTCAGCATGATCGGTAGATACCCCAAAATTGACCTCTTCCTATCGTCCGATAGAAGCCATTCATCAGGAGATAACTGTTCAAACAGGCACTTCCTATAAGATTGAACAACGAGAGTAATTTTTCCCGAGCAGTTTTCGCGAAGCGCTGCAATGGCCTCCGTTACCGCTTCAATAGTTCCTGTTCCAAAGACAAAGAACGAATCAATCTTGGCACATTTACATCCTTCTGATATCGAAACATTATGATTATCCTGTCTTAGTGTCGCTGATTCAGAAAAGTTCCCCAAAACAAAGTCTTTAACGGCTGTTTTAATTAGCAAAGCATGATGCTTTTCCCCTGTTAACAACCGAAGCACCATGATTCGCATAGACTTTCGAAGAAACTGGAATATCCTGAAAGGAAGCCTTGCTGCTGGTGCATGCTTGGAAAGCGTCAGCAAAGTGTTTCTAACCCCATAATAGGAATATATCTCAGACTTTCTCTTCTCTGTAAATGGAGGATGGTAGACTATGGACTGGGGAACGGCAACAACCTTATACCCATGATGATGAACTCTCAATCCATAATCCATCTCTTCTCCGAGGAAAAAATAGCGTTCATCGTATGTACCTATCATATCAACCAGATCGCGACGTAAAAAAGAGACGCCAGCGCCAACGTAATCAACATCGATCAGACTGCGTAATTCACGGACAGGCTCGTTACAATAAAGAGGAAATGCAATACCGGTCCGGAGATCAAAGAATGCCCCAGCTTCCACGATCAATTCGGAAGTGTGACTATTGATAATGAGTGAGCCTGCAAGACCAACATCAGGATGACACTGCATGGCAGCTACGAGAAAATGAAGTGCTTCCGGGTCCAATGTAATATCCGAATCAAGTAGCCACAGATAACTGCATTCTCCTTTTCCCAGCAACTCTCGTATACCGTAATTAAAACCTCCGCCTACTCCACGATTGATTGGAGACCGGATAATTTCCAATCTGTATTTCCTTGCCGATAGCTGTAAAGGTGTGTTGGACCCATTGTCTACAATAACTACATAAAAGTCTGAAAACGTCTGAGATTCTAAAGAATCAAGGAGTTGGTTCAAATCATCACTGTTGTTGTAATAAAGTGTAACTATTCCGACCGAAACACTATCATTATTGAGGTTATTCATTCGTATCCATGCAACCAAGCACAAGTTTTCTGTAGCTATTATTCATAACATCAGTGAAAGCAAAATGTGCTTCTGCATAACTCCTTGCAGATATTGACAATGAGGAAAGTAAATTCCTGTCAGAATCTAATTGTTCTATTACTTTACAAAAATCGAGCACAACCCTTTCTTTTTCCGTTTCAGAAATTAATACTCCATTATCAAAGTGCGTAATATGGTCCGAAATCCCCCCAACATCCGTGGACACCGGCACAACTCCATATGCCATAGCCTCCATGATAACAAGTGGAAACCCTTCACGCTCGGACGTCAAGATCAACAGATCGGCTGATTTATATAAAGCTCCCAGTTCATCCTGCAGGGTCACCGGGCCATGAATTACACAATGACGAGAAATATCATCGGTAATTACTTCAGATATGTCCCCAACTATGGCAAAATCTACTCGCAATAATTTCTCTTTGCATCTCGCAGCAATTTTGCCAATTAAATCAACCCGTTTCTCGGGAGTTCCTCTACCTACATATAAGACCTTAAGTCTATTTGTTATATTAATCATCTTGTTATACGGCTGTGGGATATATGTGCCGTTACCAACTACATTGATCCTGTCCCAATATTCCTTACTAACACCATGTTCCTCATAAAGATCGAGCAACTTGTTTTTAACTGTCTCAGTAACTACTATTCTTGCATCAAGCTTGCTTACAGCTTTCAAGCTTTTTATTTCTATTCCTTCACCGAACGCATGAATCAAATCTACAGATCTCAAGGGCTTGCTGGAATAAACAATGTCATAGAAGAGGGAATTATTTGAACCAAAAAGCATTAAATCTTTAGACTTACTGACAATAGAAACAAAAAATCCCAAGGCAAATGAATAATATTTTGTAATTATAGAAACATTGAATATTCGTATCCCGTCAGGGAATAGTGACAAGAAAATTTTGTTCTGTGATTTATTAACAAAGAAAACCACCGGATCGTGGTCTGCAAATATCGACGCAATACGCGCATGAACTTTTTCAGCACCTCCGATATGGCAACACGGGAAAAAGAAAAATAATTTTTCATGCCTTCCGAACGGGAAAATCTTCCCAATTAGCCTTCCCAATAAAAATGGAAGACGATTAACCCTGTTCCCCAAGGAAATATTCTGAGTCATTGCAAAACACTTTCAAGACATTCAACGGACAATGATAACATCCTGGAAAGACTGAATTCCAGTTGGGCTCGATGTCGAAGCTGCTCTCCAACAGTGACTCTAAGCTCCGGATCGCCCACTAATTCAAGAATCTTGGTTGCAAAAGCATCTGCATCTCCCGGTGGAGCCAGAAAACGTTCGCAGTCACTCCCAAGTGCCTCACGAATCCCCGGAATATCAGTTGCCACAACAGGTAAACCAGCAAGCATTCCTTCCAACAATGCGTTTGGGCATCCTTCACTTCTAGAGCTGTGAGCAAGGAGATCCATAGCATCCAGTAACCCAGCCACATCACTCACCTCTCCAAGTAATTGCACATGGCAACCAAGGTTAAACTTAGAAATAAGCTCCTTAATCGTATTTTCTTCACCATCACATCGACCGGCAAGAAAAAGCCTGACGTCAGGATTACTACTAACGACCTTATGCCAAGCAGTTAGTAGCGTGGCATGATCCTTATATGCAGTCAAATTTGCAAGCATGCAAACGGCAACTTGATCATCGTCTAAACCGAGATTGCAACGCCAGGAGATGCGATCATGTTTTGGGACATCTAGTTCGACGCCATTAGGGATATGCCAGATTCTACCTGGGTCGAGACGGTAGCCTGTGACGAGAAATTCTTTACCACATGCTGAGTTGGAAATGAATACTGCTGTCTGCTGCACCGCATAACGATGCAAAAAGCTATCATTGAGGATGAGCCCCGCATCAGCCTGATTCCATACATTCACCTTGGCGCCGGCAATCCTCCGTACAACTGAACAAGCAATGTTCGGAAGCGTCGTATATGACACAAGAATATCAGGCGATTCACGATGCAATCGTATCCCAAGTTTTAACAAACTCATGTGCCTGTAAGGGAATTTCCAATTAAAGGCAAATCCCTCCCAAGGCATGTTTATAGCACTGCAAAGATCGGAAAGAGTCCCGTAATACGGGGAAAGCCCCCAAACCTGAACCTCAGCTCCCACCTTATCCTTAAGATGAGAAGCAAGCAAAAGTCCTTGACGCTCTGCACCGCCTAACTCAAGATTACCAAACACAAAGAGTATTTTTTTACCGGTGAGAATTGATGATTCGGGTTGCAGGCTCATGTCAGCACACGCTGCATTTCGTAAGGTCCACATTGAATATGATCCGATTGATAACGGATGGCCCATTCAAAAGTATATGCACAACAAGCATGGTACACTCGCGCGGTGAAATACGCATCGCACGTAATAATGCGGATACACAAGATCCATAATCACCCCGGCGCCTGGACATCACGGCAATGTTAACCCAGCCTGCCACCATGGCAGCCTGAGGCAGCCAGGTCAGGCGTGAAAGGTTATTTTTGAGCGTGGCTTCCCGATTTTCAATCATCCGGGGAAAGTGCAGACTCGACAACGATGATTCATGCCGGCGGTACAAATACAGATCGCGATGGATCGAACACATTCGGAAACTGGCTGCTGCACGCAGCCAGAAATCGTAGTCTTCCACAAGAAAAAGCGAGGTGTCATACCCTCCAATCCCTTCATGGACAGATCTGCGATACAAGAATACAGGGCCGACCACATTCTCCCTCATCAAATAGACAGGGTCAGGTGCTGTTACCTGATCAATTACCGTTCCAGAAGAATCAATAACGGAATAATCAGCATAAACAATGTCAGTCTCACAACCATTCTCAAAAACTTGAAGCATTGCCTCGATGGCCTCGGGGCGGTACCGGTTATCGTCCGAGGTCCAGGACAAAAAATCTCCCGTAGCATGTGAAAAACCGCTGTTCAAGGCAGCAGGCAGCTTTAGATTGGTATCGTGGCGTATTGCAGATATCCTTTTATCCAAAGAACAGAAACGCGCAATTATCCCAGGAGTGGCATCGGTTGAGGCATCGTCAACGATGATAAGCTCCCAATCGGTAAAAGTCTGATTCAGGCAGCTTTCAATCGATTCAGCCAGGTAACGTGCACCGTTAAAGGTTGGCAAAACAATCGAAACGAGCGGCTTTTTGTTCATAAATTTGCTCCGATTGTTATCAATTCAGCATAAAAACACATTAATTGGCTATCTCACAACCAGACGACGAATTGCAGTCATGATTGCGGTAATTTCCTGCTGGCACGTTTCTCTGGCGTCGAGAAGCTCTGACCTTATTCTGGCATGGTTATTTTTAATATTGTCAATTCCAGTTTCCAACAATTCCGGCTTGAATATATCGCAAGAGAGTTCAGGCTTCCCCAATTCCCTGCAGAAAGCATCATTCTTGGGTTGATATGTGAGTGATAAAAAGGGAATCCCCGTCTGGCACGCGAAGATCAGGGAATGCAGCCGCATACCCACTATAAAACGACATGAGAGAAAACAGTCATCTGAAAACCCCGTCGGCACGTCATGAAACAAACCTGACATAATGTCTCTGTCATTCTCCACACCTGGCTCGAAATAAAGGGGGATCGGGTATACAGACTTGAACTTTTGCCTGAGAATATTGACCGTTCCCTTTTGATCCCATTTTGAAAATGGAAACAGTCTGTCAAGGTTGCTTATCTGACGATTCAAACGGCGCATTGTCCGGTCAAACATACCATTGTGCTCACCCGGCCAGAAACGCCAGGGGCGTAAATTCAATCCACATGCGTCTTCATCGGCGACAGTTACCACATCAAATGGATAGAGAAAGGTAAGGTCCGGGCCCACGATTGTCTTGAAATGAAAATCCAGTAATTCCCTGCTGCGAAAATCGCGCACAAGAATGAATTCAGCACGTTGCTTTAACACCTCAAGTATCTGCATATTGTCAGCATGCTTTGCCTCGATACTGATTCCGACACAACCAAAACGAGGAGTCAGCCGTTCAAACAACGATGCAAACCGGCCAGTATTTCTCAGAATCAGGCCGCCACCACCCAGCAATATAAAATCACAGGCATTTAAATCTGAAATTCGGGCAGCAGCTTCCTCAAAACAGCTCATGACTAACAGATCATGGCCAGAAAAAAACCGCTTTAAGCAGTAAAGAATCCTTTCATCACCAACATTACTGTGACCATACCATCCAATCAAGCCTATTCGCACGGGTTATCCCCTTGAAGCCAAAGCATGTCATAAGGGAGGGCCAATTTCTTGGCTGGGATGCGCCCCATATAGACATTGTCATAGTAGCTGCAGAAAAGAATTGGAAGGCTTGCCACCGAGTATTCAACGGCATTACTGACTCCAGGCACCCGACTTGAGTCATTGCCACAGATTTTCCCGGGACTGTCCGTATCAGGATAAAACAGCAACAAACGCTTTGAGAGTTTTGTTGCGTGTTCAATAAGCTTTTTCTGCTCATCAGGTGAAAGGCATTGAATAAGGCCGCTATTCCAAAGCAGATCGTAATTTTCGCCATGTTTCAGAAAGTTTTGAACTAAAAAAACGCGCATTAACTTTATTCTTTGAAAATATCTGTCTTGCTTCGTTGATCGGCTCGGCACGGACATCTAAAAGATTTACGTTGTACCCTTCTTTGGCAATCCTGAACGAAATATGCCCCGTAGAAGAGCCGAATTCGAGAATACGGTCTCTGAGCATTAATGTCCGGGATAAAACAATGTAGATACTCTGGCAGGTCCGAGACCACGCGTAAGGGCCATATTTCCCGGTTATCTGCCACATGCCCATAACCTCTCTAACTGGCAGAAATATTTTGTCCCCCAAGAGTTGATCTCAACATGAACATGCCGGTCAAGATTTCCCTGAGAGTCGGCATATTGGAACAAGCCGCCACTTTTGTGATGATTTTGAACAATTCGGGCCCACTCTAAAATCTTGTACGATTCATCATAAAAGCCGCAATTATAAAAAAGAATCCCCATTTGAACGCTGCCGGAAACATATGCATAAGGAAGATTTGCAGCGTATGGCAAAAAAACCGTTAGAATGCAATCGAGGCAAGATCTTATTTTTTAAGACATCCTGCACAAAATCAGTTTTCCCTGCTGCCCAAAGGCCCTCCAAACAGTAAGCTCCGGGGTGAGTGTAGGAAAGGTTACAAGCTTTTTGCCCAAAAGTTATCAGGCAATCAGAGGCTTTTGCATAGCGATGTTTACCGGTCAACTGGTGCAACAGGATTAGTCCTTCTATATTTTTGGTCTGAATCGGGGAAAAAGAAATTCCCCACTGTCCGCGTGGTTCAACATATGCCGCATCCCGATCGAGGTCATAAATCGGGAAAAATGAGCCGTCAGGTAGCTGCATGTCACACACAAAATTTGCAGCCCGAATAGCAGCTTCAAGCCAGCGGTTCTCTTTTGTAGCGACATGAAAACTCGCAAGCCCATGCATGATTTGAGCAGTATCAAAGGTGAACAGCCGGTTCTTGTCAGAAAAACTGGCGAACCCACCATTACGGTGCTGTATTCGGACCAATTTATTGGCAGCACTTACAATCACCTTGGGGACATTGCCCTCTGCGAAGTCTTGCGCGAAGTATGAGAGAAGGTATCCTGTAACTTCCGGATATGCTTTTACCCACTGGCCACTATCGACATCAAATGAATGTGCCAGACCACCTATGATGCACTTTTCAAGAAACCGCTCTGCTGCTTCAAGTGATTCACCCTTGGAAATGCATTCCCCCTTCATGGGTCCTCTCTGGACAATCAAGCAGTCCCGTCTATCTTCACGCGTCTGCCTGAATATATTAAACATCCACAACTCCGATGCTAAGTAAATGCGGAAATGTTTCATAATCTTCAGCCTTGAGCTTATCAAGGATTCCCTGCCGGGCTTGCGCTGGAATCATGGCAAGATAGTTTAAAATGGTACGAACCCCGCCAATGCTTTTCTCGGCCAATACTTGTACTCCTAATGCTTCAA
This sequence comes from Geobacter sp. OR-1, assembly GCF_000813145.1. Lineage (GTDB taxonomy): Bacteria > Desulfobacterota > Desulfuromonadia > Geobacterales > DSM-12255 > Geoanaerobacter. Next base: position 38,405 of record NZ_BAZF01000026.1, on the reverse strand, counting down.
GGTCCTGCCGCAAAGAGACGCGAGGTTGTTCATATCCCCAACTCCACTGTCCATAGGATTCAAGCCATTCCTTGACCAGCATATACGGTTTGCAGTTGGCATTTGGGACATCTACCAGTACAAAACGTTTAGAAACACGTACCATTTCCCGAAGAGCAAGGTGGTAGTCATTTTGGATAAAATGCTCAAGAACACCTTCGTTCCAAACCAGTTCAAACGATTTGTCCGGAAAAGGAATATCTAGGATAGAACCGTGAACGAGTTCGCATTTTTTTTATCTACTTTTCGCAATGATTTTTTTAGGTTCTTTATGCATGTCTCTGAATTATCCAGCAAGGTCACATTCCAGCCAAACGCTTCCATTATCCAGTAATCAACAACCCCCCTGCCGCAACCTGCCGAAAGGATCGATGGCGACTCATAACTCTTCAGCAAATCGCCGATAGCCAGAAAAATTTCCCTTGCCCAGCCGTCGAGAGGCCCGTATGTAAACCCCTGGGACCAGAGTTTATCCCAATTTGCATTGCCTGACGTCATGTATAACTCCATTCCACCGGGATTCCCAGGTATGATCAGATAAGAACCTGGCATACGAGTTCTCAGCCAGCCAATCTCTGACGTAAGGAGAACTGAGACAGTGTCGGACAGAAGCGACAAGGTCATCCGTGTCCTTATACAGATATATTTCCATGCCTGACCTGAAAAATTTCTCCACCTCGGCAAACGCCTTGGTGATAAGACAAGTGCGGCATGCCGCAGCCTCAAGAAGCCCCACCTTCACATTCATATAGCCAGCAACAGTAGCTGAGAAGGAGAGATAGATCCGTCCGGAGTTGATAGCACGAACATGCTCTTCACCATGAACAGCAGATGAACCGTACCCCCAGCCACTCCCGAAGAGCCCTACCGAAAAGTATCGTTTCAAACTATTTACCACTTGAATACGTTCGGGGCGGGCATGCCCCACAATCACCACATCGTAGGTTTTTGGGACTTGTGGCATTGGCCTGTGGAGACTCGGAGAAGCAGCAAAGGGGAGCCAACGAACTTTCAGATTCTTCGGGTACTGTTGTTTGAGTGAATACATTGAATTGGAATAGTACAAATCATAGAGATGTGCATACGCGATCCCATGATCCTGATAGACGTCCGGATCTGACAATGAAATCCCAACAGTTGCAACTCCCGCGGATCGAAGCTTCTCCGCAGTTTCGGGCCGTAAGCTCATTCCACCCGAATTCACTATGATAAAGTCCGCCCGTGCATCGTTCACAGCCGCAATAACCCGATCATGGTCCAACCAATGAATCGGGCGTTGTGGATTAAGCGAGGCATCGACTTCGAACCAACCATAATTTTCAGATGAATACAGTCCGGTATCAATTGTGACCAAATCGCATAAGGCCGCCAAATCACGAGCCATAAGGCACACAACGTCGTTATCGCCCATCCAGTAGGAACCGAAATGCACACATCGCATGCAACTAACCTTTGCTTATTTTGATACCAAGTGGCAATCCATAAATTCAAAAATTTCTTTCGACACGTATTCCGGCTGGAAATATGTTCGGCTGTGCGTTGGTGCATCAAAACCCGGGATCAAGCCCCAGCATAGATAACTTGCGCAGACACAGTCATAAAAAGGGCATTGCCCCATCGGCTTGAAATCGATCGGCTGCTCCAGATCATAGAGATTCCCCATGACCTGAGATTTCAGAGGTATTATCCTTTTTGCGACACGGCCTATTCCGGGCAGTCTTCTTATAGATCGCAACGCACCACTGAACGGCAGTTGTTCCCATAACGCCATACGTCCGCTACTCCCCCAGCATTTCGTGTATTCGCCGGTTTCAAGAGAGAGATTAATAGAAACTTCTCCAGCACGACAAAACTCGTTACGTTTCTGACCATAAACCTTTTTCTGCAAATCCCACTGACGGTGATCGCAAAATTTCATCACAAGTTCTTCATACTCTGGCAATAACGATCCACTGTTTTTGCCTCCAGCAGAACTGTACACTCTTGTCATACCTGCAACCGGGAGCAGACCGATTCTTTGCATGCAAAGATCATGAATCTCGTTCAGATGAGGAAGGTATTCTTCTGTGATACAGAGGAACAAGGCGATAGAAATCCCTTCATCCTTGAGTTTGCGCAGATTATCAAAATAAGTGTTCAATTTCCCGACTTCTTTCAACTCAAGGTAATGAAGAGATGCGTCCAATTGCAGACGTTTTTTCATAGCGTCGGGGAATTTGCAAAATTCGTCAATTACAGGTGAGTACGTCATATTAGTGGTATATGAAACCACGTGTCCCAATTCAAGCATCCCCCTGGTGAAATCGACAATTCCCTCCACTAGGAGAGTTTCTCCGGCAGCGGCACCGCCAAAGAAGATCGGTCCACCAAACCGGTCAGGGGCAAATGAGCGCAACATATGTTCAAGGGGAAAACGAAACTTGCCTCGCTCACCTTTGGCACTTCCGGAATAACAGTATTTACAATTCAGATTGCATGCGCTGCCTGGCATCCCAGCCCAAACAACCTTTGCCGGTTTAAAGTTCATTGGAATTTAATCCTTTCTCCTGATCACTAATGCTATCCATTGTTTTGACAACAGCTTTGAATTTCGGCAATACAGACCCGTAAACCCACGGATCTCCATATCTCTTCATAGAAGACCCTGTTTCATCGACTGTAAACTCAAGATCATCTTGACGGATATCCAGGTTGCGGATACATGGTTCATGCAATATTAATGAGACCCTGTAATGGTCTGGAACCAGGAAAAAAGCAGGCACTTCAAAACTGCAGGTGAATGTTCCAGGCTTAAACGACGCAAGAGATCCATCATTACTATCGGAAAGACTGGCGAAACATACAGGTGTTCCACGCTGGGTACGGATGCGTATACTTACCTCCAAGTCTCTAACAGCCTTTTGTACAGTCAAAACTACCGATATTATGAAAGGTTCCCGGACATCGACCCTCGTGATTGACGTCTTTGCAAGCGAAAATATGCCGGCACGTATAATACAAGCATCCGCTTCCGGTTTAAGCTCAAATGTAACTTCACCAATCGACTTTTCATCTGTTTCCAGATAACGCCGGATAACTTCATCAGTTGGACCTGCGACTACAATTCTACCATTACCCAATAAAACACCGCTTGTACACAAATCGGCAATTGCAGCCATATTATGACTCACGAACAACACTGTCCTTCCCTGCTTCGCGGACACATCCTCCATCTTCCCAAGACACTTCTTCTGGAACTGCGCGTCCCCGACAGCCAGCACCTCGTCCACAATCAATATCTCCGGCTCAAGGTGGGCTGCAACTGCAAAAGCAAGACGGACATACATACCGGACGAGTAGCGTTTGACAGGAGTATCCAGAAACTTTTCGATCTCGGCGAAATCAACGATCTCGTCAAATTTCTTTTTGATCTCGGCCCGGCTCATGCCGAGAATGGCGCCATTGAGAAAAATATTTTCCCGGCCGGTCAGCTCTGGATGAAAACCTGTTCCAACCTCCAGCAGACTGGCCACCCGCCCCTTAATACGCACCCTGCCGGTCGTCGGCTCGGTAATTCGGCTGAGTATCTTAAGTAGTGTCGATTTTCCAGCACCATTCCTGCCGATTATCCCGATTCGGGCTCCCTGGTCTACTTCAAATGAGACATTCCTGAGAGCCCAGAACTCTTCATGCAGCATTTCCTTGTCGCGCTGTCCCAACAGCCGCTTGCCAAAATTTCTTGCCCCTTCAGCGAGCACGTCACGAAGGGCGAGATACGGTTGCCGCTCACTCTGGTGATGCAGGGTGTATCTCTTCCCGAGATTTTCTACAGTTATGACTTTGTTCATGATCTTCTATATCGTGTCCGCAAAGGTGCGCTCCATTCGTCGGAACCAGAAAAAGCCTCCAATGGATATAATCAGTATAAGAGCAAGTGACAGGAGATACCCAGGCCAATAGATCTGGGTAGCCTGCCCGGCAATAGCCCAGCGGAACCCCTCAATAACTCCGACCATCGGGTTCAGCGAATAGAGTAGTCGCCACTGTTCGGGGACTATGCTGCTGGTGAACCCCACAGGTGAAATATAGAGACCAAACTGGACGGCAAAAGGGATCACATACCGGAAATCCCTGTACTGCACATTCAGGGCGGATATCCACAAGCCGCAGCCAAAGGCGAATACAAGCGCCTGCACAAGAAAGAGCGGCAGCAGGCAAATCCGCCAGTCCGGTATGATCCCGTACCAGAGCAGCAATCCACCCAGGATTACAAGGGAGATGGCAAAATCCACCAGGCTTACCACTACCGAACTGGCCGGAACAATTATCCTGGGGAAATACACCTTGGTCAGAAGGTTTGCGTTGTCAATGAGAGAGTTGGATGATTCGGACAGCGCATTGGAAAAGAACTGCCATGGGATCATGCCGCAGTATACCATCACCGGATAGGGAATGCCGTCCGATGGAAGCCTGGCAAGCTTACTGAAAACTACAGTAAATACGATCATGGTAAGCAGAGGCCTGAGCAGGCTCCAGATGATGCCGATCACCGTCTGCTTGTATCGGACCAGGATGTCGCGCCAGGCCAGGAACAGGAACAGCTCCCGGTATAGCCAGATATCTCTCCAGTATTGGCCTGCGGTTCGCCCAGGCTCTATCAATAGTTCTCTCTGACCGTTCATGAATAGCTCTGCGCCCTACCTCCACGCACCCCTTCGATGATTCCGAATAGGAAACCGACTCCGAACCGCCCCTGCTCCCTGAATCGGCGAACTGGGATAAACAATAATGGGGCATGCCTGGCACAGTTGAAAAGCAGCAACAGCCATAAAACAAAGGAATACCTGCTCTTCAGTCTATAAAAGGAGTAACCGACCGCCTTGGGTTTTCTGAGATTGGGGACCAGCATCGGCGGGTGAAAATAGTTCAGATCAGGGCAGTTCATCGCTGTTTTGCCTGTAATGTTGAACCGGGTGACGAACTCCACATCCTCCTGGCCGACAAAATCCGAGACAAAGCCGGCAAGATCGGCGAGCACCGCCCGCCGGTAAGCAGTGCAGCGGCTGGTCATGAAATACGGATCGTGGTAGTCATACTTGTCTTCCGTCAGGGCAAAGCTTGCGTTTCCATGCGGCACTACCGCATCGACGGAAGGATTTAAACTGAAGGTTGCGTAGAGTATTTCCAGGAAGTCGGGCTGCAGGATGACGGTATCGTCGTCGAGAAACAGTACAATCTCTCCCTTTGTGGCGGCAAGACCGGTGTTGCGTGAGTAACCCATCTTGCCGTAATGACTGTCCAGGGGGATATATCTCGTCTGGAGAGAGGTCGAGAATTCCTCCGCGCATTTTTTACCGTCAGATGTGCCTCCCCGGTCTTCCACAAGAATGACTTCGAAAAGCTCGCGGGGCATTTTCTGGCCAGCTAGTGAATGGAGGATCCCTGACAGAAGGTCGAGTCGGCCGAAGAAGTTTATGACGCACGAAATCCTTATCCCGTCAGATGAGGCATTCAGATTACAGTCGCCGGAAAGATCGAACGGGAAAATCCTGTAGAGCCCCTGCAGTACCTTTGCCCTTAACCCGTTAGCGGCCATAGATACCCCATGCGACAAGAATGGCCCAGGCTATGCTTATGACCAGAAGCGGGATGTCGTGGAGAAGTGAATCGGTCGGATCGCCCTCCTGCCCCCTCTTGACACGGTAGATGTAGCGTAGAAGGCCGAAACAGCAAAGTGGTACGGTGTAAACCATTGAGCTACGCACTATGACATACATGGTGTAAGTAACCAGCACTGCCCCGCCGGTCATATACATTGTGCCGTCCAGAAAACCATCGGGATAGGCTGAAAGGGACTTCCTGTGTTCCCCTGCGGATTCGCCCAGGGCCATCTTTTCGCTCAACCGTTTACCGGTGCTCAGAAACACTGCAAGTAAAAAAACCGTCAAGAACAGCCAGTCTGAAACCACGATCCCGAATGCCACCCCTCCGGCCAGCAGCCTGATTATAAAGAGGCTGGAAATACAGAGCAGGTCTACGACCGCCATATCCCTGAAAATATTGGTATAGGCCAGGGAGACCATAAGATAAATCATGGTGAAAAGGGCAAAAGGTATGGATATGGTAAGAGAAAGGGCAACGCTAGATGCAAGAAGGAGAAGATATAACGCCCGGGCATTGAAAATCGTTACCCGCCCTGAAGGTAGCGGCCTGTTACGCTTTTCAGGATGTTTGGCATCGTTTTCGATGTCATGGATGTCGTTAATAACATACACTGCGCTTGAAACTAAGCAAAAAGCGACAAAAGGAATTAACCCCTTATGAAGGATGTTGGTCTTTGCAATCGCTCCCCCTAGAAAAGGGGGGAAGAACAGCATCAGGTTCTTGAGCCATTGTTTGGGACGTACAAGTTCGCAAAACGCCGCTATCTGCAATGCTATTAAACTCCTGCCATAAAGGGCCTTTATTCACGGGTAATTGTAGCAGGTCATTCCTGAAAATAAAGGTTACAAAAGCAACAGATTCGCAATCGACCGGGTCCTAAACCCAGTTTCATTCAAGGACGGACATATCGGCAGAACAAACGATTGCATTAAGAGACGTTGCAAGAAGATATCATTTAACCGAAATACTCGGAGGCATATAGTCAACGAGGCGCGACAACCGGGGAAAATTGTTTGGAATGAACAGCCGTAACCTGCCACATGTGAGCTGTATTTAACCGAAAACTGCTAAATTGGATGTCACCGCTGTCATCCTCTCCCCCTGGAAACCGTGTCCAGGAAAAAGGATTCAAGATCTTTGCGCCTCGGCTCAACGATAACAACCTCGGCACCCGACAAAACGACCTTCTCCAGAAGCAGTTTCAAATCTTGGCTCGTAACGGTGAACTCCACAATATCGCCTTGACGGTTACTCGCAGTAAACTGCTCTTCCAGCCCGTGCACAGCATCGCGAACCTGGACCCTGTAACCTTCAATCCCCCGGATCATCAAATCATCCACAGAGTCTACAGACTGCAGACAGCCATCCACTATAACCCCTACCCGGTCACAGACCGCTTCCACATCAGAAGTTATGTGAGTACTGAAAAAGACCGTCCTGCCCCTCAGTTTCAGCTCTCTTATAACATCCTTCACCATCGCCCTGCCAAGGGGGTCAAGCCCGCTCATCGGTTCATCCAGGATGTAGACCTCCGGATCGTGAAGCAGCACCTGGGCCAGGCCGAGGCGTTGCACCATCCCTTTGCTGTAACCACGCATGGGTCTTTTGCGGGCGTCCCACAACTCCAGCAACTTCAAAACCTTTTCGATGCTTTCCCGCAGTAAAGCATCTGGAAGATTAAAAGTCTTTCCCACAAACTCCAGGTATTCCTCAGCAGTCAAGTAATCATAAAAAGCGGGGTTCTCCGGAAGGTACCCAACGCTACGGCGAGCCCCGTGAGAGGAAACATCGACTCCCATGATCTTGGCATTCCCTGCGGAAGGGGTTATTAGCCCAAGAAGAATCTTGATTGTCGTGCTTTTCCCTGCGCCATTCGGCCCTAGAAAACCGAAGACCTCGCCCTGCTTCACGGAAAGGTCAAGATTTTTCAAGGCCTCTACCCGAGCGCCTTTTTTTCATTTTAAAGGTTTTGAAAAGACCGGCAATCTCTATCGCATTCATGAAAAAACCTCGTACTTTGCGGAAATCACTTCTCTATTTGGAAAAAGCAAATTTACTTGTAGTCATTACCTTACCGTCAGGTTCAAGATAAAATTTCCCGCCGTAGGGGTCTGCTGGAAGCTTCTTCAAATAGCCGGACGACACAAGCTCGTCAAGAGATGCGGGCAAATGAGCCATGGCAGCCCGGTAGGCATCCCTTGCATTCTCGATGCTGCGCACAGCCTCCAGGGCTTTTAGACGTATCGTATATGTCTTCTTTATGGCTGGGTTCTTCGCACTTTTTTTCATGGTATTGATATATGAAATTGCCATCTCGGTCTGCCCGGCTTCGTGCAGGTAACGCCCAGTCAGGTTTACAAACAAAGGATTCCCGGAAAGATCTCCGGCAAGCTTGAAATATTTGGCGGCATTGGCGTAATCCTTAAGAAAAAAGGCGTAATTGAACCCGGCAAAATAGGGGAGACTCCAATCCCAGGTCCGATACTTCATGCCGCTTTCCAATAGGTTGTTGGCAATCATGAACTGCCTCACATCCCACACAAGAATCGACTGCGCAAAATAGTAACCATCCATATTATATGGGTCGAGGCGCATTGCAGCATGCAGAGTCCTGGACATGGCCTGGTAATCGGGTGGCAATGAGATTTTTGACTGCTCCGTCCCAAGCAGACCACCGAAATACATGACAACCTTAGTGATAATGGAAGCGCCCACCAATTGCTTCTGGTCGGCCGATACAACCTGAAGAACCTCTGCTCGTGGGATAATGCCGAGCTTTTCAACATAAGGCTTGCTGGTCATGTAAACTGTGAACGGCATCAATATGATGAAATAAAGGCCGAGGAGCAGTGACATTATCAAAATGAAGTTTCGCGCGCCCATAACAACCCCTTACTTCATTTCACGCCGAGAAAATATCGCGGCGGAGACAAACAGGACAATAGCGGTATAGACGGAGAAATAACCAGCCGTGAGGACGAGCCCCTGAAAATTCAGCTTCAGGGCGTAAATGGCGTTAACCTTCAGATCAAATGCGGAAAAGTTCGGGAGGACGTAATAGAGGGCAGTTGCGATCTGTCGTACAAGCGGGGCCAGCGCCTGCCCGGCCTGGGAATGAACATAATCGTAGACCTGCTGAGTGGCGCCTCCGACCAAAAAAATTGTAATGGTGCCGAATATGGGGAGAAAGAACGAAGTGCTTACCGAAGAAAACAGCACGGCAAAGGCCACCAGAAAAATGTATTTCAAGGCATCAAAGCCGACAGCTGCAGCAATCGCCCCCCAGGCAACCGGACGCTCAGGCGGATAATTGCCTGACACTACAAACACCACCGCAACGGTAGCCACAGCAAGAACAGCGGCCGTCAACAGCAGGAAGATCGCGATGCCGGCGAAGCGGCCGAACAGGTAGCTGGATCGGGTCAGCGGCAGCGAAAGGACACTGAACGTATAACGCCGCTCAATATCCCTCCATATTGAGGTCCCGCCAAGGAATACCGCCAGCAAAAGCATGATAAAAGAAACAAGGGAGAGGGAGAGAGTTATTGAGAGTTCAGTGACCTGCCGCATGGAAAGTGTGCTGACCGATGGAATGGCCAGGAACAAAACGGCTGCCGTCAGGATGCCCTGGAAAACCCGGTCACGGAAAATACCTTTCAGAGTAACGCCGATGATCATATTCATTATTTCTGTTCCCCTCCGGAAGATGTGCTGACATTCAACTTTGTTGCCAGGGAAGCGGCAAGCTTCTCTGCCGGCTTCCGATAATATACACCGGGCGCCGCGGTCTTCACTACAATATTGAATGACTGTAGAGCCAGTTCATCGTGCTTTTCATGAAGATGAATGACGCCGAGCCGATACTGATGAAACGGATTTCCAGTGATCTCATACAGACGCGAAAGACGTTTCACAGAATCCGAATAGACTGCTGATCCGGTTGCTTTCCCCCTCATGACTTCAATTTTGTTGATTTCCAGCATCTTTTCCAGAATGGGCGCTTCCAGCTTGCCAGGGGTTTTTAGGGTATCTTCGAGAATGCTTCTGGCGCCCGCAAAATCGTTATTGTCGGCATAAGCGCCTGCCTTGTTCATCATCCCGTATTGGGAATTCACCACATCATCACGCATCCGGAAGGTCTTGTATATCGCCAGCGCCTCGTCTGGCTTACCACTTTGCTTCAATGCGGTAGCCAACTCGTTTTGCGCCGGCATAAAACCGGGAGACTTTCTGACCGTGTCTCTATAAAGCGCCAGGTTATCCTGCCAGAGAAGATTGCGGGTAAAGGTGCCATACAGCGCAATCATAGCAATAACGCCTGCAATGGCAACCAGTTGTTTCTGATAGAGCAAGCACTTCTGCCACTGCAGAATCATCGTAGTGGAACCAGCGACAAAAAACGCCGCGGGGATATACATATACCGTTCGGCCAAAGGAGTCCAGGTAATGCGCAGCAGCAGAATCAACAGCGTAGAAGAAGCAATGGCCAGGGCTGAAAGAAAAAAGTACCCGGCCAGTGACCGTCGTCGAGTGGCAAACCACACTATACAGCAGCATACCGCCAGGCCGATCAGAATATATATGTCGGAAACATGCATAATACCGAAATTAAGCGGAAACGGCATAACGAGTTTTTTTGCATAAAAACCAATGGATTTTAAAACCATTTGAGCATTGACCATGAGATCAAAACTCTTCTCACCGGTAACATGGGTAACAACCCGCGCGATCCCATGATCCCCCTTATAGAGGGCAAACCTGCGCAATACGAAGTACCCGATCCCGGCAAGCCCAAACACCATGCAGTGAGGCATGTACCTGCGAAATGTTTTCCAGATTACAGAGCCTGGATGTAAGAAAAAGGGGACAGCGACGGCTGCAGGCAGAAAAAAAACTCGCTGTTTCTTTGGCAAGACAGGCCAATAACATACAGCATGCAGATACCAGAGAGCGCGGTAACGTCAAGGGGTGATTCAGCAACAGCCATACCGACAGCAAGAGAAAAAACTCCGGCCAGAAGGTCGGTTCTTCCTGAAATCCAGCAGACCGACTCTGTGCCGATCGGATGAACTGCAAACAGAATGGCAGCTGTCAATGGGAAATATGTTGCCTGCCGGCCGATCAGAGTAGATGCCTTATGGGTGATGAAATAAACGAGTATGGCATTACAGAGATGGACCAAGATGTTGCCCAGATGCATGAAACTCAGTTCCAGTCCCCATACGTATTTGTCGAACAGGAATGACAGCACCAGCAACGGCCGGTAATACCCGCCAGATCTACCAGGAAAGAAAAGGGAACGGAGACTGAAGTTGTCGGTATTTAGGAGGTACGAATACATGCCCGGGTCATCGACCGAGTTCAGCGGCGCAGAGAGGGAGGGATAGTAGGCCCCGAGCACGACAATGATCAACAGCATGATCTGGTAGCGAATGCGCATAAAAGGTTGGGTAGAAAAAGAAACTAAAAAAGCGGGATGCCATAACATCCCGCCGGTATTAAAAGTCTTCGACAAAAAAACTACATCGATGTCCATCCTGATGGAACAGCCGTAGCTGAACCGGTATTAGTAGTGGTCAATGTGCCTGGAGCCTCAGTAAAATAGCTGATTGCAGTTGAATCGTACGCAGTGCCGAAAACCTTTGTACCCTTTACATGCTTGGTGAAAACCGCATAGCCGACGCCTGCGGCATCAAAGTTGATTATTGTGCTGACGCCAGTAGACAGCTTGAACAACGGTGATGAGGCCGCTCCAGCACCTGTCGCATCAGCGCCACCGTAGATTGCCGTGCCTGCATTAGATACCGTATTTGTTGCCAATGCTCCAGCAGCAGCATAACTGCTTGCAGATATAACAATCAGGGCGGTTAATGCAATGATCTTTTTCATAATGGTCTCCTATAGTATTTATCAATGTTGGTCGTAGGCAAGTGGATATTTCTGATTGTCGGCGTTGTAGGCTTCTTCACCGGTCTTGGCATTCTTGTCATCCGCATTGGCGGCAGTGTTGTACGCCTTCTCCCTGTAGGCAGAGAACTGCGGAATGGCGATGGCCGCCAGGATGCCGATGATCGCAACAACGATCAGCAGCTCGATGAGTGTAAAGCCCTTGTTGCTTCTGAGTTTGCTCAACATGCTTGTTTCTCCTTTCTGATTGTGTAACGCATTTTACAAAATTGGATTTTCTTCAGTTATCGGAAGCATCCGGACGAACTTTAGCGGAATTTATATTTCTTATAGAGCTAGAACCGTGCCAGATAACGCCTTCCCACATATACTCTATGCTTCCAATATGTTATGTCATGCCGTTCCATTAATCTTCTTAAGCGGCCGGCCGCAGGCAACAAATAAATGTCACTTAAGGTGACAAATTTTGTCACCCAAACTAATAGTCAGACAGAATATGCCGACTATTCCTCATCCATGCCGAATTTCGCCAGCCGGTACCTCATCGACCGAAATGAAAGCCCCAGGAGCTCGGCCGCCTTCTTCCTTACCCCGCCGCACTGTTCCAGAGCTTGCAGCAGGTAACGCTTCTCAATCCCGTCCAGATATGCCTCAAGGTTCACACCTTCCGCCGGAATGGCAAAACTTTGGCTACCCCCACCCCCCTGCTGAAAATTGACGACGTGATGCGGCAGGGAAGCGATGGATATTGTATTGTCGCCGATCACCACAGACCGTTCGACTATGTTTTCCAGTTCCCGGACATTACCCGGGAACGGATAACTGATCAGCACCTTGAGCGCTTCGGTTTCGATAGAACCCCGGATATCCGTATTGCCACTGAATTTGCGATAGAAATGTTCGGTAAGAAGCGGAATATCCTCAGGCCGCTCTCGAAGCGAAGGCATTTTTAGCTGGACCACGTCAAGCCGGTAATAAAGGTCCTCCCGGAAATTCCCCTCGCGGACCAGATCTTCAAGGTCTCTGTTGGACGCGGCAATAATCCGCACATCGGATTTTTTGTCCAGATCGTCACCGATCCGCCGGAACTCCTTTTCCTGAAGGACCCGCAACAACTTCGCCTGCAGCTGCAGCGGCACTTCTCCGATTTCGTCCAGAAACAGCGTCCCACCTTCAGCCTGCTCGAACAGTCCGGACCGATCTGCTACCGCACCTGTGAATGCCCCTTTCCGGTGGCCGAACAGTTCGGCCTCAATCAGGTTTTCCGGTATTGCCCCACAGTTAACGGCCACAAAACGCTTATCCTTCCGCGGACCGTTGTAATGGATCGCCTTGGCGGCCAGCTCTTTTCCCGTGCCGCTCTCACCAAGGATCAGGACCGTTGCCATGCTGCCCGCAACTTTTTCGATCAGGGAATACACTGCCTTCATCTTTGGGCTCTTGCCGATCAGACCGCTAAAACTGTACCGTTCCTGTACTTCCCGGCGTAAGAGCTGGTTTTCGCGCTGCAGCATCCGCTTTTCCAGCGCGTTCCTGACGAGCACCTTTATCTCTTCCACCTTGAACGGCTTGGCAATGTAGTCATAGGCGCCGAGTTTCATCGCCTCGACAGCCTGTTCGGCAGTGGTATAGGCGGTAATGAGCAGCACCGCGGTCTCCGGCGTCAACTGCTTGATCCGGTCGAGAAGCTCAAGCCCGGAAAGTCCGGGCATGCTCACATCGGAGATTACCAGCTCGTAGTTACCGCTTTCCAGGCGGATCAAGGCTTCCTCGGCATCAGCAGCCTGCTCGGCATTATAACCTTCCCTTTCGAGCAGAATGATCAGAAACTCCCTCATACTCAGTTCATCGTCGACCACCAGAACCCGTGACTTTTCCATTACTCCTCACCTATCTCCCCTGCAGGAAGCAGAATGCTGAATTTCGTCCCCTTGCCCGGTAAACTCTCAACAAAGATTTTCCCGTCGTGCGCCGCAATTATCCGGTAGACCGTAGCGAGCCCCAATCCGGTACCATCGGGCTTGGTGGTGAAAAACGGTTCAAAAAGATGCTTAGTGGCGGCAGCAGCCATGCCGGTACCGGTATCAGTGACATCTATCCTCACTAAGTCCTTCTGCTCTGACCGGCTTCCGCTCAGATGGACCCTGGAACCTTCGACCGATATTTCCCCGCCGGCAGGCATCGCTTCGGCAGCATTCACGAGCAGGTTCCAGAAAACCTGTTGCAGCTGGTCGCGATCGGCCAGGACTGTGACTCCATCTTCTGCAGAGATGTTCATGGTTACCGGCAGGAACCTGGGATCCGGTTTAAGGAGCGCATCCAGCTGAACGAATAGTTCCCTCAGCAGGACATTCTGCCGATTAAGCGATACCGGACGCGCATACACCAAAAAATCGCTTATCAGGGCATTCAGCCGGTCGGTCTCCCGAAGAACAATGGCAAGCAGCTTGCGGTCCTTTTCCGGTATCTCATCCGCCTGGGCCATCAGTTGCACCGAACCGCTTATGGAGGCAAGCGGGTTGCGAATTTCATGGGCGATTCTCGCGGAAAGCTCTCCGATGGCGGCCAGACGGTCGGCACGCTTCAACTCCTCTTCCATCCGCCTGATTCGGCTCAAGTCTTCAAAATTGATTATGATGCCGCTGAATTCGCCCTTATTGTCAAAAAACCTGATCGCGCGGAACCCGAATATCATCTCCTCTCCGGCCGGATCGTGAAAGAAAGCCTCGCCGGATACTACAGTATCCTCTTTGGATAGTACCGGCTCAAACCCGGGAATCAGTTCTCCCAACGGTCGATCATAGGCCTTTTCCTGGGAAATACCGGTCAGTTCCTCCGCAAATCGGTTAAATACCCTGACCTTTCCATCCGGTGTCACTGTCATCAAACCGCTGGTAAGGTTTTTCACGATCGAACTGTTGAGCCGTTCGAGTTCAAGGTAATCGATCTCTTTTTCCAGCAGGGCATTCTCGCTCGCCTTGACCCGCTCGGCCAGATATCCGGTAAGCAGTGCCGTGAGATAAAATGCCGTGATATTGAGGAAAACCGTATAGAGAAGGTACGGCAGGCCGTATTGCTGGGCTGAGTTCGAACTCAAACCGATGGAGATCAGCTTCCCGTAGAACTGCAGATCAATAATCGAACCGTACAATATTGCGCAGAGCGATGCGGCATAAAACGCCTCCCGCCGGGACAAAAGCGTTGAGGCGGATATGATGGCCAGCATGTAGAGAAAAGAATAAGGCGAAGATATGCCGCCGGTAAGGAGTACCAGGAGGGTTACCAACAACAGATCCCAGATGACCTGGGTGTAAATCAGGATTGGCCGAACTCGCTCCTGCAGACTGAGGGCCGCAAGGGAAAATAACGAAAAGAGGTAGGTTGCACCGATGAGCTTCCAGAGACCGGGAAGGGAGATGCTCTCGAAACTGTCCGGACGCCGCTCATAGAGGATTGCCGTGGAGGCGTAAAACAGCGTGACCACGATCATCCTGGCGATAGCGTACCAGGTGAGACGCCTCCTGTCGCTCATCGTCTAACCGCCGACAGCTCCCGCAAGCTTGAATATCGGCAGATACATGGCCACAACCAATCCACCGACAGTAGTCCCCAAGACCACCATCAGCAAAGGCTCCATCATAGCGGTAAGAGCTGATACGGCATCGTCAACCTCGTCGTCGTAGAAATCCGCTATCTTGTTGAGCATTGTATCCATGGCTCCAGTGGCTTCACCAACCGCAATCATCTGAACCACCATTGGCGGGAAAACGCCGCACTCGGCCAGCGGCTCCGCAATGGTTTTCCCTTCGGAAATCGACTGCCTCACATTGTAGATCGCCTCTTCAACAACCTTGTTTCCGGCGGTCTTAGCAACGATCTCAAGGCCATCCATAATCGGAACACCGCTGCTGATCATGGTTCCGAGCGTACGCGTGAACTTGGCAACCGCGACCTTCCGGATGAGAGGCCCGGCAATGGGCGCCTTGAGAGCAAGGCGGTCAATGTTCTTCCTCCCCATCGGCGTGTTGTAATATTTGCCGAAGGCGTATTTGACCGCTATCCCCGCGGCAATCATCACAATTATATACTTTTTGAAGAAGTTACTGAGGCCGATGACAATCTTGGTCGGCGCCGGGAGATCGCTCCCGAAATCAGCGAACATCTTGGCAAAAGTGGGGATAACGAAAACCAGGATCACGCCTACGACAACGATTGCGATCGAAATAATGGTAGTGGGATAGACCATTGCCCCCTTTACCTGCTTCTTCAGTTTCATCGCCTTTTCGATGTAGGCGGCAAGCCGGTTGAGGATGGTATCCAGGATACCGCCGATCTCGCCGGCAGCAACAAGGTTTACATAGAGCTGGTCAAATACCTTCGGATGTTTGGCCAGGGAGTCGGCAAAGGTGGAACCGCTCTCGACGTTCTCCTTGACCCTCAGGAGCACATCCTTGAAGGTCTTGTTCTCCTGCTGCGAAGAGAGGATATCGAGGCACTGCACCAACGGTAGTCCGGAATCGATCATGGTCGCAAACTGGCGGGTGAACACGACCAGATCTTTAGTTTCAACTTTTTTTGCGCCCCCCAGGCCGGGGATCTTTAATTCCTTGCCGAACCCCTTCCCTTCCTCTTTTATAGATATGCCGGTAAAGCCGAAACGCTTGAGCTGGGCTTCGACAAGGCTCACGCTATCGGCTTCCATGACCCCTTTTTGCGCCTGTCCTGACCTGTTCCTTGCTTCCCAGTTGAATTTGGGCATTGTTCCTCCTCAATACCGGGATCTGTCAAAAGTCCCACTGCTGCTGACGCTTAATCTGCGTCGTGATCTGCGCCTCGCTCCCAGATTCTACGCGCCCAATTGTCGGGACTTTATATAAATCCTGCCTGCCGATTAATCAGATTCGTCACCGCATCGGTTTTCGCATCTGCCCTGGCCCACCGCCCGGTCCGGACAGCATCTGTTTCAGCTCGTCGGGCTCCGGAGACCGGCCCATTGCATCTTCAAGCGAGATCAACCGCCTCATGTAAAGACTATACAGAGACTGGTTCATGGTCTGCATCCCGAACTTGTCCTGCCCCACCTGCATCTGCGAATAAATCTGATGGATCTTGTCCTCGCGGATCAGGTTGCGGATCGCCGGGTTCGGGACCATCACCTCCAGGGAAAGGACCCTGCCTCGCCCTTCTGCCTTTGGAATCAGGGTCTGCGACAACACCCCTTCGAGCACGAAGGAGAGTTGCGTCCGCACCTGGGTCTGCTGGTACGGGGGGAAGACGTCGATGATACGGTTGATGGTCTGGGCGCAGGAGTTGGTGTGCAAAGTGGCGAAACAGAGGTGCCCTGTCTCGGCCAGGGTCAGCGCGGCCTCTATGGTTTCCAGATCCCTTAACTCGCCAACGAGGACAATGTCCGGATCCTGCCGAAGCACATATTTCAGGGCGTTCTTGAAGCTTTTGGTGTCGGCGCCGACTTCTCTCTGGTTTACCAGGCACCCTTTGTGCGGATGCAGGTATTCTATCGGGTCCTCAATGGTGACGATATGATCATGCCGGTCCGTATTGATTTTGTCGATGATTGAGGCGAGAGTGGTGGACTTCCCGCTCCCTGTAGGACCGGTCACCAGTATCAGTCCTCGCGGTTTCTCGGCCAGAAACGTGACGACCGGTGGCAACCCGAGTTCCTCAAAGGTGAGGATCTTGTAAGGGATCACCCTGAATACGCCGGCAACGGCCCCTCTCTGCACCAGGATGTTGCCGCGGAAACGCGATAAACCTTTTACTCCGAAGGAAAGGTCCAGTTCACTCTCTTCCTCGAACTTGTGCTTCTGAGCCTCTGTCAAAACACTGTAACAGAGTTGCTTGGTATCCACGGAATTCAACGGCGGCAAATCCATTGGCATCAATTTTCCGTCAACCCGGATCTGGGGTGGCGTATTGGTGGTGATATGAAGATCGGAACCGCCGCGCTCAACAAGCTCTTTCAGCAACTGATGCAGATTCGCCATTGTGCCCCCTTCTTAATCGTCAGCCACGGTAACGCGCAACACCTCTTCGAAAGAGGTGACGCCTTCCTTGAGTTTAGTCAGTCCCGACTGCCTCATGGTCTTGATCCCGAGCCTCATGGACTCCCGCTTGATTTCAGCGGTGTTGGCCCCGTTGAGGATCAGTTCCCTGATCTCTTCAAGCATCGGCATAACCTGGTAAAATCCGACGCGACCCTTGTAGCCGGTGCCGTTGCACTTGGGGCAGCCGGTGCCGTGATAGCAGACATACTGCTCGGCCTCTTCCTTCGGAACCCCGGCACCGATAAGCGCTTTTACCGGGACTTCTTCAACGACCTTGCATTCAGAACATACCCGGCGCGCCAGGCGTTGCGCCGTGATCAGGTTCACGGCCGATGCCACCAGGAAAGGCTCGATCCCCATGTTGAGCAGACGGTTGATCGTGGCGGGGGCATCGTTGGTATGCAGTGTGGAAAGCACCATGTGGCCGGTCAGAGCGGCCTTTACCGCAATTTCGGCAGTCTCGAAATCCCTGATCTCCCCAATCATGATGATGTCCGGATCCTGCCGGAGAAAGGCACGCAACGCCGCAGCAAAGGTAAGCCCTATATCCTCGTGCATCTGCACCTGATTGATCCCGGCAAAGTTGAATTCAACCGGATCTTCTGCCGTAGAGATATTCTCCGTGACCTTGTTAAGTTCGGACAGAGCCGAATAGAGCGATACCGTCTTGCCGCTGCCGGTCGGGCCGGTGACGAGCACCATGCCGAACGGCTTGTGGATTTCGGTCTGGAAATGGGCAAGAGCATCCGTTTCATAACCGAGCTTAGTCATGTCGAGCTGCAGGTTGGATTTATCGAGGAGGCGGAGAACGATCTTTTCGCCAAAGAGTGTCGGCAATACCGAGACACGGAAATCCATGTCCTTGCCGCCACCGAGCTTGATCTTGATCCTGCCGTCCTGCGGGAGCCGCCGCTCGGCAATGTCCAATTCGGACATAATCTTGATGCGGGAGGTGATGGCATTCTTGAGCTTCATCGGCGGCTTCATCGCCTCGTACAGGACCCCGTCAATCCGGTAACGAACACGGAACGTCCTTTCGTAAGGCTCAATATGGATGTCGCTCGCCTTTTTCTTAATGGCGTCGGTCAAAATCAGGTTCACGAGTTTTACGACCGGCGCGTCCTCGGTGGCGCGCTCCAGTGAGGAGATATCGACATCTTCCTCTTCGCCTACCACCTCAAGGTCATCAAGCCCCTCGATATCGCTCATGACGTCTGCCAGCGAGGCCGATTGGTCATAATACTTGTCGATGGCTGATTTGATTGCGGATTCCGGCGCGACCACCACTTCGATGCTGAATCCGGTCATGAAGCGGATGTCATCGACGGCAAAAATGTTGGAGGGATCGCTCATGGCGACAATAAGCGTGCCGCCGGCCCGGTTCACAGGCACGACCTGGTATTTCTGGGCAACATCTACCGGCACGGTTTTGATCACCGCCGGGTCGATTTCAACTTCGGAAAGGTTTATTGAAGGGACGCCGTACTGCTTGGAAAGAAAGGATACAAGATCTTCTTCGGTGATGATGTTGCTTCGGATCAGAATGGTGCCGAGCCGCACCTGGCTCCCGGCCTGTTTCTGCTCTTCGAGAGCCGCCATAAGCTGCTCTCTGGTAATAAGGTTGTTCCGGACAAGGAGATCACCGAGCCTGCTTGACTGCATAAAAACCTCATATTTGACGGCGACGCAAAAAGTCCAATCGCTTCGCTTCGAAACCTTGAGACAGCAGCCACTAACACTGCGAAGAAAGTATGGGCAGATCTGGTTATCCGGGTTCGCAACCGTTGCTTATGAAGCTTTTACCCTTGCCGTTGATTTCCGTCAGTTGTGTGTGGCTCAATCGCAAAGATTGATATCAATACTACATAGTAAAACAAGGCTCAATCTTGTCAAGGCTACGTATCAACGGATTTTTATGGCCGGCTGCAGATATGTTTCATCTGAGGCCGTAACTGGAGCGGATCTGGTTCACCTGCCTACTGATCTCCGGTGAGATCTGTTCAGCCGACATTAACTGCTGCTTGGCCTCGTCGAACCTGCCGAAACGGATCAGGGCCTCACCTGCCTCAACACGGCTGTTGGCATAGATCAGAATGGCCTTGCCGGTATCAAGGTCGCGGAAAAACATGTCGCCGCTCATCCCCCTCAGGCTGTACAAATCCCAAACCGATGTATCAGGGAGGACGTTGCCCCCCCCCTCCTGGTATTTCAGCTGGTAACAGATCCCTTTCTGCATCAGCGCAAAAGATTCAAAGGGTACGGAATACCTGGTGGAAAAATCCACATACACGGGCCGTTTCCCTATCTGTTCCGATATTGCCATCTTGAGCACGTTCTCCGGCATCTGGGTTTCCAGAGGAATTGACCGGAGTATGCTCTGCTTGAACAGGTGAGGAAAGCCGTTCAGATACCAGTCAAAGACCAGATGGGGTGTATGCAGGAGATCGACATCCTCCCGCATCTTTTCCACCCCTTGAAGATACCAGAGAGGAAAGGCGCCGCTGTCCCCCCATGTATAGAGAACCGCACCCTGCGGAAGTGTGCGCAGGGTGTTGCTGGCATAGTCATTGGCTATGTAGTTCAGATGCTGGTCGTTCTCGATGTAATTCAGGGAGCAGATACTGAAGGGTAGAGCAAACAGCAGCCCCGCTACCGCTCCTGCCCCCGGGAGCGCCGGTCTGCGCAGCATAGGGAGAATGAACAGGACCAGCTTGATCATGCCGAACAGTCCAAGCCCGATGAAAACCGCCGAAAAAAGGTACAGCGGGGTGAAAAACTCCTCGGTCAGAAAGATCAGGTCTTGCGGCGTGTTGAAATAACCAACGATCACCGCCAGAAATGACAGTATCCCGACAAGGTAGGCCAGGATTCCGTGGTAGAACTTGCGCAGGAACAGCAGGCAGCCGATCACCAGCAGCACCAGACCGATCCAGGTATACTCGGTCGGGACATTAAAGCCATTCACCTGTTGCCAGAACAGGTTAAAGTCCCGCACCGGCTTTTCGACCGGATACCCCTTGCGGAGAAAATGCCACAGGAACTGATCGAGGGTCTTGGCGTCTCCCCAGTTCAGCAAAGGGTTTCGGGTCGCGCGAACCGGGATATGGAGATGCACGGCAAAGCCGAGCGTGGCAAAAGCAATAGCCAGCACCATCTCCTTGATGCGCCAGATGACCCGCCAATCAGTGGCAATGATCATGAAGGCATAGACCGGCACCATCAAAACCATGGTCTGATGGGCGCCGAAGCCGAGCCCGCAGAGAAATGCCCCTAGGTAGATGTAAGCAGGACGCTCTTCACCCTCTTTGTATGTCTCTCGCCACCTGAGCACCAGAAAGAAGACGACCGCAGCGATGAATGATATGATCGGATACGGCTTGTCATGATTCGATTGGAGCCAGAGACGGGGAGTAAAGGCAAAGGAAAGCGCAGCGGCAAGTCCGGTAAGGCGGATGTACAGGAGTGAAAACCGGCTGTCGTCAGAGATGCTCTCCCGGGCAAGGATATGAGTTACCAGCATGTATACGGCATAACATGCCGCAGCAGCCGATATCGCTGTAGCAATATTCACCCGGAACGCAATGCTCCCAAAAGGGAGAAAGGTGAACGGCTTAGCATAATTGATAAAAAAAGGATAACCGGGTGAATGGGCCGACCCCAGGGAATAGATGGCGGTCACAAACTCGCCGCTGTCAAAAAAAGTCACGGATGGCGCCAGCGTCATCAGATAAATGCTGAGAGGAATCAGGAAAGAAAGCAACGCACAGTGGTCCAGTCTGGAGATCAGTCGATCGGCTATCAAGAGAGTTGCTCCTTTTCGGACGAGGTTGTCCTGATGGAGGAGAAAGATATCTTTTCCCGCCACATATGGTAGGCCCCGGCGATGATCACCGGGAAAAAGCTGACGCCATGGATCACCAGCGCCACGGACAACGCCTTTTCAGAAGGGATATTGAATGCCGCCAACGCCGTAACGCAGGCGATGTGGTAGGTGCCGACATAACCGGGGGACGCAGGCACCATGACCCCGAACACCAGGAAGATGAGGATAAAGAGTGACCCGTTGAACGGTAGAATTATGCCGAAGGAACGGAGCAGCAGATCCACCGGCCAGGCGGCAAATGCCCAAATGAATATGGAGCTGCCAAAGACCGCCATCAGCTCGGCCGGTTTTGTTGACAGCCTGATTCCGGCTATGAAGGAGCCGAGCAGCGGAATCACCTTTTCTGACAGAACTGCAGGGAATGGCCGGAGCAGCTTTCCGACCAGGCTCAGGGTCCAGGATGTCCGGCGCTTGAGTATGATCAGGAAGGCAATCACGCCGCAGTACAGGGCCAAGGTAATATACCCACCGGCAACCATCCGGTGCTGGACCGTCTCCATACCAGGGGGCAGATGCAGGGTGAAAAAGGTCAGGAGCAGCATCAATAGCACAGTGAATCCGTCGCAGAGCCGGTCAACCACGAGGGTGGCAAAGACCGCGCTGGCATCGAGCCCTTCCTTACGCGCCAGCACGAAAGCCCGGACAAACTCACCAAGCCGGGCCGGGAGGATGTTGTTGGCCATGTAGCCGATGATGGTCGCCGGATAGAGTGAACCGATGGTCACCTTCTTGAGCGGCAGCACCAGAAAGTGCCACCGCACGGCCCGGCCGAAAAAGCTGATAAAGGTGGCAATCACCGCCGGTATCAGGTAACGCCAGTCCATCTCGCGGAATGCCGCGGCAACCTTGTGCGGATCGATCTTTGTAAACAGCAGCCCCATGCAGAGTGCACTGATGCCGATCCCCACCCAGAATTTGATATCTACGCCCTGCTTCCCCAAAATCAGCCTCTCTCCAGGTATTCCCGGTATTCCATCAGCGCTGTCGCAGCCAGAATCTCACGGCATCGGGACACATCGGCGCTAATGGCGCTTTTCAGTTCGTCGATTCCAGAAAACCGGCGCTCATCACGAATCCTTGTCACAAAATAGATCCGCAGCTCCTTGCCGTACAGATCGCCCGCGAAATCGAAGAGAAACACCTCGATGGACGACTCATCGTTATCGAAGGTCGGATTATTGCCGATATTGCAGGCCCCGTCGTAAATCGTTTCATCGATCTTGACCTTGACGGCATAAACGCCGCTGGCAGGCACCAGCTCCTTTTCAGTCCTGATGTTGGCTGTGGGGAACCCGATGCCTGCCCCCCGGTGATGACCTGCCACCACGGTGCCGCCAAGCGAGAAATGACGCCCGAGCAGCGGTACCACCCCGGCCACGTCACCTTCCTGAATAAGCTCCCGCACCTTGCTGCTGCTGTAAACCAATCCGTCATGTCCGATGGGTTCCAGCACCCGGACCTTGAAACCGAACTCCCGGCCGAGTTCCAGCAGGGTCGAAACATTTCCCTGCCGGTTGCTCCCGAACGAATAATCATAACCGATTATGAGGAGCGCAACCGACAGCTTCTTGACCAGGATATCCTCGACAAACGCCCTGGCGGAGAGCGCGGCAAAAGATTCGGTAAACGGGATCGCCAGCATGCAGTCGATTCCGGAGGCGGCGATCAGGGTCTCCTTCTCGGTATAGGTATTGATCAGCCTGAGCTGTTTCTTCGGGGCGGAAACCACCTTGAGCGGATGCGGCACAAAGGTCACCACAACCGAAACAGCCCGCAACTGTTCCGCTGCCTTGCGGACCGTCCGGAAAATCTCCCGGTGCCCGAGGTGAACCCCATCGAAGTTCCCAATGGTTATGACGCTGTTACCCAGAGTTGCGGGTATATCTTCCAGAGAGCGAAATATCTCCATACACAGTTCTCATCCTTGAGAATCAGTCGACTGTGGCCAGCTCCGCAGTATCCGGCGCCTTTCGTTTCTTGCCGAACAGCAGGACCACCCAGATGCTGATTTCATACATCAGATACAGCGGCACCATGATAACGAACATCGTGATCAGGTCGGCATGAAAGGCGGCGATTACGGAACTGGCAAGCAGCGCATATTTCCGGTTGCGCGCCAGGAACGGGTAACTGACGACTCCGAACCGCCCCAGCAGAAGCATCAGTATTGGAAGTTCGAAGATCAGCCCGAACATCAGGATCAGCCGGAGACAGAAATTGACGTAGGCACTGAGGTTGAACCAGCTTTGCAAACCTTCCGCCTCATAGGAAAGGGAGAAGTTTATTATGACCGGCCAGATGATCAGCAGGAAAAAGAGCGCGCCGACGCAGAAACTGAGCGTGCTGACGCTGATGAACGGCAGAACCAGCCGTTTTTCCTTAACAGTCAACCCCGGGGCGACAAAAAGCCAGATCTGGAAGAACACCACCGGAAGCACCAGGATGAGACCGGCGATAGCCGAGATCTTGCATTGAACGAAGAACGGCTCCAAAGGCGCACTGTAGTTGAGCCGCCTGTCCCGGGCCGTAACGGTGAACTCCTTATCCAGTTGATACCGGGTATAGATGGAAGGGAACCGCTCCTTGATCTTCAGGTATGCCGATTTCTTTATTTCAGTCAGATAGGTCTTGCCGGTGAGAGGTTTCTCGATAAAGGAGAGAATCGGCCCCGAGAAATTCCACGCCACTCCCATGCCGATGACAACGGCAATCACAATGACTATCAGCCTGCGACGAAGCTCGACCAGATGTTCTATGAGCGAAAGGACCTTATCGCCACCCTTTTCGTTCTCCATTTATATGCACCGCCGGTAAAGAGTTTATTGAGCAAAACCAATGCAAAGTAGCACAGCTGCGGTTCCGGGTGCAACCCGTTTTCAATGCCGCTTCCCGCGGCCCTTGCGGTTTCCACCCTTTTTCGTGCCCGGCCTCGTGTCCGGTTTGCCCCGGTCTCTGCCATGCTTGACGACGATCCTCTTGCCAACAACCCGTTTCGGTTTCGGCAGGTCGATCTCCCAGCCGGCATCGGTCTGCTGCAACGGCATATGCTCTAGCAGCGAAAACTCGATCTGCCTCTGTTCGATGCTGACCGCGGCCACCAGGACCTTGACCCGGTCGCCGATCCGGAACATCCTTCTGGTATTGGCCCCGACCAAGGCATGCTGCTTCTCCGCCAGGAGATAATAGTCGTCTTTCAGACCGGTCAGCGGAACCATCCCTTCGACAAAATACTCGGTCAGCTCGACAAAGAAACCGCTGGTAGTAACGCCGATAATGAACCCGGTGAACTCCTCGCCGATCTTTTGCTTCATGAACTGGAGACGCTTCAGCTCCACCAGCTCCCGCTCGGCCTCCATCGCCACCCGTTCCCGCTTGCTGGTATGAACTCCGGTTTCGGGGAGCGATGTGGTCAGATGCTCGATCTCGGATTCTGGAAGCGGCCCGGCAAGCACGGCCTTGAGCAGCCGGTGCACCACCAGATCCGGGTAGCGGCGAATCGGCGAGGTAAAATGGGTGTAGGTCTTGGCGGCCAGCCCGAAATGGCCGAGGTTTTCCGCTGCATAGCGCGCCTGTTTCATGCTCCGCAACAGTACGCGGTTCAGCATCAACTCTTCCGGCTTGCCGACGGCACCGTCCAGTAACCGCTGCAGTTCGCTGCCGGTTACTTTCCCCTCTTCGGTGACAAGATGGTGGCCGAACCCGGCGGCCAGGTCGCTGAACGCCTGAATTTTTTCCGGGGCCGGCGGTTCGTGAACCCGGTAAAGAGAAGGGGTTCCGGACTGTTCCAGGTGCCCGGCAACTGCCTCGTTGGCCGCCAGCATGAACTCTTCGATCAGGCGATGGGCGATGTTCCTGGTCGAACGGGCGATGGAAACCGTGGTGCCGGTCGTTATGTCGATGATTATCTCCGGCTCCGGAAGATCGAAGTCCAGGCTCCCCCTGGTCCGGCGCAACGTCATCAGCCGCCGCGCCAGCTCCTCCATCAGTTTCAGGTCCCCGATGATTGCAGCCAGCTCCTGCATTGTTTCCGGCTTCTGCTCCTCCAGCACCTCGGCAACCTGGGTATAGGTGAGCCGGGCCGCACTCCTGATCACACTCGAATAGAATTTCTGTTCGATCCGGTTGCCGCTCCGGTCGAACAGCAGCTCGGCCGTCAGAGTCAGGCGGTCCTGGTGCGGATTCAAAGAGCAGATACCGTTGGACAGCGACTCGGGAAGCATTGGCAGGCAACGGTCGGGGAAATAGACCGAGGTCCCGCGGAGATATGCTTCCCGGTCGAGATTCAAGCCGTCACGGACATAGTGGGAAACATCGGCAATGGAAACCCAGAGCCTGATCCTGCCGTCCCCCTCCTTTTGTACCGACACGGCATCGTCGAAATCGCGGGCCGTCTCGCCGTCGATGGTAACAATGGTCAGACTGCGCAGGTCGGTCCGGCCGGCCAGATCTGCCGCTTCGATCACCCCGACAGTGCGGGCCTCGGCAAGGGTTTCCTGGGCAAACTTATCCGGCAGCTCGTACTTGCGGATTACGGTCTGAACCTCGACATCCGGGTCGTCCGGCCACCCGAGCACCTCCACGATCCGCCCCATTGCCGGCTTCCGCTCCGAGGGGTAACCGGTCAGTTCCACCACGACAACCTGGCCGTTCACGGCATTCGCCGCATGTTTGTCCGGAACGATCACCTCATGGGATATCCTGGGGTCATCGCTGACCACCCGGCCAAAGGCACGAAGCAGCTCATAACGTCCGATGATCCGCTTCTGGCCGCGCTCAACAGTCCTGATCACCCTGCCTTCGCGTTTGCCACCCTCTGAGCCGGTAACCGAGACCTCGACGAGGTCGCCATGGAGATTATCGCGCAGCCAGCGGGCAGGGATGAATATATCCGGCCCGCCACCCTCGGGGGTAACGAACCCGTAGCCGTCGCGGTGCGTGGCGAGCCTGCCGGTAACATTCCCACCGGCGTCGGGCAGGGCGTATCTCTGCCCGCGAAGCAGCACCAGTTCCCCTGCCGACACCAGCCGGTCGAGAACAGCGGCAAACCCCTTTGTTCTCACCCGGTCGATGTCGAAATGCCGCGCGAGTTCCCGATAATGCATCGATCCCCCATTTTCGCGGATGGCCCTGAGTATCCCTTCCCTGTCTGGTTTCATACCGTTTCCCATTCTGACCTGCGAAGTATATTTTGTCCGATTAGTCAACAGGTTCGACATGCCGAATATGCCTGACAATACCTTTACTGTCAAACCGTCACGAAAAACCTTTTGCATTTGGAACCCCATATGGCTACTATCTACTCACCCCGGCGAGCGTTCAGTCACTGAGCCCGGGCTCATAAATACCTTCATTTGGAAGTTCCTCCGTGTTTCGTTTTATTACTGTTGCATCTTTACTCTTACTCCTGTTCCTTTCCGTACCGGCATCCGGGATGAAGTCCCGGCTTTTCCCGCTGCCGGCGGACACAGTCGCCCCTGCCGCCGATCTGCTCCGCTCCAAGGATTATACCGGAGCCGCCAGACTTGCCAAGGCCGCCCCTGCCGGAGGGGCAAGGGATTTTATCGCCGGCGTCGCTTCATACCGAGCAAAAGAGTGGGAAGAGGCAAGCAATCATCTCCAGGCAGCGGCAAAGAGTTTTCCGATCCTTGCCGATTATGCGCTCTATTTCCAGGCCCGGTCCCTGAACGCCCTGAAGAGATATGACGATGCCCTGATACCGCTGCAGGAGCTGCTGAAGCTCTACCCGGACACGCCGGTAAAACGGCAGGCTATGATCCTTTTAGCCGATACCCTTTATGAACAGAATAACTTCAAGGCAGCAACTTCGGCGTACCAGAAGTTCATTGAAACCTATCCGTCCGGGAGCGATGCCCTCAACGCCCAGTACCGGATCGCACTGTGCCGTGAAGCACTCGGCGAACCGGCATCCGCGGCAAAAATACTCAGAACTCTCTGGCTGACAAGCCCGGCCTCGACCCAGGCCGCAGCGGCGAAAGATGACCTGAAGCGACTCACGGCTGCCGGATCGCCGCCAGAGACATACACAGGCGAAGAGCTGTTCCGCCGCGCCTCGACCCTGCTCGACCTGAAGAAGTATTCCCAGGCGGTAACCGCGTTTAAGGATATTCCCCGCAGCGGGCAGAGCAAGGAATTCATCAACCGTTTGGATCTGAAATACGGCCAGGCGGTTTACCGCAGCCGCAATTACCGGGACGCCGAGGATATCTTTGCCAAAACCGCTGCCACAACCAAGAATCCGGCCCAGGCAGCGGAGGCAGTCTACTGGATTGCCCGGTGCCGGGACAAATGCGACCGGCACGAAGAGGCGGTCAAGACTTTCCTCCAGGTGCCGGACCGCTGGCCCAAAGCAAATGAAGCGGACAATGCCATCCTTGAGGCGGCTCTGATAACAAAATCGGATCAGCAGTGGAGTGAAACCCTCTCCCTGTTACAGAGGCTGCTGAAGGAGTATCCTGATTCAAACCTTAAAAAACAGGCATGGTGGGAGGCAGGGTGGAGCGGATACAAGCTTCGCGACCTGCAGACCGCCGGATACTATTTCGCCAAACTGGCCGAATGCGATCCGAACAGGGACCGCGCCCTTTACTGGCTCTCCCGGGTCAGGGCACTGTCCGGAGACGGACAGGGGGCACAGGCAGCCTATGCCACTCTGCTGCGCGACTTTCCGATGAGTTTTTACGCTCTTGCCAACACCGGTGGTGATGAAAACCGGGACCCGGGCCACCCCGACAAAGCAAAGCTGCCGGCAATAACCGGCGACACCCTTGAAACCCTGCCACTCCCAGTAAATAACGATCGAATCAAGGCATTGATTACCTTCGGACTTTACGAAGAGGCCAGAAAAGAACTGACCATTGCGAAGGCCAAAACAACCGATGTTGTAAAGCTTCTGGGGATCGCCCGACTTTATCTGGAAATGGAAGATTATAACGGCGCTTACAATCTGGTCGGCCGCGATCCTGGGAAATTCGCCGCCAAAGACCTGCGCCAGACCCTGGCGTTACAGTTCCCGCGCCCTTTCCAAGAGTCGGCGGCCAAACATGCCGGCAGCAACAATCTCCCCCTGGCGCTCGTATACGCAGTTATCAAGGCTGAAAGCAGCTTTTCTCCGGCAGCGGTTTCCCCGGCCGGTGCGGTAGGGCTCATGCAGCTGATGCCTTCTACTGCGGCAATGCTCGAAGGCGCCGGCAGAAAAACCCTCCCCTTGGAGCGGCTGAAAGAACCGGAGCTTAACATCGGTTTCGGCACCAGGCATATGAAAGACCTTATCACCCAGTACAATACCAACATCGTAGCGGTCATTGCTTCATACAATGCCGGCGGCGGCACGGTAAACCGCTGGCTGCAAAGGTTCGGCACCCTTCCTGCCGATGAATTCATCGAGCAGATTCCTTATGGTGAAACGCGTGATTATGTAAAAAAGGTCCTCACATCGGCCGCAATCTATGCCCGGTTATACGGAATGGACCTCAACGGGCTTAGCCTGCCGCTCCCGGCAACACCATTCAACCCATCCTGAAATTTCCATAGTCCATTTGCTTTTTCCGCGGTTACCGGTATCGTTACTCCATACTTGACACTTTGGGGGACGTCATGGCCAAGAAGATATTCATTGCCGCCACCGGCCAGAATTGCGGTAAAACCACCATGAGCATCTCGCTGATGCATCTTGCCAGGAAGAAATATGAACGAGTCGCGTTCATCAAACCGATCGGCCCCAAGATCGAACGATACGGCGACATGAAGCTCGACATGGACGCCATCCTGATGGCGCGCACCTACGGCCTTGAGCAGGACCTTGAATTCATGAACCCGGTGCCGCTTAACAGGGGGTTTACCAGGGAGTTCCTGGATGGGAGGATCGACGGTAGAGCGCTTGCCGATAGCATCGTCAATGCGGTTGCCAAACTGGAGCGGGAAAACGATCTGCTGATAATCGAAGGGGCCGGGCACGGCGGGGTCGGGGCCGTGATCGGGCTGAGCAACGCCCATGTTGCCAGGCTGGTGAATGCCCCGGTCATGATCGTTACCGGCAGCGGCATCGGTAACGTAATCGACGCGGTCCAGCTCAACCTGGCTCTTTACGAGCGCGAGCAGGCCGATGTCCGGTTGATCATGACCAACAAGCTGATCTCCGAAAAACGGGACACCACGCTGAAATACCTCAAAAGGGCGTTCGACTATTCGCTGGAGCTGTCGGGCGGGTTCAACTACTCCCCGATCCTGGCCAACCCCACCCTGGCCCACATATCAAAACTGCTCGACCTCCCCCTGCAGGGTGACCACAATGTCAGAAACCGGATCATCCACCATATCCAGCTCGGCGCGGCCTCTTCGCAAAAAGTTGTGGACGGGCTGCTGGAATCGACGCTGTTGATCGTCACCAGTTCGCGCGACGAACTGATCGTTACCCTGTCTTCACTCTACAACATTCCGGCCTGGAGAGAGAAGATAGCGGGCATAGTCATCGCCGGCCATGCGCCGGTATCGATGATCAGCCAGCAGATCCTCGACCGGAGCGACATTCCCTACATCCGTATCCATGAAACAACCGCCGACACCTTCACCGCGCTCACCGAGGATGTATCCAAGATCACGGCGGAAGACCATGAGAAACTCGCCTGGATCCAGGCAAATGCGGAGCATGATATCGATTTCGAGATGATCGACCGGATATTCTGACGCAGATAAACAGAAAGTTATTTCGGAACTTCCGTGATGAGATCGTCCTGCAGTTCGTTGACATCGTCTGCCTGATGGGGAAAGTGGCGGGACAGCTCGGCACCGCACCGGCCGATCACCTCGCAAAGGGCATCGCAACCGTTGCCTGCCGCAATCCCCCGGGCCAGGCTTCCGGCCATCTCCCCCCAGGATGCCGGGTCGATCCGTTCATTTATACCCCGGTCGCCCAGTATCCAGACCTTGCGCTCCAGAAGCGACATGAAGATGAGAATCCCTGTTTCGTGACGCGTCCGATACAGCCCTTTCTCGTAAAATGCCCTGACGGCCCGCTGGCGCACTGCTTCGGCAACACGCCGCCTACCGGCAAACGGGAGCTTCAGGCGCGGAAACGTTCTGATAAGCATGCAGCAAGGGATATAAAGAAGGACTGCCATCGGAATATATGACCAGATTGTGACATGCCGGGTTGCAAGCGCAATTACCAGGGATGCGGACGCTGCCAGGAACAGAGAGCCAGCGACCTCGGCCTCCAGGTAGCGGTCGCTCTCGGCGATCGTCATGGTAGCGATCTCGCCGGAGGTGTTCAGCTCCGCCGCATGCACTGCCTGGCGGATCCGCTCCAGCTCTGTCGCACTGAAATAGGTTTCACCCCTGCGCTGTTTCACGTCTCACCCTTGAACGCTGCGGCGGCTTTACCAGTCGCCCGATGCGCCACCGCCGCCAAAATCCCCACCGCCGCCGGAGAATCCACCATCAGACCCTCCCCAGCCACCACCGCCATAGCCACCAAAAGGACCGCCCCACCAGAAACCACCGCCACCGCCACCGCCGCCAAAAATCGAGACTAAAATAAGACCAAGGACAAAGCCGGCCACCACCAGGCCGAGCAGGACCGGTATGCCGATCCCGGAGAAGCTGAGGAAGGCCGCCAGCGGAAGCCCCACGGCACCGGCAATTCCACCGAGTATTCGGGAAATGGACCCAAGAAAAACGATCGCCACAAGGAGGAAGACAATCAGGGTCAGCGAGGGGTGGAACCCTTTTTTGGCGGTACGCAGGTCGCGCGCCTTGTCCTTTGCCTGGTACTCGCCGCGGACTACCTTTGCAATCGCGGCAACGCCTGCCTTTACGCCGCTGTCAAAGTCGCCTTGTTTCAGGTAGGGAGCTATCTCGTCCCTGATGATCCTTCCGGCCAGGAGGTCGGTCAGCTTTCCTTCAAGGCCGCGCCCCACCTCGATCCTGATTTTCCGTTCCTGTTTTGCGATCAGCAGGATGGCGCCGTTATCCAGCCCCTTCTGGCCGATCTTCCATGCCTCGGCAACCTTGATCCCAAAGCTCTCCACCGGCTCTGCGTCGAGCGTCGGAACGGTCAAAACCACGACCTGGGTGGAGTCGCTCCGCTCCAGGTCGGCAAGCAGGGCATCGATCTCCTGAACTGCCGTCGGCGAGAGCAGCCCGGCATAGTCGTTCACCCGCCCCTTGAGCGCAGGAACCTCGGCGGCAAAAAGTACCCCCTGCATGAGGAAGAAGATCGAAACTGCCAGATAAAGAAGTCTTCTTTGCATTCATCACCATGGAACGTCAATTTTTCGCAAGATCAAGGCTGTCGAGGGGGTGCGCGGAGGCGTAGCAGCGCTACGCCGCACAAGGAGCCCCGAAGACTTACGCAGATATTGCGGAAAAGTGGCGTTCCAGTTTAGAACTTCACCTGGGGTGCCTTCTGCGCCCCCTCCTCTGCCTTAAACGGCTCCTTCCGCTGCAGATGCAGCATCATGGAGTTGGTCAGGCTGTTGGGGAAAGTCCGGATGCTGGTATTGAACTCCTGGACCGCTTTGTTGTAACGGGTGCGGGCCACGTTGATCCGGTTTTCCGTCCCTTCGAGCTGGCTCTGGAGATCCCGGAAATTCTGGTTTGCCTTGAGGTCCGGATATTTCTCCACCACCACCATCAGCCGCGACAATGCCCCGGACAGCTCGCCCTGGGCTGCCTGGAACTTCTGCAGCGCCTGGGGATCGTTGACCAGCTGCTTGGTCGCCTGAATGGAACCGACCTTGGCCCTGGCCTCGGTGACCGCCTTCAGGGTATCCGCCTCATGTTTAGCATACCCCTTCACCACCTCGACAAGATTGGGGATCAGGTCTGCCCGGCGCTGGTACGTCGCCTCCACATCTCCCCAGGCCGCAGTCACCGCCTCTTCGTTGGCCTGCATGGTGTTGTAGCCGCATCCGGAAAGCGCCAGGACTGCCATTATAAGTAGATAGTTACGGAATCTTTTCATCGTTGCCTCCGTTTTGAGAATGTACCTGTTTAAGATAACCATCGATCCGGCATTTGTCACCCCGGTCGTAAATAATTTTCATGACCAGCAACAGGGCGTAACAGACCAGGGTGAACGAATTGGACAGAATCAGCGGCAGGTCGCCGAGCATCACCCCGTAAATCAGCCAGAGCGAGAGACCGGCGATAATGATGATCTGCTGCCAGAGCGACAGGTCGCGGGCATGCCGGGTCTTCCAGGTCTTGATCATCTGCGGTATGACGGCCATGCTGGTCAGAAATCCTGCCGTGCCGCCGATTACGGTAACATCCATTACTTCCCCTTTTTCCCCAGGAACGCGCCTGTGGCCCAGTCAACCTGCGAAAAGAGTCCACGGAGCACCGCCACCTCCCGGCTGTCCAGCCCGGCCCTGGAAAATATCCGGCGAAAGCTCCGCATCAGGTGTGACGGATTCTCGGGCTTCAGGAAACCGATCTTGAGGAGGGTAGCTTGCATCTGGGCATACAGAGGCTCGATCTCCACCGGCGGCGCAAGCTGCCGCGCATCATCCGCAACCTTGGCCGCACTAAGCCCCTGGTGCAGCTCGTAACAGAACAGTAGCACCGCCTGGGCCAGGTTGAGCGAGCCGAACTCATCGGTGGGAATGGTTGCCTGCCAGCGGCAGAGCGCCACTTCATCCGTGGTCAGGCCGCTGTCCTCACGCCCGAAAACCAGGGCCGCCCGGTTTGCCGGGATTCCGGCGCCGATCCGGGCCACGACCTCACCTGGAGAAAAAATCTCCTGCCGGTATTTGCCGTGACGCCGTGTGGTGGCAACGGAAAGCTGGCAATCAGCTATCGCCTCTTCAAGGGTGCCGAATATCCTGGCGCTCGCAAGCATCCCCTTGGCAGAAACGGCAAATTTCAATGCCTCCGGGTGATCAATCGGGCATGGGTTGACCAGACGCAGGTCAGACAAACCGAAGTTCTTCATTGCCCGGCAGACCATCCCGACATTGCCCGGACTCTGCGGTTCCACCAGAACTATCGACAGAAAATCGACGTACTTCACTCCTATTCCTTTCTATGGGACGGACGCAGCTTTATACCCGCGTCCTTCATCCTGTTCAGCCTTGCCCGTACCGGTCGCCGCCGCCACCAGGACTGGGCAAAGTGCGACAGCCAGAATACCGCGATGATTCCTGCCAGGACCAGCATCAGATGATGTTCGTACCGGCTCACGTCATCAACAACGAGCGACGCCCCCTTGCCGAACAGGTAACCGGTGAGCGAAAAGATTATCGCCCATGCCAGGGCGCTCAGGATGTTCAGCCAGCAGAATTTGAGCCCCGGGAATGTGGTCATGCCGAGGATTATCGGCAGCACGATCCGAAATCCATAGGTGTAACGGGAGACGAAGGCGACAAAGGTTCCGTATTTCTCGATGAGCCGCAATGCCTTGCGGAACTTGCGGCCGATAAAGGTGAAGGCCCGCAGCAGCCTGACACCCTGCCACCGGCCGAGATAGAAATAGAACTGGTCGCCGAAAAAGGCCCCCCAGAATGCGGTGAATATGACGCCGGCAATGTTCATATACCCCTGGAAGGCGAGAAAACCGGCCAGGATCAGCCCCGCCTCTCCTTCCAGGAAGGTCCAGATAAACAAGACCCAGTAGCCGTGCAAGGCGAGATATTCTTTCAGAAAATCGTGCATGGGTTCCCGCAGCGGATTATTTACCGAAAACTGTCGCTTACAGCATCTTTTTATATCATATGCCTGAGGCTGGCAACAGCTGGTTCAGCAGAAAAGCTTTTTGATAAACAAAAAGGCTACAGTCTGATAACCGTAGCCTCACTGCGGAAGATGGATCTTGCGGGTTAATGGCGGTAGATCTGCTCGTATTCCGAGACCTTGCAGCAGAAATAGTCGTGATCGCGCCAAATCATCACTTGTTCACCCGGAGCCGGCGGATTGTCGGTGTCCAGAGCAAACAGATGGTCGTCGCATACGACCTGGCCGTCGTTCATTACCGAAGCAGCGCATCTGCCGTAAACGAGATGGTTGACAGCTGCAGGCCTTGCTTCTCCGGTGTCGAGGAGATGAAATACTGTCATAAGCTGCCCCTGGCTACCCTCTCTTGCTAACCCTGATCCTTACCGGTTTCATGTCGGAAGTGGTTACAAACAACAACGCCACCATGCTGAGCAGACCAATTATTGCTATTGTGAGTAACATAACTCCTCCCCTTTGATCGATATTTTCCTTTTATAACCTCCTAATGCTTAACCTGTGCCAAGCTATAACCAATTGTAATTACTGGCAGTAAAATCCAACCGGACACGATATATGTGTACACTCTGACCAATCCTGTTCAAAGTTGATAGTATTCCAACAGGTCATCCGGAATTAGTCACACCTCAATATCCTCGTTCCACAGATCCTGTTTCTCCTGATCACCATCTCAAAACCATTGACGATCATGAACCGCATCACCTCTTTATTCTTCGTCCTTTTCGAGGAGGCGATATCCGAATTCATTGAACTTGTTCAACTTTTGCTTAGTTTTTTTAGATACTTTAAGAGTACCGTCGTTTATCCTTCTCAAGGCATCTTCAGTGATGGCAATGAATTCTATGTACTTATCCAGGTAAAAGGCTTTTTTTGCAGCTGTTACATATGATTTGGCTGTTTTGAAATTGTATCGTTTTTCTGGAATGGTTGGTTTAGGCTTTGGTTGAGGCGGTTCGCAGATCTGTCCAGCAGGTTTTGCGGTTGTAGTTGTTTCGGCTGTTGATGGTTGAGGAAAAGGTTGAGTAGGAGGAGACAAAGGATTCTGGTTATCCATCCGCCCCGCTGGATTGTATATATTGATTGCCGGATTATTGTTCTGTGTTGCAGGGTTGAATATCTTGTCGGCTGGATTGGATATCTTGTCAGCAGGATTATCGATCGTATACATTGCTGCCAATGAAAGAACCGGTTGAGCAAGCGCAATCGCTATACTTACAGCCCAAATCCTCGTATTCATGACGTCCTCAGTTCTTTACCATGAAGTGTAAAACCAACTACCAATTATTTTATCATACAGTAGTTACTGTACATGCTTCGAGTCTGTTATGGCTCCACCGTCCAAAAGATGTATTGCCCGATGGGACGGAATGCAGCATTGACGTCAGCACAGCAGCTTCTGAAGGATTAAGTGCGATTTCACTCTGGGTATGATGAAAACAGCAAAGGCGGCCGATTAGCCGCCTTTTGAATTGCGTATGATGTCCCCCGAATCCGTACCGATTTGGTGCCTCAATATATCTGCAGTACAATCTATTAAACATCAGGCAAGCAGCTCCAAGAAACTGACGGGAGGAGAACACCATGAACAGCAGCACCCCTATGGTAGAGGTCTTTTTCGATTACATCTGACCCTGGTGCTATCTCGGTACCGTGCGTATCGAACGCCTGCAACAGGAATACGGACTTCAACTTCGCTGGACCGCCTTCCCGCTCCACCCCGAAACCCCGACGGAAGGAAGGGAGCTTGCCGAGCTCTTTGCCGGACGGGAGACAATGATCCGCGACATGCAGGCCCGGCTGCTGCAGGTTGCCGCGACAGAGGGTTTGCCGCTGACGGAACGAAGTCGCACCTACAACAGCCGGCTTGCCCAGGAGTTGGGGAAATGGGCGGAGGCGCAAGGACACGGGAATGAGTTCAACCATGCAGTCTACCGGGCCTTTTTCGTGGCTGGGGTCAACATAGCGCTGGTTGACGAGTTGGTGCGGATCGCCGCCGCCATTGGACTACCAGCGGATGAGGCACGGGCGGTGCTGGAGGAGAGGAGTTTTGCCGCGGCAGTGGATGCCGACTGGCAGCGAGCCACGGATCTGCGCATTACCGCCGTGCCGACTCACCTGTGTGAAGGCAAGCGCCTGACCGGTTTCGCGGCCTATGAAGATTTTGTTCGTCTGATCGGGAAGAGTCTGTAAGCTCTTTTGCAGAACACCATAGGCGGCCGATTGGCCGCCTATGGTGTCCCCGGAAAGTTTAGGCGGAGGGGTTATTCAGTATTGTGGTGTTTCACTGACTTCACGAATTTGGTTAATTTTGAAAATAAGATACTTAAATTGTTCAATCGTCCGGAATTCCGGGAATTACGGGGACATTTTACTTAATTGCTTTTTCCGGTACGACAGCAAACTTCATCACCCAAAAATGCCGGTCAAAGGCAAAGGCCGTAGATAGTTTCATGCGCTCCATCACAGCAAAACTGGTGCAATCCACGAAGCTGAAATCCTGGTCCCGATATTTGCAGAAAGTCTCCCAGGCCCGCTCTTCATCGGGGGGCGTAACCGCAATTATCCTGACGAAACTGCTCTCCTGCAGCTTTTGCCCGAAACTGCGCGCGGCATCATGGCCGATTCGATAGCGAATAAGGGTGACTGTTTCCGAGAAAATGAAATTGGTTGTAATGAGCGGCACCGAGTTGGCGGCCAGGAAAGCCGCAGCTGCCTTATGATCGGCATAATCGCTGTCAACCAGGGCATACCAGGCGCCGGTATCGACAAAAATGCCGTTCACGGCTTCTTCCCGTAGAGGACGACATCGTGATCGCGTGTCGTATGTTTTTGACCGCTGCTGCCGATGCCGACAATGGAGTAGACCGGATCATTTTCCGCTACACCCAGAGTGGGGGCGAATTTTTCGCTGATCATCTCGCGGATCAGCGCGGAAAGACTTTTCTTGGTTTTGCGCGACAGATCCAGCAGTGTCTGATACTGCCAGTCGTCGAGAGAGATCTGGGTTCTATGCTTGATCGATTCCATAATCGGATAACCTCCAGACAAATCTTACATCAGATGTAACTTGCCGTCAATCGCCGGAAACAGGAAAGGGCGCCGCAAGCAGCGCCCTTCGTTCAATTGGGGACAAAAGGGGCTGGCTACTTTATTAACAAGCCGCCTGCCCTATGTTCCTACTGGAATTCATTACTTAACACATTCCCACGGACTACAAACCCTCACCCCGCATTTCTCCATATCCCTGACATTCCGCGTGACGACAATCAACCCATGCGCCGCAGCGGTGGCGGCAATGAGCGAATCCATTACCGGCAGCTTAAGTCCTGCCAGCTCTGCCTCGCCCTGAATGCGTCCACAACAAAGCGCCGTTTCCAGATCAATGTCAAGAATCCGCCCGGTAAAGCGTTCGACCAGATCAAGCCCGATCCAGGCTTGCAGCTCTTCCTTTTTCGTACCGTCAGGAAGTTTGCTGATCCCCTTCTGCAGTTCACCCAGGTTCAGTACGCTTAGAAACAGTGCCTGTTCGTCCTGCTCGTCCAGCCAGCTCACCACACCGGGATTCGGCTCTTTCTTTACCAGTTCGGATATCAGACAGGTATCGAGCAGATACTTCACAGCTCCACCTCGCGGGAGAGATCGGCACTGCGGCTAAGATCGAGCTCAACCTCACACAGAGGAGATTGCCGGAAAAACTGCGTTAAACCGGTACGCGGCTGAGTCAACTTGCGATATTCATCGAAAGAAACAACCACGGCTGTCGGCTTGCCCCGCAACGTTATTGTCTGGGGGCCATTATGCAGGGCAGAATCCACCACCTGACTCAAACGGTTCTTGGCTTCCTGAAGCTGCCACTCCCGATCATGAGGTAACCGATCAACTTTATTGCTCTTCATGCGCCCTCCGTGTCAAGCTAGCCTGTCTAGCCATGTCAGGATATCACGGCACTGAGATAAATCAAATATAAAGTATGACTTAGTCGGCAACAGTTCCGCTTCCGGCTCTCGCCACCAGAGCGAGTATTCGCTTTGGAGCGCAGTCACCGGTTGGACGGAGTGGGCGCGACGGATGGTTTGCACCCCGGCTTCGGACAGTGGCGGTAGCCGTTTTTGTACTAA
>NZ_BAZF01000027.1 GCF_000813145.1 Geobacter sp. OR-1 | reverse complement strand
AAATCAATTTTCTTCGGTGAACCCTTCTATTTCAATCACTAGGTCAACCAACTTCTGAACGACAATTTCTTCCAGTATCTTACCTTTTTCAGCTGTGGCTTTTGATGGGTCTCCCCAGACACCATTTTTCCAATACTTTCTTTTATTGCGAACAAGTATCCCGGATGATGGAAAAGACGGGAACTCCATTTGCGCTGATCCCTTTACCAACTGAGGATGCGAATGCAGTATTCTTGAGGTCTCAATTTCTCCCGCATGAGAATCCCCTGGTGTTTCTATTATCTGAACCCCTTCACGACTTGCAAGTAAATACTCGGTAACTACAGCAATACTTATATCGCTGTAGTGATATATTAACTCTTCACCAGCGTCCTGTAATGCCATACAGTGCGAACCACCCGCATGACCAGAAAGCACTATGAAATTCCGAAGGCCTTGAGATCTGAGCGATGTTATTATATCGACTAACAATGACTTCAGTGTTGAGGTTGAGATCGAAATTGTCCCCGGATGAGTTCTCGAAGAACGACAATGTCCGTAATTTACTGCAGGGGCAATGAATAGAGGAACCTTGAGAGCTGTTTTTTTGCCTACTTCAATGGCTTGAATTGTATCGGTCGAAAGTGGGAGATGGGGGCCGTGCTCCTCAACGGACCCGATTGGAATTAAAACCGTTCGAGTCTTTTTCAATCCGTCCTCGAATTCGATCATGGTCATTTCTTCAATAAGCATGTTTATCCGGTCCTTACCCAGAATTGATTGCTCACTGGACATTTATTATTGCATGTGTCTGAGGGATAACTCTGACATCTTTAAGAAATGCAGTTGCAGCTTGTTGAAGTTGAAGAAGGTGGGCGCCTATTTTGCGATTGCTCAATTGTTTGGTGACGGGCTGTATTATAAGAGGTATATCTTGTTTTATTGCTGCGATTAATTGAGCTGCCTCCCCTACTTCGTCGTTACCTGTTTCAATCCCGACTACAACCTTTACATAGCATTGCTTTGTTACCGCGACTTTTAGAAATTC
Organism: Geobacter sp. OR-1; assembly: GCF_000813145.1. Lineage (GTDB taxonomy): Bacteria > Desulfobacterota > Desulfuromonadia > Geobacterales > DSM-12255 > Geoanaerobacter. Next base: position 39,236 of record NZ_BAZF01000027.1, on the reverse strand, counting down.
AGAGTGGTTTCTCCGTAATCCTGAGTGCCCAGAGGTTGACTGGAGCTTAATATCCATGCTTATTATGTCGACATAATCAATAATAGATATTAATTGCTCAAAGAACAGTCCATTAGTTTCAAGGTAAATTGGGAATAAGGCTCGTAGGTTCGGGAGCCATTCGACAAGCAGTTCAGAGTGAAGGAGAGGTTCTCCCCCTGTAATACTTAGAGAGTGATGCAGAAACGGCCATTGATTTTTCCAAGCAGTCAGCAGATCAATAACAGTTGCAAGCGATACGGGGTTTTGAACTTTACGGAAGTCACGCAAACCAGGGGTTGTTTCGATTTCACAGGTTTTTAATGCATTATGCTCCGTATCGCAATAATTACATTTTAGGTTGCATCCCGGGAATCGAAGAAAAATCTGTCGGTTGCCGACCAAGATCCCCTCACCCTGGATTGAAGAAAACAGCTCAACCAAATTTGCAGAAGATGGATCACTCGCAATAGCTTGCACAGGCAACATCCGATTCCCACACTGTAACCATTTCAACAGCAACGTTAGAGTTATTCAGGCGTTCCCCGAGAGCATAATATAAATAACGAGAAATATTTTCCGATGAGGGTGATATCTCCATGAATGGTTCAAGTTCATTCAGGTATTTATGGTCAAGCGTTTTCAAAAAAGCATTTGTTTCAGACTTCAGTATTTTAAAATCTATTCCTAATCCAGATTTATCAAGTTCCTTAGCCGAAACAGTAACTTCTACACGCCAATTATGTCCATGGAGATTTTCACACTCTCCCTGGTAATGAGTCAGGTTATGTGCCGCCGCAAATGAAGTAATTATTTTGAGTTTATACATTCAATCGAACCTCATATTTTTTTTGTAATATAGCATGGATTCTCTATAAACAAAACGGCTTAGTAAAAACAAATGGCCTGGCGCAATGATGCCAGACCATTTGAAATTCAATCAATTAAACGTTAACGGAAGATATTATGCCGCGTGACGCTCTTTGCTAATTCCACATAAGACCATTTCGCCATCCAGTTTTTCCGGGGATATCCCAAGGGCTTTACACACTGAATCTTTGTTGCTCTTATAACGATCCATAGCCATTAAGATAAGAGCTTTCTTCAATGAAACAGATAATTTGTCAAGGATACTACCTTCGGTCTTTTCTGCCATGACCGAAAACAGCGGATCGAGATTTTTTTCAAAAAGTTTAGCATTTTCATCAATTTTTTTGTTGGTTTTGGTCATTTTGTTCACCCTTATGATATTAGTAATAATATCATCCATGCTTTCCTGGACAAATTTCAGTGTCTCTTGATTGTTATCTACGAGTAATAAATGGTTCGATGTAGCTTTTCCACATGTTGAACCATTTTTCATCATCACTACTTCCATAACCCTGTAAATGCAATCCCCTTCATAACTAGACAGTTTTTTGCAACTGTGTCCCATGTCAGTATCCTCCCAGCATTTACGATCGATATCTGCAAATATGCATTACAACAGGCGTACCAAAAGTTACGTATATTTATTAACCTTACATAACTAGCTAAAATGATTCGTAAATATTTGTTAATACGAAATCTGGTAATAGATTTTAGTGCTTTAATTGGTGGTTGAACTCTGCGCATTAATTAAGTGGCATTACATATATTGCCTTTAGTTTCAGCATGTTAACATTAATTACATTAATTCGTGGATGTAACATCTTTGAACATTGGTGTGATCGACTGTTTAATTAACCACCTGCGCCGGACAAAATATTTAAGCTTTATATGGTTAATCCGATTAGAGAATAAAGCAAAAGCAACCGGCCAAGGAGCGCTCATATGCAAAACTCGAACACAGCTGTACTTCTGGAAAGCGATACCAACGAGCTTGAAATCGTTGAATTCAGAGTCGATGAACTAGACGGTGAAGGGAGAACAATCCCCTGCTTCTATGGAGTTAATGTGGCGAAGGTTCGAGAGATCATTAGGTTGCCGCATCTCTGGAAAGTCTTGAATGGCCATCCGGCAATTCCAGGAATGATTAAGCTGCGTGACAAGGTGATCACTGTTGTGGATCTCAGCGTCATGCTAAACAAAAATGTCGGGGATATGAAGGCTGACAGAGTGGTGGTACTCGAATTCAACAGATTGGTCGTGGCTGTAATGGTTCATTCTGTCTCCCGGATATACCGGATATCATGGGAACAGGTGGAGCCTCCTGTTAAAACTGCCAGCAGCAGCCAAGTTACCGGACTTGTTAAAATGAACGACAGGATCATCCTGGTACTTGATTTTGAAAAAATAATTGGCGAACTTTTTGAGGAATATGCCCTGGGAGCAGACATCCCGCTCCTTCCGGAAGGCCGTCAGCCAATGGATAGAAGCAATTTCACAATTCTCGTTGCTGATGATTCACCCTTTATCAGAAATACGATTACTTTATCGCTACGAACCGCTGGATATAAAGTCCTTGAAGCAGAAAATGGCGAAGAAGCGCTTAACCTGATCATAGATCTGCAAAATAAAGCTCAAGCAAAAGGTTCCACCATTACGGATATGGTATCTTTACTGATATCAGACATTGAAATGCCCAAAATGGATGGATTACACCTGACATCCCGGATCAAGAAAGATGAAAAGCTTGCCGAGTTGCCAATAATTATTTTTTCATCTTTGGCAAGTACAGATAATATTCGCAAATGGGAAGCATTAGGAGCAATTGACATCCTTACCAAACCTGACCTACCAAAACTTGTAGAAAAGATAGACCAGCTGATATTGGTTTAAATCATTTTGTTAAGTGAGGAACATGATTTGAGTGCAAATCTGTTGATAGTTGATGATGAACAGATGATAAGAGATCTTCTTTGTATTACTTTGACTCGGGAAAATTATACCTGTTTTCAATGTAGCAATGCCGATGAAGGTCTATTATTAATCAAGAATCACGATATTGATTTGGCTTTGCTTGATGTAATGATGCCTGGCTCATCCGGGCTTGAACTGTTGAAGGATCTGAAAAAAACTAAGTCCTGATACAGCAGTATTAATGATAACTGCTTTAAGTGATATGGAAACCGCTTTATCAACTATTCATCTTGGTGCTGATGACTATATTACTAAGCCTTTCAGTGTCGACAATATTGTAGTGAAAGCGAAAAATGCACTCGAAAAACGACGACTTATCCTGGAGAACAGAAAATACCAAAATGAACTTGAACTTAAGGTCCTCGAGCAGACTCGCGTTATCAGGGCTGCAATGGAGGAAATAAATCTTTCCTATGAAAGTACGTTATCGGCTTTGGTTAGATCATTAGATGCCCGCGAGAGTGAGGTCGGGTCTCATTCGGAACGGGTAATGAACTATACCCTGCTTTTAGCCCGGAATATGGGAATAACAGAACCTGATTTATCGATTATAGCCAAAGGTGCGCTCTTGCATGACATTGGGAAAATTGGGGTATCCGACAACATTCTTCTCAAGCCCGGCAAACTGACTCCTGAAGAATGGATAGAAATGAAAAAGCATCCGCAGATTGGGCATGATATTCTGAGCGATATAAAGTTTCTTAAAGGAGCGTCGGAGTTTATACTCTCTCATCATGAACGATTCGATGGCAAAGGCTATCCAAACGGAGTTAAGGGACCAGAAATCCCTATTTCAGCACGAATATTTGCACTTGCCGACACCCTCGACGCAATGACCTCGGATCGGCCTTATCGAAAAGCACTACCTTACAAGGTAATGCGAGAAGAGATAATGACGTGCAAAGGGAGTCAATTCGATCCGGAAATAGTTGAAGAGTTTCTTGCCATAAGACGTGAACAGTGGGAAGAGGTTGCCGGACATCGTTTTATCTAATTTTATCAGAAATTGAACATTTACTAGTCAGATCAGCCTTTTGTCAATCACCCTGGAAGCTTTCCCTTCGTAACGCGGAATGCTGTTTGGTTCGACAAGACGAACAAAAACACCAACTCCGATAATAGATTCAATCCGCCTCTCGACCCTTTCCAGGAACGCTCGCTGTAATTTCATCTCATCAAAGAAGATATTCTCCGTCACCTCAATTTGGACTTCCAGAGAGTCGAGCGCCCCCTTGCGTTCAACAATAAGCTGATAATGGGGTTCACACCCCTCAATAGCGATCAATACCTCTTCAATCTGGGATGGATATACATTAACTCCTTTAATTATCAGCATGTCATCACTTCGGCCCATGGTTTTTTTCATCCGCACTATGGTGCGGCCGCATTCGCAGGTATCGTAGACAAGAGACGTTATATCCCTTGTGCGGTAACGGATCATAGGGAATGCCTCTTTGGAGAGGGTCGTTATTACGAGTTCTCCGGTGCTCCCTGGCGGAAGAACCTCGCAGGTCTCAGGATCGATAATCTCCGGAATGAAGGCATCCTCGAAAATATGCATCCCGCATTTATGGGAACACTCTCCGGCAACGCCTGGGCCAATAATCTCGGAAAGGCCATAGTTATCAGTGGCGCTAATACTGAGGCGAGATTCTATTTCACTCCGCATCGGTTCTGACCACGGTTCCCCTCCAAATAAGCCTACTTTAAGGGAGAGTCCTTTCGGGTCAATGCCGAGTTTTTCCAACCGGTCGGCAATGGTTATGGCATAACTGGGAGTGCAAACCAAAACTGACGATCTATAGTCCTGCATGATCATTATCTGCTTCTCGGTATTCCCGCCCCCCATCGGTATTACCGACGCACCGATTGCCTCGGCCCCGTAATGCAGGCCAAATGCTCCAGTGAACATCCCGTACCCAAAGGCAACCTGGACGACATCATCATGCGTTACACCTGCCGCCGTCATGAAACGAGCCACCAGATTGGACCATGTCTTGATGTCGTTCTTCGTGTAGCCGACAACAGTAGGCTTGCCTGTTGTGCCTGAAGAAGAGTGAATCCTCACCACTTCCCTAAGCGGTACGGCAAACATGCCATAAGGATAATTGAGCCGAAGGTCTTCCTTGGTTGTAAAGGGAAGGTTGGCCAGATCGGTCAGAGATTGGATATCGTCCGGATTAATCCCCTGATCGTTAAACTTGTTTCGATAACAGGTGACGTTTTTATAGACGCGGTGGATAGTGGCCTGCAGTCGTTCAAGTTGGAGCTGCTCCAGCTCTTCCCGTGGCATGCACTCATGTTCGCGGTCCCAGATTCCCATGACTCTTCCCCTCATACAGCGGCACAATCTGCTACCGCTCCCAGATTTCCTTCTTGTCCTTGCCCAGATAGGCCCGCTGTACTTCACGGTTTTCCAGCAATTCGGCAGCTGGTCCCTCAAGGATTACTTTGCCGGTTTCCAACACATAACCACGGTCAGCCATCTTCAAAGCTGCCTTGGCATTCTGTTCCACCAACATGATAGTAGTCCCTTCGTCCCGCCGCAACCGCTCGATAACAGTGAATATCTCCTGTACCACAAGCGGCGCCAACCCCATGGATGGTTCATCCAGGAGGAGCAGTTTCGGCTTGGCCATTAAAGCACGGCCGATAGCCAGCATCTGCTGCTCTCCACCGGACAGGGTTCCTGCCATCTGCTTGCGCCGCTCCTCAAGGCGAGGAAACAGCTCATAGATATGGCCCATATCCCGACGAATTGCATCCTTTGACTCCCGGCTGCAAAACCGCAAATAGGCTCCAAGTTCAAGATTATCGGCTACAGTAAGCCCCTTGAATACTTGCCGCCCTTCAGGAACCTGGGAAACCCCGTTTTTGACGATTCGATCAGGGGCGAGCCCTGTAATCGACTCCCCAAGGAAATTAATACTACCGCTCGATGCCGGCGTGACGCCGGAAAGGGTATTCAACATGGTGGTCTTACCGGCGCCATTGGCACCAATCAGCGCCACAATCTCACCCTCACCGAGGTGTAGAGAGATATTTTTTAACGCATGCACCTTGCCGTAATAGGTATTTATATTCTTGACCTTGAGCACGTCTATTATCCTTCGCCCAGGTACGCAGCAATGACAGCCGGATGTTCCTGGATCTCCCGTGGTGTACCTTCGGCGAGCTTTTGCCCCAGATTAAGCACCACAATCCGATCACAGATATCCATGACCAACTCCATGTCATGCTCCACCAGCACGACAGTTACTCCGGCATCGCGGATTTTCCTAATAAGCAGTGCCAGCTCGTTGGTTTCCCGGTTGTTAAGTCCGGCTGCCGGCTCATCCATCAACATGATACGCGGCGCAGTGGCCATGGCCCGTGCGATTTCCAGTAAACGCCCCTTGCCGAAAGGGAGGCTACCGGCAACCTGATCGGCAAGATTGGTAATGCCGCAGAACTCAAGCAACACCATGGCTTTTGTCCTGATACGCCGTTCTTCGGCAATATGCCATGGCATTTTGGTCATACAGGCGAGCATTCCGCATCTGCTCTGCGTATGAAGTCCCAGCATAACGTTTTCCAGCACTGTTAGCGTCCCAAACAGCTCAATATTTTGGAATGTCCGCACAAGACCGCGTCTGGCCAGTCGCTCGGCAGGGATACGGGATATATCCACCCCGTCAAGGAAAATCTGACCTTTGGTCTGGGAGTATATCCCGGTCGCAATGTTAAAGAGGGTTGTTTTACCGGCGCCGTTAGGGCCAATAATCCCGGTAATATCCCCTTTAGCCACGGAAAAGGATATATCCTCCAGGGCGGTAATACCGCCGAAACGTTGGGTGATGCCGCGGATCTCAAGCATGTGCCGATGGTTTCCTCTTCAGACGGGATCGGATTGCCGAAAACAGGGCCGGCACCCCCTTCACCAGGCCACCGGGCATGTACATGGTCATGATAATGAGAAGGAGCCCGTAGACGATGATATCATAGTCCTGAAATGCTCGAAGCAGTTCGGGCAGCAAAGTCAGCAGGGCTGCACCAAGCAAAGAGCCATAGATGCTTGCCAGGCCGCCTATGATGACCATGGTGACCAGCTCCACCGAAAAGTTAAACCCAAACGAAGCGGGAGCAACAAAAGTCATGGTATGGGCATACAGACTCCCTGCCACTGCAGACAGCCCTGCGGAAAGGGCAAAAATCTGGACCTTGAGCAATCGCGCATTGACTCCCATGACGCGGGCCGCCACCTCTGAGTCGTGGATGGCGCGCAATGCCCGGCCAATGCGGGAATGAACGAGATTCAGAGCCAATCCCATACTTAGCAGAACAAATGTCCAGATAAGATAGTAATTTTTCAAATCATTATCAAATATGATGCCACCAAGTGAAAGATTAGGGATACCGGATAACCCGGAGGGACCACCGGTCTGATCCACGGCTTCGTTAAAGACAATGTATATGATTATGCCGAGGCCAAGGGTTGCCATGGCCAGGTAGTGACCTTTGAGTTTCAAAATCGGGAACCCGATCAGAAATGCAAGCAGGGTCACGACAACGGCCCCCTCCCCCATTGCCAGCCACGGGTTGACACCATGGGTGGCAGTAAGGATTCCCGAGATATAGGCGCCAAGGCCGAAAAAGCCTGCCTGGCCGAGGGAAATCTGACCGGCATACCCCAAGAGAAGGTTCAGTGCTAAAGCCAGCATTGTATGAATGCCGACAAATACAAGGACATTCAGAATATAGCCTTCATGCACCGCCAAGGGGCAGAGCAATACAATTGCTACCAGCACCAGAAACTTGTAAACCTCGCGATTCATAGTCTGCCCCTACACCCTTTCAGTCTGCGCCCGGCTAAACAGGCCTTGGGGGCGGATAAACAGAATGAGGAGCAAAATGATAAAGGCGATAGCGTCTTTGTAGCCGGAAGAAATAAGACCTGCGCCAAGCGATTCCAATACCCCCAGGAGCAGGCCGCCGAGAACCGTGCCCAGCCCGCCGGAAAGCCCCCCGATGATGGCCGCGCAAAATCCCTTGAGCCCTAGCATGACGCCGACATCATAAGAAGTCATGGTGAGCGGCGCGACAATGATGCCGGCAAGGGAGCCAAGACCGGCGCTTATGGCAAAAGAGAAAAGGACCATACGCCTGACATCAATCCCAACCAAGCCTGCAGCCCTTCGATTGGCGGCACAGGCTCGCATGGCCTTACCGGTAATACTGTACTGGAAAAACAGCTTGTTCAGGACAATGGCAATGACCGTAAGAGCAAATATCCAGAGGTGTTGAGGGAGGATTGTTGCTGAGCCGATCGATAAGGGATCGCTGCCGGAAAAAGCCGGGATGGCGTGGGTATCTTTACCCCCTACCAGCATGGCTATACCCCTGATCAGGATACTGCCGCCAATAGTAATGATAACCAGACTCAGCGGCGTCGGAGACTTGAGCGGCCGGATAGTCAGACGTTCGAACAGGACTCCCGACAAGGTCGTTAGCGTAACTGCCATGAGAATGGCAACTGGCAGCGGCAACTTGAGCACATCCAGGCCAAAAAGAGTAAACATCCCGCCGAGCATGACCATCTCGCCCTGAGCAAAATTGATGATCTCGGTGCCGTTGTAGATAATGGCAAAACCGATACCGATCAGGGCATAAATGGCGCCGGTCGACAGGCCGGAAACCAGGTATTGTGCAATTTGATCCGAAAGTCCCATGTTTCTCTGTTTCAGACACGCCAAGCGCCCCGCCGGTAATGCCGACGAGGCGCCTGTCAAGTCAGCGTTATTGTGTTACTTGACCAGAGCCCAGTCCTTATTCCTGACCTGGACCAATACAAAGGCATCCTTGGCCAATCCAGCATGATCAGCCGTATTGTAGGTAAAAATCCCGCCGATACCGGCAAATCCCCGTGTTTTTTCTAGCTGGTCGCGAATAGCCGCAGGGGTATCGCCACCCCGTTCAATGGCACCCTTCAGCAGCATGATCGCATCCCAGGCATGGCCGCCGAAGTGATCCCCTTCGGCTTTGTAATGCTTTTGATAATCCTTGACAAATGCCACAAGGCTTTTCTTCTGCTTGTCGCTGGCAGGCAGTACGTCGGCCACTATGACCCGTCCCGAAGGGAGAATGATCCCTTCGGCAGCGTCTCCGGCCAGATCAATGAACTTCTTGGAAGAGACCCCATGGCTCATGTACAGCGGCAGCTTTATGCCCAGTTGCTTGACGTTCTTGGCAATTACAGCCGGTCCGGGGTTGGTTCCCCAGCAGACGATTGCCTGAGCCTGGCTGCCCCGGATTTTCGTCAACTGCGACGTCATGTCCGTGTCTTTAGGCCCATAGGTGTCATCGACAACAATCTGTATCCCGAATTTCGCCGCATGAGCTTTAAGCTGTTCGCGACCCGATGCCCCAAATCCGTCCGATACTGTCAGGATGGCAACCTTGTTGATTTTCCGTTTGTTCAGGTGCTCAAAAATCTTAGTCACCGCAAGGCCATCGTTCTGGGCGGTTTTGAACACCCACTTCTTGACCGGGTCGGTAATCTTGCTCCCGGCAGCGCAAGAAATCAGGGGAATCCCTTCTTTTTCCGCAACTGACAGCACAGCCATGGACTCACCGGTGGTGCTGGGGCCGATGATCGCGACAACCTTATCCTCTTTGATCAGGCGATTGGCGGCCTGCACTGCCTTGGTGGCATCCCCCTGCGTATCATACACAACCAGTTCCAGTTTTTTCCCTTTGATGCCGCCTTTGGCATTGATCTCATCAACCACCATTTTGGCACTGTTCCGCTCGGGTTCACCGAGAAAAGATGGCGGACCGGTGACGGAAAACAGGGCGCCGATCTTGATCGTAGAAGCAGCCAAGCAGGATCCGGCCCAGATAGACAATAACGCGAATGTAATTATCGGTAGCAGTAAACGTTTCATCATCCCTTCTCCTTATTTGGCGATTTCCCAATCTCCCTTGACAATCTTGACCATTTCGAATGCCGAAAGATCGAGACCGTTATGATCATTGGCCCCCATGCTGAAAATGCCTGACACTGATACCAGCTTTTTGATCCTTTCAAGGTTGTCACGCATTTGGTCGGATGTTACCGCCCCTTTTTTCATTGCCTCGGTAATCATCAGGAAGGAGTCATAGGCATAACCACCAAAGGTGGAGGCTTCAACATTATAGGTCTTCTTATAGGCAGCATTGTAGTCCCGCAACAATTTTGCCTGCGGATCTTTCTTTGCAAGTTTGTCGAAAATCGCCAGCTTGCCTGCCGGGAGGATCACTCCCTCGGCGTTATCGTTACCGGCCAGTTCGATGTACTTCTTGGAGGCAACACCATGGCTTTGGTAAAGCGGAATCTTGATCCCAAGCTGTTTAACGTTTCTGGTAACAATAGCCGGGCCAGGGTTCGTGCCCCAACAGATAATGGCATCAGCCTTGCTGCCCTTGATCTTTGTAAGCTGGGCAGTCATGTCGGTGTCCTTGGGGCCATAGGTTTCATCGGCAACAACAGAGATTCCCTTCTTCTTTGCCATATCCTTCAACTGTTCACGTCCGGAAGAACCATAGCCATCTGTTACAGTCAGCAACGCAACGCTTTTCTGCTTCTTTGCAGCCATGAAATTGAAGATCTTTTCCGCAGCGATGTGATCATTAGCCGGGGTCTTGAAGACATACTTCTTGACCGGGTCAGTGATTTTGACACCGGCGGCACAAGAAATGAGCGGGATTTTCTCTTTTTCGACGAGAGGAATAACAGCCATGGTCTCTCCTGTCGTACTGGGCCCAACAATAACTGCAACCTTTTCATTTTTGATCAGTTTGGTGGCAAGTTGTACCGCCTTGGTTGCATCTCCCTGGGTGTCATAGACAACGAGATCTAATTTACGCCCCTTGATCCCACCCTTGGCATTGACTTCTTTTACCAGCATCTCCAATGTGTTCCGTTCCGGTTCCCCCAGAAATGAGGCCGGTCCGGTAACGGAAAAGAGTGCGCCAATTCTTAGCGGCTCGACCGCCCAAGCCGGTAGCGCCGACAAGATGCCGACCAACAGTAACAGAGCAAACAATCCCAGCTTCTTTTGCATACCATTTCCCCCTTTTTCACATTAAACGTTTACATGCCGTAAAGCCGTTCCCCTTCAAGCATATTGAACCCTTTTGACGCCAGGGCGCTGATCGCCTTTTCAGTCTCGTCAAAACGGAAAATAATCACGGCGTTGTCTCCGCAACGCTCGACAAAGGCATACATGTACTCGACATTGATCGCTTCGCTGTCAAGAACCTGCAAAATACTGGCAAGGCCTCCGGGCTGATCAGGAACCTCAACTGCAACAACCTCGGTTTTGCTGACAGTAAACCCTTTTCCCTTAAGGATCGTTATCGCTTTTTCACGATCATTGACGATCAGGCGAAGAATCCCGAAATCAGACGTATCAGCCAGGGATAAGGCTCGAATGTTTACGCCGGCATCACCGAGTATTCTGCTTACCTCGGCCAGCCGGCCAGACTTGTTCTCGATAAAAATAGAGATCTGTTCGACTTTCATGGCTGCTCCTTAGCGGGGTGAGAATTAGAAATGGCCTGAAACTTCTCTACAGCTTTCTGTTATCCACGACCCGTATTGCCTTGCCTTCACTACGCTTAATAGTCTTGGGCTCGACGAGTTTGACCGTGCAGGTAATCCCGAGCATATCCTTTATCTCTTTTTCGATACGTTTTGCCAGGACCTGCAGAACCTTCACTTCATCGGAAAACAGCTGTTCGTCAACCTCAACCTGAACCTGGAGGGTATCCAGGTTGTCCTTCCGGTCGACGATGAGGAGATAATGCGGCTCAACACCCTCAATCCCCACAAGGATAGACTCGATCTGAGACGGGAAAACATTGACGCCCCGAATAATCAGCATGTCGTCGGAACGTCCGCTCATCCGGGCTATACGGGCATGGGTACGTCCGCATTTGCAGGTTTCATAGGTCAGGCTTGTAATATCCCGGGTGCGGTAACGGATTAGCGGAATACCCTGCTTGGTGATGGTTGTGATTACCAGCTCGCCCTTCTCCCCTTCAGGAAGGCGCTTACCCGATTCGGGATCGATTATCTCAGGGATGAAATGATCTTCCCAGATGTGCAGCCCTTTTTTTGCCTCAATACATTCGATTGCAACGCCGGGACCCATAATTTCCGATAACCCATAGATATCGATTGCATCGAGATTGAGTTTGGCCTCTATCTCTTTTCTAATCTCTTCTGACCACGGTTCTGCACCGAAAATGCCGACCCGTAGCTTCAAATTCTTGAAATCTACACCCTCCCCCCCCGCTTCCTCGGCCATAAACAGCGAGTATGAGGGTGTACAGGTTAGCACCGTAGATCCAAAATCCTGCATAATCATGATCTGGCGCTTGGTGTTGCCGCCGGAAATCGGGATGACGGAGGCGCCCAGCCTCTCGGCACCGTAATGCGCTCCAAGCCCTCCGGTAAAAAGGCCGTAGCCATAGGCATTATGAATGATGTCCCCTTTGTGGACTCCGGCAGTAACAAAAGAGCGGGCCATCAAATCGGTCCATGTTTCGATGTCTTTATGGGTATATCCGACAACCGTCGGCTTTCCGGTTGTGCCGCTGGAGGCGTGGATTCTAACGATCTCCTCCATCGGAGCGGCAAAAAGCGCATAGGGGTATGAGTCGCGCATATCCTGTTTTGTAGTGAATGGCAGGCGCTGCAGGTCTGAAAGAGATTTTATATCTGCAGGTTTGATACCGGCTCGATCAAAAGAATTTTTATAAAATGGCACATTTGCGTAAACTCTTTCAAGAACCGATTGAAGCCGTTTAAGCTGGAGCGCCTCAAGCACCGGTCTCGGTAGAGTTTCAAACTCTTCGTTATAATAAGTCGGCATCGGATTCTCCTACAGTGATCGACCAATTCGGAACGCCTTAAGGTTTACATCAAGCGCCTTCCTTGGCACCATTTTTTCTATGGCATTCAACCATACAGACTCTTCGATATCGAGCTTCCCCGAGACAGCTCCCAGAAGGACTGTATTGGCAGCTCTGGGGTTTCCGGCTTCAATTGCGAATTTCAGGCCGTCAACCAGAAGCAGATCAGGCATAAGATTGCGGATCTTTTCGGCCAGCCCGTCGGGATATGCCTGTTGACCGAGCAGAACAGCAGGCGGATATATGCGGAAATCATTGGCGACAACCTTGGCTCCAGATCTGAGCAATGGCAGATACCTATAGGTCTCAAGCAGTTCGAACCCGAAAAGGATGTCGCCCTCCCCTTCGGGGACCACCGGAGAGCACACCGTTGCGCCAAAACGTACATGGGATACCACGCTGCCGCCACGTTGCGACATGCCGTGGATTTCGCTCTTTTTGACATCAAAGCCGGCCAGCATAAAGGCTTCGGCAAGGATCTCGGAAGCAAGGAGAATCCCTTGACCGCCGACCCCGACGAGTAGGATGTTGGTCACCTTGTCACTCATTTCCCCCCCCTGATCGCATCGAACTTGCAGAGCTGCTGACAGACGGTGCAGCCGGTGCAAAGGAGCGGGTCTATATATGCTTTACCCTTCTTCCCGTCCGGGGCAGGTTGCCACTCGATAGCCGGACACCCTATGCGGAGACAGGCCCTGCATCCGGTACAGGCATCTTGGTCAACGTAAAGAACCTCGCCTGCCTGAAAACGGTCATCCCCTTTGATAAGACAGCACGGCCTGTTGGTAACTATTACCGAAGGCTCATCCCTATCCATCTCTTCCTTAAGGGTATTGAAGGTTGCTTCAAGATCATAGGGGTCAATCACCTTCAGATTTCGGATGCCAAGTGCTCGGCAGAGATCGGGAATATTCACCTCCGGCGCCGGCTCTCCGGACAAGGTAAAGCCTGACGCAGGGTTCTCCTGTCTTCCGGTCATGGCAGTAATCCGGTTGTCCAGAATGACAACCGTGGCCGGAGACTGATTCCAGGCCATTTCCATGAGAGAGTTAATGCCGGTATGAAGGAAAGTCGAGTCGCCGATGACCGCTACCACACGGTGTCGCTCCTCAGGGGATAGAACGCGCACAATGCCCGACGCATTGCTGATGGAAGCCCCCATGCAGACACAAGTATCCATGGCATTCAGCGGCGGCATGAAGCCCAGGGTATAACAACCGATGTCACCTGTTACATAGGCATTGAGACGATTGAGCATGTAAAAGAGTCCGCGATGCGGACACCCGGGGCACATGTTTGGCGGTCGGGAAGGTATTGGTTCCGTCTGGATCGCCTGGTATTCAGGGATGTTGATGATACCGGCATCGGCAAAGGCCTTGCGAATACGCCATGGAGAAAGCTCGCCGCACATGGGAATGATTTCTTTCCCAATGACGGAAATCCCCATGGCCTTAACCTGATCCTCGATGAAAGGATCGAGTTCTTCAACTACATACACCGTCTTGACTTTCCCGGCAAAGTCTCGGATTCTTTCCTTTGGTAAAGGATAGACCATTCCCAATTTAAGAGTAGAGGCCTCGGGCAGAGCTTCGCGGACATACTGGTAGGTTACTCCGGCAGCTATTATCCCGATTTCATTGGAACGGTATTCGACCCGGTTTATCTCCCAGGAGTCGCCATGTTCACCCAGCTTGACCACCCGCTCTTCAACCAGCGGGTGACGAACACGGGCATTCCCGGGGAGCATTACGAGTTTTGCAGGGTTTTTGACCAGCTTTGGCTCGCTTAGCCCTGATACCGGTTCTGCAAGCTCAACAATCGACTTGCCGTGTGAAATCCTGGTACAGCTCCTCAGCATCACCGGGGTATCAAACTGTTCGGACAGATCAAATGCCAGCCGGGTAAATTCCTTGCATTCCGAAGAGTCAGCAGGTTCAAGCATCGGCACCTTTGCAAACCGCGCATAATTCCTGCTGTCCTGTTCGTTTTGGGAGGAGTGCATCTCAGGATCATCGGCAACAACCAGCAACAGTCCACCGCCTACGCCGGTGTATGAGAGAGTAAAAAGTGGGTCGGCAGCCACGTTGACCCCAACATGCTTCATGCAGGCGATCGCCCTGCCACCACCAAATGATGCGCCAATCGCTACTTCTAGAGCTACCTTCTCATTAGGCGCCCAAGAAGAATTAATGTCGGGATATCTAATTATGTTTTCTAGTATTTCTGTTGACGGTGTTCCGGGATAGGCACTGGCAACCTTCACACCAGCCTCGAATGCGCCTCGGGCAATGGCCTCGTTGCCTGACAGGATTTCTTTCTTCAATGAACTGCCCTCAATATCTATTCTGGGTAAACCCCTTTGGAAAGCGCAAATATAATCGAAAGGCGGAGTTTCTGTCAACTCCAATCAGAACGGCATTTTGCTTGAAGAAGGATAACGGAGATTGACATGAAACGGAAATCGGCTACGCTTTTTTGAAAAATGCCGGAGGACAACATGAAAAAATCGTTTTCTTTATTTATAGTTCTGAGCGCCTTTTGTACTGCTGCTGTTGGCAATGCCGCAGCTGGCATTTCCATTGAGCGGGGCAAGCAACTGTTCGAAAATACTAAGCTGGGAACGACCGGCAAAAGTTGTGCTACCTGCCATCCGGGCGGCAAGAAGCTTGAATGGGCTGGTACGTATGATGATGATAAGCTGACAGAAATAGCAAACCGTTGCATACAGAAAGCTCTGCAGGGAAAACCGCTGAAACCGGATTCAGAGGAAATGCAATCACTTATTCTGTATTTAAAATCGTTTGCCGGACCGAACTAACTGTTGTCACAGACTGAGAGGAGCACTCCTTCAAGGAGCCCGAAATCGCTTACCTTAAGCATGCCAGAGCCAAAACATGCCAAAGTTTTCAAGGTGAGAAGAGTCCCGGCAATTATTAAATCCTCTCGCCCTTTTTCCATCCCCGGCACCTTGAGACGGTTCTCCGGAGACATAGGCAACAGTAGGGAAAATATCGATTCAATTTCATCTAGACTTACGCAGTAATTATTGACCTTGCGATAGTCATAATCAGACATTTTCATACTGATCGCGGCAAGAGTTGTTGCCGTTCCCGCAGTACCAACAGTCACAGCGCCTTTGGCAGCATCAAGTAGCCCGTTTCCGATCAACATCTTTTTTAGACGGGACAGTTCCCGGTCAATTTTATCTGCCATCGCGGCCATATCCGGCTTGCCTTCCGTAAGCCGGACAACGCCGAGGGGCAGGCTAACACAGAATAAGGAATCCCCCCCCCTCGCCAGTGTATATTCAGTACTCCCTCCTCCGACATCAAATACCAGAAGGTTTTCCGGAACATTATCCAACCCGGCCATCACCCCTCTTAAGGTCAGAACTCCCTCACAGTCTCCATCAATTACTTCAAGGTTAATCCCGGTTTCCTGTAATACTTCACGGCAGAACAGGTCTCCGTTGGCAGCATCGCGAACCGCACTGGTAGCCACGGCGCGTAACCTCTTGACTCCATATTCCCGGAGTTTTATGGCAAATTCCTGCATAGTCTGTAGTGAACGATGACGTGCTTCGTCGGAAATACCGGTTTCAGAGGAAAATCCTCCGCCGAGCCTGGTGATCCTGCGCATAATGAATTGTTGATCGATCTTACCTTTGTGGCAGGACCCTATGAGCAGTCGAGCCGTATTAGTCCCAAGATCTATGGCCCCAACAGCTTCATTCATTTCCAAACCTCTTTGCCTGTTTGATGACCGAATGCGCGTACTCGGCAATTTTATCGAACGAAACAATGATGTCACTGTAGGCCACTCCGGCCAGTATGGTGCATCTACCCTCGGAAAGACGCTTTATATGACTGTTGTGCATGTGATCTTCAAGTGTGTCGATCTCGTCTTTCAAACCACGAGCATCAGTCCTGATGGTTTCCGAAAAAGGTTCTGACGCAAGAAGGGCCAGATGGACAAGGTCTCCAACCCGTACGGCAAGATTTTTCAACTCAGCCATTGCTTCTCCGGAAAAAAGTATCTTATTCTCCTTTTTTCTTAAGAGAGCGCCCACAATTTGTTCATTCTGATCCCCAATATGCTCCAGTATGTTCACAACGGTGAGCATCACAGGAATGCTTAGAGCTGTTTCCGTAGACACTGGCTGTTGCGACAATCGGACGAGAAAGCTGGAAAGCTCTCTCTGGAGCAAATCCAGAGTCTCTTCCTTGTTACGAATCCGGATTGCCCGTTTGGCATCAAATCGAAAGAACTGTTCGATTACATCATCGTACATCGAAGAAGTAATCTCAGCCATTCGGTGAAGTTCATTTTTAGCCTGGAGCATTGCCAGAGATGGCGTATTAATAACCCGGCTATCAATGAACTTGCATGATGCCTCGAAATCGCCCCCCTTTTGTCGTCCGGGAAGAATCGATTTGGCCGAGCGAGCAAAAAAGCCCAGAAGCGGCAGGAAAAGAATCATTGTCAGAATACTGAAAATCGTATGGATGTTTGCAAGAAGTCGTGGAATTGCCGCTGGTTGAGTCATAAGAGCCGGGTCGCCACTTCCGGGTGTAATCCAAAATGCTACCCCCCGGAATGCATCAGGGAAAATAACAACCAGCATAATAGCGAATATGTTGATCAACAGGTATATCAAGACAGTGCGTTTTGCGGCCAAAGTGCCGCTTATGGTGGCAATAGAAGCAATAAGTGTGGTGCCAAGCACCTCTCCCACCACCATATGGAAACCGTTTTCAAAAGGGACAAGACCGCTGCCGGTGAGGGCAATCACAACTCCAACGGCAGCGCTGCCGGACTGCAGCATGAACGATATTGCCGCGCCCAGTAAAATTGAAACCAGTCGCCATGGCAACTGGATTTGATGCAGGCCGACACCAATGGCCTTCTCCGTAAAAGGCACAAACCCCATTTCCATGATCTGCAGACCGAGAAATACCAAGCCGGCGCCGAGCATGAGATCTCCGGCATAAACCCACCGGCGGCGGTGGCAGAAAAACTTCATAATTGCACCGACGAAAATAAGCGGTTGGGCAACAATTGAGACACGGAAAGCTATAAACTGGATTGCGATGGTGGTGCCTATGCCGGTTCCAAGCATAACCGCCAATGCTTGATATAAGGACAACAAACCGGCATTTATGAAACCGATCACAAGGATAGAAGCAGCGCTGCTGGATTGGAGAGACGCAGAAAGGCAGCTCCCGATGAAGGCAGAGCTCAGGCGGGTTCCTGTCAACTTTTCCAGAAAGCCGCGAATTTTTTCACCGGCGACCTTCTGGAGCCCCTCTGACATTAATTTCATGCCGAGAATGAATATGCCTAATCCACCAAGCGCCTCCCACAGGGATGCGTAAGGCATTGTTGACTCCGAACTATTTTACGATTTTGAATGGAAAAATGAAATCTGCCGGCATTGATCTCGGGGAATTATTTCTAAAAAACTCAAGATTAACCCCTTTTTTACCTTCAAGGTCAATTCTGAAATATACCAAGCCGGCAATTTTAGCTTTGGGAATTATTGACCCTACAGGTAAGGCCTTTGTGTAAATATCCTGAGGATATACCTCATAAAAGTATGGCCGGTCAGAAGTAAATCGGTTATAGAATGATGATTTTTCGTAATCTTCCAAGTAATAAAATCCCACGTAAGGATACGGTATAAGATAATAGGTGTCCCGCGCGATTATCTCCTTAACCTTTTCCGGAGTTAATTGGAAATACTGCCTGCCATCATTATCGACAAGCAGAAACGAATTGTTGTTAATTGTCAGTTCATCATCAGTTTGATTGTTAATAACAACAAAAAATGAGGCGACACTTCCATCAAGGTTATAAGAGACAATCTCCATATCGCCACTTCTGGCCATAACGGTCACATTGTTACGAGTTATACTCAGAGAATTATCCTTGGCGTTTATTTCTCCGCCTTGAACAGGCTCGGGAATAACTTTCAACGAAGAGCACCCGGACATAAAACAGATTGAAATAATGAGAATCAGAATTCTTTTCATTATATTCCTCCCTTGCTTCACAAGCCATTCATCGATTGTAGGAATAAGAAGCCAGGTCAGTTATCAAAATAATCCCTTGGATAGGTAGTAAACCGTATTTTAGGATATTTTGACATATTGTCAGTATCGCCCCAAATTGCAACAACAAAATCACGATCAAGGGAATGCTTTACTTTCAGGTAATGTTGAACCTGTTCTGCCAGTGAAAACGCAATACTGATCTGCTGTTCGCGAGTTTTGCCCTTTTTCCCGGGATAATAAGCTTCAATCAAAATCGTCGCTTCAGAGTTAAGTTGTCTAAGTTGAGGCAACAGCATATCGATCGCGGATCTTAAATGCTGATCAAAAGGGGGGTCAACACTATCGCTCTGCGCCTCTCCCAGATATTGGGCGCCTCTGGGCAGAGTCATTTCCCCGGCAACAGGCGCACTGATTACGCAAGTCAGGAACAACAACAGGCATAACAGTTTAGAGTAACATCTCATTTCTTTTCATCACGCTGAAGAAAGAGGATTTCAAACCTTCTGTTCATCTTGCGACCGACTTCAGTCTGGTTGTCTGCCAACTGATTAGCACTCCCCATCCCTCGCACGAAAATTCGGGACGAATCTAGCCCTTCTCTGTTGATAAGATAACTGGCCACTTCAATGGCACGGCGTAGTGAAAGATCAAAGTTGTATTTTTGTGAACCGATGGAATCAGTATAGGCATCAATTCGTAAATATGACCACAAATTGTCGGCTCGTATCTGTTCGGCCAGATCTGCAAGAAGTTTTTTTGCTTCTGGTGTAAGTTCAGCCTGACCCTGTTGAAAGTATCCAACTACATCAGGGAAACGGAATCTTCGATAAGCAACCAGTTTCTCCTCAGGTTTTGGAGTAACAGGTGCTTCGCCCTTAACATTGAGCCCATATGTAGGGGGTTGGTCTTCAATTTTATTTACTTTCAATTCCTGGGGAGTTGTCTCCTTCTCCGCCGCTATATCCTGAGGGGGAGGAGGGATAAATGGTCGTGCCGTTTCGTTATTCTGCGGCGGAAGAATTATCTGCCCATAGGTTCGTACTACGATTTCCTCCTTGTCCATTTCCAGAGGAACTTCGATTTTACTTACAGCTTCAGCAGGTGCAGGGGCTTTTACCAGCTTTGGCGATATGGGGATTATCTTTACCGGCTTTATCACAACCTGCTTGGCGGCTTCAGCTTGAATTTCGCTCTCAAGCTTTGGAATCGGTTTTATGTAGCTCCCTAAACCGGTTGAAGTCGAAACGCCGAAAATGAACCGCCAGTCCGGGCTTGCATCGGTTAAACCTTTCCCCGCGGCAAGGGAAAGAGTCAAATATGGCGACAAAAAATACTGTAAACCGACATCAGCATCGAATGGGCCTTCTAGCGAAGTGTCATTCAAATATCTGCTTCCGGTTAACTCAGTAAATATCTTCACGCGCGGAGTAATGGAAAGCTCCAGGGCGGTGCCATAAAGAAGTTCATCTGCCGATAATTGCCTGGTCGCGTATCCGCCGTATGCATGAACCCCAAATTGATCTGTCTTGTAGGAGGCCAAGAGGCGTCCACCATAATCGGTTGTGCCATCTACAGCCGGATTCTGGGAAATGCGTCTTTGCAGCGTCATGTCAGCAGCAATCTTCAGATTTGAAGTCCGCATACCGTATAAACGAATTTTCATCCCCAAATCGGCACTGTTTCGATCTGAATAATCTTCTTCCTTATTGAAAAGCAGGTTGGGATACGTGCCAAAAACTTCAATGAACGACCCCATTCCCATGGTAATGGTTGCAGGGAGAACAAAGTATTGGGCCGAATCTTTATTGGAAAGGTTCCCCCAGATTCCGGCACTGAGATTTCCGGCATCAAGGGTTTCTGCGCTAGGAACGGTAATCAGACCGGTCGAACCATTTTGAGAAGGGACCGCAAATGCGGGATGTTCGTATACAAATCCCATACTTGAGAAAATGATCGTGAAAACTATAAATTTGGGACGGATAAATAACATTTAATTGTAATTATATGGAATAATTCCAGTTTATTGAACCAAAGAAAATAATTATCAAACAAAAACATACCAACCGGCCAATAAAAGCATGGTGCTCCACGATGGCACTGCAACCCGAAAGAGCGTCAATCTTTGTCGACTCTCTCCTTAAGCTCTTTGCCAACCTTGAAAAACGGGAGTTTCTTGGGCTTGACGGCAATAGATTCACCGGTTTTCGGGTTTCTACCGGTATAAGCCTTGTAACTGTTAATAACAAAGCTTCCGAACCCTCTTATCTCAATTCTATCGCCCTGAATCATGGCATCGGTCATGGCATCAAAAATCGTATTAACAATCTCTTCGGCCTTTTTGTAGGAAAGCCCTTTTTGTGCTGCAACCGCTTCAATAAGTTCTGATTTGTTCATGTATACCTCCGACGATACTTGTCTAATCCTGCGTCACTATCGATTTATATATTAATGATCGGCAATTAACAGCATCCCTTTAGATAACGTTTGGCAAGTGCTTGCGAATCCGCTGTTCTTCCCATCCCGTCAAGAACCGGCATTGCTTTTTGAGCAGCAATCTTGGCAACTGACGGCAGGTTAAGTGCTTCTAAATATTTCCCAAGGGCTGCGTCGGAATCGCCCTTCAATAATAAAACATCCCCAAGCATTATTAAAGCCTGGTCTACCAGATGCCCGGATCCTATCATCTCCTGCAAAATCAGTACAGCTTCGTGCAATCTACCAGTCTCAATCATCAGCTGGACCATTGCCAGATGGCACAATGGATTGTCGGAGTTTAACGACAAGGCAGACTTTAGCCTCTGCTCACAGGCGGCTAACTTTTGAGACTGAAAATCAAGCAAGGCAATCTCATATTCAAGAATGTCACTGCGAATTTCCTGGGAGAGCTCCGAAAAAATCCGATAGCCCTCTTCAATCCGTTCATCATGAACTGCAACATAACCGCATGCAAATCTCTCTCCCATCTGCCGATAACGTTCGGAAAGATTCCCGGGCAGGGGCTGAATCAGAAGCTCGAAACGCTCTGCCAAAGGCAGGAAATCCGTTGATATTTCAGATGTTGCTGCAACAGGGTGGTTAGACGAATTGCATGAGTTGCACGAATGACTATGAGTATGCGGTGTTTCCATTGTAATGGGGATTTCGATTTTTTGGATTAATTCCTTGGCATTTACGCGGATTGCTTCGTCTTCTGCCTGCTCTAACGCCAACTCTGCATGCTCGATCCCTTTTGCATGATTCCCACTTTGGAAAGCATGTACTGCTTCCTGTATGTTAAGCAATGCGAGTTGGTTGTTTGATGACCGGAGCCGATCGGAAAGGTACTCACCTGTTTCTGCTGGGGTATCGGGTTTGAGAAGAGAAAAAGCCTCTTCATATTCATGCCGTGCTTCAGCATAACGCCCCTCCTGATAGAAGCGATCGCCTCGTTCCTGATAATGGGAATAATCCTTTTTGAAAAAATTAAACAGCACGATAACCTCTCAATGATTTATCTAGCCTTGTTCAAGGAGCGAGACACTTTCAATATGGCTGGTCTGGGGAAACATGTCGACAGGAACAGAGCGGACTACAGAATAATCTAATTTTTTCAGGATAGCAATGTCTCGTGCAAGAGTTACCGGATCACACGAAATATAGACAACCCGTGCAGGTTTCAACTGCGGGATAAAGCGCATAATTTCAGCAGCTCCAGTCCGCGGCGGATCAAGGACCACTACGTCGAAAACTTCACCTGCTTTTACCAATCCGGCAACTCCGGCTTCAGCATCTGAGCAGGTAAATGAAACATTGCAGATCCCGTTAGCGGCTGCATTTTCCCTCGCGTCTTGAATTGAAGGAGCATATTCTTCAATACCAACTGTTTCGGTTGACAAAAGCGCCAAAGGGAGTGTCAGGTTGCCGTTGCCGCAAAAAAGATCAAGCACTCGTTCCTTTCCGGTCAGGCCGGACATTTCACAGGCAATTCGGACAAGATTCTGGTTCTGCGCGTAATTAACCTGACTGAACCCCCCCTTGCTGAAACTGAGCCGCAGATTGGTGCCGTGGAGGCTGGAGATCTTGTAGGAAAGGCGCTCTATCCCTGCTATCCATTTCAGAGTGCTTTTCCGGCCGTGCTGCAGCCAAAAACCGTCTACCGAAGGGATGGATTCCCGACAACTACCGGAGAAATATCCGGACATAACGTCCGGCCGGTTACCGATGTAATGAATGATGATTATTGTCTCGCCATCATCGCCGGATGCAATATCAATCTGCGGAATCATATCTGGCTCAGGTGATGCCGCGACAGCATGCCCCAGTTCGGTAATAACATTATTGACAACAGGCGCCGAGATTGCGCAGGACCCCGGGAATGGCACGACAAAATGGGTGCCTCCCCGGAAGAACCCCATCAATAAACTATTATCGCGCCAGTAAAGCTTTACCTGCACCCTGGTGCGATAGTTCCACGGGTTTACTGCGGGCTGAATTGGCGATATTACGGACCGATCAACTTTGGCAAAACGCCACAACTGTTCGGCAAACATCTCTTCCTTCACTGAAAGCTGTTGCTGATATGATATCTGTTGCAAAGAGCAGCCGCCACAGGTGCCGAACACAGGACATAACGGGTCGATTCTGGTGGGTGAAGCAGCGACAAGATCCACCAGTTCCGCCTCAAGATAAGATTTTTTCTCCTTGATTACCTTGGCCCGCACCCGGTCGCCCGGAGTGGCAAAAGGAACGAAACAGGCCTTCCCGTCAACATGGCCGAACCCGGCGCCACCAAATGCGACCTTCTCGATTTCCACCTCGATAAATTTCATTCTGCTGAAAACCTCAGGGGATTTCTTGATTTATCTTTACGCAACTTGATTGCCTCTGCCGATATAAGCCTGCATGGGAAGGTAGAATCCGAAAGATATCCCCGCGAGAACTCCCAAAACTGATCGATCAGCTGGGTTTTCATCGACTCGATTTCCTCTTGGGGTACCCCCATACGGTCAAGCCTTTTCTTGAACAAGGCAGTGGGTCCCAATAACATAACCGTTTCCTCATAATTCAGACCGGCAGAGCAATGTTCAGGGATAACACCAACTTCACACACCACTAGGACTGAAACATGGAAAAAACCGCCGTAATAGTGTGTAGTTTGGTCAATAAACCGCACTAAAACAGTATTATCGAGCCTGATTTCCCGCAAGATTTCGCTCAAAGAATCGCACCTCCGGATCGCCTCATGGCAAAATTAACTTTATACTGATGTCATGTAAAGTGGTTTCTGTGCAACAAAATTTGTCTGCGACGGTCGGACAGGCAATTCCAGCTTGCATTTTAACCGCATCCTCTGTAGAGTATGCACGGTTTACTTGGTGAAAGCTTTCATAAGGAGTGATGCATGAGCAAGGAAGAAGCCATAGAGGTTGAAGGGACGGTTATTGAACCTCTCCCGAATGCCATGTTCAGGGTTAAGCTGGAAAACGACCATATTGTACTTGCGCATATCTCCGGCAAAATGCGTAAGTATTTCATAAAAATACTCCCCGGCGACAAGGTTACGGTAGAGCTCTCACCATACGATCTCAGCAGGGGCCGCATTACCTATCGGGTCAAGTAACAGCCTGCTTTCCAAGCATATCACCATTGCAGACAACCTGGCTCCGGCAGCTGCCGAAGCCAGTATTTTTTTGAGGAGAAGATAGCTATGTACACCGTTGCAGACCTGAAGAAAGGTCTAAAAATCACCCTGGATGGCGATCCTTATATTGTGATCGCCTTTGACTTTACCAAGCCGGGCAAAGGCCAGGCATTGTATCGCACCAAGATGCGCAACATGATCAACGGCACCATTCTTGATCGGACATACCGTTCCGGCGAGACCTTCGAACCTGCCAGCCTTGAAGACCGCAAGATGCAGTTCCTATACAAAGAGGACGACCATTACGTTTTCATGGACAACCAGACCTTTGAACAGTACCGTATGAGTGAAGATGCGGTCGGCGATTCCAAGAATTACCTGATCGACAACCTTCCGGTCGATGTGCTGCTCTTCAGGGATAAAGCGATCGGTGTCGATCTCCCCAATTTCGTCAATCTCCGGGTTACCGAAACCAGCCCATGGGCCAAGGGTGATACGTCCGGCAGTGACTCCAAACCCGCCACAGTAGAGACCGGCTATGTGCTGCGCGTGCCGCCTTTTATCGAAGAAGGCGAGCTTATCGTCATCGACACCAGAAACGGCGAATACTCTACTCGCGTCAAGGGTTAACATGAACGTGAACTGGACCCTTGCCAGGCGTCGCCCGTTGCTGGTGGCCAGGGCACAGATCATCCAGGCAATCAGGCAATTTTTTATTCAGGAGGGGTTTCTCGAAGTGGAGACCCCTCTTCGTATTCCCGCTCCCGCTCCCGAAGCCCACATCGACGCCATCCCCTCAGACGGCTGGTTTCTGAATACCTCCCCGGAACTCTGCATGAAACGTCTGCTTGCGGCAGGTTATGAAAGGCTGTTCCAGATCTGTCACTGCTGGCGCGGCAACGAGCGCGGCAGAAAGCATCTCCCCGAATTCACCATGTTGGAATGGTACCGGGCAGACGCCGATTACACCAGACTGATGACTGACTGCGAAAACCTTCTGACTGCACTGGCTGCGGCATGCGGGTTAAATGACGACTTGCAGGTACAGGGTCGGGAGGTTCGACTCGCCAAACCATGGCAACGATTAACAGTAGCGGAAGCATTTGCCCGTTTCAGCGATTCGTCAGTGGATGCTGCCCTGGCATCCGATCGGTTCGAC
The DNA here is from genome assembly GCF_000813145.1 of Geobacter sp. OR-1. Classification (GTDB taxonomy): domain Bacteria; phylum Desulfobacterota; class Desulfuromonadia; order Geobacterales; family DSM-12255; genus Geoanaerobacter. The sequence continues at coordinate 13,609 of NZ_BAZF01000027.1, read as the reverse complement.
GAGATCATGACCGACGCGATCGAGCCGATGCTCGGGATCGGGCAGCCGACATTCCTCTATAACTACCCGTCGGAGCGGGGAGCCCTCGCGCGTCTGCATGGGGCTGATCAGTCGGTGGCAGAGCGGTTCGAGCTGTATATCGGTGGAATCGAGCTTGCCAACGGTTTTTCCGAACTGACCGACGCAATCGAACAGCGCCGCCGGTTCGAGCAGGAGGAGCAGTATCGCCGGTCATCCGGTCGCATCCCCTACCCTGAAGCCAACAAATTCCTTGCCGAACTCCCCGCCATGCCCCCTGCCGCCGGAATTGCCCTCGGCGTGGACCGCCTGGTCATGGTCATGCTCGATGCCGCCGAGATCGACGCCGTTGTTGCCTTCACGCCTGAGGATCTCTGACAACAAACATATCTAAATTGTGAATACCCGGTCGATATTGTAACTATGGAAACATCGGGTAGAATGGTTTCAATCGGCACCATTATCCGTTCACGGGGTCCTAAATGCCAATGGACCACATCCACTCGAACCTGCGCATCCTGATTGTTGAGGACAATCCTCTGGATCAGGCTATCCTCATTCATGCCATTGAAAAGTACGGGTACGATTATGTGACTGCCTCAAACGGCCGCCAAGCAATCGATCTCTACCGCCAGGAGTTCTTCCCCATCATTATTACCGACCTGATGATGCCGGAGATGAACGGCCTGGAACTCTGCGCGCAGATCCGCAGCATGAGGGTTGACAGTTACATCTACATTATCCTGTTAACCGGACTGGATTCCAAGGAAGACCTGATCAAGGGGTTGAAGGCCGGCGCCGATGAATACATCGTCAAACCGGTGCATTTCAACGAACTGCAGGTGCGTTTGAAGGGGGCCGAACGGATCCTCGACCTGGAAAGCTCCCTGAAAATGAGCCTGGCAGAGATCCGAAAAATCTCCATCCGTGATCCGCTGACCAGAGCCTTCAATCGTGGCTACCTGGACCATCAGCTGATCCATGAGATCAAGAGGAATTATCGCTATCGTCACGCGCTGTCGGTGATGATTTGCGACCTGGACCATTTCAAGACGGTTAACGATACCTATGGCCACCAGGCCGGCGACGAAGTTCTGAAAAAGTGCGTCGAGAAGATCACCAATTCCATCAGGCAAAACGTCGACTGGGTGGCTCGCTACGGCGGCGAAGAGTTTGTCGTGGTCCTGCCTGAGACTGACCTGGCTGGCTGTCTGGTTGTGGCTGAACGGATTAGGCTGATGGTCGCATCAGCCAATGTCGTCAGTAGCGGCAACACAATTACCATAACCGTCAGTATCGGCGCGGTAACCGTCGACTCGGATACCGCGCCAGTTCATCAACATTCGGACCAACTGCTCAACTCGGCGGATAAATGCCTGTACCAGGCCAAAGAGCAGGGGCGAAACAGGGTCATTGCCATCCATATGTAACAGCCATCATTTCAGCACTCGTCCCGGTCTCCTTGATTACCGTTATTCCACTATTGCCGGATCGCTATACTCTACAACCTCACCAAGATAGCTCCTCAGCAGCAGCTTCCCGTTTTGCCTTCGGACATATTCAGGTAACACCGGAACCTTCCCCTTGCCTCCAGGCAGATCGATAACGTAATAAGGCGTTGCCAACCCCGAGAGGTGGCCTCTGAGCGACGCCATGATCTCGATGCCGCAGTCCACGGTGGTCCGGAAATGGCCGGTACCGCGTACCAGGTCCATCTGGTGGATGTAGTAAGGCCTAATGCGTATTTTCAGAAGTCCGGTCATCAGCGACCGCATCACGCCAGGGTCGTCGTTCACGCCGCGCAATAGGACGGTCTGATTGCCCAGCTGGATGCCGGCATCGGCAAGCCTGGCGCAGGCAGCTGCGGATTCCGGGTTAATTTCCGCCGGATGGTTGAAATGGGTGTTGATGTAAAGCGGGTGAAACCGTTTCAACACCTGGCAGAGCGCGGGTGTAATACGCTCCGGAAGTGTTACCGGAACCCGCGTACCGATCCTTATGATCTCGACATGGGGAATCGCCCTGAGCCTGCCGAGCAGATCGGCCAATTCCTCATCAGGCAGCAGCAGCGGGTCACCCCCGGAAAGGATGATATCCCGGATGGCCGGGGTCCCGGCAAGATAATTCAGGGCGGCATCCCGGCTTGTTGCGTCAGTTCTTCCACATCCAACACGCCGTTTGCGCATGCAGAACCGGCAGTACACGGCGCATTCATTGGCGACCAGCCAAACCACGCGGTCCGGATAGCGGTGGATAAGCCCCGGAACAGGGCTGAGACTCTCTTCGCAGAGTGGATCCTCGGATTGGTCGTCTTCGAGTTCAACCGGATCCGGCACGCACTGTCGCCAGATCGGGTCACCCGGTATTCTGATAAGGGAGAGATAGTGCGGAGTTATGCGCAGGGGATAGCGGTTCGCAACCGCCCGCAGCGGTTCGGGTTCGGTGCCGAACCGCTCGGCAAGCTCGTCGGGTGAGGTGATCGCTGCTGCAAGTGATTTTTGCCATTGTGATTCGTTAAATGACATCAGCTCTTCAGCGCACCGATCAGTTCGCGGATATCCGCCACCCCGTTCTCCTCAAGCCAGGTTTCGATCCCTGTTGCGATGGTCCCGGCAGAGGAAGGGTCGAGAAAGTTGGCAGTACCGACCTGAACGGCGGTCGCCCCGGCCAGAATGAATTCCAGGGCGTCGGTTGCCGACATGATCCCACCTATGCCGATCAAAGGAACTTTGACGACCTTGGCCACCTGCCAGACCATACGCAGTGCTACCGGTTTGATGGCCGGCCCGGAGAGACCGCCGGTGATATTGGCCAGGATTGGACGCCGCTTCTGCAGGTCGATGGCCATGCCGGTAAGGGTATTGATCAGAGACAACGCCTCTGCCCCGGCATCGACACAGGCTTTGGCCATGACAACCACATCGGTGACATTGGGGGACAGCTTGACGATGAGCGGTTTGGTCGTGGATCTGCGGACCAGACTTACCACCTCAAAGGCTGCCTGTGGATCGGTACCGAAGACTATCCCACCCTGCTTGACGTTTGGACAGGAGATGTTTACCTCAATGCCGGCCACTTCCGGTATGGCATCGATCCTTCCGGCAAGCTCGCCGTACTCTTCCAGAGTATTGCCATAGAGGTTAACGATGACCGGAGTGGTAACGGTCCGGAGGAAAGGGACCTTTTCCGCTATGAACGCCTCGATCCCGACGTTCTGGAGACCGATGGCGTTCAGCATCCCTCCCGGGGTCTCCACGATCCTCGGCGTCGGGTTTCCGGCCTTCGGTTTCATGGACAGCCCTTTGGTAACAATGGCGCCCAGCAGCTCAAGGTCCAGATAAGGGGCAAATTCAGCGCCGTAGCCAAAGGTGCCGGATGCGGTCATGACCGGATTGCGGAGTTTGATCCCGGCGATATCGACAGATAGGTTCGGTTTAGTCATTTTATCAGCTCCAGAGGAGGTCTTTTGAGTCAAACACCGGGCCGTCCTTGCATACGCAACGATAATCCGGCGTGCTATCGCTGTGGTTTTTCCCCTTGACCACGCAGCCGAGACATGCACCTACCCCGCAGGCCATATAAGCCTCCAGTGAGACTTGGCAGGGGACATTGTATTTTTCTGCCAGCAGGGCAACGGCTTTCAGCATCGGAAACGGACCGCAGGCCAGGATCGTTGCCTTGGGGCCGGCCTTTGCCAACTGCTCCTCGAACACGTCGGTAACCAGTCCGCGCGCACCCAAAGTACCGTCGTCAGTGGCCACATAGGTCTCGACACCGAGCCGTTCGAACTCGGTAATGCAGAGAACGTCCTCCTTGTTCCTGCCGCCGGCAAACAGGTTCACCTTCGAGTCTCTGACCAGCTCCTTGGCCAGATAATAGAGCGGTGCAAGGCCAACTCCGCCACCAACGAGAAGCTTCTCCCCGGCCGGGTCTCCGGGGATGAACCCCTTCCCCAGCGGTCCGAGAATATCCAGATGGTCATTCTGGTGCAGGGTCGAAAGCATTGCGGTCCCCTTCCCCACCACCTTGTACAGGATTTCCAGGTAGCTCTGGCGGCCACAGTCGGTAAACTCGGTCTCGAAGGTCCCGAGATCAAAGACCCCGAACGGCCTCCGCAACAGCGGATCTATGGCCGGGTTCACCCTGACCATGACGAACTGCCCCGGTTGCGAACCTGATATGGCCGGAGGTGCAGTCATCCTCATCCTGAAATACGAAGGCGAAACCTCCACGTTAGACAACACCATTGATTTGAACTGCATCAGCTCTCTCCGCTCCGGTCGAGGGGGCACTCCATTAATACTGCATCCTCGCCGTTTTCATAGTATTTCGGCCTGACCCCGGTCTCCACAAAACCGAGTTTCCGGTACAAGGCCCGGGCTGCCTGATTGGACACCCGCACTTCAAGCCCAACGTATGCGGCGCCCCGGCTGCGGCACTCTTCCAGAACCGCTTCCACCAGCAGACGCCCAACTCCGCTGCCCCTCATCCCGGGATCGACCGCCACATTGCGGATCTCACCCTCGTCGAGAAGCAGGACCGGACAGATATATCCGGCCACCCGACCATCACCATTCAGCGCCACAAGCGGGAATGCGTACGGTGAGCCCAACTCGTCGAGAAAATGCTCTCTTGCCCAGGGCTTTGGATAGGAGACCGATTCTATTGCCAGAACCTCGTCCAGGTCCGCCTCGGTCATCGGGCAAACAGTAATATCGTCAAGCCGCGTCATTCGCGGCATGATAAGCGATGAGACTCCTTATGTAAACAAATATTTAACCTATTATCGGTTTGACTTTTACGAACCGATGGTTTATGAAATTGGGTACATAACGAACCGATTGGAGCTGAGAAGATATGGGAGTAACTTACAAGGATGCCGGTGTCGACATCGATGCGGGCAACGCTTTTGTAAAGATGATAAAGCCGCTGGTAAAGGCCACCTCCCGCCCGGAGGTGATCGCGGATATCGGTGGATTCGGCGGACTGTTTTCGCTCAACACGCAAAAATACAAGAACCCGGTCCTGGTATCCGGCACCGATGGTGTCGGCACCAAGCTGAAAATTGCCTTCATGACCGACCGGCACGATACCGTTGGCATCGACCTGGTGGCGATGTGCGTCAACGACATCGTGGTCCAAGGTGCGGAACCGCTATTCTTCCTCGATTACCTCGCCACCGGGAAACTGCTCCCGGAAAAGGCCGCCGAGATCGTCAAAGGGATATCCAACGGCTGCGTGCAAGCCGGCTGCGCCCTGATCGGCGGAGAAACCGCGGAAATGCCCGGTTTTTATGCTGACGGCGAATATGACATTGCCGGGTTCACCGTTGGCGTGGTGGACCGGGACCGGATCATCGACGGTTCATCCATAACTGTCGGCGATCGCCTGATCGGAATAACCTCCAGCGGTCTCCACAGCAACGGTTACTCCCTGGCCAGAAAGGTGATTTTCGAAAAGATGGGGCTGGGGATGGACAGCCTGCTTCCGGATATCGGCAAGACAGTGGCCGACGAACTGCTGACCCCGACCCGCATCTATGTCAAGTCGATCCTGAACCTGATGCGCGATTTCCATATCAACGGTATTGCCCACATCACCGGCGGCGGTTTGCTGGAAAACATCCCCAGGGTTTTGCCGGCCTCCTGTAAGGCTATTATTGACCGAAAGTCATGGGAAGTTCCGGCTATATTCAAAGTTCTTCAGGAAGGTGGCTCGATCAGCGACGAAGAGATGTTTCGCACTTTCAACTGCGGGATCGGGATGGTGCTGGCAGTCCCGGAAAAAGAGACCGACGATATCCTGATCCGCCTCTCCGGCCTGACGGAACAGGCATGCATTATCGGCGAAGTTGCCAAATGCAGCCTGGGCCAGGAGTGCGTGGAGTTCACGGAGTGATCGCCAATGTCTGACAACGGATTGGTAAACCTGGGGGTGCTGGTTTCCGGAAACGGCACCAACCTGCAGGCGATCATCGACCGGATCGAGGCAGGGGCTCTGTCGGCCCGAGTTGCCTGCGTCATCAGCAATAAAGGTGATGCCCGTGCACTGCAGAGGGCCGAAAAGCACGGCATTCCCGCGATACACCTCCCCTACAAAGGGTTTGACGGCCGCGAGGCCTACGATGCCGAACTGGTAAGGATTCTCAAGGATCACGGAGTTGAACTGGTCGTACTGGCCGGATTCATGCGGATTCTGACCCCGGTCATCATCAATGCCTTCTCCAACAGGATCATGAACATCCACCCTGCCCTGCTCCCGGCCTTTCCCGGCCTCGACGCCCAGAAACAGGCGCTTGACTACGGGGTCAAGGTTTCCGGCTGTACGGTCCATTTTGTCGATGCCGGCTGCGACACCGGTCCGATCATCATTCAGGCGGTAGTCCCGGTACTGGAAGACGATACCGAGGATACCCTGTCACAGCGGATTCACAAGGAAGAGCACCGGATCTACCCTGAGGCGATCCGGCTTTATTCCGAAGGGAAGCTGAAGGTTGCCGGTCGTCGGGTGGTTGTCGGTTAACGTTTTTCCCCCTTCTTCAATTGCTCTCCCGCGAAGCCTGTACCAAGCTATTTCTCTCTCCGACGTTGCGGCCGGGTTGATTTCTTTTGCGGTGCCGACTCTGATCGTTGTTGCTGTGACTGTTGCTGCGCCCGTCCGGGAGCCGGCTTTCCATCGTTTCCTGCCTTAACGGCCGGCTGACCCTGAGCCGCCCCCTTTTTCGATGCGGGATTACGTCGTTGCTGCGGTTCGCGCGGCGGCCGCTTGAATTCCTCATCCTTTTTCGGTGCCGGTACGTTGTAATCGAACCCGGCAATAGTCTTTTTCTCAATCGCTTTACCGAGAAGCTTCTCGATTGCCCTGATCATGGCACCGTCTTCGCCGGTCACGAACGTCATTGCTTCACCGCTCCGTTCCGCCCTGCCGGTCCGGCCGATTCGGTGTATGTACATCTCTGCCGTTTCCGGAATGTCGTAGTTGACGACCAAAGATACCAGTGAAACGTCAATCCCCCGTGCAGCGATGTCTGTGGCAACCAGAATCCGGTAGCTGCCATCCCTGAAGCCATCCATCGCCTCCTGACGGCGGTTCTGGGAAAGGTTTCCCTGAATGCTGGCAGCTTTAAGCCCAGCCTTTTGCAACTGCTCGCCAATTCGCTTGGCCCGGTGCTTGGTACGAGTGAACACCAGGATAGATCCTTCCTGATGGCTTTCAAGCATATTCATCAGCAACGGGGTTTTCAGATGCTGTGCTACCGGGTACAACGCATGTTTAACCGTAGCTGCCGGCTTCACCTTATCGACCTGGACAGTGGTCGGGTTACGCAACATATCCTCAGCAAGCTTCCTGATCTCATCAGGCATGGTTGCGGAAAAAAGAAGCGTCTGTCGCTCTTGAGGGAGTTTCTGCAGAATCTTCCGGATCATGGGGAGAAAGCCCATGTCAAACATCTGGTCGGCCTCATCGAGTACCAGGACCTCGACTTTTCCCATGTCGGCATGCCCCTGATCTATCAGGTCAAGAAGACGTCCGGGACAGGCAACAATTACCTCGGTCCCTCTTTTGAGGGCGTCCACTTGCGGCCGTTGACCGACACCACCATAAACAGTCGCGCTTTTGAGGCCGCTCTGGTGCGAAAACAGCTTGAATGACGCATCGATCTGCTCGGCGAGTTCACGGGTAGGCGCAACGATGAGGGCACGGGTGCGATGACGCTCTCCCTTGCAGAGGCGATGCAGTATCGGCAGCGCAAAGGCAGCGGTCTTGCCCGTTCCCGTCTGGGCCAGCCCAAGCACATCCCTCCCCTCCATGACTTTCGGTATGGCATCTTTCTGGATCGGTGTCGGGTGGGAATAACCCGCTTCGCGGATTCCGGCAGCTATTGCGGGGTGAAACTTAAAATGGGTAAAACCCATATATCTCTTCTCCTTGTAACCAGTAATTAATAATATGTCTCTGAGTTATATAGCAATTGCTTAAACAAGTCACTCACTTGCTGCTAACAAGTCAAATCGTGTCCAGTCGAAGTTCTCGTAATCCACCAGTAGTGCCAGCGGAATAAAGGTATCAAGCTCCTTAAACCCCTTCTTTAACAATAATCTCTCAAGTTCTCTAAATAAAGTCACTTCCTCACGAAACATGCGAGTAAAATCCGCTCTCAGTCCCGTAAGTAATGTCGGATCGCTATCGAGGAAATTCATCGTGCACCACTCATCATGGAGCAGGGATCCGTCCGGATCGACGAGCGGCAGCCCGTGGAGCCGGCAGGTCATGGGCCGGTGTGCGTACACCAGGCAGCGACCATCATCACTGAGCAACACGCACGGTGTTTCGTCGTCATCCGGCATCAACTCTTCCCAATCCTCCTCCGGTCGCTGGTTCAGAAAATATGGCGGAGCAAGTTCCGGCCAGATAGCCTTTAATTGCTGCAACCGTTCTCCGGCCTTCGCCGCAACCGTCTGTTGTACATTTCCCGGAAGCAGCGCAAAACCGAGCCTGAGAAACCAGGCGTCAAGCAGCGTGATGTCGAACAGGCCGCGGCAACAGTCGCTGCAACCCTTGCGGCAGGCGATATCCCCGGGGAAACGTTCCAGGCAGTCGGCATACCACCGGTCGATTTCGGCCAGGAGTGCCCCGTACCGCTCTGCGATTTCATTAATATGATTTTTCAGCACCTTTTTTTAAGCCCCTTGAGATATCCGTTTCGATAGGTTAATATTCGTTCGCTTCCTGTATTCCAGATCCCTGCGAGCGTGACCATGGCAAAAAAATCGAAATTGGATGAACTGGAGGACAGCCTGTTCAACCAGCTGTCATTTTTTGAACCCGAGCAAAAAGCCGCTCCGGATCTCCCGAAACCCAAGAGTATGCCGTCATACCAAAAGGGACGGCTTTACCGCCTGGAGGTCGCCGAGTTGCTTCCCGACCCTTCCCAGCCGCGCAAGGCCTTGGATGAAGAGGGTCTAGAGGAACTGGCCGGTTCGATCTCCCGCCATGGACTCCTTGAGCCGGTGCTGTTCAGGCAGTCCGAGCATGGACAGCTCTTTGTCATTGCCGGCAGCAGGCGCCTGGCAGCGGCCCGACGGGCCGAGATCAAACAGATTCCGGGACTGCTGGCCGATGGCGATGCCACTGAAATTGCCCTGGTTGAAAACCTCGTCCGCCAGGATCTTACCAGCATTGAAGAGGCCGAGGCCGTCGAACGGCTGAAGTCCCGCCACTCCTATACCCTTGCTGAACTGGCCGGCATTATCGGCAAATCGGTTCCGACCATCTCCGAGATCATATCCCTGACCCGTCTTCCGGTAACGATCCGGGACGACTGCCGTGGCGATCGCCGGATCGCCAGAAGCATTCTGGTGGAGATCGCCAAGCTCTCTTCCGACGCGGAAATGCAGGCGATGTACGACCGTTTTCGTCGCGACGGACTCTCCCGCTCGGCAATCCGCAGCAAGGAGGGGGGCAAGAAGGAGCGAAAAAGCTATATCCGCCTGTTCAGGTCGTATTGCAGCAAGATCACGGCGATCGACCCGAGCACGATGAACGACAAGGAACGGAAAAAGATCAGGAACGAACTGGAAGCGCTCAGAAGATCGATCGACGACCGGCTGGAAAAGCTGAATTGATCACGTAGGATGCAGATTATTCGGCATGCCGAAACCGGATGCCAACCGGTCAGCCAGCCTGTGGTACAACAACCCCCTCTTCAACGGCAAATTCCAGGAACTCGATCGCTTCGTCCAGTGGAATCCCCAGGTTAGCCGCCAGTTCCGGCAAGCGGCTTTTTCCGTCGAGCCGCTCCAGGAGGCGGAAATACGGCTCGGCAACAGACTCGGTAAGAACCTCGCCTGCTTTCGGATAGATTACTGCAAATGATCCGTTCGCCTGGAGGCTGCGGTAACATTCCGGCAGGTCGGGTTCGCCGGACTCGAGAAGGTCGAGGATTTCATAGTTAAACTGTGCCAGACGGGCGGAATCTGTCCTCACCAGGGGAACTCTCTTCAGGTCGGCACCGCTCAACTGCCGGATCTCCGGAGGCACGGCCATTACCGATGCGGCATAGTGGTAATGATAGGCCGCGAAATCCAGGGCCAGAGGGAGCAGACGTTTCAGTTTCCGTTGTGTGAAGGTAGCAGTGAGAAAATCGCGCTGCAAGCCCCATATCGCCTCGTCGGAGAATTCCGCCTCTTCCGGCTCCCCATCTCTTACCGCCAGTAACCATTGCGCGAACTCCTCCAGGAATGTCGCCGGTTTCATCCGCAACGCCGACAACACCCCATTGAACCATGCCACCGCCTTGCCGCGGCTGTAAAAGATGTCACAGGCAGATCCCAGCCGACGGGCCGAAGTCATATCGGCAAGGGGAAAGGTCGGGGACTCCTGCATGGTGTACGGTGGCGCTGCCAGGTGTCTGAGCCCCAGAGTGGCGGCTCGCTCAGCCACCCTGGTTCCGGGGAGCACAGACAGGGGAAAGATGTCGAGATGGTTCGGATAGAGCGACAGGGCAAAATCAAGTCCGTTCCGGAACCGATCCAGGGTATCCCCCGGCAGCCCGTAAATCAGGTCAAAGCCGAAGATCGCCCCATGCTCGTTCAGAAACATTATCTTTTGGACAAAATCATCGCGGTTGAATTTTCTCCCCACATTACCGGCGACTTCAGGGTCGGCGCTCTGCAGGCCGATCTGCAGGGAGCAGGTCAGCTTGGAGAAGAGCCTTGCCTGTTCTTCGTCAAGCAGTTCATGGCGTACCTCGAAATGGCAATGAACCTGGGGAGCCTTCCTGGCGATCAGCCGTAACAGAGTCTTGGCCCGCTTCACATCCTGGTTGAAGGTGGAGTCGAGCACAAAGACCTGGCTGACGCCGCGGCACACAAAATAATCCAGCTCCGCCTCAAGCCTCTCCATAGGGTAGCGCCTGACCTTGCGGTCACCCATGCCGTCAAAGCAGAAATCGCAACCGAACGAGCAGCCACGCGACAGCTGCCAGACAACACCCGATGCGATATGGGCATCAAGGAGACCCGCAAGCCATGGCGACGGCAGGATGGAGAGATCGGCTATCGGGGCACGCTTCGACAGCAAGAGCTTGCCGTCCATCATCCTGGCCAATCCCGCAACATCGTCGATCTCTCTGCCTGCTGCCAGTCGATCCATCACCTCGCTGACAGTCAGCTCCCCCTCCCCCACCACCAGGAAATCAAACGGAGCTGCGGCCAGGACCGATTCCGGATCAGCCGTAACTTCGGGGCCACCGGCCATGATCTTGAGATCCGGAGCGGCCGCGCGCAATTTGTGGGCAATGGCGCAGCACTCGGCACGGTTCCAGACATAGACCGGCAGGCCGACGACATCAGGGGCTTGGGTCAGAATCGCGGCACAGATTTCGTTCACCGGTGTGCCTGAATAATACTCGGAACAGCTAATGTTCAGGGGATAGGCCGGTTCAGGTCTGGAGTCGAGAAAAACCTTCAGACAGGCGGCCGCTAACGGAACCGCCTGTGGTGAAGGGATGGCATGAATTGTCACCATGTGAAGATGCAAAGGAGAGATTGTCATTATTGGGACAAGATATCTTGTTTCCTGAATAGAGGCAAGAGGTTCATAGTCCAAATCAGGTTTCCTTCTTCTGCCTGTCCCACACCTGTCGAAAATACTTACATACTTCTTGATAAACACAATTCACATATTCCACATACATAATTGAAATAGCTAGGTTTTAGCAATACAATCCCCAGTTACATATGTCGATATATTTTACACTTGCATACATATCAAGCATCATACCGCAGCAAAACACCTTAGATTACATAGAATTAATCACATGGAGTTAATATTGCATCAGTATTGCAAGTTAACTTTCTGATAAGGGGAACGGTCATGAAAAACATCTTGGTCCATTTTGCATACCTAGGTCTCTTGCTGGTAGTAAGCAACTCGGCACATGCCAATCTGATAACCAACGGCAGCTTTGAAGGAAACTACGACGTTGGTCAATTTACTACAGTGTTTGCTGACGAACATAATGGTGTACCGAATCATGTCATAGATGGGTGGACTGTAGTTGGTGGTTCTATTGACTGGATAGGCTCATACTGGAAGGCGAGCAAAGGAGATAAAAGCATAGATCTGGCGGGAGCATATCAGCATGGTTTTATACTGGGCGCTGAATTTGACACTGTAGTCGGCAAGACATACAGGGTTCAGTTCGATATGGCCGGCAACCCTGACAAACCGTATGCAAAGTCACTGATGACAGTTTCCACTTCTTCTGATCCATCAATTGGGACATATACATTTACCTTCGATCAGACCGGAAATACCCATAGAAACATGGGATGGGAGACAAAGTTTTTTGATTTTGTTGCTTTAAACGATAAATCTCAACTCTATTTTGGTGATGTCACCGGGGATCAAACCTATGATCAGGCATGGGGTGCAGCACTCGATAACGTCAGCGTAGATCTGGCACCAGTACCCGAGCCGTCAACTATCTTCCTCCTTGGTGCTGGTCTGGCCGGGCTAGGGATATTCGGTCGCAGATTCCGCAAATAATTTACTATTCAACCTTTTCGTAACATATGAAAGGGCACTGGAAGATTCAGTGCCCTTTTTTACACCCAGTTTCCGGAAAATTGTCAGTAGAATCTGTTCACGGTCTTTGACGAAGAGCTGACATTGTTTGAGGTATCATATGCCTTCACCATGATCACATGAACACCCTTGTTCATACTAAGACTTGTTTTGATGGCGTTTGAGTTTACTGTCAATTTCAAGACGCCGTCTAGATAGAGTTCCATTTTTCTTACTGCAACATTGTCAGATGCTGAAACAGAAACAGTAATCTTGGGGCCGTACACATAATTTGCAGTGGGAGCGCTAAAGGTGATTATTGGGACAATCAAGTCAGACTCCGAAATTGTGACTGTGGCAGATTTATAAGCTGAAACATTACCTGCAGCGTCTCTGGCCCATGCATAGGCTGTTTTTACTCCTGTGCCGCTGAAGGTAAAGCTGGAAGGCGCTGAAGAACTCCAACCGGGAGCAGAGAGTACAGGGACTGCAGGACTCTCGGTGACAATATACCCTGTTACGCCAACATTGTCTGTTGCTGCGAGGCCGGATATTGACACAGTCAATGAGCTTGAGGATGCCGGCATTGAGAATGCGCTAATCATTGGAGGCGCGACATCCGGCAGAGTAATGGTCACCGTGGCTGTTTTGGCTGCAGAGACATTGCCGGCAGCATCCTTGGCCCAGGCATAGGCGGTTTTAGCCCCTTCACCACTGAATGTGAAGCTGGCCGGTGCCGTTGAACTCCAACCGGAGGCAGTGGCTGAAGGGGGTGTGGCGCTTTCGGTGATCAAGTAGCCAGTGACGCCCCTGTCGTCAGTGGCGGACAGGCCTGATACCGGGACAGTCAATGAGGTTGCCGTTGTTGGCATACTGAAACTGCTCAGGATCGGTGCCGTGACATCCGGCAGGGTAATGGTCACCGTGGCTGTTTTAGCTGCAGAGACATTGCCGGCGGCATCCTTGGCCCAGGCATAAGCGGTTTTAGCCCCTTCACCACTGAAGGTGAAGCTGGCCGGTG
>NZ_BAZF01000028.1 GCF_000813145.1 Geobacter sp. OR-1 | reverse complement strand
GGCGTCATTAACCAGGGCGTTGACGGCGTCGATCGCCTGGTTGAGGTTGTTCTTGATCTCGTTGAAGTCGCCACTGTATTGATCGGTGATCTTGGGCGGGATGTCGCCCTTGGCGATCCGGTCGACATATTCGGCCGCGACGTTCAGCGGCCCGATGACCGCATCGAGGGTCTCGTTGAAGCCGACCACGATCTTCTGGAATTCACCCTGATGTTTGGAGGCATCGGCGCGGGTGTCGAGCTTGCCGGCGATGGCGGCATCGGAAAGCATGGAGGCATCTGCTACAAGCGTGCGAATCGTCTCCACCATCTTCTTCATGGCGGCCATGACACTGGTTGTGTCGCCGGTTTTGAGTGCAATCTCGCGGCTGAGATCACCGACTGCGACCAGGTTGGCGACTTCTCCGACCTCTTTCGGGTCAGCGCCCAGCTGATTTAATGTTGAGCGGGTCAGGTAGAATGCGGTAAAGATTCCCAGCAGGATCGCTACGGCACCAAGGCCGAACATAAAGTTGCGAGCCTGGATATAGGCGGCAACCGCCTCCTCGTAGCGGATCTTGTTCCGCTCCATGTTATGGTCGAGCAGTTCCTCCAACAGTTTCGTCACGGCACGCTCTGCCGGCGCCGCCTCCTTGCTCATCAGTTGGTTAGCCTCTTTGTCCTTATTGGCCAGGGCCAGCGCCATGACCTTGTTATTCAATTCGCGCGAGGTGACAATGCTCTCCTTAATCTTGTTGATGATATCAGTCGCCTTGGTATCGGTTTTGTTGGTCATTTCCTCAACTTTTTTGAAATTATTGTTATATTCACCCCGGAACTTGGTAATCCGCTCGCTGTATTCCTTCCTCTTTTCCGGGTTGTCATTGTAAAGCATGTTCCGGAGATTGATACCGATGTTGGCAAGGTTCATATTCATATCGCTGACATACGAAATCCTTACCGCGTTTACCTTGACGATCCGTTCCATTTCATTTTCGATTTTGGACATGCCGCTGATACCGATCCAGATCAGGGCCACCATCAAAACCAGCAGCAGACCAAACCCCAAAGATAACCGCTTACTGAGATTCATGTTCTTAAACATAGTGCCCCTCCTGTTTTGTACTTTCGATAATTCTGAACTACCACCAAGGGAAACCCTGATAGGTTCTTCAATTATTACTCATATCGGAAATTCGTCAACAGACTTTAATAAAAGTTGCTAATGAGTTTTACCGAATTTATTCAGGGGCTTATATGGCTGCGGCGCACGGCGGCAAGGGTGTGAAGTATGACCTGGTGGGCATCGGCAAGGATGGGATCATCGTGACCGGGATAGATGGCCTCAACCCGCAGGGAAGCGATCTGCTGCAGGCAGGAAAGGAATTCCCCGCTGTACGAACCGCCGGGAGAGAGAATCCTGAGCGGAGTATCGCCGGAAAAGAGCGCCGCCTGATCGGCGGCATAGAGACAAATGGAATCACTGGAATGGCCGGGGGTATGCATTACCCGGCAATCGCAATCGCCGATACGCAAAGTCTCCCAGCCGCGCAGGCGCCTTTCACCTCGTCCGAGATCGCCATAGGAATAGATTCTGGGATTGAATCGCTTGATTATCACATCGAGGCCACCAGTATGATCAAAGTGATTGTGGGTGATGATAACCTGCTCTACACCCCGCTTTCCGATGCCGGTGGAAATCGCTTCAATTTCATTGAGAATCGAGCCGTCGGTTCCGGTGTCGATCAGCGTATTTACGTCTTCTATCCGGTTCCAGTCTCCCAAAACGAGATAAGAACGACAGCTGTAGACATCCGGACTGCCGTGAAGCGTAAATACTTTCATGGTCAGCGCTTTCGGTACAACTGGGCGTCAGGGGTCACCTGCTCGAACAGATGGGCCAGCTCCTTCGGCATTTTCTGGGTTTGCTCACTCGCAAAAAACCCTCCCGGGGCAAGTGCCGCATGAAACATTTTTATGACTTCGATCCGCTGTTCGTGGCTGAAATGAAGCAGAACATTCTTGCACATTATCAGGCAAAAACCGTCTCCGATCGGCTTCAGAGCAAGCAGGTCGTGCTTCTGAAAGGCCAGCCTGGTACGGACCGGTTCGATGATCCTGAATTGACCATCCCCGTCAGGCAGAAAATACTTCTCGAAAAGCTCTTTCGGTATTCTCTGCAGCTCTTCGTAAGGATAGACTCCAGCACGGATTATATCGCCGAAAAGATTGCTGCCGTCGATATCGGTGGCATCAATCTTCAGGTTTTTATAGGCAAATTTCCCCATGTTTTCGGCAAAGACAATGGCCAGGGTGTATGGTTCCGGCCCCATGGCGCATCCGGCATCCCATACCTTGACCACGCTCCGTCCGGCTGCGAATGGCACTACATGACGCACTATATGTTCGATTGTGTGGATATCACGGAAAAAGAAGGTAAAAGCCATGAATAGCCTGCTCCGTTCTGCTGAGGGATTGATAAAGAAATATTTTTGTCGAAAAGAAGTGCACAACAGAAGAAGCGTTCAGACAGAGACCATCTAACGCCGCGAGAATCCGGACCTTGCTCGCACCGTTTCAGCTGTTACAACAAGGTCCGGATTCAATTTCTTCATCTTCATTTATGGGCGTTGATCACTGCTTAGACTTTCACTAAGCCCGTTCAGACATCTCGGCTCCCCGCATCAGGTGCGGGATATCAAGGATAAGGGCAACACTGCCGTCTCCCAGGATGGTCGCACCGGAAACACCTTCCACGTTCTTATAGGCCCTGCCGAGAGACTTGATAACGGTCTGATGCTCACCGATGACGTTATCTACGACAAACCCCACCCGCAATCCGTTGACCTCGGTTATGACAATTTGCTGGATTGCCGGCGGAGTGCCCGTAATACCGAATTGCTCGCGCAGCGGGACGTAAGGGATCAGATGACCGCGCACATTAGCCAGGTTCCTGCCATGAGAATCTTCGACCTGTTCCCGGGTAAGTTCAACGCACTCATTAACCAGTGACAGCGGCAGCACGAAACAATCGGCTCCGATCTTTACCAGCAGACTTTCAATTATTGCCAGGGTGAGAGGGATCTTGACCGTTATTGTCGTTCCGACCCCGCGTGTGCTGTTGATGTCGATTGTGCCCCTGAGGGCGTCTATGGCCCGTTTGACCACATCCATGCCGACGCCGCGCCCGGATACGCTGGTAATCTGCTTAGCCGTGGAAAATCCGGGAGCAAAGATCTGGGCATAGATCTCCTTGTCGGACAGCTCCGCAGTTGCCTGGATCAGACCCTTTTCCACTGCCTTGGCCCGGATCGCATCCCGGTCAAGCCCGGCACCGTCGTCGGTTATGGAGATGAGCACGCTGTCCCCGGAATGAACCGCAGCCAGGTGAACCGTACCTTGACTCGGTTTTCCGGCCGATATCCGCTCTGCCGGGCTTTCGATGCCATGATCGATGCTGTTCCGGATCAGATGAACCAATGGATCGTTCAGCCGTTCGATGACGGTCTTGTCCAGTTCGGTTTCAGCCCCTTCGGTAGTCATTTCGATCTCTTTGCCCAGCTCGTTGGACAGGTCGCGCACCAACCGCTTGAACTTGCTGAAAGTAGTCCCGATCGGCAGCATCCTGATGTTGAGCGCATTGTCCCTGAGTTCCGCGGACAGACGTTCAACCTCTTCGGCAATATTTACCAGTTCGGCATCTCTCTTGGACATTGCGGTCTGCGATAACCGGGCCTGGACCGTAACAAGTTCGCCGACCAGGTTGACCAGGGCATCGAGTTTGTCTGCCGGCACCCTGATGCTGGTACCGGAATCCGCCTGCTGCACCTGCCGCTCCTGGCGAACCTCTTTTACACATTGCTGCTCGACCAGGGCAGATTGGACATCATCCGGTTTTGCCAGTCCGGTTGCCACCGCGAGTTCGCCAAACCGCTTTTGCATTGAGAGGACCTTGTCCATATCCTCGCGCGAGATGTCTCCACGTTCGACAAGGATCTCACCCAGTTTCTTGTAATCCCCTTCCGTTTCAATGCTGCCGTCATCAATAACATCGCAGACGACTTCGCAATCATCGGCAACGAAAATAAACACGTCCTCGATCGCATCCTTACCCCTGGCCGTGGTGAGGATTATGTCCCAATGCACATAGCAGCTTTCCGGCTGGAACTCCTCCAGCACCGGTATTCCGGAGAGCTGGGCTATGGGCCGGCATGCCCCCAGGTCTGACAGTTCTGCGATCAGCTTGAGCGGATCGGTGCCGCTCATGAAGATGTCCGGAGCAGGCTTGAACCGGATCCGATAGGTAAGGAGATTCCCTTGAGGCTGGAATGGTGCTTTTGTTGCAGAGACAGGGGTGAAATCATCTTCACCGGTTTGCGGTAGAAGCTTCTTCAGTTCCAATATCAGTGCTGCGGCTGCCGAATCGTCTACCGGGCTGCCGCTGTCGGAAGAATCCAGCATTGCCTTGATCTGATCCCGGGCGGACAGGGTCAGATTTATGAGCTGCTTGGTAACCGGGATTTTGTCGTTGCGGACCAGGTCGAATACTGTCTCAACCTCGTGCGTGAAGGCGGCAATATCCTCGAATCCGAACATGGCGCCGGAACCTTTGATTGTGTGCATCGCCCGGAAAACCCGTCCTATGGTTTCCTTGTCGTCAGGCACCTCTTCGAGTGCCAGCAGAGAGGTTTCCAGTTCCGCCACCAGTTCGTACGCCTCTTCCTTGAATGCCTGTCTATGAGCGTCTATCATCCCAGCACCTTTTTCACAACAGTGATCAGTTGTTCCGGTTTGAACGGCTTTACTATCCACCCGGTCGCTCCCGCAGCCTTCCCCTCAGCCTTTTTCGAATCCTGGGACTCTGTCGTCAGCATGACAATGGGGATGAACTTGCAGGCCGGCAATGCGCGCGCGCCCTTGATAAGCCCGATACCGTCGAGGTTGGGCATGTTGAGGTCGGTAATTATCATATCGACCTTGCTCGAAGAGAGCTTCTGAAGGCCGTCCTTTCCATCTACGGCCTCAACTACATCATAACCGTTCTGCTTCAGCGTAAAGCTGACCATCTGCCTGACACTCGCAGAATCATCAACTGTCATGATAATTTTTCCCATTACTGTGCACCTCCGACCCAGATACAGCGATTATTCTCATTCTGCATGCAGCCGATGTGACGGGCAAACCCGGCACACTCCAACACTTTAGAA
The DNA here is from genome assembly GCF_000813145.1 of Geobacter sp. OR-1. Classification (GTDB taxonomy): domain Bacteria; phylum Desulfobacterota; class Desulfuromonadia; order Geobacterales; family DSM-12255; genus Geoanaerobacter. The sequence goes on along the minus strand of NZ_BAZF01000028.1, from coordinate 33,952 downwards.
AAATCTTCCCTGTCGAGGCCGACCACGTCAAATTGCTTGCCCGAAACGCAGGAAGACCTGTGGGTCGCGCAAAGAAGCTGCAACCCGGCAAGGTCTATGTCGCTTACCTTTTCGAGATCACAGGTCAGCTTTGTGGCTTCCTTGAAGGCTTCAAGCAGAGCGTCCCTGATCTCGACGGCATTATGAATCGTCATGCTCCCGGATAACTGCATCACCAGGTTTTCCGGACCACCAGTTCTGTCAGCTGTAAACTCTTCCATATATTCCTCCGCCATCAGAATAGTTCAACATTGTCGTCCGACTCTTCACTGCCGCTACCGGAAAATGTATCAAACCCTTCAGCCCCTGCAAATCCGGCATGAACCTTTCGCTCGCTGTGCATCGTGTATCTGGTGGCCAACTCCTGAAGCCGGGCGGTTTTACCCTTGGCCAGATCAATCGGGATAAGGGCAGCTGCTTCGGCGACGATTGCATTCAGAGCACCGAGGACATCCGAGAGCCCGCTGGCCATTAATTCATGGACCGATATGGAACTTGTTGTGGATTCAATATCGCAGGAAAGCGCAAGCACTTCGCCTTCCAGGGATTGAACCTTTTCGATTATGTTTTCATTCAGCAGCCGCAATGAATTTAAGACTGAATCGAGCTCATTTACTATCGAGTCTATTTCGTTTTCCAGGTTCTCCGCTTCTTCGCCGACGTCGTGGAAAAGGCTTTCAGTGGTTTCGGTTACCGCAAGCAGAGTTCTAGAGACATTGCCGGTCTGTTCCTGCGCTTCTACGGAAAGCCTTTGGGTCGCCTCGGCAAGCACTCCGAGGGCAGCACCTTCTGCACCGGTTCTGGCTGCCTTTATCTGCGCATTCATAGCAATCAGTTCGATCTCTTCACCAATATGCTCAATATCACCCACATAGGTTACAATCTCACCGACAGTACCGGCAACACTTGTCATGGCACGGGTAATCGATTTGTTGGCTTCGGCATTGCTTGCAAACACGGCAGCGATCTTCTTCAGATCGTCTGCCATGTCACTGAAAAAAGAGCTCCCCGCCCGGTCGGCGACCCCTGCCATCTCCCTGGTCTTTGATGCCGTATTCGATTCCTTGTCGGAAACCTTGCAGAGATTGTCAATAATACTTCTTACCGCATCGGATATCTCATCCCCGGCCTGGCGAAGTTGAGCCGCCTGGAGTTCGCATATATCCGTCATTTCCACTGCAAGGTCCATCTCCTCTGATCCGCAGGAGGTTACCCTGTGATGAAGTTCTGCGAGCGCGGTTTCGACATGTTCAATCTGCTGACGGACAATGTCGTGAAACTGCATTGACGTAACAACTTCACTCATGCCTTTCGAGATTTCGGAAGAAGCAGAAGCAACTACAGACGCTATTACCGAGCAATTACTGTTTATCTCTTTAAGAGAAGCAAGGCTGGCGCGGGTTTTATCCAGAATTCCCTGCACCCGCTGAATCTGTTCGGCCTCGGTTTTTTCCACACCTTCAAGGGTTTTTCTGATCGTGTCGCAGAGAGAAGATTGTTGCGTCAGGATTGTTTGTGACTTTTCCAGCACCTGTACTGACAGGTTGGCAACATCTGCGGCAATGGTATCAAAACCGGCGGCGCTGTTTCCGAGCCGGGCACTCTCAATCTTGGTTGACATGCCGAGCATTCTCAGCACCTTATTTATCGTGCTGAAGCCGCTTAGCGGCTCGACAACCTGTTCCAGAAGGCGAAGCACGTTTCCAAGCGATTCACAATCCAGTCCGGCCTCACGCTCCGAATCAACCAGGTAATTCTGCATTTTATCGAGCAGGGTCACAAGATGCTCAATAGCTCCCTGAACCTCTTCCCCGCTGACCTGAGCCGTCACATCAGAAGCAAGCCGGTCAATCGACCCGGCTCTGAAATAATAGTCCTGCAACCTGGCTCCAATAGAGAGAAATTCACCTTCTGTAGACCCCGAAAGCTGCTGCAGCTTTTCCGTCATCAGTGCCAGCGATTCCCCCCACGAGGCAAAAGGGAATACTATCGTCTCAATACCTTTATCCATAACTGATGTGCGTTCAGATAAGGTGTTGTTTTTTGTATGGATAAGATTTTTGATCATTCAAACTCCCATGGTACCCCTGATTATTTGCCTGAATGAAACCAAATCAGCGAATAAGGCCAAAATTTCGTAATTCCGATAGAAGTTTGTTCTTCCCGATAGGCTTCACCAGGTATGAAGTCGCCCCTCCTCTGTATAACGCTTCGACAACGGATTTTGGGTCTCCGAGCGCCGTAGTCATAACAACCTTTACTTCATCCCCTTCACTTACGCCCCGTTCCTTTTCCAAGGCGCGAATCGCCTTCATAGCTTCCTGGCCATCCATGTTAGGCATCATAATGTCCATGCATATCAGGTCGTAACAGGCCCCTTCTTCCTGCGCCATCCTGAATGCCTGCACCGCTTCCTGACCGTCAATGGCGATATCGCACTCCCCATAGGGAGACAACATTTCCTTCAGAATCTTGCGCGATATAAAGTCGTCTTCAACTATTAGTGTTTTCATCCGGTTATTCTCCTTAAAATATGAACCTTAGCGCATATTCAGTTCAAATCCTCTTTCCCCTTCTTTTTTCTCCGCAATAGATTTCTTCAGCATTTCCAGCATATTACCTACCTTTTCCACGGCCCCGCTCCTGAAAGCCAACTGTATCCTCAATATCTCGTCAGCTACTTTCGTCAGTTTGGCTTCTGCTGCGAGTTTTTTGAGCCTGAATGCACAGCTTTCAAAATGCTCCTCATTGCGCAGGTTGAAAGCTGCCACCAATTCAGAAAACACGGTTGCCATGGCGGATCCGTCTGATAGCACCGGAGAGGCGCCTGGCGCCGTAATGTAACGTGCCAGATTCTCCAGGAGTTCAACCGCATCGGCATTTTTGTGTAGATAGCCATCCATTCCGGACTGCAGACACCGTTCAATCTCTTCTCTGGTTTCGGCAGCCGTTAAAGCTAGGATCGGCGTATGCGCCCCGGTTGTTGCTTCCTTGGCCCTTATCAGTTTTGTGGCGTTCAATCCGCTCATCTGAGGCATCTGCACATCCATAAGGACAATGTCAAACGGCTCTTTTACATAGCTGGCAACAGCCTCGTTGCCGTCAATTACCGCAACTACCTTGTGACCATGTTTCTCCAGCAGGTGCGTGAATACCTTTCTGGTAACTTTGCTGTCATCGGCGAGCAAGACCTTGAATTGCCGACCGGTTTCGCTTTTCGCGCCTTTACCCTGCCCGCCAGAAACAGCTCTTCCCGTATCAGTCCCGATAAGATTGCTGCTGGTATATTCAGACAGACGATCAAGCATCCCCATCATGGCATCTGCCGAATGCCTTGCCAACTTAAGGTATTCTTTTTGTTTCTCGGTCAATTCCGTTTCATCAAGGAGGTCAAGCGATCCTATCACTCCGTGCATGGTGGTTCGCATTTCATGCCTCATACTTGCATAGAAATTAGACCTGATATTCCTATCCAATGCAACCGCCTCATTGCTGGCAACAGTTCGGGTCGCAGAAGCTTCATCCTCGTCATCATCAACCAGTAAAACCTTTATCGGATCGATATCCATTTAAGATTCCAGTCAATGAGAGTTAGGATTCGGAGAAATTACAGATTGATTGTCTTATCGGAGGATGAGGAGTTATCTTTACTTAATGTTTTTTAAAATATACTGCGAGGGAGAATTACGTTAATTGGACAGATCGGGACAATTCCGTCCAAAAAGTTTTCGGCATGCCGAAACAGATTGTGGGGCATCATTCCGATAACTGGGATAGGGATTTTGTGTACAGGATAGATTTGCATCCGGCGTCATCATTGCAGCCTTGCCATCTGCACAAAGACGCCGTTTCTTCTGTTGCTATTGGATTTCGTTGAGCCAGGAATCGATATTCTTCTGCTCAATATCCCATGCCGTACTGAGCCGCTGCGCCAGGAACGCCTCATACAGGCTGTCAAAAAGCTGCAGCCCGAGTTCGAGCAGATACATCCGCTCGTAAAACAACGCCTCCCGTTCGGTTACGCCGTCAACGGTGTTGTCCTTTTCCTCCTTTACCTGCGGCGACCGGAATGAGGAAAACTGGAACTGCTCCCCCTTGAGCGTCATCTTCCATAGATGCTCCCCCCGCTCCAGATAAAGAGTCGCCTCGTTAATCTGCTTGCCTGACTTGAGAGCGGTCCTAACCTCAGCAAACTGCTCCATCGGGCCAGAGGCGGTAAACTTCTGCACCCCTTGCTCGGCGGAAAGACCAAGGACAATCCTGTCATTCAGATATGCCACGAACCCCTCTCCGGCAACTGCATGACCGGGCCGGCTTACCCGGTACTCCGAGGACTCGTTCATAGTGCGGTAAAGCATCCAGAGCAGGAAATCCCAGCCGAGCCACCTGTTGCACTTGATCAGGTCCAGAACTGCGTCGGAATTCGCCCTGTTCGCTTTGACCAGCAGAGGCAACATCTCCGGGGCAACAACTCGTTCCGCACGGGAATAAGGGTGTATCGCCACAAGGCGAAGCCCCTCGAAGCTCTTTTTGAACAAGGCTTCAAACTGCTCGACACTCTTTGCCCCGACAGTCGCCAGGGTAAGGAGATTGCTGTCAGTGTCCCATACTGCGTCGTATGTGGCAGGGACAGGAAGAATACGGGCCAGGAGCCTGGAGCGTACCGCTTCGCGGAGCTCTTCGCGTTTCTGTTTCGGGACCTTGGAATATCCGGGATTTGCCGTCAGAAATTCACGCTCTTCAAGCTGAAGATGACTGCGGAGCAGGACCGTCGGGATATGCCGCCGGTCCTGACGCAGGGTGAAGACCAGGTAATGGTCGCGCCAGAATGCCGACGGAACGGAAAAGCTGCTGTCCCGATGGTCATCGACCTGGACCCACCCGACGGATAATTCCGCGGTGCTATGGTCTATAGGGGCAAACCCCTTTCGTGCAAGGCTGACAGAGGCCCATTCATAAAAATCCGCAACTGGGAGATCACCAACCACACGGAACTGACAGATGCTTACGGTATTGGACAGGATACCCATTCGATTGCTCCTTCGAAAATTGAGGGTCACATCGATACAACTTTTCGCAGGAGAGATCAAGAGGTTTATGGGATTGCGGAATGCATCCGGGTAATTAGAGCTGATTGCTACTATGATCGGCCCAGTCCGGCGAGAAAAGCCAGGACTGCCGATTTTAGCGGCAGGTCGCTTTCTTCGGCAATGTCGTACGATACGCGCAAAACCGGCCGGGTCGTCTCAAACAGCCGTTTCAAGTCTATGGGGGTGGCAGCCAGCACCAGATCGCAGGGTACTGCTGCCACTGTAGCGGCCAGATCGGCAACCTGCACGGAACTGTACCCCAGAGCGGGGAGCACGGGACCGATATGAGGAAACGCATTATAAACGTCGCGCAGAGAACCTTGCACCCAGGGCCGGGGATCGATCACCGCTGCCGCGCCATACCGGATTGCCGCGGCAAGGCCGGCGCCGGACGGCATGGAGCCGTGAGTGATGGTGGGACCGTCCTCGATTACCAGCACGTTCTTCCCTCTGATCCGCTCCCCATCTTCGACCGTGATTTCCGATGCCGTCCGCACCAGCTTGGCAGCCGGATTGACGTTATGTACCGTATTCATCAAAGCGGAAACCACGGAAGGTTCGACAGCATTCACCTTGTTGATTACCAGCAGATCGGCCCTGCGAAGGTTCACTTCGCCGGGATACCAGGCAGTCTCGTGGCCGGGCCGGAGCGGATCGACCACCACGATCTCCAGGTCGGGCCGGAAAAACGGCAGGTCGTTGTTGCCGCCGTCCCAGATGATCACTGCCGCCTCCTTTTCAATCTGCCGAAGAATCCGATGGTAATCCACCCCGGCATAAACCGTTGCGCCATGTTCCAGAAGGTGCTCATATTCTTCCCGCTCCTCAATGGTGCAATGAAACCGGTCCAGGTCGCCAACATCGGCAAACCTCTCGACTGCCTGCTCAGAAAGGTTGCCATAAGGCATAGGGTGCCGGACAACCATGGGCCTGATCCCCTTTTCCCGCAAGATATCGCACAGGTATCTGACAACCTGGCTCTTGCCGCACCCCGTCCTGATTGCACATACCGAAATCACCGGCAGTCGGCTCTTCAGCATGGTTGCGTCCGGCCCCAGAAGGCAAAAATCAGCGCCTGAAGCCAGAACTGTCGAAGCTTTATGCATCAGGTTTTCATGCGAGACGTCACTGTATGCGAATACTATCTGCTCCGCTTTCAGACGGCGAATAAGCTCGAGGAGCTGTTCTTCGGGATAGATGGGTATTCCGGCCGGATACAGCGATCCGGCCAGGACCGCCGGGTAACGGCGCCCACTGATATATGGGATCTGCGTCGCAGTAAATGCGACCACCCGGAATGACTCGTTGTTCCTGAAACAGCAGTTGAAATTATGAAAATCCCGACCCGCCGCACCCATGATTATGACCCGTTTTCGCTTCACAAATCACCTCCGGCAATAATGTTACCACAAGATGCAAGCCATGCCGCACGCTTCATTGACAAGAGGCTAATCCAGCGATTTACTTTAATTACAGCCGCATTCAATCCGGCAATAGAGCCGAAATCTCCGCATTGGCAGATAAGGGGGAATAGATGCCGATCCCAACCAATTACACCCCTCCTGATTTCTCGCGCCCCGATCTGGCTTCGGCCCCTGCGGCAAGCCTGGGGGATGCCCCTCGTGACGGAGTTCTGCCGCGGAACTTTCATGCTACATCCAATCACCCGGAATACGTTCATCTTGGCGGCGGGAAATGGCTCCTGGCACCGGAAAGCAGAATGGATGCCGTGCTTGTTCTGGCCAATGGAACCGTTAAGGTTGTGGAACCCAGACTGGTGAAGGCAGGAGAGCGGGTGGTCCTCGGCCGCACCGAAAACGGTGAAGAAGGGATTTTCGTCCACACTACCGGTTTCGATACGGTTATGGATGCCTCTGCCGACAAATTCATTTTCCGTACCCGCGGCACAAGAGAGACCCCATTCTCGCGTTCCTACGATGAACTGTACGAGATTCTCCGCCACGACCGGGACAACGGCTACATTGTCTGGGTTCTCGGCCCGGCCGTAGCCTTTGACCGCGACAGCAGAGAGGCGATGACAGCATTGATCGATGCCGGATATTGCCATGCCCTTCTTGCCGGCAATGCGCTGGCAACCCATGATCTTGAAGCGGCCATGTTCCGAACCGGCCTGGGGCAGGATATCTACACCCAGGAGCTCCATCCCCGCGGGCATTATCATCATCTCGACGTGATCAACGAAGTCAGGAGGCACGGTTCACTGATTCGGTCGATTGCTGAACTGGGGATAATAGACGGGATCATCCACGCCTGTCTCAAACACCAGGTGCCGCTTGTCCTTGCCGGATCGATACGGGATGACGGCCCTCTTCCGGAAGTCATCACCGACTCGTGCCGTGCCCAGGACGCCATGCGCCATCATAGCCGCAGCGCAACCACGGTTATTGCCCTGGCTACCCAGCTGCACACCATCGCATTCGGGAATATGGTCCCAAGCTATAAGGTGTTGGAAAACGGCTCGGTGAGACCGGTATATTTCTATATTGTCGACATGTCGGAATTCGGCGCCGACAAGCTCGCCAACAGAGGTTCCTGCCAGGCGCGGGCCATTCTTACCAATGTGCAGGATTTCATGGTCAATCTCTGGCACAACCTGAAAGGATGAACATGGGTTCCGACACTCTTGATGAACGGATCATCGCGCATGGCAAAAGGCTTTATTCCGCTGTACGGGATGAAAGACCATCCCTGTTCGATTCCGGGACCTGGGCCGGCAAGGTGATGGAATGGGCAATGAAAGACGAGCGGTTCAAGACGCAGCTGTTCCGCTTTGTCGATGTCTTTCCGGCCTTGCGGAGCGGCGACCAGCTCACCGGTCATATCCGGGAGTATTTCGGCGGCGAGCAGCAACTGCCGCAGGTGTTCACCGCAGGGGTGAAGGCAGCCGGCATGCTTGGCAGCCTTGGCGGCTCAATGCTAGGCAAGGCGCTCGGTGCCAATATCCGCAGCATGGCCCGTCAATTCGTTATCGGCGAGACCACCGAAGAAGCGGTCCGGAATATCGAAAAACTGCGGGATAACGGGTTTGCCTGCGCTGTCGACCTGCTCGGTGAGGCGATTCTTTCCCATGAAGAAGCGGATCATTATATAGCTGTTTACCTGGAATTGCTTTCTGCTTTGCGGTTATCTCAAAAGAACTGGCGCCCTTTGGGCGGGGCAAGCGGTTCTCCGGGGCTGGACTGGGGTGATGCCCCGCAGATCAATATCGCGGTCAAGCCTTCGGCCCTCTACTGTCTGGCCGATCCGCGCAATTTCGAGGGGTCGGTTTCGGCCATACTTACCGGGCTTGAAGCCATTGTTGCCGCGGTAATAAGTTGCCGAGGCTTCCTCTGTATCGATATGGAGTCCACCAGGATGAAGGAGATCACCCTTGAGGTGTACCGGCGACTTAAACTCGCGCACCCGGATTATCCCTTTCTCGGGGTAGCGGTGCAGTCGTATCTCCGCGACACTGATAGAGATCTGCCGGAGCTCCTGGACTGGGCAGAACGGCAAGAGATCCCCATTGCGATACGCCTGGTTAAAGGGGCGTACTGGGACTTTGAAATCATCAGGGCCGAGCAGAATGGTTGGGAACCCCCGGTCTGGAGGTTGAAATCCGAAACCGATGCCGCCTTTGAACGGCAATCACGGCTGATCCTCGAACATCACAAAATATGTCACTTCGCCTGTGCCAGCCACAACTTCAGGTCAATTGCCGCAGTGCTGGAATTTGCCGAGGAATTGTCGGTGCCAACAGACCGGTTTGAGTTTCAGGTTCTGTACGGCATGGCAGAACCGGTCAAAAAAGCGCTACTGCACGAAACCGGCCGGGTCCGCCTCTACTCTCCATATGGCAAGATGGTGCCCGGCATGGGATATCTGGTACGCAGGCTGCTTGAAAACACCTCCAATGAGTCATTTTTGCGCAAGTGTTTTGCAGAACAGGACGAGATCAACCGGCTTCTTGAAAACCCGGCAGTCACGGCCGAAAGAGATCAGGAGCAGAAACCGTCCCGTGTAGTTAAGGCATCTGCAGAGCATTTCAGAAATGAGCCCGGGGCAGACTTTACCCGAAATGAGCTGCGCGAGGAGTTCCGTCATCAGCTTGCCGAGATCCGGCGGCATATTCCCATAACCGTGCCGCTCTTTATAAACGGCAACAACGCTTCGGCAAAGGAACTGTTTGTTTCCGCCAATCCGGCAAATCCCGACGAAATAATCGGCAGGATTCACCTCGGCGGCAGAACTGAGGCTGAGGTGGCGGTAACTGCCGCGAGAGCCGCCTTTCCTGCCTGGCGCGACACCCCGGTAACGGCACGGGCAACCATCCTGCAAAAAGCCGCTGCTGCTGCCCGGCGCCGGTTGGTTGAGCTGGCTGCCTGGCAGGTGCTGGAGATTGGGAAACAATGGGACCAGGCCTATGCTGATGTGGCTGAAGCCATAGATTTTCTTGAATTTTACAGCCGGGAGGCCGTTAGGCTGGCAGTACCGCAGCATCTGGGGAATCTACCCGGGGAACTTAACCTTTCCAGCTATGAGCCGTGCGGGGTTGCAGCCGTGATCGCCCCGTGGAACTTCCCGCTGGCTATCAGCTGCGGCATGACGTCTGCCGCGCTCTCCGCAGGCAATTGCGTTGTTTACAAACCTGCAAGCCTGACTCCGGTTACCGGCCATCAGCTGGTCGAGATCTTCACCGAGGCCGGCATACCGCCCGGCGTTTTCAATTATCTGCCAGGCCTGGGGAGCGATATCGGGGACTACCTGGCAGAACACCCGGGGGTAGACCTGATCGCCTTTACCGGTTCAGCCGGGGTAGGACTTGAAATCTGCGAGAAGGCCGCACGCCGTCAGCCGGATCAAAGGGGGATAAAACGGGTCATCTGCGAAATGGGCGGAAAGAATGCTGTGATAATCGATGACGATGCCGACCTGGATGAGGCAATTCCGCATCTGCTCCAGTCAGCCTTCGGTTTTCAGGGGCAAAAATGTTCGGCATGCTCACGGGTGATAATCCTTGAAAAGATATACCCAGAGTTTACGCAACGGTTTGTTGCCGCTGCCGCTGCTCTCACCATCGGTCCGGCGGAAGACCCTGCCTGCTTCCTCGGTCCGGTAGCCGACCAGCTGCAGCAACAAAAGATACTCGAATATATTGAAACAGGGAAAAAAGAAGGGATGCTTCTTTACGAGAGCGCTATTCCGGCAGCCGGTTATTACGTGCCAATTGTCATTTTGGGGGATGTGAAACCTTCGGGTACGGTGGCTCAGGAGGAGATTTTCGGCCCGGTACTGTCGCTGATGCGTGCGAGAGACTTCAAAGAGGCGCTGGCTATGGCAAACGGCACCCGGTACGCGCTTACCGGCTCAGTATTCAGCCGGAGTCCGGCAAACCTTGAACTCGCCAGCCGCGAATTTCGGGTGGGCAACCTTTACTTGAACCGTGGCTGCACCGGCGCCATGGTGGAGAGACAGCCTTTCGGCGGTTTCGGATTGTCCGGCGGCGGCACCAAGGCAGGAGGCAGCGATTATCTACTTCATTTCCTGCAACCGCGCGTTGTGACGCATAACACCGTCAGACGGGGATTTGCTCCAAATGAGTAAACAGTTCATCCGATTTTGCGATAAACTTTATCACTCCTTCATTTTTGCCGACACATTGGCGACTTGCAACTGATCGTCAACCCGTTTGACCCCTTTAACCTTTGCTATAATCGACAATGCGGATTTGCGCTCTCCATCGGAATGCACATGGCCGGAAAGCGTGACGATACCTTTGTCAGATTCGATGTTGAAATGAAGATACTCGATTTCCTGTGATTCCAGAAGGGCAGTCTCAACCCGCTTGTTGACGATAATATTGTCGATTAGATCCCGGCTGGTCAGATCAGCTTCTTTCAGACAGGGATCTTTTGCGGCAGCGACGATGCTGTCCACTATGGATGGAGCAGTAAGTTTCGTCGTGTTATAGATCAGGTCATAGCCAAGAGGGTCTTGCCAGTCCCGGTTGAAATAGAAATGGATGAAGCCGCCCCGCTGATGATCGCTCTTCCTGATCAGATGCCGGGCAAGATCAGGGTCCATCCACTCGCGTTCGGCAAGCATTTCCACCCGCTCTTCAAAAGGGGCGACGAAACGGATGCGGAGTACGTTGTCCATCCCTTTGAGAAGATCCTGCCCTCCCCTGCCGTAAATGATCACATTCCCCTTTCGGGCCAGATCAAGGATGATCAGTTCGATCGAATTCAGATATGCAGCCTGATGCCTGTCTTCGGCAGTAATATATACCGGCGGTTTCTCGTCTACCCTCTCGAGAATATCGGAAGTAAGGCCGTATTTAGAGCCCAGTTCGGAAATCTTGGCGCCGTCCACCAGCGTATATCGCAGTTTTTTGGCCACATCCCTGGCTATGCCCAAGGCGCCTGTGCCCATTTCGCGTGAGATTGTAATTATAGGCATCGAATTGCATCCTCCTGATAGGTATTCAACGGTCTGCCCGAATCAAAATTGCTGGCAATGCTAACACGGATTCCATACCCGTTCAAGCAGGATGGTATTCCGCAATGGCATTGGCATCATTCAAGTCTTATCCTCGATACCCCATGAATCGACGACAAGCGGTCGACAAGGCGGTTGCATTCGTCGCGAGACCGGCTCTTGACGTCAATCTCAAGCAGCACTGATTTCAGGTCAAGATTCTTTTCAATCACAACATTGATCATCTCCATGCGGCAATCGGACAGTAATTGTTCCACTCTGTCGATCTGACCTTCGTGGTCTTCAGTCCAGACCATGATTCGGAAATAAGTATCTTTTTTCAGCCGGTTTTCAAGGTTTTTTCAAAAAAATAAGGTTTATCACTGCCAGAGAGGTAACCAGAATGGACGTGGCATACATCCCGACTCCTACGGCGACCCCTACAGCGGCTGCTACCCACAGGCATGCAGCAGTGGTAAGGCCTCGAATCGACGCCTTCTCGCGAATGATCGCCCCGGCACCGAGAAAGCCAATCCCGGTAACAACCTGCGCAGCTACACGACCGGGATCAACGCCCAAAGTCCCTTGCCCTGTGAAATTCCCGAATTTCTGATAGAAAAATATCGAAGTAATGACAAACAGACATGAGCCAAGAGAAACCAACAGATGGGTCCTGAAACCAGCCGGGCGGCCATGCACTTCACGCTCCAGGCCGATTATTCCGCCTAGCATCGAAGCAAGCACCAGCTTTACCGCTATATCAAGGGTCAGTTCAGCTCCCATGAGTTAGAGATATCTTGAGCGTCGATTTAGAACTCTTTCCACAGCAACTGGCCATTATACCGACGGACAGCGTGCCGTCGGATGAGAGTTCGGGACGACCGTCAAATGAGATAGTTGGCAACCGGTCATCCTCTGCTCCCGCAACCTTGCCGAGCAAAGGTTCCGGTACAGAAATTCCTGGGGCAAAATCAACAGGCGGCTTCACCCCCCTGCCGGAAGAAAGGTTGCACAGTGTTCTTGCCCCAGGCTGCAGGGATAGTTCAAGCCCTTCCAGTTCGGCAAGTATTCCCTCAAGCACAGCGCAGAGAGGATCGAGAACAGCACTGCCGGTCAAAGAATCAACCGCAAAAACAGGTACACTGCCGGTCGGCCCACCCAGGTCGCACTCCCCAGCGGGTATTGCCTCGGGAAGATCCTGTTTGGTACATACAATCGCTGAAGGGATATCAGCGAATCTTTTACCATTTGCATGCAGGGCTGCCTGCATCTGCTCAAAAGTCTGCCGGTTTGCATCCTGGCGCAGTCCAATGGAATCGGCAACGAATGCAACCCCATCAACTCCCTTTAACACCATTTTCCAGGCATTCCCATGGGTTATATCACCTGTTAGGGTATAAACATGGAGCCTTAGGGAATATTTGTCAGCATCAGACCCTTCCGGGTGGGTAAAATCAAAGAACAGCATCTTGTCTTGCTGAATGGACATGCTTCGCAACTGACCGCGGTTTTCTGCCGGGAGCCTGGAACAGATCGCCTTGAAAAGAGTGGCCTTGCCTGCTCCTGCCGGTCCGCAGAATACTATTTTTGCATTGATTTCATGTTTGGCATGGTTAACGAGTGCCATTTAGAACTCCCTTATTTCTTATTCTTGTTCAAGAGCAACCGCCGGGCCTGGGTTGCAATCACCGAAGAAACGTTTTTGCTTTTGGCCAAGCCGGCAAGATCCTTTTCACTGAGTGACGCCATGAAGCGCAAGGCATGGGGAAGCGGCGTCTTGCTGTTTTCCACCATCGCCTTGCGGATATTATAGTTTTTGATCCATTCCTTGTTGGCGCAGATAGCGCGGATTATCTCGTCATTCTGAACGGCAGATTTGGCAATGGTCAGAACCTCGCCATCGGTTATGCGCGGATTCTTCATGACGCCGCCGCTTACGAGTTTGTTGGAATCCTTGATCAGTAGGCCGCGCCACTCCTTGTCCCCGGTGAGCGCCATCTTGATCTTTTCCGCCACCCCCATGGATTGGGCTAACTGATACTTGGACTTGTATTCCTCTTCATCGACCTCGATCTCCTCTTCATCCGGCGGTGGCTGCTCACCTTCGGGGGTTTCGTCGAGGCTGTTCAAGACACCGCAAAATTCCGTAGCCGTTGTAACCCCATGAAGAGACAAAAACTCCAGCGTCTCAAGCGGGGTCGCCGGATGGGAGGCAATCAATTCAGCGGTCCCAGCATCATGAAAATGAAGCCGGGCAAGTATTTCCAGCAGATACGGATGGGTTTCCGGGGCTTCCAGCACAAGGTTGAGCCGTTCCCCGGAAAGCCCCCGAATGCTGTTGATTGCGGCACTTGCAATATCCGGGTCACGGTCATGGCTCAGATACAGCAGCACAGACCCCAAATCTCCCGCTTCAACTGCGATTTCCCCACGGGCAGCCTGCATCCGGGATTCGTGCGAAGCGCCTTCAGCTATCCACTGTGATGCCTCGATAGAGATATCCAGTTGCATAGGTCCCACTTATCGGGTCACCTTCTTTGCCTCAGCTGCAATGCCGAGCTTACGGAGCCGCTTGACTATTGAGTCTGCCTGTTTTTTATCGGTTGCTGTACCTGAAATCCGGATTACCGGCAGCATCAATTTGGCTTTTTTAAGGGTTACGTTCACCCCCTTGCCGGCGAGCCGCTTTATCTCGCGCTCTGCCCGGTTCTCCTGATCGTATGATCCCGCGTAAAGCTCGTACTTACCGGATGCCGGAACTAAAAATGCACCGTCAGCGTATTTCTTGATTTTTTCAAGCTCTGCATATGCCGACTGACTGTCATCGTATTCGCCGGCAAAGAGGCGTTTCATCGCTTTTTCTTCTTTTACCTGTTTCTTTTCAACCCGTTCTACGCCACTCTTCTTCAGTTCCGATAAAGCGGCATTCGCCTTATCCGCAGAAAAAATTCCAGAAGTTGTTATCCGGTAACTGCTCTCGGACACAGTTCTTTCTGCGACAGGCTTGGCTGAAGCAGGTGCTTTCGCCGCTTTATCAGGCAAAGGCGCTTTCCCCTGAGACTTCACCGGTTGGGCATTTGCCGGCTTTTCAGGTTTTGTGGCAGCCTTGGCCGGTGGCTGTAGCTGAGGAGGTGTCTTCGGTTGTTCCGGAACCGGTTTTGCCTGGGGAGCCGGCGGTTTCGGAGCCGCAACCGGTGTTACCGGGGCCGCTTTGGCCGGAGCAACTGGGACAGCGGCAGGAAGAGGCTTGTTCTGAGCCGACGGAGTCGAAGCCGGTGGCGGCGAAACTTTCGCTTCGCCTCCGGCAGGCCGGGGCGGAATCGGCTGTTTAACCTTCTGGACTGGGGACGGAGCCGGCTTCTGCTGAACTTCACGTTCCTTGATCAGTCCGGTGAAAAAATAGAGATAGCCAAACAGCGCCACAAGCACAGCCAGGATACCGAGGAGCAGGCTCTGACTTGCGCCGCTCTCCCCTTTCCGTTCGCCATTGACTTTTCGCATCAAAACCTCCTCAACAGCCAATTGATCAATCCGCCTTCTTCGAGTGGAACCCGTTTGCCTCTGCCTCGGCGATAACTTTCTGGGAAAGATGCGTCGGGAGTTCCTCGTAATGCGAAAACTCCATGGTAAACATGCCGCGGTCACTGGTCATGGAACGGAGGTCGTTGGAATAGGCAAGCACTTCCGACATCGGCACCACGCACCGGATGATCTGGGAGTTCGCCTTTGGCTCGACACCGACTACCTTGCCACGGCGGGAGTTGATATCGCCGATGACATCCCCCATGTTTTCATCCGGAACGGTCACTTTCATATTCATAATAGGCTCAAGAATCACCGGCTTGCATAACTCCATTGCCTTCTTGAAAGCCATTGAGCCGGCGACCTTGAACGCCATTTCCGATGAGTCAACAGTATGAAAAGAGCCGTCTACCAGAGCCACCTTGAAATCAATTACCGGGAATCCGGCCAGGAACCCGTCAATACATGCCTCCTGAATCCCCTTATCTACTGCGGGGATATACTGGCGGGGAATTACGCCGCCAACGATCTTGTCCTCAAAGAGATACCCTTCGCCCCTTGGCTGAGGCCCCATCTCGATCCAGCAATCGCCGTACTGACCCCGGCCGCCCGACTGCTTCTTGTATTTGCCCTGTACCCTGGCATTACCCCGTATCGTTTCCAGGTAAGGGACTTTGGGAGTTTTAAGCAGCACCTCAACATTGAACTTGCGTTTCATCTTCTCTACGATGACATCCAGGTGAACCTGGCCCATGCCGGAGATGATGAACTCTTTGGTCTGCGTGTCGCGATGCGACTCCAGCATCGGCTCCTCTTCAATCATCTTGTGAAGAGCGCCGTGGATCTTGTCTTCGTCCGCCTTGGTCTTGGGCTCAATGGCGTAAGAGATACAGGGTTTCAGGAGCGGCGCCGGTTCATACACGATTGGCTTGTTTGCATCGCAGAGAGTATCGCCCGTAATCGTCTCTTTCAGCTTTGCCACTGCCACGATATCTCCGGCAACCGCTTGCTTGATGGGCTTCTGCTTCTTGCCTTCGAGTTCGTATATCTGCCCGATCCGCTCTTCAACTCCCTTGGTTGAATTGAATACCGTGGAATCGGAGTTGAGTACACCAGAATAGACCCTGAAGATCGTGATCTTGCCGGTATAAGGGTCTGACGTGGTCTTGAATACCAATGCCGAGAACGGCTCCGACTCTGACGGTGCCCGTTCTTCAACCGCCTCGGTCTTGGGATTTTTCCCTACGGCCTTGGTGCGGTCCAGTGGCGAGGGGAGATATGCACAGATTGCGTCGAGAAGCTGCGGCACTCCGATATTCTGGGTGGCGGAGCCGCAAAGAACAGCGGTAAAGGTGTTGCGCATCGTACCGACCCTCAGGCCGTCAAGAATCTCCTCTTCGGTGAGTTCTCCAGCCTCCAGGTACTTCTCGGTCAGTGCATCATAAGCCTCTGCAACTGTTTCCACCATCAGTTCACGCAGACGGTTGGCTTCGTCAATGCAATCAGCGGGAATGTCCGTTTCTGTAAACTTGCCTGATTGATCCTTTGCAAACTTGTATGCCTTCATTTTTATGAGGTCGATTACACCTTCAAAGTTTTCCTCGGCTCCCAGGGGCATCTGTATGGCTACGCCGCGAGCCTTCAGAGCTTTTTCCATATCGTCGATAGCCCTGAGAAAGCTTGCCCGTTCCCGGTCCATCTTGTTAACAATCGCAATGCGGGGAATTTCGAACTCGTTTGCCCAGTTCCAGACCTCCTCGGTCTGAACCTTGACTCCAGAGATTGCCGAAAGGATGACGACAGCACAATCAAGGGTACGCATGCAGGCGCGGCTGTCGGCAATGAAATCGCCATAACCGGGGGTGTCCACAAGGTGAATCGAGTGGCCGTTCCACTCGCAGTGGTCAAGCGATGAGCTGATCGATATCTTGCGCTTGATCTCTTCCGGCTCGTAGTCCATTGTGGAGGTGCCATCGTCAACTCTCCCGAGGCGATCAATCATTCCGGCATCGAAAAGAATCGCCTCAGAGAGAGAGGTTTTACCGGCCCCTCCGTGTGCCACAATTCCCAGGTTACGGATCTTGCTCGTGTCGTACTTGGCCATCGGACTTTCTCCTTGCGTTTGGGATGTATACAGCAAAACTACCTGTTTCTATCGTATAGAATCCTAAGCCCCTCCAGTGTAAGAAACTCCTCTATATGCTCGATGGTTCTGGACTCCGGGGCTATGAGCTTTGCCAGCCCTCCGGTCGCAATTACCGTCGGGTTGTCGCGACTCTCCACTTTCATCCGGTTAACGATGCCATCAACAAGCCCGACATAGCCGTAGACAATACCTGCCTGCATGGAGTTTACGGTATTTTTGGCTATTACGGACACCGGTTTTGCAATCTCGACCCTGGGAAGCTTGCTGGCCCGCTGAAAAAGGGCCTCAAGGGAGATCATCAGCCCGGGGGCAATTGCTCCGCCGCAGTACTCACCTTTGGCGTTGACATAGTCAAAAGTTGTCGCCGTTCCGAAATCGACAATGATCAAGGGGGAGCGATATCTTTCGTAGCCGGCGACAGCGTTCACGATCCGGTCGGCGCCAACCTCCTTCGGGTTATCGTAATGTATCGGCATGCCGGTCTTTATTCCAGGGCCGACAACAACCGGTTTATGGCCGAAATACTGCTGGGCGAGAAGTTCCAGAACTCCCGTCAATGGGGGGACAACAGAGGAGATAATAATACCGTCAACTGACTCAGGATCCAGACCAGACATGCGAAAGAGGTCATGAAACAGTATTCCATACTCGTCATGTGTCTTGGCTTTGTCGGTGGCAATGCGCCAGTTGCGCATTAAATCAGAGCCGTCGTATGCCCCGATAACTATATTACTGTTACCTACATCGATAACAAGAAGCACCCAACCCTCCTTACAAAATTTCCACATCTCCCGCAAGAACACGCGAGATGACACCGGTCGCAGTTTTCACCAGAAGCGCCCCGGAGTCATCAATGCCGGTCGCAACCCCTTCTATCTGCTCACTAGCCACGCTGACTGAAACACGACTCCCGATCATGCCGCAACGGGCAACCCATTCGTCCCGCACCGGCCCATAACCGTTACATAGATAATCTGTATAAAGGGAATCCAGCGACTCCAGCAAGTTCCGAACAAAACTCAGCCTGCTTATCTCTAAGCCGGACTCGATCGCAAGTGACGTGGCAGGGTAGCGCAAATCGCCGGGGAATTGCTCCGGCCGCATATTGAGATTTACGCCGATGCCCAGAATCACGAAATTAACCCGTTCGGTCTCGGCGCTCATTTCATTGAGTAGACCTGCCACCTTTTTGCCATTGAGGAGGATGTCGTTTGGCCATTTTATCAAAGGAGGGATTGAAACTGATGATTCTATGGCCCGTGCAACGGCAACGGCAGATAAGAAAGTGAATTTGAACGCATCTACAGGCAATATCGGCGGCCTGAGAATAAGTGAGCAGTACAAATTTACTCCTGCTGGCGAAAGCCAGCTGCGCCCAAGCCGCCCTTTCCCTTTGGATTGGGAATCGGCAATGATCACGGTTCCTTCTGCAGCACCTTCTTCAGCAAGTCTGTAAGCCTCGCTATTTGTAGAACCTGTTTCAGGCAGGCAGATTATCCGGCAACCAAGAATCTTTGCCGTTAATCCGGCAGTAACTGCAGCAGGTGTGAGAACATCCGGTGCCGACACCAATCTGTAACCTGATGAATGACGAGCTGTTATGCCATACCCCTGGGACCTTAACGTCTTGATATGTTTCCAAACAGCAGTTCGGGAAACTTTGAGAATAGCGCTCAGTTCTGCACCGGAAACAAATCCTGACCGTTCGCGGAAAAGTTCAAGTATCTGCCGGTCAATTGACCGTTCGGTTGACTTGGATTCCCGGTTTTTCAATAATCCTCCAGCAGCATGGAGATATCCATCGCTCGAGCCGAATGAGTAAGTGCCCCTACGGATATGATGTCCACTCCTGTTTCCGCAATCGGCCTCACGGTTTCAAGGGAAACCCCGCCTGAGGCCTCCAGAAGAGCCCTGCCGTTTACCAGTGCAACAGCTGAACGGATTGTGTCCAGATCCATATTGTCGAGCATGATGATCTCAGCGCCGGCAGCCAACGCTTCTTCAACCTGGGAGATTGTCTCAGTCTCAATCTCGATCTTCAGAGTGTGCGGGATGTAGGCGCGGGCCGAATTGATTGCCTGAGTGATGCCGCCGGCAGCGACAATGTGGTTCTCCTTAATCAGGACTCCGTCGTATAAGCCGGTTCTATGATTCACCCCACCGCCGACCCGCACGGCATACTTTTCCAAAACCCTCAACCCGGGCGTAGTTTTTCTGGTATCAACAATACGCGCTTTTGTACCTGCTACGGCCTCGACATATTTCGCGGTCAGCGTTGCCGTCCCGCACATTCTCTGCAACAGGTTCAGAGCAACCCGCTCTCCCTGCAGCAGGACCGAAGCATCACCCTCCATTGTGGCGATCAGATCCCCTTTCGCGATCGTGTCACCATCGGCACTCAAATGTTTGAATGACACATGCTTGTCCAGGGTTATGAAAACCTTTTCCGCAACGAGCAAACCGGCCAACACCAGCGGTTCCTTGGCGAGTAGCCTTGCTTTAGCAGGTCTCTTGTGCGGGACAACTGACAATGTGGTGATATCGCCGGTATGGATGTCTTCAAGAAGGGCATTTTCAATAATCCGGTCGATTCCGGTCATAAGAAATCTCCAAGATAGGGTAGGCAACATATAACACAGCTTAGGCCGCCTAGCAACCGCTAATGAAGGGAATGGAGCTTCATAACAATGAGTTGAGAATATCGCTCGGACTGCGAAGGAGCGAAGTTTGCTCAGAGTCTCACGCCGGTTGACTTATATGGTCCCCTGAACTAGAATGTTCCGTTATGGACGCTGCCAATAGCCCTATCGACACAACAAATTCGAGACGTTACACCCGTCTAACCATAGTACGGAAGATTATCGTCGGTTATTCGGCAATGGCTCTTTTTTCCATAGCTGCGCTCGCCTTCTCCATAAACGGGTTGGTATCACTCCATCGAACCGCGAAAGAGATTGCCCGTACCGACTTGGTTTTCATAAGCAATCTGCAAAGACTTCGGGAATCGCTGGTTGCTCAGGAGCGTTACGCCGGCAAATACCTGATACTGGGCAGTGATGAATTTCGCGATTTCTTCAACTCTAGAACTCAGGAGTTCAGGAATATCCTGCAGTTAATGCAGCGGGAAAAGAGCATTCCCGAACTACCGATACTTTCAGAACATTATTCGAAATACCTGTCGGCATCTAAAGAAGTTTTTTCCAACCGGGCAATCGACTCAAAACCGATGCAGACCGCGGGGATGCAAACACTGGCCTCGATCGACGCCATTTCGGTAAATGAGCAGAAACGGCTTAATGCAAAACTTGAAGATGCCGACCGCAGGGAAGAATCCACCCTAAATCTTACCCTGATCCTTTCATTTACCGGCTTTTTGCTGGCCACTGCCGTTGCGGTATTCATAACCTATTCCATATCGTCAGCCATCAGAAAACTGAAAACTGCCACTCATAGAATTGCTGAAGGTGAATTCGACTATGACCCCAATATTCCTGGTGGTGACGAAATCGGAGACCTGGCCAGGGATTTTACCCATATGGCCGAACGCCTGAAGGAACTTGAGAAGATGAGCCTGGACGCCAGCCCCCTGACACGGCTTCCCGGCAACATAGCGATCGAAAGGGCACTTAACAAGCTGTTAACAAGTGATGAGCAATTTGCCGTATGCTATGCAGATCTCGACAATTTCAAGGCGTACAACGACCGGTATGGGTATATCAAGGGAAGCGAACTAATCAAACTTACCGGAGAGATAATTTATGAAGAGGCGGCACGGCATGGCGGGATTGATACTTTCGTCGGGCACGTAGGTGGCGACGATTTTGTTCTGATTCTTGCCACCGAGAATTTTGCTCAGGTCTGCGATGCCATTACGGCTCGCTTCGATCGTGAAATTGTTGCTCACTACTCTGCAGAGGATATTGCGCGTGGCGCTATAGAAGGGAAAGACCGATACGGGGTTCAACGCAGTTTCCCGATCATGTCCATTTCGATAGCAGTGCTTGTCTGTCAGCAAGGAGAATACGATTCGGCTGTCGATATTGCAAAAGCTGCGGCCCAGATAAAAGACCACGTCAAAGTACAACCGGGGAGCAATTATTTCGTCAACCGGAGGAGAATCAACCGATGATCCGGAAGCTGGTGTGCATCGTGGCTTTGCTGATTCTGGGAGGGTGCGCCTTTATCAAGGACAAGATAGGGTACCCGAACGATGAAAGGCTTGCAGAGGCGGTATCGTTTCTGGAAAAAGGTAACGAAACCAGTGCGGCTAAACTGCTGGAAGAGATCACTAACAGCAAATATTCAGTTGCCGGAATAACTGATGAAGCCCTTTTCAGGTTGAGCCTGCTGCAATTACGCAAACACAGTGATGCAGGAGCAATGCATAATGTTCAAAAACAGCTGACTAAACTCCAGACAGAATTCCCAGAAAGCCAATGGTCCAGGATGTCATGGCCTCTTACGGAATACTTGACCCAAACGGAAAGTGTCAGGTCGGATCTCCGAAGTCTCAAGCAGAAATACAATTCGGTAGTGAAGGAAAATAAAGAATTGACCCTTTCCAACCAACAGTTGCAAGGAGCCAATCAGACGCTTACCAAGGAGAACAAAGAGATAAACCAACGGATCGAAAAACTCAAATCGCTCGATATTGAGCTGGAAAAAAAGAACCGTCGCTGATCACACCGATAATTATCGTCTCCATTCAAACGGTACGGCATTGCGCGCCGCTTCAACATCCAATGCCTCAAGATTCTTTTCGAGCTCCTTTATACGCTCTTCATCCTGATTTATCTCATTCTCCATCTGGTTAAAGGCCTGACGTTCAACCCTCCTCTGCGTTACCAGCCACTTGCGGCGATATTCATTCATCTGCTCTCTCTTGCCTTTCAACCCGTCCTTGAGCCGTGTCATCTCCCCCAATATGCTTTGGTAGCGCACCTGCCAATATTCCTTGCCTTTGTCCAGTCCTGAAGTTTCAGGCCTTGAAGGCTGCTGAAGCTCATTCTGCTCCGGCTTCACTGTTGTCTCTGTAGTTGTGTCACTTGGAATCTCAACTTCCTTTGGTTCAAGATTTTTGACTCTGTTTCGGAATTTTGCCGGGATAGATGCCGGGTCGTCGCTGAAATGAACCACACCGCTGCTATCCTCCCATTTATACATTGCGGCAATAGAATCGTTCTCATGAATCAACATTTGCATGAGAAAAACCAACAGACATAAAGCCATCAATTTCATTGCGTTTGCTCCTTTATAACCGGCAGATTTTCAATTTGACTGATAAGCATTACGTTGTGTATAGTGTTGACCTCATTCTGACCATTAAACGGAGGGACACAAACCATGATGTCACGCTTCAACATACTTATCAAATCTCTCCTTATACTTCTCTTAGCTTCTCAGGCATATGCCAAGGAAACCAAGGACATCCGGTTTAACTTCAAGAATGCCGATCCGGTAGTTTTCAGCCATGACTTGCATTTGTTAAAATATAACAACAACTGCAAGGTTTGTCACAACGCCATTTTTAACCTAAAGCAACACAAGCGATACACTATGGCCGAAATGGAAAAGACAAAATCGTGCGGAGGCTGCCATACAGGCATCAAGGCGTTCAGCGTTGCTGAGGAAAAAGATTGCATCCGCTGCCATAAAGGCAAACCGAGAAATATTCCCTTTAAAATGAAAAAGGCCACTGAGGTGGTCTTCAGCCACTCGATACACATCGATAAAACAAAAGGGAAGTGCAAAAGTTGCCATAATGGCAAAATAATCACAGGAAAAGACAAAAATGTTTCCATGGCTGAAATGGAAAAGGGGCGGACATGCGGTGCCTGTCATAACGGCAAGGGAGCGTTCACTGTTGCCGGCAACTGCAACCGGTGCCATAAAGGATATATTCCCAGGGAGGTTACCTTCTCACTGAAAGGGATTACCAACGCCGTGTTCAGCCACAAATTCCACCTCGGCATGTATCAGTGTGGCGATTGCCACACTGCAACCTTCCCATACAAAGCCGGGGCACAACGGAAAACCATGGGGCAGATGGAACAAGGCCAATCCTGCGGCACTTGTCATAACGGCAAAGACGCATTCTCGACCAGCGGCGAATGTGAGCGCTGCCATGGAGGATTCAAACCAGCGCCGATTACCTTCAAGAATGAAGGGGGCGAGGTTAACTTCAATCACGCATTCCACCTGAATCTCTACAAATGTGTAGACTGCCACACCAAGCTTTTCCCGTTTAAGGCCGGTGTAAAAAAGGCCACTATGACTGATATGGAAAAAGGGCTTTCATGCGGTGGTTGCCATAATGACGGTAAAGACGCTTTCAGCGTTAAGGCTAATTGTGAGAAATGCCACAAGATGTGACTAATACATGAATAAATTATAAAGGGGGGACAGCATCCGGCTATCCCCCCTTCTTGTTTATGTTTTGGATCGTTTTCTGGGATATGCTCGCTTCAATACCTCATAAAGTCCGGCTGGAGAGGTTGAAGCAACCACCACGCGAAGATTCAATTCATTTTCTATATCCTTGGGTGTGAGGTCGTCCAAAAATACCCCCACTCCTTCTTTGAGCATTACATCAGGGATAATCACCAGGGTGCCCGGCTCAACCTTCCTAAGAGCCGTAATTATGTCTCTTCCGGCAATAAGCCCGGCAACCGTCACCGAAGGGCCGAACAGGATGTTCTGCACCGCAACTGCGCCCAGTTTCAGGCCTGTTTTCAGTGCAAGCTCTGCCAAAAATTCTTTAATAACCGGATATGCGGAATAACCGGTAACTATTATGGCGTCGCCACTTCCGAGTTCCCTGGCAAGCTTAATAACCTTTACTGCTTCCTGACGAAAAAGCGGGATCATACCAACCCCGTTTTCAAGTTGAGGGAAGTCTCCATATAAAGCTATCCGGGGGAATGGTAAGCCAGCCTTGAGATAAAACTCGTCCGCAAGGAAGAGGACCGGTTCTCCGCAGACTTTCGCAAGTCGGCGCATTTCCGGCTCCCATTCAGAAATAAAAGAAGCCGCGTATTCTGAAGTTACCGGGCTTATCGGCGTTAATCCCATGCGATGGCTGGTAAGCCCCACAGGGACAACGGCAATAGATGCCACCTGAGGGAAAAGCGCCGCCAGGTCGGCCACGGTCCGTTGCAGTTGTTCGCGGTCATTGAGACCGGGGCACAGAACAATCTGCGTGTGCATTTTTATTCCAGAAGCAGCTAGAGAGTTCATGACTTCCAGAATAGGCATCAGTCCCTGTTTGCCAAGCAGCATCTCGCGAACAGCCGGATCACTGGCATGTACCGATATGTACAAAGGGGAAAGCCTCAGTCTCTTGATCCGGGCAAGGTCTGACTTTGAAATATTTGCCAGCGTTACATAATTACCGTAAAGAAACGAAAGTCGATAATCCTCATCCTTTACATAGAGAGTTTTTCTAAGACCTTTCGGGAGTTGATGAACGAAACAGAATATGCACTTGTTTCGGCAATGTGCAGGCTTTGGGGGTTGGAGGACAAGACCGAGTGCCGGATCGTCACCGACTGCGACATCGCATTCCCAGATGGATCCGTCAGGTTTTTCAATCTCTATCAGGAGTTCATCCCCGTCATTCCAGTAATGATAATCAATAATATCTCTTAGAGGATGCCCATTGATCGATATTATCAAATCCCCGGGCTCAATTCCCATCTCCGATGCGACCCCGCCATTGATAACGCTTTCTATTGGCAAGCCTCTCATGCATTCTCCTTTATGAAAAAAAGAAAGGCGGCCCAAAGGCCGCCCGGTGTTTCGACTGGTTGACCGGCAATTATTGATGGAGTCTGAACGTACCGTCCGCTGAAGTAATTGATGCAATTGCGTGCTTATAAATCAGTATGTCGCCCTGGATTTCCATTAGTACGGAAAAATTGTCAAACGACTTGATATAGCCCTCCATGGATTCGCCGGTCATAAGCTTTAGAACAATCTTTACCCGTTCCTTTCGAGACTGGTTAAGATACTGATCTTGAATATTGAATGGTGCCTTGGCCATAGAAGTCTCCTTTAATCAAAAAATGCATTTACATGGTTTTTTATAGTAGCAAAAGATTTTGGATATTCAACCCACGAAATTTCCGCATCACCCTTCAGCCAAGTTTCCTGCCGTTTGCCATAACGCCTGGTATTGCGTTTGATAAGATCAACGGCCTCATCAGGGCTTGCTTCGCCGGCGATATATGCACACATTTCACGATAACCGATGGAGTTCATGGATTTCAACTCCCTGCCGTACCCGGCGTTGATCAGCCCCCTAACCTCGTTCTCTAAACCGTCGCAGATCATCTTTTCAACACGATGGTTAATCCTGTCATATAACTCTTCCCTGTCAAGTCTAATCCCGATTTTAAGGTACCTGTACTCTTCAGACTTAAAGCCATGGTCTTGACGGAATTTTGATATCGGGCTGCCGGTCTGCCTGAATACTTCCAAGGCCCTGACGATCCGGACATGATCGTTAGGATGTAAAACGGCTGCCGTTAATGGGTCCACCTGAGCAAGCTCGGCAAGGAGCCCCTTACCTCCACCCTGTTCGAGAATTATTTGCAGCTGGTCTCGGTATTCGGTATCTGCGGGTGGCACCTCTGCAAGTCCTTTAAGCAGGGCTCTTATATAAAGTCCTGTACCACCGACTATTATCGGTTTCAACCCACGTGAGTGGATATCCTCAATGATCTTTACCGCTGCCCTGCGAAAATCGCCGGCTGAGAAATTCTGATCAGGGGTAACAATGTCCACCAGATGGTGGGGGACTCTTTGTTGCAGATCAGGCGAAGGCTTGGCAGTGCCAATATCCATGCCGCGGTATACCTGCATGGAATCGGCATTCACAATTTCACCGCCAATCGCTTCAGCAAGTCTGATCGCAAGATCCGTCTTGCCGGAAGCAGTTGGCCCCTGAACCACCACAAGCCTTATGCCATCTTTTCGGCTAGAGTTCATTGTTCATTCACCAACGCCACTCTTTGATCGCCTGAACATCTTTTCAATCTCTGGAAGGGCAATCTTCACCAGAACCGGCCTTCCGTGGGGGCAGGTCGCAGAGAAATCAGTAGTATCCATTTGTTGCAGCAGTGCCCTGATTTCTGGAAGCGAAAGCGCATGGTTTCCCCTAATAACACTATGACAAGCTATTCTGGCCAGAATATTGTCAAGCAGCTGATCGGCCTTGACACTTCGCGAAAGCTGCTCCAGTTCCGACAAAATCTCCCGGAATGCGGACAAATAACCGGCAGAGGCAATCAGTCTGGGCACTGCCTTGATAACATGGGTTGTACCGCCGAAATTCTCAATCTCGAAACCAAGGTTTGCGATCCTGGCTTCATGTTCGCGGACTGCTGCTGCTTCGGAATAGGTCAACTCAACTGTCTCCGGAAAAAGCAACATCTGGCTTTCTATAGATCCGCCAGCATGTTCACTCCTCAAACGCTGATAAGCGATCCGTTCGTGTGCGGCATGCTGGTCTATGAGAACAAGGTCAACTCCGTCCTGGCAGACGATATACATCGACTTATACTGTCCAATCACTGCAAGAGATGAATAATAACCTTTATTGTCGATGTCCGAATCATCTTCTGGAGGCGAATTCTTGTAAAATAACCCACCGGTGCTTGTGGGAATCGCCCTGGAACCGGGATTAAATCCGGTCAACTTGGCAGTCCCGGACAAGTCATATCTGGCCAAAGCATCCTGTACTTCGGACAAACGCCTGGCTTCAGGGCGTGGCTCGGTGTAAAGTTTATTTCCTGACTGCTGATCACTCCTTTTTGTCCAAGGCGACTGACTCAAGACGTTCCCAATTGCGGAGAGGATACAATCGTGGACTTTTCCCTGTTCGCGAAATCGAACCTCATGCTTAGTCGGATGAACATTCACGTCGACTTCAGAAAAGGGCATTTCAACAAACAAGACCAGAACCGGGAATCGCCCTTTGTCTATAACGCCTCGATATGCTTCAAATATGGCATGATGTACAACTTTATCTTTTATGAAACGGCCGTTTATGTACGTATAAACACCGGCAGAATTAGATCGGGCAAGCGAAGGACCACAAACCAAGCCATTAATTGAAATATTCTCTCCGGAAAACACTACCGGCCAAGTATCATGCAAAGATGCATTGCCTAGAAAAGTGGAGACCCTGGACTGAAGATCGCCTTGAAGCATTCGAAACTGACTCTTCCCATCGCTGATGTAGGTAAACCTGATATCAGGACGTGATATTGCGAGCCTGACAAGCAACTCTCCAACATGACCAGCTTCGGTTACCGAACTCCTCATGAATTTCAGCCGCGCCGGAGTATTGAAGAAGAGTCCTCGTACCTCTATCGAGGTGCCGGTTGCCATCCCGTGAGCTTTAACGGAGACTATTCGCCCACCTTCGGAATATATTTCCGTCCCTTCCAGATTGCTGTTCTCACGTGATGCAAGGGTCAGCCTTGATACCGATGCAATCGAGGGGAGAGCTTCTCCTCTGAACCCAAGGGTCGCAATCCCATCCAGATCGGCATCCGAAACCAGTTTACTGGTAGCGTGGCGTTCAAGCGAAAGAAGAGCATCCTCACGAGACATTCCGCACCCGTTATCCACGACCCTGATTAGCTTTCGCCCACCACATTCTATTTCGACCAAAATGTCTGTGGCTCCAGCATCGATAGAGTTTTCCACCAGTTCCTTAACTACAGCAGCAGGGCGCTCCACAACCTCGCCTGCGGCAATCCTGTTTGCAAGATTTTCCGGTAGAATCCTGATGCGACTGGACATGATAAACCTCAACAATTAATGAAACTAACAATAACTCATCGTCCATCTGCTTGTAAAGGGAGTCTGAACTGTGGTAAATATCACGGCTAATAAAATTTGTACGGAGACACCGTTTGAAGATACTTGTTGCAGACGACAACTCCTCAGTCAGACGAATCCTGAGCGCCATGCTTTCTGCCTGGGGGTATGCCGTCGTTACGGCTTCAGACGGTAGGGAAGCATGGCAAATGCTTCAGCAGCATGACTCCCCGCATTTTGCCATTTTAGACTGGATGATGCCCGGAATGGATGGAATCGATATTTGTCGAAGCATACGGTCTCTCCCCGCAACTTTCCCCCCTTACGTGATGCTGCTCACCTGCCGCGGCCAAAAGGAAGACGTGGTCGCAGGCTTGGAAGCCGGAGCGGACGATTATATTACCAAACCTTTTGAAGCCGAAGAACTACGAGCGCGGGTTCAGGTTGGGAAACGGTATCTGGAACTTCAAGACAGCCTTAAGGAACGGATGAATGAACTTCAATTGCAGGGAAATGAGTTAAGGAAATCCAACCGTGCGCTTATGCTCCTGAATAAGAGCAGTCATCTTCTGGCAACAGCAGGTTCGGAGAAAGAGTTACTGCAAAATATCTGCGATGAAATGGTAGATAATGCCGGATATAAACTAGCCTGGGCAGGCATGGTTACAGGCTCTCCCAATGCGAGGCTCGTACCGACTGCCCTGTCCGGATTCGAAGCCGGAGCATTGGAGGTTATGCGTCTCGCATGGAGCGAAGCCGACCCGTCAAGGAGTCCTGCAGGCAAAGCAATATCATCCGGCAAGCCGGCAATAATAAGAAATATTTTCAACAACAAAATCTACTCCCACAGGATGGTTGAAGCTGCTTCGCGCGGATTTGCATCTCTGGTTTCAATTCCTTTCAAAATTTCCCCTGAGCAGCAAGGCATTTTGAATATTTATGCGAAAGAACCCGATGCCTTTGACAGCGAAGAAATTAAGCTCCTCATAAAACTCACTGAAAACCTAGCGTACGGCATCAATGCAATCAGAACGGCAAGCGAGCGGCGACAGTTTGAAAAGGAGTTACAAATGGAGCGCGACCAGGCGCAGCTTTATCTTGATGTCTCCGGAGTACTGATGGTAGCTCTTGACATCAATGGCAATATTTCTCTAATAAACAAAAAGGGTTGTTTAATTCTTGGGGACAGTCAGCAAAACCTCTTGGGTAGAAACTGGTTTTCTGATTTTATCCCCGAAAACTTTCAGAGTGAATTAGAGCAATCGTATAGAAATCTTATGGAACACGGCACCGGATTCAAAGAGTATTTCGAAAGCTCAATCGTAACCCGCAGCGGTAAACAAAGGGAACTTGCCGTACATGCATCACTACTTGGGAATAAGGATGACTTGATTACCGGCATACTCTTTTCAGGTGAGGACATTACTGAGAAAAAACAAGCGGAAAAGGCGTTACGTACCAGCGAAGAAAACTACCGGACTCTTTTTGATAGAATTGTTAGCAGCTCCACCGCAATCGCAGCTTACCGCTCGGGATCAGACGAAACATGACCGGCCTACACTCAAATTACATCATCAGGGGCCCTGCAGTTTCTATTTTTCTTCTTTCATCACCTTGGAAATCCTTCGTGCCATTGCGTAGCGAATCCCTCCCAACCCGCGCCCAACCGTTACCGCGGCGGAATTCGAGTACTCGACCAGCTTTTATCAGCCCTTCCAAACGGTGTGATACTACCATATCGTAAGTGCCGTCCAGATATTTCACCATAATCAGCATATCAGCCTCCTTGTTAAAGACTAACTAATTATAGCATCCGCTGTAATTTTAAAACAATTGCCCAATCCCATTATCGGAATATTTAATCTATGATGGAAGATAATTTTTCAACAATGGGTAAACATCTTTTGCAAACAACTCGCCTTTTCGGATTGCAGTGCTCTCATCCGCTTCAAATGGAACTGAAATCCTTATGAATGCGGCATCTCGACGCCGATACACAGCGGAATTGATAATTTCAGAGATCTTTAAGGAATATTCATTATCTACTGATTTACCCATGACCTGGAACCAATAAACGAACAGCTCCTTGCGATCCCCTTTCTGGTATACGGTCCAAACCGAATTTACCCTCTCCCCAGCTACATCTATTGCCCTTTTGCTGCTCTTGACTTCATTCCAACCGCTTCCTGGGAGGCAATTTTTGGGGGAATGAATCTCTCCGCCGTCTTTACCGCCGCCATGGTAGCCGATATAAAGAGTTACTCGTCCTTCTTTACCATTGTCATAGGAGCGGGAGAGATAGTCCGTGGGTTTAAGCTTACCAAGAACAGCATCAGACATGAATGATTCACCCGACATTGCCCAAGATCCCAATTGAACAGGAAAATTAGTTAACGGTCGACTGGTTGGTACGGTAATATCGTTATGAAAATAGATATATGCGGCGGCAACCAACAGCAAAGTAACAACGATCGCAAATCGGATTCTAAACCCAGCAAATTCCTTCATGCGTTCCCCTTCCTCCCCCGTCCCAATAAAGCCCCAAGGGAGACAAGGAGTACCATTGCCAAAGCAAACACTGCCAGACCGGCAAATTCATGAAAAAATCCTTCGGCTGCCTTTGCTCCCCACCACTGGGCCAAGATTCCTGTAACAATAACCCTCACAGCGTTAGTCAGAATGGCAATGGGAACGGCCGAAAAAATCAGTACCCACCTTTTGGCTGTGGAAATATCAATAAAAAAAGCATATGCAACGGAAAGAGCCAGCAGCGACATCAGCGACCGAATACCGCTGCAGGCATCGGCCACCTCAAGCGTAGTTGCCGGGAACATTATTATATTGCCTTCCCTCATGACTATTACGCCGACAAGTTGGAGGAATTCGACTGAAACCTTAGTAACAAACAGTTTCAAGGGAAAAGCCATGGCGTCATAGATCAGGTATGGCAGAGGAACCATGAAAATCAGGTAACATATCGGCAACAACGCGATACTGAAAATGTTTCGGCCAAAGAAATAGAGGACTAGCCCGGCAATGACAACTATCAATGAAGAGCGCATAGTAAAATATTCGACACCCAACCAGGCGACCAGCAACTGCAATATACCGGCAATTACTATAATCAACCCCAGATTCCATGGCTGAACGTCTGCAGTCTTAAGCTCTTCGCGTCGACAGTAAAGGAAATATCCGGCAATTATCGGCACAAGAAAACCATGAGAATAGTTATCGTCATGGTACCAGTCTTTGACCATATCCGGAATAATGTTGGCATAAAGCCCCAGCAGGAGGATGATTAAAGTTGCCAGTTGGAATTTATAGTTCCCGATATATTCAGATAATGTCATACTCCCGCCTATACAGTTAATTATTCAATAAATAATCGCAGATACCCCGCCTATTACGCTACCGAGACCGTCAAAAGGATTAAAACTGGTGATCGAAAAATCGGACGGGCTCACAGCGGTTCCGGGAGCGATTGCATTTACCAGCGTCATGAACTCACCTATTCCGAAAGGGATTAAATTTTGAGAAAGTATAGATACTGACAAGTCCTGACCAGATGCATCTGGAGCTATTGAAATTCCGGAAGCTACCCCTGATGTTACTGCCGAATTATTGCTTACCCCATTCGGTAATCTTACAATCATGTCTATTCCGTAAATACTTGCCTGTGAGGCGGCTACAGATTTTGCTTTTACCGTTATCGTATCACTTGACATCACCGTTAATGCAGATGAGGTAGTGGAGTTGTTGGCAGTGTCAAAGGCCTTGGCTTTCAGGGTATGTATTCCCCTGGCAGAACTCGCATTCCAATTGAATGAATACGGGGCCGAGCTATCTGTTGAGACTAACTGGTCATCAACATAAAATTCGACCTTGTTGATGCCATTATTGTCGGACGCATTCGCAGATACAGTAATGGTACCATTGGCGGTACTATTATTGGCCGGTGATGTGATCGACACGGAGGGAAGGGAAGTGTCCACCCTCACTGAGACAGGAGACGAAAGCTGGCTGTTGTTGACCACATCATACGCTTTAACTGTCAGGCTGTGTTGCCCCGCGACGGGGGGCCAACTGAACGAATAAGGAGCGGTAGCATCAGTTGCAGTCAACACACCATCCACATAAAATTCGACCTTGCTGACACCGGAACTGTCCGAAGCGTCAGCGGTAACCGAAATATTACCGTTGTTAATAGTGCTGTTATTGGCAGGAGACGTAATTGAAACCGAAGGAGGTGTTCTATCCACCATAACATTGATGATTGCCGACGTCTGAGAGTTGTTGACTGCGTCATAAGCCTTTGCAGTTAGTTGATGCGCTCCCTCAGAATTAACAGTTGT
Source organism: Geobacter sp. OR-1 (assembly GCF_000813145.1). Taxonomy (GTDB): domain Bacteria; phylum Desulfobacterota; class Desulfuromonadia; order Geobacterales; family DSM-12255; genus Geoanaerobacter. The sequence goes on along the minus strand of NZ_BAZF01000028.1, from coordinate 1,499 downwards.
ATCCCAACTAAACTCATAAGGAGATGTTGTATCGGTACCTTTCAAAACGCCATCTACATAAAAATCTACTTTAGCAACCCCCACATTATCACCGGCCGTCGCACTTACATTAACATTCCCGTTTACCACTGCACCAAGTGGATTTATCGAAACAGTGGGTGGAGTTGTATCCGGCACAGAATTATCCACCTTGACTGTCAAGAAAGATGTCGGAGATTGATTTCCGGCCGCATCATACGCTTTGGCCGAAAGGGTATAGGAAGCGCCATTAGTCAAGGCGGCAGTATTCCACGTAAAATTATATGGTGAACTCGTTTTAGTGGCACTGAGAGCATTGTTCACATAAAATTCTACCCTTGACACTCCAGTAGAATCTATTGCCCTGACATTTACCGCTACCGTTCCACTGCAAACATCCCCCGCGCGAGGGGAATCAATTATAACTGTCGGAGGCGTCGTGTCTCCACCAACAGTGCCCCCCCCCCCGCCGCCACCGCCTCCCCCACCACCACACCCAGAACAGAAGGCAACAGCCGACAACACGATCGTCAATAATATTCTTGTTCTCATCTGGCCCTCCATTGTACGAAAATAACGAAAGGCGACGCTTTCCGACGCCGCCTTTCCCTTAAATTGTTTTATGATTGTATCGTAGTTTTACTTGATCACAAGACAATCTTTCCAACTACCTTAGAAAGAATTACAATTGCATCACCGGTGTCGACCTTACCATTGGGGCTGGATTTGCCGTTGATCACCGGAGCGACATCCAGGCGGCTTTTTTGGTCATTTGAAAGTTTGATCTTGCCTACTGAAACCTGCATGGCCAAGGTCGCATCTGCAATAGATAGAGTTGCCGGAGGATTTTCTACAGTGATCGAGGTTTTTGCAGTAGAGCTGTTTCCTGAAGCGTCATTTGCGCGCACAGTAATAACATTGGTACCGACCAAAAGTCCTGAGAGATTTATACTCCAACTGTTACCGTTAATCGTTGCAGCATATGGGGTGTTCACACCAATCTGGACTGTAACACTGGATACTCCTACGTTATCCGTAGCTGTGCCGCTGATAACTTGGGACGTAGAAGTGGTTGGTGATGCAACTTGATTAATTGCTACTACCGGTGCAGAAGTATCCGGAGCAGGAGCCGGAGTTGCAACAGGGATAGTGATCAAAACCGAAGACGAGCGACTGGAAGAAATATTCCCGGCGGCATCCTTGGCCCAGGCATAAAGGGTCTTACTCCCTTCTGATGCAAAAGTGTATGAGGATGGTGCCGTTGAAGCCCAGCCGCTTGCCGTTACGGCAGGTGTAGCTGAACTTTCGCTCACCATGTAACCGGTTACTCCTTTTGCGTCAGTAGCAGTAAAGCTGTTAATCGAAACGTTGAGTGCTGATGATGTGGCCGGCATCGAGAATGCCGTTAGTTCAGGGGCGGTGGTATCAGGAACTGGAGTTACAGGGAGAGTAACGATAATCGAAGCGGAACGGCTGGCAGA
>NZ_BAZF01000029.1 GCF_000813145.1 Geobacter sp. OR-1 | reverse complement strand
AGCGAAGGGAAACTAAAAGCGAACAACAAGGCCACCGATCTCGGCAAAATCATCTTCCACGACTCCTGCTACCTCGGGCGGCACAACAACATCTACGACGAACCGAGAAGCGCCGTCGCCCGGGCTACCGGAGAACCGCCGGTGGAATTCGAGCGGCAGCGTAACCAGGGGTTCTGCTGCGGCGGCGGCGGTGGCCGGATGTGGCTCGAAGAGCATACCGGCGCCCGGATCAACATCAACCGGGTCGAAGAGGCACTGGCCAAAAACCCGGATACCGTCTGCGTCGCCTGCCCCTACTGCCTGACCATGTTCGAAGACGGCCTCAAAGATAAACTGTCCGGCCAGACCAGGGTCAGGGATGTTGCCGAAATCGTCGCGGAGGCGGTTAAAGGAAATGGAGGGTGAGATGCTGACAGTAATCCAAAACGATCCCGATGTGCCGCTCGGGTCTTACGCTGATCAGCTCACGGCATCAGGTGAGGAATTCAACATTGTCGAACTATATGCAGGGGAACGGCTGTCCGGAGATCTGCTTGCCAGCAATGGGATAATAATTCTGGGTGGGACAATGGGAGTTTACGACACGGATAGCTATCCGTATCTGCTTGATCTGAAAAACTACATACGACAAGGTATCAGTCGCCGCATCCCGATGTTGGGGATCTGTCTAGGCGGACAACTCATGGCAGAAGCCCTAGGCGCGGAAATATCAAGCGGCATACATCGGGAGTGTGGTACATATTCGGTCGAACTTGCTCCGGAAGCCGCTAAGGATCCGTTGTTTGCAGGTATTTCGAATCCATTTATCACTTTCCAGTGGCACAATGACAGCTTTAATCTCCCTGATGGCGCAAATCTTTTGGCATGGTCACAAAACTGCCCTTGCCAGGCGTTCCGGCAGGACAACAACTGGGGGATTCAGTTCCACCCTGAAATAAATGCGCATATTATTGAAAAATGGTGTGAGCTTGGGTCTGGCGAAAGGGCACTCTTGCCAGTTGAAGTCGATAGGATAATCACTGATTATCGAGAGAATATTGCAGGATATACTAATGCATCATCACTGTTAATTCATAATTTTATTACGATCACCCACAGCTGCAAGTATAACTGAATTTAGACAATTACTTGCTCCAACCTTTACCTCTGACTGCAATTAACTTGCAGGCAAAAGGTTCAAAAGTGTCGATGAGAGAAAAAGAATTCGAAAATAGATTGATTGCGTAATTTTTATCGGAGTAATCCTCTGGGTAAGTGCTTGTCCAATACAGATAGCACTTGTCATAGGTGAAGTTTTTATTAGCCATCTGACGGAGGATTGCCTTCAGGGAGGATTCGCTTTTCCCGGACAAGAAATATTCGAATTCAGATTTAGAAGGGACATGCCAATCCGAGTAACCTCCATATGCGGATTTGTTTAATTCATTGATTGCGTTAACAGCTGCTGTCCATGAATACGCGTCATTGTTTTGTATTATCGTCCATGAAAGAGCACTATTATTGTCATTGTAAATGTTGACATCGGATTTGGCGTTGCTTGATATTAAATAATTGTTCAGTGGAATGTTGATTACTGTAGCAGTTTTATCGTTAATAGTGTCAATAGTCACCCATGGAGCCATAGTTATTACTTCCCAGCCGTGATCTTTTAAGCAATTGATAGAGTTATTTGGTTTTATACCCCATGTCAATAGGTTGTCGGTAATGTCATCTGTATCAAGATTTGACTTAGTGTCATTACTAATACAAAAATATAAATCCTCAATTAAGTCAGATGCCTGTTTTGATGATCCAGATACGAATTGAAGTTTAAATTCCCATCCGGTTTGAGCAAGGCACGCATCTATCATATATTTATGCACAGAATCATCCTGAATATATATAAGACGGTTGTCAATCAAATATTGGTTATCGCTTTTTACAATATTATCACAATTAATATAATCATCCCTAAATGAAACACAAGATGCCTTATTATAATAGTATGATGCTATTGTAGATACATTGCTGCATCCACTCAATATGATTAAAGCAATTATTAAATATATTCTGTGCATAAATGGAGTAGAGAAATGATGTGAAAGAAGATAAATTATATTGTGAAATAAAACGTTGATCCTTTGTCCAGCTCACCTTCTGCCCAAATTCGTCCACCATGCCTTTGAATAATACGCTGGGCAGCAACAAGTTCCGTTCCTGACGTAGCTACACTTTTTTCTTGGGTATGCGGGTGTTGACCAAATAATTTAAATAGTTTATCAGAATATCTTGGGTCGAAACCGCACCCGTTATCTCTTACAAAATAAACAGCTTTTTCATTGGAACGTGCCACTCCGAATTCAATTTGTGGCGAGTCGTGATCTTCTACGTTTTTCCATGCATTTGTCAATAGGCTTTCGATAACAATTTTAAGTAATGTTTTATCACCTTTAACAATAATGTCCGGGGCGATAAAAAACTTAATATGTTTTTTGGGATGTGAAGATATGAGTTTGTGTGCGACATCGGCGCAGATAGAACTCAAGTTGACATCTTGCACTAAAAGGCTGCGTCGAGTCAATTGGGTAAGATTTACAAGGGCATCGATAATCTGCTTCAGTTGAATGCTCGTCTGGCTGATCCGCTGCAAATATTCCTTGCCATTATCACCAAGTTTTTCAATAAAATCTTCGCAAAGTGCTCTGCTTAAACCTTGCAGTCTCGATAGCGGCCCACACAACTCATGGGAAATTGCGTCACAAAATTCATCCAGTTCTCTATTCGTCGCGTCAAGAAGGGCGTTTCTTCTCAATACCCGATATTCAAGTTCTGCATTTAATTTACGGACTTCTTCTTCAGCTTCTTTACGAGAAGTGATATCTTCTGAGAAAAGTATGAAGTATTCGGCTTTGCCATCTTTTCCAAAAACAGGAGAAACCAATGTTTCTTCAATAATCTCTGACTGATCTGCCGTTTTCAGAGAAAGCTCTCCCTTCCACAGCTGAGAATTGATAAGCGCATTTTGAAACAACTCTTTAGATGCTGATGACGATTCAAACAACCAAGAAATATGCTGCTTAAGAAGGTCATTGCCATTTTTCCCAGTTACTTCGCTGGCTTTGGAATTGATATATTGAATGTTTCCATTTGCATCTGTGATAGTTATAATAATAGGGCAGCTATCAAGAGCTTTAACATACAACATTTGAGATTCTTTGTAAGAATCAATTGATTTTAGCTTGTCCAGTCTTTGAGAGCAAAGAGCCAAGGTATTTGCAAGCTGATCTGTTTTGATCGGCTTTGCCAAATAGTGATTTATATTCAAATCAAATGTATTTAGTAATTGATCGCTTTCACTTTGATTAACAGTCAATATTATCTGGATATTTTCATCAATTACGCGAATTTCACGAGCTAGTTCAATTCCACTCATTATTGACATGGAGATGTCGGTGATGATGATGTCCGGCTTTACTTCTTGGAAAATCCTTAACCCTTCATGCCCATTTTCTGCGACATAAAGGAAATATCCAAGACGGCTTATCATCTTAGCTGTCTGAGCGAACACGGTGGGAGAATCTTCGACATACAGAACTGTGTACATTTATATTTGTCCCGCAGTTTTCATTTATAGACCTTGTTAATTGTGAGGCTAGTCATCAGTTTGCAACTGCCATGCCCAGAAACCATATATGTAACTACTGGTAATAACGGGGTTTACTGGTAGTTTCCCGATAGGGCCTGACATCTTGCCATTGACTCTGCACAGTGTAATTGGAGTTTAGTGTTCAAAATTTGCATACCGGATTATATATAATCATATTTTTGTGGGATATACGGTTGACTTGAAAAATATAGTGGGATAATCTGTACCAGTTTTAATAATTAAAGCCGATATTTGGGGGAGGTGGAAGGTATGAAACTTAAGGTGTTGGGGTCTGCAGGAGCAGAATTCCCCGATTACCGCTCACCTGCCTACCTGATTGACAATTCATTGTTGTTGGATGCTGGAACCATCGGCTCGGCTTTATCTGAAGTCAACCAATGGGATATCAGGACCGTCTTGCTTTCCCATGGTCACCTTGACCATATTAAGGGGCTGCCATTTCTTGCAGACAATATTATCATTTCAAATGCAAATAAATCTATCGAGTTAATTAGTACCGTTGAAGTTCTGGATGCAGTCCGTAAGCACATTTTTAATAATGTTATCTGGCCTGATTTTTCGAATATTCCATCAAAAAACAATGCCGTTATTAAATATGTTGATATTCAAGCTGAAACAGAGCTTGATCTGGATGGATATAAGATAACAGCTTTACCAGTTTCTCATTCAGTGCCAGCAGTGGGCTATGTAATAAGAAAAGGTGATACAGTTCTCCTTTACACTGGTGATACTGGTCCAACAGAGAGAATATGGCAAGTTTCGGATAATATTTCTGTTCTCATCGCTGAAGTATCATTTCCCAATCAAATGAAGGAAATCGCTTTATTGACCGGCCACTTGACTCCTGATCTATTTATGAAGGATTTATCTAAGCTTAAATCATTACCACCTCTTATTTTAGTTACCCATTTAAAACCCCAGTTTAGAGAACAAATCATTAATGAGTTAAATAATCTGCAATTGCCAGAAATCAAACTTACGAGTGACGGCGACGAGTACTACATTTAGCGTATATTCCTTACGGCTGATTGGATGTAATATAGATTTTTTATTTACTTTTGCGGTTGTTCGGGTTAATAAATTTTATTCTTGATTGTTCTGATTGAACTATCTCCACAGGAGGTGTGGCTTGCAAGAGGTCAGTAAAAGAGTTTATTTTTACTTATTGATTGTATTTGGGTTGATAATCCCTTCAACCGGTTTCGCTATCGAGTGCTACGAATGTCATGGGACCAAAGATCCTATTGACTTCAGGCCGATTGATGACGCATACCGAAATGTCAGCACCGGCGGATTTCAGGGTAACCATCGAACACATACTTCAATGGACAATACCAAACAGCAATGCGAATTCTGCCATTCCGGTAGTTCGTTATATAATCAGGGGCACCGCAGCGGGAAAATAGATATTGCATACAATATCAACAACTCAAGAGAGAGGGCACTCTACGACAATCGTACATCTGCTTGGCTTCAAACCTCATCTCCTGTTTATGGTACCTGCACCAATGTTAATTGCCATTTTGAAAATGAAACCCCTCAATGGGGGTCTGCTGCATTTACGGTCCCTGCTAATTGTTCGAAATGTCATGGATTCCCCCCCTATGGTGGGAATACCGGCGCAGAGGGTAGCCATCTCGTCTCTGGCCATTTGATGGGTGGCGATGTTGACAGTTGCGGCCATTGCCATCCAAGGCATACCGGCTTTACCCATGCTACGAGTGTCAGGCGTTCCTTATTGGTAATCCCCCGTGACCCGGCATCAACAGCCGCCGGATATTATGACGGACCCACTAATGATTATCTGCCGTTACAAAATAATCAGTTCGGAAAATGCAACAATATTTATTGCCACAGCAACGGTGCTTCGGTTGCGTCAGGAGGCATAAATGGCAACTCTACTCCTGTGTGGGGAGGGGCATCGCTCAACTGTGGTTCGTGCCACAGCTATCCGCCTAATTATGTCAATGGGACTCCAAAGGCCAATAGCCATACAAGGCATTCCGAATACAGTTTTTCGTGCAGCCGATGTCATTTCAGCACGACTTCAGATAATGTCACCATTCGTAATTGGCGCAAGCATATAAACAAATTTTACAATATATCTTCTCAGGAAGAACGGTTGACATACTCTTTTGCCTCAAACGGCGGGAACTGTGCCAATAGCTATTGCCATAGTAACGGAACCTCAAAATCAACTGGGATAATTCCAGCTAATACAGTCAAATGGGGGAATGGACCTCTGCTGTGCTCCTCATGCCACTCAAACCCTCCTGCATATGCTAACGGCACTCCCAAAGCCAATAGTCACGAGCTACACTCGATTTACGGCTATGGCTGTAATAAGTGTCATGTCGGAACAACTTCCGACGGCGTATCCATCACCGATTTGAGCAAGCACGATAACGGTAATTATGATGTTGCCGCCGGTAATGGCGCAACATTTAATTATGTTTATTCCTCTACAGGAGGCGTCTGCTCAAACAATGCCTGCCATAGTGATGGCACTCAGATTTCCTCAGGCGTGCCGTCGTCTCAGCCGGCTACCTGGGGTACGTCTCTAGGGTGCTCAGGCTGCCATGAATTGCGGCCGGAGTATGCAAATGGCAGCAAGAAGACCAACAGTCATATTGGGAAACACTCCACATATTTTTGCAATACCTGCCATAGCAGTACATCATCAGATGGGTTTTCCATCACCAATCCAGCCAATCACATCAACGGACAGTACGACGTAACCAGTGCGGCCGGTCAATTTACTTATTCGTATGCCACAAATGGCGGGACTTGCTCCAATGTCCTGTGCCATGCCAACCCGACCGGATACCGGCAGTGGGGAGCGAAAGAGTGTGACGCCTGTCATGGAGCCCCACCCAATACTCCGGCTCACCTAACTCATTTCAGCGGTTCAGCTCAACAGGCCTCATACACAAGTGTCAAAAAGGCACAGGACTACACAGCCAATTCGTCAGGATACATCTTCAACTGCGGCAATTGTCACCCTATCGACATAAACAAGCACGGGAACGGAATTTTGGAAGTTGAGTTGTATAATGCCAATGCTCCTCAGGGATCTATTAAATTCCTGCAGTCCGGAGCCTCCTATCAAAGAGGGAACAGGTACTATTCGGATAGTCGCGGATTTGCCTATACAAATGGAACTTGCAGTAATGTTTATTGTCACAGCTATAGTGAATGGACTACCCCTGGCGCCGAGGTCTGCAATCTTAGCAACTTCTCAACCTGCAATAATAATGCGGTACAAACCCTGACTGTTACCCGTAAATTCAATGCGGTAACATGGAACGGAACGTTACCTAAAGATTGCACCGGATGTCACGCCAACGGACCACGCTCAACGTTTACCACAAATTTCGGTTCAACCGGAGACAGTCATGCATGGCTTGACAATAATTATATTGAACAGGGCCATTTCAGAAAATACAAATTCAGCACTGAACCCGTATCATGTACATTCTGCCATAGTGGGACGGTCAACACGCTGAATAAATTCTATCGTCCCAGTGTTTACAACCCACCATCACAGCCATATTTCACCAATCTTAGCGCAGTAGCGATCTCCAATTTCTCAAATCACGTTAATGGTAAAAATGATGTGATTTTTGACAAGCAAAAGACCTTTACCGTTTATTATCCTGGTATGCCATCATGGGGAATTCCAGAAAAAACAACCTTCTACTCTCTTAGTTCTGCAAATGTGGGTTACTCCACTGAAACGAAAACTTGTTCCAATATCTCGTGCCATCTTGGTCAGACTTCTGTAAAGTGGGGGCAACCATATCGGGCGTATAAATACGAGAGCAATGATATCGAATGCAAACGATGCCATACTGCGCCATATCCTTACATTAACTTCTAATCTATACTAGTTTTCGTCCTGCCAGCTCCCGTTGCATATCTTGAACGGGAGCTTTGTTTTACCGGGCTGGACATTAATACACTGCTTCATATATACTCACACCAGCAGATCAACCTTAATCAAAGAGGTAACCATGTCAAAACGGATCTGGTTCAAGTCTTTATTGATGTTAGTTTTACTCATATGTGCGTTCGGTCAGACTGCCTTAGCCGCACCGGCAGTGCGGGTAAATAAAACCGGGAATAACATTTGGACGGTTTATGGCTCAGGGTTCGAGCAGATAGGAGGCTTGACTTTAAGCATCCAATACGAAACAACGCTCAAGAATCCTGAAGTTATTAACGGTGAAGTGATATCTGGGGCGCTCGTCTCAACGAATATATCTGTACCTGGGAAAATAGGGCTTGCCGCAGCACAAAGCACTCCGTTTCCCAGATCTTCCGGAGTCATCGCCACAATTAAATTCGGCAGTGGAACAGGGAGAATTACTTCTATAACGCCTACTACAGCCACTGCTGATAATAACCCGCACTTGGTTGATTCTACTTCCGAGATCACCAACAGCGGGGATATTGCCGGATCTGGATCCGGATCAACAACTACAGATACTTTCGATACATCCAAAAATATTACAACACCAAGTTCAAGTACGAATACGGGGAGTTCTCCGACACCCACATCTTCAAGTCAAGGGGCATGGCTTGGTGGCGTTACCATGCAGACCGATATCAGCTCAACCGGCGACCGCAAGGAACAGCCAAAACAGCCAGAGTCGGTTGCAGAGCCATCTCGGACAACTCCTACTGCTGAAGCAAACCGGATAGCGAGCGAGCCGGATAAACAAACTACGGAAGAAAAGAAAGAGAAACAGCCCCGATTTGTTACAACGTCTTCGGTACTTAAACAGTTTAAAGATTACAAAGGTGAAAGAACCCCTAAAGAGATGGTGACTCTGTTCACCACGGAGGGGAAAGGATTTCAGCAGGTTCCGCCAATTTTCCTTGCCGATGGGAAAGGCACATTAAAGGTGCTGATTCCTGTTGATACTTCGGCATCCGCTTCGCCGAATTTTGCCATCAGTAAGGAAGCGCAGATGGCATCATTCCCCAAAATTGTTGAAGATAATTGGGTGGTTGAGCTGAAACCGAAGAAAGGGGTTTATCAGGCAACTCTTTCATATTTTCTTGACGAGGTGACGACTGATATCCCGATCACGGTGGCGCCGCTCTTTGATTCGTTTAGCGGTAAGCCGTTTGCCAAAATGACTGAGAGCGATCTTGCCCAATTTCTGAAAACACCAGACACTGCTAAGGCTGATCTTTCGAAGGACTTGAACGGCGATAAGGTAGTCGATTACATTGATGATTATATTTTTGTCGCAAATTATCTGGTTCAAGCGCCACAATCAAAGGGTGGAAGTGCACAGCCCAAACAAAAGGCTCCTGACAATACAAAGAATACAGATAAATAGGTACTGAACCACTCTGACACACAAACAGCTTTCGGGTCACCCGGAGGCTGTTTGTGTGTCTGCTAACCAATAAGCCCGAGAAAACTTGTATGGCAATCAAAAAAAACCGCCCAAATCGCCGTAAATCGACAACCGGCAATAAAACCGTGATTACATTGCTTGTACTGTTGGTTTTGCTCTGCGGTTCAATTTTCTTGCTGGAGTGGGTTAAAGGAACAACAGTTCAGGTCGAGCAAAACAATACCCCCACTGTTCAGACAGAACGCCACAAAATTCCACCCAGACAAGCATATAACCAGGTCGAAATGCAGCCTTACACAACTTCCTCACTGGAGCACAAGCTGCATATTCGCAAGAAAACCACATCTCCAGGTACTGTGGCTATAATTATTGATGATATGGGCGCATCACTTCAGGAAGCGAACTCCCTCATGGCTATCAATATACCGCTGACGTTTTCGCTTATCCCCGGTTTGCCGAAAGTCAGGGAGATTGATAAAACAGCCTATGACCGCGGCTATCAGGTAATGATTCATATACCAATGGAACCAAAAGGGTACCCCCAGCACAGACTTGAAGAAAACGGCCTGCTCTTGTCTCAGAGTGACGAAGAAGTCGAGAAGAGGGTCAGTGCGTATTTCGGCTTATTGCCGCATGCGGTCGGAGCAAACAATCATATGGGTTCAAGGTTCTCTGAGAATGAACATAAGATGCGAGTGGTGCTGAATCAACTCAAAGCGCATGGCCTTTTTTATGTTGATAGCCGGACAACTCCGCAATCAGTTGGGCTTGCCTTGGCCAGATCCATGGAAGTTGATTCTGCCGGAAGAAACGTTTTTCTGGATAATGACAAAGATCTGCATGCAATAACGGTTCAACTCGAACAACTCGCTGCCTTGGCCCGGAAAAGAGGGAGTGCGATAGGGATTTGCCATCCTCATAAAATAACGATTCAGGCACTTGCTATGAACCTGCCGAAACTGAAACGGGAAGGGATAACCTTTGTGCCGGTAGGGGATCTGGTAAGATAAATCTTTTCAGTATAATTACACGCTGGCGCTTGTAGCTATCTGCTGCTTGATTTTGCGAAATCTCCGATATCCGTCTTCTTTGAGAATAGCTTCGTGGTCGTCGTCAGGCACCGGCTGTACCAATAAGACAGTGCTTGCTGTCGTCTGCCCCAAAGTGGCATTTAACAGTCTGTAAAGACTCCCCTCGCGCGTATTCAAAAAGCTCTCCGAGTATTCCCTTACCGCAAAAACTTGCTTGATAACTTGTCGACCAGTCTTATCGATGATAACTACCTCAATACTGGTTGAGCTGCCAACATTGACCGGGCGAAAAATCACAGTCGATGTCGCAGAGACATCGATGAGGAGCTGATTAAACGGATCACCCGATGAGATCGTATTGCCATTGGGATTGAATAGAGGAATGATCAGCCCGGTGAAACATTCTTTATGGATGAATCCACGGGCAGTACCGTCGAGATTCTCGTAATAATGCGACGGATTGTTATTGATTCCGGAATCGATTAACGGCCTGTTGCAGATGGGACAGTTCAATCTGATTGTGGTACGCCTACTGACATATGCCGCGTTACGGCGTTCATCCTCTGATTTCAGCCATCTACTGAACTGAATGGAACGAGGTTCCGTTGTTTCCTTAAAAGCAGACAAGACCTGTCTTGCAACCGTAGTGAACTGCCCGTAGACATCAGTTCCTCTGGCATGAGTCAAGACCGGGTAGATCTTGCCGTCGGGGTTGGTATTGAGGCTGTCAACCTTTGGGCTTTTAGAAATATAGGAATCAAGACATCGATAACCGCGATTGATGGCATAAGCTTTCAGTAGGGTTCGTTGATCCCGGAACATGCCATCGAATTTGATGCGTGAATCGACAAGGCATGGGATGAGCGCGAGGCTCTTTTTGTCCAGTCCGCGGCTGTCGAACAAGGCAAAGATATTTTTGCAGTTTTCCAGTGAGGCCATATCCTTTACCGGAATAAATACCTGGTCGGCAGCGTAAAGCGCGTTCTGCGTCAGGATATCGAGCTCTGGACGGGTGTCGATGATAACAATACCGGGGATGTTGGCATTTGCCATCATACGGGCAAGAAACATCGGCCCTTGCAGGGCTCCCCTTAACTCCGAGAGTTCGTTTGAAGAAGGGATATAATTGACGCCATACTGGCCCATTTGCAGCAGATCGCCACCTTGCACCCCTTTAAGGAGATCTGCTACTGTGCCGCGCGGTTGCTCTCCCGATAGTGCAAACATCCTGTCAACAGTGAAATGGTTGTCGAAAGAAAATACTGTAACCTGCAGATCTTCTCTCAGGGCTTTAAGGAAAATTGCCAGATTAGTGGCCAAAGTAGTTTTCCCTACGCCTCCCTTTTCGGAACATATCGTGATTACAAATGGATAATTTTGCATGCCGGCATAATAATATGATACTGTTGCCCGGTCAACATGAATGACCGAGGGGGTGCAGTGGATATCTTTTCTGGAAAGAGAATCCTTACCGTTTCGCAACTGACGAATCTTATCACCGGGGTTCTTGAAGAAAACTTCGATCATGTCTGGGTCGAGGGTGAGGTATCCAACCTCGCGACGCCAACATCAGGACATCTGTATTTCACTTTGAAAGACTCAGGTGCGCAGGTTCGTGTCGTCATGTTCAAGGCATCCGCCCGCAACCTCAGGTTCAAGATAACTGACGGCATGCATCTGATTCTGCGCGGCCGAGTTTCGGTTTTTGTCCCGAGGGGGGAATATCAAGTACTTGCCGAGTATCTGGAACCAAAAGGGGTCGGTGCTCTGCAGTTAGCGTTTCTCCAGCTAAAGGACCGCTTATACAAGGAAGGGATATTTGCCGAATCCAAAAAGAAACCGATCCCAAAACTGCCACAGAGAGTGGGAATTGTCACCTCACCTACCGGCGCTGCGATTCACGACATTCTGAATGTGATCGACAGGCGCTTCAGCAATATCTGTCTTCTGTTGAACCCTGTAAAGGTTCAGGGAGAGGGGGCTGCCAATGAAATTGCCTCGGCAATCAATGATTTCAACAAGTATGGTAAGGTAGATGTCATTATTGTTGGCCGCGGAGGCGGTTCAATCGAGGATCTCTGGGCATTCAACGAGGAGGTTGTGGCCAGGGCGATATCTGCATCGAAAATACCGATTATTTCGGCTGTCGGCCATGAAGTGGACATAACCATTTCCGACCTTGCCGCGGACCTGCGGGCTCCTACACCTTCAGCAGCAGCCGAGTTGGTAATTGCATCAAAATCAGAGATGTCCCAAAGTCTAAATGTTCAGACACTGAGGCTTCACAGGGCAATTACCGTGATTATGAATGAGTCGAACGGAAAATTTTCTGCTCTCTTAAGAGGGTTGAAAGATCCTTCGGCCTTATTGGGTGCTTATTGGCAACGATGTGATTATCTGCTGGAACAGCTTGTTTCTTTGATATCAAAAAATATCGATCAAAGTGGCCGTCGGCTGGAAATGTTTCGAACAAGACTTTCATCCAATAGTCCACAACTGCTTCTTGATAAGAATACGAACCTGGTGCATTCTTTAGATGCCCGCCAGGAGCGGGCTGTTGTAAACAGGCTGAATCGGATGAAAGAATCCGTGGCATTAAGCTGCACGGGTCTTGAGAAATTGTCACCCCTGGCTACCTTGGGTAGAGGCTACGCACTAGCTTATCGTTCCTGCGACGGGAGCTTGATTACCGACAGCCTGCAGATTTCAATCGGCGACCATATCGGATTGAAGTTTGCCCGCGGTAAAGCGAGATGCATTGTTGAGCAGACAACATCCGATTAGATGAAGCGTTTCCCGCGTTTTCTTGACTGAGATAACTTAATCAGTATAATGGCTCCTATTTTGGATGGAGACAACATGGCCGAGAAATTTGAAACCTCACTCGCTAAACTCGAAGACGTGGTAAACCGTCTCGAAAGTGGAGAGCTTACCTTAGATGAAGCGTTAAAGGCGTTTGAGGAAGGGGTGAAGCATGCGGCCATATGCAACAAAAAACTTAATGAGGCTGAAAAGAAGATTGAATTATTGCTGAAGCAAAAAGACGGTTCGTTTCGCACCGAACCATTCAAACTGTCTGATATCTGACCGTGAAAATATACCTGTATGGAAAGATAACCTTATGGATCTAAAGAAATATATCAAAGATCGTTGCGATATTGTTGACAAGGCACTGGATAGATTCATGCCTCCAGGTGATGCCCTCCCATCCTCTCTGCACACAGCCATGCGATACTCGCTGTTTGCGGGAGGTAAGAGAATAAGACCGGTTTTGTTGCTGGCTGCCTGCGATGCCGTTGGCGGAGAGCTTGAAGCAGCAATTCCTGCCGCATGCGCAATGGAAATGATCCATACCTATTCGCTTATCCACGACGACCTCCCTGCCATGGATGATGATGATTTTCGCCGTGGTCGTCCAACCAATCACAAGGTTTATGGCGAGGCAGTGGCAATTCTTGCCGGTGACGCGCTTCTTACGGAAGCCTTTGTCTTGCTTGCTAACCCAGAATTCTTAAAAGTCAGCCCGACAAAGATGTTAGCAGTAATTAGAGAGATAGCTTGTTGTGCCGGTTCTCATGGAATGGTAGGCGGGCAGGTCGTAGATATGGAGAGTGAAGGGAAAAGTGACATAGACTTGGCCACAGTTCAATACATCCATACTCATAAGACTGGCGCTCTTATGAAGGCATCTGTAAAGGCCGGTGCGGTTTTGGGAGGCGCTTCCGAAGAAGAGCTTGCAGCCTTGACCCGTTATGGGGAGGCAATTGGCCTGGCATTTCAGATCGCCGACGATGTTCTTGATATCGAAGGGACAACTGAGGAGATAGGGAAAGACGCCGGTAGTGACCAGGAAAGAGAGAAAGCGACCTACCCTGCAATAATGGGTCTGGCCGAATCCAAACGGCGGGCATCTGAACTGGTGGAGATGGCATTGGCAGCCCTAGAAACTTTCAACCACAATGCCGATCCGCTTAGAGAGATCGCACGTTACATTGTTGCGCGGAAATCATGAATAAGATTCTGGATAGAATTAACGAACCAAGAGATATCAGAAATCTTACGTTTCCCGAACTTTCGTCTTTAGCAGCGGAAATTCGGAATGAGATTATCGAGACCTGCTCGAAAAACGGTGGGCATCTGGCTCCAAGCCTCGGAGTTGTTGAACTGACCCTCGCACTCCACCGAATATTCGATACTGCTACAGACCGGTTAATATGGGATGTGGGGCATCAGGCATATGCACACAAGCTCATAACCGGCAGGAAGGGCTTGTTTCATACCCTACGGACCCTTGATGGCTTAAGCGGGTTCCCCAAAAGAGCAGAATCCAAACATGACCACTTTGATGTTGGACACTCTTCCACATCAATTTCAGCTGCCACGGGGATGGCCGTATCACGTGACCTGCAAGGGAAGACCAATAAGGTCATTGCCGTAATAGGTGACGGCTCCATGACTGGCGGGATTGCTTACGAAGGGCTTAATCACGCCGGGCACCTAAATAAAGACCTTGTCGTTATTCTCAATGATAATGAGATGTCAATTGCGGAAAACGTGGGGGCTCTATCAAATTTTTTATCGAGAACTATTACCAATGAATTCGTTCATAAGATAAAAAAAGATCTGGAACATTTTCTGGAAGGTCTTGACACGGTCGGACATAATGTTTTGAAAGTTGCCAAGAGGGCCGAAGAATCGCTAAAAGGGCTATTTACCCCAGGGATGCTTTTTGAAGCCTTTGGTTTTGAATATATCGGCCCAATCGATGGCCATGATATCGCGCTTCTTGTGGAAACATTTGAAAAAGTTAAACGATTTGACGACGCAGTATTGATACATGTAATCACAAAAAAGGGGAAGGGATATCTTCCTGCTGAAAACAATCCGGCTCTTTTCCATGGCGTGGGACCGTTTGAAGTATCTACGGGAAAGATCATAAAAGGGAAGGGGGGCGCAGCCTCTTATACCGGGATATTTGGTGATACTATTAGGAAAATTGCCGCCGAGGATGAAAGGATTGTCGCAATTACTGCTGCAATGCCTGATGGTACGGGGCTTTCCGGATTTGCCAAAGATTATCCCGATCGATTCTTTGATGTAGGGATCGCAGAGCAGCATGGCGTAACATTTGCCGCCGGAATGGCCGCAGAAGGGCTACGCCCGGTAGTCGCCGTGTACTCATCTTTTCTTCAACGGGCTTATGATCAAATCTGTCACGATGTCTGCTTACAAAATCTGCCTGTAACTTTTGCCATTGATCGTGCCGGAGTGGTTGGCAGCGACGGGCCTACTCATCACGGCGTATTCGACCTGTCTTACCTTCGCCATTTACCCAACATGGTCATCATGGCGCCAAAGGATGAGAATGAGCTTCAGCACATGCTGATGACAGCAGTAACACTCGACGCTCCGGCAGCGGTTCGCTACCCGAGAGGCAATGGGTATGGTGTGCCGCTAGATCAAACATACCGGGCTCTGCCGATTGGCAAAGCTGAAATTCTGCGAAATGGACCAGATGGTTTGGTCCTGGCGGTAGGAACCATGGTTTATCCCTGTTTGGAAGCTGCCGGTATTCTTGCAGATGAAGGGATCAATCTTACTGTAGTTAATTCGAGATTTATCAAGCCGTTAGACCGCTCCTTGATTTTGGACTTATTGTCTCAAACGAACGGGCGAGTATTTACGGCCGAAGAAAATACCGTTTTGGGCGGTTTTGGATCATCGATTATCGAATTGATTGAAGAGAGTGAGATTTCAGGCGTCGACATAACTCGAATTGGATACCCTGACCATTTTATCGAACAGGGTGAACAATCCGAACTGCGCGCAAGATATGGGTTAGATACTGCAGGTATTGCTGCAACCTTTAGGAAATCGTTAAAAATTGAATAACCAATAACCAATTTAGTGTTTGACTATTGGTTACGGATTTGTAATATTGAAAACACAAGGCTCCTTCCTTCCTTGTCCCCCTATCTGTTATTTTTCTTACCGAATCAACAGATGGGGGGTTTTTATTTTGCATCAGGCCTTCTGAAGGCAATCCACCACACTCTACCAAATATCCTCACGATAAGTCGACACTCCTGTCATATATTGATTTCCTGAATGGCACATGACTACTTCCACAGCCATAATGCTGGACGTAAGTATGGTATGGCACGTGGATCGGATGGGTCCAAATCTATTCGAGAAAGACCAATTCGGTCTACGAGATCATTGATGAGCAATTGTTGTTCATCAGTGATCGGATTGAGTAAGATAGATTTTTTGTGCTTATATTTAAAAAATATTTCTGTCGGTTTCATAACTAATCCTTTCCTTTACTTAACTGTGTTACCGCTTTCTTAGCAGCTACCGTACCACTGCAACTAATTAATTATGCCCACAATATCTTATAGTTATGACATGCCCCAAGATCTGATAATTTGACAGCATGCAACATTTATTGCTTGTCTGCGTAGGGGATAAGAGAAAAGCTATGTATTTCATGGTGATGACTAGCGTCAAGTGATGTGGCAGATGCAAGAATAATTGAAAATAATAGGAATGAGTAAATGGAGAGACGACTCACTTCAATATAATTTCGAGAGATCCAACATAACGATCAACAATAATTGCTAACAAGATCATGACCAGATATGCAATTGATGCTAAGTATCCTTTTCGAAAGTTGTGCTTAGTATTTGAATGGTTATAACCTAGAGTAACAAAAGCCCCCCAAGCAATAAATGCCATGATCCCATAAATACCGGAACTGTAACCTAAAGGCCACAATACAAGAGAAATTGGTAGCAGCAGGGAAACAGAAATATATATCAGTTTTATGGTGATTTTATAGCCATAACATATTGGAAGAACCGGTATATGAGCCTTTTGATACTCATCACGGTAATGGAGAGCGAGAAACCAAAAATGCGGCAGTTGCCATACGAATATTAGAACCGCCAGCAGGAACGCCGGAGCCGATATGGTTTCGATTACCGAGGCCGAACCGATTAGTGGCGGAAGCGCACCCGGGATAGCGCCGGCAAAAACACCCCACGGAGAACATTTCTTCAGCCAGACAGTATAGAGTAGGAGGTAGGTAGCTGCAGCTGCTATCAGAAGTGTTGCGGTTAAGAAATTACAGGCAGCTAGAAGTGAAATGGAGAGTAGGGCAATAGATAGGGCCGCGATTCTTTTTGGCCCAATAGATTCAACCGCCAGGCATCTTTGCCGCAGTCTAGGCATCTTGTTGTCTGTATCTCGATCAAGAATCGAATTTGCCATTGCCGCACCGGTTGCAGCCAGAGTTATACAAATGATTCCGCATGCTGTCTCCTTAATTGAAGGCAATGGCACAGATGAGAGCAGTATGCCTGCCAAACCGGCCAAGGTCTCTGCCAATATAATCCCTGGCTTTGCTATTATCAGGATCGCTTTAATGCGATGAATCTTGTCATGATCATTTGTCATAGCAGCTGAGACTGAATACGAATCCGACAAGGCTGGCATCAATTCGCCTCCAATTTATTGATAGTTCATGCTAAGCAGCAACTATGCCTTTTTGCATAAATAATACGTTTAAGCGCAATGCGGGTCTCAGCATATCCGGTTTGCTGTCTATGGCAACGTATGTTGCAAAGCAATCGGCAGAGTAATGCCTTTTATTACTTTTAATGCCTGGTATTGGCGGTAAACTTTTTTTGTCAATAGCAATATTAATGGCACATATTCTCCCTCATTATCCTGAAGGGTGAAACAAGAGGCTGTCTGTATTAACTGCTTGATATTGCATGTGATTACTGATTCTGCTCAGATTTTTTCAAGGCATTAACTTGATAAGTAATACATACGGAAAATCAGCATGTTAACTTTAACGACACGGAAAGGCATGGAGTGTGAATCTATACTTTTGGGTGCTGGAGACCCGATAAATGGCGCTGTTATATGAACCGATAAAGTCTTCCTTTTCAGTTGCCGTCTTGACGATCGTCATTATCTATTGTTTAGGCATCGGCGATATTGCCTATGCTCATATTGAGGGATCTAATACTGTAACAAATCCAGGAGGTGTTACTGGTAATACTTCCTACAAAAAAGTTGAGGTCAAAGAGCTTCTAGGAAATAAAATCCCCCTTGATCTGAAATTTACGGATGAGTACGGAAAAGTCATACGACTGGCCGACCTGATCACTACTCCTACCATCATTGTGCCCGTATATTATAGTTGTACAAATGTGTGCAACTTCCTCCAGGGAGGGTTGGCGAAGGTGTTGCCTGCCGTTAAACTCCAACCTGGCAAAGAATACCGGGTTGTTTCAATCAGTTTCGACGAAACTGAGACTCCGGAACTGGCGCTGCGAAGCAAGAAGACATATCTAGCGTCTATGAACGTGCCATTCCCTGAAGATGGCTGGCGTTTCCTGACCGGAAATAAGGAAGAGATCGCCAAGCTGACTGATTCTTCCGGATATCGTTTTGAGCGAAAAGGAGCTGATTTCATTCACCCGGTAGTATCAATAGTGGTTGCAAAAGACGGCACAATAGTCAGGTATCTGTACGGCACGACCTTTCTTCCCAAAGATCTGTCCCTGGCCATTCTTGAGGCAAAGGAAGGAAGGATCGGAGAGGCAGTAAGAAAGATTGTGGGATACTGTTTCAGTTTTGATCCGGGAAAAAAGAGTTATGTCTTTAACCTTCTCAGAGTTAGCGCCACCGCTGTTTTTCTAACCGCAGGCGGATTTTTGTCATTCCTTGTTCTGGCAGGTAAAAAGCGAGACAGGAACAATACGAGGAAAACATGAACTCGTCAAACCATCCAACTCTCCCGCTAACAAGCTTCTGGAACGACACTGGGAAGTGCGGCGTCTCAGCCTGGGTTTTTTCCACTGACCATAAAAGGATCGGCCTTCTCTACCTGTATTCGGTGCTGATATCCTTCTTGGTGGCGGTATTGATAGGGCTTCTGCTCAAGATAGAACTTATGGCACCGGGACGGACCATAATGGGACCGGTAACCTATAACGCCCTGTTTACTGTCCATGGGGTTTTGATGATCTTTCTGTTCATAATTCCAGGGTTCCCCGGAGTATTCGGCAACTTGGTAATGCCGATCCAGATCGGTGCAAGCGATGTCGCTTTCCCCCGCCTAAATCTATTATCCTGGTGGCTCTATATAACAGGTGCTCTAACGATAGTCCTGTCGCTCTTTACCGGCGGAGGGCCACCAGACACCGGTTGGACCTTTTATGTGCCGTTCAGTGTCAGAACCGGAACCAATGTCTCACTTGCCGTAATAGGGGTTTTTATAGTCGGATTTTCATCCATTCTCACCGGCATCAATTTTGTGACAACCATCCACCGCTTAAGGGCGGATGGCATGGCGTGGGGGAGATTACCGCTCTTTGTCTGGTCTATTTACGCCACTGCCTGGATACAGATCCTGGCCACGCCAGTTCTTGGCATAACCCTGCTTCTGGTTGTTGCGGAACGGCTGCTTGGCACGGGCTTATTTGACCCTTCCCGGGGCGGTGACCCGATAATGTTTCAGCACCTGTTCTGGATCTATTCCCATCCTGCGGTTTATATCATGATTCTGCCGGGGATGGGGATAGTCTCCGAAATATTCCCGGTTTTTGCTCGTAAACCGATCTTCGGATACAAGATGATCGCATTCTCAAGCTTGGCAATTGCCGGTGCCGGCTCTCTCGTATGGGCTCACCACATGTTCACCAGCGGTATAAGCGATATGGCAGTTCTGGTTTTTTCGTTTCTCACATTTGTTGTTGCCATACCATCGGCCATAAAGGTGTTCAACTGGGTTTCAACTCTTTACAAGGGGTCAATATCCCTGGAAGCACCGATGCTTTTTGCCCTTAGTTTTATAATGCTCTTCTCAATAGGTGGACTTACCGGCCTTGTTCAGGGAGCAGCAGCCACCAACATTCATATCCATGACACCCAGTTCGTTGTCGGTCATTTCCACTATGTTATTTTCGGCGGCGCAGGATTCGCATTCTTCAGTGCCATGCATTACTGGTTGCCAAAGTTTTTTGGCCGCACCTATTCCGAAAAGCCGGCAATGATTTCCTGGGGGCTGATGTTCGCCGGGTTCAATCTTACATACTTCCCGATGATCATTCTCGGAATGAAGGGGATGCCGCGGCGCTATTATGATTATTTGCCGGAATTCGCCCCTCTTAATCTGATATCCACTATTGGCAGCTGGATACTTGCCGCAGGTCTGGCAATAATGATGATCAATCTGTTCATGGGCCTATTGAAGGGAAGACCATTTGGAAGTAATCCATGGGGTGGCGCCACGCTGGAATGGACAACACCGTCGCCGCCGCCGACAGAAAACTTTGACGAAGAGCCGGTGGTAACACATGGGCCTTATGATTTTAACAGAGCGGGCGTTCCATGATCCGGAAGATGGAAAAAGAATATGCCGGGGCAAAGCTAGGGATCTGGCTCTTCCTCTTTACGGAAATACTTCTGTTCGGGGGGTTATTCCTGCTTTATGCAACTTATCTTTCCTCATATCCCCGGGAATTTGCCATTGCGGGGAGGGAGATGCACTTAGGCTTTGGTACGGCCAACACAATTTTGCTGATAACCAGCAGCCTGTTTGCGGCAATGTCAGTGACTGCCGTACAACAAGGAGAGATTCGTAAGGTATTGAATCTGCTTGGAGCGACAATCATCTGTGCCATGATCTTTCTGGTTAATAAGTACTTTGAATGGAGTTCTGAAATTGGCCACGGGTTTTATCCGGATTCGCCGAGGTTTTCTGCCGGCCCGATAGGAGAAGCCCTGTTTTTCAGCCTTTATTATCTCACAACCGGTCTTCATGGATTTCATGTGCTGGCAGGTGTCGGTCTACTGACAGTGGTTGCCCTGAAGGTCAGGCGGGGAGCCATACATGCCGGAGATTACGTGCTGCTCGAGAATTCGGCTCTATACTGGCACCTTGTGGACTTGATATGGATTTTTATTTTTCCCCTTTATTACTTGGTCCTTTAAGGAGTCAGGGTTGGCTGACATAGAGAAAGACAGTCATCATATAATACGTTACCCAAAACTCGTTATGGTCTGGGTATTCCTGTTACTTTTGACCGGGCTAACAGTCTGGGTTTCTCGGCTGGATCTGGGTGTGCTCCATGTTTGGGGATCCCTTGCAATTGCAGTAATGAAAGCTTTTCTCGTCATTGCTTTCTTCATGCATATGCGATACGAGGGGCGCTTGCTGCGCGGGCTGTTGTTGCTGACGTTGGTTACGCTCGCAATTTTCATCGGTTTCACATTCTTTGACCTCTCATACCGGTAGGGAGTTGAAGTGGATCCAATAATTCAGACAACGAATCAGGCAGTAGACCCGGTTTTCAAATTTATCATCGGGATCTGCATACTGTTGTTCATTGTCATCTCTACCGTCATGTTGGTTTTTACTTTCAGGTATCACCGATCACGATCTCCGAAGCCAACCTCCGTTGCAGACGGTAACATCTGGCTTGAAATCCTCTGGACGTTTATCCCGACATTGTTGGTTATGGCAATGTTTTATTACGGGTGGGCCGGCTATCTTGCCTTGCGCAATGTGCCCGGGAACGCTCTTGAGGTTACCGCAACTGCCCGGATGTGGTCATGGAGTTTTTCCTATCCAAATGCCAAAACCAGTAGGAAAATGTATGTCCCTGCCGGCAGGCCTATCCTGGTCAACCTGGTTTCACAGGATGTTATTCATGGTTTTTACATCCCAGCCTTCAGGGTAAAGCGCGACGTCGTTCCGGGGATGAAAAACCATGTCTGGTTCATAGCTCCACAAAAGGGTTCCTATGACCTTTTCTGCTCAGTTTATTGCGGTACCGAACATTCTAAGATGCTAGCTACAGTTGAAGCGGTCTCGGAGCAGGAGTTCAATGACTGGTTGAACCAAGTCGAATCACACCATGAGAAAATATCCGGCAGGAAACTGCTTGAGACTTTAGGGTGTCTCGGATGTCATTCGCTCGATGGAACTGCAGGAGTGGGCCCGACATTCAAGGGACTTTGGGGGAGCAAACAGATTGTTTTAACAAACGGGAAAGAGCGGAGTGTGATTGTAGATGAAGAATATGTCAGGAGATCGATATTGGACCCTAAAGCAGACATCGTAAAGGGGTATCAGCCGATCATGCCTGTCAATTCTGATTTACGGGAAAATGAGATTGAAGAGCTAGTTGAATTCATTCAAGAAATAGGCGGCCACTCAAAATGAGACATTTTTTGATCTTACTGTTTGTGTTGTTGGTTGGGATGTTTGCCTGCAGACCGTCCACAGGCGGCTCTGAGAAAGGTGGGGCATTGTCTCTCAAAATATATTCCGCAGAACTGGGGAGATATATCATGTCACAAAAGGTTATTAAGACAGAACAGGAATGGAAAAGGATTCTGACCAAGGAGCAGTTTCACATCCTCAGAGAAAAGGGGACTGAACGGGCGTTTACTGGCAAACTCCTGAAAGTCCACGAACATGGGGTATTCCGATGTGCCGGTTGTGGGCTTGATCTGTTCAATTCCGAGGACAAATTCGAGTCTGGAACTGGATGGCCAAGTTTCACAAAACCGATTGCGCCGGAAAACATCACAACTAGACCTGATAACAGCCTGTTTTCCAAAAGGACAGAAGTTCTCTGTTCACGGTGCGAGGGCCATCTGGGCCATGTTTTTGATGACGGCCCCAAACCAACCGGTCTAAGGTATTGCATGAATTCTGAAGCTATGCTGTTTGTTGAATTGAAAGGGCAGTAATGACGATTGCACATATGACATTTGGATTACTACAAAAGCGGTCATGTAAACAGAACTTCTTTTCAGCCATTGTATTATTGCTCTGTTTGCTGGCCAATCTGTGCGGTACGTTAGATTCTTATGCCGAGCAGCCGCAAACAGCCATTGCAATGAATGTTGAAAATGACGCTTTCTACGGAAAGGACGAAAATTACACTGCCGGACTTTCCCTGGTTCTGTCACGAAACAACAAAGGATTACTGGGAGATTTCTGGAATCTGTTCGGGACCGATACCGGCTTCAAGTCCTCATCTTATGAAATTGCCCAGCTTCTATTTACACCGACTGAACTTTACTCGACTGTTCCTGACCCCAAAGACCGTCCATATGCAGGTATTCTTTATCTGGGGCTGACAACCCACCACCAAACCCAATCAGCTTTGCAAACCTTAAAACTGATTGTCGGCGTTATCGGCCCGTATTCTCTCGGAGAAGCCGGACAGGAAGCCGCCCACCATTTGTTTCAGAACAGGTTGCCGCAAGGGTGGAGTCACCAGCTCAAGAACGAGCCGTTATTGGATCTCCAGTATGAATATCGTCACAAATTCGACATCACGGAATATGTGGGAAATTTGGGAGTCCAGTTGTTCCCGATCTGCAGCGCGATGCTTGGCAATTACCTCACCAAAGGGCACTTTGAGGGGCAGGTTCGCATTGGATACAATTTGCCTGAAAGTGCCGGTGATACAACGATTCGGGGGATCGGGACCGTTCCGATCTTTAATAATCATCGAAACAAGCACCAATGGGGGGCATATTTTTTTGGAGGTGCGGGTGGGGACTTGGTTGCCAGGGATATTACGCTCGATGGCAATACCTTTGAAGACAGCCCAAGGGTAAAAAAGCGTGTTTTTGTACCATTTGGGGAGTTGGGGGTATCGATCATGGCAGGTAGAGTTAAGACATCATTTACCTACGTTATAGTAGGGAAGGAGTTTTTCGGCCAGAGGGAGGTTGAGAAATATGGGGCGGTGAATTTGACGTATTTTTACTAAAGCGATGCTTCAGCAAAACATATCTATCCTTTCAAAAGCATAAGCTTATCCCTCCGAGAATAACATCGGAATCTTTGTCATAATCTGTAATTATCCGATTCCAGGAAGTCCGTACGCCCCAGATTGTATTTAAACGGTACCCAGCAGACATGGTCATAATTGCAGCTAACGGCTTATGGGATATCCTGTCAGGGATAAAGTTATCGTGATGGAAGGTAACATAGAGGCCTGCGCCAATTCCCAGCGAAAGTTTATCAGCTAAAAAGTCATTCACCATCCATAATTCCGTAGAAATCCCGTTGCGGTGGAGTTTGCCGTTGTTCCCTTCATTGAGCCATCCTATGCTGAAATCCAAGTGGTCTGCAAGCGTTTGCCGGTATTCTATCCCGGATGCCAAGCTGCTTTCGGATTTAAAGCTGTTCATGATCGTTTCCCCAATAAACAGGGTCACTTCGTTTTCGGAAGGTTTTGTTTTAGAGTCGGCCGCTTTTGGAGCGCGCAATGGAGCTTCCAACTGGTAACCGAGTCCGGTAATTACTGATACAGTATCGAAACCGCTTACGCCCCCGACCCAATTAGTGCGGATCTGGAACAGCCAATTGTCTCTATAATGCCAGGTTGCCGAAACGCTTAATATTCCTTGCAGCCCATGGTCGTTAACATACTCATTACCGTTCCCTGAACTGGTGGTATCAAAATACAAAAATGGTCCGATACCCGCAGCTAAGGAAAGCCTGTGCTTCAAAAGATGCGTCTTCCCCCATAATTGCATGGAATTTCCGTCACGGTGGTGGTTCGTAACGTGGCCTTCATTAAGATAGGAAATGCTGGCAGCAAAACTCTCTCCCAAAGACTCCTGATATTCCAATTGCCATGCATATGTCATATCATCTGAGTCATTATCCTTTGCGGCACCGCCCAGTATAAAGAATTCCTCGCCACTTGAATCGGCGGAATAAAATAACAATAAAAACAACAGAAAGATTGACCGCATTCTTTACCTATAACAACTATTATTTCATTTTTTTCACATAATTCAGGGTCCCTCCTGCAAGCAGTTCCAGCCGCTCTTTTTCCGAGACATCAAGAACCGTAAGGATTATTCGCCCCTTGCTTTCAACCGGCAATTCATTTTCCCCTTGGCTAATAAGGTTGCGAATGTTGCAAAGTGTTAGAATGTCTCCCTGCTTGATGGTATCGTAATCAGCCGGGTTCTTGAAAGTCAGCGGCAGGATGCCGAAATTGATAAGGTTTGCCTTATGTATCCGTGCAAAACTCTTGGCTATTTTAACTCTGATACCCAAATAGCGTGGCGCAAGGGCGGCATGCTCACGTGAAGATCCCTGGCCATAGTTTTCACCGGCAATAATTACGCCGTTACCCTTTTCCTTTGCACGTTTATGGAACTCGGGGTCTATCTGCTCGAATACGAACTGGCTGATGGCCGGTATATTGCTGCGATAGGGGAGCACTTTGTTTCCTGCCGGCATGATCGTGTCGGTAGAAATGTTATCACCCAGGGTGATGATAACCTCTGCTTCAAGATTTTCGGGTAGCTCCTCGAAATCCGGGAAGGGCACAATATTGGGGCCGGTGACTATCTGTATATTTTCAGTCTCCTGAAGAGGAAAGATTATGCTTGAGTCATCAAGAACGTACTTCGTCGGGTTTTGTACAGCGGGCCATTTCATTATTTCACCCAGTCTGCGGGGATCTGTAATTTCTCCGAAAATTCCGGCAGCAGCAGCAGTTTCGGGAGAGCACAGGTAGACCATGTCGTTTTTAGTGCCGCTACGCCCGGGAAAGTTTCTTGGAAAAGTTCTCAGGCTCACTTGACCGGTCCCAGGTGCCTGCCCCATACCAATGCAACCCAGGCATCCTGGCTGATGTATCTGCGCTCCCGCAAGAAGAAGCATCATTACCCCTCCCTGGGCAGCAACATTCTCCAATACCTGGCGGCTGCCGGGGTTCACGTTGAAGGAGAGATGAGATGCGACCCTTCTGCCATCGAGAATCCGGCAAACTGTCATGAGATCCCGGAACGAGGAATTTACCGAACTGCCGACGATTACCTGATCTACCTTGGTGCCGGCAACGTCTCTGACCGGGACTACTTTGTCCGGTGAGGATGGGCAAGCGATCAGCGGTTCCAGGGAAGACAGATCGATCTCGTCGTATTCGTCATATGTTGCATCCGGATCTGGGGACAATTCTTGCCAACATGCCCCGCGACCCTGGGAATCAAGGAATTCTTTGGTTCGCCCGTCTGATGGAAATATGCTGGATGTTGCTCCCAGTTCTGCCCCCATGTTACCGATGGTGGCCCTGTCCGTAGCTGAAAGTGTGGCAACCCCGGGACCATAGTATTCGATAATTTTACCGACACCACCCTTTACAGAGTGCCTGCGAAGCATTTCAAGAATGACATCTTTGCCGGATACCCAAGGTGGAAGTTGGCCAACAAGTTTGATCCCCATAACTTTCGGGCATGGGAGATAAAATGGGTTGCCAGCCATGGCCATAGCAACATCCAGCCCCCCAGCGCCTATGGCCAGCATCGAAAGCCCGGCTGCGGTAGGAGAATGGGAATCAGCTCCAAGCAGCGTTTTACCTGGGATACCAAATCTTTCCAAGTGTACTTGGTGAGATACCCCGTTTCCTGCTTTTGAAAGATAAATCCCAAATTTCTCTGCTGCAGTCATCAGGAAGATATGATCATCAGAATTCCTGTTGTCGGTCTGCAGCAGGTTATGATCGATGTACTGAGCCGCAAGTTCTACCTTTACCCTGTCTGCCCCCATGGCCATAAATTCGAGCAATGCCATGGTACCGGTCGCGTCCTGAAGTAAAGCGTGGTCGATTCTGAGAGCAATCTCTGATTTTGGAATCAGATTTCCCGAAACCAAATGAGATTCGAGGATTTTTGTGGTGAGATTTTTCCCCATAAGTGACTCCTTGGCACTGTAACTAGATTCGATAAGTTTAGCTGGTACAATTTGCTGACTGGATAAGTATACAGGAAAGCAGTATTTATGCCGTATTTAGCCTATTGCAATAGATAAAGGAATCGCTAGGTTAACGAGCTCGCAGTGAAGTATGCCGTGCAATAGAGAATAACTAAATTTGTTGAATTTGCATTAAAAACAGTTAGTAGCGTCGGCCAGAAGAAATGGCAATTAATGTATCAGATGAAATATTTGTTGCAGGCAATAGTAAGTCTATTCAACTATATGAACAAATGTAAATAGTAGGGTTGTAGTTGATAATGAAATTCATTTGCAATTTATTAGGCCGATGGTTATAGTATAAATAAAGGAGCAAAATGATTAAACGGAGGTCAGCCATGAAACGGGTAACAGGTCTAATAGGAATTGTGGCTGCATCTGTTCTATTAACATCGGTACAGTTCGTTTCAGCTGAAGTAACTGGCGGAAATGAGGTCAAGAAAGATGAATGCTTGCTGGTCTCAAAGAACTGTGTTGATAATGTCGATTCAATTCAGCAGCGGATTGATAAGCTGAATAAAGAGATATCTAAGGGAACGGATGTATACACTAAAGATGAATTGCGTAATCTCAACGATAAATTACGTGAGACAGAAAGGACCCTTGAATTCATGACTGTTGGTGGGTGATTTCTCGGTATAGAGGTGGACATAAATGAAATAAAGAGACAGCAAAACATTATTACTGTCTCTTTTTTTGGGGGTGAGGGAAGAATATCTTGCTTAGACAACACGTAATTTTTAAATGTGGATCACTTTCAAGGTCAGAGAAAAGGCAACTCAGATGAATAACCGCATCGAGGATGAGAATACTCGCATCAGACTTCTGATTGAGGTTGACAAGGGTACCTTGCCAACTGACGGCGGCCAGAAGTTTAATAGACTTATATTTTCGACCAGCCCTTACCTGCTGCAGCATGCCGATAACCCGGTTGGTTGGTTCCCATGGGGTGAGGCCGCTTTTGAAATAGCCATTTCCGAAAATAAACCTGTATTCCTGTCAATTGGTTATTCCTCTTGTCATTGGTGCCATGTCATGGCACACGAATCATTTGAAGACCCTGATGTAGCGGCAATTTTCAATCGTTCTTTCATATGTATCAAAGTTGATCGTGAGGAACGGCCTGATATCGACGAGCAATATATGGCTGTTGCACAGTTGATGACCGGAAGCGGAGGGTGGCCGCTGAACGTATTTATGACTCCAGATAAAATCCCATTTTATGCCACTACTTATATCCCGAGAAATCAAACCATGGGGATGCCGGGAATAATCCAGGTGTTGGAATATTTTGCCAAGCTCTGGCGGACTGACCGGAACAAGCTTGAACACAACTCAATCGCTGCACTCAAAGCTCTCGGTCAAGTGTTTTCGCCGCAACCGGGAACCATTACAAAATATCAAGTCATGGATGAAGCGTATCGGCAATTAATTGAGATCTATGACAGCCAATATGGCGGGTTCGGTAATACCCCGAAATTCCCCATGCCGATAATCATCGATTTCCTTCTGCGCTACGGCAGGAGCGGAAATTCGGGTCCTCTGCAAATGGTTACTAACACGTTACGCCAAATGAGAAACGGAGGGATCTATGATCAGCTCGGATTCGGTTTTCACCGCTACTCGGTTGACCGCAACTGGTTAGTGCCGCACTTTGAAAAGATGCTCTACGATCAGGCGCTCATATCATTGGCATATCTGGGAGCTTTCCAGTCAACATCTGATCAATTCTTCCGACAGGTTGCGGAAGAGATATTTTCCTATGTCCTGAATGACATGACGTCACCAGACGGAGCATTCTTTGCTGGTCAGGATGCCGATAGCGAGGGGATGGAAGGCAAGTATTACCTTTGGACTACCGCTGAGATCCAGGCAGTCATAGGCAAGCGCGAAGCCGGGAGTTTTTTGCCGAATGTTCGATGTTACCGAGCAAGGGAATTTTGACGGCCGCAATATTCTTCATCTCCCTGTTTCACTTGAGGAGTTTTCCGCTGAGGAGGGGATATCGCCGGATATAGTTGCTGCTGATCTCCTGAGATGGCGCGGCTCTATACTTAGGGTGAGGGGAGAGCGAGTCAGGCCGTTTCGTGACGAAAAGATTATAACAGCCTGGAACAGTCTCATGATTACCGCTCTGGCAAGGGGATACGCTGTTATTGGTAACGAAAGGTATCTCGAAGCCGCCGTCAGGGCAGTGGAATTCATTCTCGACTCATTGACAGGAACTTCTTCACGGTTAATGAGAAGTTATTATCTGGGGAAAACATCGGGTAAAGGGTTTCTGGAGGACTACGCCAACTTTGTCGGGGCACTTATCGAGCTTCACCAAGTTACCTTTACAGATCGCTATCTGGAACAGGCAAGTCATTTTGCCACAGAGATGCTTAGAATCTTCGGCACAGACAATAGCGGTGCTCTATTTGAAAGCGGCAACGATGGCGAAAAGCTGCTGGTAAAACATATCAGTTCACATGACGGCGTAATGCCATCGGGAAACAGTATGGCGGCCTTAGCTCTCTTAAGGCTTGGCCGGATTACCGGTGATTCTTTTTTCTCCAAAAGAGGGGAGGCAATCCTGAGGTCATTCATGGGGACAGTAGCTCAAGCCCCCACAAACTCATTGTATTTCCTGTCAGCCTTGGATTTCAGCGATTCGCCCGAATATACTGTGACAATTTCGGGAGAAAGAAATGAATTAAAGCCGTTCCTCTGCTTGCTATACAGCAAATTTATCCCAAACGCTGTCTTTCGTTACGCCGGTAAAGGGGAGGCCGGAAATTACCAAACTCTTGAAGGTCGGCCGACGGTCTATGTATGCGCAAAAAACGCTTGTTATCAACCTGTAAACCGAATCGAGGCGCTCTCGACATTGCTTGAAGAAATCACATGACTAATCTTGATTCCCTTTGAGCTCATAACCAGGCGTTATCAATCCAAAGTCTTGGCGTAAAGCCGCAGAAGCAACGCGGCAAATAGAGTCGCTGCAATAGCTGCAACCCCGGCGATTTTCCTCTTCCGATCCGTCTCTGCAAGTTTATTTATGTGCTGTAGCTGTATATCCAGATCTTTACTGATTTCAGCCGTCTGTTCCTTGATCTTCAAGACATCAAGTTCGTGAAATAGAGTGTGAAAACGGTTTCTCGCCGCGAACAATGTTTTTTCCATCTGGCTGGTATCAACCCCTTTTCCTTTGAAATCAGCCAGTTTTCCGTCCAAGTAAACAATCTTGGTTTCGGTTTCCCGCATCGCTTCCTTTATCCGAAGGGACTTCTCAAAATCGTGACATCTGGTGCAATCCTTTTCATTAATCAGTTCAATGGTCGCCTTCATCACCAGGTGATTCCCATGGCAGGTGACGCAGGTAGGGCCTCCTCTGCCGAGAGTTTTACCATGCAGGCTTGCCAGATAATCCTTCATCACTCCGACGTGGCAGCGCCCGCAAAAGCCCGGGATATCATTTGGGTTCGGTTTCCCAAGAAATCCCCGGTCAGGGTTCATCGCATTAACGGCATCTTTAGGGTCACCACCGTGGCAGTCGTTGCAGGCGATACGGTTCTCGGCATGGATGCTCTTTCGCCAAAGCTCAACCGGTTTGGCAAGCCTGCCGGTCTGCGCTCCATGGCATTGTACGCAGGCGTTGTCGGTCGGTGTTACTGCTGACGAATGCGATGGCTGGAAAAGAATTAGTCCTGACAACACGAGAACGTGAATGGAGCTGATTCTAATCATGAAAAATGCCCCCATATAGCGAGCCCGATCCAAATCAGAATCCCCCCGAATGCTGCAAATCATAAATAATGGCCTTTTCAAAGGGTGTTTCTCTGCGCCGCGGTCGACGAACGGTAGAAGAGCCAGGAAAGTCATCGCCGCACCCTGAACAGCCAACCCCAGGAACTCACTGGGAAACAGTTTGAGTGTCTGGTAATTTGCCAGAAAGTACCATTCAGGTTTTATGTGGGCAGGGGTCTGGAATGGATCGGCAGGGATAAAGGCGTCTTTGGGTAGAAATAGATAAGGATCAAAAAACAAAACAGCAAAAAAGAAGGCCAAATATAGCATTACAGAAGTGATGTCCTGGAGCAGATAATTGGGAACGAATGGAATTCCTCCCGGATGTGCTTCATAATGGAATGCCTCTCCATGCCAGCCGTTTTTAGTCTCCTTCAGGCCGAATGGAGGTTTGGAGACGCCGATTCTCTGGAGCAAAAAGAGGTGAAGCCCCACAAATGCAAGTATGGAAATCGGGATAACCGCTACATGCAGCGCAAAGAAGCGCCCAAGGGTAGGGGGGCCTACCAATTTCCCACCCCGCAGGAACTCCACCAGATAGCTGCCAATGAAAGGGATTGTCCCGACACTGTTCGTGGCAACAGTTGTCGCCCAATATGAGAGCTGGCTCCAGGGGAGTAGATAGCCGGTTAAAGAAATTGCCATGACAAGGTTGAATAGAATGAAGCCAGAAAGCCAGTTAAGTTCGCGCGGGCTTTTGTAACTCCCCATAAACAACACCGACAGCATATGGAACAGGAGGATCAGCACCATCATGTTGGACCCCACCACATGACACATACGTATCAACCAGCCAAACGGAACCCTGTTCATAATTGTCGTGATACTGGCAAATGCCTTGTCAGCGTCTGGTACGTAGTAAATTAAAAGGAGAATCCCAGTTACTATCTGTAACGAAAAGATAAATAAAAGCACACTCCCCATGGAATACCAGACATTTATGTTTCTGGGGAGCAGGTAACCGGTCAATTCCTTTTCAATAAGACTATGGGTCCCGATCCGAACGTCTAGCCAATTATCAATCAGTTTAAAAAGTGACATATAATTATCACCCTATGGTAATTGTGCCGTTAGCTACCTTGACTGGGAGAGCTTGAAGCGGTTTCGGTGGCGGGCCTGAAATAACGGCCCCTTGAGCAGTGTAGCGTCCTGCATGGCAGGGGCAAAGGAATTCGCCTTTATCCTTTTGCCACTGGACAATGCAACCGAGGTGCGTGCAAACAGCGGAAAATGCAATGACCTCGTGTTCTTTGATTTTTATCACTACCGCTGCTGAACCGGCATACTGGAAGAATTTCGCTTCACCTTCAGAGATAGTGCTTTCTTGAAACATTACTTTGCCGCTAGTTTCTTGTCCCGAAATTGGTGACAAGTACCTATAAACAGGATATACCACGGCTGCCACGGCTGCTGAAGCCATCCCTTCGAGGCATATGCCCAAAAATTTCCTTCTTTCGCAGTTTTCCATTATTACTGCCAATGGATGCAAGCAACTGGACAGATGTCTATTGCGTCACTCTGTATCATTTCCTCGGTAGCACCGGAAGGGTCAAAACATTCTGCCTTGCCGCTGTCGTCAAACCGGAATACATTTGGCAGGTTGTTGACGCATAATCCACAACTAATGCAACTGTCCTGATCAACTACTACATTACTGGCCATTTTCTCCTCCAAATACTCGAATCTCTGTTGATTCAGCTTTATGTTAGCTCTATTTATCTGTAAAACAACTTAACAGTTCAATAGCAGCAAATATGCCGCAAAATAATACAATTATATGGACTAGTTACCTGACAATGCAAAGCCATCACATGCAACTCGGAATCAAGATATTCCTGAATGGACGGCAAAATAAGCCGCTGGTGAAATGACATGGGAAAAGGGGTGTTATTGTTTCAGATGCAACGTTTTTTGCAGGAAAAACCGTATGAATTACGTTGTTGGTTACAGCCCTTAAAACGATACCCAGAACTGGCTCTCACTATCCGTTCTTACCAAAGGAAACGGCTGATCACTGTAGATTTTGATTAAGGGAGCAGAATAACCGTTTTTTTGAAAGAAACAGCAGCTCCTCAACATACGGGAGATCCTCCTCAGCAATCAGGATTTCCTTGATGTCACTTTCCTCTTTTCCCATTTGCACTGAATACTCGACGCCGCCAGAATCCAGAATATCCTCTACAGTATCAAGATCATAATCACTTTTTGCATCATAAAATCTTGTCATCACACTCGCCTCCTTGGTCGAAAAGCTGCAACTCGGCGCTAAATCACAGATAGATTAATGATTAATGTATGCAGGCTCTCTTACCAATTGTATCTGTCACTACTTTTGCAGCCGTCCTCATTTCCAGGCAGTTGAAATTGATCAGTGCCACATCAAGTTCACCTTTTATGCCTAACGGAATCAATCCTTCCTTGATAAATATGTTGATGTCTTTATCATCCTTTATAAGTATTGAACCTTTATATTCTACTTTCAAACCATCATTGTATATGCATTTCATATTTATCACCTTCCTTTGAATATATTTTGCCATATATTACGCATAAAGTCATTTAAAACCAATAGTTGCAATCATGGGATCTGTCATTAGCGGATGTGCAGGTGAAGTTCGGTACCAGGAGGAAGGGATTCGCCTTGATTTAGATCTGACGGAGGATAAGGTATATTCGCTGTGTCGCCGATAATATAATCAACAATACTCTTCCTGCCGTTATCCAGCCATATTTCCCAGTGCCGTTCTGTTCCTATCTTTTCGCTTGCATAATATTCCTTTGATGCTTTGTAGCGGCATTCTGAAGGGTCATTGTTGTTTACAATAGAATCTAGGCAGTTTCCCAGTCGTCGTGCCCGCGACATGACATCCTTGTTACCTTTTGCAAGTGCCATTGGAGTTGCCAGCTCACTGTACTCCATCTGTACGGTAAGTGAAGTCATAACCCAATCTGCTTCATTCCTGTCCGTAATCCAGGTGATTACTTGTGCACCGTCAACTTTTTTGGCAACGCTTACATTTGCATGGCAACCCTCAGGCGGTTTTCCGGACCAGGATTTAGTGTTGCTGATCTCACTGAATACCTTGACAGAACAGTCGGCAAGGTGCGACAAGTCGGCTCCTTTGGCAAGAGTGGCCCAAAAACATTGTGAAATAATAACTAACGAACGAAAATATGTCATGATATATGACCCAATTTCATAAATCTGGGCAGGCTTTGAGGCAATTACCTTCTTGAAGCGTGAAATAAAAAGTCGCGCCGCTACCGGCTTCTCCCTCGGCCCAGATTTTTCCTCCATGTCTGTGGACAATCCGTTGCACAGTGGCAAGACCGATACCAGTTCCTTCAAATCCTTCACAGTTCTCAAGTCTCTGAAACGGAGCAAACATCCTGTCGCTATATTTAGGATCAAAACCGACCCCATTATCTCGGACAAAATAAATATCCATCCCGTTAGCCTCTTTTCTGCCGAACTCAATAATGGCTTTTTCTTTTGTGCGAGTGTATTTCCATGAATTCCCCAGAAGATTCTCAAGTAATACTTTAAGTAACGTTTTGTCACCTTCAGCTATTAAACCTGGCATAATCCGAAAATCCACATTGCGCTCAGACAGCTCCAATATCTTCAAATTTTTGGAAATGTCTGCCGCAATATTTCCGAGATCAACCCTGCTCATCTTAAGTTCTGACCGGTTGACCTGTGAGAAATTGAGCAGAGTGCCAATGAGTTCGTTCATTGTCTTAACCCCATTTGCTATCTCATCTATATAGGCCCTGCATGTTGCATCTAGTGAAGCACCGCACAGTTCTGTCAAAACCTGGCAATAGCCGTTGATTACTGATAATGGTGTACGCAGATCATGTGAAACTGTGTAATTGAATGTTTCCAGCTCACTGTTAAGTGCCTCCAACTCCTCGGTTCTGGTCATTAGACTTGCATTAAGAGCTGCTATGAAATCGTTTTGTTCTTTAACAATGCGATTAATTGATATTGAGTCGATACATTTTTGTATAGCGTCGAAGAGCAGTTTATTGACTATTGGTTTGAGAACATACTGATTTATACCGATGTCGATACAATCTATAAGATATTGGGTATCGGTTCTTCCGGTGAGGATTATGATCATTACATTCGGGTTTAATAACTTGATTTTTCTAGACATTTCCAGACCATCCATTTCAGGCATAGAAATATCGGTAACTAGAATATCAGTTGTTTGTTGAGAGTATATTTCAAAACCTTCCTTGCCGTTTTCAGCTTCGAAAAGCTTAACAAATGGGAATTTGGTTTCGATCATTGATAAAAGAAGTTTCCTCGCATCCTTCTCATCTTCAACACAGAGCAGAGAAAGAGATCCTTGGGTCTCAGAAGACATATACATTTTTCAAGCCTCCCGGCCGTCTATATCTTGTGGAATAAGTAAATATGTATTGAGCAGAAATCATGCCTAGTGAGATTGTAGAAAAAAGTCAATAAAATAAATATCATGCAGACATTGACAGGATTGCAAATGAGCAACGATTATTTCAAGGTATATTATTGAAGCGCAATCTAAGTAGGGAGTTCGGATGTCTTGACTAAACATACCGCTCGTAAAAGTGCATTTTTACGGGCGGTATGTCGTACGCAGTTAACTGACAAGTTTAATTGCAATTGTTGCGACATGCCTGCCATGAAAATGAGCCGCATCTAGCTCATTTTGAATCGGGGTTCTTTCTCCTTTGGTCCCGGCAATGGTAGATACTCCATAAGGGGACCCACCGGTTATTTCATCATTGTTCATCTGCCCGGCAAATGAGTAAGGGAGCCCTACTATTACCATTCCGTGATGAAGTAGAGTCATATGAAAACTGAGGATAGTAGACTCCTGCCCACCATGTTGAGTTGCCGAACTAGTAAAAACCCCGGCCGGTTTTCCTATTAAGGACCCTTTAAACCAGAGTTGGCCGGTGGCATCCAAAAACTGACGCATCTGCCCGCACATATTCCCGAATCTTGTCGGAGTGCCGAATATAATAGCGTCGTACTCTGGGAGTTCATCAACCGTGCATACAGGTATGTGTCTGAATTCTCTTTGAATTTCAGTTGCACCCATCTTTTCAATGATATCGGGAGATAACGTTTCCGGAACCCTCTTAAGGATTGCTTCAGCCCCAGGAACCGTCTTAACTCCTTCTGCAACCGCTTCTGCAAGGCGATGCACATGTCCATACATTGAATAGTAAAGAATCAGGGTCTTCATGAAGTACTCCTTTCAATTTGCTTTTTTCCGTCTAAGGCGATTATTGAGCGCTTGCCTAGTAATCCCCAGCATTTGAGCGGCTATTCCTTGATTGTTATTGCTGAGTTCAAGGGCTCGCTTTATCAGCTCTGTTTCAGCTTCTTTGATCGTTGGGAAACGTGTAAAAGTAATTGGATTGAAATCAATTTCCTCAGAAAGCTCGGTGTCAAAGAAATGTGAACCTTTTTCCCGCGCAATGAGATCCTTGAATGAAGAGACATGGATTTTGCCATCGGAACTCCTTGTAACGACATCGAGAATCATTGCTTGGAGTTCACGCACATTGCCTGGGAAATCATATGTGGAAAGCAGATTAACAAGTTCTTTTCGATAGGTAAGTTTGTTCTTACCCTGCATATTAGAATATTCAGTCATATAGTGGTTTAATAGCAGTGGAATATCGTCAAGTCTGCTGCGCAGGGGAGGGATGTTTACCTGATGTGAACATAGACGGTAATACAGATCTTTACGGAATTTACCTTCAATCATTCTAAGCTTGAGGTGCTGGTTTGTTGCGACCAGAAGCCTCGCATTATTCTGGACAGGAATATCCGACCCGATTGGGTAGTATTCGTTTTCCTGTAACAAACGAAGAAGCTTTATCTGTGAAAGTTCATTCAAATCTCCGATTTCATCAAGAAACAAGGTACCATTTGCCGCCTTTTTAATTAGACCATCTCGGTCCGAGATCGCTCCGGTATATGAACCTTTTTTGTGTCCAAAAAGAGTGTCCGAAAAAAGAGTGTCATCAAGTCCCGCGACATTGACAGATACAAACATTCCTTCCCTTTTACTTAGAGTATGAATGGCCTGCGCAAACAGTTCCTTGCCAACTCCGGTCTCTCCGGAAATAAGTATCGGCTGAAATGAGTCGGCAATAATCTTCACATATCTGATAAGCGAGAGCATTTCCTTATTTTGAGTAATGATGTATGGGGCAATGGAAGCGGCATGCTGTTCATCAGCAGTTGCATTATTTTGAGATGCTACGATCTCTTCATTTAGTGAATAAAGTTCAAGAGCGCGGTTGACGCTGGATATGAATCTTTTTATCACCACTGGTTTGGTAAGATAATCGACTGCTCCAAGTTTCATGCACTCGATCGCAGTATCAATCTGTTGTTCAGCTGTAACGACAATTACTGAAATCCCCGGATTTTTATTTGTTATCTCTTCAAGTAACGTAATTCCAGAGATCTTCGGCATCATGAGGTCCAGTACAATAACTGCTGCAGGAAAACTTGCAAGATATCTTGTGAGGTCACGGCCATCCTCAAAAGTAACGACATATTTCATTCCAGAACTTCTAAGGAAAGATTCAAGCAATTCCAATGCTTGTGGGTCATCGTCAACCAGAAGTACAGGTAAATTGTGAAAGTTTTCGGGTATCATTAATCTCCTCGCTGTTAAAAAGTATATTCTGGCAATCTAATGCGTTCAAATTAATTGAGCAAATCAATTGTATACCAGTGTCAGTTATTGGCTATCAGCTTTCAGCATTTTGTTTGCCAATAATCACGACAAATTAATCACTAATACAATCGACTAGTTACAAGCGATCAAATCAAAATGGTATTAAACTATTCATGACATTTATTCCTTCAAATTAATCAATGATGCGGGAAATCAGCATTAATAATCTGAAATATATATCATCGCTAAATGTCCTGTAAAATACATTTGTCTAGCAAAATCAGGCAACATTTAGAATGAACCTGTTAAGGTTGGCTGATATGACAGTGTTGTTGCATGTGCAAAAAATGTTGCATAATTATATGCAAGTGCTTCCGGTTACTGATATGTGATTGGCAAGATAGGTAATACCACAGAACTCTTAGAGCTTAATTTACATAAAACCCTATTACGACCCATAAGATATATTATGTCAAGTTGCCTTGAAGTCCAGCATTCCTTATGCACACATGGTGGCGATTAATCAA
>NZ_BAZF01000030.1 GCF_000813145.1 Geobacter sp. OR-1 | reverse complement strand
AACACCCTTGGCGCCGGTGGCATGGCAGGCCAGGCAGACGCCGTTCTTACCGTAGACGGGATCGTTGAAGTTTCTGAGCCGCATCGGGTTGGCGGTGTTGCCATGGGGCACGGCGTCGTATTCGTGGCAGTAGAGGCACGGGTCGCCGGTTGCCCCGGCAACACGAGCCGAGGTTGAGAAGCCTGCAAACGGGCTAGCGGTGACATCGTATGTGCCGGTCTGCTTGCCGTGGCCGGAGTAGCTCCACTCGGCCCGGCTGATCATCGCCATGGTGCTGTTCTTGAACGTGTAGTTGACCGTGTCGCTGGCGGCAAAATGGCAGTCACCGCACTTGTTGGTGCCCCCCCAGACAAAGACCTTGCTTAGGTTGCCGCCATGGCAATTGACATTGCTGCAGGTGGTCTTGGTGGCCGGAGGACTGGTTGTGGCCACCGGCGTAAAGGTATTGGCCTTGCCGATGAATGTTTGGCTGCTGTTTGCCGCCACGTTGTAATTCTTGTTCACATGGTTTCGAACCGTGGAGATCACGGTGCTGTTGTTACGGAACACAACGGTCTGGTTATGGCACCAGTCGCAGGTAAATCCCCAGAAAACCGCATGTTTGGGATGGCTGTTCGCCTTGCTCTTGTAGCCGTTGGCATAGTCCGGTCCGGTCGGATAGCTGGTATGGCAGCTGCCGCAATGGATCTGCGCCTGCGCTTGATCCCATTTGATCCAGGGAGTGGAGTAGTCGGTGAAGCTGAAGGCCTTGCTGTGGCAATAACCGTTCTTGCATCGATTGTTGGCCGGGTCCCAGCGGAAGGCAGCGGACCCGACCGTGCTGCTGGCCGAGATATTGCGGAACCCGTTCGGGTGACGGCTGAACCCTCCGGTTGTCTTGATGGCGGTGTTGCTCGTGGCGGTCGATGCATGGCAGGCGGCACACGTTACCAGGGTATTGTTGGTGGTCGTGTTGTAGCTGCCGATAGTACCGCCGTTGCCGTAGGAAATCGCATGAATGTCGTGCGGTTTGGACCAGGTCGTCTGGCTCGGGTTGTCACTCGACTTGTTGTGGCAGTTGCCGCAGCTGGAGGTCACCTTTGCCCAGTACATAACGGCCTTCGGCGGGCCGCCCCGGCCGTCCGAGTGGCAGTAGGTATCACATGTAGTCCCCTGCGAGAAGAAGTATCCGGCCGCATCCTCCCTGATCCCTTCGTTGCCGCGGGTGGCCGTTTCGGAGCGGGTGGCCCCTGCCGGCACCGTGAACGGCAGCTTGATCACAAGCTCGGCTGCAGAACCGTTGGTAGCAGCCGGGCCGTTCAGGTGGTTGACGGTCTCCGTCCCTTTGCCGGGGTGACAAACCCCGCACCTGAAGATGTTGGCGGAGTTGCTGGAGGCATTGTCGCTGTTCCAGCCATTGGCTGCGGTGACGCGCGTAGTGGTGTTGTAATGCTTGACATGGCTGGAAGATAGGCCGAATGATGCCGTTCTGCTTGCTTCATGACAGGTGCCGCAGGTCTGCAGCGTTGTGGTCGACCAGGTTCTGGGGCGTTCTCCATGGCACCAGGTCATGCTGCAGGTGCCACTGCTTTTGGTCCAGCTGCCGGAGAAATTCCCCATCTTCAGGAAGGTAACGTCGAGCTGCTTGTTGATATGCTTGACATCGGCGCCGTTGTAGATGGAGTGGCCGTCACCGGCAACGGTATTGGAATGGCACTCGTTGCAGGTTGCCGGTTTATGCGGAATATTGGCGCTGTAAGTGGTGCCGTACAGGTGGTTGGTATGACGGCCGCTGGAAACCGTCGAGTTGTTGCCGAAGATCCCCTTGTGGCAGTAATCGCACTGTATGGTCCCTTCATCGGCACCGGACATGGCGTTCCAGGTTTTGGGCGGGTTCTTGAACAGCCCGGCGCCGTTGGAATGGCAGTAGGTGACGCATTTCTGGGCGGGATCATAGGCCAATGACCCGGTAGTGGTCGCCTTGGCCCCCCAGACAACGGTACCGGTGCCGTCGATATGGTATCTGACCCCGGAAAAGCTTTTGAGGGTGGCGTCATTGGCCGCAGCCACGGTCTTGTAGTGGCATTCGCTGCATCTGAAGTTGAAGCCGAAGTAGGGGGCACTGGTGTTGTTGATATGCGCCGAATGGCCCTTGGTCGCTATCGGCGGTGTCGAGGCGGCATTGCCGCCATGGCAGCCGGTGCAGGTGGTGGTGAAGGTTTCGGTCCAGAGCGGTGTTTTCCCGGTGCCGTGGCAGCGGATGTTGCTGCACCGGCCGGTGGCGTTGTCCCAGCGGAATGCTCCGGCCACGCTGTTGCCCGACAGGTTTACGAACCCGTTGGGGTGCTTGCGCCGGTCGCTTACCACCGTGTTGCTCGATGCCGACGGGGCGTGGCAGGCATTACAGGTGATGCTGCTCGATATGGTGGTTTTGACATGTTTCGTATGCGCCCCGGACCACTTGAAGACCGTGTCGTCAGCCTTGTTGTGGCAAGCCCCGCAACTCAAGGTGCCGTTCCAGGTGAAGGTTGTCAGGATCGGTGTCCCCCCTTTGCCGTCGGAGTGGCAGTAGGTGGTGCAGGTGGTGCCGCTGGAATACTGGTATCCCCTGCTGTCCTGAAGAATGGGAGTTACTCCTGGGGTGACGCTGTTGGTGATCCGGGCGCTGCTCCTGACTGCAAACGGCAGCCGCAGGCCAAGCTCGGCAGCCCGCCCGTTGCTGTTGTCAGCCGGGCCGTTCAGGTGTGTCGAGGCAGGGTTGGCTGGGTGACAGACCCCGCACATGAAGACGTTGGCGCTGGTGGTGGAACTGTTGGTATTGCCCCAACCCGCTTCGGTGGTGTTGGCGGGAGCGGTAGCGCTGTTGTAATGCTTGATGTGAGCCGCCGACAGGCCGCTGGCGGCGTTGCTGGCGTAGTGGCAGCTCCCGCAGCTGTTGAGAGTGGTGGTGGTCCACCTCGGGTTGTTCGTCGCATGGCACCAGGTGGCGCTGCAGCGGGTAGTGCTCTTGGTCCAGGTACCGGAGAAGTTGGCCATCTTCAGAAAGCTGACGTTGAGCGCCCGGTTGATATGCATGCTGGAGATGCCATTGCCGTAGATCGATACCCCGTTCTCGGCCACGGTCATGGAGTGGCAGTCGTTGCAGGTCGCCGGCCGGTGCGGCAGCGGCCCGGCATTGATATGGTTGCGGTGCCGGTTGCTCGATACTGCCGCGAACTCTCCCGCCAAGCCGCCATGGCAGTAGTTGCAGCTGATGGTTCCCATGTCCGCTTCGGTCATGGAGCTCCAGCTCTTGGGCGGGGTCTTGTAGACCCCGGCGCCGTTGGAGTGGCAGTAGATGTTGGCGCAGGTGCCGGTGTAGGAAAGGCCGCCGGTGGACCTGGCGCCCCAATTGACATCCGGAACCTTGTTGACGTGGAGTGTATTGCTCGTAATCGTCAGGTCGCTGCTGTCCACCGTGCTGTTGTGACATTCGCTGCAGCGGAAGTTGAAGCCGGTGAAATGCAGGCTGCTGTTGTTGATATGCGCCCGGTGGCCCCTGGTGGCTATCGGGGAAGCAGAGTCGGCATTGCCGCCGTGACACCCCACGCAACCGGCAAAACCGGCGCTAGTGCCCCAGGTTGGCGCTGTCGTCACGTTCTCGGCGCCGGCCAGGCCGTTGCTGTGACAGTAGAGATTGGCGCATTGGCCGAAGCTGTTGCTCGGCCCCAGGTCGTTGGTGCCGCCGGACGAATAACCCCGGTAGGTCGCGGCCGTGCCGATACGGCTGTCACTGCTGTTTAATCGCCATTCAACCGAACCGTTGGCGTGCGTATTGCCGGTGACGTTGTGGCAGGTACTGCAGAGCATGGCGTAGCTGCCGGTAACATTCCCCGCATGCCTTGAATGGGAGCCTGTGGCAGGCACGGTCGCGGCGGTGGTGCCGTGACAGGCGCCACAGGCGTCCTGGCTCCCATCCACGGTCATCCAGGCCGGAGCCGCAACAGTGCCGCCCCCCAGGGGTGCCCTGGATGATGTGCCGCCGCCGTGGCAGTAGAGATTGGTGCACCGGTTGGCGGTTGCGTAGCTGTCCGACGCTGCCAGGATGACGGTGCCGGGGCTGCTGGATACGAACCGGCTGCTCCCTGCAGCAGAATAGCCGGTATACCCGCCGGAGGTCACCTTGCCGCCATAGCCGTTGAACCCCATCTGGATCGTGTTGCTGACCGAAGGCATCGTGTTGCCGGAATGGCAGGTCGTGCACCCCATCTTCCGGTCAATGACATGCGCCGGATGGCTGCCGGTTGTCGAGAGGTCAGTCGCATTGGTCGGGCCGGGGTTGTTGG
The DNA here is from genome assembly GCF_000813145.1 of Geobacter sp. OR-1. Taxonomy (GTDB): domain Bacteria; phylum Desulfobacterota; class Desulfuromonadia; order Geobacterales; family DSM-12255; genus Geoanaerobacter. The sequence continues at coordinate 28,918 of NZ_BAZF01000030.1, read as the reverse complement.
CAAAACCGGCCGGGCCGCCGAGAATGTTGACCGTCGGCGGGTTGCCGTGGCAGTTTTCGCAGCTGGCCCGGAAGCCGGTCTTGTGCGAGTGGCAGCCGGTACAGACATCTTTCGGGTTCGGATGGTTCAGCCCGCCGTAATTATTGCCGCTGCTGTAATTGTGATACTTGGTTTTGCTGTGGCAGACCTGGCAGACCCGGTTCGAGCGGTTGTGTTTGGCAGTATCGTCCCCCATGGCGGTGCTATTGGTGAAAACAACTGCTACCGTATCCGCCCCGTTGGGGAGCAGATCCTCGTTCATCGAGCTGATGGTCCGGGCGATATTCTTGGCATTGGCGCCGTTGTTCGGCTCATGACAGGTGGCGCAGGTGAATCTGCCGTATTTGCCCCCGTCAATACCCCATCCCTGCGGCCATTTACCGGAATTGAGGTCTGTGCTGTTATGCATCAACCGGGCGGCATTGACCGTTGCCGGAAACATGATCATGATCAGGGCAAGGGGTATCAATCTCCCTGTTACGCGCATTGTGCTCCTCCGGTCGGCTGTTCTGAAGCTATTTCCCATGGCGGGTTCACCCTTGAAGAAGTTAATGATTCCCATCTGAGCCCACCTTAATCGTCATAGTGACAGCTGGCGCATTCGATCTGGGTCGAGTCCCAGGTTACCGGCCTATTGAAGTGGCAGGCCGTTGCGCAGCTCTTGGTAACCGGATCCCAGCTGGAGTTACCCAGATTCATGTAGTCGTACGACCCCGATGCCTTGTACGCCCCGAACCGCTCCCATCCGGGGGCGACCGTCTGGTTTGCCAACTGGGCCTTGCTCATGATGGCAATGTTCGGGAACGCGACATCCTTGTAACCGTTGATGTGACGGCTGGTATCGACAACCTGGCCGGGCTGAAGCCTGGTGGGGGTGGAATCCGAATGGCAGTTGGCGCATTTGAAGATGCTCGACTTCCCGGCCATGGCGTGGGTGTCGATCTGCGTCGGGCTCACGATCCCGTCGTGGCAGAGATGGCAGCTGACCGTGGCTGCCATCATGGCGTTGCCGTGGGCCTTGTCTCCGTTCGACGAGAAGCCGAGGAAGCCGTTGGCATTGTTGCCGATGTAGGTATTGGCGAAATGGAAGCCGATCATGTGACCCGCCTCGGTCGGCTGGCGCTTGCCGTTGTTCCCCTGGTTGCTCTGGGCAACGTAGTGCGCCTGGCCGGCATATTGGGGCGGGTTGTCGTGGCATACGCCGCACCGGTTTGCAGCCCTTGCGGAGCCGTACCAGTCGGGAGTCGCCCTGAAATCAGTTTCAGCCAGGGTCTGCGATCTGCCGTTACTGTGGCAGTAGGCCAGCTTGCAGCTGATGCTCGCCCCGGTGCTTCCCTCGATGCCGCTTCCGGTCAGGTTGAGTCCGTCCGCTGTGGCGAGGTTCAGCCTGTTCAGGTAGCCTGCTCCGGGCTTGTCCCTGTTGATGCTCAGGTCGATCCGGCCGTTACGGTGGTTCCCATCCTCCACGGTCGGGTGGCAGTTGGCGCAGCCGATCCGGTAGGTCGTCAGGTCTGACTTGTTGGCCGTGTAAGCATAAAAGGTCACGATCCCGTCGGAGATCAGGTTGCCGATGTGGATGCTATGGAACCCGGGCTTGGCGGTCAGGTTGCCGTGGCAGAGAATGCACCCGGCGGAGGAGGCGTCGCCCCATTTCGGCTCGGCCCCGTTGTGGCAGGAGGTATTGGCGCAGGTACGGTTCTGGTAGTCGTAGCTCCCGCTCCCGGACTTTGCGCTGTTGAAGACGACGTTGATACCGTTGCTCAGGTGCAGCCCGCCCTGTTTGGTGGCCATGCCATCGGTCGTGACCGTATCGGTGTGACAGTAATCGCAGGCAGCGGCGTTCTTGAGGGTCAGCTTGGTGGTATGCGACCGGTGGCTGTTGGCGCGGAACAGGCCGGCGCCTTCATTGGCGTAGTTAGGCTCCCCGGCACTGCTGGTAAATTCCGGCGTGGCGTCGTTGCCGTGGCACCCGGCGCAGTCGGAATAGACGGCTGCAGAGTTCCAGCCGTTGGACGTGTCGAATGGTACGTTCTGGCGTCCCTTGCCGTCGGAGTGACAGTAGCTGTTGGCGCAACTGCCTGTTATTGCGCTGTATTGACCGGCCCGGGCGCCGGAGTAGTCGCCCATCACGCCGTTGATATGCACCTCAGGATTCCTGATCGTGAGGTTGTCGCTGTTTATGGTCCTGCTATGGCACTCGAAACAGCCGATGGCTGTGCCCATCGACGGGTTGGCGACGGTCGAGATATGGGCGGCGTGCTTGCCGGTCGTGAGCGTGACAGCGTCGCTGGCGTGGCAGCCGTTACAGTCAAGCGTGTCGCCCCAGACCGCGTCCTTGTTGAAGTGACAGTTGATGCTGCTGCAGGTCCTGGTGTCCCCGGCCCAGCCGAAGACAGCGGTCCCTCCCTGTTTCACGTCCAGGATGTTGTTTATATGCTTCTGGCTGCCGGTGCTGATCGCCGTGCCGGCGACGGTTACGGTCTCACTGTGGCAGACCGTACAGGTTGCTGCCCCGGCCGGCCCCACATGTTTTTGGTGGTTGTTGGCCCGGACTGCCCCTCTACCGTCGTTGAAGTAGTTCGGTTCGCCGGCGACACTGGAGAAATGGCCGAGGGTGGCGTCGTTGCCGTGACATCCCGAGCAATCGGCATACACGACCGATGAGTTCCAGCCGTTGGCGGCATCGAACGGGACATTCTGCCGCCCCTTGCCGTCGCTGTGACAGTAGCTGTTGCTGCAGACACCGGAAGCAAAGCTGTAGGTCCCGGCCTTCACCCCCGAATAATCGCCCAGTATCGGGTTGATATGGACTGCCTGATCGACAATGCTCCTGTTGCTGTCAACCGTCTTGGCATGGCATTCATAACAGCCGATCTCGGTGCCTAACGATGGATTGGCCGTTGTCGAGATATGGGCCTGGTGCTTTTTGCTGGTCAGGGTCAGGGGATCGCCGCCATGGCAGGTGTTGCACCCGACACTCCCGCTATCGCCCCATTTCGGCACTGAGCCGCTGTGGCAGGAGGTATTGGTGCAGGTCCGGTTCTGGTAGTCGTAGCTCCCGCTCCCTGCCTTGGCCTGGTTGAAAGCGACGTTGATCCCGCCGCTCAAATGAAGGCCACCGGGTTTGGCAGCCAGACCATCGGTGGCGACCGTGTCGGTATGGCAGTAGTCGCATGCTGCGGAGTTCTTGAGCGCGAGTTTGGTGGTATGTGCAAAGTGGCTGTTGCTGCGGAACAGTCCGGCCCCTTCATTGGTGTAGTTCGGCTCGCCCGCGCTGCCGGTGAATGCCGGAGCCGTATCATTGCCGTGGCACCCCTTGCAGTCGGAGTAGACGGCTGCGGAGTTCCAGCCGTTGGTCCCGTCGAACGGGACGTTCTGCTGTCCCTTGCCGTCGCTGTGGCAATAGACGTTGGTGCAGACTCCGTTCAGCGCCAGGTACTGGCCCGCCTTTGGTCCCGAATAATCCACAAAGCCGTTCGTATGTGCTAGCGGGCCACTGATGGTGCCGTTGTCGCTGGCGGTCTTGGAGTGGCAATCTGCGCACCCCAGCGGATTGCCGATCGATGGGTTTAGCGTGGCACTGATATGGGCGGTATGTTTTTTGGTTGTGAGCGTTGCCTCGTCCGCGCCGTGGCAGCTGTTGCAGTTGAGGGTGTCGCCCCATCTCGCATTCTTGCTGAAGTGGCAGTTGATGCCGGAGCAGCTCTTGTCGGTCTCGTTCCAGCTGAAGTCGGCGCTGCCACCCTTTCTGATGTCGATTGACCGGTTGGTGTGCATCAGGCTGCCGCTCAGGATGCTGAACCCGGTCAGGGTCACGTCGCTGTGGCACGATGCGCAGGTTGCAGGGCCGGCGTCGCTGTGCTTTCTGTGGCTGTTGGCCCGGACGCTGCCGATCCCTTCGTTTAAGTAGTTCGGCTCGCCGGCGACACTGGAGAAATGCCCCAGGGCCGCGTCGTTGCCATGGCAGCCGTTGCAGCCGAGCGTTGCCCCGGATTTCCAGCCGTTGGCCAGGGTGAATGGTTCATTGCGACGGCCCTTGCCGTCGGTGTGGCAGTAAACAGCGGAACAGGCGCCCGCAACCCTGTCGTAGCTTGAGCTGCTTCCCGCCCTGTTGCCTGAGTAATCGTAATAGCTGTTGCCGTGCAGCGCGGCATTGGCAAAGGTCCGCTCATCGGGGTTTATGGTGAGGGCATGGCATTCGCTGCAGTTGAAGTTGCTGCCAATCACCGGGTTGTTTATATGTGCCGCATGTTTCCCCGAGGCTATTGACAGCGCGCTTGCTGCATTGTTGCCGTGGCAGCCGGTGCAGTCGGCGGATACCGGTGCGCCCCAGTACTGGGTCAGGGAGCCTTTGCCGCCGTGGCAGCTGATCTCGCTGCAGCTCTTGTTGCCGCCATAGGTGAAGCCTGCGCCGTTTCCGGCTACCACGTCTATCTTGTAGTTCAGGACATGGTTGGTGCTGTTGGGGATGACCGCCCCTGCCGGGGTGACGGTCAATGAATGGCAGAAGGCGCAGCTTCCGGCGCCGTAGCTGACATGGTTCTTGTGACCATTGGCCCGGTCCGTGGAGGCGCCGCTGCTGGCATAGTTGGGCTCGCCGTTCAGGCTGGTGAAGTCTGGGGAGGTGTCGTTACCGTGGCACCCCTTGCAGTCGGTTATCGTGAATGCAGAGTTCCAGCCGTTGGTCCCGTCGAACGGGACGTTCTGCTTACCTTTGCCGTCGCTGTGGCAGTAGACGTTGGCGCAGATGCCGGTCACCCTGCTGAACTGGCCGGTTCCACTCCCCGAATAATCGACGAAGCCGTTGGTGTGGTTTTCCGGCCTGCTGACAAAGCTGTTGCTGCTGACGGTCTTGGCGTGGCACTCGGCACAACCGACCGCAGTCCAGAGGGTGGGGTTGACGCTGGTGGCTATGTGCGAGCGGTGGCGGCCGGTGATGAGCGTCGTTTCGTCGGCGCCGTGGCAGCTGTTGCAGTTGAGGGTGTCGCCCCATCTTGCGTTCTTGCTGAAGTGGCAGTTGATGCCGGAGCAGCTCTTGTCGGTCTCGTTCCAGCTGAAGTCGGCGTTGCCACCCTTTCTGATGTCGATTGACCGGTTGGTGTGCATCAGGCTGCCGCTCAGGATGCTGAACCCGGTCAGGGTCACATCGCTGTGGCATGATGCGCAGGTAGCGGGGCCGGCGTCGCTGTGCTTTCTGTGGCTGTTGGCCCGGACGCTGCCGATCCCTTCATTTAAGTAGTTCGGCTCGCCGGCAACGCTGGAGAAATGCCCCAGGGTCGCGTCGTTGCCGTGGCAGCCGTTGCAGCCGAGCGTTGCGACGGACTTCCAGCCGTTGGCCAGGGTGAACGGTTCGTTGCGGCGGCCCTTGCCGTCGGTGTGGCAGTAGACATTGCTGCAAGCTCCGGCGTCACGGTCGTAGCTTGAGCTGCTCCCCGCCCTGTTGCCTGAGTAATCGTAATAGCTGTTGCCGTGCAGCGCGGCATTGGCAAAGGTCCGCTCATCGGGGTTTATGGTGAGGGCATGGCACTCGCTGCAGTTGAAGTTGCTGCCGATAACGGGATTGTTTATGTGTGCCGCATGTTTCCCCGAGGCTATTGCCAGCGCGCTTGCGGCATTGTTACCGTGGCAGCCGGTGCAGTCGGCGGATACCGGTGCGCCCCAGTACTGGGTCACGGAGCCTTTGCCGCCGTGGCAGCTGATCTCGCTGCAGCTTTTGTTGCCGCCATAGGTGAAGCCGGCGCCGTTTCCGGCTACCACGTCTATCTTGTAGTTCAGGACATGGTTGGTGCTGTTGGGGATTACCGCCCCTGCCGGGGTGACGGTCAGGCTATGGCAGAAGGCGCAGCTTCCGGCGCCGTAGCTGACATGGTTCTTGTGGCCGTTTGCCCGGTCCGTGGATGCGCCGCTGCTGGCATAGTTGGGCTCGCCGTTCAGGCTGGTGAAGTCGGGTGCGCTGTCGTTACCGTGGCATCCCTTGCAATCGGTTATCGTGAATGCCGAGTTCCAGCCGTTGGTCCCGTCAAACGGGACGTTCTGCTTCCCCTTGCCGTCGCTGTGGCAGTAAACGTTGGCGCAGATGCCGGTCACCCTGCTGAACTGTCCGGTTCCACTCCCCGAATAATCGACGAAGCCGTTGGTGTGGTTTTCGGGCCTGCTGACAGTGCTGTTGCTGCTGACGGTCTTGGCGTGGCATTCGGCGCAACCGACCGCTGTCCAGAGAGTGGTGTTAACACTGGTGGCAATATGCGAGCGATGGCGGCCGGTGATGAGCGTTGCCTCGTCGGCGCCGTGGCAGCTGTTGCAGTTGAGGGTGTCGCCCCATCTTGCGTTCTTGCTGAAGTGGCAGTTGATGCCGGAGCAGCTCTTGTCGGTCTCGTTCCAGCTGAAGTCGGCGTTGCCACCCTTTCTGATGTCGATTGACCGGTTGGTGTGCATCAGGCTGCCGCTCAGGATGCTGAACCCGGTCAGGGTCACATCGCTGTGGCATGATGCGCAGGTAGCGGGGCCGGCGTCGCTGTGCTTTCTGTGGCTGTTGGCCCGGACGCTGCCGATCCCTTCATTTAAGTAGTTCGGCTCGCCGGCAACGCTGGAGAAATGCCCTAGGGTCACGTCGTTGCCATGGCAGCCGTTGCAGCCAAGCGTTGCCGAGGATTTCCAGCCGTTGGCCAGGGTGAACGGTTCATTGCGGCGGCCCTTGCCGTCGGTGTGGCAGTAGACATTGTTACAGGCACCGGCATCCCGGTCATAGCTGGCGCTGCTGCCGCTACGGTTCCCCGAATAATCCTTCAGTTTGTTGACATGGTTGGCCCGGACCGCCATTGTTCTGTTGCCGCTGACCGTCAAGGCATGGCACTCGTCGCATTGGAAATTGGTGCCGATGATGCCTCTGTTGTTTACATGCGCGCCATGCCTGCCGGATGCGATCACACCGGTGTTTTCCGCATCGCCGCCATGGCAGCCGTCGCAGCCGAGGGTTTCGCTCCACGCTACCGGCTTGTCGACTCCGTCCCCGTTGCTGTGGCAGTAGTTGTTGCTGCAGCTGCCGAAGCCGTTGGCCGCAGGGTTCGGGGACTGGCTGTAACTCCCGCCGTAATATGGGTTGAAGGCCAGATCGATATTCTTGTCCGCATGCCTGGTTTCGTTCTCTTTGCCGGCGCTGTTGTGGCATTCGCCACAACCATAGCTATAGTCGTTGATGTGCCGGGTATGCGCCCCGGTGGCGATCGTGGCGCCATCGCCGGTCCGGCCGCCGTGGCAGCCGCCGCAGCCGATTCGTCCTCCGCCCCAGAGCACATCCCGATACTGCGAAGCGGCACTGTTACCGTCGGCTGACTGGACATTGCTGTGACAGTAGAGATTGGCGCAGTTTCCATAGCTGCCGGTGGTTGCGAGGTATCCGGTCGACATCTGGTTGAACCCTTTGTAGGTAGCCAGACCGGATATTGCGGAGAGATTGACTTTCACATGGCCGTTGATCATGTGGACAGTGGGGTTGTAGTAGTTGTCGTGGCAATTTGCGCATCTCTCCCGGTCATTGCCGAGCCTGCTTACATGGGTCTTGTGGCCACCGGTGGAAACCCCTCCGAACACCGGAGTAGGGGGATTGGCTGCTGATGCGCCGTGACAGGACGAATTCTCGCAACTCCCCAACGGACCTTGCGTCCATAACACCGCGCCGCCGCTCTTGCCCGATGGTATGTTCCAGTTGTCCCCATGACAGTAGATGCTGCAGCTGTTGGCTTTGGAAAGCAGCGCTTCTCCGCGCAGGGTCGTGCCGGGGTTACCCTCGGCAACCGCGAATTTGGCCGCAGTTGCCGTGGAGCTGTAACCGGTAAAGGTGCCGCTGGTGACGTTGCCGGTAAATGGTGGCCAGGTGGTCCGGTCGATCCTGAACCCCAGTTCCACCTTCTGGTTGCCGACATAGCCGTGATACTGGCTGAACTCGCCGTTGTGGCAGGCGCTGCATTCCATGCCGTTAAAATTCCTGTGCCTGTTATGGGCGCCGATATTCGGCGGAGGGGTCGAAGGGGTTCCGCCCAGGAGAAGGGTCGGAGGAGCCGACAACCCTTGCGCTGCACCCCCATAATCCGAATTGGAAACGGGTGGATTCCCGTGGCAGCTGGCGCAGTCCTTTAAATCGGGTCTTTTGAACCCTTTCCCGTGCTGATGGCATTGGGTGCAGTCACCCCTGTTGCTTCTGTGTTCGGGATGTGACTTGTCGGCAATCTTGTCGGAGCTGTACTGATGGTAAATTGTCCGGCGATGGCAAACCTCGCAGACATTGGTGGAATTGTTTGTGTTGACCGTCCGTTCATCATTGCCGAAGATCCCGGTCGAGTTGTTGGATGCAGTAGTGACCCGGTTGAAAATGATCCTCCGTAATCCGAAGTCGGTCATGATGAAGTTTCTGATCTTCTTGATATTGGCAGTCCCTTTCTGGTGGCAGGTTGCACAGCTGTACCCCTGGCCCCAGGTTGTGCCGTATTTGTATTCCGGGGCTCCGGCATTGGTCGCATTGTGGATTGTCCGGGCCGCATCCGTAACCTGTGGCTGAACTATTGCGATGCCCACGAGACCGGCGATGAGCACTACCTTTCTGCGCATTGTCCGGAAATTAATTCGGAACCTGCATGCGATCCCGGTGACGCTTCGCCCATTCAGATCACGCATAACCCTGTTCTCCCTCACCAGATGTCAACTAAATGCAACAAGATGTGGCCGGAATACTAGGTAAGATCAGTAACTGTATTTGCATGTTAAATTGCAATAGTTTAATTAATAAATTCTGTATTTTGGCGGTATGTTCAGCTATATCCCTTAGCAATTCCTCCGGATTACGAACTGAAAAAAGGCGAATAATGCGAATTATTTCAAATTGTTAATTAAACGATTGTAAACAAATGGTAATTAAACAGGACTAATTTGTGCAATTCCATTGCCAGTTACTGCAGCTGACTATTCAATGGATTCATTCCTGAAATCGAGAGGTTGGCAAAAGGAGGGGGTGGCAGTTTGTTCCCGTAGGGTTGAGCCGGGTTGGGTCATGGTTTTACGGCAGCGGGATTCTGAGAAAAAGTTTCGGATAAATATCAATTTGGCTCATTGACAGTTCTCCGGAATGTGTTAAATAGATTCCAAATTCCAATTTGGAGGTTTTATGAATAAATCAGACCTGATAGGCAAGATTGCAACAGGAGCCGGACTAACCAAGGTTCAGGCGGAGAAGGCTGTCAACAGCTTTATTGCTGAGACCACGGCAGCCCTCAAGGCAGGAGACAAGCTGACTTTGGTAGGGTTTGGTACCTTCAGCGCCGTAACGCGTGCTGCCCGCACCGGGAGAAACCCGCAGACCGGCAAGGCGATCAAGATCGCGGCAAAGACCAATGGCAAGTTTACGCCGGGCAAGGAGCTGAAGGATCTTACCGCGAAACCGGCCAAGGCACCCGCCAAGAAGAAGTAGCACCCGCCAGGTGAGAACCGGGCCGGCACTCGATCGGGTGCCGGCCTGTTCATTGTCGTCAAACAGTCGTAATATCTATCCTATGCTGCTAATCCCCATTGCCATTGAATCCATAACCGCATCTGTCCATGTTTGCGGGCAACGCTTGGGCAGAGTCCTGGCGACTCTGGCTCTGGTTCTGGTTGCCGGGACCGGGATTGCCGCTGATTTGGGCAATAGTGAGGCCCTGGAGACTCTAGGCAGGCTCCGCAGCCGGGACTGGGAAGAGCTGAGTCCCGAATTCCGCAGCGTTGAGGATACCTATGCCAGGGCCAAGGCTGCCGCGGCCCGCAAGGAGTTTCCGGAGGCGGAACGGCTGTTCCGGCTGGCAACGCTCAAAGGGGCCATTCTTGAGCGGAAGGGGCTTGAGGAAGAACAGGCCGTTGCAGAGGCTGTTGAACCGGACGACTCTTCCAGGCTGGTCGGGGACGAGTTCTATTACCGGGTCCGGAAGCGGGATACGGTGCGGTTGGTGGCCGCGAAGTTCGGCGTCAGCCAGCGCAATATTATCCGCCTGAACCGCCTGAAAAAGGGGGAGCATCTGCAGGCCGGGCAGAGGCTGAAGATCGTTACCCGGAGGATCGTACCGAAAGAGATCGAGCAGGGGATAGTAATAAATATTCCCGACCGGACCATGTACCTGTTCCGGGACGGCAAGCTCGCCTCGATGTACCCGGTCGCGGTCGGCAAACCATCTTTCAAGGAAAAAAGAGGGTGGCATACGCCAACCGGGAATTTCACCATAGTCGGAAAGATCAGGGACCCGGTCTGGAAAGTGCCGCTCTCCATCAAGAACGAGATGAAAAGCCAGGGCAAGGATCTGCCTGAAGAGGTGCCGCCCGGGGTTGGGAACCCGCTTGGCAAATATGCGCTCCGCACCTCGATCCCAGGGATTCTGATCCATGGGACCAATGCCCCGGCCTCGATTTACGGGTTCAGCAGCCATGGCTGCATCAGGGTTTATCCCGACCATATGGAGCAGCTGTTCCGGGATGTCCGTTTGAAGACGCTCGGGGAGATAGTATACAGGCCGGTAAAGGTGGCGCAGAGTGAAGATGGCCGGGTTTTTATGGAAGTACACCCCGATGTCTACGACCGGGTGAAAAACCTTGAAATCGAGGCCTGGAAGATCATCACGAACAATAATGTCAATGCCAGGGTTGATTGGGAAAAGGTGATGAGGGCCGTGGATTCCAGGTCCGGCGTACCCGAAGACATTACCCTGGAACCGTCAAGGGTTCATTCCGGCAGCAAGGGTCTCCTCAAGGTTGCGGGCGGATAATTTTATTGTCAGTAAAATTTTTCAGTTTTGCAAAAACTCCTTTTTTCGCATTTCTGCAAATTCACCTCAATTGAACCGCCAATCTCTAATAAGTCATTGATGTTTAAACGCTTATTGACTCGTAGGCCGGGTGCCGAGACTGCAAACGGTTTTGCAAATATTCAAAACAGGTTGCGGGTCGAAAGGTGCCATTAAATTTGACACCATGTGTAAACTATTGAAAAACAAGGATTTATTCTGTTGTGCAATATTTTAAAACATTGGTATGTATGTTGCTCCTTTAGTTTTCATCGAATTTGTAAACTAACCATGGAGGTGAGACAAAATGTCACAAACAACGACTAACAAAGGTTGGCAAGTGACCCTGGCCGGCCTCGGCATTAACCTGGCCCTGGGAGTTCTGTATGCATGGAGTATCTTCAAGGGCGCAATCAAGTCGTCTATTGAAAAGGGTGGCCCTGATGCCTTCCAGTGGAGTCTTACTTCCATCAACGATCCGTATGCCCTCTGTTGCCTCGTATTTGCATTTGGAATGATCGTTGCCGGCAAGTGCCAGGACAAGATCGGTCCTGCCCGTACGGCACTGATCGGCGGCCTTCTGGTCGGCAGCGGCTTCACCCTGATGTCGTTCTCCAACAGCTACGCCGCCTGGGTAATCGGGTTCGGTGTTCTTTCCGGCGCCGGCTTCGGTTTCGGTTATGCCGCGGCAACCCCGCCGGCGCTCAAATGGTTCCACTCCTCCAAGACCGGCGTCATTGCCGGAACCGTTGTTGCCGGTTTCGGTCTCGCCCCGGTTTACATCGCACCGCTGGCAAGTTATCTTCTCGGCGCCTACGGTATCCCGAAATCGATGCTTTTCCTCGGCATCGGCTTCACCGCTCTGGTTTGTGTGCTCTCTTTCCTCCTGGTCAATCCGCCCCAGGGGTATGTCCCTGCTGAGCCGGCCCAGAAGGCCGATGCTCCGAAGCCTGCCGCCAAGGCCGTATACAATGCCAACGTGAGCGAGATCATCCGTTCCCCCAAATTCTACCTCCTTTGGGTTAACTTCTTCATCGGTTCCGGCGCCGGCCTGATGGTTATCGGCAGCGTTGCCGGCCTCGCCAAGAAGAGCCTCGGCCCCATGGCATTCGTGGCAGTCGCAATCATGGCGATCGGCAATGCATCAGGTCGTGTTGTTGCCGGAATCCTGTCTGACAAGATCGGCCGCAAGGCTACCCTTTCCATCATGCTCGGCTTCCAGGCCCTGCTGATGTTCGCCGCCATCCCGATCGTCGGTTCGGGCAGCGCCGCACTGCTGGTTATTGCCGCAACCTTCATCGGTTTCAACTACGGCTCCAACCTCTGCCTGTTCCCGTCATTTGCCAAGGACCTCTGGGGATTCAAGAACTACGGCCTCAACTACGGCGCTCTCTTCACTGCCTGGGGTGTCGGCGGTTTCGTGATGGGCCGTGTTTCCGAGATGCTCAATGCCCAGCCGGGCGGCCTCAACAAGTCGTTCATCCTGGCCGGCACACTCTGCGCCACCGGCACCATCCTGACATTCTTCCTCCGCGAGAAGAAGGCTGCCGAGGTGAAAGCTCCGGTCATCGTGGCCGAGCCGATTGCGGTAGCTGCGGAAGAATAAGCCTTCCCTGCCGGATAAAAAACAAAGGGTCATGCAGAAATGCATGGCCCTTCTGTTTTCTGATGGTAATATTGACGCTGATTAACAGTAAGCACTCCAATGTACAATGGCGAAGCCATATGAGGGTTGAATGGATACTACTTACGTAAACATAATGCTTGTTGTGTTTCTCGTTCTTGCTGCCCTGGCGATCGATGTGGGATACATGTATGTCAGCGACGAGGACCTGCAGCACACTGCGGAACTCTCGGCTCTGGCCGGTGCGCAGGCGATCAAGCAGGGGATCCATGCCCGGATTCAGTCCGATCCCGGTAAACTGCAGGCCGTAACCGAAGATACCGTGCAGGCGTCTGCCCGGGTGGCGGCAATCGAAACCGCCATTGGCGATCATAAGGCAGTCGCGCTGGTTGAGGTTCCGAATAACAACACCAACAATATGACGACCGAAAACAATGTGACGGTCGGGTTCTGGGACCCTGCAAAACAGGTATATACCTCCGGCGGTAAGCCGGTGAATGCAATCCAGGTCAGGACAAAAAGAACGGCTGAGAGCGAGTCGGTCGGCCTTGGCGAAATGGGGGCCATAATCGCAAAGATAACCGGGATGGAAACGGCGAATTTTACCCCGGTCGCTATTGCCGCCATTCCGGCCCAGGTGCGGGCAAATTTCGCCGTCTCTCCCGAGATCTGCGACAGCGGCTGCCGGTATCCGCAGATCTGCGGAATACCGGAACGGAAGCTGACCCGCAACGCTCCTGATCCGACCGCTAAGCCTCACCCAGGGAGCAGATACGCATTTACCTCCATGTCATATCCGGTTTCCGAAGGTTCCACCCTGTCGGACATGATCTGCGGCGAGATGCCGCCCCAGGAGTTGTGCGGGAAGAAAGCCTATATAGCACTTGCGCCGGGGGATGAACCGCTGCGGGATATCGAATCGATGATGTACAATCCGAAGGTGGACAGCTCCAACAAGGAGTACGACAAGGCCACCGGCAAACTGCTCGGCTGGTGGGTAATTGCCCCGGTTGTCGCTGCGCTGCCCGAAAGCAGGGGGTCCGGTTTTGCCGAGGTCCCGGTCACCAGGTATGCCCTGGTGCGGATCAGCAGGATATGCGCCAGCGGCCCGACCGGGTGCAGCCAAAAAGGGGTGACTTTCGATGCCCCTGCTGTTTGCGGCCAGGACAACGGGTTGTACATCGACCGGATTTCCTGCGTCGGCTGCGGGACCAAAGAGCTGCTGGCAATGCCCGGCTTGCACCCGGTGTTAGTGAAGTAGGCCCAAGCGGGATTCAGGGCAAAGCCGCAGCCAGCAGCCGGAGCAGCGGCGCCGGGAATGCGCCGATCACCAGGATTGCGGCACCGGTTGCAATCAGGACCGCTGACTCCGGGAGCGCGGGAAACACCTCTTCTCTGTCCCCCGGTTCGTGCATGTAGAGGCTGACCACGACCGCAAGGTAGTAATAGACCGAGATTGCGGCAGTGATGATGCCGATAATCGCCAGCGGGATTTCACCTGCCTTGATGGCGGCGGTGAAGATCAGGAATTTACCGGTGAACCCTGCCGTCGGGGGGATACCGGCCAGAGCGAACAGGGCAAGGGCAAGGATGCCGGCCGGGAACGGATTGCGGCGTCCCAGCCCTTGCCATTCTTCGAGGGAATCGCCTGCGCCGTCCCGTTCGATCAGGGTAATGGCGCCGAATGCCGCCAGGCTCATGATTGCGTAAGCAACGCTATAATAAGCCGCAGCCCGGTAGCCGCCAGTTGTGCCGGAGACCAGGGCCAGGGCGACATAGCCCATCTGTGCGATCGACGAGTAGCCGAGCATCCGGCGTACCTTGGTCTGAAGCAGCGCCGCAAGGTTCCCGACCACCATTGACAGGAGCGCCGGCCACCAGAGCAGGTGCCGGATCGTGTCAGACCCCCCGGATGGGAGAATGAGCAGGAGCATTGCCACGGTTGCCCCTTTGGAGAGGGCCGACAGCAGCGCCGTCACCGGAGCCGGCGCCCCCTGGTAGATGTCCGGGGTCCAGAGATGCGCCGGCACCAGCGAAAGCTTGAAGGCAATGCCGATCAGTATGAATCCCCACCCCGCAAGGGCGATCCGGTTCCCTGCCGCTGCCTGCAGCGCCTGCGCCAACGACAGTGATCCGGTCCCCGCATAGTGCAGCCCGATCCCGAAGGCCAGGAAAGCAGCCGCTACCGCTCCCATGAGCAGGTATTTCAGCCCCGCCTCTGCCGAAACCTCCCGTTTCAGTTCCATTGCCACGAGGATATAAAAACCGAAGGTCATTGCTTCCAGGCCGAGGAACATGATGAGCAGGGTGGTCGACATGCTCAGCGTAGTCGCGCCGAAGGCGCAGAAGAGTATGGTGGCCTGGTACTCCTCTCCGGTAATCCCCCGTTTTTCATTGTATCGGTGCGAGATTATCAGCACCGCTCCGGCCGTCAGGCTAAAGAGGATCGCGAACAGCCTGGCAACCGGGGTCGCAGCCAGGGCCAGAGAGGGCGCAATCGTGGCGGGTGGGGCCTGAATCGCCCATGCTGCCGCCATGGCAGTGGCAACGACTCCGGCCCAAGTCCAGTGGTTGCCGGGAACCATTGCGCCGAGCAGGAGTATGGCCAGGGCGCTGCCGGCAAGGATCAGCAGGGGCATCGCTATCCAGAGGTCAATGACTGTCATCCGGCGCCTCCGGTAAGTATGGCCACCGGAGAGTGCAGCATATCCAGCAGCGGTCCCGGATGCAGGCCGATGTACAGGTCCAGGCAGGCCATGACCACAACCATGCCGCATTCCGTGACGGTCAGGTCCGGAATAATCAGCGGCCGACGCTCCTCCTGGAACAGCAGCTCCTGGATCAGCCTGACCGTGTACACCAGCGGGAGGATGACCCCGATTCCGGCCAGGGCAACCGCCAGATGCGACACCTTGAACGACCCGGTCAGGATCAGGAATTCGCCCACAAAGTTGTTCAGGCCGGGTAGCCCGGCCGAGGCCATGGCAAAGAAAAGGAAGAAAAAGGAGAGGCGCGGCGCCTTGCCCCAGACATTACCGTAGGCATCGATTTCGCGGGTGCCGGTCCGCTCGTCCAGCATGCCGATCATGGCAAACATGGCACTGGTGGTAATGCCGTGATTGACCATCTGCAGAATTGCTCCGGACAGTGCCACCGGGGTCCAGGCCGCAATCCCGAGCGCCACGAATCCCATATGGCCGACGCTGGAGTAGGCGACCAGCCGCTTCATGTCGCTCTGGGCAAAAGCGATCCAGGAGGCGTAGAGGATGCCGGTCACTGCCATGACCATCAGGAGCGGGCTCAAGGTAGCGGCAGCAGCGGGGAACAGCGGGTAACCGAACCTCACCAGGCCGTAGGCCCCGGTCTTAAGCAGCAACCCGGCCAGGATCACGCTCCCTGCAGTGGGCGCGTCGGTATGGGCATCCGGAAGCCAAGTGTGCAGCGGGAACAGCGGGAATTTGATCGCAAAGGCCAGGAGGAATGCCCCGTAGAGCCAGAGCGCCGTCGAATGCGGGACAACGGTCCCGATCAGGCCGTAAAGGCTGAAGGTGTAGACTCCGGTCTGGCTGCCGTGGATCAGGTACAGGGTGATGATGGCCAGGAGCATCAGCAGCGACCCGGCCAGGGTGAACAGGAAAAACTTGATTGCCGAGTAGATCCGTCTGCCGTGGCCCCAGATCCCGATCAGGAAGAACATCGGAATCAGCATCAGTTCCCAGAAGAGATAGAACAGGAACAGGTCCAGGGAGAGGAACACCCCCATGATGCCGCTTTCCATGGCCAGGATCAGCAGGTAGTGGAGCGGCACCCGGTCAATAACCGGCCGCCAGGAAGCCAGCATGGCGATCAGGGTGACAAAGGCGGTAAGGATGACCAGCAGCAGGGAGAGCCCGTCCATCCCCAGGGTGTAGCGAATGCCGAATTCCGCGATCCAGGGGTAGTCCTCGAAGAGGAAGAATCCCGCTGGCGCACCTTTGGCCGGAGCAGCCGCGGCCGGCCAGCAGAGGCAGGCGACCCCCAGCTCGGCAATTGCTCCGGCCAGGGCGACCGGCCGCCAGAGATCCGGCCGGCAGTTCCAGACCGGCAGCAGGCAGAGCCCTGTTGCCAGCGGCAGGAAGATCAGGATCGTGAGGAACGGGAAACCGGTCATGTCATAACCCATGCCACATAGGCGATCAGCAGCGCGCCGCCGGCCGCCAGGCTGAGGAGGTAGGCCGAAACCCTGCCGCCACCCCAGCTCCCCAAGAGCCGCCCGGCGTTGCCGAGTAGTGCTGCGAACCGGTCGAGCGCGCCGTCGATTAGACCTGTGTCGATCCGTTGCCAGAGAATCCCGGCCAGCCTCTGGTATGGCCTGACCAGCAGTAAGCCGTACAGCCGGTCCAGGTGCCAGCCGTTGAGGCAGAACGACTTCAGGAATGTCGGCGGGTTGTCCGCATCGGCGAGCCGCTGGGCGCGCCTAGGGCCGCCGTAACGGTAATGGGCCAGGGCGATCCCCCAGAGCGAGACTATCGCCGCCACCCCTTGCAGCGCCAGTTCCGAGGCATGGGACAGCTCCATCCTGCCGGTTTCTGCGGCTGACTCCAGGAAGCCGCCGAGCAGCCCGGTCCCGATATAGGCCGGGAGGTTGATCAGTCCGCCGAGTAGCCCCAGCAGCGCCAGCGGAATCAGGATCAGCTCCATGACCCGCGGAACGGTGAGACTCCTCTCCCCGGCTTCCCCCCCGAACACCAGGTACAGCATCCGGAAACTGTAGAACGCCGTCAACAGGGCCGTCAGCAGCCCCAGGCAGAACAGCGGGGCGTAGACCATCCCCCCGTTTTTGCCAGACCGCTGTCAGGATTGCGTCCTTGCTGAAAAAGCCGCCGGTGAGCGGTACTCCGGCCAGGCAGGCGACGCCGGCAAGGAACGGGAGAAAGGTAGCCGGCAGGGAGCGGCGGATTCCACCCATCCGGTAGATGTCCTGTTCATGGTGCAGCGCACTGATCACGCAGCCGGCCCCCAGGAACAGGAGCGCCTTGAAAAAGGCGTGCACGATCAGGTGGAAGGTGGCGGCGTCAATCCCGCCGCTACCGACCCCCAGGAACATGTAGCCGATCTGGCTGATGGTGGAGTAGGCGAGCACCCGCTTCAGGTCGCGCTGCGCCACGGCGCAGGTGGCGCCGTAGAAGGCGGTGACCCCGCCCATGATCGCAATGGCGGCGAGCAGTTCCTCTGACCCGCTGAGCAGCGGGAACATCCGCATCAGCAGGTAGACCCCGGCCGTCACCATGGTGGCGGCATGGATCAGCGCCGACACCGGTGTCGGGCCGGCCATGGCGTCTGGTAGCCAGACCGAGAGCGGCAGTTGCGCCGATTTCCCGGCGGCCCCCATCAGCATCAGGAACCCGATTGTCGTGACCGTGCCGTTTGCCAGCGACGGCCCCATCCGGTTCAGTTCCGGTATCGATTCCGTGCCGCACAGCTCGAAGAGCCAGAACAGGCCGATCAGCAGGGCGGTGTCGCCGATCCGGGTCACGATGAACGCCTTGCGGCCGGCAGTGGCGTTCTGCTCCTCGCGGTACCAGAACCCGATCAGGGCATAGGAGCAGAGACCGACCCCCTCCCATCCCAGGTACAGGAGCGGCAGGTTCCCGGCCAGGACCAGGAGCAGCATCGAGGCCACGAACAGGTTCAGCAGGGCGAAGAACCGGACATATCCGGGATCTTCGGCCATGTAGCCGACCGAATAGATATGGATGAGGCCGCAGACAAAGGTGATCATCAGGCAGAGCGAGAGGGCGAGCGGGTCCAGGTAGACGCTGACCGGGGCCTTGAACTCGAAATCGGTGAGCCAGGTGGCGATTTCGATCGAGAGCGGTTCGCGGTAGGCGAAGAACAGGGCGATCGTGGCGCAAAAACTCCCCCAGACAGCGCTGCAGGCGATGATTTCCGCAACCCGGCGCGGTATTTTCCCGCCCAGCAGCGTGTTAAGCAGGGCGCCGGCCAGCGGCAGCAGGATTATCAGCTCTAGGTAACTATGCATACTGCAACCTGGCGCCGGTTACCGGTATACAGACTTCGGATATGGTAGCTATGGTCATCTTGTTCCCCGCTCAATGGAAAAGGCTCTGCTCAGGGCCAGAGTCAACTCTTCGAGCCGGTAGGGCTTCTGCAGAAAACCGGTGACAGAGATGTCGTTCATCAGGTCTTCAACGCTACTGTCTGCATAGCCGGACAGAAACAGCACCCGGACGCCCGGGTCGATCTCCTTCATCAACCTGAAGGCATCACGGCCATTGACAGTAGGCATGACAACGTCCAGCATGACGAGGTCGATTTCATCACTGTGCTCGGCAAATATCTCCACCCCTTCCTTGCCGTCACTGGCCAGGAGCACCTTGCACCCCATGTCGCGCAGCATGGCGTTTCCCACCTGCCGGAGCAGTTCCTCGTCTTCTACGAGCAGGATGGCCTTCCCCCTGGGGATCTCGGCCGGGAACTGTGCTGCAGTTTGCGGAACTGCGCCGATCCCGAGGGGGAGAAGTATCTTGAAGGTGCTTCCTTGGCCGGGTTCGCTGTAGACCTGTATGGTGCCGCCATGCTCCTTGACGGTGCCGTAAGCCGCAGCAAGCCCGAGCCCGGTCCCCTTGCCCACCTCTTTTGTGGTGAAGAACGGTTCAAAGATATGTGCCAGGATCTCCGGTGTCATTCCAGTGCCGGTATCGGATATGGCCACTTCAACATAGCTGCCCGGTTTCACCGCGAATCCGATCTGGCGGGCGAAGTGCTCATCAACCGCACAGAGCCGGCTGGCAACACGTAGTATTCCTCCATTTGGCATGGCATCGCGGGCATTCAGGAGCATGTTCAGGAACATGTTGTCCAACTGCCCGGCGTCGCCGATTATCCTGGAATCGGCAGCGGCAAGATTGGTTACGACCTCGATCCGTTTGTCTATGCTCCGTTCCAGCATGCCTATGGTTTCTGACAGGACCCGGTGCAGGTCGATCTGCTGCATGTTGTGGGTCGCCTTACGGGAGAAGAGCAGGAGCTTGCGCACAAGTTGGGCCGATTTCGTGGCGGCACTGGTTATGGTTTCCACTAATTTCCGCAGCGGGTCCCCCTCTTTCAGTTCCATCATCATAAGCTCGGCCGCGCCGATGATGGCGGTCAGCATGTTGTTGAAATCGTGCGCAACTCCGCCTGCCAGTTGTCCTATCGACTCCATTTTCTGGGAATGGCGCAACTGCTGTTCAAGGTGTACCTGTTCACTGATGTCGGTGATAATCCCCTCGATGGCAACAACTTCTCCCTTGGGGTCAAGCAGCCCCTGACCGTGTTCCAGAACGGTTTTTTCCTTCCCCTGGGCTGTAACTATCCGGTACTGAAGGGAGTATGGCTCGTGTTCATCGAGAGCCGCCAGGATCTCGGCCCATACCCGGTCACGATCATCGGCGTGAATCGTTTCGTTGTAGCTGATCCTGGAGTTTCCGAGGAGATCAGAAGGCCCATAGCCGGTCAGTTGCCGGCTCCCTTCGCTGACAAAGGAAAAAGTCCAGTCTCCTTCGTGTGCGCACCGGTAAACCAGACCCGGTATATTGCGCATCAGCGTGTCGAGCTGCTGCTCCCGTTCTCCTATCTTGCGGGCCATCTGTTGAAGATCGGCCGTGAGTTCGCTAATTTCGAAAATAGACGATTCGGGCCAGTCAACGTCGGTTTTTCCGTCTGCGATCTGACGCGCATGCGTTGCCAGCTGCTCGAAGCGACCGGCAAGCTTGCGTGCCATTCTCATGGAAAGCGCGATCCCCACAAGAAGGGCGAAAACGGCGCCGACGCTGATTCCCCCTATGGTGGTCCAGAGCGTGTGATACGCCACGTTCACCGGTTGGGTGACCAGTACGCCCCAGCCTATGGCAGGGATCGGTACATAACAGCCAATCATTTCCCGCCCGGCCAGGGTAATGTTGCCGGAATGCATGGCAATGCCCTCCATGCCGCGGCGGACCAGAGGCAGGTTGCTCAGGTTGAGCTGCTGGGCCGTGTATCTCCCTCTGTCATCGGCTACCAGATTGCCGTACCGGTCGAGAATAAAAATACTCTCCTGCCCCAGATCGCCTACCTGTCTCAGGAAGGCGGACAGCCGGTGGATCTGCACCTCACCAACTGCCATCATGTCTTCCGATGACGCGGCAATGGCAACGGACAACCCGCCGCCGACGACAGAGAGAAAGCTGTCAGACCAGATCGTGGCGTTGTGCTCCGACAACCGGGGAATAGCTGGATTGCGGGAGAGATCCAGTTCGAGCAGGTCCTGACGCTGTGCTTCGGTCCCCGTTTTCAGGCCGACTGCCTTTACCTTTCCGGGTTTGTCCAGGACATATATGATTCTCAGGGTTTCCGAAGCGGCTATCTGGGCATCGACTATCTGCTGCATGGTATGCCAGTCGGGCCTGCCGTTGGTTTTGAACAGCGCCACACCGCGCACGGTCGATTTTGCGTCCTCAAGGTAGCTCCCTATCCTGGAGGCAACCGTAACTGCGATCTGCTGCTGATGCAGATAGATATCCTCCTTGATTGAGGGATAAAGCAGTGCTGCAACTCCGATGCCCGCCACCACGAAGGGGATGAGCAGCACCATTGTTGTCTGCACCGACAGGATGCGTCGCAGGGGACGGAGGGGCATTGCTTACTCCACGGTTACATATTTCCCGTTGCTTATGCGGGTTACAAAGGTCTTGCGGTCGGCATCGCCGAAACGGTCGATGGTTATCTGCTGTTGCACTCCCTGGAACTTCATGGTCCGGAGAATCGTGTCCTTCAATGACGTACCGGGTTTCCTGCGGCTCAAGGCATCCAGTCCAACCAATGCCGCATCATACCCTGCAAGACCTGCAAAACCCGGTTCCTGGCTGAACCGTTTCCGGTAGGCAGATAAAAACTTCTGGTAACGGTCGGAGGTGTCATTACGGTTGAGGAACTGGGCAACAACCACGCCATCTGTCGCCTTGCCGCCGAGTTCGGTAAACCGTTCGGTTGAGGCCCATTCGGACATCGCAATCCCGACTTTCGGATCCAGCTTGCGGATCTGCTGGCATATAAGCGCCGAGTCGACCGCGTTGGTTATTATCAGGATGAGGTCCGGCTTCACGGAAAGCATCTCCCTGACCGGCTGCAGGAACGTCGCATCTTTACTCGACTTGAAGGTGACGGTCTTTACGACTTTTCCCCCCAATTTCTCAAACGTATTCCGAAAGCCGTTGTACCAGCTCTCCGTATATGAGCTGTTTCCGGAGTCGTATATCGCCGCAACGGTGCGGTAGCCCAGTTTCTCGAACTGGAAGCGGGCACTCTTGGCTGAATAGTCGGATGTTGTTGAGATCACGCGCAGAAAATTGTCGTCTTTTGCCTGGAGGTCGGTTGTCGTTACGGTGGGACTGAGCAGTATGGCCTTTGATGCATTGATCTGCGGCATCACTGCCATTGCCATACTGCTGGTCATGGGGCCGATAATCAGCTCGATATGTTCTTTGAGAAACCGGTCAATGACCATTTGGGCGGTTTCCGGGTTCTGTTCGTCATCAGCGGCCAGGAGTTCGACAGGCCGTCCGTGAATCCCCCCAGCTTCATTTTTCTCTTCAACGGCAAGCATGACGCCGTTGCGTCCGGCGACCCCCAGATCGGCCACGCGTCCCGATATACCGCCGATGAAGCCGATATTAATCGGCTGCTTTTCCCGGCAACCGGTGAACAGGGTAACAACGATCAGTAACAGCAGTATGGGAGCAGCCAGTTGCCGGAATCTTCGCATTCAGGGCCTTCCTACAGTTACGGCTATCGCGGATATAAGCATATCTTAATCCTTTAGTGAAGCAAAGTCGTCCACATCCACGGTCTTACGGCGGCGATGGAGATAGACCACCAGCGCCAGGGTCAGGGAGACCTCGGCCGAGGTCATTGCCATGATCATCAGGCTGAACACCTGGCCGTCAGCCCCTCCCCAATGGCCGGAACCGCCGACAAACACCAGCATGGCCGCATTGAGCATGATTTCGATGCCGATCAGCAGCATGATCACATTGCTTTTCCAGACCAGCACGCAGACCAGCCCGAGACAGAAGAGCAGGGCGGCCAGGATCAGGACATGGGCGAGTGGTATCATGTCAAATT
This sequence comes from Geobacter sp. OR-1, assembly GCF_000813145.1. Taxonomy (GTDB): domain Bacteria; phylum Desulfobacterota; class Desulfuromonadia; order Geobacterales; family DSM-12255; genus Geoanaerobacter. Next base: position 6,310 of record NZ_BAZF01000030.1, on the reverse strand, counting down.
TCCTTTGAAATGTGGATTGTCGCATTTCTCATCGTTTTCTCCCCAGGTACAGGGCACCTACCACCGCAAACAGCAGCTGCATGGAGATGATCTCGATAGCGACGCCGTAACGCTGGAACAGGGCAACGCTGAACTCCTTGATGCCGATGACCCTGGTTGCCGGAGCCGTTGTTGTCCGGAGGGTAATCGCGGTTACTGCCGCGGCCGCAATGACCACGCCGAGCACCATGGCCGGGAGCCAGTGGCCGATGCCGGGACGGGCAGCCTTTTCCGGATGGCCTAGGTCGAGCATCATGATGACGAACAGGAACAGGACCATGACCGCACCGGCATAGATGATAACCTCGAAGGCCGCGATCATCGGCGCTGCCAGGAGATAGAAGATCGCAGCCAGGGCGAAGAACGAGGTCACCAGGTAGACGATGGCATGCACCGGATGTTTCTCGGTAATGGCAAAGACGGTGGCGATCAGCATTGCCGCTGCCAGGATGTAGAATAGGTACTGTTCCATAACTCCCTGTTGGCGGGTTAGCGCACAAAAAACCGGATGGCGGCGTCGATAACGATCTCGAAGAGTTCCGGGTCCGAGCGCCGCAGGGTGCCGCCGTACATGTCGAAATCCTGATAAGCGCCCCCTTCGGGAATCTGGGCGATTTTCCGGCGCTCTTCCTTCTCCTGTTCCAAGGCTTCTTTCTTTCGCTGCTCCTGGCGTTCCTGTTCCAGGATCTTGCCACCGGCCTTCATCCACTCGAACAGGTGCCGGAGTTCGCCGCCGTCGAGCCAGACCCCGTGCTCCTTGCAGCGATCGACAATGACGCCGCTCTTGGCGCCGAAGTTGACCCGGTTCATGAACTGCTCGCAGACCGGGCATTTGATATAGGTGATCCCGTAATCGCCGGCCCGTCTGGCGTTGATGCTGTTCAGCCGGCTGTTGTCAACGCTGAAGACGTTGGTCACCGTGGCCTGGAGCAGCGCTTCCAGTTCCCCGGGATCGAAGAAGAGCCCCAGGCACTGGTCGCAGCGCTCGATCAGGAACCGGCCGTCCAGCTTCAGGTCGATGGTGCGCAGCTTGATGCCGCACCGGGGGCAGGTCCGGGGAGATTCAGTCTCGTGGGTCGTATAGTAATGGACCCCTTTCAGGTCGATATCGTTGCGGCTGCCGCAGTAGGTGCAGGTTATCGAGTCTGACGGCATCGGTGCCGAACAGTTGGCGCAGTTAGCCACAATCTCTCCTTACTTGGGCAAAGGCGGCGGGGTTGCCTGCAAAAGCGGCGCGAATTCCGAGAACTCAACGGCTGAGGCCCAGTTGCTCATCCCTTCCTTCCAAAGGAGTGTTTCCCTGCCTATAGTCCCTTTCCTGATATATTCGCCGATGGTCTGCTGGTTGAACGGGCCGGCCTGCTTGCCGTCCTTTCCCACGTAATAGCTCCCCCCGGCGTCGGGCAGGGGGGGCGGGGCCGGGCTGTCCGGCGCTGACTGCGCGGGAGTCACCATCTTTCCCAACTGGCTGGCCATGGCAAACCCCATCCCCATGCCGATGCCGGCCGAGGCGTCGCCTCCGGGGTTCCTGGCGGCCGCTTCCAGGGCATTGGCGCTCTGGAACTTCAGGTAGTTGTCCAGGTTGCCGACGATCCCCATGCTGCTCCGCTTGTCCAGGGCCTCTTCCACCTCCAGGGGTAGGGAGATGTTCTCCACCAGCAGCTTGGTCAGTTCCAGGCCGTATGCCATGAATTCCGGGGCGATCTTCGCGGTCAGGTACTCCGACAGCTCGTTGTAGTTGGCGGCCAGATCGAGTACCGGAATCTTGCTTTCGGCGAGCATGTCCGAGAACCGGGTCACGATCAGGTTTCGCAACTGCTCGGCGACTTCTCCCAGGGTGAAGTGGCCGCCGGTGCCGACGATCTCTCTTATGAACCGGACCGGATCGCTCACCCTCACCACGTAGGTGCCGAAGGAGCGGAGCCGCACCGGCCCGAATTCCGGGTCGCGCAGCGTGACCGGGTTTTTCGTCCCCCATTTGAGGTTGGTGAAGTTCCGGGTGTTGATGAAATAGACCTCGGCCTTGAACGGGCTGTGAAAGCCGTACTTCCAGCCCATGAGGGTGGAGAGCAGCGGCAGGTTGCTGGTCGTCAGCCGGTGCTGGCCGGCCGTGAACGTGTCGGCAATCTCCCCCTTGTTCACCAGCAGTGCGATCTGGGCCTGCCGGACGATCAGCTGCGCCCCCTGTTTGATCTCGTTCTCATAGCGCGGAAACCGCCAGACCAGCGTATCGCTGGAGTCGTCGGTCCATTCGACGATGTCGATCAGTTCCGCAACGGCCTTTTCCCATAAGGTCATGCTCGCACTCTCCTTTTCATGGCATCAATCCCCGCACATCCACCGGCGGATCTTCTGTTGCCGCGCTCCCCCGCGGCTGGGTTACCCCGATCCCGGCGTGGCGGTAGAAATTGTAATCAGGGTCTTTGCCGCCGTGATTCACCAGCAGGTCTTCTTTTTCGTACACCAGATCCATGATGTCGCGCTTGCAGATCTCGAAGTCCGGGGTCATCTGGATCGCCATGGTCGGGCACGCCTCGGCGCAGAGCCCGCAGAAGATGCAGCGGGAGAAATTGATCCTGAACCATTCCGCATAGCGCCGGCCGTCATCCGCTTCCGCCGACTGCATGGAGATGCAGTCCACCGGGCAGGCTGCGGAACATAAGTAGCAGGCCACGCACCGCTCGCCGCCGTCCGGGTCGCGGGTAAGGATGATCCGCGCCCGGAAGCGGGGGGCGGGTATCCGCTTCTCCTCCGGGTACTGGATGGTGACCGGCCGCCGGAAGATATGCTTCCAGGTGGTCCACATCCCGGTGAGGATGGCGGTTATATCGTTGATTACTCTCATAATTAGTTGCGGTTATTATCGTGTCGGCTGGCGTGACGGGCGAATCCGGAAGCCGGTAACCGTTCGCCCCCGGTAAAAGTGTACCGCACGAGCGGGAGGGGTCAAATTGCATGCAGTGGTTGGCTATTTCCTAGTGGCAAGATGCGTTGCGACAAACTGCCGCTAGAACAGGACTGCGCTGCTATTTTTATTGAGGATTTTAATTTACAGGTTGTCAAAGTGTTGTATATTTTTGCGGAGATCTTAATGCCACGGAGATTGTCGAGGGAAAGTCGTTGTATTTACAGCGGTTCGAGGATGACGACATGGTGCCGGTATCGGGCACTTGGTGCGGAGCGGAAATGTGAGTATGCGCTTTACTGCCTGATACGCGTCACCCAGGAGGAATTAGGGACACTCCCCGTATTTAGAGGAAAACTAGGGAGTGTCCCTAATTCCCCTGGACTAAAAAAATATGAATGATTCAACTGCCCTTATAATGCTGATGGCCATATCAGCATCGACAATTTTCATCCTTTACAAAGGATCTCCCACTTTCTGGCAGAAGTCGGGAAATTGCCACGTGTATATACGAATGGTTCTTGGAGGGTTACTTGGTGGAGTGTTTTTCCTCTCAACAAGTTATCTCTGGGCTTGGTTCAACGACAATATCAATCCAGTATCAGGTCTAGGAATGACGGTCCTTGGAGCTTTTGGAATTGTTGTCGGAGCTTTGATTGGAGCACTGAAAACAAACAAGCAGACCGTTGGGCTTAAGAAATAAAGGAGAAAAATGGCACTTTCTTTCATCTCAGGGGGAATTAGGGGGGGAATTAGGGACACTCCCCGTATTTAGAGGAAAACTGGGGAGTGTCCCTAATTTCCCTCTGGGACTGGTCTCTATGCAGTGCCAGTACCTCCGGCTACAGCGCGTTTCATGAACCGCCGTGTACGGAACCGTTCGCACGGTGGTGTGGGAGGACGGCGGGAGAGATCCCGCCTCCTACCCGATTGAACACCAAAAAGAGAAACGGGAGATAAAAATGGTAAGTATTGGGAAGATTCTGGTGTATTGCCATAGCGGAGAAAGTGGAGGTGAAGCGGTATGGTAAAGATCAGATTTAAAATACCACTGGAATTTTGTTTGATACTAATAGTCGGAAGTTGTCTATCAGGATGTGCGCCAAGTATTACAAGCTCTAATGGGCAAAGCAGGCTTGAAGCGCTTTCTTTCCTAAATTCTCCAAGCGATCAGGCAATTCTGGCTAAGATTGCAATTGAAGATGATATTTGGGTAGTCGCCGAAGCTGCTTTAAAAAAACTTACAGACCAGACCCTCATTTTTAAGGTTGCGGTAGAGGCAAAGATATCATGGGTCAGTGAAACTGCTGTCAAAATGCTAACTGACCAAGCACAGATCGCAAAAATCGCAATAGAAGGCAAAAATGAAAATATTCGAGTTACTGCAGCGAATGAACTGGAAAATCAAGCAATTTTGGCCAAAATTTCGATAGAAACTCCTGACATAAGAGTTCGCTGTGTAACTATTGGAAAATTAACGGATCAAGAGTTGCTTGCAAAAATTGTTAAAGAAGAAAAGGATTCAGCTGTGCGTAGAGCGGCCATCACGGCGATGACGGACCAAGCAATTTTAAGCAAGGTTGCGATGGAGAATAACGGTAAATGGGACACTCGTAAATTAGCTTTTAGTAAGCTAGACAATGAACATCTTAATATGTTAGCTGCCAAATCAACTGACGATGCAATTAGATTAGCAGCATTGGTTCGTTTAAAATTAAAAACATGGGATGAAATATTTGAGCCTTCGCAAATTTCATCATATAAATTAGGTGATGTTCTTGGTGCTGTTGCGTTGGTTGACAAACCATCCCCAACGAGCGCTTCTGTTGTTGCAGCTTGCCATACGTACATCAAACAAGGTGATGAATCGCGTATTCCTGAACTAAGAGACCTGCTTATACGCTTTGGGGATAAAAGCCTTGCAGAGGATTATCTCAACTGTGGGCATGCAGCCTTACATACAGCAGCAGAAGAATGGGGCCGTTCCCATGGCTACAGTATTAACACAGGTAGTGGGTCACATAGAGTCAGGTGGGGAGAAAGCCGATAGGTCAGTTCAACTAGCGCCAAGACCGGCCTTAAGAGCCTGCCGGTCAGGCTTTTGGCATTAGATGACACAATAAGGAAAAAACAGAATGGGAAGCATTGCTGAGGATTTCCTCAAGGAAGTTCTTAAATTTATCTTTGCCGTCATCCTTGGTTGGTTCTTATTTTGGACAGGAGAGGCAATTATAACTCTTCTTTCGTTTGGCCTTCATCGCCCAAGATGGCGCGGATACTCAGGCACAGGTGCTTTGAAATGGGTATTTGCTGAAGCAGCATTGGTTTTCGTAGGTTTCGCATTTTGGCTTGTAAGTTTTCCACTAGCGTACAATCTGTTAACAAAGGCATAGAATCGGAAAACATGACAAAAGCAATAAAAGCTATAACAATAATTGATGGGGCGATTTTTGCGGTAATGGCGGGAGTTGCTGCGATAACAAGTGCGAGATATGGAACCCTCTTGTTGTGGTCAGGGGTTGTGGTTGCATTTGTCGGAGGAATGTGTGCTGTCGGGTCTGTCAACGTAGCAGGAGGAGAATACAATCTGAAGTTCGACCAGAAGATTCCACAACTGAATTACAACCGAACAGACGAGAAGCTTAGAGAAATGAATAATAGCTATAATGTTGGCGTTTTGATGGCAGTTGCCGGTGCTGTGGCGATAGTGGCTGGTTTGATTCTGAACAAAATCATTACAGGCGAGATCTAACTCAGAAGGAATTAGGGACACTCCCCGTATTTAGAGGAAAACTGGGGAGTGTCCCTAATTTCTCCCTAATTTCCCTACTGGATGGTGACCGGCCGCCGGAAGATATGCTTCCAGGTGGTCCACATCACGGTGAGAATGGCGGTTATATCGTTGATTACTCTCATAATTAGTTGCGGTTATTATCGTGTTGGCTGGCGTGACGGGCGAATCCGGGAGCCGATAACCGTTCTTCCCTGGTAAAAGTGTACCGCACGAGCGGGAGGGGTCAAATGTAAGGGGGATGCTGGTTATTCCGAGCTGTATTAATTGGTCATCGAAAGGTTTTGATGTTTCGTATGGCAGGATGCTCTCGCCTTTGTTTTACTGGAAAATTTTAATTTACACTTTCAAAGTATTTGTATATTTTGCGGAGAATGCCTGTAAGTGCCGTGCAAAAAAACCTTGTGCATTTTGGCAAGAATGAGTTGCTAAACTAACCAGGTCACTAAGTGCTGCACCGGTCGGTAATAAACCCGTCGCCGGTATGCTCTCACCAAGACAAAGGCTCCATCTTAAAACGGTTAGCGGTCTGCTGGAGCCATAAAGAACACAAAACCAGCGGAGGAGGTGATGTC
>NZ_BAZF01000031.1 GCF_000813145.1 Geobacter sp. OR-1 | reverse complement strand
TTCTCAAGGCGCACAGCGTCAAAGCGGCGTCCGGTCTTATCAAGAAAATAAATATTGACGCAAAAAAGTCCCCGATTCTCCGCTGGTCATGGAAAGTCAACAACCTGATAACCAAGGAAGATATCAGCAGGAAGGATGGGGACGATTTTGCCGCCAGAGTCTATGTGGTCTTTCCCAGGTCATTCTGGCGAATGAGGGCAATTACCTATGTATGGGCTTCCAGAATGCCAAAGGAGTCGATCCACCCCAGCCCCTACACCAGTAACGCCATGATTGTCGCAGTAGAATCCGGCAACGAAAAAGTCGGGCAGTGGGTCAGGGAAGAGCGAAACATTATGGATGATTACAGAAAGATTTTCGGCGAAGATCCGCCGGAGATAGGCGCAATTGCCCTGATGAGCGACACAGACGATACCAAGGAAGAAGTCACCGCATATTACGGGGACATCTTCATGTCCGACAAAAAACCGCAACTGCCGGAAAAAAGAGGGCTAAACAGACAACTCCCTCTCTCGTCCGCACATCGGAGCCGATAACTCAGCCGATGATTTTAGAAAGCCGGCTCTTTTGTTTTTCCAGTTTGTGCTGACCTTCTTCAATCGCCCGTAGCAGCTCACGCTTGGCATCCTGGGCGACATCCTTCCCCTTGTCCAGTATCTCCGACGCCTTCTCGCTCACTGCTTCAGTCAGCTCGGAAACACTCTCAGTGAAGTCATCCACGATATCTTCGGCCCTGCGCTTGGCCTTGCGCGAATAACGAGCTATGTCCTGACGGGTCTTCTTGCCGGACTGGGGAGCATAGAGCAACGCAACGCCAGCCCCCATGATCCCTCCGGCCACAAGCATCAAGGCTCCAACCATAACTGTCTTATCACTGTCTTTCATCTCCGTCTCCTTTTTTCGTAATGATCTTCTTATCAGTTTACCCGAAAATATGACAATTGAAACGTCAAGATGAATCAGGGCAGTTCCGCCCTCAACCCCTCCAGCACCGCCTTCACCTCGGCGACCATCTCCTCTGCTTGCGGCGACTTCTCGTACCGCAGGTAAAGTTCCAGATACTTGATCGCATCCTTAACCCTCTCCCGGTCCATACAAAGACTGCCAAGAGTCAGGTAGGCAAGGGTAAACTCGGGATCGAGACTTACTGCTTCCAGGCATTCCTTCTCGGCCTCGTCAAACTCCTCCATGTCGTAATACAGTTCGCCAAGGTTGAAATGTGCCGCTGCATCCTCGGGATCGACCTCGATCCCTTTCCTGAAAGCGGCAATGGCCTTTTCCTTTTCACCTTGACCATACCAGGCATCTCCGATCGCATTGTAGGCAAAGACGTTGTCGGGCTCAATTTCCAGAGCAGCCTCGTAAGCCTTGATCGCCTCGTCAATCCGTTCCATTTTACTGTACACAAGACCGATGTTCACATAGGCGTCGGCATTTTTGGGGTCGACCTCTGCCACCTTCTTATACTGCTGAATGGCCTGTTTATGATCCCCAACCTCAAAATAGAGGTCACCGAGGGCAATCAAGGCATCGACATCAGGTGAAAGCGATATCGACTGCTTCAAGGCGGAAATGGCCTCATCGGACTTGCCTAACGCGGCAAGCGACTCTCCGAGATAGCAGTACCCTTCCGAACGGGTCGGCTCCAGTTCGGTGCAACGGCTGAATTCGCGAACCGCGCCGGCATTGTCTCCCGCTTCCGCCAGCGATATCCCTTGAGCAAGGCACTCTTCAAACGTAGCCCCCATGATTATTGTCTCCTTTTATCTATAGGTGCCCGAACTATACCAGAATCGAAACCCGGACGCCACCACGGCCCCAAAAAAATCTCGTCACCCTCTTTCACTTCGGCATTCTGTGGTTATACTGATAATGATTACAACAGGATCAGGGACCGACATGCACCACGAACATGAAGCCATCGGGCTGCGCACCCTAGAAGACATCAGCGGACTGATACTCCACTCGCACGACCTCCAGGAAACCCTCGACAACATCGTCAACCTGGTGGCCAAGCGGATGAACACCGAAGTCTGCTCCATCTACCTGCTGGAAAACGATGGTGAGACCCTGACCCTGCAAGCTTCAAAAGGGTTATCCAAAACATCAATCGGCAAGATCACCATGAAGATATCCGAGGGGCTCACCGGTCTGGTGATCGAGCACCGGGGCGTGGTAAACATCGAGAACGCCCCCGACCATCCGCGCTTTAAATATTTCAAGGAAACCGGGGAGGAGAAGTTTGCCTCGTTCCTGGGAGTGCCTCTCTTTGAAAGGAAAACGCCAGTCGGCGTCATTGTCGTCCAGACCAGGGAAGCAAGAATCTTTACCCAGCACGAAATCAGCACAATTGCAACGATCGCCTACCAGATCTCCAGCATCGTAATTAACGCAAAATTGCTGGATTCGGTGCGTACCAAGGAAGAGGAACGGGCGTTTTTCGAGCGCGAACTGGCGAAGGCGCAACAGGAAGCGGTCGAACGGGAACGCCAGGCAGCAAAAGGTGGCAAAGGCCAACGCCAATCAATAACCGGCTCGCCGGCGTCGCCGGGTTTCAGCTGGGGCAAACTGTACATACTCAATCACCAGGGGGGACGCAAAGGGGCGAGAGCCGCAATCAAGATTCTCCCCCGCGCCGAAGAGAAAAAACGTTTTCTGGTAGCACTGGAAAAGGCCAAGATTCAGACCCTCTACATGGAGAAGCGCGTAGCCTCGACACTCTCCAAGGAGGATGCCGCCATCTTCCACTCTCACCTGATGATAATGGAAGACCGTGGTGTGACGGGACGGATACTTGAAGCGATCGACACCGACTGCGGGGCAATCAAGGCGGTTGAGGGTGTTGTCGATCATTATGTGGCGGCCTTCTCACAAATGGAAGACCCGTATCTGCGGCAGCGGTCAGCGGATATGCTCGACATCGGCCGCAGGATCATAGACTGCCTGGAAGGAAAAGAGTCCCGCACCCGGCTCCGCGACAAAAGGATCATTGTTGCCGACGACATCCTCCCTTCGGACATGGCAACCCTCAATACCGACAGGGTACTCGGCATAATAACCGAAAAAGGGGACATTAACTCCCACGCCGCAATCATGGCCCGCTCGCTAGGCATCCCCGCAGTGCTTGGCATCGAAGGGCTTCTGAAAAAGGTCGGCCCCAGAGACGAGGTGATAATCGATGGCACATCCGGGCATATATACATCAACCCGGATTCCGGAATAAAGACTGAATACGAGCGGCTTCAGAGGGACCACAGTCAGCGGCAGCGCGAACTGGAAGGGATGCGGGATCTGCCGGCAATAACAACCGATGGGTGCCGGATGCATTTAAGGGCAAACATCGGGCTCTTGTCCGACATCCGGGTGGCGCTGGCCAACGGAGCGGAAGGAGTCGGCCTCTACCGGACCGAATTTCCGTACATGGCCAGAAAGTCGTTTCCCAACCGGAGCGAACAGTTCGAGATCTACAAAAAGATCCTGGAAGGGTTCAACGGCTTGCCGGTCAACATCAGGACCCTCGACATCGGCGGCGACAAAGGGCTCCCGTATTTCGAATATCCGAAGGAAGACAATCCGTTCATGGGGTGGCGTTCCATCAGGGTATCGCTCGAAAGGCAGGATATTTTCCGGGACCAGCTGGCGGCCGTACTGATGGCATCGGTCCACGGCAATGCGAGCCTGATGTTCCCGATGGTATCCGGAATCGACGAAATACGGCAGATCAAGGAGATAATCGGCGAGGTGTGTCTGGAGCTGAATCGCAGCGGAATCCCGTTTTCCCGCGACATGAAGCTGGGCATCATGATCGAACTCCCGGCTGCAGTGCAAACCGCCCACATCCTTATCCATGAGGTGGATTACTTCAGTATCGGCACGAACGATCTCATCCAGTATACCATGGCGGCCGACCGGAATAATGCCAAGGTGAAGCGGTACTACGACCCGTTCCACCCGGCGGTGCTCCACTCCATCAACCGTGTTGCGGAAGTGGCGACCAGTGAAAGAAAATCGGTATCGATCTGCGGGGAAATGGCGGCCATACCTATTGCTGCGGTACTGCTTCTGGGGATGGGGATTACGGATTTCAGTCTTTCCGCACCGTCGATCCCGGTCATCAAGCAGGTGGTCCGAAAGGTATCGCGGGAAACAGCCCGTGAAGTCGCGGCGCACGCCCTGTCACTGGAAAGCGCCAGCAGCATCCGCGCCTACCTGGAGATCGTCAAGGCCGAGCTAGAGCTTTGATCGAGGAATCTTGAACATTGAATTGAACGTCGCCACCTTCACCCCCTGAAGATCGAACAGCTCCGCCACACCGCGGAAGGTCCTCTCGTCGAGCCGCTCCGCAGTGGCCACCGCCGTTATGCCGCCGCCTGAGACCGCGGCATGGAACTTGAGCGACAGCTCGGTGGTCACGAAGTTGGTCCCTTCTGGAAGCAGGCTCTTGATTGCCATGGCAACGGCAGTATCGGCAAGCGCAGTCACTGCCCCGCCGTGCATCAACCCTTTCCCCTGGCTATGCTTCACCCTGAACGGCATGGAGAGGAGCGCCCTCCCCTCCCCGGCCTCCTCTATGGTCATCTCCAGATACTCCTCGAAAGGGGCGCAGGCAATCCAGCCGGGGAGCCGGAACGGGATCTCCGCTCCGGAATTCACCGGCCTCTCATACAACTCTTCATACATCGACATATCTCCCGATGAAACAGTAATAATCATCAATCACGGCACAGCAAAAAGCTCCAGCTGCAAGGCGTAGCGTATTCTGAGGAATGAGTCGTAGCCGGAGGCTACGTCGCAGTGACGAAGGTTGAGCGTAACGCAGCAGATGGACTTTTTAGTGACTCCTCACCGATAAATCCTCCGGATTTATAAGCGAAGCCGAAACTATTTGATCTGTACCCCTTTGATCGCATCACCACCCTCGGCAAGCGCCTGTTGCAGGCATTCTTCCGCCTTGGCAAAAAACATCTGCATGGAAAAACCTTCCTTTTCCCCGGATGGGGTGAAACCGGCAACACCAAGGCTCGCCGTCACTTTGTGTTCCTGTTCCTGACTCCCCGCAACCTGTGACGCAATCCTGATCCTGAGTCTTTTGGCAAGGATCATGGCCCCCTGGGCATCTGTTTCCGGAAGCACCACCACGAACCGGTCCTCAGCGGACCGGGCGATCCAGTCGATCTCTTTGCGAACCGACTCGGTCAGGCAGCCGGCAGTGCCCTTGAGCAGATTGTCGCCGGCCAGGTAACCGCCGGCAGTTACAAACCGGTCAAGGCAATCGATGCTTATCATGATAACCGAAAGAGCCCGGCCGTACCGGTAGGCTCGTTTTATCTCCGAAGGAATCCGCTCCTCCATGTAACGTTTGTTGAATACCCCTGTCAGAGAATCCACCAGCGACAGGCTTTCAACCTGCCGGGCAAAATCGTTGAGCTTACTTTCCAGTTCGATGATCCTCCGCCCGGTCTTCAGCCGGGTCAGCAGCTCCTGCTGATGGGGCGGCTTGACCAGGTATTCGTCGGCACCAGCGTCCAGCCCGGCAATGAGATCGTTTTTCGACCCCTGAGAGGTAAGGAGGATGATATAGGTATAGCGACCGCTATCGTCGGCACGAATTGCCTTGCACAGTTCCAGGCCGTCCATCTCCGGCATTACCCAGTCAGTCATCACGATGGGGTAATAACCGCTCCGGAAGGTCTCCAGCGCCTCATGACCGTTACGGGCGACCACAACCTGATAACCCGCGGCCTTGAGGCCCGCTTCGATGATGGTTCTCATGAAATTGTCGTCGTCAACGATCAGGATTGGATGCGCAAACGGATGCGCCAGGGGGGAATCGTTCATCAGACACCTCGGGAATCAAGCTGTTTTCTTTGACGTAATGGCAGCAATCCAGTTGCCCGCCTATTCCAGCTGCGACGTACAGTGTGGACAGCGATTCGCCGCGAGGGGAATGGACGAGCAGCAGAAAGAGCACTCCTTGGTATTTGGCGGAGCCGGAGCAGGCTCATTTTTGAACCGGTTGATCTGCTTGATGACCAGGAAAATGACGAAGGCAATTATTACGAAGTCGATAATCGTATTGATGAACAACCCGTAACTGATAACCGGCGCTCCGGCATCCTTGGCCGCTTTCAGAGAGGTGAACCCCTTCCCGGACAGATCAAGGAAGAGGTCGGTAAAGTTCACTTTACCCATCAGCATCCCCAACGGCGGCATGACGATATCACTCACAAAGGATGTGACGATCTTGCCGAAAGCACCGCCAATGATGACACCAACCGCCAGATCAACCACGTTACCTTTTACAGCAAACGCCTTGAACTCCTGCATCATTGCCATGGTGAGCTCCTTTGCATGTGAAGAATGATTTTTACCGATTATACCTCGACTTTGATTAATTTTCTCCAAACGCCCCGATTAGTTCTTTCTTTTCCTCCTCGCTAAAGACCTTGATCACCCCGAATTCGCCGTCGTAACCGGACCTCCTGATCACCCTGCTGTTCCTGATGCGGGCAACAGCTTCACCGAGAACCGGAGAAAACCGGGATATTCCATCCAGTTCCGTCTTGAGGAGCAGGTCAAACTCGGATCCGAACCGGGCCACGATCCGGGCAAACTGTCCGGCAACCTTTTTCGAGGCAACACCCACCCCCAGGATCTCGGAAATAATCTCGGGAAGCGGAATGAGGCTGAAGACAGCGGGCGCATCTTCCGGGAGACGCGGTTCATCCCGATCGGCCAGCTCCATGACCCGATGGAGCACCCCAATAGTGAGCGCCCGGCCGCAAACCGGACAGCGACCGTTCAGCCAGCGCGACTCAACCGGTTCCAGGCAAACCCGGCAGTCACGATGACCGTCGGCATGGTACTTCCCCTCTTCGGGGAAGAATTCAATCGTGGCGCTGAAGGTCTCGCGCCTGTTCCCCCGAATGGCATCCCTCATGGAAAAATAGTCGAAGCCGGTACTGAAGAGATTGGCCTCCCGCCCGAGCTTCTGCGGGGAATGACAATCGGAATTGGAGATCAGAGCAAACCGGTCGAGCCCCGAGATCAGCCGGTTCATGGCCGGGTCGGACGACAGGCCGGTCTCAAGGGCAAAGATGTGCATGGACAGGTCGCCGAAACACTCTTCGATCGAGTCGAATCCGGATTTAGATCCGAACAGGGAAAACCATGGCGTCCAGATATGGGCCGGCACCAGGAAACCTTCCGGCGCCTCCTCCAGGACAATTTCCAGCAGATCTCGGGAATCAAGGCCGAGGATCGGACGGCCATCCGACACCACGTTGCCGATCGCAGCCAGCCTGGCGTTGATCCGGCCGGCGGAGGCGAAATCCGGGACATACAGGAGGTTGTGCACCTTGCGCACCTGGCCGTGCCGTTTGTAGATGCAGCTCACTTCGGCGGAGAGCATGAAACGGACCGGCTGTTCCGGCAGCGAAATCCCGGCCAGAGGGGCAACAACGGATCGGCTATCCTTCAGACGAAAGAAACCGGCTTCCGCCGGTTCCAGTTCCTCCTGCAGTTTGCCGAACCAGGCGGGGTGGGTAAAATCACCGGTCCCGACGACATTGATCCCCTTGATTCCGGCCCATCCGGCCAGCCCGGCCAGACTGCTCTCCTTGCTGGTCGCTCTGGAATACGGGGAATGGATATGGAGGTCAGCGATGTAGTTCACGGTTTCGTACTGCCGTCAGACGCACCGCCCTTTTGTAGCGGAGGCTCAATCCCCATCTTTTTCATCACCTGCTTCATGTCCTCCCAGACTTCGCGCTTGAGCGCCGGATCGCGCAGCAGCGCAGCCGGGTGGAACGTCGGCATCAGCGGGATGCCGTGATAGTCATGAAAAGTCCCGCGGAGCTTCGAGATCGGAGTTTTCGCAGCCAGCAGGGTCTGGGCGGCGAACTTGCCCAGAGCCACTATCATCAGGGGGTTGATCGCCTTGACCTGGCGCAGCATAAACGAAGAGCAGGCCTCGATTTCTGACGGAAGCGGGTCGCGATTCTGCGGCGGACGGCATTTAATGACATTGCAGATGTAAACATCGCTTCTCTTCAACCCCATTGCCTCGATGATTCGGGTCAGGAGCTTGCCCGCCTCCCCGACAAACGGTTCTCCCTGTAGATCCTCGTCGCGACCCGGCCCCTCGCCGACAAAGACCAGCCGTGCATTGGGATTGCCGACTCCGAACACCAGACTGGTACGGGTGGCGCCTAACTGGCAGCGGTGACAATCACCGAGATCGGAACGTATCGAGTCGAGTGTCTCGACAATCTCTTCCCCAGACAACAGTTCCGGCGGGGGGCCGAGCAGCATATCCCGCTCGGCTGCCGATACCAGTGGCGAAGCGGCGAGCGGCAGCTCGTCAATCCCGCTTTCCTGAAGGTCAACAAGATATGCCCTGACCGAGGCAAGTACTGATTCGGCTTCTTCGGCAGGTTGGACAGCTTCCTTTACATTCCCGCTATTTTGCATTAAGGTAGAAGACATGCACGCTCTCCTGTTTGCGCTGCTCGCAGTTCTGGCCATACCCTCTTCCGCATTTGCCTGGGGGGGAGGAACCCACCTGCTGCTCGGCCAATTCGTACTCAACAATCTGTCGCTGCTGCCGACTGCCGTTGGTTCGGCTATCGGGGCATTCCCGAACGATTTCCTTTACGGCTGCCTGGCTGCCGATATCACTGTAGGGAAAAAGTTCACCCATTTCCTGCTCAACTGCCACCGGTGGAGCATCGGCAAGAAGGTCCTCGACCGTGCGTCAACTCCCCCTCAACTGGCCTGCGCCTATGGTTATCTGGCCCATTTGGCAGCGGACACGATCGCGCATAATTACTACGTCCCGCTCCAGACCATCGGGAGTTTCTCGACCCTCACCCTGAAACACGCCTACTGGGAAGTCAGATTCGACAGCTTCATTGATCGCGAAATCTGGGAAACCGGCGGCAAAGTGGCGCGCGACCATTTCGAGGACAACGACGAACTGCTGCGGAACACCGTGGCGAGCACCCTTTTTTCATTCGGAACCAACAAGAAGATATTTAACTCCATCATGCTGTTGAGCCGGCTGGAGAAGTGGCAGCTGGCAATCAAGAAACTCAACGAGACGTCGCGGTTCAGCCTTGAAGAGAACCACCGCGACGAATTTCTCGAACTCTCAAAAACAGCAGTCCTTGATCTGCTCGGCGATCTAGAAGGATCGTGTTATCTGGTAGCGGACCCAACCGGCGAACGCGCCATTGCCGCTGCCGAAGGGATCAGGAAGAATCTGCGGCTGCTTTACCGGAGCGGAAAAATATCCAAAGACGACGCTACCTCTCAGGTTGATGAGATCGGCGCCAAGCTCCGCGGGGCGATCTGCGACCCGGACCTGCTTCGGGAGATCCTCGCTGCAGCCTGACGTCGGATTTCGGCCGTCCGCAGCTAATTCTTCAATCCAAGCACCCGATCCAAGATCAAACCGGCAAGATCGTCCTTGGACATCAACCCGGGCTCTTCGATCTTCCCACCCGGATACAGGATCCGGACGATATTGGTGTCGATGTCGAACCCGGCCCCTGGTTCACTGACATTGTTGGCAACAATCATATCAAGATTTTTTGCTGTGAGCTTTTTCCCGGCGTTGGCCAGCAAGTCGTCTGTTTCGGCCGCAAAACCCACTAAAATTTTCCCCTGTTTT
The DNA here is from genome assembly GCF_000813145.1 of Geobacter sp. OR-1. Classification (GTDB taxonomy): domain Bacteria; phylum Desulfobacterota; class Desulfuromonadia; order Geobacterales; family DSM-12255; genus Geoanaerobacter. The sequence continues at coordinate 18,104 of NZ_BAZF01000031.1, read as the reverse complement.
GCCCTGCCTATCTCGGTCAGGATATCCGGATTTTTCTCCAGTTCGATACAAAGGGCTCCGGTATCCTTTTTGACCTTTGATCCGGCTCTGCTTACCGGCCTGTAATCAGCCACCGCAGCAGACTTCACTACAATGCTCGCCTCGTCAAGCCTTGCCATCACCGCATCCCGCATTTCGACAGCTGTCGTGACAAGCACTGTCTCAACGCCATACGGCGGCGCGAGCGCTGACGGACCGCTTACCAGTATGACCCTGGCTCCCCGGCGCCAGGCTGCCCGGGCAATGGCATACCCCATTTTACCGGAGGAGTGGTTGCTGATGAACCGTACCGGGTCGATCTCTTCCCGAGTGGGGCCGGCGGTCACCAGCACGGTTTCGCCAGCCAGATCCTGTTCCGAGAGTAGAGCGATTGCAGCTTCACAGATGACGGCCGGCTCCTGCATCTTACCGCTCCCCTCCCAGCCGCAGGCAAGCTGCCCGGTTACGGGGTCAACAAAACGGTAACCGCGTTGCCGCAATTTCTGCTCGTTTTCCCGATAGATCGGATTCTCGAACATATTGCAGTTCATGGCCGGTGCGATCAGAACCGGCGCCCTGGTAGCCATTACCGTAGTGGTGAGCAGGTCGTCGGCAATGCCGTTTGCGGCCTTGCCGATGAAATTGGCGGTGGCCGGCGCAATCAGGAACAGGTCGGCCCGATCGGCAAGAGAGATATGCCCGATCTCCTGCTCGGATATCAGGTTGAACAGATCGAGATTTACTGGATGGCCGGAAAGGGTCTGAAATGTGAGAGGGGCGACGAACTCGGTAGCGGCTTTGGTCATAACGACATGGACATCGACTCCAGTCTTTTTCAACAACCGCAGCAGTTCAACCGCCTTGTAGGCGGCAATCCCGCCGGTTACCCCCAGAATTACCGTTTTTGCCTCAAGCATCTCCAGCCCCCGATAGCCGTTTCCGGCCTATTTCAGCCATTCGTTGTCCCGCTTTTCCCTGCCGATGGTGGTTGAGGGGCCGTGCCCCGGAATCACGACGGTATCGTCAGGTAGGGTAAAAAGCTTGTTTTTTATCGATGTAATCAGCGCTTCGTGCGAACCGCCGGGAAGATCGGTGCGGCCGACCGAATCGGCAAAAAGGGTATCGCCGGTGATAACCAGGTTCCGATCCGCCAGGTAGAGTGAACAACCGCCCGGTGTGTGGCCGGGGGTATGGATCACCCTGATGGCGGTGGTCCCGACGTTAATAACCATGCCGTCCTCCAGATGCTTGTCCGGCAGCGGCGAGTTATCTGCCTTCAGGCCATACATGTTGGAGACCTCGACCGCCCTGGCCAGCTGCGGTTCATCCGCAGCATGAACCATCAACTTTGCCCCGGTAGCCTCCAGCACCGCCTTGTTACCGCCGATATGATCGAAATGACCATGGGTGTTTATCACCCGGACGATATTGAGCTTGCGCCGCTTCACGGCATCGAGAATCCTGCCCGGTTCCGCGCCGGGATCCACGACAATCCCATCGCCATTACCGCAATCGATCACCAGACAGTTGACCCCCAGAGAGCCGACGACCAGCGTTTCCATCAAATCAGACATTGATTTTCCCTCCGTCTTCTTATGCATTTCAGCCGGCTTGCTGCAGGATACAATGGTAACCAGAGCCGCAAACAACGCCAGCAGACTTAACACGATCCGGTTAATTTCAGCAGTTGACACCGCAGCCCTCAAAAGAGATCAAGGTTTTCGTTATTCAGCTTCTCGAAAGGGTTATTGTGGAACCCTTTTTTCTCCCTTTCCACCGGCTTGGGCGTATTCTCAACAGGCTTCGGCACTGGCACCGGATCCGGATCAGCGTCCAGATCGTCCTGGGAATAATCGGTAGCATCCTTGAAATAATACCGGTCGTACAGTTTGTGGTAGGAACTCCAGCGCGACTGGCTGTCCGGCTCCCTGCCGATATGGGTGCGGATACCGTTGATCTTGGCGTCGAGGTCGTCGAGGTAGTTGAGGATCGTTGCTTCGATTGTCTTGGGCCGTTTCGGCGAGCCGTACTCGTACTGGCCGTGATGCGACAGTATCATATGTTTCAGAAGGATAGCTGTTTCGGCCGGGAAACCGGCGATCCCGGAAACCTTCTCCTGGATCATCTCAACCCCGATGGTGATGTGGCCGATCAGTTTTCCCTCGTCCGTATAGTCAAAGGAGCGGAGGTAGGCCATCTCCCGCACCTTGCCGATGTCGTGCAGGAGGGCGCCGGCGATCAGCAGGTCGCGGTTGAGAGGGGAGTAAAGCGGCGCTATCGTATCGACCAGCCTGGCGACCGCCAGAGAGTGTTCAAGCAACCCGCCGAGATAGACATGATGCATCCCCTTGGCCGCCGGTGCGATCCGGTAACCGGCCATGAAACCGGCGTCACCGAGGAACGCCTCCATGAGCAGGCGGAGATGCCGATCCGTTATGGATGACACAACCGTCCCGAGCTCCCGTTCCATCTCGGCAATATCACGGGCTGTCATTGGCAGGAAATCGGCAAGTTCGACCGCGCTTTCCGGTATCCGTTTCAGATCGGCTACAACCAGCTGCATTTTGCCCAGATACACAGTCGCCTTGCCGCGAACCGCAATAAAGTCGTCCTTGTCGAATACGGCTCCAAGTTCGTCCACATTGTCCCAGACCTTGGCCTCGATCTCGCCGCTCTTGTCCATCAGCCTGAGATTCATGTAAGGTTTGCCGTTTTTGGCCATTGCAGCGATCTTGTCCTTGACCAGAAAGATCGAATCGACCGGGTCGCGATCTTTTATTCCGGAAACAAATTTCTTAGTCACGTCATTCCCCATTCTTCAAACGGACAGGAGTCCGTCGAACGTCACCGGCGGCACAACCGCCTTGATACGGTTAAATACCACAAAACAGCCGGAAACACAAAGGCGGATGACTGGGCGGCCTGGCCGAAGAAAGTGATCTGCATCACCGGTTGCAAAATCTAGCGACGAATAAGACCTTTGGATATTTCGATGGTTACACTATTGGGTGAATTTTTTTCCATCCCAAAACTTTATTAACAAGCTAAATGGCGGTAATATGATATACTATTTTTCAATATTATGATTCCTTCATTTGTGACGAGAAGGGGGACATCAACGATGCGACAGATGATCAAAAGACATATCGGGCAGATTCTGCTTGATGGCAGATTCCTTTCCCGAAGCGATCTCGAACGTGCCCTTGATGAACAGAAACAGACCAAAGAACTCCTAGGCCAGGTCCTGGTCAGGATGGGAGTTCTCAAGGCAAGGGATGTCAACGCGCCGCTGATGGTGCAGGAGCATCTCAGCCACCTCGAAGATGCCGTCAGGATCGCTGCCGGAGAGCGGCAACTGCTGGGCGCACTGCTGGTGCAATCGGGGCGGATTACCGGTGACCAGCTCGATCAGGCAATCTCCGAGCAGAAGAGAACCGGAGAAAAACTGGGCGAGATCTTTACCCGCCTCGGCATGCTCACGGAACGGCAGCTCGCCGCCCTGCTCGACTTTCAACAGAACCAGACGGAAAAAACCCCGGGCCCGTTAAGGCTGGGGGAGCTGCTCGTTGCCACAGGCCATATCTCCAGAGAACAGCTGGAAAAAGCCCTTTCCAAACAGGCATTGTCCCGGAAAAAACTCGGCGAGGTCCTGGTAGAAGAGGGGTACGCACGTCCCGGCCAGATAACGCATGGAATCCGTTTACAAAAAATGCTCGTCAATTCGGTACTGGCGGCCATTCTTTCCCTGAGCATGAGTTCCGCCGCTTCTGCAGCAAGCGTCAAACTGCAGTGGGATCCGAACACCGAGACCGACCTGGCCGGGTACAAGGTATATTACGCAGAACACTCCGCATCGCTAGACGGAGTTACCCCGATTGTCGTACAGAACGGGACCACGGCAACCATCAATGGTCTTGATCCTGGGAAATCATACCGCTTCGCAGTCACGGCGTATAACACCGCGGATATGGAAAGCGGCATGTCCAATGTCCTGACAGTTGCCGAAATCACACCCCCCACTGTGGAAATAACCTCTCCTGCAGATGCGAACAATGTGAGCGGAACCGTTTCAATCAATGTCAGCGCCGATGATAACGTCGGCGTCACCAAGGTCGAGTTCTATATAAATAATCAGCTAAAGGGGGCTGACACCGCATCCCCCTATCTCTATTCCTGGGACACCTCAACCCTGCCTCAAGGGGCTTACACCCTCATGGCCAAGGCCTATGACGCGGCCGGCAATGTCAGTCAGTCGAGCAAAACCGTGACAGTCCTGAACGACACAATCCCGCCGACAGTCGCAGTAACTGCACCGGCCGACAATGCCGTAGTCAGCGGAGGAATTACAATAAAAGCCAATGCAGTCGACAATGTCGGGGTCAGCATGGTTGAGATCTACGCCAACGGGGTCCTCCTGTTCGCCGGCAATGCCGCCCCGTACAACTTCACCTGGGACACCAGATCAGTGGCAAACGGCAGCTACATCTTGACCGCCAGGGCTTCGGACAATAAGGGTAACATCGCTAACTCTTCCACCGTGACAGTAACCGTGGCCAACCAGGTAGCTGACACGACCGCGCCGACCATCAGCGCATTCACCCTCCCGGCAACGGCAGCTTCGCTGACCGTACCGGTAGCTGGTTTTACGGCAACCGACAATGTGGCCGTAACGGGATTCATGATCACCGAAAGTGCCACGCCCCCCGCCGCGGGAGCAGCCGGCTGGAGCGCCTCGGCGCCGGCCAGCATCACCTTCGGTTCTGCCGGGGCCAAAACCGTCTATGCCTGGGTCAAGGATGCCGGCGGCAATGTCTCTGCAGCGAGTTCTGCCGCAGTAATCATTACCCTGCAGGATAAGACCGCGCCGACCATCAGCGCATTCACCCTCCCTGCAACGGCAGCTTCACTTACAGTACCGGTTACAGGGCTTACTGCGGCCGACAACGTGGCCGTTACCGGCTACATGATCACGGAAAGCAGCACTCCTCCTTCTGCCGATGCCGCCGGCTGGAGCGCCTCGATACCTACAAGCATCACCTTCGGTTCTGCCGGGGCCAAAACTGCCTATGCCTGGGTCAAGGACGCCAGCGGCAATGTTTCCGCTGCCAGCACTGCAACAGTAGCCATTACCCTGCCGAACAATGCTCCTGCCCCAGCGCCGGCAACCGAGAATTTGACCATAGTTGACGCCACCCTCGCAGTACAGGCGTCCATCGGTAAAATTCAACTTACTAATGAGCAAAAGTCCCGTCTGGATGTGGCGCCGGTTGTTAACGGGGTTTCTAAACCGAACGCCAAGGTAGATACCGGAGACGCGATCGTCATTCTTTCTAAGCTTGTCGGAAAGATTGCGAAATAGGAGGGGATGATCAGCTCGTGATTCGGGCGGCGATCGCATCCGCCACCCGGATGCCGTCCAGGGCGGCGCTCATGATGCCGCCCGCGTATCCGGCCCCTTCACCGGCAGGATACAACCCTTTGACAGCGGCGGCTTGCTGGTCGCCACCCCGTACGATCCGCACCGGCGCCGAAGTACGGGTCTCGACCCCAACCAGAGTGGCCTCGCTAGTCATAAAACCACGCATCTTTCGCTCGAAACTACGGATTCCGTTTCTGAGGGTAGTAACGACATAGCCGGGGAGAATGGCGCTGAGATCGGCTTCGACCACCCCGGGACGGTAGCTGCTTCTGGTACAACCTTGCGTGACCTGCCCCATAAATGACATTAGATTCTGGGCCGGCGCATGGAACCCTCCGCCGCCTGCGGCAAAGGCCTTCATTTCCAGATCCCGCTGAAACAATACCCCGCTAAGCGAAGAGCCGCCGGGGAAATCGTCTCTTCCTACCGTTACCACCAGCGCGCTGTTTGCCCAGGGTGAGTTGCGGAGATGGTTGCTCATCCCGTTTGTCACCACCCCGCCCGCTTCTGAAGCGCCGGCAACCACCACCCCACCCGGGCACATGCAGAACGAATAGGCAGAGCGTCCGGTGGCCGGGTCATTGAAGGCAAGGGCGTAGTCTGCAGGCGGGAGCTGCGGATGCGAAGGGAGGCCGTACTGGATCCTGTTGATCAGCTCCTGGGGGTGTTCCACACGAACTCCTACTGCGAAAGGTTTCAGCTCCAGCTGTACCCCCTGCCGCGCAAGCATCCGATAGGTATCCCGGGCACTGTTGCCCGGAGCGAGCACCACGGAATCGCAAGGTATTTCCTCGGAGCCGTTGGCTATAACTCCGCGCAACCCTCCTGCGGAAATCATGAGGTCGGTCATGCAGGTCCCAAATCTGACCCGGCAACCGGAATCCTCAAGAAAGCGCCTGATATTTGAGACCACGGTCCGGAGCCGGTCGGTTCCTATATGCGGTTTTGCCAGATAACGGATCTCGGGCGGCGCGCCGAACTCCACCATTCGTTGCAGCACATACCCGATCTGCGGGTCCCTGACCCTGGTGGTCAGCTTGCCGTCGGAAAAGGTTCCGGCCCCGCCTTCCCCAAACTGCACATTGCTCTCCGGGTCAAGAGTCCCCTTCCCCCAGAACGCCTGCACGTCCTTAAGCCGGTCGGCCACCGGCTTGCCCCGCTCGAGAATCGTGGCGGAAAGGCCGTAATCGGCCAGCCGGAGCGCAGCAAACAGTCCGGCCGGCCCGGACCCGACAATGACAATCCGTTCTCCTGATGAAATCCGCGGGAAACTGCTGGGGGCTTCTTCCGGGATCACGGAGAAATCGGCGTCGGCTTCGTGACGCCGGCAGAGCGGCTCTTCATCGGCCACCCTGAAACTCACAGTCAGCACGAAAGATATCCGTCCCTTGCGACGGGCGTCAATTCCCTTGCGCAGGAGGCGCCATTCGAGTATTTCAGCTGGGGGTATTCCGAGGCGAACGGCCAGAAGCGCCGGTATCAGCGATTCGTCGGTGCCGAGCGGTACGATGAGATTACGCAGCAGAAACAGCATCGGATTCAGGAACCGGATTCTGTCGAACGGGCCCGTTCCAGGAGTTGTTCCACAATAATGACAACATCGAACGGCGGAGTTGATTTGGGGATGTGAACCTTGGCGCCCATCTCCGGGAGTTCGTGTTCATGGGGAGATCCGTGAAACATCGAGGTCATGAGAATGATGATCGGCTGGTGCTCCGACGAAGCCCGTCTGGTGATCTCCATGCAGGTACTGACCCCACCCATACGGGGCATGATCAGATCGGTAATGACGACGTCGGGTCGATTGTCGAGATACGCCTTCAACCCCTCCACGCCGTCACCGGCAGTAATCACGTCAAACCCCATCTCTTCAAAGGTATTACCCATAGAACGGAGGAAAAGCGGGTCATCATCGATCAGAAGCACTTTGGTCCGGGCCAGCTCTTTCATGAATAAACCTCGATCATTCCGCAGCCGGCAGAGGAAGCAGAATACAGAAGGTTGTCCCGGTCTTGTCGCTCTTCTCCACGCCGATCTTGCCGCCATAGGTCTTGACTATTCTCAGGACCACCGATAGTCCCAGGCCGCTCCCCTTGTTCTTGGTGGTAAAGAATGGGTCAAAAATATTGGCCAGGTTTTCCTTCGGTATCCCCCCGCCGGTATCGCTGACCCTGATGACCACCTCTTTGCCGTCGTGGTCGAGCTGCACCCTGAGCCGCCCTTCTTGCGGCATTTCGTGGATGGAATTCAGAAAGAGATTGACAAATATCTGTTCCAGCTCGGACGGATCGGCCTGAATGGCCGGCGGGAGATTGCGGAAATCGCGCTCGACGACAATCCTGTTCTGATCGAGCTGGGGGCGGAAGGCCTCCAGGGTCTGATCGATCAACTGGTCGATCCGCACTTCCTTCAGCTCGAACCGCGGCCGTTTCGAGGCATCGAGCAGTTTCCGCACAATGGTGTCGATCCGGTCCACTTCCTTGAGTATCTTGTCCACGTAACCGCACAGTTCGGGATCATCAATGCCGGACTTGATCAGCTGTACGAACAGCGTGATCGAATTGAGGGGATTCCTGATTTCATGGGCAACACCGGCAGAGAGGTAACCGAGCGACGCGAGCTTCTCGGCCTGGACATTTTCCGCCTGGACCCGTTGCAGCGCCTCGGTCTTCTCCTGAACCCTGATCTCCAGCTGCCGGTTCCATTGCTCGATCTCCCCCAGCAGCCGTTCCTTTTCCTTTATCAGCTCCCGGTTGCTGATTTCAACTTGGCGAATCCTGAGGACATTCTCGATCCGGTCGGCGAGATCCTGATTATTGAACGGCTTGAGAATATAGTCGTAGGCGCCCGCCTTCATGAGCTCAACGGCAATCTCCTCACTCCCCTTGCCGGTGAACATGATTACATAGGTATCGGGATAACGCTCCCGGATGATTTTGAGTGCGGTAAGGCCATCGATTCCGGGCATCATGTAATCGAGCAGCACCAGCTCCGGATGGCGGGTCTCGATGATATCAAACCCGTCGGCCGCGTCTCCGGCGGTGTATACCGTGTAGCCGCGGTTCCGCAGAATGATGGAGGTGAGATCGAGGATTACCTTCTCGTCGTCAATGATCAGTATATTCTGATTTTTTGGAGATACTATGGTTTTCATTAATGGAGAGAACGAAGAAAAGGGCAGCATCGGCTGCCCTTAAACCTTTCGGATATTAATGTCAAATCGTTGTCAACTCATACGGACCGTCAGCACCGGACATTTGGCGGTGCGGACAACACGCTCGGCAGTGCTGCCGAATAGAAGATGATCGATGCCGGTGCGACCGTGAGTCCCCAGAACGATAAGATCGGCATGCTCCTCTTCGGACTTTTTCAGGATCTCCTCGTACGGGATCCCCGAAAGAATCAGGGTCTCGAAATTCGCAAAGCCACCCAGAGAGTTGGCGACGAACTTGTCCATCATCTTGCGCGCACCTTCCTCAATCTCCTGCTCCAGGCGATCGAAAGAGATATGTGGCACGTAAAATCCGCGCAGGTCTACCGGTTCGTTGATCACATGCACAATGATCAGTTTCGAGCCGAATTTAGTTGCCAGAGCCAGAGCATATTCACAGGCGTTCATCGAACTGTCGGAAAAATCGACTGCAAGCAGGATCTTATCAAAGTTTTGCATATTAGGCTCCGTACCGCCAGCGCCTCAGTGGCTGGTCTCCTTGAAGATCTTTTTCAGAATCGATTTGAGTTCTTCGATCTTTACCGGTTTGTTGATGTATTCGAACGCACCCAGGTTCATCGCCTCAATATATGACTCCACGCCGCCATAGGCGGTAATCATGATGACATTGCTGTTGGGAAAGTTCTTGTTCAGTTCCTTGAGGAAGGTGATGCCGTTCATCTCCGGCATATTGATATCGGTAACAATGAGATTCACTTCCTGCTGGCGCAGAAAATTGAGCGCTTCAAAACCGTTTGAGACACTGTCGACCGTAAACCCTTCGTTGGTAAGCAGCTTTGACAGCCCGTAACGCGCATTCTCTTCATCATCCACAACAAGGATACGTTTTGAATGTTTCGACACAATATGCTCCCGGCTAAACTGTATCATAGCATCGCTAAGTCTAGCACGGGTCTTGTGGGTGTCAAGCCTGCTCAATTGCTTCCGCTTGCTTCGGCTGCCTTCTTTCTCAGCTTGACGGCAGTAACTATCAGATTGGCGATGATAGACACAAAATAGATCTCATCCTCGTTGAATGTTTTCATCGAAGTGGAGTTGAGATTGATTACCCCATACACCGCGCTCTTGTCGGCAATGGGATAGGAAAGCATGGAATTGTATTTCTCTTCCTGCAGTTCCGTGAACGGCTTGTACCGGGGATCGCGCGATGCCTGGCTCAGAGCGATATGCTGGCGATCCTTGGCAACCGTGCCGGTGATCCCTTCGCCGATCCTGATCCGGATTTTGCCGATAAACGAAGGGTCGAAGCCATGGGTCGCCGCCATAACCAGTTCGTCGCCATCCATCAGGTAGATACTGCAAACGCTCACTTTCAGCTGCCCGGCAACCTTGGTCACCAGTTGCTGGAGGATCTCCGGCAGGTCGTAATCGGAAGAGACCAGCATGCTGATCTCCTCAAGAGAAATGATTTCCAGATGTTCGCGATTGGCCCGCTGCATGGTGAGCACCATCTTCTCTTTTTCGCTTTCGATAAAAGGCGTGAAGCTGGCGCGGCTGATGAACGGATTCACGGTCTTGACCTTTTCGGTCATGGCGCGGAAATCGGAGAACCCGCAACTGCAGGTAAGTTTTACCCGATAATTGTCTATCCGCTGGGTTTTCATCGATCTGCCGCATTTACGGCATCGCGAGACCAATTGCATGCAATATCTCCTTTGGTGTCATCCCTCAAGGCGCTTCCGGCGATCTACTGAATCGACGCCCCTTCGGGCCTTATCACTACATGTGCCTTTTTTCCCGCTGCCCCGAATGGCGCGAGGGGTTTGCCGTTCACCTCGCCCTCAACGCCGCCGGCATTACCGATATCAATGGTTATCAGGCTGTCGGCCTTCCATTCGATCAGGTCTCCGGCCTTGAGATCGTACTGCTTGGAAAGACGGCCATCAATGTCCACATTCAGCCAGCTGTCCTGGTTTACTTTCAATTTCAGGATCAGACCTTCCTTTTGAGGCTCGGCAACAGGTGCGGCAGATACTGGCGCTTCATTTGTCTGTTGCACGGGAGCAGCTACCGGAGCAGCGGCTGGTTTGCTGCTGGAAGGCTGGGGTTGCACAGGCGCCGGCCGGGAGGTTTGCGCTGTTTCCGGCTTTACCGCAGGGCGATTGACCGGTGGCCGCGGGTTGGTATCGACAAAGATCGATACCAGAAGCACCAGAGACAGCAGGATCACCGGCAACACCCATCTGCGGCCAGTTTTCTGCGCTTGGGGGACCGGGTTCTCATCTGCTGGAGGACGGACCGGTGCCGCACCGCCGGACATCTTCATATCATATCTGGCAACGGCCTCGTCGGCGGATATCCCCAGATAGCCGGCATAGATCCTCAGAAACCCCTTGCAGTATGCAGGACCGGGAAGCCTGTCAAAATCCTCCTTCTCCAGGGCATCGATATACGCCTTGCTGATCCTGGTGATATCGGCGGCCTCTTCCAGGGAAACTCCCTTTGCCTCGCGGCTCTGCAACAGCCATTGCCCGAGTCCTGAACCGTATCCGTTTTGCATGGTTGCTTCGGTCACCCCGGACCTCACCTGAGAAGATCGAGATACTCGCGTGCCTGGCGGCCCAAATCGCTGTCCGGGGCCAAGCGCACTACCTCCCTGAACTCATCCTTAGCTCTGCTGTTGTCTGTTGCTTTCATAAGGGCAAGGCCGAGGTAGTAATGGGCATTAACATACCCCTTTGCCAGATCGATCCCGCGGCGGAACTCTTCCGCGGCCAGTTCGAGCCGGTTTTGCGCGAAATATACCCGGCCCAGCGCCACCCGCGCCTGATGATTACGCGGATATGCCGAAACTGCGGCTTTCATGGCAGTAAGGGCCTTTTCCAGATCACCCTTGCCGAGATAAGCGAGCCCGAGATTGATACCGGCAGATTCCTGGCCCTGATAAAAAATATCGTCTGTGACCGCTTTCAGATGGGTAATGGCGTCGTCCCATCGCTGCATCTCCATATAATTTACCGCGAGATGATTGCGGGCCTCGGAAAACGATGGCTTGATCTCAAGCGCCTTGAGGTACTTCTGTTCCGCTATTTCATACTTTCCCTTCCGGAAATAGACCAACCCGAGGAAATTGAGCAGTTGCGGGTCGTCGGGCATGTATTTCTCCGCCTCGGTTAACTCAACCAGGGCCGAAGTAATATTCTGCTCCCGGAGATACGACTCCCCCATCTGGAAGTGATAAGCGGCCTTTTTCCGGTTCGCTTCGCTCAAGGCGCAGGCCGAACAGCCAAAGGCAATCAGAAGAACCAGCAGAACTGTGCGCACATCCCCCTCCGTCCGGCGCAATCGCTCCGGAGAGCCGATGACAGCCGTATGACAACGTGGTTACTGCCAAAAACTACCAAACAGACTGGGATTTGTCAACGCGGGCGGGTCAAGAACCGCTCAGATCCCCTCGGGAAGATCCTGGAAATGGGTCAGAGATTTGAAACTCCGGTATCGGGCCTCGATCTCCCGGTATTCAAGCCGCTTCATCCGGTCCAGGCTGAAGTCCTCGACATTGAATGACGCCATGACGGAACCGAACACAATCGCCTGCCGAATTCCATCTTCCGTCAGGTTGCCGGTGCCGGCCAGATACCCCATGAACCCTCCGGCGAACGTGTCGCCGGCGCCGGTCGGATCAAAGACCTCTTCCAGCGGATAAGCAGGCGCGGCAAATACCGAATCGGGCGTAAACATCAGTACCCCGTACTCGCCCCGCTTCACCACCAGCCTCTTGCAACCAAGCGCGATGATCCGGCGGGCCGCCTTGACCAGGTTCACCTCGCCGGTAAGCTGCCTCGCCTCCCCCTCGTTGATCACGACGATATCCACCTTCTGCAGCACTTTTTTCAGCACCTCAGGCTTTAACGAGATCCAGAAATTCATGGTGTCGCAGGCAACAAGCTTCGGCTTCCTCACCTGGCTGAGCACCTCCAGCTGCAGGTCGGGATCGATATTGGCCAGGAACAGGAATTCCGCGTCGCGGTAAGATTCGGGCAGGTCGGGCCGGAACTCCATCAACACGTTCAGCTGGGTGTCAAGGGTCTGGGCCTCGTTCAGGTCATAACCGTACCGGCCGCTCCAATGAAAGGTCTTCCCCGGTATCCGTTGCAGTCCGTCAGTATTGATCTCCCGCGACTGCAGAAACTGCACATGCTCTTCCGGGAAATCCTCCCCTACCACTGCAACCAGGGAGACATCGGTAAAAAAGCTGGCCGAGGTCGAAAAATAGGTGGCTGACCCGCCCAGCACATTCTCCCCTCTGCCGAACGGGGTTTCCACCGTATCAAAAGCCACGGTGCCGACAACTACTATACCCATAGGTTATTCTCCTGAGACTCAGACATTATCCTCACAACATGTCCTTTTTTTTACCGCAAAGCCGCAAAGTCCGCAAAGGTAACCAAAGGATGCAAAACTTCTTGGCATTTCTTTGCGCCCTTGGCGTCTTTGCGGTTCAATAAGTAATTCAAAGATACTTGCCGACCAGAATATCCAGCTTCTGCTTGGCACTCTCCGGTATCGCCTTCCGGTCGGTGATTACGGCATACTGCATCGCATCGGCGCACGGACAGCCGCGGTCAGGTGCAATTTCGGCCACGGCATTGCGGATGATGTTCTTGGCCATGGCCACATTCTGGTGGATGATCTTGATGATCGCCTCCACGGTCACATCGTCGTGCGAATCATGCCAGCAGTCGTAATCGGTCGAAAGGGCGATGATGCCGTAACAGATCTCTGCCTCGCGGGCGAGTTTCGCCTCGGTCAGGTTGGTCATGCCGATTACCGAAGCCCCGAGCCCCAGGTACATGAACGATTCCGCCCGGGTCGAGAACGCCGGACCCTCCATGCAGATATAGGCCCCGCCCTTGTGGACCGTTGCGCCCGCTTTCCGGGCGGCATCGAACAGGGTGTCGGAAAGCCGGTGGCAGACCGGGTCCGCAAAGCCGACATGCGCCACAACCCCGTCGCCGAAGAAGGTATCCTTCCTGATCCCTTTGGTACGGTCGATGAACTGATCCGGAATAACGATATGTCCGGGCTCGATCGCCTCTTTGAGGCTGCCGACCGCGGAAACGGAAATGATCTGCCCGACCCCCAGCTTTTTCATGCCATAGATGTTGGCCCGGTAATTGACCTCGGACGGGAGCAGCCGATGCCCCTTGCCGTGCCGCGGCAAAAAGACCATCTTCACTCCATTGAGAACGCCGGTAACAAATTCGTCCGACGGGTCGCCGAACGGTGTAGCCACCTTTATCTGCTCAACTTTTTCCATCCCCTCCATTTCATACAAACCGCTGCCGCCGATCACGCCGATAACCTGATCAGACATGGATCACCTCCGAAAACGCATCATATTTGAATTTGCATCACTGCAGATGGATTTGTTACGAAACCGTCAACCTATTTCCACCAGCTTGATATCGAACGTCAGGTCGCGCCCGGCAAGCGGGTGGTTGGCGTCGAGGGTCACTTCCGTGTCGGAAACTTCGGTAATAAGGACCGGGAAGGCCTCGCCGTCCTGACCCGTGACTTCGAGCTGGCCGCCGATCTCCGGCACCAAACCCTCCGGAAGCCTGCTCCGCTCCACCACGCCGACCAGTTCCTCCTGATACGGGCCATAGGCCTCATTCATCGGAATCTTGACTTCCTTGCTCTCACCCAGAGACATCCCGATTACCGCGGCCTCGAATCCCGGAATGACATTCCCTTCGCCGATGGTAAACTCCAGCGGCCCTGTTTCGCAGCCGCAAGCGTCGTCGTTGCACTCCGAAGAATCGAACACCTCGCCGTCGTCCAGCCTGCCGGTATAATGGACCTTTACCTTGTCCCCCTGTTTTGCCTTTTGCATGAAGCGCATCCTTTCAATTCAGAGGGGTCCGGTGACGGCCCGTCTGGAAATTTTTCCTTCCTGGCGCACTCTAGCAGAGAGGCAAGAGGAATTCCACCGGAAAAGAGGTCAATCGCCCGGGCTCGGCTCCGGTTACAAAGTGGAATGAACGGATCGGTCAACCTGAACAGGCCGGAGTAACTGCCGGAAATTGCGACTATGGATCAGGAAAGGCACCGAATGGAATGGAAGGGAGAGTGATGCCGCTTCAGGGACAGGAAGACGGACTGCCTCCCTGTCCCTGAGCCGCGGATCAGGAAACACTAGAACTTTTCGAACCTGTCATCGATATTATCGCAACCCAGATTCAAGGCTATCCCCGAATTCACTGCCAGCCGGGGAGTTTTTTCATAGCCGTTCGAGTATGCCGGAGCACCATCAAGCTGTTTCAGAAGCGGCAGCTTCGCGCCTTTGACCGTCTTTTGCATAACCCTGTGCTGGGCCTGGACCTCGTCCCCGATCCGGAAAAAGCCGATGCAGCTTTGCAACTGTTCCGCCTGGGCGCTGAGTTCCTCGGCAGTGGAGGCCATTTCCTCGCTTGCAGAAGCATTCTGCTGGATGACCTGATCCAGTTGCTGGATTGCCTTGTTGATCTGCTCTGAGCCACTGTCCTGTTCCCGGCAGGCGGCACTGATTTCCTGCACCAGTTCCGCGGTGCGCTGAATGTCCGGCACCATCTGCGACAGCATCTGTCCGGCTGCTTCGGCCACCTCGACACTCGAAGAGGAGAGATTGCTGATCTCGGCCGCGGCAGCCTGGCTCCGTTCCGCCAGCTTCCGGACTTCAGAAGCGACAACCGCAAACCCCTTGCCGTGCTCGCCGGCCCGTGCCGCCTCAATTGCCGCGTTCAGGGCCAACAGATTGGTCTGCCTGGCGATCTCCTCGATAATGCTGATCTTGCCGGCGATCTCCCTCATTGCCGTGACGGTCTGGTTGACTGCTTTCCCCCCTTCAATAGCGGCAGTGGCGCTCTTCATGGCGATCTTCTCGGTCTGCGACGCATTGTCGGCATTCTGACGGATATTGGAAGCCATCTCTTCCATCGAAGAAGAAGCCTCTTCAGCAGCAGCAGCCTGCTCGCTGGCCCCCTGACTCATCTCCTCGGAGCCCGATGAAAGTTCCTGGCTTCCGGAGGCCACATTGTCGGACGCCGACTTGACTTCCGCCACCACCGAGGAGAGTTTTTCCACCATTTTCAGGAGGGCGTGCATCAACTCGTCATCAGGAGAGCGTTCCTGCAGCTCCACCATGAGATTCCCCTTCGCTATTTCCCGCGCCGCAGCAGTGATACCGTTGGTTGCCCCGATCAGGATATTCAGGTTGTTTTTCACGCTATTGAAGTCGCCGTTGTAATGCTCGCTGATCACCGGCGGGATAACCCCCTTGCTGATCTTGTCCACGTAATCGGCCGCAACGTTGAGTGGCCCGATAACCGCGTCAAGGGTGCTGTTTACCCCGGACACGATCCGCTGAAAGTCTCCCAGATGCTTCGACGCATCCGCTCGAGTGGCAAGCTTACCCTCAACAGCGGACTTGGCGAGCATGTCGGCGTCGGCAACCAGGGCATTGATGCTGTCGGACATCCGTTCCATGGCACTGAGCAATTGGCCGGTTTCGTCTCTGGTATCGATCCGCACCTTGGTGCTGAGGTCGCCGGCAGCGATCTTCTCCGCGATCTGCACTGCCGAGCCGAGATTAGCCTTGATCTTCCGCGCCACAAAATAGGCAAGGAGAAAGATCAGCACCGCGCCGATAAGCGCGCCGATCATGATGTTTTTCTTCAACTTGAACAGTTCGGCCTGCACATCGTCCACATAGATGCCGCTGCCGATCACCCAGCCCCAGTCCTTGGCCAGCTTGATGTAGGAAATCTTGGCAACCGGCTTGGTCGACCCTTCCTTGGGCCACATGTATTCGATCACCCCTTCGCCCTTGTCCTTGGCCAGAGCCGCCATATCAACGAAGATCCGCTTGCCGTTCGGGTCCTTGGATTCGGCAAGGCTCTTTCCATCCAGCTCCGGCTTGATCGGATGCATGATCATCGTCGGTTCCAGGTCATTGATCCAGAAATACTCCTTACCGTCGTACCGCAGGTTTTTCACGGCAGCGATAGCCATCTTCTGGGCCTCGGCAAGCGTCAATTCGCCGCTTTTCACCTTGGCCTGATACCCTTCCACCAAGGTATACGAAACATCGACCACATTGCGGGTCGCACTTATCTTCTCCTGCATCAAGTCCTTTTCAAATTGAGGCAGGAAATAGAAGAAGATCCCGGAGAGGAATATCAGGATGGTGATGGCGGAGATACTGAGAATTTTGGTCAAAATCTTCCAGTTTTTGAATTTCAACATTTCCATAATGCCTCCTGTATCGGTTTCCAGGTTGTGACAGTGTCCGATATTTCGATTAGTTGCATAGCAGCCATAAAAATTAATCGTCACCAATACAGTCAACTTTAGGGTTTTTTAATATAATATCTTTAAGCTACAACCAAGGTATGAACTCGACTCAATACATGATCGGAACAATGACGGATCAATCGGATTGAGGATTGATTGCTTCACAAATCGTGGGACGTAAGCTCGCAGCTCAAGCAAAGGCAATGTGTGGGGTCAGCATTGGAATGGGTTATGAGTAAGTCAAGGTGAGCTACATGAGGGATCTAGGAGGATAGGACAAATGGCTAGGAGAAGCGACGCGACGCCTCCATTATGCCGCTTATCACCCCGAAGCCGATTGCCATGAAGGCTCCGGCCAGCAAAACGGCCGGCACTACCAACAGCCAGAACATGATCAGGCTAACCAATACAGCCAAGATGATCAGGACAAAGAATTCCATGAAGTAATAATACTACATGAACGAACTCCTGACTATATTCGGTTTATTTTCGGATCGAGCTGAGGGGAACAGGTTTTATTGATGCCGGAGAGGATACGAGTCGCAGATTCATACATAGATAATTGGAGCCACACCATGCGACTACGGGCGGTTCATCCCCGCGCCTGCGGGGAACATGGGGGGCGGTAGCATCTTGGCAGCAACACTGCGGTTCATCCCCGCGCCTGCGGGGAACATCAACCTCAGATATTGGCGCTCGCTCGCGCTCTCGGTTCATCCCCGCGCCTGCGGGGAACATAGCCGATCATCGAGGCGTACAAGGTTCGGCGGCGGTTCATCCCCGCGCCTGCGGGGAACATGTGTCGCCGTCGCGTTTGAGCTGTTCGATGACCGGTTCATCCCCGCGCCTGCGGGGAACATGGGCCAGAGCGCAGGTCATCGGAGCCGAACTGTGGTTCATCCCCGCGCCTGCGGGGAACATACGATATCTGCCTGATCGACTGCCCGCCGACACGGTTCATCCCCGCGCCTGCGGGGAACATAAGAACCGACAACGAAGGCAACTCCTGCACCGCGGTTCATCCCCGCGCCTGCGGGGAACATCTGCTCGTAGATGACGAGGCATTTGTAATCGTCGGTTCATCCCCGCGCCTGCGGGGAACATAGCGGCAATGCTATTGACCTGCATGGCCTTACCGGGTTCATCCTCGCGCCTGCGGGG
>NZ_BAZF01000032.1 GCF_000813145.1 Geobacter sp. OR-1 | reverse complement strand
TTTTAGCTGCAGAGACATTGCCGGCGGCATCCTTGGCCCAGGCATAAGCGGTTTTAGCCCCTTCACCACTGAAGGTGAAGCTGGCCGGTGCCATTGAACTCCAACCTGAGGCAGTGGCTGAAGGGAGTGTGGCGCTCTCGGTGATCAGGTAGCCGGTGACGCCCCTGTCGTCAGTGACGGACAGGCCGGATACCGGGACAGTCAACGAGGTTGCCGTTGTTGGCATACTGAAACTGCTCAGGATCGGTGCCGTGACATCAGGCATAATATTATTAACCGTAACCGTCACGACCGATGAATTAGTGACGTTGCCGTTATTATCCAAAGCCCTGGCGGTCAGGATGTAAGTGCCGTTTGTCACCGATTTGGTGTCCCAGGTGTAACTGTACGGGGCGATATTACTGGCGGACAGCATGACGCCGTTGGTGTAAAACTCGACCATGCTGACCCCGACGTTGTCGCTGGCGGCGGCATTGATAGTAATGGTCCCGTTGACCACAGCATTATCGGCCGGCGCAGTTACCGCAACCGCAGGCGAAACCATGTCGTTCTCTACCGTGACACTTCTGCTGGTCTGGCTGACATTACCGGCAGCGTCATAGGCCTTTGCCGTAAGGGTATAGCTCCCCGGAGGCAGTGCTGAAGTGTCCCATGAATAGAGATAGGGAGTGTTGGTATCAGCACCTTTCAGCGCACCATTGACAAAGAACTCCACCTTGGTGACCCCGACATTGTCGGCAGCGCTGACGTTGATCGATACGGTCCCGCTTACACGGTTGGCATCCGCAGGTGAAGTTATCTCCACCGTTGGCGGGGAAATTTCCGCAACAGCCAATACATTGGAAAAGCCGCTTTCCAAACCGGAACTGTTATAAGCCGTCACGGCAAAGCTGTATGATTTTGCCGGGTCAAGGCCATCAATGGTGGTCGCGGTCTGATTCTGCACATCAATCGGAGTTGCCGCGTCAAAGGTGCCGGATTCCGGAGCATAATACACCTTATAACCTGCCAAGTCCGGCTCGGTATTCGGATCCCACCGCAGTATGACACTGGATGCAGAGCTGATGGAACTCATGCTCATGGAGAGAATGGCGGCCAGAACCGACCGGACCAGCATTTTTTGCAATCTGATTCCGTACTTGATCTGAGATGGACGGACATACCCCTCTTCAACCAGTACTTCACCGAGTTTTTTATGGGAAATGGTCTGTTTGGCTAGGGCTTTTTCTAGCTGGTCCTTGGAGATATGGCCGGTGGCGACAAGCAGTTCGCCGATCCGCAACGGGCCGTCCGATTTTTCCGTCTGATTATGCTGGAAGTCGAGCAGTGCCGTGAGTTGCCGCTCGGTCAGAAGGCCAAGGCGGATAAAGACCTCTCCGAGCCTTTCACCGGTCCTTTTCTGCTCCGCAATGGCCTGATCGAGCTGCTTGGTGGTTATCTTGCCGGATTGTACGAGCAAGGCGCCCAGGAGCCTTCGTTCACCGGCTGCCACCTTGACCGCATCGTGCAGATGGCCGAGATGTTCCTGTAGCAAAAGCGGCGCTGTGACATCTCTTTCGTGGAGAACCCCCATCCTGACCAACACCTGCCCCAGGAGTTCCTTTGTCTTTTTCTGTTCCTCCAGTGCCCGTTCGAGCTCGCGACGTGAAAGGAACTTGCCGTCCAACAGAATCTGACCGATGTGCCGTCTGATTAGATGACCCATGACTCTGCTCCTTCACCGAAGAGGAAAGTATTATTAAAATTTGTTTAATTATAGCACAAAAGTTGGTTTAATTTGTAAAGCAAAAAAAACCTTTCGTTTGTGGCTATGAACGAAAAAAGCCCGCTGTTGCGGGCTTTCTGACGATATCGACCGGAAACGGAAAATATTTTTGCTATCTTCTACCTTGTCAACTGGCGGTATCTGATCCGGTGCGGAATGTCGGCAGCGGCACCGAGCCGCTTCCGGCGGTCTTCCTCGTACTCGGAGTAGTTCCCCTCGAACCAGACCACGCTGCTTTCCCCTTCAAAGGCGAGGATATGAGTGGCGATCCGATCCAGGAACCAGCGGTCGTGGGAGATGACCACCGCGCAGCCGCCAAAGCTCTCCAGCGCTTCCTCCAGAGCCCGCATGGTGTTGACGTCCAGGTCGTTGGTCGGTTCGTCAAGCAGGATTACGTTGGCCCCGCTTTTCAGCATCTTTGCCAGGTGCACCCGGTTACGCTCGCCGCCGGAGAGCATCCCGACCTTCTTCTGTTGGTCGCCGCCGGTAAAGTTGAAGCGGGCCACGTATGCCCTGGCGTTCACAGTCTGCCTGCCGAGCTGGATCGTCTCCTGGCCGTCGGCGATCTCCTCCCAGAGGAGCCGGTCCGGATTCAGGGCTTCCCGGCTCTGGTCCACATAGGCAAGCTGCACCGTATCGCCGACCTTGATCGTGCCACTGTCCGGCGTCTCCTGGCCGGTAATCATCCGGAACAGGGTTGTTTTTCCGGCGCCGTTTGGACCGATAACACCGACAATCCCCCCTTTCGGGAGCTTGAAGCTCATCCCCTCGAACAGCAGCCGGTCACCGAACCCCTTGGCCACGCTTTCCGCATCGATCACCACGTCGCCGAGACGGGGTCCGGGCGGGATATAGATCTCCAGCTCCTTGGCCTGGCGCTCCGTGGTCTCGTTCACCAACTGCTCGTAAGCGGTGATGCGGGCCTGAGACTTGGCGTGACGCCCCTTGGGTGACATCCTGATCCAGTCCAGCTCCCGCTGCAGGGTTTTCTGGCGATCCGATTCCTGCTTCTCCTCATTGGCAAGCCGGTTCTGCTTCTGCTCCAGCCAGGAAGAATAATTACCTTTCCAGGGAATCCCCTCGCCCCGGTCAAGCTCCAGAATCCATCCGGCGACATTGTCCAGGAAGTAACGGTCGTGCGTGACCGCAATAACCGTCCCCTCGTATTTCTGCAGATGATGCTCCAGCCAGGCAACAGTCTCGGCATCGAGATGGTTGGTCGGTTCGTCGAGAAGCAGGATATCCGGCTTCCGCAGCAGCAGCCGGCAGAGCGCCACCCTACGTTTTTCCCCACCGGACAGCACCTTCACCGGGGTATCGCCTTCCGGGCAGCGGAGCGCATCCATCGCCATCTCCAGCCGAGCATCGAGATCCCAGGCATCGAGGTGGTCGAGCTTTTCCTGCACTGCTGCCTGGCGGTCGCACAGCTTTTCCATATCTGCGTCCGGATCGCTGAAGGCAGCCGTGATCTCGTTGAACTCGTTCATCAAGCTGACGGTCTCGGCCACCCCCTCTTCCACGATCTGGCGGACGGTCTTGGTTTCGTCCAGCTGTGGCTCCTGCTCCAGATACCCGACCGTGTACCCGGGAGAGAGCACGGCCTGGCCGTTGAACTCCTTGTCCACCCCGGCCATGATGCGCAGCAGGGACGATTTACCGGAACCGTTGAGGCCGAGGACCCCGATCTTTGCCCCGTAGAAATAAGAAAGGGATATATCCTTGATAATGGGCTTCTTGTCGTAATGCTTGGAAACCCGCATCATACTGTAGATGATCTTCTTGTCGTCAACGCTCATGCCCAAACCTCCGGAAATTATTGTGCCATTTCTTTTAACTGGGGATGGTGCCGAATGTCAACGGTAAAGCCAGAGAAATAGAGATTGGCAACAATATAACAATCAGTCGAACCGGGTAATGTTTGCCCGGGCAACAGCAAGGCAAGCCAGCCCCCTAAGGTCTGCATAGTGCTATAATATAAACAGAAGCAGTGGTCTTCTCCATCTCCGGCTGATGGGAGATGGGAGGAGGTAACGTCATGTTAAGAAAGATTTTGATTCTTGCCACACTGTCGATAGCCCTGGCTGCCCTTCCCGGCTGCATAATCCATGATCCAGGTTATTACCATGATGACGGAGTCTACTATTACGAGCCATACTACCGCTATTACTACGGACCGTATTACGAACCGTATCTATACGCTCCGTACTGGTTTGGCGGGTATTATTTCTTCGGCGACTTTGATCGGGGCCATGGTTTTCACGGCCACCGCGGTCATGGCGGCAGTCGCGGTCACCGGTAACTGGAGCAAATGTCTCATGTCAGTGGCGGTTGATATCGATCCGGATTACGCTGAATGACTTACGGTACAAACAAAAAAGGCGACCCTAGGGCCGCCTTTTAATGGAGATGATGTGGGGTGTCAGAAGGTGCCGCGCACCAGTTGGGCGTTGAAGACGACAGAGGTATGACCGGTTGCCGCATGTTCCTGCAGCTCAGGGATAACAGTGGGGATGGCGAACTTTACCTTGCCGTTTTCGTATTCAGCCAGCGACCGGGACGCCTTGGCCAGGCCGTATGCGGCTCCGACCAGGACACCGCCTGCCCCGCCGTAGCCGACGTAATCGAGATGGTCGCTCGGATGCTTGGTAAAGGCCAAGAGGGCGCCGCCGACGAGAGCACCGGCAAGCCCGCCGTAAAAGGCACTTTGAAAGGTTTCTACAAAGGGGTTTTCAGCGGCACGGCACGGAACCGAGATTGATGTCAGCATGGTTACTGCGATTGCGATGGCACATACTCTCGTCATTCTCTTCATTAAGCTCCCCTTGTGGTATTGTCGTTTGATGATCGATGCGAAACATTATAGCAGCATTCATGCCAGATACCAATCCGTTGCCGCTTCATAAAACTACCCGAAATACGCGCCGGTTACAACCCTAAACATTCCCGGTTCGAGCAAGGATGTTGCGGCTATACAACAATCCAGACCCTTGCACCGCACATACCGGCCTGTTTTCGTCTAGTTAGCGATCGAAAAGTGTTTTAGCGGCGCTGTTGCAAAAAGACTACATCGCCGTGATAGCCCTCTTAATGAAGCCGATCTCGTCTTCCCTGCTCACGACCTCCTCATTGAGACGGGCGGAGAGCAGCAGTTCCAGGAGTTCGCCGATCTTTGGCCCCCTGGGAACGCCGAGTTCCAGAATATCATCCCCGGTAAGCCTTGTATGAACCCCCTGGAGCTGCGTGAAATAGAGGGACAGTGCCTTCTTTGCCTCCTCGCTCCGGGTGCGCGCCATGAGGTAAAGAAGCATCTCGACCGAGAGGTTGTTGAACAGACCGTATATCTCGTTCCGCTGTAATGGTCGGCTCTTCGGGCCCCTGCGGCTGAATGCTTCCAACACCTTCTCGCCGAGTCGCCTCATCTCTGCGAGCTTTTCCCGGTAATGCTCGCTTACCGCCAGCCTCTTGCAGACGTCGATGAACTGCTCATGATCGAGGGTTTCACACAAGGCGAGGAAATATACCACCCATTTTTCATAGCCCCGGTCGAGAAACAGGAGCTCAAACCAGGAAATAACCGGTTTAACCTCTTCGATCAGCCTCCGGTTCATCGATTCCAGCTTAAGCGTGGGATGAATGAACCGCAACAACCCGAGGTTGGCCATCCGCTCGATTGCGCCCTGCGGGTCGCGCTCCTTGAGAATGATCACCAGTTCGCTGAGGAGCCGCTTCCCGCCGAGCTTGTTGAGGAAATTCATCTTGACCGCGTTCTTGATCAGGTTTTCGGTATGCTTGGCAATATGGAAGCCGAGCCGCTGCTCGAACCGTATCGCCCTGAAGACCCGTGTCGGGTCCTCGACGAACGACAGGTTGTGCAACACCCTGATATTCTGCTCCTGGAGGTCGCGCTGGGCGCCGAAATAATCGATCAGCAGGCCGAAATCGACATGATTGAGCTGGATGGCCAGCGTATTGATGGTAAAATCGCGGCGATAAAGGTCCATCTTCAGCGAAGATCTTTCCACAACCGGAAGCGCCGCCGGGGTCTCGTAATACTCCAGCCGCGTGCTGGCCACATCGATCTTGAACCCGTCCGGGAACACGATCACGGCGGTGCCGAACTTCTGGTGCCCCTTGCAGCGGCAGCCGAAACGGGCGCTAAACGTCTCGGCAAAGAGGATCCCGTCGCCTTCCACCGTAATGTCGATATCCAGATTTTCCGCTCCGAGCAGCAGGTCCCTGACAAACCCGCCGACCGCATAAACCGGGATATCGAGCTCATCCCCGATCTTGCCGGCGTTCCTGAGAATCTGCATTACCGGCGCCGAGAGCCGACCCTGCATCTGCCGGGCAAGCTCCTTGCTCCTGGTCGGAATGTCTTCCCGGGCCAGATCGTATAGCGCCTCACCGGCATACATGGACCGGAGCAGGTCGGTCCGGGTGACCACACCGACCAGCGCCTCGTCTTCAAACACCGGCGCAAACCGGCGGTTGTGGCTGACAAAGTACTCCTGAATCTCCTGGATCGCCGTGTCCGGCGAGGTTCGAAGGAATTCGGTGTGCATGTATTCGCTGACCGCCAGACGCCCCAACTGGTGGTAAAGCGCCTTCTCGACTATCCGGCGGGAGATAATGCCGACCATCCGCTCTCCTGCCATGACCGGCATGGCGTTGACATTGTAACGGGTGAGCAGTTCCCGGGCCTCTGCCAGGGAGGTTTCGGCGGGCATGGTTTTGACCGGCGAGGACATGATGTCCCGTGCCACCCGCCTGGGGTTTACCCTGCGGTGCAACGAATCTTCCAGGCTCGACAGCACCTGGATGAGCGTCAGCTCCTTGATGGTCGCGGATGCCGCCGTTGCATGCCCTCCCCCGCCCAGATCGCGCAGGATATCGCCGACATTCACCTCCGGTATCCTGCTCCGCGCCACGATATAGACCCGGTTTCCCATCTCGACCACCAGGAACAGGGCCTCAAGGTTTTCCATATCCCGCATCATATGAGCCAGAACGGCAATGTCACCGATATAGTAGTCCACTGACGACTGGGCTATGGCAATATCCACCCCGTTCAGGGTGATGGTCTGCAGCGATTTCAGCAGGTTGTTCAGCAGCGAAATCTGCTCCGAGGTCAACTCCTGGGTCATGAAATCACCAACCGTGCTCAGGCTTCCCCCCTGGCGCAGCAGCCAGGCTGCGGCCAGAAAATCGTCTTCCGTGGTGGAGACAAAAGTCAGGCTGCCGGTGTCCTCATAGATGCCGAGCATCATCAGCGTGGCCTCGATCGGCGTTACCGGAATGGCGCGTTCCTCCAGGATCCGGCAGAGAATGGCCGTGGACGAGCCGCATTCCCTGATGACACCGCTGTCCAAGCGCACATCTCCCGAAGATTCCGGATGGTGATCGTAGATATGGATCTCCACACCCGGCCGGTTGATCAGCTCCGCGAAGCGGCCGATGCGCGATGAGTGCTGGCAATCCACCAGGATGAGACGGGTGATCCGGTCGAAATCCAGGTCCTTGAGCCGGGTGAAATTGAGGACATAACTGGACGATTTGAGGAAGAAGTCGCGCATCGACTTTTCCTGGGAACCGGAAAAGACCATGAGCGCCTCAGGGTAAAGCTTGTGGGCGGCAATCATCGCGCCGAGGCAGTCAAAATCGGCATTGAGATGGGTGGTGATGACATCCATGGAAAGATTGTATCGGAGTTGCGGCAAAAAAAAAGGCGCCGTTGCCGGCGCCGGTAATTTATAGTTATTCGGGGATGGCGTTCAACGCCTTCAGAAGCTCTTCGACGTCGAGTCCGTGGGCCTGAGCACCCTGCTCCAGAGACTCATTCTGTGCCCCCATGCAGCCGATGCAGCCGAGATGGTATTCCCTCAGCACTGAGGCCACTCCCTGCGGGTTTACCTGCAGGGCCTGAGAAAATGTCATGTCCTTGTTGAAACGCTCGCTCATTGCCATATCTCCTTTATTCGTACCTGATTTCGATTATTTCATATTCCCTTATGCCGGAAGGAACCTTGGCCTTTACCGAATCGTCGAGCTTGTGGCCGATCAGTGCCTTGCCCACCGGGGAGGTGCAGGAAATCTTCCCCTGCTTGATATCGGCCTCGTCTTCGCCGACGATCTTGTAGGTGACCTCTTCTTCGGTAGCAGTGTCGTATAGCGTTACCGTGGCGCCAAAGACAACCTTGTCCGGCTTCAGGTTCGACAGGTCGACCACGTATGCCCGGGCCAGCTTGTCCTGTAGTTCGATGATCCGCCCCTCGATAAAGCTCTGCCGGTTCTTGGCAGCGTCATATTCCGCGTTTTCGGAGAGGTCGCCATGCCCCCTTGCTTCGGCAATATCCTGGATCACCCTTGGCCGCTCTTCGCGGATAAGCCGTTTCAACTCTTCCTGGAGCGCTTCGTAGCTCTCCTTTGTCATCGGAACTGAATGCGACATTTTAACTCTGACTCCTTATAAAACTGCCGGGGCAGCCTGAAGGCCGCCCCGGAGCGTGATGCCGAAAATTATGTTGGCTAGTAGAGGTAATCCTGTAATGGCTTTACCCCAAGATCTTCGCGGATTATCGCCTGAATCCCGTCAACTGCGGCTTTGGCGCCGGCAACGGTCGTAAAATAAGCTACCCCGTGCATCAGCGCATTTCGCCGAATCGAAAACGAGTCGGCAACCGCCTGCGCCCCCTGGGTGGTGTTGATCACCATGGCGATATCGCCGTTCTTGATCGAGTCGACGATGTGAGGGCGCCCTTCGAGTACCTTGTTGACCACCTTGACCTTGATCCCCTTCTCCTGGAGAAAAGAGGCCGTTCCTCGGGTGGCAACCAGATTGAAGCCCGCATCATACAGTTTTTGCGCTGCCGAGACAACATGTTTCTTGTCCGCATCCCGCACGCTGATGAAAACATTGCCGGAAACAGGCAGTTTTACCCCGGCCCCGAGCTGTGCTTTGGCAAAGGCGGTGGCAAAGTCGGCGTCGATTCCCATTACTTCGCCGGTGGATTTCATCTCCGGGCCCAGGATGGTATCGACTCCGGGGAATTTGACGAACGGAAACACCGATTCCTTGACCGCCACATGGGCCGGTTCGATGTCGCCGGAGATCCCCTGCTCCTGCAGGCTCTTTCCTGACATGATCCTGGCTGCGATCTTTGCCAGCGGCCTGCCGGTCGCCTTAGACACGAACGGAGAGGTCCGGGATGCCCGCGGATTGACTTCGAGTATGTAGATGTCCCCATCCTTGACGGCATACTGGACGTTCATCAGACCCCCTGACATCCAGCTCCAGAGCCATGAGACGAGTCTGGCGCTTGATCTCGTCAATGATTTCGCGGGAGATCGAATACGGCGGCAGGGAGCAGGCTGAATCGCCGGAGTGGATACCGGCCTCCTCGATATGTTCCATGATCCCGCCGATGACCACATCCTTGCCGTCACAGAGGGCATCGACATCGATCTCGATCGCCTCGTCCAGGAACTTGTCGACGAGGATCGGATGTTCCGGCGATGCCTGCACGGCAGTGGTCATGTATCTCTTCAGGTTTTCGGCATCGTAAACGATCTCCATGGCGCGGCCGCCCAGGACATAGGAGGGGCGAACGACCACCGGATAGCCGATCCGTTCCGCGACCTTTTCCGCTTCCTCAAAGGAGCGGGCGGTGCCGTTCTCCGGCTGACGAAGGGCCAGTTTGTGCAGCATCTCCTGGAACCGCTCCCGGTCTTCGGCGCGGTCGATGGCATCCGGTGAGGTGCCGATGATCGGCACACCGGCCTTCTCGAGCGGCACTGCAAGCTTCAGCGGGGTCTGGCCGCCGAACTGGACAATAACGCCGTCAGGCTTCTCGATATCGACTATGGAGAGCACATCCTCGTAGGTGAGCGGCTCGAAATAGAGCCGGTCGGAAGTGTCATAATCGGTGGAGACCGTCTCCGGGTTGCAGTTGACCATGATGGTCTCAAAGCCGTCTTCAGCCAGGGCAAAAACCCCGTGGACGCAGCAGTAGTCGAACTCGATTCCCTGACCGATCCGGTTCGGGCCGCCGCCGAGGATCATGATCTTATTCCGGTTGGTCACCTCGGCCTCGCACTCTTCCTCGTAGGTGGAGTAGAGATACGGCGTATAGGCGACAAACTCAGCGGCGCAGGTATCGACCCGCTTGAACACCGGCCTGACCCCAAGTGAAAGCCGGAGTTGCCGGATCTCTTCTTCATTCTTTCCCCAGAGCCTCCCCAGAAACTTGTCGGAAAAGCCGTACTGTTTCGCCTCGCGCAGAAGGTCCGTAAGGGCGGTTCGCGAACCGCCCCTACCATAATCATCCACCATATCCTTTATCGCCTTCAACTCCTCCTCTTTTTCGACGATCTGAAGGATATTGTGCAGGAACCAGGGATCGATGGCGGTTTTCTCGAAGATCTCCTCGACCGACATCCCGCTCCTGAAGGCATCACCAAGATACCAGAGCCGTTCCCAGTTCGGGGTCCGGAGCTTTTCGGCGAGGAGCTGCTGTTCCTTGCCGGTCAGCGCCCGTCGGGTCTCGGTGGTCAGATCGAACAGCCGCGATTCAAGGCCGCAGGAACCGATCTCCAGGGAGCGGAGCGCCTTCTGGAACGATTCCTTGAAGGTGCGGCCGATCGCCATGACTTCGCCTACCGACTTCATCTGCGTGGTCAGGGTGGCATCGGCGGCCGGAAACTTCTCGAACGTAAACCGCGGGATCTTGGTGACCACGTAGTCGATGGTCGGCTCAAAGCAGGCCGGAGTTTCGCGGGTGATGTCGTTGGTGATCTCGTCCAGGCGGTAGCCGACCGCGAGCTTGGCCGCAATCTTGGCGATCGGGAAACCGGTGGCCTTGGAGGCCAGGGCCGATGACCGGGAGACCCGCGGGTTCATCTCGATCACCACCAGCCGCCCGTCGCGGGGGTTGATGCCGAACTGGATATTGGAACCGCCGGTATCGACCCCGATTTCGCGGATGATGGCGAGCGAGGCGTCGCGCAGGATCTGGTACTCCTTGTCCGTCAGGGTCTGGGCCGGGGCAACGGTGATCGAGTCGCCGGTGTGGACCCCCATCGGGTCGAGATTCTCGATGGAACAGATGATCACCACGTTGTCGGCGGTGTCGCGCATCACCTCCAGCTCGTACTCCTTCCAGCCGATTACCGACTCTTCCACCAGGATCTCGTCGGTCGGTGAGGCATCAATGCCGGCAATCGCCATCCGTTCGTACTCTTCCATGTTATAGGCGATGCCGCCGCCGGTACCGCCAAGGGTGAACGAGGGGCGGATGATGGCCGGGAAACCGATCGACTTGATCACCTCCATCGCCTCCTGGCGATTGTGGGCCAGACCCGACTTCGGTATTTCCAGCCCGATCCTTTGCATCGCCTCCTTGAACAGGGTCCGGTCCTCCGCCTTTTTGATGGCCGGCAGCTTGGCCCCGATCAGCTCGACGCCGAACTTGTCCAGGATGCCCATCTCGGCCACCGCCACCGCGGTGTTCAGCGCGGTCTGGCCACCAAGGGTCGGCAGGATCGCATCAGGCCGCTCCTTCTCGATGATCTTGGCGAGGATCTCCGGAGTTACCGGCTCCACGTAGGTCCGGTCGGCAAAGTCAGGGTCGGTCATGATGGTGGCCGGGTTGCTGTTCAGCAGCACCACCTCGAACCCCTCTTCCTTCAGCGCCTTGCACGCCTGGGTGCCGGAATAATCAAACTCGCACGCCTGGCCGATGACGATCGGGCCGGCGCCGATGATGAGGATCTTCTTGATGTCTGTTCTTTTAGGCATGTACCAAATACTCCTTATTGTATTGCTGCGTGATATTCCTGAAGACTTTTAATCGCCTCTTTCCCCTGTTTCCGGGCGGCAATCCCCTCTGCTGCGGCGACCGCGGCGGCAGTGGTGGTAATATACGGTATCTTGTGTTTTATCGCGGCCTTCCTGATGTACGAATCGTCATGAATGCTCGTCTTGCCGGACGGGGTGTTGACCACCAGCTGTACCTCGCCGTTCTTTATGGCATCGGCGACATTCGGCCGTCCCTCGTGCATCTTCAGCACAGACCGGGCATTGAGACCGTTTCTTGCCAGGAAATCCGCCGTCCCCTGGGTGGCCAGTATCCCGAAGCCAAGGGAGGCAAAGCTGCGTGCCGCCTCAAGCGCTCCTGTCCGGTCGTGCTCGGCAACGGTGACAAGCACCGTTCCTTCAACCGGAAGCTGGGCATTTGCCGCCTCCTGCGCCTTGAAGAAGGCCATGCCATAGGACCCCGCCATGCCGAGTACCTCACCGGTGGAGCGCATCTCAGGCCCCAGCACCGGGTCGACCTCGGGGAACATGTTGAACGGGAACACCGCCTCCTTGACCCCGAAGTGGGGAACAGTCCGCCGTACAAGCCCCATAGCCCCCAACTTGGCGCCCAGCATCACCTGGACCGCAATCCGGGGCATCGGGATATTGCAGACCTTGGAGACCAGCGGAACGGTGCGGCTCGCCCTCGGGTTGGCCTCAAGGATGTAGACCGTGTCATTGCTGATGGCATACTGGATGTTCATCAGGCCAACGACACCCATCTCGACAGCAATCCTGCGGGTATACTCCTCGATGGTGTCGATATGCCGCTGCGGAATGTTGACCGGCGGGATGATACAGGCCGAGTCCCCGGAATGGACACCGGCCATCTCGATATGCTCCATGACGGCCGGCACAAATGCGTCGGTGCCGTCGCTTATGGCGTCAGCCTCAGCCTCAATGGCGTTCTGGAGGAAACGGTCGATCAGGATCGGCCTCTCGGGCGTTACATCCACCGCCTTGGCAAGGTATTCGCGCAGCATCGCCTCATCGTGGACGACCTCCATCGCCCTCCCCCCCAGCACATAGGAGGGGCGAACGATGAGCGGATATCCGATGCGCGCCGCAATCGAGAGAGCCTCATCGAGAGTGCTGGCCATCCCCGACTCGGGCTGCGGTATGCCGAGCTTCCGCATCATGGCGCTGAACTGCTCCCGGTCTTCGGCCAGGTCTATGGTATCGGGTGAGGTGCCGATGATCCTGACCCCGGCGTCCTGAAGCTGACGGGCGATGTTGAGCGGCGTCTGGCCGCCGAACTGGACCAGCACCCCTTCCGGTTTCTCCTTGGCGTAGATGGAAAGGACATCCTCGACCGTAAGAGGCTCGAAGTACAGCTTGTCCGATGTGTCGTAGTCTGTTGAGACCGTTTCAGGGTTGCAGTTGATCATGATGGTCTCGTACCCGGCATCCTTAAGGGCAAAGGCGGTGTGGACACAGCAGTAGTCGAACTCTATTCCCTGACCGATCCGGTTCGGGCCGCCGCCGAGCACCATGATCTTCTTACGGTCGGTGACAGAGACCGAATCCGGCGCATTGTAGGTGGAGAAGTAGTATGCGGCGTTCTCCACGCCACTGACCGGCACCGGCTCCCATGCCTCGACAACGCCCAGGGCGATCCGGCGTTCCCGGAGCTCCTTTTCCGTAATGCCGAGGATCTGCGCCAGATACCGGTCACTGAAACCGTCCTTCTTGGCTTGTACCAGCAGGTTGTCAGGGGGGAGGCTTCCCTTGTGCTTCAAGACCTCCTCCTCAATAGCCACGAGTTCCTTCATCTGACTCAGGAACCACGGCTTGATGTGGGTGCGCTTGTAGAGGAGATCGACATCGGCACCTTTGCGGAGCGCCTCGTAAATAACGAACTGGCGTTCGCTGGAAGGCTCGGCAAGGAGTTCCATCAATTCAGGGAGGGACCTGAGGTTGAAATCCTTTGCGAAACCGAGGCCGTAACGCCCGTTCTCCAGGGAGCGGATTGCCTTCTGCAGCGCCTCCTTGTAATTCTTGCCGATGCTCATCACCTCGCCCACGGCACGCATCTGAGTGCCGAGCCGGTCTTCCACGCCCTTGAACTTTTCAAAGGCCCAGCGGGCAAACTTAACTACCACATAATCACCGGACGGTGTGTACTTCTCCAGGGTGCCGTCGCGCCAGTAGGGAATCTCGTCGAGCGTAAGCCCTGCGGCCAGCATCGAGGATACCAGCGCTATCGGGAAGCCGGTGGCCTTTGAGGCAAGCGCCGACGAACGCGAGGTGCGGGGATTGATCTCGATAACCACAACCCGGCCGGTCCCTGGGTCATGGGCGAACTGCACGTTAGTGCCGCCGATCACCTCGATGGCATCGACGATACGGTAGGAGTAATCCTGAAGGCGTGCCTGCAGCTCAGGAGAGATAGTAAGCATCGGCGCGGTGCAGTAGGAGTCGCCGGTGTGAACCCCCATGGCGTCCACGTTCTCGATGAAACAGACCGTGATTTTCTGGTTCTTGGCGTCGCGCACCACCTCAAGCTCAAGCTCCTCCCAGCCGAGCACCGACTCCTCCACCAGCACCTGGCTGACCGGGCTGGCCGAAAGGCCACGGCTGACGATGGTTTCGAATTCCTCCATGTTGTAGGCAAACCCGCCGCCGGTTCCACCCATGGTGTAGGCAGGGCGTATGACAACCGGCAGGCCGATCCTTTCAAGGACAACCTTCGCCTCCTCAAGGGTATGAGCGACGTCGCTCCGTGCGGTTTCGATACCGAGACGGGTCATGGTCTCCTTGAAGGTCTCGCGGTCCTCGCCGCGCTTGATCGCGTCCAGGTTGACCCCAATGACCCTGACGCCGTATTTGTCGAGCACTCCGGCCGTGGCCAGGGCGCTGGAGAGGTTAAGCCCGGTCTGTCCACCCAGGTTGGGGAGCAGGGCATCGGGGCGTTCTTTGGCGATAATCTCGGTAAGCGTCTGGACATTGAGCGGCTCGATATAGGTAACATCGGCCATCCCCGGATCGGTCATGATGGTGGCCGGATTGGAATTGACAAGGACAATGCGGTAACCCAGCTTGCGAAGCGCCTTGCATGCCTGGGTGCCGGAATAGTCAAACTCGCATGCCTGGCCGATGATGATCGGGCCGGAACCGATAATGAGCACTTTTTTCACATCGTCACGTCTTGGCATTGCAATAGTCCCTCCTCGTCATGTTATCGAAAGATAAAAAATACCGCTCCGGCGAGGCAACACCCCGCCCAGAGATAATCGAGCTTCAGCGGCGTACCCATGTACCAGACCGCAAAAGGCACAAAAACCAGCAGGGTAATCACCTCCTGCACTATTTTCAACTGGGCCAGGGAAAACCTGCCGTAACCGATCCGGTTGGCCGGCACCTGCACCAGGTACTCGAAAAAGGCGATCCCCCAGCTCACAACTACCGCGATCAGCCAGTGTCTGGTGCGAAGGTTCCTGAGGTGAGCGTACCAGGCAAAGGTCATGAAGACGTTCGAGATGATCAAGAGCAGTACGGTCCTCAAATCTCCCCCCGCTGTTCGTCAAGCTCCTGGATCCAGCCGTTCTCAAGCCCAGCATCTTGAAGCGCCTCGATGGCGGCGTCATACTCAGCTGCGGACAGCGGCCGGTCGATCCCGGCAGTTTCAACAGCCTTGCCGGCCGGGAAATACTGGCTCATCAGCGCCACATGGGTTTCCCTTCCCAGGTTGGCGGCAATCCAGTGCAAGGTCTCGGCGCTTCCGGCCTTCGCTCCAGGGAGAACCAGGTGCCGGATGATAAGCCCCTGCTGGGCAATCCCATTATCATCGACCCGGAGATGCCCCACCTGGCGCAGCATCTCCATCATTGCTGCCCTGTTGCTCTCCCGGTAGCCGGTTGCCCCGGAGAGTTCCAGCGCTGTTTGGTCGTCACTGTACTTCATGTCCGGCAGATAGATGGCAACCACGCCGTCCAGGAGTTGCAGGGCATCGACCGCCTCGTAGCCGCTGCAGTTCCAGACCAGCGGCAGCCGTAACCCTTTTGGTATCGCCAGCCAGAGCGCCGCCAGGATCTGGGGCAAAAAGTGG
This sequence comes from Geobacter sp. OR-1, assembly GCF_000813145.1. Taxonomy (GTDB): domain Bacteria; phylum Desulfobacterota; class Desulfuromonadia; order Geobacterales; family DSM-12255; genus Geoanaerobacter. Next base: position 10,839 of record NZ_BAZF01000032.1, on the reverse strand, counting down.
GTCGGCGTAACGAAATTGATGTTATGGGCGCCGCGCCGTTGCAGCTGGAGCATCCGTTCGGCCAGACCGGCAGTGGTGATGGTCTCCCCGTTTCCCAGATGGCTGATGGGAAAATTCTGGCAGAACCGGCACATGAGGGTGCAGCCGGAAAAGAAGATAGTGCCTGATCCCTTGGTCCCCGAGATGGGCGGCTCCTCCCCCCGGTGCAGGTTGGCAGAGGCGATACGGGGCTGGGCTCCGGAACGGCAACGCCCCAATTCCCCGGCCAGCCGGTTCACCCCGCAACGATGCGGACAGAGATCGCAGCTATTCAGCCGGCGGTACGCCTCCTTCACCCGCCGGAGCAGTTCACCGGAATTGTAAAGATCGATGTAATTCATCCAGGTTTTAAACCTACCGGCTGTCGATTTTGTGCCAGATCAAGGCTGTCAAGGGAGTGCGCGGAGGCGTAGCAGAGCTACGCCGCACAAGGACTCCCGAAGACTTACGCAGAGCTGGTGCAAAAGCGGCAGCCGTCACCGATGCTTCTCCATCATTTCGACAAACCGCCCAAACAGATACTGCGAATCATGCGGCCCCGGAGATGCCTCCGGATGATGCTGCACCGAAAAGATCGGCAGTGTTTTATGACGAATCCCTTCGACCGTCTGGTCGTTCAGGTTCAGGTGCCCCAGTTCGCAGATCTCGGCAACGGAATCCAGGTCCACGCAGAAGCCGTGGTTCTGGGCCGTGATCTCGATCTTTCCGGTCGCGATGTCGATAACCGGGAGGTTGGAGCCGTGGTTACCGAACTTGAGCTTCATGGTCCGGCCATTCAGGGCCAGCCCCATCAACTGGTGGCCGAGGCAGATGCCGAAGATCGGCTTCCTGCCGATGAATTTCCGAATATTTTCCTGTACGGCCAGAAGCGGCTCCGGATCACCGGGGCCGTTGGAAAGGAAGATACCGTCCGGTTCCATGGCCAGGGCCTCCTCTGCTGGGAAGGTGGCCGGAACCACGGTCACGTCGCAGCCGGCGTCCACCAGGCAGCGGAGAATGTTGTACTTGATGCCGAAATCATAGGCCACGACCTTGTATTTCGCGCTCTTCGGCTCGATGTCGGGGTAGCCGTTCGCGAGATCCCACAAACCCTGGGTCCAACGGTACGGCTTGGTGCAGCTCACGCCGCTGGCAAGATCGAGCCCGGCCATGGACGGCAGAGCCCGTGCCTTTACGGTCAGGCTGGCATGATCGAAATCAATGGTCGAAATGATGCCGTTCTGGGCACCTTTGTCCCTGAGATGGCGGGTAAGCGCCCGGGTGTCGATCCCCTGGATGCCGACCACGCCGTTCTCCTTCAGATAGGCGTCCAGGCTCATGGTCGCCCGCCAGTTGGAATAATGATCCTGATACTCCTTGACGATAAAACCGGACAGGAACAGCTGGGCGCTTTCGACATCTTCCGTATTGATGCCGGTGTTGCCGATCTGGGTGTAGGTCATGGTGACCATCTGCCCCTTGTAGGACGGGTCGGTAAGTACCTCCTGGTAGCCGGTCATGGCAGTGTTGAAGACCACCTCACCACCGGCCTCGCCGCTCGAGCCGAACGATTTCCCTTCAAAGATGCGCCCGTCTGCGAGCGCAAGAATTGCTTTCATATCTGATAACCCCTTATTCCTTCAATCTACTTACTACTTCTTATACACTACCTTGCCGGCCACGATGGTGTAAGCGGCGGCACCCTTCATCTTCTGGCCAAGCCAGGGGGAGTTCTTGGACTTGCTGGCCAGCTTGTCCGGATCCACAATCCATTCCGCTTTCGGGTCGATAACCGTTATGTCCGCGACAGCGCCGGCCTTGAGGGTTCCCCGGCCAATATCTAGTATTTTTGCCGGGTTTACCGACATCTTCTCAACCAGTGCCGGAAGGGTCAAGACCTTTTCCTCAACAAGCTTCAAGGACAGCGGCAGCGAAGTCTCCAGCCCGATAATGCCATTGAGCGCCAGGTTGAATTCGATATCCTTTTCGTCGAGATGGTGCGGGGCATGGTCAGTGGCGATGGCGTCAATGGTCCCGTCCTTGAGGGCCGCCTTCACGGCCGTCACGTCATCGGCGCTGCGAAGCGGTGGATTCATCTTGGCGTTCGTCTCGTAACCGCGCACCGCATCATCGGTAAGCGAAAAGTAATGGGGAGCGGTTTCGCAGGTCACCTTGACCCCACGCGCCTTGGCATTCCGGATGATTCTCAGCGCCCCCTTTGTGGAGACATGGGCGATATGAACCGGTGAACCGGTGAATTCGGCCAGGTAGACATCGCGGGCCGTGGCCACATCCTCTGCTGCCCAGGGAATCCCTTTCAGTCCCAGCTCGGTGGCGGCAAAACCCTCGTTCATGACCCCCTCGCCCACCAGGGCCTTCTCCTCGGCATGGGAGATCAGCATGATCCCCATCCCTTTGGCGTACTCCAGGGCGCGACGCATCAGCTCGGCATTGGCCACCGGGTGGCCGTCGTCGGAAACCGCCACGCAGCCGGCCTCCTTCAACTCGCCCATCTCGGCCAGGCTTTCCCCCTTGCTCCCTTTGGTTATGGCGCCGATGGGGAACACGTTCACCGCTCCTTCGGCCTTTGCCTTGGCAATGATATAGGTGGTCACGGTCTTGTTGTCGTTTACCGGGGAAGTGTTGGGCATGCAGACCACCGAGGTAAATCCTCCGGCAGCGGCAGCCATGGTTCCGGAGACGATATCCTCCTTGTATTCAAGGCCCGGATCTCTCAGGTGCACATGCATATCAATCAGTCCCGGGGTCACATAGCACCCCTTGGCATCGATGGTTTCCGTCCCGGCCGGCGCCTTCACCCCTTTGCCGATCTCCTTGACCTTCCCCCGCTCGACCAGGACATCCAACGTATCATCGATATTCTGCGACGGGTCGATCACTCTTCCGTTCTTTATCAAAAGGCTCATCGGTATCACCTCGAAAATAAAATTGTCGGGGCGAATCTTATCTTCGCCCGAATTATAGGCGATCACATGGATCGCCCCTACAGAAACCTACTCAACCAGTTCGCCGCCGGAGACATGGTACAGCATCGCCATCCGCACTGCGACGCCGTTCTCCACCTGCTTCATGACATGCGACTGGTCGCCGTCCGCAACATAGGAAGAAAGCTCCACCCCGCGGTTGATCGGGCCGGGATGCATGACCATGGCGTCCTTCTTGGCCAGTTTCAGGTTTTCCGGGTTGAGCCCGTAATACCGTGAGTACTCTTTCAAGGTCGGAAGCAGGGTCTTGCCCTGGCGCTCCAACTGGATCCTGAGCATCATGACCACGTCGGCACCGTCGATCGCCTCGTTCATGTCCTTACAGACCGTGACATTGCCCAGCTGTTCGGCACCAGTGGGGATCATGGTCGGCGGGCCGGCAAGAAAGACGTGCGAACCCATCTTGGTAAGCCCCTGGATATTGGAGCGGGCCACCCGGCTATGGGTGACATCGCCGACAATCGCCACCTTCAGCCCGTCGAGCCTGCCGAACCGGTCCCGCATGGTCAGCATGTCCAGAAGGCCCTGCGACGGGTGCTCGTGGGCACCGTCACCGGCATTGATGATCGAGCATGGCAGCCGCTTGGCCAGAAAATAATGGGAGCCGGAGATTGCATGGCGCATGACGATGATGTCCGGTTTCATGGCCATCAGGTTTTTCGCCGTGTCGAGCAGGGTCTCTCCTTTGGTGGCCGAACTGGTGGATGGAGAGATGTTTACGGCGTCCGCCGAAAGCCTTTTGGCCGCGATCTCGAAAGATGTGCGGGTCCGGGTGGATGCCTCGTAGAACAGGTTGATTATGGTCTTGCCGCGCAGCGTGGGCACCTTCTTGATGTCGCGGCTGTTGATTTCCCGCATATTCTCGGCAGTGTCCAGCAGGAGCAGAATCTCCTCCTTGGTCAAGTCACGCAGGGCGATAATGTCTTTATGCTTGAATCCCATAGTAAGTTGTCCCCCCTCGATTATTTCTGCAGAAGTACGTCAACAGGTCTGTTCTCGTCGTTAAACTGTACCTGGATAATCTCTTTCTGACTCGTGGGGACGTTTCGCCCCACAAAATCCGCCCGGATCGGGAGTTCGCGATGACCGCGGTCGATCAGCACGGCAAGCTGGATAATGGTCGGCCGCCCATGGTCCATGAGGGCATCCATTGCCGCCCGGATGGTCCGGCCGGTATACAGGACATCGTCCACCAGGATCACCCGCTTACCCTCCAGGGTGAACGGGATGTCGGTCTTGCCGACCGGGAGATGCGATGCATGCCCCTTGATATCGTCCCGATACAGGGTGATGTCCACCTCGCCGACCGCCACCGGCTCACCCTCGATCTCTTCCAGCCGTCGGGCAAGATCGCGGGCGATGTGCACCCCGCCGGTGCGAATCCCCACCAGTACCAGGTCGCTAACCCCCTTGTTCCGTTCCAGGATCTCGTGGGCGATACGCGTAAGCGCCCGCTTGGTACCGTTTTCGTCCAGTATTACCGTTGTCCCGTCTCCCATTGGCACCCTCCTTTCAGATGATGGTAAGTGATACAAAAAAGCCCCTCCGCGCAGATGTGCGGAAAGGCTTCTCAAATCCTGGTCATTGAGTATTCTTTTCGTCACCTTTGCCAACCTCACGGGGTTAATTTAAAAGGTCGTTTCGTTTTTACATCTTCGCGTTGCAGAGGTCAAGAGGATTCTGGAATTTTATAACACACCTAGGGATTACGATAATGTCATGTCGAAAATCCTTACATACCGTAAATCAGCGGTAAGTGCGCACGTCATTTAGCCCGTAATTCAAGCAAGTTGCAAACGTGGCCTGCATATTGCTAAATGTTTATACAGAACACAAACGAAACTAATTATAAGTTGATTTGAACCTAATGGGAGATAATAATCATGAAACGAACTATACTGGCAGCATTGGCGATGTGTGGGGTGATTGCGGCGGCAACTTCGGCTTCGGCATATTCTCTGTCACTCAATCAAATCAATACGACTGGCTATTCAGGCCCTTATGTGAATGTTACTATCGATTTAACGACAGCCACGACTGCAACAGTCAAATTCGATGCTTTCAGCCCCTATTTACTGGTTAACGGTAAAATTGCTGATTTGAATGTAAACGCATCCGGTTTTTCTGTAGGAAGCTTTACTTCTGGTGGCGGGTTAAATAATTTCGTTTTAAATAGTGTAAATATCGACACAAACCCAGCCCCACCCAATCAACAAGTATCGATGTTTGGCGATTTCAATCTGACCATCTCCTCTCAAAATGCTTCACAAAGAGTGGACTGGCTGCAGTTCATAGTGACAAATACCAGCGGTACTTGGGCATCTGATGACAAAGTGCTTACGGCTAACACCGATGGTTATTCAGCAGCTGCCCACATCTTTGTTCCTAGTGCTGCAACTAACGCCAACACATTCTTTGTCGGTAACGGCGAGACTCCTCCCTCCGTTCCCGAACCGTCAACAATGCTGCTTCTCGGCTCCGGCTTCCTAGGTCTGGCAGCATACGGAAGAAAGAGAGCCAGGAAGTAAGTCGAAAAAACTTACACTTTCACAAAGGGTCGCCCACTGGGCGGCCCTTTTTAATTTATGACTAACCACTGGAAAGCATTGGCAGTTAATATCCATCCCCGTCTATCCCCGCAATCAAGACCACAAAAACGCCTGTCGGATTCGCTTACACTTACGAAGTAATTGCCTTTACCGGCAGGAAAAACTCCTCATCCCGCTTGTGTTTTTCATCAAATTCGGATAGATATATAAAATTTTATCCCATGCTTGGAGATTGTGTAATTGCACCAGTTGCTTATTGACCAGCTCCGGGAGATCCGTCGTCCGGTTGAGGTTTCACTTCCGGATGGCAGCAGCATCACCGCTCCCCCATGTCCTGCAGAAAACCTCGGCTCGCTCGAATTCTGTGCCGATCTCGGCATCCGTTTCCCATATCTGGGCGGTTCCATGGCCAAGGGGATCAGTTCGGTCGAGATGGCGATCGAGTTAGGCAAAGCCGGAATGCTCGGTTTTTTCGGCGCCGCCGGGTTGCCGCTGGCAACGGTCGAAGCGGCAATCGACCGGCTGATGGCAGCCGGGGTGCCTTTCGGCATCAACCTGATCCATTCTCCCCAGGAGCCAGACCTGGAGCAGGCCCTGGCCGAACTGTACATACGCAAAGGGGTCAGACTGGTCGAAGCGTCGGCATTTCTGGCGCTCTCCCTCCCCCTGGTCCGCTACCGGGTCCACGGTATTCGCCGCAGACCGGACGGAAGCATCGAAACTCCGAACAGGATCATTGCCAAGGTCTCGCGGGAAGAGCTGGCCGTGAAGTTTTTCTCGCCGCCGCCGGAAAAGTTCCTGGCGCAGCTTGTTGCCGAAGGGGCAATCAGCGGAGATCAAGCCGACATGGCTTCCCGGATACCGATGGCCCAATATGTGACCGCAGAGGCGGATTCGGGCGGGCACACGGACAACAGGCCGGCCCTGGCGCTCTACCCGACCATCAGATCGGTGGCATCGCGGCTCCAGGATGAACACAGATACGACGTAAGACTGATGACCGGTCTCGGTGGCGGGATCGGCACGCCGCATGCCGCAGCAGCAGCCTTTGCCATGGGCGCTTCCTGGATCATGGCCGGTTCGGTAAACCAAGCATGCGTCGAATCCGGCACCTCGCCGGCGGTGCGGGAGATGCTCGCTGCAACCCGCCAGGCCGATGTAATAATGGCGCCAGCAGCCGATATGTTCGAGATGGGGGTCACGGTGCAGGTGCTCAAGCGCGGGACCATGTTTCCGATGCGGGCGGCCAAACTGTACGACCTCTACCGCTCCTGCAACGGAATCGACGACATCCCCGCACCGGAGCGCGACAAACTGGAGAAGACCGTTTTCAGGTCATCGCTGGCCGAAATCTGGCAACAGACACGAGCATACTTCCTGCACCGTGATCCACGCCAGGTGGAACGCGGCGACCGGGACCCGAAACACCGGATGGCGCTGGTATTCCGCTGGTATCTCGGCCAGGGGGCTCACTGGGCTAAGGACGGAGAAGCGTCACGAACCGTGGATTACCAGGTCTGGTGCGGCCCGGCCATGGGGGCATTCAATGAATGGGTTGACGAAACCTTCCTGGCCTTGCCGGAAAACCGCCGCGTGGTTACGGTGGCAAACAACATACTTTTCGGCGCGGCACTGCTGACACGCGCCAGCTTCCTCCGCTGCCAGGGGGCCAGTCTCCCTGAAGAAACCCTGCGCACGGAACCTCTCGAAGACGCCAAGATCAAGGAGTATCTCAGGTGAATACAGACGCAGCGACCACTGAAAAGAGTACGGCCAAAAACGCTCCACTCGCCATAATCGGGATCGGTTGCCTTTTCCCCAAGGCCGAAGACCGGACAACATTCTGGGCCAACATCCGCGAAGGGATCGACGCCATCACCGAGATCCCCTCAACCCACTGGCGGGTGGATGATTACTATTCTCCGGATCAGAAGACTCCCGATTTTACCTACGGCAAACGGGGGGGCTTTCTTTCGCCGGTGCAGTTCAACCCGATGGAGTTCAACATCCCGCCCAATACTTTGGAGGCGATCGACACTTCGCAGCTCCTCGGACTGGTTGCCGCTGGCAATGCACTCAGAGATGCCGGATACGGCCCGGAACGTCAGTACGATCGTAACCGTGTCAGCGTGGTCCTCGGCGTCACCGGCACGCTGGAGCTGGTGATCCCTCTGGGAGCCCGGCTTGGCCACCCGCTCTGGAGGGCCGCCCTCAAGGATGCCGGGGTGGAAGAGTCAGTGGCCGAAGATGTGGTGCAACGGATAGCGGACTCCTACGTGCCCTGGCAGGAAAATTCCTTTCCCGGACTGCTCGGCAACGTGGTTGCCGGCAGGATCAGCAAACAGTACGATCTCGGCGGCACCAACTGCGTGGTTGACGCCGCCTGCGCCAGCTCCTTCAGCGCCCTGCATCTGGCCAGCATGGAACTGGCCACCGGCAAATCTGACATGGTGGTCACCGGCGGCATCGACACCTTCAACGACATCTTCATGTACATGTGCTTCAGCAAGACTCCGGCCCTATCCCCCACCGGAAACGCCAAGCCGTTCGATGCCAGCGGCGACGGCACTATTCTCGGCGAGGGTCTCGGCATAGTGGTCATCAAGCGGCTTGCCGATGCCGAGCGGGATGGCGACCGAATCTATTGCGTGATCAAGGGTGTTGGTTCTTCCAGCGACGGCAAGGGGGACGCCATTTACGCGCCGAGCGCTACGGGGCAGAAAAAGGCCCTGCTCGATGCCTATGAGCGCGCCGGAGTTACTCCGGACAGCATCGGTTTGATTGAGGCCCACGGCACAGGGACCAAGGTGGGCGATGGCGTTGAAGTTTCCGCCCTGCGTGAAGTCTACGGGGAAGCCGACACACCCTGGTGCGCCCTCGGCTCGGTAAAGTCGCAGATCGGCCATACAAAAGCCTCCGCAGGATCGGCCGGCCTGATAAAGGCAGCACTTGCCCTGCATCACAAGGTCATTCCGCCGACAATCAAGGTGACGCAACCCTTGGATGAGGTTACCGCCGCACACTCCCCGTTCTATCTTCCGGCCACAAAGCGCCCCTGGCTTGCCGTCAAGGGGGTGCCGAGGCGCGCCGCGGTCAGCGCCTTCGGTTTCGGCGGTTCCAACTTCCACACCGTGCTGGAAGAGTACGTTCCGCAGAAACTTTCGGCAGACTGGGACGGCACCGTTCAGATACTCCCCTTTGCCGCAGCAAACCCGAGCGAACTGGAAGAGGTCATCTCCGAATTCCCGACCGACCTGTCATGGGACGAATTGCGCACAAGAGCGGCCAAGCTCCGTGCCGTATTCGAGCCGTCGGCCGGCTGCCGGCTGGCGCTGGTAATGGAACGGGACAAGACCAATCTGGCTTCGCTGGTCGCCAATGCCAACTCCATGCTTCGCAGCAACCGGGCAAGCAGCTGGCAGACTCCGGACGGCGCCTACTTCTCTTGTTCGTCGGCCCCGGGCAAGATCGGCTACCTCTTCCCGGGCCAGGGTTCACAGTATGTGGGAATGCTGCGCGACCTGGCCTGCGCCTTCCCGGAACTCTTCTCGGTCTTGTCGGCTGCAGATGACGGTTTCGATCCGAGCGGCAGTCGGAGGCTCTCGGATTTCATCTACCCGAAACAATCTTTCGGCGCTTCGGTCCGCGACCAGCAGGAATCTGAACTGCGCGCCACCGATATTGCCCAGCCCGCAATAGGCGCGGTAAGCCTCGGTTCCCTGAGGCTGCTCGAATCGTTCGGACTGGAGCCGGATTCGGTTGCCGGTCACAGTTATGGCGAGCTTACGGCCCTCTGTGCCGCCGGAATACTCGATGAGACCTCGTTCCATAGTCTCTCGCGCCTCAGGGGCATCCTCATGGCAGCCGGAGAAGGCGACCGGGGAGGGATGCTCGCGGTCCCGGCCCCTCTTGAGACGGTGGAAAGGGTGATCGCGGAAGAGCAGCTCGACCTGGTGATTGCCAACCGCAACTCCCCGGCCCAGGCGGTCCTGTCCGGAAAGACTCCGGAGATCGAACGCGCCGCCAGCGCATTCTCGATGCGGAAGATCCAGTCAAAAATGCTGCCGGTAGCGGCAGCATTCCACAGCCCTCTGGTGGCCGGAGCAGCGGAACCGTTCCTGGCAGCGCTCGCCGACATCGAACTGCACAGTCCTACGATCAGGGTATATGCAAACAGTACCGGTGATCTGTACCCCCCGGATCTTTCCGAGACCAGGGGACTGATTGCCGGTCAGCTGGCACGACCGGTGGAGTTCGTCGCCGAAATCGAAGCAATGTACGCTGCCGGTATCCGGACTTTTGTCGAGGTCGGTCCCGGCACCCGCCTGACCGGCCTGGTTAAAGCGATCCTCGGCGAACGCGAACATGTTGCCGTTGCCGTCGACTCCTCAAACGGCAAACGGTCCGGTATTGCCGATCTTGCCCGCCTGATGGCACAGATATCTGTCCATGGCCATGATGCCAGGCTGACCGAATGGGATGCCGGATACCGGCCCCCGGCATCGGCAAGCGGCAAAAAACCGGCCATGACCATTCCGATCTGCGGGGCAAACTATATCAAGCCAAGACCGAAGCGCCCGCCGGTCGAACCAAAGGTGACGGTTGCCGTCATTCCGGCGTCTTCTCCCGGCAACAACGCGACTGCCGCGGAACCACATCGGCCGGTTCAACCTCCTGCATCCAGGGATGGCATTGCCGAGTCGCTCCGGGTTACCCGGGAAAGCATGGCACTGCTGCAGAAGATGCAGGAGGAAACCGCCCGTCTGCACCACCGCTTTCTGGAAGGCCAGGAAACCGCGAGCAAGACGCTGCAGATGCTACTGGACCAGCAGCACCGGCTTTTCAATACCAACAGCGTCCCACACTCTCTGGTCTCGGCTCCGGTTGCGCCGGTCCCGGAAAGACCGGCGTCGATTCCGTTGCCGACTGCAGTTGTTCCCCCGGCTCCGGCACAACCCCTGCCAGCTCCTGTTGCCGCGGTATCGAGCCAGGTCTCGGCGACGCTTCTGGCAGTGGTGAGCGAGAAGACCGGCTATCCGGCCGAGATGCTGGAACTGGAGATGGGACTGGATTCCGATCTCGGCATCGACTCCATCAAGCGGGTCGAGATCCTCTCCACCCTGCAGGAGCGGCTCCCCGGCGCCCCGGTTATCGGCCCGGAGCAGCTCGGCACCCTCCATACCCTTGGCGAGATCGTCACCTTCCTCAATGCTGGTGTATCCGTAGGGGCGCCGCTTGCTGCCCCCTCATCAATCCCTGCAATACAG
>NZ_BAZF01000033.1 GCF_000813145.1 Geobacter sp. OR-1 | reverse complement strand
CGTCATGTCGCTCTTCTGGAAGAAGTTCAACACCGGCGGCGTCATCTCCGGCCTGTTGGTCGGTACAATCGCCTCTATCGGTCTGGTTATGGTATCTCCGAACATGACCTATCCGAACAAGGTTGCCGATGATGCGAAAAAGGCCTACACCCTGCTTGAGAAAAACCTTGCCGAAGGCAAAATAGCCCCGGCAGCAATGGAAAAGACCATGAAGACCATTGAAGAGCAGAAGGGGATCGAAGCCAAGAACCGTGGCGGCAAATCGGTAATGGGCCTCGACAAGCCGCTCCTGAAGCTCAAGAACCCGGGCATCATCTCCATCCCGCTCGGCTTCATCGCCGCTATTCTCGGCACCCTGGCTTTCCCGAGCCGTCGCTCTGAAGAGATGTGGGACGAGATCTATGTTCGTCAGAATACCGGCATCGGCATGGCAAAAGCCGTTGACCACTAGTTGATCGACACAATTCAAATGTAATTGTATGGGGGGGCAATGTCCCCCCTTTTTTTGTATTTTGGGTGGTGAAAAGAAAAAGGCTTCGCGGTCGGAGTCGCGAAGCCTTTAAATGAATTATGGTGCCCAGGGACGGAATTGAACCGCCGACACGTGGATTTTCAGTCCACTGCTCTACCGACTGAGCTACCTGGGCGAAGAAGTCATATCTTATAAATTGAAGAGGGTCAGATGTCAATAGTTTTTGCTTTGGGTGGTGCATTAAAATGCATCTTGTGTGTAATGTAAAAGGGATAATTCCTTGCCATCATTGGCACACTTAGTTATTATCAACACCTTATGAAGCTGAAATACGGCGACACATCATATGATATGGAAATCTCTCCCGAGCGGCTGCGCGGCGAGATTGCGGCTAGCCCGGCTGTCCCTGCCGCATCTTCGGAGGAGTTGGTGTCCGCGGCATTGAGCGGTTGCGACGCCGTCATCGGGTCATTCAGGGCAAGCGACCGGGTGGTGATCATAACCTCGGACATCACTCGCTATACCGGCAGCGAGGTCTATCTACCGATTCTTGTTGATAGGCTGAATCGCGCCGGTGTAGACGATTGCCGGATCGAGATAATCATTGCCCTGGGTATCCATCGCAAACAGACCGAAGCAGAGCATCGGAAGATACTCGGTTCGCTTTACGGCCGGATCAAGGTGTCAGACCATGAATGCGATGACCCCGGAAAGCTGGTTTACCTGGGGAAGACGGCAAGCGGTTTAGAAGTCGAGATCAATCGGACCGTAGCAGAGGCGGATCGGGTCATCCTTACCGGCACCATCGGGTTTCATTACTTTGCCGGGTTTGGCGGCGGACGCAAAAGCATATTGCCGGGAGTAGCAAGCAGGAAGAGCTGCATGGCCAGTCATTTTGCCGTGCTGAATCCGGGAGCAGGCGCAGGGAAGAACCCGAAGGCAGTTACCGGCAACCTGGACGGGAATCCGGTCCATCAGGCCATGGCCGATGCTTGCGCCATGGTGGAGCCGGCATTCATCCTCAATACCGTTCTGGGGCCGGGAAAACGGGTCATTGCCTGTTTTGCCGGTGACTGGCGCGATACCTTCGCTGCCGGTTGTCGCTATTACGGGGAGCAGTTCAGTTATCCGCTCAAGGAAAAAGCCGAGCTGGTGCTGGTTTCGTGCGGGGGATTTCCCAAGGACATAAACCTGATTCAGGCACACAAGTCGATGGAGTACGGAAGTCAGGCGATCAGGGATGGTGGTGTCATGATCCTGCTTGCTGAATGCCGGGACGGGTACGGCAATGCCACTTTTTTCGACTGGTTCCGCTATCAGGAGCTGTCGGCCTTTGAATCAAGGCTGCGCTCCCATTACGAGATCAATGGCCAAACCGCATACTCCCTGCTCTGGAAGGCCCAGCGTTTCCGGGTAATCCTGGTATCGGCATTGCCTCCCGAAGAGGTCCGTACCATGGGGATGACGCCGGCACGGTCGCTGGTCGAGGCGATGACCATAGCCGAAGGGATGCTGCCGGATGATTTTACGGCCTATGTCATTCCGGAAGGCGGCACGGTGTTACCTGTATTGTTGTAGGGGCGAACCGCGTGTTCACCCTGATCATGGGCGATGACAAGCATCGCCCCTACAAGGAAAATGAATGCTCGCACAACAGATTCTTGATGAACTGAAAAATATCGTCGGGGCTGACAATGTGGCCACCGACCGGCAGGACCTGATCTGCTACGGCTACGATGCGACCCAGATGGAGTTTCTCCCTGACGCCGTGGTTCACCCCGGAAGTACTGAAGAGGTGGCGGCGGTTTTGAAACTGGCCAACGCCAAGAGGTTTCCGGTCTTCCCGCGCGGCGCCGGAAGCGGGTTCACCGGCGGCGCACTACCCAAGGGCGGAGGCATTGTCCTGGTGGTGACACGGTTGAACCGGATACTGCGCATCGATACGGAAAACCTGATCGCCGAGGTGGAGCCGGGGGTGGTCACCGAGCAGTTTCAGCTGGAGGTGGAGAAGCTGGGGCTATTCTATCCGCCCGACCCGGCATCGCTCAAGTTTTCCACCCTTGGCGGCAACGTGGCGGAGAACGCCGGCGGCCCACGCTGTGTCAAATACGGGGTTACCCGCGACTTCGTCATGGGGCTGGAGGTGGTGCTTCCAACCGGGGAGGTCATCCGCACCGGAGGCGAGACCTACAAGGGTGTTGTCGGGTATGACCTGACCCGCCTGCTTTGTGGCTCCGAAGGAACGCTTGGCGTGATCACCAGGATCATCTTCAAGCTGTTGCCACTGCCGGAAGCGAAAAAGACCATGCTCACCATCTTCGACTCCATCGACGGCGCAGCCAAGGCGGTCTCCACCATTATCGGCAACAAGATAATTCCGACCACCCTGGAGTTCATGGACTACGCCACCCTGCAGTGCGTCAACAAGCGCTTCAGTTTGGGGATACCGGATAACGGTCGGGCGGTTTTGATCATCGAGGTGGACGGCGACCGGGATCTGATCGAAAAACAGGCGGCCCGGATTCAGGAGCTGATCAAGCCGCTGGGGCTCGTGGAGTGCAAGGTGGCCAGGGACGCTGCCGAGTCCGAAGCGCTCTGGAAGGTGCGGCGCTTGGTGTCGCCCAGCTTGCGGGATGTGAACCCGGACAAGTTCAACGAGGATATCGTGGTGCCGCGCAGCAAGGTCCCGGAAGTGATCAGGGTGATCGAGAAGATTCAGCAGAAATACGATATCCCGATCGTCAATTTCGGCCATGCCGGCGACGGCAACATCCATGTGAATGTGATGATCGACCGAGCAATTGCCGGCCAGGAGGAAAAGGCCCATGAGGCCATTGCCGAGATATTCCAGGCAGCGCTGGATCTGAACGGGACCATGTCGGGCGAACATGGCGTTGGCCTTGCCAAGCAGCCGTACATCCACCTGGAACTCAAGCCGGAGCAGGTCATGGCGATGCAGGCGATCAAGCAGGCGCTTGACCCCAACAACATCCTCAATCCAGGCAAGATGTTCCCTGTTTGAGTGCTAGCAATAAAGGACTGTTACTGTGAGTAAACCAGAAAAAATGGATGCACTTATACGGGTTGAAAACGAACTGAAGAAATGCGTCAAGTGCGGCGCCTGCCGCGCCCACTGCCCGGCATTTGCAACGTTCGGCAAGGAACCGGCGGTGGCCCGGGGCAAGGTGGCTCTGGCCCAGCACCTGCTCAAGGGCGACATTGAGCTGGACGATGCCACATATGGCGCCATGTCCAAGTGCCTGCTCTGCGGCAGTTGCGTGGAGAAATGCCCCAACGACGTGCCGACGGATGAGATCGTCATGGTGGCCAGGGAGGCGTTGGCGGGCCAGCGCGGGCTCACGACCTTTCACTCGGCAGTCGGACGGGTGATCAACAACCGGGCGCTGATGAAGTTCGGCGCGGCAGCGGCGCGCATCCTGGGGCCGCTCTTCTTTCGCAAGGTTCCGGAGACCTCGGGCCTGCGGCTCCGTTTCCCGCTCCCCTTTGTGGGGGGCAAGCGACATATCCCGCCCCTGGCAAAGAAACCGTTTCTGGAGCGTCACCCGGAAGTGCTTCCAGGAGAGCCGGGCAAGCCGCGTATCGTCTATTTTGTCGGCTGCATGACCAATTTCTGCTATCCCCAGGTTGGAGAAGCGGCCCTGGCGCTGTTCCGACATCTCGGGTGCACGGTGATTATCCCGAAGAACCAGCAGTGCTGCGGGTTGCCGGGCATGTCCGGTGGTGATCTCGATACGGTAAGGGAGCTGGCGGAAAGGAATCTGGCCGAGCTGGAGCGTTTTGAGGCCGACTACATCATGACCGCCTGCGCCACCTGCGGCGGGGCACTGCACAAGTTCTACCCCAATCTGGTCGGCAAACGGCACCCGGAGCTGGCGGCCCGGCTCAAGGCCATAGCCGACAAGACTGTCGATGCAACGCAGCTGCTGCACAAGCTGGGTCTTAATCCCCAGGAAACCGGAGCCG
The DNA here is from genome assembly GCF_000813145.1 of Geobacter sp. OR-1. Classification (GTDB taxonomy): domain Bacteria; phylum Desulfobacterota; class Desulfuromonadia; order Geobacterales; family DSM-12255; genus Geoanaerobacter. The sequence continues at coordinate 20,739 of NZ_BAZF01000033.1, read as the reverse complement.
GCAGCGATGTCAGGATCACCTATCATGATCCTTGCCATCTGCGGACTCGGGCCATCACCCGGCAGCCGCGGGAGCTGCTGGCCGGGACGCCTGGGATCGAGCTGGCGGAGATGGAGGGGGCCGACAAGTGCTGCGGCCTTGGCGGGACCTTCAACGTCTATCACTACGAGAGTTCTCTGGCGATCAACAAGATGAAAAGCGCCGCAATTATCAGGACCGGTGCCCTGGCAGTTGCCACCGGCTGCCCCGGCTGCATGATGCAGCTTTCAGACGGCCTGAAACAGCACGGCAGCGCCGTTCAGGTAGTGCATACGCTCCAGGTCCTGGCGCGGCGGCTGCTTAAATCCTGAGCAAACCAAAAGCTGTTCCCCATTCCCCGGCTACCCCTTCCGGAAGACTAACAAATACCGGCAGGGGTCGCTCCTCTCATTAATCCCGAATTGTGTTGCCATATTAAAATTTTATTGACACTTGCCAGGTCTATCAGTATTTTTTAGCACGAATAAAAACCAGTTTGATTTTACTGTTTATCGTCCAGTTCAGCGGTAAAGTATAAATCCCAGCTCAAGCGCCACAGGATCCTTGATTCGGATCGGTCGCGTGTCGTCAGACGGGGTTTTTCGCAGGCCGCCATCGGTGCATACATGTCAGATTACAATATTGGGGCTAAGATCAAGAAGCTCCGTCTTGCCAAAAAACTCACCCTTCAGGCTGTGGCCAAGGAGACGGGTTTTTCGCCCGCTCTCATATCACAGATAGAGAACAATAACGTATCGCCCCCCATAGCAACTCTCTCCAAGATCGCCAACTTCTTCGATGTTAAGATCGGCTTGTTTTTCATTGAAGATGAAGAGGAGTGCCGTTACGAGGTGGTCCGCAAGGGGGAGGGTAAACTCATCCCCCGCGTCATATCGCGCTCCGGAACGAGCCAGGGATACTCCTACGAATCCCTCTCATTCCGCAAGCAGAACAAGAAGATGGAACCGTTTCTTCTCACGGTTACTGAAAAGGCCCATGAAGAAAATACTTATAGCCATGACGGTGAAGAGTTCCTTTTTGTTGTTCAGGGTAACGCCGAACTCCTGCTCGAAGACGAGCGCATCTCTCTGGACGAGGGGGATTGCGTCTATTTCGATTCTTCTCTCAGGCATCGGCTGCTGTCGAAAGACGGGAGCGAAGTCAAGGTTCTTGCGGTTGTCACCAGATAATTAATTTGAATGGTTCCAAGTTGGAATTTGGGTTGTACTGATGATGAAAGTTTTTTCTTCAGGAGGAACTGCAGTGAAAAATTCAATGTACCGGAAGGATGGCAAAGATGTCTAAAAGCGCAATCAAACCATCACTAAAAAACCCGTTTGACCCGCCCGAGGTGGTTGAATTCACCATTCCAGGCGAAATCTCAAGAACGACCGGCGGTTATGAAGAGGCGATGAAAGAAGGGTATGACCTGATTCAACGCCCAATCAAGTCGGTAAGTATCGATCAGATTGAAAAGCAGCATTTCAAGAAAAGGATGACGGTATGGGAAAGGCTGCGCGTCCTCTCCGACAAAGCCCCGAACGTCCTGTACCAGAACTGGGGCAAGAACCTAGACGGCGCCTCTCTGGTCACTGCAATCCTCAATATCGGCGGCCGCGACGTAGCAGTCTACGGCCATGATTTCACGGTTCGCGCCGGTTCCATTGACGCTACCAACGGCAACAAGCTGGCCCGGCTCTTCAACATGGCCGGCGAAAAGGGTATCCCGCTGATCGGTATGAACGATTCTGCCGGCGCCTTTGTTCCTGCCGGTGTCGGCGGACTCGACGGTTATGCCGAGGCGTTCACCGCCCTGCGTAAAATCAGCGGCGTTGTCCCATCGATCATGTGCATGTTCGGCTTTAACGCAGGCGGCGGCTCCTATCTCCCCCGGCAGGGCAGCTTCGTCATCCAGCCTAATGACACCTTTTTCGGCCTTACCGGGCCGGGAGTTGTCAAGTCGGTTCTTGGTGAGGACGTAACTCCGGAGGAACTTGGTGGACCCAAGGTTCATGGACGTTCCGGCGTAGCCGACCTTACAGTTTCCGACGAAGTGGCCGCTCTTCGTACCGCGGTACGGCTGCTGTCCTATGTCCCGGACAACAACAGTATCGCACCACCCATCCAGGAGACCTCTGATCCGCTTGACCGGAAGACTTGGGAGATCAATACCCTGCTGAAGAAGGCATTCAATTCGCCGACCGGGTTCAATACGCCGTTCGACGTTTCCATCATAATTCAGCAGATCTGTGACCACGGCGATTACTTCGAACTGCAGCCGGAACGGGCTAGGGAGGTCGTTACTGCTTTTGGCCGGCTTGGTGGCCATGTGGTCGGTTTCTGTGCCAACAATTCAGCGGTCTCCTCTGGCCAGATCGATTGCGATTCTGCAGTGAAAATCGCCCGCTTTGTCCGCTTCTGTAACATTTACAATATTCCGATCATCTTCATGGAAGACACCACCGGCTTCCTGCCCGGGCGTGAGCAGGAGGCCCGCGGGATTGTCCAGGCCGGCCGCTCCATGCTCGACTCTATCGTCGATGTCCGAACCCCCCGTATCCTCCTGATTCTGCGCAACGCCTACGGCGGCGCCTATGCCTCTTACAACAACTATCCCACCGGCGCCGACCTGGTTCTGGCGCTTCCGACCACCCGATTGGCCGTAATGGGGCCTGCCGGCAAGGAGTTTGTCTACAAGGACGACCTCCGCAAGGTGCGTGCTGCTGCTGCCGACATGCTCAGGAAGGGAACCGAGGAGCGGGTAAAGGCCGGAATGGAAGGCGGCGCCGCGAAACAGGATGCCGAAAAGGAAGCGGCTGAGTGGCTTAAAGGCCAGGAGGCGGCCCTGAATCAGCGTTACGAAAAAGAACTGATGAACCCGAAGGAGGGTCTGGCCCTGGGTTCCATCTCCTCCATCGTAATGCCGACCGACCTGCGCAAGGTGCTGGGCGAAAACCTGCACTTCCTGCTGCGTCACTACAAAGCAGGACCGATGGGCGGTCCGCAGCGCGAGTTCCATTAGGAGCGTGTCCCCCTTTCAAAGGGGGATTTAGGGGATTTTACGGTATGATGCGCGTCAGATCCCCCTGGCCCCCTAAGTGGGGAATAGAGTTCAACAATATTCGAATGAATTGGAGATAGATACCAATGACAGACCTGTACAAAAACAACCCCCTGATTCATCGGGACCGCCGACTGGGCCAGTCCCCCTCCGAATGGGTCCGCTCATTCGCCTGTGAAGACCTGAAGCCGCTGATCGTCTGCCGTGGCCCGATCCGTAAAGAGGCCATGGATGTTTTTGAAGAAATGGGGATCACCCATTATGGCATCCTCCTCTCCGAAAAGGACTCCATTGTCTACGCCAACGCCCTGGCTCCGGAACTGCGCCAGTTGACCGATTCCACCCGCGTCCACCGGGTGCCCGACTATACCGGCGCCAGCAAGGAGGAGCGGGTCGAGCGGATCGGCCAGATCATTCAGATTGCCAAAGACAACAATTACGACTCAATCTTCGCCGGTTACGGGTTTATGGCCGAAGACGAAGAGTTTGTTGCCGAGATTGAGAAGGCGGGGCTCGCATTCATCGGTCCGAATTCCCGCACCCAGGCCGACGCCGGCAAGAAGGACGAGGCCAAGCGGACCGCCTTGCAGGTAGGGGTCAGCGTCACCCCTGGCATCAACAACGTCACCGCCCGGACGCTGGTTAAAAAATATTCGACCCGGGAAAAGCTGCTGGCCCTGGCAAAATCCGAAGGGATCGAGCTCGATGCCAAACTCGCCAAGGATACGAAGATTTCCCTGGAAGACCTGGCCGACGAGATCCTCTATGCGTCCTATGAAAAGGGGCTGGACCTGTACTCCATCGAGGAACTCTCAGCCCAGGTTCAGGTTGAAGTGGAAAACATGTTCAAAGAGTACCCCGGCAGCCGGATCCGTCTCAAGGCCATTGGCGGCGGCGGCGGCAAGGGACAGCGCATTCTGGGCGCTTCACTGCTGACTGCCAAAAACCCGACGGCCAAGCAGGTCAAGGAGGCGGCCGCCGAGGCCCCGACCCTGGTGCGCGAGGTCCTGAACGAGGTTAAGGCAAATGGCGTGGGGGATAACAAGAACGTCCTGATCGAGCTGAACATCGAACAGACCCGACACAACGAAATCCAGCTGCTCGGAAACGGGGACTGGTGCGTTTCCCTGGGTGGCCGGGACTGCTCTTTGCAAATGCATGAGCAGAAGCTGCTTGAGATCTCCGTCACCCAGGAAGGTCTGGCTCTGGCCATTGAAAAGGCCAAGCAGGCCGGGCGCAAGGCAGAGGTAAAGGCTCTTGAGAGCGATCTCAAGGTTCTCAAGCGGATGGAAGAGGACTCCACCAAGTTCGGTCAGGCCGTTGGCCTCGATTCCGCTTCGACCTTCGAATGTATCGTTGACCGGGACCGCTACTATTTCATGGAGGTCAATACCCGCATCCAGGTGGAGCACCGGGTTTCCGAGCTCTGTTATTCCCTCAAGTTCACCAACCCCAAAGACAAGAACGACTTCTTTATTGTCGTGTCACTGGTCGAGGCGATGGCGCTGCTGGCCCGTCACAAGAAGCGGCTCCCCAAGCCGGAACGGATAGCGCGTTTCGGCGCCGGTGCTGAGGCCCGTCTGAACGCAACCGACTGTTCCCTGTCGCCGCATGCGGGCGGCATGATCCGGTACTGGTCGGCACCGATCGAAGGCGAAATTCGCGACGACCAAGGGATCTGCATGGTCAACCCGGACACCGGCATGTTCATGCGTTACAAGGTGGCCGGCGCCTATGACTCCAATATCGCCCTGCTTCTGACCAAGGGGGAGGACCGGCTCGCCAGCTACGAGCACCTGTCCAGGGTGCTGGGGAAAACGACTCTGCGCGGCTCGGATATGGCCACCAACCTTGAATTCCACTACGGACTGGTCAACTGGTTCCTCGGCCAGAACGTCATGGCCAAGCCGACCACCCGCTTTGTCGTGCCTTATCTGACCCTGATCGGCCAGTTGAAGGAAGAGGCGGGAAAGCTAGATACCGTGGCGGCGTTTCTGCAGTTGAAGAAACATTATGCCAAGAAGATGGCCGAGCAGTTCCCGGACGATCCGGGCATCGGCAAGACCATGTCGCAGATCCTCGACCGGAAAGGAACCCTGGTTACCCGGCCGATGGACAAGCTGCTGGAAGATCCGCACCTGCTTTCCGGCTGGCTCTCCATCAACCGGAGAAACTTTACCATGGAAAAGGGCAAGGTGGTTTGGCACGACAATCCGTTCGTAATCCTGGCCGACACCTATGAATATCTGAACATGGCTTTTGACCCGACTGCTCCTGCAGCCGAGGTGATCTGGAGCCACGACAACGATCTGCTGCAGAAAGGGCTGCGTTTCTATGCAACGCTTTCCGGCCGGTTCAATCTCGGGATGCATGAATTCGACAAGCTGTCGGCGCTGTTGGCCAAGGACAAACCGCAGGACGGCTTCTCCGCCGAACAGTGGGCAGAGGTACAGTCCGCCCATATGGGGTTCGAGGCCGGCCTGGAACTGCTCGGTATGCTCTTCCTCGTGGCCGATAATACGAAGTTCTGGGATTTCAAGGTAGAGGACGATCTTGAAGTTACTATCCCCGCATATCTCCACGACACAGAGCTGCAGGCCCGCATGAAGAAGATCCTTGTCCCGCCGCCGGCCACCAAGGCCGACGAAATCGTCGCCATCTGCGGCGGCATGTACTATGGCCAGGAAGCACCCGGAATGCCGGCGTTCGTTCAGGAAGGGATGCATTTCGAGAAGGGCCAGGCCCTGTACATCATCGAGGTCATGAAGATGTTCAACACTGTTCGGGCTACCTTCTCGGGCACCATTGATAAAATCATCATGCAGGGCGCGGACGGCAGCATTGTCCAGAAAGGGCAGCCGCTGTTCAAGGTCACGCCGGACGAGAAGTTCGTGGAAGTGGATCCGGATGAGATCAAGCAGATGAAGCGTGAGAAGACCATTGCCTATCTGAAGTCGATAATATAACCGTGGTGAGAATAATGCCGTTCCCAGGGAAGGCAGTTTAACACCCGGAGCAATTGCAGTTTCAGCTGACCCTGCCTTTCCGGGCAGGGTCAGCTGATATGCGGGGCGCGCGGATTTATCGTTTAGCCAGGTTGCAATTACAGTGGTTCGATGTTTGAATAGCTGTGGTACTGCGGCTGCCCTGCCGGATGAACTACATAAACGCTCAGGAGGATATCGTGAGAAAAGGTAAATTCATAGTTGTCGAGGGGATCAGCGGCTCCGGCCAGCAGGTCAAGGCAGCAATCGTCGCTTTGCATAAGGCGCTGGTCGAACTGAAATATGATGTGGTCGAATGTGCAAACCCTGATTCCGGTAGAGTACAGGAGCTGGGTATGGCGTCCATGATCAACTGGCCGTTCGGTAAGAATGCCCGCGCGGACTTCATTTTTGAAGGTGCGGTCCGGACCGAGGTGTTCAAGAATATCGTTTCTCCTGCCCTTGAGCAGGACAAGATCGTGCTCTGCAAGCAATCGAGCATATCGTCGTTGGCAAACGCCTGGGTGAGCGGTTACACAAAACATTTTGACGTCCTGAGGCATCTGGATAAGATTTCCCGGGGCTTCCTCTTTGAGGACGAAATTTTTCCGGACCTGACGATTTTCATCGATATCCCTGCCGAAGAGGCCTTTGAACGGATTGAGGACGTACTTGAAATCCATCACGAAGGCGGTCTCGAATATTATCAGAAGATGAGGGAGTTTTATCTCAAAGAGATCTCCCGCTGGCATGGGGCAAGGGTAGACGCGTCGGCAGGGAGAAATCCCGACGATGTTAACGCGGACGCGTTGGCGCTGGTAAAGAAGATCCTCTGATCCCGGGTATGGCCTGGTGTAATTTACTGCATCTGAAGGAGTGTATGAATGAGTATTTGCGACCAAAAGAAGGCCTGGACGGAAACCGTTGTGGCCAAGAACATTGCCAAGGCCCCGGAGAGAAAGGCCGACTTCCGAACTACGTCCAATATCGAATTAGACCGGTGCTTTGCTCCTGATTTTGAATATCCGGCCTACGAGGAACAACTCGGGTTCCCCGGCCGGTATCCGTTTACCCGCGGCGTCCAGCCGACAATGTATCGCGGCCGATTCTGGACCATGAGACAGTATGCCGGTTTCGGCACCGCTAAAGAGTCCAACGAGCGTTACAAATACCTGCTGCAGGCCGGACAGACCGGCCTTTCCGTTGCTTTCGATCTTCCGACCCAGATGGGCTACGATTCGGATGCCGGCATGTCTGCCGGTGAAGTCGGCAAGGTTGGTGTTGCCATCGATTCGCTCGCTGATATGGAAATACTGTTCGACGGCATCCCGCTCGACCAGGTATCGACCTCGATGACCATCAACTCCACTGCCGCGATTCTCCTGGCAATGTATATTGCCGTTGCGGAGAAGCAGGGGGTATCGGCAGACAAGATATCGGGAACGATCCAGAACGACATCCTCAAGGAATACATGGCCCGCGGCACCTACATCTACCCCCCCAAGGAGTCGATGCGGATCATCACCGACATCTTTGCTTACTGCAAGGACCATGTGCCCAAGTGGAATACCATCTCCATCTCCGGTTATCACATTCGCGAGGCCGGTTCCTCAGCGGTGCAGGAGGTTGCCTTCACCCTGGCCGACGGCATTGCCTATGTCGAAGCGGCCATCAAGGCCGGGCTTGATGTGGATGAGTTCGCTCCCCGGCTGGCGTTTTTCTTCAACGCCCACAACAACCTGCTGGAAGAGGTCGCAAAATTCCGCGCTGCCAGAAGGATGTGGGCAAAGATCATGAAGGAGCGGTTCAAGGCCAAGGATCCGAAGTCCCAGATGCTGCGCTTTCATACTCAGACTGCCGGTTGCACCCTGACTGCCCAGCAACCGGACAACAATATCATGCGCGTCACCATTCAGGCCCTGGCTGCGGTACTCGGCGGTACCCAGTCCCTTCATACCAACTCGCGCGACGAGGCATTGGCGCTGCCGACCGAGGATTCGGTCCGCATTGCCCTTCGGACCCAGCAGGTAATCGCCTATGAATCCGGAGCGGCTGATTCCATCGATCCGCTCGCCGGGAGTTTCCTGGTCGAATCACTCACCGATCAGATCGAAAAGGCCGCTTTTGACTACATCGACAAGATCGACAAGATCGGCGGCGCAGTTGAGGCCATATCCAGAGGATTCCAGCAGAAAGAGATCCAGGATTCGGCCTACGCCTACCAGAAATCGATTGAATCGACAGATCTGGTGATTGTCGGCGTCAACAAGTTCACCGTTGCCAACGAGACTGCGCCGGAACTGCTCAAGGTCAAAGAAGAGGTGGAAATTGCCCAGAAAAAGGCGCTCGCCGCAATGAAGACAAAGCGTGACGATGCCAGGGTCAAGTCGGCGCTGCAGAAGCTTGAGGCGGTTGCCAAGGGTTCCGACAACGTCATGCCTGCCATTCTCGAAGCAGTAAAGACTTATGCTACGCTTGGCGAGATTGCGGATGTGTTCCGGACGGTCTTCGGCAAGCATACCGAGACCGTTGTGCTGTAACTTCAGATCGATGCCGGGGGGGCTCCCCCGGCATTCCTCCTGCCACTGTTCTTGCTGTCAATTCAATCGTCAGGGAGTGCCAATGCTTTCGAAAATTAATCATATCGGCGTCGCTGTTTCTTCAATCGACGAGGCGCTGCCGTTTTACCGGGACCAGCTCGGGATGGTGTTCAAGGGGCGTGAAGAGGTTGCAGAGCAGAAGGTCACTGTTGCGATGTTGCAGGTTGGCGAGTCGAAGATCGAGCTGTTGGAGCCGACATCTCCGGAAAGTCCCATCGCCAGGTTTCTTGAGAAAAATGGACCCGGGGTCCATCATGTTGCGTACGAGGTGGACGACATCGAAGCAGCCATTGCCCGCCTCAAGGAGCAAGGGGTGAGAATGATCGACGAGACCCCCAGAAACGGGGCTCATGGTACTCGAATAGCCTTTGTTCACCCGAAAAGCAGTATCGGAGTTTTAACCGAACTGTGCCAGGTTTAGTATTAGCGGATTGTAATTATGCAATTTCAGTAACATTGTTTGAAAAATCGCTTGACTTGCGTTTGAAAATTTGTATATTTATGACTCGATTTTAAAACATTGAATAGAGTGCTTTTTCAGGTTGAACGACTGCCCGAGCCGCGACAGCTGCTGATGCAGTGACTGTTCATGATGAAAAATGAATGCAGGTGCTTGACAGATGGAATAATGCTGTATAAACTTACGCAAAATTAACGGTTCATGCAGATGACATACACTAGACAGACCACACATAAGAGGCCGCAGGCTTTGAAGGTGCAAGCTGACTGTTATTCAAGCTTCTGCAGGCGTTGTATTGCGAAGATGCCCGATTCGTACGGAATGAAGTAGTCCCAGTGCGGTGTCGGGCTTTTGATTTTCCACTTTACCGCATGTCATAGCAGTCTCATGTCCATGAACGAAAGGTGGTGATTGACGTTCCTGTAAGAACCGCAGCATGCAGCACTTATATTACATGAGTTTTTATCAACCATGAAGGAGGTATTACAATGAAGAAGAAATTGGTCGTAGCAGCTACCGCCGGAGCACTTACCCTTGCAGCAGGACAGGCATTCGCCCTTGAGAACGAGTTCCACGGGATGATGGCCGTACGCGCATACAATTCGAACTACCTGGCAGGCACTGCGGGCAGACTGAACATTGATGGCGACACCAAAACAACGAGAAACTGGGTTGAGCAGCGGACACGTCTTTTCTACAGCGCCAAGGCAAATGACAATCTCAAGCTGGTTACCGGTTTCGAAATCGATTCAGCATGGGGGAATTCCTCCTATACTACCGGTCGTGGTCTCGGTGGCGCCCTCGGCTCCGATGCTACCAACCTGGAAACCAAGTGGGCCTATCTCGACTTCAACGACCCGTTCGTGGGCGCAAACTTCAAGGTTGGTATTCAGGGGCTGAACGACAACTATAAGAGCCTTATCGTCGGCGCCGGCGCAGACGCCGCTGGTATTCTGGCAAGCAAGTCCTTTGGTTCGGCAACCGGCACCTTCGGTTACTTCCGGTTTGATGACCGGAATACCGGAACAGCCACAGCCGGCAAGCAGGCTCGTGACTTCATGATGATTGATGGAAACTACGCGGTGTCCAAGGACGTCAAAGTCGGCGCATCCTACTACTTCCTGAATAACGATAATGTTGCCTCCACTGGCGCAGTCCCGTCCGGCACTTTTAATGACTACACCGTCCACTTCCTCGGCACAAGGGCTTCGGCAAAGGTCGGAATAGCCGATATCGACGGCTTCTTCGTCTATGAGTTCGGTAATGCGGCAGCAAACGCCGCCTCCCGAGGTGTACATATCAATGCATTTGCCGGAAACCTGGCCACCAAGATCAAGGCCGGCCCCGGCAACGTGAAGGTCAGCGCCCTGTATGTGAGCGGTACTGACACAGGTTCAGGCTCGGGCAACCAGTTCATCAACGTCGACAATACCACGAGCGCTGCATTTGCCGAGAACGCTGTCGGTGCCATGGGTAACGTTTGGCTGCTGGTCCGCAATCCCAAGGAAACCACCAACGAGCAGGCAATTGTTGCCGAGTCCGGCAACAATAACCAAGGTATCGTAGGCGGCTCGGTCGGCTATGACCTGACAGTAGGCAAGGTGTTCGGCAACGCCAACGTTGGCATGCTGGCCACTGCCAAAGAGCAGACCGGCAGAGAGAGCCGTTACATGGGTACGGAAATCAACGCTGAAGTCGGCTACAACCTCTTTGACAACATGAGCGTTCTCGCCCGTGCTGCCTACGTTGTGCTTGGCGACTACTACAAGAACAAGAGCACTTTGGCTGCTGGCACCGATCCTGCCAATCCTTACGAAACCCAGATCGTTCTTAGCTACAAGTTCTAATATCTGGAAGGTGGGCGCTTCTTTAGCGTCCTGAGCCTGACACTGGGGGGAGAGATAATCTCCCCCGTTTTTTTGTGCCTGAATAGCCACTCGTCAGGTTTATGCGTAATCTGGATTTGGTATTGTTGCGGTTAATGTGCTATGGTGTTGCGAAATTATTTGCCCATCTCAATGAAATGGCTCCACCGTTCAGTCGCATGATAATATTAGGGGGGGGTAACTGCCTTATGAAAAAAACCGGTTATCGATTAGTGATTATCCTTTTCTCGATGTTGTGGGCGCATTCTTCCTGGGGTGCGCAGGTTAAGGCATATGTCTCTTCATTTACAGTATCCGGCGCTCAGAACAAGGATGAACTTAAGCCGGCCCTGCAGACCCTGCTTACGTCCCGGTTGAATAACGATATGGTAACTACGGTGGAATCCCCGGAAAAGGCCGATGTTACTGTTAACGGCAGCTATGTTGTGTTCGGAAAGGTTTTCAGCATAGATGCGGCGGCGAAAGGCCGCACAGGAGAAGTGGTGGCCCGGGCGTTTGTCCAGGGAGAAAGCCAGGATGAGCTGATTCCGGCTATCGGCAAGCTTGGGAAGATGCTTGCCGATAATATTGCCAGGAATTATCCGCAAACCTCTGCGCTCTCGGCTCCCCTACCCGCGCCTAAAGCCTCGCCGGATATCGTCAGGAAAGAGGCTGTCGCTGCCCCTACTGCCGACATAATTACTCCACCGTCAGTTGAGCGGCAAGCGGGCTCTTCCCTTGTCAGCCAGCGGATAAAAGGGATGATGTCCTGTTTTGCGGCAGGCCGGACTCTGGCAAACGGTGAACGGGAGTATTTTGTGGCCGGGGGCAACACCCTTCAGTATTACCGCAAGGGGAAGGAGGCGCGTCTTGTTGCCGAAACGGTCCTTGACATCAATGATAAAATCCTGAGTATCGATACGGCGGACCTTAATGGCGATGGCATCCCGGAGATCTACGTCACCGTCATGAACAACAACGCCCTGGTTTCACAGGTATGGGTTCTTGCGGAGAACGGGCTGAAAAAAGTCACTGACAGGCTTCCGTACTTTTTCAGAGCAATCGCTCTTGATGGTAAAGATAAAAAGATTTACGCGCAGCAGATGAATATTGATGATGACTTCTATGGAGAAGTCTTCGAATTAGGAAAGACCGGCGAGAGCTATGAACTGAAATCCCCATTGAAGCTCCCCAAACAGGCATACCTCTATAATTTCAATAGATTCACTGACCCAAAAGGGAATAGTTATTTCGTTATCTTCAATAGGGACGGTTATCTGCTTGTCTTTTCGCCGGAGGGGGAAGAGCTCTGGCGAAGCAGCGACAAATTCGGCGGTTCCGAGTTATATTATCAACGCTCCGACCGTTCTCCCAAGTCAGGTTGGACTGATTCGCGGTATGTTTTTCTGGACCCGCGCATATTCGTATCAAAGAAGGGCGCTGTTATTGTACCGCAGAACAGCGGCTTCTGGGTTGTCGGCAACAGTCGCTCCTACTCGAAGAATTCCGTGTACGCCTTTACCTGGAGCGGAGCATCGCTTGAAGAAAAATGGCATACCAGGCAGAGTCAGAATTACTTGGCAGATTATTCGTATGATGATGGTACTAACGAGCTGCTCTTGCTGGAGGTAGTTAAGAAAGAGGGCCTTTTCGACAACGGCGCCAGTGCGGTTTCCAGCATTAAAATTGAATAGGATGCCCAACATCTGTTTCTGGGGCTTGGTATGCGCCAATAGCCGATGGCCTGGAATTGTATTCCGTTGACATCGGCACGGTATGTTGCTAAATTCAACTGCTTTTACATGTTGTTACAGAGTTACGAAGAAGAAAACCCAGACAACAATGGTCACTTCCTTGATAGATCCCACATTAAAAGAAACTCTTTTGCCCAAAGGCGTAAACGATTTTCTGCCGGAAAAGGCTGGTAAGATCGGCTATATCGAAGGTAAGATTCGCACGGTTTTTGAGCTATGGGGCTTCAGGCGTATAATCACCCCTCTGCTAGAATTCCATGATGTGATCTCCTTAGGTATGGGAGAAGACCTGAAGTCGAAGGCGTTCCGGTTTGATGACCGTCAAACCGGTAAATTGCTTGCTATCACATCGGATATTACTCCGCAGATCGCCCGTATTGTGGCGACACGAATGCATGCTTACCCATTGCCGCACCGCATTTCATACCAGGGCAGGGTCTTGCGTCATGCCGAGTTACAGTCGGGGCGCAGCCGCGAGATTTATCAGTCGGGGGTGGAGCTTATCGGGCTTGATTCTCCTGAAGCCGACGCCGAAATGGTCGCGATGGCTGTCGAAGTGCTGCAGGGGCTCGGCATCGATGAATTCAAAATTGACATCGGGCAGGTCGATTTTTTCCGCGGTATCATGGCTGCGTCAGGGCTGACTGAACCGGAAAAACGCCTCCTGCGCGAGGCTATCGGCAAGAAGGACGTTTCTGCTGTCAGCGCAGTTCTTGACAAGACGAATGTCTCCGCTGCGGCGCGGGATGAAATCGCAATGCTGCCGCGACTGTTTGGCGGGCGGAAAGTTCTGGATAAAGCTGCAAGCGTTGTCACAAACGACCGCTCCAGACGGGCGCTCGACAATATCGCGCAGGTTCTTGACATACTCGACATTTACGGTGTATCAGATTACCTGACCATAGATTTGGGAGAAATTCGGGGACTCGATTATCATACCGGGATCACTTTTGAGGGTTTCGTCAACGGTGTTGGCGAAGCGGTTTGTAGTGGCGGACGCTACGACGACCTCACGGCAAGGTATGGATTTGCCGCCCCTGCCACCGGATTCGCTTTCAATGTTCTGACGCTCCTTTCCGCTCTCGATAAGCGCCCAGAGGTTGAAGCCAGCAAAACGAGGGACTTTCTCCTGTTTAACCTCAAGGATGATCGCCGTGAAGTGCTGGGAATAGCCCAGAATCTTCGACGCAAGGGTTTTTCAACTGCACGGGATATCATTCGCCGTGATTATGCAAATTCGCTGGCTTATGCGCAGCGGATGAATATTTTGTATATGATGGTTATCGGTGGCCATTATTGCACCGATGATGAAGTCTATATTGTCCGCGTCGCTGACAACAAAAGCATAAAGGTCAACAAGGCCTGCCTGCTCAGCGATGATTTCTGTCTGAATATCGATCCTTAACAAGGAGAAATTAATGGCTAATGTTGTGGTGGTCGGCGCCCAATGGGGCGACGAAGGTAAAGGGAAGGTCGTCGATATCTACACGGAAAATGCAGATGACGTAGTCCGTTACCAGGGGGGAAACAATGCCGGGCATACGCTGGTAGTAAACGGAGAGAAGATTGTCCTGCACCTGATCCCTTCCGGCATTCTGCACGAAGGCAAGCGTTGTGTTATCGGGAACGGAGTCGTTCTGGATCCTGAGGTTTTCATTCGTGAAATCACGAACCTTAAAGCCAAAGGGAAACTGCAGGACGACTCGGTACTGCGTTTAAGCGAGTCGCTGCATATCATAATGCCCTATCACAAGAGGATCGATATTGCCAGGGAGGCAAAAAGCGGCGAAAAGAAAATCGGCACAACCGGGCGCGGGATCGGGCCCGCCTATGAAGACAAGATCGGGAGACGCGGCATTCGCCTTATGGACCTGATCGACCCGCAGATCTTTGCCCGGAAGCTTAAGGAGTTTCTGGTCGAGAAAAACTTTATACTGGAAAAATACCTCGGTGAAGAGCCGTTCGATTTTGAGCAGGTATATCAGGAATATTGCGGCTATGCCGAAATCCTGCGCAAGTATGTCGATGACACGACCTTGCTTCTGCACAGGGATATAAAGGCCGGGAAAAAACTGCTTTTTGAAGGGGCGCAGGGGACGCTTCTGGATGTCGATCATGGCACGTATCCGTTTGTTACTTCGTCGTCTACTTGCGCAGGGGGTGCTGCAACCGGGAGCGGCGTGTCACCGAGAGAGATTCATGAAGTGATCGGAATCTCAAAGGCCTATGTAACGAGGGTTGGCGGCGGACCTTTTCCGACCGAGCTGTTCGATGCCGATGGTGAAAAAATCCGCCAGATCGGGAGCGAGTTCGGGGCAACTACCGGCCGTCCGAGACGTTGCGGCTGGTTCGATGCGTTAGTGCTGAGATACGCGGTTCGGGTCAATGGCCTCACTGGTGTGGCTCTGACAAAGCTCGACGTTCTTGACCAGTTTGATAAGATCAAGGTCTGTACCGGCTATTCGTACCAAGGCAAGGTTCTGGACGAATTGCCGGCAAACCTGGAAGTTTTTTCGCAGTGTCAACCCGTTTACGAGGAACTTGCCGGGTGGAATGCGGATATCTCCTCGGCCAGGAGCTTCGGGGACCTGCCTGAAAAGGCGCAGGCCTATGTGAAGCGTCTTGAGGAGCTGATCGGCTGCCCTATCGTGCTGGTTTCCGTCGGGCCTGGGCGCGAATCGACGATAATCTTAAAAAATCCGTTTAAGTGATATTTTTCTTGACGAAGGTCGAATAATCATGTAAATAGAATTTCTTGTTTTAACGAGCCGCTAGCTCAGTCGGTAGAGCACCTGACTTTTAATCAGGTGGTCGTTGGTTCGACCCCAACGCGGCTCACCATAAAACTCAGGGGGTTACAGTTAATTCTGTAACCCCCTTTTTCTTTTTACGGGTCATAGACGGGGCAAGAGCTATTTTGCTTCTTCCTATAGTGCTGAAGAATAAGAATTTTCCTTGACCATTTCACGGTCCGCTGAACAAATAGCATCCTGCAAGCTCCTCCCCACAATTTCGCTCGATTGACGTAAGGTTCCTTGTAATAAATGTGAATAAACGCGCTGTGTCACCGTGACGTTGGAGTGACCTAGTAGATCCTTAACTTGATAGATGTCCACACCTGCATTCACGGCCAAAGATCCAAAAGTTCTTCTGAGATCGTGCGGGGTCAGATCAGAAATGCCTGCTTTATTGAGAATCTTCTGCAAAGGTTTCCTTACATCCACAAGATGACCACTACCGCAACGCGCAGGAAATACCCAAGGACATTCAGGTTTAGCCTGTGAACGCATTTCCTTCAAGAGTTCAAGAGCCGGACTGTTCAGTGCTACCGTTCGAGTGCGACCATTTTTTGTGTGAAGTAGTCGAACAGTCCCACTTTCGAAGTCTACCGATGACCATCTAAGGCTAAAGACTTCGGATTTGCTTCTCAATCCTGTAAAGATGGCGCATTTGATGGCCCTTACAGGAACCGTCTGCTTTTCAGATTTGAGAGCATGGAGAAACTGGTTCAGTTCTTCACCTGATAAAAATCTGAGGCGAGGACCAGCTTCCCGATACTTCTTCACACCCTTGACTGGATTGCGGTCAATGTATTCGCTGAGTATTGCATGTGAGAATATTTTTGAAGTTAGCGCTAAATACCTGTTAGCCGTGGCAGCAGAACTTCTCTTGTAAACAGCCGAATGTACCATCATTACGTCTCTGGCCGTTATCTCATTGAGAGGGATATTGCCTAGCATCTGACCAATCTCACGTTTGCACCGTGCTTCATCATCCTTGTATGATCGTTTGTTGATACGAGCCCATGGTAAGTAGTCGGTAGTAATGAAGTCGTTCAGTATGGGCATATTTCTGCGACGATTGCGTTCATCGGCAGGGTCAAGGCCACGATCTAACATGTTACGGGCTTGATGTGCTAGCTGTTGAGCCTCAATTATACCCATACTTGGGTATGTCCCTAGGCGCAGCATCCGTTTCTCCCCCCTAAAGCGATACCTGTACCACCAGTACTTTGATGAAGAACCCACTGCCAACTTAAGATTTGGGATCTCGGTACTATATTCGGTCATTGCTGAGGCGGAGTTCTTGTTATGCGGTGTAAGGGCGTCTATCTGCTTATGCGTCAATTTGAGTTTTTTATTTGGTACTTCGGCTATTTGTGACATTTTCGTTCTCCAGTTAGTAGAAATAAAAAAGGCGAGAAGATAGCTTCTCGCCTGTAGGACCAACTTTGTGGTCAACGGTCATTTAGACTTTTGGTCAAACTGTCTGCTGCTTTGAATTACATGGAATTAGTAATTGTGACTGAAACCTCACGGTCCGTTCTCGGGGCAAAAGAAATGATCATTTTCAACGACAGAAATCGGATCAATGGCAATCGCCGAATTCTTTGATCTGCGCTGCTGTAAAGTGGTTTGAATTATCTGGATAAAGGTTTGGTTCAATATCCAGAACGACACTATTTACGCGGTGTACATCCTAAATTCGAGCAAAATTTCTGAAACTTATTGAAATGTAAGTATTTTTATGTTTGGTGTCTGTCTGGGACTGCTTGCGGCGACCGAGTGCGTAGTGGTAAAATTGGGGAAATTGATCCCGCCCCCTTTCGGTATCAGGGAGTTCCGAGACGTGACAGTCATAGTGTTTCAATGTGTGGGAGTCTGCCCCACCTCGAAAGCGCACTTTACCCACTCCAGCCGATGAAATAGAAAGATAGATGCAGCTATAGTGTAGAAGGAGATAAGGAAGCGCTTTAATGGAAACGGTCTATGGTTTTTTTGAAAAAGGAGTACAGGATTATCAGAACAACAGAAGGTAGAGCTAGTAGGGAACTTCCAATGATTCAGACTCAGTGGCCTTAATATCAACACCTTTGAAGATATCATAGCCGTCTAATTTAGCAAAAGAAATGCCCAGACCAATGTTGTGATCGAGTAATTCCTTAACCGTACCTTTGGCGAAATGATGTCGCCCGTTTTCTCCACACCAATTCTTGTACTGCTTATAAAAGAATGCACGATTGATCTTGCTTTTACTGTTCAATTCGCAACATTCAAAAATGAACTCCTCTAGCGAATTGCTGTTACGCCGCCATTTCTCCATGAGCCGCTTATGAGCTGATGAAATAGTGAATGACTTATTAGCCATAAGGCGTTGTGCCCCCAACATTGCCCAATACGCAATACCAGGAAGTTCACACTTGATTATCCGATTAGCAAGATCAGGGTCTAACGGCAACCCACTCTTAAGACGGCTGTTTGGAAAGTCAACTAGCAGCCATCGAGCGAAGAACGCTTCGCTGTGGTCAACTGTGTTAATCAAATGATTCGACATGAAAAGATGGGTGGCCTCATTGACAAAAGATATCGGACGATGAGAAGGATGTCTTCCGGTGAGAAGGTCTTGGCCGGTTACAGTCTTGAACGCCGCTGCAGGTATGGATTTGTTGTCAGGTAATTCCCCAACGACATTCAGACGAGCACCGACCAGTGTAGCGAGATAGTACTCATTTCCCCAATTGAACGGGGATACAGCTGTTACAAATGCTTTTGGGACCAACTCCCTCAATATCCTTTCCAAAGTTCCTTTGCCAGCGCGTCCATATGGCTCATAGAACAGCACAGCTTTATGATACTTCGCCATGATACCGAACATGACGGCTCCGGCAATCTCTTGAACGAGGATAAGTTGTTGTGCTTCTTCAGCAGGGTCACTAGATGCAAATGTGTCATGCAGAAAGTTAATGAACATTGGCGTTTCCATAGGTTCAGGAGTAACATCGATCTTAACGCGCTGGAAATGTGAAGGGGATAAAGGTGAAATTATAATCTCATTCTCTTTGATCTGGTAAAAACCACTCGGACAAGCCAGCCCAACTGGTGCATCCACAAATGGACAGTTTCCGGAGCAGAGCGAGATTGCATGTTGAGCAATGCCAATATAGTCAGAATTACGCTCGCAGTTCTCTTTGCCATCATGTTCGGTAGCGATCATGCGCATCAACATTTCCGTTGGATAATTTACCCATATGCCTTCTTCAGAATCGGCTACGAACAGACTGCCTGCATAACCAATGGGAGCGTATTCCCCAAATGTCAGTTTATCGATGATATCGCTGGCGAATCCGTGATGAGTTTGGGTGACGGTGCTTTTAGTGTCATGTGATTTGATCGCTGTATCAAGGGCTCCGAGAGCCACATCTTTATTCACTTTCTTCAACTCTGATCGAATACGTTGAAAGTCTGCTGGATTTTGCCCACGGATGACTGCAAGCGCCTTGATGGCCTCTTTTTCAAAAGGAGCCCCGCAATCCTCTTGCACCTTGAGCAACAAACTTTTTGCAAGGCTGGTCGCTCTAATGACTTCGAGTTCATCACTGCAAAACTCATTTAGCCAATGGGTGACACCGGTTCCAGTGTCGAAAAGGAATAGATTACCGTTCTTTCCGGTGCTGATGAACGCAGCATAGCTTGATGATTCCCGGAATGGGGTTTGACACCGTATTTTCCCAGTAATGCCATGCTCTACTAATTCTCGTAGTTTCAGCACTCCCTGATTTTTTGTCTCTATTTCAGTATCTAAAGTCAAATCTGATGTCGCAATCCTAAGACCATTGCTTCCAGATGAGACATGCATCTGGATACCGGCTTTTCGTGTGATATCACGAATAGTATGTTCGTCTGGGAGGGTAAGGACTTCTGTATTGAAGGAATCTATCTCATCTTTATGAATATCCACTTGCAAGGCTTCTACAATTAAACCCTCACTGACAACCGGTTTACCAATGAATACAAGTCGTCCAGTAGACCAAACACTGGTATCAATGATTGTGGTGAGGCTATGGCCAACAACGGTATCCGGTTCAATGCGACTATATCTTGGTTTCATCCACGTCATTCCAGCTTGAGCAGCATATATGAGCATTGCCGTCCGACATCGCTCAACATCTAGGGGATTTGCCACTTTAATCCAGAGATGCCCATTACCGGCCCCGACAGGTTTTCCTTTATGAATAACTCGTGCAGATGTTGAGGCGATTCGGCAATAGGAAAGATTTTTCATCCCTGGCAACATTTCAGCGACATAATCTCGCCATTCCTCAAATGAAATGTTCCTGAACCGTTCAGGAGTGTGTTCGTCGATATCCCTATCAAAGTACTGCCAGCAAGAAGGCCGGACATTTTCTTTGAACCGGCCTATAGCTTTATAACTTTTGCCATCATAACTGATGGAGTGTATTCCTTTTTGTTCTTCACGATTGTCTTGAGGAATTCCTGTCTTATTTTCAAGCTCTTGAGAAGATAGGATGAGAAATTCCTCTCCAATATCAATTCCATCGAATGATGCGTTGATAATGGCGGCATTCGAGTCATTGCCTACTTCCTTCATCAAGGCGGCCAACTCTTGATGAGTATCCACCTGACGCATGACAGCAATCCCCAGAGAGATACTGACCATTGACTTCTTGGAAATGCTTCCGTCAGGGTTGATCGTGAATTCCTTGCCGAGAGAGTTTTGAGGGTCACGGACAACCGTAATGATCGGATTGACATTTGTGTTGATGCCCGTACCTTCAGCAGGAACTTTGATTATATCCTTAGTTGGCGGCTTCCAGTTGGGTGGTGGCTTTAATCCGTTGGCAGATGGCACTACTTTGGGTTCTAGATCGTGAGAAGATAGCGTTCTTACCATTGCAACGCTTCCCTCAACTTGTCCCCATACACGCCATCACCACAATTCTGGCAGTAGACAAAAATAGGGACGTGTTGGAGGATATTGCAAAGATCGCGGTTGAGGTCAGGGTCAAATTTTATAGTGCAGCGGGTTGCCCCAATAACTACAAAATCCTCCAATGATCCGATTTCTCGATGGCATGTTTTGCATGTCTCCACAAACGGCCTGAAAACAGGGGGAACAAAGTACATAGTGGAGCGATAGTCCGACATCAGCACGCTCAATTTGGATGTTCCCATGGCTTTTTCTTTTACAAGCGCCTC
>NZ_BAZF01000034.1 GCF_000813145.1 Geobacter sp. OR-1 | reverse complement strand
CCTCTCTTGACATTGCCTCAAGCCGGGCAATCCGGTTCTTCCATCGGCGGGTGGGTGGAGAAGAGCGAGACCAGGCTGCCAGCGGTGAGCGGGTTGACGATGAACATGTGGGCGGTGGCTGGCTGGGCCTGCTGCATCGGGATCGTTTGGCTGGCGCTGTGCAGTTTGCGCAGGGCATTTGCCAGGGCCAGCGGCCGGCCGCAGATCCGGGCGCCGCTTTCGTCAGCCAGATATTCCCGTGAACGGGACACCGCCATCTGGATCAGCATGGCTGCAATGGGGGCGATGATAGCCATGACCAGTGAGCCGACCAGTCCGCCCGTCCCTTCCTCGTCGTCGCCGCGGCCCGCGCCGAGCATGGCGCCCCACTGGAGCATGTTGCCGAGCATTGAGATGGCGCCGGCGAAGGTAGCGGCAATGGTACCGACAAGGATGTCGCGGTTCTGGACGTGGGCCAGTTCGTGCGCCATGACCCCTTCGAGTTCTTCAAGTGACAGGATGCGGAGGATACCCTCGGTGGCAGCGACAGCGGCGTGCTGCGGATTGCGTCCGGTGGCAAAGGCGTTGGGGCTTTGGTCAGGGATGATATAGACCTTCGGCATTGGCAGATTGGCCTGCAGCGCCAACCGGCGGACCATGCCGTAGAAGGCCGGGTGGTCGTGCTCGCCGATCTCTTGGGCGCCGTACATCTTCAGGACGATCTTGTCAGAAAACCAGTAGGAAAAGAAGTTCATGGCGGCGGCCATGAAGAAGGCGAAGACCATGCCGGTCTTGCCTCCGATGGCGCTCCCCATGAGGACCATCAGCACGGTGAGGAGAGAGAGAAGAAGTGTTGTCTTGAGTCTGTTCATTGTTTATTACCTCCGACGATGCTGCCAAGTAATCTTGGCTTCTGTTTCGCCGGGGGTAATAAAAAAGACCTTTACCCCCGGCATGGTTGCCTGGATAAAGGTCTTGTTGGCAGGTGTCTGCCCCGGTTCCGGGTCGTTTGACCGTATTGACGGAATCCGGGTCGGCCTTGTCTGTGGCCGATAACTACTCCCCTTTAATTGATTTCATAATAATCACCTTGATCGTAAGTGTCAAGAGGGATCAGCCATCAAGACAGTGCAGGTAAACTCAGACTTTCATCATGCAAGATATTGAGGTGTGGCTGAGCGAAACCCAGCCTAACTGGCTCCTGTCTTAGGCTTAGAACCATTATTAAGGGATTTCCTTGGGAATTGACTTGACCGCACTATAATCCATTTAAGGAATCGGTGTGGAATGATATCTGTAGGAAATAAATCAGTCACTATATGGCTCCCCTTGGTTCATCATCATAACAGCTATTTCCTGCTCGCGTTGCATTGCTACCATTCGCTTAATGAACCAAGGTCTCCGTTCGAGCAAGTAATCTTCAGACCCAGCAATCTCACCACTTGTCTCTTGATTCAAGCCAGCCATCAGAGAAACTATGAACCCCCCGTAATATGCTTCGGGATCTGCAATAGCGATACCCCCCTTTTTCCCTTGCTCATCGGCATCGTCTTGGGCGATTGCGACAATCTCGTTAAGTTTTTCGATAGATATGCTAGCGTTGTTCGACATATTTCACCTCCTCCGGTTAGTTTTCACAATGGTAATATGTTAGCCCGTTCCCTGATCGGCAACATTTATTTTGAACTTTTTAAAGGAGTTTCGTTGGCTCTGATGGAGGAACCCATCACAGTTATTGTATGGGTCCTGCAAGGAGGGAGAGGTTGCCCGGCCTGGCGTTCAGCAAGGCCGGGTTCACAAGGAAGGCACTATTATACCACACAAGAAGTTAGACAAATATCAAGGCAGCCAGGTAAACCCCAGAGTGCAGAGTCGCGCTGCTATCGACAACTGCTTAGCATTGCCACCTCTGTCGCGATAACTCTATCCCCTTACCTGACCATAGCAGCCAGAAAAAGCGTGATTGCCTTGGCACGAAGTCGGCCTCTGGCAGGTCGTCTCCAAGAGTGATTTCTTTGCCGTTACGCGTAAAGGCGCACCCAATCAAAGTTTCACCGCTTGGTATCGCCCCCGCGATGACCAGAATTTCACGCCGATTCGGGTCATCAGTTGGATTTACTGAAGGCAACTTCCCATCTGGCTGCGCAGTTGACATCCATGCTTCCGAAACGTGGATTACGCATTCGGCTTGTATCATATCGGTGTAGAGCGCTAATGCGGCAGCAACATCTTCTTTCTTGTCCTCATTATTGAACTCGTATGGCAACATCTCACATCTGTCGCCGGCCTTGACAATGAAGGTTGATTTCAAATGTCCGTTGAACATGAGCGACGCTTTCGCATCAATCGCAACGGCATTCATCAATGTCAACAATTCATCTTGTGTCATATGTCTCCTTTATGGATGGTAGCCATATTCGGGATGATACAATAGCCATACTGCTCGTAATTGACTGCGGATATCGTTCAGCCGTTTCGAGTCAACGTAACCTGTGCAGTTACACATCTCTTCGTTCACGGTTTTGGTTACATAACGTATCGCGTTCACGAGGAGCCCAATTCCATATGCTTCGCGAAAAGGAAAGACTATTGGCACGAGCCCGCTGGCGTTGCAGGTAGCGCAGGTGCATGCGAGATATACGGTGCGCACACATCCCTTGGGTAGTTCGTCATGTGAATCCTCAAAATCGGCGTCAATGACCCTAACAGAGTGCCAGTTTACCGCTAACCAGAAGCACAGACAGGTATGATGGGCGGACAAGTGTCGGCGGTATTTCTCGACCTGTTTATCTCTGTTGAACATGTGCGGTGCCTCCCGGCAATACTCTAAGCAGTTTGTTCCTTCGATGTTTGTAAATGGCAACTATCTCTTGCGCTTCGTCTACAGCGACGTACTTCTGCAGGTTTTCAATTTCTAGGTCTTGTGGTGCGATTCGGACAATCAATTCATCCGAATAGACCTTGTAATCTCGACCAGGGACATTTTCGTAGATCTTGACGCCGTTACGCGCCACGACAACTACCACCTTTGTAGGACGCGTCGGTGTTGCACTGGCACTAAGAGAACGTTTGACGTACACATAACTATGGTCGTCTGCCTCGAGCAGTTTCCAGATGCGTTTTAAACCCTCGATCATTGATTCCCTCCCATATCTGCGGAACCGCCTTGCCGGCTCTGTCGGTTTGCCGTGTACATCAAGGTGTTATAGATGCTTGCCCTCCAATTCCTCGCACTCATTCGGCAATGTTGCCATCTGATGCAAAAACCTGATCGTGATAATGATATAGATCAGCAATGTGGCTGCACCGGTGACAATGCCGGCATTGATACTGTGCAATGCTACGATGTGAAAACAAACGAGCATCAGAACTTCGACTGCGGCGCGCAGCGCCATGTGACGGTGGTGGTGTTTGTGGATGGAATGATAATCCATAGTGCCTCCTTGTTAGTGATAACTGCAGACGGTATTATACAGCACATGCTGTATATCTCGGCCAACAAAAATCAGAACAGGCTAGCTATGGCTTCGGATTTTACTGAAAGGTATTGAGAGATTAAACAGCGGAGAGCGGTGGCAAGAGATACATCATGTTTGGAGGCAAATAGTTCAAGAATGGAATAATCGTTGGGGTCGAGATAGAGAATGACTCGCTTGGCTTTAGGGTTGGCATCATCGTGTGGGATAATAGTGTCGGCGAACTTGCGGATCGCCAACCGGGCGATGGCGCTCATGGTGAAACCTGCATCGCGCATTGAGGCAATCTGAGTATGTTGCTGTTCAGTAAGGTAGAGATTTATTTCCCGGCGGTTCTGAGGTTTCAAATGAATGACTCGGCGATCATTTGTTGATACTGGCCCTGAGGAGTTGGCTCGACTTGAACGAGAGCACACGCCGTGCGGTGATGGTCATTGCTTCACCGGATTGAGGATTACGACCGCGGCGGTTCGCCTTCTGTTTTACCTCGAAATTGCCGAATCCGGAAATTTTCAGGATCTCGCCCGCTTCGAGCGTTTCTTTCATGATTTCGAGGGCTGTTTCGAGTAGTTCAGCAGATTCCTTCATTGTGAACCGGGTTGTATTGCTGATACGTTCAGCGATATCGGCTTTTGTCATTTATCACCTCCGTGCGTTGATGCTTATTAAAAATCCTGAGTAAGAGCAGTGGTTGGCCGATAACCGGCAGCGATCGCCCGGACAATGCAGTGTGGAGTCAAAACGATCACTGCTAGATGCGCCGGCATTGCTTGCGCCGACCCGTAACCTGATGACTGCCAAGGGTACAACTTGCCTTTCCACAGCAACATTGCATCAGCTGGTCGTTCAGGAAGAGCAACAAATACGCCGTCCGGTAGGCTTGCCAGTTCAGATCTGTAGGTGATTTTTTCGCGCGCTCGGGTTACTCGGTCCCTGTGAATGATCCGGTCAATTGCGCTCATGCTTGTAGTCTCGTCGCATTCCTCATCAGGGTTGCCGCGCAACCAGGCATCCCTAAATCTGGTGAAGTCCTCGCGCCGACACTCCCAGCAGGGTCTGTGTCCGGCAGCAAGCGCAGTTGCCTCGTCCAGGAAGAACAGTTCCGTATAACTGCCCGGATGCATCAAAGGTCTCTTTATCCCTTTGAATTCAGTCTCACAGGCAACCCAGTTAGGATGCGCCCAGCGGCGCGTAGTCAAATTACCGTTCCCGTCATGCAGGATGCCGCGGTTCCCCATGAGGGCGCCTCTGGCATCGGTTGTGATCAGATCGCCGAAAGGATTGACTCGGTTCTGTCTGGGCATTATTCCTCCTAAACTGCCAGCAATAGCATGGTGTTACCAGCATTGACTGGTTTGGAATCATCAATCAACTTGTGGAGACTCTGGTGAAGCATCTTGATGCCGGCGCTGCTATTGATCGGCGACGAGAGATCAATTGTAGCGACAAGTATCTGTTTGCGACAATCTGATTTTGTTGCCGATTTGTCGTAATGCTCATAGGTGGCAACGATATCAGGCAGCGACCCGAACCTCGGATAGAGCAGAATAGTGCGCGGGGAGTCGAACTCTTTGCCGTAAGCGTACATCTGGTACATATCTGCCTGAGAAACATTCGCGTGAGTCTTGTCCAGATCAAGGCGCTTCCATTTTGTGTCCAGTATACACCTGGTCGAACTGCCACAGAACACAGCCAGGTCAGGGCGCAATGCGAATCGGCCCCGACCGTTCTGATGAAGAAGATGCTTTCCGCCGACCTGTGACTGCACCGTGACTTGGCGCCCGGACAATGCCAGATGAAGTTCTGCTGCAATGAACCGCTCGAACACCTCGTTCATATCGAACATGAGAGAATACACTGCGTCGCCAGCCGATGAAGAGGATGGTGAACTGCTGCGCAGAATAATCTTGGCAAGGTTAACCAACGGCTCAAAGCGCTTTATCTGGCGATCCACGGTCAGCCGGTCGCGCTCCTCAGGCGCAAATTCCACCAATGCAACATCTTCGAAATCGGGCAGCAACCCCTTGGCTTTTCGCGCAACCTGCTCACATAACTGTTGCCGCTGGCAGCTATACAGAGCAGCCTTGAGAAGGCGTGAAACGTCATTGTCCTCGATAAATTCATCCGACACGGTAAAGAAGCGCTGCTGCTGTATGGCATTTGCCTTCAGGTGCTCAGGTAGCAGCAGTTTGCCTCTGAGATACGGGCGGTTCTCAATCCTGGTGACATAGCGCCTGATCGGACCACGGCGCCACTCGCGGGCGAGATTATCAACATACAGATCGAGAAATGCTGCCAGCAAGGGCTTGCCATCATACGCAAGGCGCGCAATCTCGGTTCGGGCCAGAGGGACATACCCTGCTGATGCCACCATGGCAAGCAGGTTCTCGCGCGTAGGCACATCTGATAACTGACCGTTGATTGCATCGATTTTAGGAATCACCTCGATTGACTTGTCGCCGATACCTATGGTTCCGACCCAGTTAGTGGCTTTGATGCATTGATAACCAAGGGTAAACAATTCGTTGCCGGTCTTGTCCTGATACGCACAGATCGCCGACAACTCCCGTGACGTTATTGTCCGGTTCGCTGATGACCAGCGCGCACCGATCTTGCAGGTTTCAAATTCACGTAGGACGATGGTATGTGGGTCAATACCCTTCATTACGCTCTCTGGTATATCTTGATGATCGACTCAGGAGCGATCTGCTGCGGTGCCTCATAGATTCTGCGAGCCGAGAGGTGCGAATCGCTGGCGCTGAACAGAGAGCCGACGTTGACAGTCCGGTAGTTGATGATCGCCGTTTCCTTTGCCTTCGATCTGCCGTCGGTATCGGTGGCATCGTCCAAGTCGTCAAATACCAGTTGGACCTTCTCCCAGTCTTCGTAAAAGTACTCCTGGAGAAGCGGTATGATTTTAGTCAGGAAGATCCGCTCGAGGTCGTCATAGGTGTTGATGCCAAGGAAATACGAATGGCCGATGCGGTGGTCGCGATCGTACAGGAACTCGATTCTGTCATTCATTGCCTCAAGCAGTTTCTCAAGGTCGATCGAATCGTTGCAGTCTGGGGCAGGAATATCAGCACTACCTGCCTGCCGGATGATTTCAGGGCGAGGCATGATCTCTCTGAACTCGAAACGACGGCGCAACGCTGTGTCAAGCAGAGCAATGGAACGATCGGCGGTATTCATGGTGCCGATGACATAGAGGTTGTCAGGAACACCGAACAGATCTGCTGTCGGATTCTGAGAATGCGTATAAGGGAGTCGTAACTGGATGCCGCCGGTCCATCTCTTTGATGTGGCATCCCACTTCATCCGTTTGTCGGACTCCAGGAGTGTAATCAACTCGCCAAACACCTTCGAGATGTTGGCGCGGTTGATTTCGTCAATGAACAGTGCATATGCATTAAGCGGATCGGCCATCGCCTTGGCAACGCACTGCTTGAAAATTCCGTCTGCCACATCATAGCCGATGGCGCCACCACCTTCCGCATCAACAACCGGCTTGATTCCTTCCACGAACTCCTCATAACTGTATGACTGATGAAAAGTAAGAAAACTGTAACGGCGGACCTCTTCCTCGGCAGGCTGGAATGAAAGCATCTGTTGTTGATACGTGAGCAACTCAGGGGCGTCACTGCTCACTAACTGGGGGTCAACAGACCACGCGCCATCGGCGTCTTTAGAAAAGATCAGCGGCTCGAGGCGCTTCGTGTACTGCACATGCGCGCATTCCGTAACGGTATGTGTCTGCAACATGGCCCAGATCATGGCACGAGAGTTCTTCTGAGCCATGATGCGGTCTTTTGCCTGTAGCAAGGGATGTTGGTGGATTACCGGTACCTTGGCTGTTTTCAGTTCGAGCAATGCCAGCGCAACTACCTGCCACCACGACAGTTGCGACACAAGACTCTCAAGATATGACTCGCGGGTCTGTGGCGTTTTTGCATCGGTGAACAGCGGGAAATACTCGTTCTGCAGCAGATAGGTCTTGCCGGTGCCTGGCGGGCCATACAGTATGAGGTTGAGGGGGATATCCGGTGATGCAGTAGGTTCTGGTGTTTCTCCGATAGTCGATGGCGAGACTGTCTCGGTAGTTGTCTTCGGTGTATCGGGGGCAGTCTTTTTTCGATTGGCATTTTGCACAATATAATAAAACGATTGAAGGTCAATCATGTCCCGTGGCTGGAAATCGGCCAGTTCAACCTTCAGTTCATCCATCAAAGCAAGTATGCGGTTGTATTCCTCAACAGTAAGATATTTGCCGCCACCTAAGGGAGTCTCACCGATCAACCGCAGAAATCCGTCGAATATACTCGGTTTGATAAATATGTAGCGCTGTGGCTTCCAGAAGCACAATAAGAATGTCGGAATTGCCTTGCTGATAAACGCTGGGCTGCCATTGTCCTTCAGCCATGTCAACAGGTTCCTGAGTGGTTCATCAATATTGCCTTCTTCGTCGGCTGTTTTGAATAATACATGAAGCAGCGACATGAAGGAGTGAATTGCGGTGTCACTT
The DNA here is from genome assembly GCF_000813145.1 of Geobacter sp. OR-1. Classification (GTDB taxonomy): domain Bacteria; phylum Desulfobacterota; class Desulfuromonadia; order Geobacterales; family DSM-12255; genus Geoanaerobacter. The sequence goes on along the minus strand of NZ_BAZF01000034.1, from coordinate 13,065 downwards.
GTCAGTATTTCATCGAGAAGAAGGGCCTCATCGCGCCAACTAATGAAGTTTTGCGGGTAACTGAGTCCCGGCAGTTTTTTTGAAAAAAGTTGTTTCAGGTTCGCTTTAAAGTCTTGAGAAGCAACTGAGCCAGAGTCTGCGACTACCCATTGACCGAACAGATCACGAAGATGCTTCGACGTAGCCTTCTTGTATAGATCTTCCTCATCAGAAAATTTCTGACCGCAGTCAGCGAAGGTCTTAAAGTCCGGAAACTGGCTCTGGAAGAGCACCTTGAGGTCAGCGATGTTTTTCATAGTCAGATGCTCCTGTGTCGATTATTCATGAGCCTTCTTGTTACATCTTCAATAAATTCAATTACCTTTGTCTGCCTGGTTATAACGACCAGCACTTCTAAGAGAATGTCTACGACCATTTATATATTTGACGCTGGTGGTTAGATCAAAAAGTAATGACGTTCAATGATACGGGTGGATTACAGAAATAATGAGACGTGCCGTGGCTCCCTCAGACTCTATATTTTTTATCGATGTTCTTTCCAATATGCTATCAGCCAAACGTCTCACAACATCAGTCCGCATTGTATCCAGAAACATTCGCCTATTCTCGAAAACAGTTGTCCACGACCTTCCGCGGCCCTCGTAGGCGTCTACCATAAGAAAAAGGCAACTACCGACATTGCCTGACAACCCCTTGTACATGTGGAGTTTTATCAAGTCCTGTTCAACTTCCCAAGGGTTGTTGCCTTCGTGGCCAATGGACTGCAAATATTCTCTGAAGGGTCTGCTTTCCATGACACAGTCAAATCGGCTATACTCTGTCCGGCTCGATTTGAGTTCACAGATGTGATAGTAGTTATCGTGAAGTACCACAATATCGGGTTGTGCATTTGCCGGGAATGATGCTGACTGCAAACCGATAGTTTTGCCTATTTTGGTTGTCTTGGCCACATTACTTTGCCCGAACCGACTTATCGCTACTTCCTGCATTACTGCTTCAAGTGATTTCTCTCGTACATCAAAACCAATGTTAAATTGTCGTTTCTGAGTAAGTTCAGCAAGTACATTTTCTTGAGTCAGTCGATTTTCAAATTCTCGAATCGGCCAAGGATTTGAGGGATTGTCAAAACGGTCAATCATGCGTTTACCTGAATGTATTTTATCCTCGGATGGCTGTGCGAAAAGCGATATCAGCAACTTCCAGCGACTGCCTGTCAACGATGTTTATGCCAGTACCGTTACTTGCTCTAAGGTTACGCTCAACTTATAGCGATGGAGTGAAACACCTGGAACACGCTCGGTAGCCAGAATCAGATCTGGCGAAATATCCTTGGCAATGATCATTCCACGGCACGGTCCATTACCCAAATTTCTATCTACCCATCCCATGTAGTAAAGTATCTGCCCGATGGTCTTATTTCGGCCTCTGGCGACCTTCAACTCGATAACTACGAACTTACCTTGTTTATCGACGGCTAGAATGTCAATGAAACCGTTCTCAACAGGGAATTCTACGCCTGCTCTGCCATTTGATGAGTAAATTGTCATGCCTTTTTCTATGCGTTCAGGGTTTTTAGCCAAAAAATCGCGAAGGTCTGTCTCAGCAGCAAACTGCTGGTCGTCCATTTCATCAAGGTCTTCGTTGTTATTATCCACCGATTCGGAAGCATTGCCTGCTAGAAAGTCCTCATACCTTCGTTTAATGTTCAGAAATCTTCTGCGGAACGTCTCTCCACCAGATGTATTGCCATGTGGCCAGTGCAGGGCTTTAAACTCCTGGTAAATTCCATTTTGCTCAAATAATTCGACGATATAGCCTCGTCGAAGCGATGAGTCGTATGATAAGTCCCATTCAATGACCAGGCTGCGTATTTCAGAAATTTCTCTCTCAAGGCCTTTACTCACTCCGAATGTATAGGCGAGTAACAATGGTAGAGTATTTGGCGGCATGTATTCTCCTTTGTCTAACTGGAATGGAATAAAACGACTACCCTGTCGTTTAGCAGTCAGACAACCCCGGGCGGTATGCGAGTATGGTAGTGAAATATTGCCGGACTCAAGTGCAAACCGTGGTCTGCTGTCCAAGCGCTCGAAATATCAAACGTGCAAATGGTTCTGAATGACGGTCATCGCCATAATGTCGAAGATGGCGCCGGTGTCGATATAGTTCGGGTTGGTCAGTTCATCATAGCGCCCGCGCTCGTCATAAGCGTCCTGGATGAACTTGTTGAGTTGCAGCCGGTAGATGTCCTCAAGATACGGTCGATCGTTTCTGTGGTTGAGGACCGTGGTTTTGATGACATCGTCCGCAACCTTTTCCTCGGTTACTTCCTTGATGTACAGCGCCTCTTCTTCGGTTATGGCAAAGGATTTCCGGATCTCGGCAATCATGTCCGAGATTGATACCTTGACCAGAGGCACTCCGCCACCTTTCTGGCCGGTCGATGACGGTCCCTTCCGTTTGCCGCCTTTCCACACAACTTCTCCCTGATCCTGAACCGACGCCTTGACGACTGTCGTGGCGCGAACCAGTTTCATCATGTCGGAAACCGTGCCCATCTTGATGAGTTGCGGGCCGACAATTTCGGCAAAGGTTGCCATCTCTGCATAGGGGGGCGGATAGGTGAAGAAGCAGGTCAGGAAGTGATACGATTTGACGTAGCGTGCGAGCAGATAAACGAATGCCTTGCGCTGCTCGATATCAACGATCTTCTCCTGAAACCTGGTGCGCAGGTTGGAAACCGCATACTGTATCTGGGCATCGGTGCCGGTTTTCGCCAACTGCGCGAACTCTGTCACCTCTTTCTGCGTATAGACTGCGGCAGCAAATATCTCTTCCAGCAGTTTGGTGCATTGCTTCTCGTCCGGGTCACCCGGCTCGAACGGCGTCCCCTTGCGGTATTTGGCAAAAGCCTTCAGGATTGCGTCAGCATTGTTGGTGAAATCCACGACGATTACATCGTTTTTCCCATCATAGCAGCGGTTCAGCCGTGAAACGGTCTGAACGGCATTCCGGTCGATCACCGCCTTGTCGAGGAACATCCCTGCCAGAAGAGGCTGGTCGAAGCCGGTCTGGAATTTGTTCGCCACCACCATCAGCCGGTAGTCATCACCTTCGAAACGATCCTCGATCAGTTCGCCAGTGCCGAGATCATTGACCTTGTGCTCACTGATCGCCTCGTTCGTCTCGGGGTGGGTGAAATCCGAGAAGGCGTACAGCACCTTGTAATGCGCACCGCGCTCCTTCAGTTTCTCCTTGATGATCTCGTAATAACGGAGGCCGGCCACACGGGAGGTGGCGACGATCATTGCCTTTGATCGGCCATTGATGAGTGGGCTGACCCGCTCTTCGAAGATCCGCAGCATCACCTCGGCCTTGTACTGGATCAGGCCGTCATCCTGGTACGCCACATTCTTGAGCGCCTTCGAGATGACACCCTTGGGGTAGAGTTTCTCCTCTTCTTTCTTGGGGAGGATCGGGCAATTCAGGTTGTACAGGGTTTTGAACGACAGGATGCTCGTAGCCACATCGACGATATACCCTTCCTCGATCGCCTCCGCCTCGGAATAGGTGTCGAAGGGAGCGCCGAAAAGGGTCACCGTTATCGGGGCCGGCGTGGCGGTGAAGGCGACGAAGAGTTGGTTGTTGTCATGCTCACGGATGATACGGGCGATTTTTTCTTCCTCGTCCTCGCCGTTATCGCGGGCATCTTCGGCATCGGCCTCATCCGGCTTGCGGAACGGCACTCTGATGGCTGCGCCCATCTGGCCTTCCTGGGAACGGTGCGCCTCGTCGATCAAGAACGCCACCCGCCGCTCCTTCAGTGACGGGTCCTTTTCGAGTTGCTCCAGTATCCAGGCAAACTTCTGCTGGGTCGAGACGATGATCGGCATCCGGTTCTTGAGAAACCGCGGCAGGTCTTCGGCCTTGCGCGCCAGACCGACAATGTTTTTCAGGTGGGAAAAGTTCTCGATTTCGTCGCGGATGTTCTTGTCGAGCGATTTCCGATCGGTAAGTATCACCACCATATCGACCAGTTTATAGTTGGTGCCGGGTTTATAGAGGCTGTGCAGCCGGTCGGCCAGCCAGCAGATCGAAAGGGTCTTGCCGCTGCCGGCGGAGTGATTGATCAGGAACTTGCGGCCAATGGTGCCGGTATCGACGAAATTCTGCAGAGCGGCATCGGCCACCTTGCGCACCATCCGGCTCTGGTGATAGCGCGGGAAGAGCGAAAACTCCGGTTGCGCAGGTCGATCAGCGGCGGCATCCCGCTTCGGAACATGCACCAGGAAGAAGGAGAGCGACTCAAGAAGGCGCTCCTTTGACAGCACCTCGCGGTAGAGGTATTCGACCGGATACTCCCCCTTGGTCATTGGTTCGTTGGCCAGGCCAGTATTGAACCAGCGGAAGTTCTCCTCCCGGCGCGGGTCGGTCGCCACCATGACATCGCTGGTATCCGCGGCGATATGGAGGAACGGCAGTTGGAAGATCCGCTCGTTATGATCGCGGGCAGCATATTGGCTCACCGCATCATGCACAGTCTGGTTCTGCTCATGCTTCAATTCAATGGTGATGATCGGCAGGCCGTTCAGGTAGGCAACGAAGTCAATCTCTTCGTTTTTGGCGCCGAAATAGAAATGGTGCCGGAAGGTGATGCGGTTTCGCTCATAAAGAGCCGTGGCAACGCTCTGATCGGAGCGTGGTTTGGAATAAAAGAGTTTGAAGCCGATGCCGCGCACGGTCAGGCCGTTGCGGATGATCAGCCAGAGCGGGGAGCGGCGCAGTTCGTCTTTCAGCGCCTTGAATATTTCATCACGGCTGTCGTTGCCGTAGTCTTCGGCCAGTTTGGCGATTGCTTCGGCCTGAGTATCCTGCAGAAAAGCCCAGAGGTGGTCCTCGGCAAGGGCGTAGTCCGGATCGGTGATCTCAGACTGCTCAAGCATGCCGTACCCATGCTCACGGACCAGGAAGCCGGCGATATGCTCTTGAAAAGTTATTTCAGGGGCTTTGCGTCGTGCCACGTAGTGTTCGCCCGCCTCTGGCTGCAGGGGGCGCCCTCCTTCAGATAACAGTTACAACATTATTTCTCTAGCAATCGCGCCAAGGCTGCATGGTAAACAGCCAGATCCTCACGGCGGTCAACAGCCAGAACCAGGACAACCAGCACATCATCAACTTCGTAGACAAGCCGGTATCCCTGCTTGCGCAGTTTAATCTTGTAGCACCCTTTCAGGTCGCGATGCAGTTCCGCGCCAGGAACATGGGGCTGATCCAGACGTTTCTTGAGCGCTTTACGCAGCGGCTCCTTGATGCTGCCATCCAGCGCCTGCCACTCCTTGAGCGCGTCCGGCACGAACTTGAGTCGATACTTGGTGCCTTTATCGGCATCAGACGGTGTCAATGTCTACCTCAACCGCATGACTCTTTTGCGTGAGCCGTTGACGGACAATATCCGTCAAGTCCCGGTCTGCAAGGGCATCAACAAACATCTCGAATATCTTCGGGCTGACCATGTAGAACGCAGGCCGGTTGTGGTTGAGGACTGCTACCGGTTTTTCACCGGCAGAGCGCAGCACCTGCGACGGGTTCTTCTTGAACTCGGACATGCTGATGGAAAGGTCGGCGTAAATTGTATCCATACAAATAACCTCCTGTATGGCTCTAAATATAGAGCCATTTGCGGAGTTTTTCAAGAGAGAGTTGCTATTTTTACACCCGCCGCTGACCAGTGACACATTCGTGGATCAGTGATTTGCGGTAGGCGGTAAGGGTGTCGATTTGTCGGTTTAGCAAATTCTTAGTAATTGCAACTGAAGCGGTCAACTTGTTGAGAGTGGCAACAATTTCTTCCTGCTCTTTTATGGGCGGCAACGGAACTATGAGTTGACCATAACGAGTAGAGTTCAGGTTTGATTGCTGTACGGAAGGGATAGCCAAACGCCGTGCATAGCCGAGAAAACCGTCACAATTGACAACATAGTTCATGAATTCTGGAACAACTTGGTGATTTAATCGAAACCGTACGAGGTAAGATGCAAAGGTGATTGCATCTTCTTTTGAGCCGCGGAATATTGCTGCTTTGCCAACCTGGTCAGGACTATTCGTACGGTTGTATAGGAGATCGTCCTTTTCTAGCAAAAGATCGGGATGGACGTCATCAACATAGTCTATTTTCTTCATCTGGATTTCACCATTGTTGATATGTCCCATCTTGAGTACCGGGTAACGGCGGCGGAATTGCCGAAGAAAACATGGACCGGCTCTTTGATCCCTACTTTACCACCAAGGGACCGGACAAAGGGACAGGGCTCGGCCTTTTCATGTCAAAAAACATCATCGAGAAAAACATGGGGGGGCGGCTGACGGTACGCAATATAGGGGCTGGAGCGGAGTTTGGGATCGAAGTCTGAAAGGACACCCTCACCTTTCCCAAGCCATCAGGGAAAGGCGTGGCAAAATTATTCCTGATTGAAGGAGAGAGCAATGAGCATGTTCGGAATGATAATTATGTGGATATTTTTCATCGCCATACTTATTACGGCCTTGAATACCGGGTTCGTGGACAAGGAACAGAGTAAGCGCAAGGCTTTCTGGGATAAATTTGAAGGCAAATAACCGCTTGAATCTGCGGGGAAATGTCGACAAGATCCTGCCAGCAGATTCCCTGGGACCAGAGAAGGTGTTATGGACAAAGACAAGAGCCAGTTTCAGGCAGAATCCGAACTGCGCCGTCGTGCTTTAGACCGGCTGGCTCAACAGCCTCTGGAAGCGCGATCGCCCCTGACAGAGCATGAAAGACTGAAGCTTCATCATGAACTGCAGGTTCACCGGCTAGAACTGGAGATGCAGAACGCGGAGCTGCGCCGGGCACGGGACGATATGGAGAAGGCGCTGGAGATGTACACCGACCTCTACGATTTTGCGCCGGTCGGTTACTTCACCCTCGGCAACAACCGGGAGATACTTGCCGCCAACCTCACCGGGGCAAATTTGCTCGGGGCCGAACGCTCCATGCTGATCGGCCGGCGCTTTGATCTGTTCGTTGCCGATGAGTCTCAGCCGAAATTCCATGCACTTTTTGGAAGGTTGTTCGAAAGCCGGGACAAAGAGTCCTGTGAGGTGATGCTCGCGACCGGTGGGAATTTCCCGCTTTTTGCGCAGATCGAGGCCGTCATGTTCGGGTCGGGACAGGAGTGCCGGGTAGCGGTCATTGACATTACCGAACGCAAACAGCTGGAAATGAAGATTGAAGCAATGAACTTCGATCTTAGCGCCAAAGCCTCCGATCTGGCAGCCGCCAACAGCGAACTGGAGGCGTTCAACTACACTGTTTCCCACGACCTGCGGAGACCGTTGGCGATCATCCACGGCTATTGTCAAGTGCTTCAGGGGTTGTGCAGCAACCAGCTCGATGAGCAGTCCAAGGAATTTATCCGGGAAATATATGACGGCACCCTGCGCATGAACCGCCTGATCACGGCACTGCTCACATTTTCCCGCGTGACCCGCGACGAGATGCACCGGAAAACGGTTGACCTGAGTGTCATGGCTAAGACCGTGGCTGCGGAACTGGAAAAGGGTGATCCGGAACGCCGGGTCACGTTCCGGATCGCAAAAAAGATAAGCGCCGACGGTGATGCCGGTCTGTTGTGCATTGTCCTGGAAAATCTCATCGGTAATGCCTGGAAGTTTACCGGCAATCGTAAAGGAACGGTAATCGAAGTCGGCATGACGGAGTGTGACGGTAAACCGGCATATTTTGTCCGGGACAACGGGCCGGGCTTTGACTTGACCGATGCAGAAAAACTGTTCGCACCTTTCCATCGGCTCCACGGAACTGAGGTCGACGGGCACGGCATCGGTCTGGCCACGGTGGACAGGATCATAAGGCGTCATGGTGGCCGGGTCTGGGCCGAGAGTGAGCCCGGCAAAGGGGCGGCCTTCATGTTCACACTGGAGTAATAACTGCGATGGAAAATACGCGGAAAAGTTATCACCGGTTTTTCCGGGAAGGATATACCCCCGATTAATTCAGCGAGGTGAGCCCCTCGCGCACCGCATATTTTGTCAGTTCGGCAACGCTGTAGAGATTCAGTTTCTTCATAATGGCGTGCCGGTGGACTTCGATGGTCTTGATGCTGATGGCGAAATGCGTCGCAATCTCCTTGGTACTCCTGCCATCGGCGATCATTTGAATGATTTCCCGCTCGCGGTTGGTCAGAGATTCGAAGGTCAGCGGGAGTTTGTCCGGGATTCTCTGCAGATAATCCTTGATGATGAGTTCGGTGATCCTTGGCCCCAGGTAGGTCTCATTTGCTGCAACAATCCGGATTGCATCCGCAAGCTCGGTGAACGGGGCGTCTTTCAGGACATAGCCGCTGGCCCCGGAATCGAGGACTTCAACAATGAAGCGGCGATCCGATTCCATTGACAGAGCCAGCACCTTAATCTCGGGGTGTTCCGAACGGATCTTTCTTGTGGCCTCGATTCCGTTCATCTCCGGCATCGATATATCCATAACAACCAGATCGGGCAGCTGTTCACGGGCCAGCCGCACAGCCTCGATCCCGTTTCCCGCTTCTCCGGTAACTTCCATGTCCATTTCCCTGTCAATCAGGGCACGCAATCCATCCCGGAATATGGCGTGGTCATCAGCCAGCAGTAATCTTATGCTCATACGATTATTTCTCCTCATTCGGCTTCAGGTCGATCGGTGCAGATATGGTTACACTGGTGCCGGCTCCGGGTGCAGAGACAATGGCAAGCCTCCCGCCCAGAAACTCGATCTTCTTCTGTGAATTGAAAATCCCGAACCCGCCGGATTTCGGCTTCAGCAGGGTCGATTTGGCAATGTCAAAGCCCTTGCCCTGGTCTGATACGGTTACGACTATCATGTCATCCTGTCTCGAAATATAGATGCCGGCCTGTTTTGTGCCGGAGTGTTTCGCGATGTTCAGCAGCAGTTCCCTCACGATCTGGAAGATCGTGGAGCGCGTCTCGTATGTCAGTGGTATCGGGCTGGCATCACTGCTGATGGCTGTTTCAAGTCCGTAATTCCCCTCGAACTCTTCGCCGAGCCACTTCAAGGCAGCCTCAAGACCGGCGTTTGCAAGGATCGGCGGCCGCATCTGGAAGGTAAGCGACCTGATATCCTGGACCGCCCGGTCTATCAACGCCTCGACTTCCACAGTTGTCGGTTCGCATTCGCATGGACCGTTAGCCGCTATCATGGAGTTCAGTTTCATCTTTCCCAGCAGCAGTGTCGGCGCCACCTGGTCATGAAGCTCGCCGGCAATCCGGCATCTCTCCCGCTCCTCGGCGATGGAAAGCTCGGCCGCCATGGAGGAGATGATGTCTCTTTGCTCTATTAACCCTTGTTCCAGCGCCTTCCGCTCGGAGATATCCCTCATGAAGCATTGCAAACTGGCGTCGGGCATCTGCTTTATGCGCATCTCGACAAAGACGGTCGAACCGTCTTTTCTGGTCAGGGAGCTTTCAAGCGCAACCGTATCCTCACCTGTTGGCAGAGAAAGGTGAAACGAATGGTATTCGTCATTCTCTTTGAACAGACTGTCCAGCTGCATATGCTCCATCTCGGCCTTGCCAAGACCGGTAATTTCACAGGCCCGGCTGTTGACGCTGAGTATGCTCCCCTTGCCGTCCAGAATGAAAATCCCGTCAACGGCAAGGTCGATTATGGCCTGCAACCGCTCGCTGCTCAGCTTCTCGATGTGTCGGACAGTGTGGAGTCTTTTTCTGGCCAGCAGAAAGTAGATAACAAAAAGAGACAGGGAACTGCCGCAGATGATTATGAACAGCCAGGTGGCCAGTTTTGCCTGACTGATGAGCTTCCGCGATTTATTCACCATCAGGATGCCGGCATCTTTGCCAAAGATATCCGGAACGAGCGCGTAGCCGGTAATTGAGTTGCTGTCTTCAATATCGATCTGCACAGAATCCTTGCTTTTAAGCCTGCTCCTCATTTTGGCGTAATCGTAACCTGCCGGAGCAACTGAGCTTATAAAAGAAAGGTTGTGCTGAACAAGGGACCCGATCCGCTTGAGTTCCGGCCCGTCAAGAAAGCGTCCCATGACCAATGTCCCCTTGATCGGCCCCTGATACTCGCCGGTAAGAATCGGGAGGGAGACGATGAGGATGGTCCCTTCAGGGATCGTAATCAGGCCGGCCAGGGAGTGGTCGGTCGCATTGTGCCGCAGCAGATAGGAACCGGGGGAGAGGTGGCGCAGCAGGTTCCCGGGAATCGGTTCCCGGATCTTCCGGTGATAGTCGTGCCCTCTGCCAAAAACCATCCTGCCGTCATTGTTGAAGACCATGAAGACGTTCAGGCGGAGTTTCGTGTAAATCGATTCGCCAAGGCTGGTCGTTATGTACTGTTCATTTTCATCCTGAACGAATCTGTAGGTTTCGTCCCATCCGGAATAATCCCCAGCCGTTGTGCTCAGCTGCTGGATTTCCGCATTCAGGATGTTGAGCGACTGTTTCAGGTCGTTTTCAAGCTCCTGACGTTCGATCAGGGCAAAGCTCTTGAAGGATATGACCGGCAGCCCGATACAGAGGAGCGCAATTATGCAAACAACTCCAAATGCTGACCCGACACGAATCTTCATGCGTCCCTTCCCGGTATCATGGGTAACGTCCGGCCCCACGCAGATTTTCTAGCACATACCTGCATTTTTGTGAAGGGGAATCCATTCTCTTTTGCGCTTAATAAAACGAATAATACCGGCTTGATCGGTCATGTTAAACCAAACGATGCATCCGGATACACAGTTGAATGGCCCATATAGTGCAATTACCCCTGTCAAGTTGCCACAATCTACGCTAATTCGCACACCAAACCTCGCTTTCCCTTAGACCAGGGAGGAGGTAGTTTAAATAATTTAAACCAGTTAACTGCCACATGCCTTAGTCGGCATATGACATTAACAATACTATCATAATGTAATCCGGCTTCTAATTAGCCGTGCAACTATGGAGGTGACGATGAGATACAATCCGGTAATCATCAACGGAAAGAACCTGTCCATAATCGAGGATACCTACCTCCTTGCCGCGCTCATGACGTTTGAGCCTTCTATATCCTGCACCCCGTTCTGGAACGAGAGCGGCAAGGTGGTCTTCGAGGTGGCGGGACCGATATCCGAGGGGATGCGCCGCTACTTTTCCGGAGAACAGGCTTCGCTTGTAGTTTACACCGCCAAACTGAAATTCCTCCGCTCATCGATATTTTCCCTGCGTAAATCATCTGCAAACTACAAACACGGATTGTGCGGGTCCTTGAACAGGAGTGTGGCATGAAACGAAACCTGTACGGGCTTATAAAAAGAGCCCTGCCTGGCGGAAACCACGGCAACCGCCCTGACATACGGGCATTTGGTGTTGGCTCGATTGCCATGGCCCTTGTTGTCATCGGCTTCTTTGCCACAGCGCATTTCTACCCGCATTCGGCGATTGCCTTTGTCTCAAAAAATTCGTCCTGCTCCGCATCGACGTGTCACGGTACAACGATTTCCGGTGCGACCATAACCACAGGGATCAACGGGGCTCAGGCAACATCTGTAACTGCCACCGCCGGTTCAACCTTCGAGGTTGACTGGATTTTCACCAATGTGGCTAACGGCGATCCAGTCGGCGTGGAGGTGGTGGTGCCGACCGGCTGGACCGTTGCCAAGGGTACGGCCAACACTACCGGGCTCACCGGCTGGAGCACGGCCTGGAACCTGAGTGACGGCGTCTCTGCCTGGACCGGCGGCTACGACACCTCTACCGAATACCCCAACAGTCAGGTTGGGTACAGTCTTGACTATAACGGTACAGGGTGGGACGCTGGGAGCAGAAACTCTGCTTTTGATGATGCTTCTTCCGGCGACCTCGACGGCACCGCAAACAGGATGGGGTGCGATGTCAGGATCACGGTCCCGGCCGGGACCCCGGGCGGCACCTACCAGGTGGTAGTGCTTGGCGTAGGCCATGACGGTTCAAAAGCGAAAGGGCATATCGAGCAAGTCATAACCGTTACTGTGCCATCAGCTGGCACGCTCCAGTTCAGTTCCCCGACCTATTCCGTGGCTGAAAACGGCTCGACGGCCACCATCACGGTCACTCGAACCGGTGGAACCGTCGGCGCGGCATCGGTGCAATACGCCACCAGCAACGGCACGGCGACCTCGGGTTCGGACTATACCACGGCCAGCGGCACGCTCAACTGGGCCAATGGCGACTCTGCCAACAAGACCTTCACGGTGCCGGTCACTAACGATACGGTGTATGAAGGGAACGAAACAGTCAACCTGACCCTCAGCAATGCTTCAGGCGCAACACTTGGTACACAGACCACCGCTACCCTTACAATTACCGATAACGAGTCACCGCCGACGGTACAGTTCAGCGCCACCAGCGGCAGCGGCGCAGAATCGGTCACCCCGGTAACCGTGACCGTCACCCTCTCCGGGACGGCATCGGCGGTCCCGGTAACCGTGCCGTTCTCTGTCAATGCCAGCAGCACGGCCACCGGCAGCGGCACGGACTACACCATCTCGGCAAGCCCCTTGACCTTTGCCCCGGGCGTGACATCGCAAAACATCACCCTGAACATTGTCGACGATACCGCGGTTGAACCTAACGAAACGGTCATCGTGAACCTGGGGACACCATCAAACGCAAACCTCGGAACCAACACGACCTATACCTACACCATCAACAACAACGATGTGGCTCCGGTCGGGACCATTGGCCTGAGCGCCTCGGCCTACTCCATCGGCGAGGCCGGCCCGAGCGTAACCATTACCGCCACCCGCACCGGCGGCAGCAGCGGCGCGGTGGGTATCAGCTACGCCACCAGCAGCGGCACCGCCCTATCCGGCAGCGACTTTACCGCCACCAGCGGCACGCTCTCCTGGGGTGACGGCGACACGGCCAGCAAGACCTTCGAGGTCCCCATCACCGACGACGCCCTGGTGGAAAGCAACGAAACCTTTACCGTCACTCTGAGTTCCCCGACCGGCGGCGCATCGCTGGGTTCGCCATCAAGCGCCACCGTGACCA
>NZ_BAZF01000035.1 GCF_000813145.1 Geobacter sp. OR-1 | reverse complement strand
GGTTGTGGTTGTTTTACCCGCAATGGACACTGTGGCGCCGGCCAACACTGGTCCGGTGGCGCTCCCGGAACGGACGGTGCCTGAGAGAGAGTAAGTTAAATAGAATAACTGGCCGGTCTTGTCAGAGGTCATGTCGTAGCTGGGGTTAGAGTAGGTATCATGCCCGGCCTTGGTGATAGTGAGGGGATAGGTGCCCTCTGGAATGCCGGTTATGGAGAAGGTGCCGGTGGCGCTGGTAATAGCCGTTTTGCCCGCTATGGATACGGTAGCACTGGGCAGCACCGGTCCAGTGGCACTACCGGAAAGGACAGTGCCGGAAAGCACAGAGAGAGGGTTCGCGACTGGTGCCAAATTCACCATACTAACAGACAGTAACCCCATGCCATTATAACTTGTTCCCCAGGTCATGGTGTGATTGCTGTAGTCCCACGTATCGTGAAGGTAGACCAGATTTGATGATTCGTCATAGCCTACACCAACGACGGAATGTCCGGCAAGGTTGAGAAATACAGGTCTTCCGGCATCTATTTCCGCTTTAAACTTGGCAAATGAAAAACCACCAGCAATCGTATTGTCTGTTTTCTGGTTATAGCAGTCGGTAACGGTATAACCCCTTGCTTCATAAAAGCGTTTTCGCCCCAAAGTTCCATCGGAAAAAGAATTGTTCACCATATCAGTACAAGTTAGCTTGTTCGATGAATTAACCCAGTTCCAGAAGGCTGTACTCCCATCGCTATTGCCATATCTTGATTGGCTGGTCTTCATATAGTCCGCAATTGCAGTTCCCGGTGTATGCTCTGTCCAGCCATTAGTGATGAACGGGTCCGTCACAGAACTACCGTATTTAACCCAATAATCGTCTATTGATCCTCGGGCAGTCCTTCCATCCACTCCATTTTTTGAGGCGATTAATGGGCAGTTTGGATATGTTGAGTATCCATCCCACCAGGTTGGCCATGAACTATTATCCAATGGCATAACACCGCCATTAGTGGGACCAGCGTACATGTTAGAAAATCCTGATCGATCATAATACCCCGCAATCATCGCGCCAGATACCGCGGAGCAACCCATAACCCAGTTGAAGGCAGGTACCGTCAAGATCTTAACGCCTGCACTATCGCTTACTGGCAGAGAAACCTCCTGGCGCTCAACCGCAAAGCCGGGAGGGGGCACCGGCGGACCACTTATGACACTCATCTCAACATCCGAGCCATCAGAGAGTTTTTGAGGACTGGAGGAGAAATACTTGCCGGACTCGATATCATCCTTTTCAACAGACAGGACATCCGGCAGATCAAGGATGCGTGTCAGTGCCTCCGGCGTTACCTTGGCAGCAAAACCGAACTCATATGGATACTTCCGGACAACTGTAATACCGGTTACACCCAGTTGATTAATAACACGCTCAACAGTCTCAGTAACGGTTGCGATAAGTTGAGATTTGATTGACTCATCCTGTAGATTGTAATAGCTGGTTGCCCCGGAAACTGTAAATGCACCAGGGGGCTGTGCATGTATTTTTGATTTGGCAGCCAGAGACTTTGCTAGCGTAGATGGTTGTAACGCAACAATCACAGGCGTTACCGGCTTTCCACCCACAAAGTCAGACAAAACGTCATCTGGGGCACTAAGCTTCGTATTGGCGTGAAGAGATTTTAAATTATCACTGAAGCTAGGGGATCCTTGATCGGCGTAAACAGAAAAGCTTGTGAATGACAACAAAAACGTTATTGCAACAAGTAAATAAGATAACTTATTGTTCTTTACTAATTTATTGAAATTCATAGTGGAGCCCTCCATATAATTTATAGATACAAAAATAAAATAAATTAATTAAAGTGTTTAGTGTGTTAAAATTGGATATGCAATAATGATGTCAAGAGTTGTTCAGTGGAAAATGCTTATTATTTAGCTTGTTAGATGTAATTGATGAAGCTAATCATTAATTCAGTCTTTGATGTGTAAATGATTCCGACACGGTGTTAATGGGGTGTTGTGTGTTAACTGCCAGATATCATTAGGTATGGTGGGTAATGCCTCATGCGTACAATGATATTAGTTGAATCAAGTGTAAATATTTTCGACAGTAAATCGCCGTGTGTGGGACTTCTATGCCGGTAAGTCACAGTCTCTACAATGAAGCCGGGTCCGTCGCGATCGATTATTCCGCATGTACGCGCTGCGGCGAGTGCAGCCGCATCTGCCCGACCGAAGTGCTCCGTCAGGAGGATGGGGTTGTGCAGGTTCACACCGAAAGCATGTTCGGCTGCATTGCCTGCGGCCACTGCATGATGGTCTGCCCGGCCGAATGCGTTCGGGTGACCGGCCGCGGCATCTCCGCTGCAGACCTGGTTCCGCTCGCGCCGCCTGAGGAGCGGGCGGACAGGAAGGCGTTGGCCGCGCTTATGCAGGCCCGCCGCAGCGTGCGCCGTTTCAGGGAAGAGGAACCGCCAGCCGAGCTGCTGCAGCAGATCGTCGCCATGGCGGCATCCGGGCCGATGGGGATTCCCCCGTGGGACGTGGGTTGCGCTGTCATTGCCGGACGGGAGCGGGTGCAGGTCCTGGCCGGCGAAGTTGTCAACGGCTACAGCGGGATGCTCAGGATCTTAAAGCCATGGGTCCTTGCCGTCATGCGACCGATCATGAAGCGGCCGGCCTTTGAGCAGATGAGCGGTTTCATCGTCCCCCTGGTCAAGGCGTATATCGAGGGGCGGAGCCAGGGACGGAACCTGCTCTTCTACGATGCGCCGGCAGTTCTCCTGTTCCACCACTCCCCGTATGTTGACGCATCCGAGGCGATGATCGCCTGCACCTACGCCATGCTCGCGGTCGAATCCATGGGGCTCGGCACCACGATGATCGGTGCCGCCGCACCGATCATCAGGCGCAACCAAAAGCTCTGCCAGCGGCTCGGCATCCCGGCAGGGAACAAGCCCGCAATTGCGCTCATCGTCGGCTATCCGGCCGTCCAGTTCCGCCGCGGCGTGGTCCGCCATTTTTCCTCGGTCAGCAGCTTCGGGTGATCATCAGAGGGATTACTGGCGTCAGTGCTCAGGGGAGCAAGAAGCAAGGAGGGGATTTAGCAGACAAAGCTGGCCGAACTGACCTCTATACCTCAGCGGCACATATCCGAGATGGAGAACGGCAAGCGACCGATAGGCAAGGAGACGGCCAAAAAGCTTGCGAAGGCCCTGAATACGGATTACCGGGTATTTCTGTGAGGCATGAGGCCGGAATATATGAATAAGTATGGAGAATGACGGCTATAATCCCTTGACACCTGCCTGTTCCGGGGTGTATTAGGCTTATGTAATATGCAATGTAATGGGAGGCGTTGTCTGCCATGAATGCTGGAGAGGGAAGCTGAAGATAATGGCCGCGTGTGGCAGCAATTGCCGCATGCGGCCTTTTTTGTATTTGATTCCGGAGGGATTTCGGAGCAGAAGCTGGATGCGCAAAATTACCGATGTAGGTAATATTTAAGGTTACTTGTATAAGTAATAAATTACCTATATCGGTAATAAATTACTTATATACGGAAACCTACTAACAACTCGTTAGGCAAAAAATTTACGGCATAACGAGAAGATAATGATGAGTCTGATTCCAATTATTGTTCTGCTCACGCTGACCCTAGGTTTTTGTGCAATTCTGTACCCGCCATTAACCGAGAAAATCAAGGCACACGAAAGGCTGTACAGAATTAATAGATTTAGAAAAACCTATGGCATTTAACAGCATTGAAGAGGCAGTTAGAAACGTCATTACGAGTAACTTGAAGAGCATGATCCCTTACTTGCTGTACTTTTACTTCGTGATCAATGCGCTGGTTTCAAATTTGGGAAAAATTGAGTATGGCGACAATAGGCCATACTTCATATTTCTTGTTTTCGTAGGAGTTCCTTACGTCGTCTGCTTCATTCACTTCGTATTAAGAATTTATTTTCAAGAAATGATCATAAAAAAATCAAACTTTGAAAAAGAAAAAGCAAGTGCACTTATTTTTGTCATCACATTCTCCGTGCCTCTGATAATGCTACTGTATGTGCAGAAGGTCTTGCATTTTGCAAATCATCACCCAATAGATGTATTCGGCTTTATTAGATAAATATCCAGACGATGCCTAACACTCGGGTGCTGCTGTTTCCGCTACGCTCCACAGCAGACCTCAAGCCGTTGGTGGAGTGAAGCAAAGATCATTCAATAGTGGTAGCGTGCTTGGAGGAAATCAATACGGTTGTCGCGGACAAGATAAACTATACGATGCTCCTGGGTGAGGCGTCTTGACCATGCACCATTTGCCAAGTATTTGAGAGGTTCTGGTTTGCCAATGCCAGTGAACGGGTCGCGCATGATCGCTTCAATCAAATCTAAAGTACGGAGCGCAACCTTTCGGTCGGTTTCAACCCAATGCCGTAAATCTTCACGGAATTCAGGCTGAAAAACTGACTCACGCTGTTTAGCCCTCAAGGCCAACCTCAGAGCGGAGCGATTGCAGCGATGATGCCTCACCATCTTCTTTCAACGCCCGCTCCAGAGCAGAAAGCAATCTCTCGGCATTTTTAGGAGAACGCATAAGATGAGCACTTTCTATCAGACTCTGCAATTCATCAGCGGCAATCATGGCAACATTGCCACCTTTGCGCCGACGGATGACAACGATTTCCCTGTTTTCAGAAACTTCGTCGCAAAGTCCTGCAAAGTGGGCTCTAGCATTGGTATAGGTTGTTTGTAGCATGAGAATGTCACCTCCTAATATGTACAGAAACACAGTACATAATAAAGCAGGGGCAAGCAAGTACAAAATTGACAACAACCACGCACTCAGACCGTGACCGGGCGATAGCGGCAGAACTTGGATAACCATGGCATCACAACGTTGATGATCTCCTCGTAACGAAAGGTCTCCGGGAGGAAAACTCATGTACAAAATGGCATTATTTCTGATTCTGCTCTGGGTCTCGCCGGCTTCGGCCAAGGTTATCAATGTGGAGTTCAAATTCACTCCTTATGTCGGCGATCCGGTCAGTTCCGATAAGGTTGAAACCGTACCGGGCAATGCCAGGGTCTATATCAACAACGTCCTGCTCGCCGAGCAGGAGGTGCGCAAGGACAATGTCCCGGTCCTGTTCGAGGAACGGGATATCGCGCCTTCGGTATGGGTGCCGGCAAGTTCGCTCGGCGCGGCGCTGCGCAGGGGGAAGAATTCGATCAGGATCGAGTTCGTGCCGGATGATGCCAAAAGGCCTTACAATGCCCAGCTCAGCTGGGCGTCAGTGACGGATCAGACAATCGAGAAGAGCGAAGCGGGGCGCTATCAGGCCACCAACCAGAGCGGTACCGGGCGGGAGGATAAACGGACGACCGGCAAGGTGGTGTTGCAACGCGAATTTACCGCGGAGTTTGCGACCGACCTGCCGTGGCACCATTATCCGCCGGTCACTTCGCTGAACGATGAGGACCGGAAAGCCCTGGCCATTATGGTCCAGAAACTGGCCGAGGCGTTCAAACCGGACTTTGCCTATCTCTATGAACTGCTGGGGAGGAATCCCAATATGAACCCGGCTGAGGTGAAAAAGGCTAAATGTCTCGATCAGGCGTATGCCGCAGGGATACGGGTCGCGGCCCCGCCTCTTGCCCAGCTCGATTTCGTCACCACCGGCAACCCCGAAGTCGTGGTCAGCCGCAAGGATGCCGTTCCGCTCTTTCCGTTCGAGGAGAGCTCGTTTGCGCGCATCAAGGGTGACGACGCCCAGATGTGTGCTGTCATGGCCATTTCCGTGGCATTTCCTCCCCGGCTCGTTGTGGTGCGGTCGCCTGCCGGGACATGGGAAGTGGCGTACTGAAGCCGGTCAACTGCCGACCGGGTGAACCGCATTGCCTACTGAAAGAGCAGGCTCGATATCCTTGATTTCAGAGGCATTATGTACTATGTTCAGACACGCAAAAGGCCGGCATCCGTCCGGATTGCGGCAGCAAACTTTAACGAACCAGCGGGATAAACCATTTTATGCTCCTCATGATCGACAACTACGACTCCTTTACCTACAACATCGTCCAGTATTTCGGCCAGCTCGGCGAAGATGTGCAGGTGTACCGCAACGACCGGATCTCGCTCGAAGAGATCGAGCGGCTGGCGCCGAAGCGGCTGGTCGTCTCGCCCGGCCCCTGTTCACCGGAGGAGGCCGGCATCTCCGTTGCCGCCATCCGCCACTTTGCCGGAAAGATCCCGATCCTCGGCGTCTGCCTCGGACACCAGTCGATCGGCGCGGCATTCGGCGGCAAGGTCGTGGGAAGCGCCACGCTCATGCACGGCAAGACCTCGCTGATCCATCACGACGGCAAGGGGTTGTTCCGGGGGGTTCCCAACCCGTTCAACGCCACCCGCTATCATTCGCTGATCGTGGAGCGGAGCAGTTTCCCCGACTGCCTGGAGATAACTGCCTGGGTGGAGGAGGGTGAGGTGATGGGGCTGCGGCACCGCGAGCTGCCGCTCTGGGGGGTGCAGTTCCACCCCGAATCGATCCTGACCGAAGGGGGGATGGATATGCTGAGGAATTTCCTGGAGATGACCGCCTGAGCTATACCGACGACCTGTTGCATGATCCGGTGCCGCCTTCTTCGTTTGCGAAGGGCGGCATTGTTTTTTTCAGCGCTGAATTTTGCACGGCCTGCTTGCCATCCGACGATTTTGCGTTATCATGAGAGTCAATTTCGCGGCTTCACAGTAACAGCTCTTTGCATTGCCCCATAATATCCCGCTTCGTACTGAAAAAGGACCATGAGCCATGACCGCGCTTGATATCGCCGGTTTCTCGATTCTGCTCCTGCTGGGGACGGCGGTTGTCTGCCCGCTGTTTTCGCGATGGGAACGGCTGCTGATCCCGGTTGCCTTTGCCCTGGCGGCTTTCGCTGCTGGGGCGGTGACCCTGGCAGGGTTCCTGGCCCTTTCCCAGGGAATCAACAGCGCGGCAACCATACCCCTCGGCCTTCCCGGTCTCCCTTTCAATATCCGGCTCGATCCCCTGGCCGGTTTCTTCCTCATCGTCATCGGCACCCTGTCGCTCTTCACCTCGATCTACTCCATCGGTTATGTGCGCAGCTATCTCGGCCAGCGGCCGGTCACACCGCTGGTGTTGTTCTACCTCCTCTTTATGGCCGGGATGTTGCTGGTGATCATCGCCGACGACGCCTATCTCTTCCTGGTGGCCTGGGAACTGATGGCCGCGGCCTCCTATTTCCTGGTCATGTACGAGGACGAGCGGGCCGAAAACCGGCGCGCCGCCTTTCTCTACCTGCTGGTCGCCCATGTGGGCGCCATCGGGATACTGCTTTCCTTCGGGGTCATGGCCGGCCTGGCCACCGGCTTCGACCGCTTCGACGGCTACACCTTCGACGCCATGCGGGCGGCCCACCTCTCGCCCGGATGGAGTACGGCGGCCTTTTTCCTGGCGTTCTTTGGTTTTGCGGCCAAGGCGGGTGTGATACCGCTGCATGTCTGGCTTCCCGAGGCCCACCCGGTGGCGCCGTCCAATGTCTCGGCCCTGATGAGCGGCGTCATGCTGAAGACCTCGATCTACGGCATGGTCCGGGTCGGCTTCGACCTGCTCGGCGAGTTTCCCTGGTGGTGGGGGGGGATCGTCCTGGTCTTCGGTCTGATCTCTGCGGTCCTCGGCGTGCTCTACGCCCTGATGCAGCACGACCTCAAACGGCTCCTGGCCTACCATTCGGTGGAAAACATCGGCATCATCCTGATCGGCCTGGGGCTGGCCATGATCTTCACCGCGTTCCACTTCCCGGCCCTGGCCGCGCTGGCCCTGGTGGCCGCGCTCTACCACACCCTCAATCACGCCCTGTTCAAGGGGCTGCTCTTCATGGGGGCCGGCGCCGTGATCCATGCCACCCGCGAACGGAACATGGAAGAGATGGGGGGGCTGATCCGGCCGCTCCCCTGGACGTCCGGCCTGTTCCTGGTGGGGTGCATCTCCATCTCAGGCCTGCCGCCGTTCAACGGTTTTGTCTCGGAATGGCTCACCTTTCAGGCATTCCTCCTGTCGCCCGCCCTGCCGCAGCCGCTGCTGAAGCTGTTGATACCGTTGGGCGCCGCGCTGCTGGCGCTCACCGGCGCGCTTGCCGCCGCCTGTTTCGTCAAGGCGTTCGGGGTCACCTTCCTCGGCTCCCGGCGCGGCCACCGCAAGGGGGAGAAGATCCATGAGGTCGGTCCGGCCATGCTGCTGGGGATGTCGCTGACCGCTCTTTCCTGCCTGGCCCTGGGGGTGCTGCCGACCTTTGTCATCGGCTGGCTGGACGCTATTCCGCAACAGCTGCTGGGTGGGCATCTCGCCACCACTGCCGGGCAATTCGGCTGGCTCTGGCTGACCCCAGCAACGGCTGACCGGGCCTCCTACTCAGGGCCGCTGGTGTTCGGGGTGATCCTGGCCGTGGTTGCCGTTACCTACCTGCTGCTCCATGTCCGTGGCGCCTCGATCCGCCGGGTACCGCTCTGGGATTGCGGTTTCGAGCGGATCACCCCGCGGATGCAGTACACCGCCACCGCCTTTGCCATGCCGATCCGCCGCGTGCTAGGTTTTCTCTTCGATATCCGCGAGCAGGTCGAGCTGGTCTCGCCGCAGAACCACCCGGTGATGGCCGATAATATCCGCTACCGGCTGCGGATCCGCGACCGGATCTGGGCGTGGCTGTATGCCCCGCAGGCCGATGCCGCCTTCTGGGTCGCCCGGTGGGTCGGCAAGCTGCAGCAGGGCCGGATTCAGATCTATCTCATGTATTCGTTCGTCACCCTGATCGTACTTTTGGTGTTCCTGGGATGAGCCTCCACCCACTTGCCATAGAACTGCTGCAACTGGCGCTGCTGCTCGGCCTGGCGCCGGCCTTTGCCGGCTGGGTCAAGATCGTCAAGTGCCGTCTGCAGGGGCGGACCTCGCCGGGACTACTGCAGCCGTACCGCGACATCAGCAGGCTCTTCATCAAGGACGTGACCCTGGCTGAGGGGGCGTCCTGGATCTTCCGCTTCACCCCCTATCTGATCTTCGGAGTCACGGTGCTGGCCGGCGCTATCATCCCGCTGGTCTCCACCGAACTGCCGCTGGCCGATACCGCCGACATCATCGCCCTGGTCATGCTGTTCGCCATTGTCCGGTTCTTTACCGCCCTGGCCGGAATGGATATCGGCACCGCATTCGGCGGCATGGGGTCGAGCCGGGAGATGATGATCTCGGCCCTGGCCGAACCGGCAATGCTTATGGCGGTCTTTACCGTATCCCTGACGAGCAGTTCGACCTCCCTGACCAGGATGGTGGAGGTCATGTCCCGGGGGGACTTCACCATCCGGCCCTCCATGGCCTTTGCCCTGATCGCCTTCATCCTCGTGGCCCTGGCCGAGACCGGCAGGATTCCGGTGGACAACCCGGCCACGCACCTGGAACTGACCATGATCCACGAGGCGATGATCCTGGAGTATTCCGGCCGCTACCTAGCGCTTATCGAGTGGGCCGGAATGATGAAGCTGATGCTGTTCTTCTCCCTCGGGATCGCGGCCTTCACCCCCTGGGGGATCGCCACGAGCGGGGAGCCGCTGGCACTGCTGGCAGGCGCGGCCCTCTTTATCCTGAAACTGCTGCTCGGCGGCGTCATCATGGTGCTGATCGAGACCAGCATGGCCAAGATGCGGATCTTCCGCGTGCCGGAGTACCTGGGGAGCGCCTTTCTGCTGGCGACCCTCGGGATGATCGCCTTTTTCATTCTGGAGTGACCCGTGTCCCATGCCCTTGTGGTCCAACTGAACCTGCTGCTGGCCGCCCTGATCCTGCTCACCTCCTTTGCCCTTCTGGTGCAGAGGCGGATGTTCGCCATTCTCCACATCTTTGCCTGGCAGGGGTTTTTCCTCGGGGTCAGCACCGCCATAATCGGCTTTGCCACCGGCGTGCACCACCTGTACCTCTCGTCGCTCCTGACCCTGGTGATGAAGGTGATCCTGCTCCCGTACATCCTTTACAAGCTGATCCTGAAACTGAAGATCCACCGGGAAATCGAGAGCATGATGAATGTCCCGACCACCATGATGATCGGCATCGCGCTGGTGATCTTTTCCTATCACCTGACCGAGCCGATCCGCCAGCTGTCGGCGCTCATGACCCGGACGACCCTGGCGGTGGCCTTGGCTACGGTTATGCTCGGGCTGCTGATGATGGTGACCCGGCGGCATGCGGTCAGCCAGATCATCGGTTTCCTGGCCATGGAAAACGGGCTATTTTTTGCCGCGACCAGCGCCACCTACGGCATGCCGATGGTGGTGGAGCTGGGTGTGGCGCTGGACCTGCTGATTGCGGCGTTCATCTTCGGCATCTTCTTTTTCCACATCAACACGACCTTTGACAGCCTCGATGTGGACCAGATGGCAAAACTGAAGGAGACGGATTAATTATTGCGGCGAACCAACCGCACAGGACATTGACATGACCCTGATGCTGCTCCTCTGGATAACTTTGCTGGCTGCCGTTGCCCTCGCCTTTATCGGCGACTGGAAGTACGCGCCCGAGGTAAATATCGCCAGTTCCGGCCTGACCTTTGTCGCCAGTCTCTCCCTGGCGCTGCAGGTCTATCGGACCGGGGCGTTCCTGGCCGGGGGGAACTTCTTTTTTGTCGATCCGTTCAATGTCTACCTGGTGGTGCTCACCACCTTCGTCTCCATGACCACCGCCATTTTCAGCCGCCGCTACATGCGGGTGGAGCGCAGCCACGGCCGGGTCGGCCCGATCAGGATGAGGTTTTACCACGCCATGTTCCAGCTCTTCATCTTTGCCATGTTGATGGCGCTGCTCACCAACAACCTCGGAGTGCTCTGGATATCCATGGAGCTGGCCACCCTGGCCACGGTGCTGCTGGTATCGCTCTACCGCACCCCGACCGCCATCGAGGCGGCCTGGAAGTACTTCATCCTCTGCGGGGTCGGGATCGCCCAGGCGCTCTTCGGCACCGTGCTCCTCTATTTCGCTGCGGAACGGGTTATCGGGGAGGGGGGGAACGCGCTGCTCTGGACCAACCTCAGCCAGGTGAGCAGTCAGCTGGAGCCGACTGTGCTGCGCTTGGCGTTCGTGTTCCTGATGGTCGGTTACGGTACCAAGGTCGGCCTGGTGCCGGTGCACAACTGGCTGCCGGACGCCCACAGCGAAGGGCCGACGCCGATTTCCGCGGTCCTGTCCGGCTTGCTCCTCAACGTGGCCCTCTATGCGCTGGTGCGGTGCAAATCGCTCGTGGACGGCTCGACCGGAACCCACCTGGCCGGCAACATGATGATCTGCTTCGGCCTGCTGTCGCTGCTGGTCGCCTCCTTCTCCCTGCTGCGGCAGAAGGATATCAAGAGACTCTTCGCCTACTCCTCCATCGAGCATATGGGGATCGCCACCTTTGCCTTCGGCCTGGGGGGGCCGATTGCGGCATTCGGCGGCATGCTTCACATGCTGGTGCACAGCCTTACCAAATCCGCGGTTTTCTACAGCGTCGGCCATGCCTCCCAGATGCACGGCACCCAGGAGATGTCCAAGATCCGGGGGCTGATCCGGGGCAACCCGCCGGTCGGTTGGGGGCTGCTCCTCGGCGTGATGGCCCTGGCCGGAATGCCGCCGTTCGGGCTCTTTGCCAGCGAATTCCTGATCCTGACCGCCACCATCAAGCAGATGCCGCTGCTGACCCCGTTACTCCTGATCGGCCTTGCCGTAGCCTTTGCCGGGCTGTTCCGGCGCGTGCAGCCGATGGTTGCGGGGATGGTCCCCCCCTGGCAGAAGCCGATCAAAGCCGCAAACATACCGGTTACCCTGCATATGGCGCTGGTGCTGCTTTTGGGGATTTACCTCCCCGGATTCCTCTCCAACTGGTTCCAGCTGGCGGTAGGTCTTTTGAAATGAGGCAGATTCCGTGACGACGCTCTACGATATCATGATAACACATGTGGGTGAGGCGGCCATTGCCGGCGCTCCCCGTTCGCAGGAGCCGGTAAGGGAGCTCTGCATCCCCAGAGAGGTCTTTGAAACCGGGGCCCGCGCCATGAAGGGGGCCGGGGCCCGGCTCGTGGCCGAATGGGGGGTGGACGAGACCCTGCTGGCACGCGGATTCGCCCTGTTCGCCTGCTATGCCCGGGAAAGGGAGTACCTGCTGGTCCGGTGCGATCTGCCGGAGGCTGATCCGACCTTCCCCAGCCTGACCATGAAGTATATCCCGGCCTTCCGTTTCGAGCGCCAGATCCACAGCCTGATGGGGCTGGTGCCGACCGGTCATGTCCACTCCGACCTGCGCCCCTGGATCAAGTTCGAGGACTGGCCTCCAGATGCCTGGCCGTTGCGCAAATCGTTCGCTATCGACCAGCGGCTCCCCAGGGTTGCAGGCGATTACCGGTGGGCCCGGGCAACCGGCGAAGGGGTCTACGAGATCCCGGTCGGGCCGGTGCATGCCGGGATCATCGAGCCCGGGCATTTTCGGTTCCAGGCCGTTGGCGAGGATATCATCAACCTGGAGGAGCGGCTCGGCTATGTTCACAAGGGGATCGAAAAGCGGTTCGAGCTGCTGGCTCCGTCCGATGGAGCTCGTCTGGCCGGCCGGGTCTCCGGCGATTCCACCGTTGGCCATGCCCTGACCTACTGCCGCGCCCTGGAGGCGCTCTGCGGCTGCCAGCCGCCGGAGCGCGCCCTCTGGCTGCGGGCGCTGTTCCTAGAACTGGAGCGGATCGCCAACCACCTGGGGGACATCGGGGCCATTGCAAACGATGCGGCCTTTGCCATTGTCCTGTTTCAGCTCTCCAGGCTCAAAGAACGGCTGCTGCGCCTGAATCACAAGCTGTTCGGCCATCGCTATCTCATGGACCGGATCGTCCCCGGCGGCGTCTCTGTCGACCTCCCTCAGGACGGCGCAGACCGGATCGAGCAGGAACTCTCCTGGCTGGGGGGCGAGTTCGAGCGGATCATCACCATTTATGACGAAAGCCCGTCCCTGGAGGACCGGCTCCGGAGCACCGGCATCCTGACCCCGGAACTGGCGCTGGAGCTGGGGACGGTCGGCTATGTGGCGCGGGCCAGCGGCCAGCACTTAGACTGCCGTATCCAGACCCCGTTCCCCCCGTACGACCGGATTCAGCCGCGTGAGATCGTCCTCAATTCCTGCGACGTCCATGCCCGGGCCTGGGTCAGGGTGGAAGAGATCCGCGATTCGCTCCGGTTGATCATCGAGCTGCTGGACTCGCTTCCCAGCGGCGAGATCTCGGCCCGATGCGGTCCGCTTCCAAAGGACAGCAGCTCGTTCAGCGTGGTCGAAGGGTGGCGGGGCGAGATCGTGTACTGGCTCCAGTCCGGGGCGCAAGGCGAGATCAACCGCTGCATGATCCGCGATCCCTCCAGCGTCAACTGGCTGGGGCTGGAACAGGCGGTGCTCGGAAATATCGTCCCTGATTTCCCGCTCTGCAACAAGAGTTTCAACCAGTCATATTCTGGGAATGACTTATGACAGGTGCGAAGTTCCATGTTCGAGGTTCGAGGACATTATGCTGAGGATACTGCACCAGATATTCAGGACTGGGGTTGTGACCGAGCCTTTGCCGGAAGATGTCGAGTCGGAGGTCGCCATTGTCGGGCAACGGCTGGAAGAGGCGGTCAGACGCCGCTTCAGGCGCAGCCTGGCAATCCGCGAGGTGGATGCGGGTTCGTGCAACGGCTGCGAGCTGGAGATCATTGCCATGAACAACCCGATCTACAACTGCGAGCGGTTCGGCCTGCAATTCACCGCCTCGCCCCGGTTTGCCGACCTGCTGCTTGTGACCGGGCCGGTGTCGGTAAACATGGAGATTGCGCTGCAACGGACCTATAACGCCACCCCTGATCCGAAGCTGGTGATTGCGGTGGGGGATTGCGGCTGCAATGGCGGGGTATTCGGCGAGAGCTACGCCTCGCTGGGCGCGGTGAGCAATGTCATCCCGGTCGATGCCGTCATCCCGGGCTGCCCGCCCACGCCGTTCGACCTGCTGAACGGAATCCTCAGGCTGATCGAAGGGTAATGACCTACGGGGAACTGATGAATATCAGCACCATCAGGGTGAGAAAGGTGTACAGGATATAGAAGTGGATCTGCCCGTGCTGCATCCTTCTGACCGGAGCGAGCTTTTCGTTCGCCCACTGGAGCAGCGGGAGGTAGATCTTTTCCAGGACCGCCTCGGGCACATGGCTGGAAAATCGGGTCGCGGCCGGGAACGAGGTCTTGATGGTCGGAGAGTGGGAATCCGGTCTCAGGATCCCTGAAAAAAGGGCCACGATCATATCTGCGAATGAGGAGGCCGTGTACTGCATCCGTTGGGTTGGGGCCAGATAGCCGCAACCCCAGGTAACGGACCGGTCGGCCCTGCCGCGCATTCGAGCCGCGTATGCCGCTGCGGCGATTGCCACAAGGCTGATGGCCAGGATGGAAAGCCAGCCGAGCGGGGCGACCGTGCTCAGGGTTGCCGAACCGGCCGCGGACCGGTGCCAGCCGGCAACGGCCGATTCCAGCAAGGGGGCCGCGGCAAGCGGCATGACCCCGATGCCGACACAGATGACGGCGAGCATGGCCATCGGTATCCGCATGCTCGGACCGGCCTCATGGGGATGGCCCGATTCCGGAAACCTGGGCACCCCGAGGAACACCACCCCGAAGACCTTGACGAAGCAGGCCACCGCCAGCCCCCCGATCAGCGCCAGTCCCGGTACCGCCAGTGCCGCGACCGCCGCTCCCGCACCGACACCGTTGACCGCACCGTTGAACAGCCCGAGATAGATCAGCAGTTCGCTGACAAACCCGTTGAGCGGCGGCAGGCCGCAGATGGCCACCGCCCCGGTCAGGAAGAACAGGGCGGTCCAGGGCATGTGCCGGAGCAGTCCCCCCATCCGGTCGATCTCCCGCGTGCCGACAGCGTGGATGACCGAGCCGGCGCCCAGGAACAGGAGCGCCTTGAACGTGGCGTGGTTGATCACATGGAGCAGTGCTCCGGCCATGCCGAGCAGGGCCAGCAGCGGGGCTCCGGTGGCCGTTCCGATCATGGCAATGCCGATTCCCATGGCGATGATGCCGATATTCTCGATGCTGTGATAGGCAAGCAGCCGTTTGAGGTCATGCTGGCCGATGGCGAATACGACGCCGACAATGCCGGAAACGATGCCGAGCACCAGGACGGTAATCCCCCACCAGAGCGGAAAGGTGCTGAAAAAGGAGAGGGTGCGCACCAGGCCGTAGATGCCGACCTTGAGTATGACTCCCGACATGATGGCCGAGACATGGCTCGGGGCATTGGCATGGGCGGATGGCAACCAGATATGCAGCGGCATGATGCCGGCCTTGAAACCGAACCCGAAGAGGGCGACCACAAAGATCGCGGCAGGCAGAGGCCCGGCGGCCTCAAGGGAGCCGGCTTCCGGGAAGACAAAGGAACCGGAAGTCGTCTTTAAAAGGGCGAACATGGCGAACAAGCAGAGGGTGCCGATATGGGTGCAGATCATGTAGAGCGTGCCGGCTTCACGCACTGCGGGCTCAAAGTCGTCGGTGGTCAGCACGAAGTAGGCGGCAAGCGCCATGATCTCCCAGGCGACGAGGAAGATGTTGGTGGCGCGGGCCATCACCACCCAGAGCATGGCAGAGACCAGGAGACCGAAAAAGAAGGTCAGCTTGCGGACTGTCCGCAGGTTCTGGCCGGCGGGCCAGTAGTCGATGGAATAGATGCTGCAGCATGCCGAGACGATCAGGATCGGGAGGGTGAAGAGCGCTGAGAGGGGGTCGATGGCAAAGGTTGCCGGTCCGAACGGCAGGGGCCAGGGTAGCTCATAGATTACGGTGGAACGCTGGAGCAGGGTGATGACTGCCCCGAGGATGCCGAGCAGAGAGGCGAGACAGCTGAGCAGGGTGGCCAGTTTCTGGCCGGCTGACGGCGGCAGGAGACGGAAGAGCAGCGGCACACCGGAAACCGCAGTCAATAGAGATGCAGCAACAAGAAGATTACCCGCCTCCACTCCGGTCAGCCAGTCGCTCATGTCGAAGGTCTCCCTATATCCTGCTCGATGTTTTTCAGTACAGCCATGATCCTATCCCGATCGCACGGGGTGCGGAGCGCCTCGCGCAGCCGGTGGTCGCGCAGCGCATAGGCGAGTTTGGAAAGCAGGTGCAGATGCATCTTTACCGTCGGGCTGGTGACCGTGAACAGTATCTGGACCGGCTTGCCGTCCAGGGCTTCAAAATCCACCGGCTGGTCGAGAAAACAGAGGGCAACCTTGGGTATTGGCAGCTGCAGCAGAATCGGGTTGCGCACATGGGGTATGGCGATGCCGTCGCCGACAGCGGTCGTGCCCAGGGCTTCCCGCGCCAGAAGCACCTGCAGGACGAAATCCGGATCGAGCTCGGCCGGCAGATCGAGCAGTTTGACCACGCTTCTGAGAACCGATTCCTTGTCGTTACCGGCGACGTTGCAGTGAATCCCGCCTGCCTCCAGGGCCTGGGTAAGGCCGGGAGCTCGATGTTCTCATCATCCTGGGCCTTGAAGATTGCCGGATCGACCTTGATCCCGTGCTCGGTCGCCCATTCGAGGAGGTCTACCCTGTTGATCTGGAATTCCCCGGAAACGCGCTCGGCAGGAAGCCGGTCCGTTTTTTATCCAGTGCAGCACGTTTTTTTTCTTCAACATTCAGTGCCTTGGCTACATCAGCAGTTTTCAGGTGCATCTTGTCTATTCTCCAAAGACTGTCGGTCCCTATAGGCCTAGCTGGAACTTGAGGGATTTGTCGACCTTTTCCATGAGACCCTTGGTCAGAAACCCCAGCCGTTCCCCTACAACCTTGGTCTTGTCGATTGTTATTATTATATGCGAACTGATTTTAGCATCTTTTCCCAGCCCGTTGTTAGGGGCAGGCAAAAAAGTTTCAAACTCGTAAATCTTTTCCATGTTGGAAAACGATAGCGGCACGATAGTCACCACCGGTGAAAACTCGTTGCTGATATTGTTGCTCACCACGAGACAAGGGCAGGGCTCCTTGGCCCCTTCTCCCTCAACGGCCAGATTGACCGAATAGATCCCGCCCCGCTTAAACATCGCGCTCTTCCGTAACGGCGGATTCGAACTTTTTGAGGACCTCCACCGTCTCTTCCGCAGTGGCCTGGTACCCCTCGATCAACCCTTTGTAGGTCTTCTTTTTTACCTGGGCGAGCTTTTCCCTGGCCGCTTCCTCGAGGAACTGGCTCAAACCCCGTTGCCCGTAAAGCGCCTTGATATCATCTACAATCGGAGTGGGTAAGGTTATATTCAGCCGTGTGTTGGGCATGTTA
>NZ_BAZF01000036.1 GCF_000813145.1 Geobacter sp. OR-1 | reverse complement strand
CTTAAGAGCCAGTTGCCCTCTGTGGTAGCTGGCTCTTTGCTTTCTTACGCCACGCTACTTTGAATGAGTCGGGGCGGTTTACGTTTAGTTTCGGTCTCCCATTACATCTTTTCTGATGTCGTTTTTTCAAACGTAGGTAGGCAAAACCTCTGATAGTTCGATCCTCCCGCCCAAATCTATCTCAATTAAATTAGATTTATTACATTACATAATTGACGGTATATTGCCAAGTGATATCCTTTTCACGCTAGGAGCAGTACCTTACAGTTCCATATAAATGTGAGTAGCTCGATACACTCACCGAACTGACCAGTCCTGAGACGTGGGTATGTTATCTAAATGAAAAGGAGATCCGTATGAAGACAGCGGTTCAAAAAGCATTCATGGCAGTTGCCTTAATCGCTCTTTACGTAGCGTCGGCATGGGGGAACGATGTCATCAAAGTTGGAGCAGGAGCAGGTGCGCCAACTGAAAACATCCTCAAGCCAATCAAGGAGCCGTTTGAGAAAGCCACCGGAATGCAGCTCTCCATTGTCTCTGCCGGCGTCAAAGCGGCACTTCTGGACCTTGATGCCGATACCATTGATGCCGCTGCCGCAGGCATGGCTTTTCCTGATTGGATGAATTTTATGAAAAAAGAGGGCGCCGAGGTTAAGGATACCTCGAAATATCTCCCTGTTGTCCTGGGAAAAGACCGGATCGCTGTGATTATCAATAAGGAAAATCCGGTTGCCAAGCTCTCCAAAGAACAACTGCAGAAGATTTTCAGCGGTGAAGTCGAAAACTGGAAGGCTGTCGGTGGGGGCGACATGCCGATACTCGTTTGCTGGGGCCAACTCCAGCAAGGGACGAACAACACCTTCATCAAGCAGATCATGGATGGCAAGGCCGTCACCAAGGATGTCCTGGCGGTATCCTCGGCTCACGAAGTTCATAATGCTGTTGTCGCTAATCCATCTGCTATCGGCTTCGGCCCCGGAGGGATTGTCAACGAGACGATATCGGCGCCGGCGATTCCGGATATTTCCAGGGATATCACCCTTGTTACAAAGGGTAAGCCCACGCCCAAGGTTCAGAAGCTAATTGATTTCATTCTCGGGGAAGGGAAAAAATATATACGCCAGTAACTCAAAGCTCGACCTAAAATACTGCACGGATAGCTGTCAGAGAGTAGGTCAGGCCCGGATCATAAACGCCGCGCTTCTGAAATGGACGGGGTGTTTTACGGTTCGGGGTTTTTATTGCCAAGGGCTAGTTCAGTGTATTGATAAACGAACTAACCGAAGACGACTGGCAGTTCAATAATGAATTTTGTGCCCTTTGGCGAATTATCCTTAACCCTTATGAAGCCGTTGTGATCAGATATTATCGTGTTCACAATAGCAAGTCCAAGGCCGGTTCCCGATTTCTTAGTGGAAAAATATGGCTCAAACAGCCGGTCGCGGTCCTCTGGAGTGATGCCGTGCCCGGTATCGGCGACGGTGCATACCGCGATGTTCAGATCCCTGTTATAGCTGCTCTCCAGATGGATTTCCCCTGAATCTCCGACCGCAGTCACCGCATTGTCCAAGAGATTGATGAAAACGCGCTTGATCTGATCGCGATCAAACAGGAACAACGGTAATGTCTGGTCCTGCTTGAATGAAAAAGTAATGGCCTTGTGCGCCTGGTCATATAGTGTGATCGCCTCGGTTATCAGGTCGTTCAGATTGTTGCTGGCCGGATGCGAAGCCGGCATGCGGGCAAAGCTGGAAAATTCGTTCACCAGGGTCTTCAACTCGTCAACGGATTTGATTATCATCTGGGTACATTCGTCGAAAATGGTTTCATTATCACTGAAACGGTCCAGATAGCGTTTGCGGAGCCTCTGTGCCGAAAGCTGGATCGGTGTGAGCGGGTTTTTGATTTCATGGGCGATTCTTCGGGCTACCTCGCGCCATGCTGCCATCCGCTGCGCCTTGATAAGCTGGGTCATGTCGTCGAACACGACAACCGTGCCGATGAATTCGTCATTGTCATCACGCAGGATCGAAAGGCTGATCAACAATGTGATCTGCCCCTCGCTCAACGGTATTGTGACTTGTTTGCGCACCCCGCCTTTTTTGGATACGACCAGGTCACGAAGCATTTCCTTCACAATGTCGAGATAGACCGGTTTCAGAATTTCCCGGAAATTTTTGCCCGTGATAGCTGCCGAATCGATATTCAGGAGTCGTTGGGCAGACTTGTTGATTGTTGTGATGTTCCCTTCCTTGTCAACCGAAATGACGCCGGCAGTAACGTTTCTGAGCACGGTTTCCATATACAGGCGTCTTTGGTCCAGCTCCTGGTTGCTCCTTATCACTTCATCCGTTGTCGTTCTCAGCTGCTGCTGGTTGACCCGCAGATCGTCGGTCATCTTGTTGAATGCGTCAATCAGCATCCCGATTTCATCGTTACGCACCTCGCCCAGATGGACATTAAGGTTTCCTTCCGCGACCTCACGGGTTGCCCGAGCCAATTCCTGGATGGGATTAGTCAGGTTTTTCGCCAGATAGATGCCGAACCAGACCGCGAGAAATACGATGACCATGGTTATCAGGAACAGGGTGAGGATATACCCTGTGGTGATCGGATTTTTCAGGATCTTTAGTTGTCTGAATTCATTGTAGGATGTGGTTATTTCCTTCATTTTGCTGACCAGAGAGTAGGGCACGTAATAATTTACCACCACAACTCCAACCACATCTCTTTGATTCCAGGTGGAGTAAACAGGAACTATCCCGCGGATAAGGTCAGCCTTGCCGACGGCATTGATTCGGGTGAGTTCCTTACCTTGTAACCCAACGCTGATATCTTCCGACGATGGGTTGGTGAATTCCCCCACGGGCAGACGGCTGTTGGTTGCACGCGACAGCTCCTCTCTCTGAGCCGAATAAACCTCGACCACACCGAGGTTGTATTCCTTCTGTTTGTTGCGGATAAGCTCTTTGAGCAGCGGCAGATTCTCATCATTCAGCAGCTTTCGCTGTCGAATCTGGGAGCTGATCTGCTTGGCATAATACAGGGCATTGGCTGCCGAGTTCTTATAATAGGTTTGGGCGACCTCCATCGATTCATTCAAGGAGGTCTCGACCTGGGTATTGAACCAGTTTTGAATGCTGTTGGTGATAAATCCGGCTGATACGAAAAACAGCATCATGGTCGGAACAAGCGACAGGCCAACAAAGGCAATGACCAGCTTGGTCCGCAATTTTGCGCCCAAAATATTCTGTTTGCGCTCCACGAAAAGCTTGGCAACATTACGTACCAGCAGATAAACAAGAAGTATTATCAGCAGGATTACAATATTGATAATGCCGAAGATCAGGATGTTGCTGCTAAACGGCGCATCGGAACTTAATTTTGAAAGATGGATCTCGGAATAGGTAAACGCAATTATGAGCAATAACGAACAGATTATTATAAGCCATTCCCGTTTCCTTTTACGCCGTTCGGTTGTCGGGATTGGATTGCTGGCCTGTTCCGGCATGATGTCTCCATAACGTTCAAGTAGATGGCTATTTATAGATCATCAACTAAGCAGGAATAAAGAAAAAACTGAATTGCCTGGGAATTGGTGCTGTGAAGTGGAGTGATTGACGCGGTAAGCCTGTCACAGCCTGCCGGAGCGGATGATGGCGATCAGCCATAGGAACCCGATCATCCCTGCAATCGAGTATCCCATAAAGGCAAAGAGCGGGAACCCCATCAGTTTCGGGCCCTTGTCGATTTGCATGACAATGGATGACCCTACGATCAGTGCGGCAATGATCATGCTGGAGGAAAGACGGTTGATGGATTTGTCCAGTTCGACAATCAGCCGGTCCAAGCCGCGGTGCTCAAGATTTATTTTGAAATTATTACGGTTTATCCTGGCAATGAGGCTTCTTATGTCTCTGGGAATGGTGCGGGCAAGTTTGAAATAAGGCCTGATATTCTCCTTGATGAACGCCTCGATGTTGTGCGGCGATACCCGGGAAGTGATGGCCCGTTCGATGAACGGGCGCAGGTGCTCGACCATTTCAAAACCAGGGTCCAGTTCCCGCCCCATCCCTTCGATGGTAATCAAGGTTTTTGAAAGCAGCATCAGGTCAGCCTGCAGCTTTATCTGGTGGGTGGTGGCAATTTCTATGAACTCGGAAAACATCCTGCCGACTTCAATTTCCCGAAGCGGTATCTCGTAATAGCTGTCAAGGAATTCGGAAAGATCTCGGCGCAGATGCCTTGTGTTCAATGAGTCGGAGATGTCGCCGGATTGCAGCAGGAGGTCGATTACTTCATCAACATCCTTTTTGATGATCGCGATGAGGACGTCCAGGAGATAGTTCTTGAGCTGTTCGTCAAGCCTGCCGACCATGCCGTAATCAAGAAGACAGATGACGTTGCCGGGCATGATGAAGACGTTCCCGGGATGGGGGTCACCATGGAAAAAGCCGTCTTCCAGAACCATTTTTATGATTGCGTTTGAGCCTCTGCGGGCAATTTCCTGCAGGTTCATGCCTGCGTTGACAAGCGCCTCATGATCCGAGACCTTGATTCCGTCAATGAATTCAAGGGTAATTATGCCGCGCGAGGATGCATTCCAGTAGACTTTGGGGAAATACATCGTCTGGTCGCCGGCGAAGTTAGCGGCGATTTTTTCAATAGTATGGCCTTCCCTCGTGAAATCCATCTCGCGACGAATGGTCCGGGCAAACTCCCTCACCAGTGCGACCGGCTCGTACACATCTTTGTTGGAAATATGTCGCTCAATAAGCTGGGCCAGCCAGAACAGCGAATCGATATCCGTTTCGACCTGATCCTCGATATTGGGGCGCCTGACTTTGATCACAACGCTTTCGCCGGTCAGCATGGTAGCCCTGTGGACCTGGGCTATTGAGGCGGCCGCAATCGGTTCAATGTCGAAATCGGAGAACAGCTCTTCAATTTCTCCTTTCAGTTCACGTCGAATCTGCTCCCGGACCTCGTCAATACCAAAAGGGGGCACCATGTCCTGAAGCTTCGCGAATTCGTCGACAAACTGTTTCGGGATAATGTCGGGACGCGTGGAAAGGATCTGGCCGAGCTTTATGAACGTCGGCCCGAGTTCTTCCAGTGCCAGCCGCATCCTCTCCGCAGGGGACAGGGCGGCGATCTTGACCTCAGCCTGCCTCAGAAGTCGTCGCCCTCTGGCTACCCTGCTCGGAATGTTGAGATATTCCAGAAGATGGTCGAATCCGTACTTGAAGAGTATACGAATAATCTGCCGGTACCGTCTGATGGTCCTGATATTACGATTTAGCTGGATAATGTTAAGCATATTGGTGCGGTAGGTTCTCCCTTACTGGCGGTTCTCCAGCTCTTCGATCCGCTTCAGCAGCTTATCGTAATCTTCACGCGAAACCAGGCCAATTTTATCGACGACCTTCTTGACCTCCTGCTCGGCCAGGTCGCTAACCTTTTGCCTGCTCTCCTTCGCCATGGTCTGCATCTTATCCAGAAACGCCTTCCCCTCTTCCTCGCTTACCTTGTATTTTTCTTTCAGATCCTTGACAAATTCTTCTCCCATCTTCTGTGTCATGGCAATTGCTCCAAGCCCGGACAAAAACGCCTTCTCGAAAATTTCAAACATGGCTCTCTCCTTTCATATGTGATGATCCGCAGATAAAAAGGTAACAGGAAATATGGCAAAGACAAGGTTAAGAGTCTTTGCCGGCTATTTTCTGAACAACCAGAGGATGAGGGAGAGGATGACCGAGATGATAATGCTTGTTGCCAGGGGGAAATAAAAGGTGAAGTTTTCGCGTTTGATAAAGATGTCGCCGGGAAGGCGGCCGATCCAGGGAATCTTGCCGGCAATGGTAAGCAGGACGCCTACTAGGGCAATTAACAGGCCAACGATTATCAGGGATTTCCCCAGCCCCGGCATCATGGTTTCCAGTACCGTTCCTTTTCAGAGTAAATGCAGCCGCAGTACTGCTGGCGGTATAGCCCCAACTCCTTGGATATCCTGATTCCATCCTGCCAGCCGCGCCGGTAGTCGTCATAATGGAAGGCAATGCCGTGCTGCTCGGCAAGCCGTTCTCCGGTCTGCCGGATCTCGTCGTGCCGCTGGTAGCGGCTGTAAAGGAGGGAGGATGTGAAAGCATCAAAACCCTCTTCTGCTGCGGTGCGGGCGGCAACTTCGAGCCTGGATGCATAGCAGTAGCTGCATCGTTTTTCCGGTTCCCGGGCCACACTGGCCAGGAACTCCTCCAGCCGGTACTCATCCCGGATGATGCAGTCAAGGTCGGTTGAGCGGGCATATTCCCTTACCGTATCGAGACGGCGGCGGTATTCCTGATAAGGGTGAATGTTGTGGTTGAAAAAGAAGCCGGTTACCTCATGCCCCTCTGCCCGAAGCGTCTGAAGCGGTACGATCGAACAAGGGGCGCAGCAGATGTGGAGAAGGATCTTCATTTATTGGCAGCCCCTGCCGCTCAACACCTCGGCTGCCAGGCGCGGGGTCACCTTGCGGGCCGTGGCGAGGGCATGTCTGATGATCCGGTCCAGGGTTTCGATGAGAGTAGGGATGTCCCTTGGTAGCTGGCGAAGCAGAGATTCGCACACATCGTCGGGGATAATGACCTGGCGGTCTGCAGCCAGTTTTTTCATGATCATCTGCCTTGATTCATCGTCCGATACATCGACTCGTGCCACAAGTCCCCATAATAACCGGGACGCCAGGTGGTCATCCAGGTTGGCAAGCTCCTTCGGTGGGTTAATCCCGGTGGTGATTATCGGTTTGCTCATGCCATGAAAGTCGTTGAAAAGCTGCCAGACAGCACCCTTCATGGTCTGGTCAGACGGTGCCAGGTGGATGTCGTCGATGAGGAGTGCCGGGGCCTCCTGAAAACGTCTCTGCAGCAGGGCGGCAATGGCGCCGGATGCCATCCCCGGGGTCTCTTTGAAAGAGAATACGGGAGATGATGAAGCGGTATCCAACTGCGCCCCGATTGCCGCGGCACAAGCTTCCAGGAGGTGGGTTTTGCCGGAACCGGCTGGCCCGTGCAGATACAGCAGGTTCTCTTCCGCATCCGCGGAAACCAGCCGCTGGGAAAAACGGAATGCCGTCTCGTTGCCGCTGCAGACGACAAAGTTCGCAAAGCCATAATGAGGTTTGATTGGGAAGTCGAGAATGAGTTGCATCTCAGAACAGGCTCCCTTGAGGTGTTGCAGGCGCCGGGCGGCCGAAGTGGAGGAATGCTGCCGGTGTTGCGACCCGTCCGCGGGGCGTTCGGTTGAGGAACCCTTGCTGGATGAGAAACGGTTCAATAACGTCCTCGATGGTGCCGCTTTCTTCGCATACGGCTGCTGACAGGGTATCCAGACCTACCGGGCCACCTCCGAACTTGTCGATAATGGTCAGCAGTATGGTTCGATCCATGTGGTCGAACCCCATCTGGTCGACCTCCAGAAGCGCCAGGGCATCATCCACCACAGGCATGGAAATTACGCCGTCACTTTTTACCTGGGCGAAGTCCCGGACTCTCCGCAGCAGGCGGTTGGCTATCCTTGGGGTTCCCCGGCAACGTCGGGCAAGCTCCAGCGCCCCTTCGGGCACTATCTGTATGTCGAGGATCCTGGCCGACCGGGTCACAATGGTGGCAAGTTCTTCCTGGGTGTAGAACTCAAGGCGTGATATGACACCGAATCGATCCCGAAGCGGAGAAGAGAGGAGGCCCGCCCTGGTGGTGGCGCCGACAAGGGTGAACTTGGGAAGGTCCAGCTTGATCGTCCGGGCACTCGGACCCTGACCGATGATGATATCGAGCTGGAAATCTTCCATGGCTGGGTAGAGGATTTCTTCAACCACGTGGGAGAGTCGGTGGATCTCGTCTATGAACAGGACGTCGTGGGGTTCCAGGTTGGTGAGAATGGCGGCCAGGTCGCCGGGGCGTTCAATCACCGGGCCGGATGTGGACTTTATGTTGACTCCCATTTCGCATGCAATGATGTTGGCCAGGGTGGTCTTTCCCAGGCCGGGCGGGCCGTACAGAAGGACATGATCAAGCGCCTCACCCCGTTTTCTGGCAGCATCGATAAACACGCGCAGGTTCCCCTTCGCCTTTTCCTGGCCGATATATTCGGCAAGTGCTTTCGGGCGGAGTGTTGTCTCGACAAAGAGGTCGTCTTCGGTTATGTCGGGGGTTATCAGTCGATCCATAGATTTCAGGGGGTGCCTTACTTCATGAGCTGCTTTAGCGCCAGCTTCAGAACGGTTTCCATTGTTGCGCCGTCAGGGGGGGCGAGGTCCCCCAATACCTTGTTTACCTGTGCTTCCTTGTAACCGAGGTTTATTAGTGCCGATGAGACGTCATCGCGAATCCCTGCGCCAGGAGTAACTGTTAATCCGCTCGCGCGGTGTGCAGTTATGTCAAGTTTTGCCGTTTTATCCTTCAGCTCAAGGATCAGCCGCTCGGCAGTCTTTTTGCCGATGCCAGGGATTGAGGAAAGCCTGGCAATGTCCCCGCGGGTCAGGGCCGAGGCCAGATCCCCAACCTGGCAGTTGGAGAGGATATCGCGCGCCAGCTTGGGGCCTACGCCGGAAACCGTGAGCAGCAGCTGGAAAAAGGATTTTTCGGTTGCGGAGCGGAAGCCGTAAAGGTTTATGGCATCCTCTTTCACATTGGTGTGGATATGAAGGGTTGCCTTCTCACCTTCATCAGGGAGCTCGAAATAGGTGGAAAACGGTATCTGGACGCGGTATCCGACCCCGCCGACATCCAGGATAACCAGGTCCGGCTCCTTGTGGGCAATGATGCCGGTAAGAAGGGCAATCATCGGATTTTACCCGCATTGCGGAGCGCAACCGAGTTGGCGTGGCAGATTGCGACCGCCAGGGCATCGGAAGCATCGGCCTGGGCGATTTCCGGAAGATTGAGGAGGATTTTCACCATCTGCTGTACCTGTTCCTTAGCTGCCTTGCCATGCCCGACCACTGCCTGCTTGACCTGAAGAGCGGTGTATTCGGCAACCGGAAGCCCGGCATTGACTCCGGCTACAATCGCGGCGCCACGCGCCTGTCCAAGCTTCAGGGCACTCTGGACGTTGTTCGAGAAAAAGATCTGTTCAATCGCCATTGCGTCAGGTTGGTAACGCTCGATCACTTCGGAAAGCCCGGTATATATCTTCTGCAGACGCAGCGGAAACTCGCCGGATGTATCAGTGAAGATTGCACCGTTGTCAACGTGGAGCAGACGGTTCCCAAGCTTCTGGATAATCCCGTATCCGGTGATGCGCGAGCCTGGGTCGATGCCTAAGACTTTCATATGTAGGGGTCCGAAAAAGGGCGGATCTGAGTCCGCCCGGAGGTT
This sequence comes from Geobacter sp. OR-1, assembly GCF_000813145.1. Lineage (GTDB taxonomy): Bacteria > Desulfobacterota > Desulfuromonadia > Geobacterales > DSM-12255 > Geoanaerobacter. The sequence goes on along the minus strand of NZ_BAZF01000036.1, from coordinate 3,978 downwards.
ACATCATCTTTTCCATCTCTTCGGAAGAAATATCGAAGTTTGCGTAAACGTTCTGAACGTCGTCATTATCTTCCAGTCGATCCATCATCTTGAGCATGCTCTCGGCAGCCTTCCCCTCCAGCTTGATCATGGTTTGGGGGATCATCGTGACTTCGGCGGACTCATGCTTGAAACCGGCCTTTTCGAGCGCTTCGCGAACCTCCATAAAAGCGGCAGGGTCTGTCAGCACTTCAAACTGCTCGTCTTCCTCGACGACATCGTCTGCACCGGCTTCCAGGGCGCATTCGAAGAGCTTCTCAAAGTCAGTGGTTTTGCCGTAGGTGATCAGCCCCTTCTTGTCGAATATCCAGGAAACGCAGCCGGTTTCACCCATGTTGCCGTTGCACTTGGTAAAAATGCTGCGAACATCCGATACTGTCCGGTTACGATTGTCGGTCATCACCTCTACCAGCACTGCCACTCCGCTAGGTCCGTATCCTTCGTAAGTGATCTCCTCGTAGGTGACCCCTTCCATCCCGCCAGTACCTTTCTTGATTGCCCGCTCGATATTGTCCTTGGGCATGTTCTCGCCCTTAGCCTTATCAATAGCAGTGCGAAGTCGCGGATTTGCGCCCGGGTCACCACCGCCTAGCTTGGCAGCAACGGAGATTTCCTTTATGATCTTGGTGAAAATTTTGCCCCTTTTGGCATCGGCAGCACCTTTTTTGTGTTTTATGGTGCTCCATTTATTATGGCCCGACATGTTCTGCTCCTTACAAAAAATACAAGAATTTCAAGGAAATCTTGAGTTAAAATCGCAAAATATTAGCACGGGTAAAACGCCCTTGTAAAGACAGAAAAAAACGTTAAACTGTATTCCCGAAAAGGAGTTGCTCAATGGATTGCCAGTCAAGCATGTGCAGGCAAAGGGTGCGGTTAATGGTTATCTCGACGGTGAAAAGATTGGGGGCATCCATTTTTTTGAGTGCATTACTGGTCTTGCCACTGTCCGGGTGCGCCACGGTCAGGCCTTTGTCGGAACTTTACCCGCCAATCATGGACCAGGATGAACTAAGCAGGCCCTACGTCAAGATTGCAGTAATTGAGTGCAGCAGTGAGCGTATGGGGAATATGGAGGCGATCTCCCGTCAGGATTATGATTGGGCTCATAACGAACTGCGTGAGAGGGCCTATCGGCTGGGGGCAGACGCGGTCGTTCTGCCGGAGGTCCGGATTGAACGGGACACATTCTTGTTCTTTCCTTCGAGTCTGATTAAAGTCAAGGGAGTTGCCATAAAATTTCGCTGATTTTTCCCCGCCTCCTTACCGGAGCATTTTGTAGCCATTTCTCTTTGTTTATCCCTTCTCCTTAGCCAACCAATAGAAAATATGTTTTGCCGGATGTCGCTTTACGTTTTGCGATATTAGGTTAAAATATTTTCAGCTGTTTAAAATGCCGAAAATCAATCATGTCAAAAGGTTCTGCCGAAATGGCGCTTTAGATGTATTTTACTCCTTTAAAAAAGCCTGGTTAGGCGAAGTTCTTCCCGGTTTTGCTCATAAGTTCATAAACTATGTTCTAATGCGATAGTTGGAGATATTGAAAAATCTTGTTGATTCCGTGTTGGTGTATAACATATCAAAATTACATTAAATATTTGGTTGTTGTTTTTTGAAATAAAAATACCCTTGACACAAATAAAACGACGTGCTAAAAAAATTTCAAAACTGAATTGGGATTTGTAAAACAGGCATTGAATAATTTGTAAACAAGGGTGCCATGACAAGAGAAAAAAGTACATATTCTGTCCAGACCGTGGAAAAGGCCCTTGATCTTCTGGATGCTCTTGCCGATGAGGTTCCGCCCGCGACCCTGCCCAATCTTTCCGGGCGTCTCGGGTTGAGCCGGAACAAAGTTTTCCGGTTGTTGGCCACTCTGGAGAGCCGTGGTCTGGTTGAGCGTGAAGAGGGGAGCGGGGTTTACCGGCTTGGTGTCAGCTCGGTTGCTCTGGCTCAACGTTTTATCAATAGCGCCAGTATCATTAAGCATGCCCATCCGGTAATGGAAGAGCTGGTCAGAAAGCATGACGAGGCAGTCTATCTGACAGTCTTGCTCGGGGATGAGGTTCTTTTCCTGGACATGGTTGATTGCTGGCAGAATGTAAAGACAACTCCCATGGTTGGGAAAAAATTTCCGTTTTTTACCAATGCTGCCGGCAAGGTGCTTAAGGCCCTTGAGTCTCAGGAAATTCTCGAAAGGCTCTTTAAAAGGCGCGGCAGAAGAAAAGACCTGCCGGATATGGAGATGTTGGGCTCTGAACTTACTGCAATCAGGGAAAAAGGGGTTGCGGTTGAGCAGGGGGGGCTTGGCGAGGGCGTTGTGACGGTTGCCGTTACCATCCGCGATTACGCGGGCAAGGTAATCGGCGCGCTTGCCATGCTCGGCCCGTCATTCAGGATGTTGTCCGACCGGATTGAGAACGAAATTATCCCTTCGTTGCAGGAAGGGGCAGAAGTGTTGTCGATGAAGTTCGGTTATGCACCGATTTAACATACTGGAAGCAGCGGGAATACAATAAATCGGAAAGGAGGCGAGAGCAGGAAACACAATTTTTTGGGAATGCATGGAACGGGACGCCGTTCCATAGTGCTTTGACCTTACCAAGAAAGGAGTAACTACCATGGCAGAAAAGCAATACGATTGGGCCGCAATAGCGAAGAACCCAAAATTCATCGAACTGCATCGCAAAAAGACGGTGTTCCTGTTCGGCTGGTGGATTTTTTCCACTGTTTATTATTTCCTCCTCCCAATAGGGGCCGCATACGCTCCTGGTCTGTTCAAGATCAAGATGATCGGAGTAATAAACTTCGGTTACGTTTTTGCGCTCTCGCAATTTTTCGTTTCCTGGGGGCTTGCCCACTATTACGCCCATGTGGCCAACAAAGACTTTGACCGGCTCACCCGTGAGCTGGTTGATGAGCTCAAGTAAAGGAGGAGGACCATTATGATCAAGAAGACTATAATCGCAGCAGCTCTGGCCCTCTCCCTGGGCTCCATCGCATTTGCAGAGCCGGCCAAGGCTCCGGCTCCGGCAGCAGCCCCGACAGCAGCAGCGCCCGCAGCAACTGCCCCTGCGGCTCCTGGAGCCCCGGCAGCAGTAGCGCCCGCAGCCGCTCCGATGCAGAGCCAGGCCGCTCCGGCCCCTGCAGCCCCAGTAGAAAAGAAGACCATCAAGGCCAACAAGACCATCACCATCGGCATGTTCCTGGTCATCATCGCCATCACCATGTCAGTTGTTGTCTGGGCCGCCAAGCGGACCAAGACTGCGGCCGACTTCTATGCCGCGGGCGGCGGGATTACCGGCACCCAGAACGGCTGGGCGATTGCCGGCGACTACATGTCAGCCGCATCGTTCCTCGGTATTTCCGGGATGATCTCCCTTTACGGGTATGACGGGTTCATGTACTCGGTCGGCTGGCTGGTGGCATACATCACCGTGCTCCTGATCGTTGCCGAGCCGTGCCGGAACGCCGGCAAGTACACCCTGGGAGACATTCTCTCCTTCCGTACCGAGCCCAAGCCGGTGCGCGCCGTGGCCGCAATCTCGACAGTTGCCGTGTCCACCTTCTACCTCACCGCCCAGATGGTCGGTGCCGGCAAGCTGATGGCTCTTCTGGTCGGCATTCCGTACAAGACCGCCATCATCGGCGTCGGTATCCTGATGATCGGCTACGTCGTTTTCGGCGGCATGACTGCCACCACCTGGGTTCAGATCATCAAGGCCGGTCTCCTCATGTCAGGTGCATTCCTCCTCTCCGTTCTGGTCGGGATGAAGGCCGGTATGAACCCGATTCAGTTTTTCTCCGACATCGTCAACAGCCCGAACATCCAGGACCATGTGGCCAAGCTGGTGCTGAAAGACGGTGTGATCCTTTCCGGCACTGATGCCGGGCAACGGTTCCTTGAGCCTGCGCTCTTCATGAAGGCACCGCTCGATC
>NZ_BAZF01000037.1 GCF_000813145.1 Geobacter sp. OR-1 | reverse complement strand
GAAACCCCAGTTGAACCCGCAACTGAGCAGGCCAAGGATCCCTATGGAAATGATCGTCAAAGGTCGTTTCATTATCGCCTCGTTAACCGTTTATAAAAAATCAAGAGGGGATTATACATATCGCAGGCAGCATATTCAATGGTTTTCAGGTTCAGCCTCGTTGCTAGGCCCGTGCTGCGGCCCTCTGGCTCTCGCGCTCCCCCTCGTGCCTTGACTTTCGCGGTAAAGGTGGTTAAATCTTCAAGGTCTCGGTTGTAGTAGCATAGAAGGGACAGTTTCCCCTGAATGGAGTGAGAATGCCAGTGATTCCAAAGGACCCGGTGGATTGGCTGACGCTGTTCCGGCAGCAGGTTGAAGAAATTTTCAATTACCTCTCCAGCGCCGAACGTCTCGGAGGGAAAGAAGAACACGAATACCAACCCCTGGTTGATATCTTTGAGACCGCCGGCAACTATGTGGTCGAGTTCGAACTCCCCGGATTCGACCGGAAAGATCTCCGGCTCTCGATATGCTGCAACACGCTGCTGCTGGAAGGGGTAAAGCGGAAGGAAGGGCGGAAAGGGTGCCGGTTCATCAGGGTGGAGCGCCATTTCGGCCATTTTTCCCGGATGATCGAGATCCCCCCGGCCGCGGACATCCAAGGGATAAAGGCAAGGTATGACAAGGGTACGCTGACAGTGACCTTCCCCAGGCTGCATGATCGCCAGGAAGTAATCCGCGACGTTCCCATTGAATGATGGCGGTGTCATTAAGTACATCGTTTTTTCGGGTAGTTCATTGATGTAATTGAAAAGCTATTAAGGATTCTAAGGAGAAGCATTTATGGATAACATCAAGCAGCCGGAAGGCGAAGAGCTGAAGATTCCGGAAGTGCTGCCGCTGCTTCCGGTAAGGGATGTGGTGGTCTATCCCTATATGATCCTCCCTCTGTTCGTCGGGAGGGAGATCTCGATTGCTGCTGTGGATCATGCCCTTTCCGGCGACCGCCTGATCTTCCTTTCGACCCAGAAGGAGGTCGGCGACGAGGATCCTGAGCCCGAAGCGATTTATGAAGTCGGAACAGTGGCAATGATCATGAGGATGCTCAAGCTCCCGGACGGCAGGGTAAAGATCCTGGTCCAAGGGCTGACCAAAGGGCGCATTACCGAGTATCTTGCGTCGCGTCCGTACTACTCGGTCAGGGTCGAGAGGATCGTCGAGCCGGCGGATGCTGAAACGTCGCTGGAGACCGAGGCGCTGATCCGGACCATCAAGGAGCAGTTGTCGAAGATCGTTGCGCTCGGCAAGGTAATCTCGCCGGAAGTGATGGTTATTGTGGAAAACATGCAGGACCCCGGCAGCCTCGCCGACCTGGTGGCCAGCAACATCGGGCTGAAGGTGGAAGAGGCCCAGAAACTCCTGGAGATTTTTGACCCGATCGAGCGGCTCAAGCGGGTGAACGAACTGCTCAACAAGGAGAACGAGCTGCTGGACATGCAGGCCCGGATCCAGTCGGCGGCCAAGGAGGAGATGGGGAAAAGCCAGCGGGAGTATTACCTGCGGGAGCAGCTGCGGGCCATTCAGCAGGAGCTGGGGGAGAGCGATGCCCGCGCCGAGGAGATCGCCGAAATCCGCAAGGCGATCGACGCGGCCAAGATGCCGCCGGTGATCGAGAAAGAGGCGCTCAAGCAGCTCGGGCGGCTTGAGCAGATGCACCCAGATGCCGCAGAGTCCGGAATGCTCCGGACCTTCCTTGATTGGATGGTGGAACTCCCCTGGTCCAAGGCCACCAAGGATGGGCTCGACATCAAGAAGGCCAAGACGATCCTCGACGAAGACCATTACTACCTGGACAAGATCAAGGAGAGGATCCTCGAATTCCTGGCCGTGAGAAAGCTGAAGAAGAAGATGAAGGGGCCGATCCTATGTTTCGTCGGCCCTCCGGGGGTCGGGAAGACATCGCTCGGCAAATCGATTGCCCGCTCCATGGGGCGTAAATTCGTCAGGATATCGCTCGGCGGGGTGCGCGACGAGGCTGAAATCCGCGGCCATCGCCGGACCTATGTCGGCGCGCTCCCCGGCAGGATTCTCCAGGGGCTGAAGCAGGCGGGATCGAACAACCCGGTGTTCATGCTGGACGAGCTGGACAAGCTCGGCTCCGATTTCCGCGGCGATCCCTCATCGGCGCTGCTGGAAGTGCTCGATCCCGAGCAGAACTTCATGTTTTCCGATCATTATATAAACCTTCCGTTCAACCTTTCGAACGTCATGTTCATTGCCACCGCCAACCAGATGGATACCATCCCCGGTCCGCTTCGCGACCGGATGGAGGTCATCACCCTCGCAGGCTATACGGAAGAGGAAAAGCTGCAGATATCGAAGCGGTACCTTGTGCCGCGCCAGACCCAGGAGAACGGGATCTCCGACAAGTACATCTCCTTTACCGACGAGGCGATCAAGGCGGTCATCGCCAAGTACACCCGCGAATCCGGGCTGAGAAACCTGGAGCGCGAGATCGGCACCATCTGCCGCAAGGTCGCGCGCAGGGTGGCGGAAGGGGAGAAGCGTCATTTCACCATCAATGCCTCGGCAGTGCCGAAATATCTCGGTCCCCCCAAATTCCTGCGCGAGGAGGAGATGGAGACGAATGAGATCGGCGTGGTCACCGGCCTGGCCTGGACACCGGTCGGCGGCGAAGTGCTCTATGTCGAGGCCACCATCATGCAGGGTAAGGGCGGGCTGACCCTGACCGGCCAGCTTGGGGACGTCATGAAGGAGTCGGTGCAGGCGGCGCTCTCCTGGATCCGGGCCAAGGAAAAGGAAATCGGCCTGGCCGAGGATTTCTTTCACACCACCGAGATTCACGTCCATGTGCCGGCCGGCGCTATTCCCAAGGACGGTCCGTCAGCGGGAGTCACCATGGCAACGGCCCTGGTCTCTGCGCTTACCAAGATCCCGGTGCGCAAGGATGTGGCCATGACCGGCGAAATTACCCTGCGCGGCAAGGTGCTCCCGATCGGCGGGCTCAAGGAGAAGATCCTGGCTGCGGTTCGCGCCGGTGTTACCACCATAGTTATACCCGAACAGAACGTGAAAGACCTGGAAGACGTACCGAAGAATATCCTGAAGAAGGTGACCATAGTGCCGGCCAAGGTGATTGACGACGTCCTGAAGGTTGCCCTGGAAACCTGGCCGCCGCCGGTGCCCAAGGCCGCCAAGGTCCCGGTGCCTGCCGGCAAGCCGGTGCGGCGTTCACCCAAGGCTTTGCCCCGGGGGAATGCTTGAATATCGCTTCGCTGGGGGAATTCGGCCTGATCGGCCGGATCGCGGAACGGGCAGCGGCAAGAGACGGAGTTCGGTGCGGCATCGGCGATGACGCGGCTGCACTGGAGCCTTCGCCGGGCAGAGTCCAGCTGGTTACTTCGGACATGCTGCTCGAAGGGATTCACTTTGATCTGTCGTTCACGACGCCGGAACAACTGGGCCGAAAATCCCTGGCCGTAAACCTTTCGGATATGGCTGCCATGGGAGGGAAGTCCAGATGGTTCCTCCTCTCCCTGGGGCTCCCGGCAGCGTCCGATGTGGAATTCCTGGACCGATTCGTCAGCGGTATGCTTGCCATGGCCGACCGGCACGGGGTCGCTCTGGTCGGAGGTGATACCTGTTCTTCGAGGTCGGGGCTGGTCATCAGCATCACCCTGATGGGCGAGCAGCTCGCCGAAAAGGTCGTTTATCGCAACGGTGCAAAGCCGGGAGATCTGATCTGCGTGACCGGTTCGCTGGGGGATTCGGCGCTCGGCCTGGAAGAACTGCGCAGGGGTGTTCGCGAAGGGGGCGCAGTGTCCCGTCATCTCGACCCGGTACCCCGCTGTAGCGAAGGGCTCTTGCTTGCTGAGGCGGGCATCCCATCCGCGATGATCGATGTCAGCGACGGATTGCTTGCGGATCTGGGCCATATCCTCGAATGCTCCGGAGGCGGGGCGCGGGTGGAGATCGACCGGCTTCCGCTGTCCGGGTATTTCCGGGATCATGCCCCCAAGCTCTGCAACGATCCGTTCTCCCTGGCGCTTGCCGGTGGCGAGGATTATGAACTGCTGTTCACTCTGGCCCCGGACCGTTGGCACGATGCCGAAAACCTGTTTTCCAGCATGGAGTCCCGGGCGACTGTCATCGGTGAAATCAATGCAGATGGAGGGATTCAGGCGGCTTTCCCGACCGGTGAGCTGTACCGCTCGGATCACAAAGGGTTCCGGCATTTTTGAGGCGACATGTCCCTTGATACCCCCAATACCCTCCCTGCCCTGACCGACATACCGGAAATCGGGCCCGAAGATATGGCTGTAATCCGGCGGCTTCTTGAGGAACGGATCGGCTTTCACCTCTGCAGATACAAAGATAAATGCGTTATGCGGCGGATCAACATCCGGATCCGGGCAACAAATTCCGACACTCCCACGGCGTACTGCCGCCTTCTCGAACATGACGGGCGGGAGATGACGCAGCTGTACAAGGCGCTCACCATACATGTTAGCCATTTCTTCAGAAACCCGTCGGTATTCGACATGCTGCGCGACTCGGTTCTCCCCGAGCTATTGGCAGTTCGGGCCGGAACCGGGAGCGAAGCGGTGTTCTGGAGTGTCGGCTGTTCGACCGGCGAGGAGCCGTACGCGCTTGCCATCATTCTCAGGGAGTATTTCAGCGATCTGATCAAACGGATTCCGGTCCGGATCATTGCCACCGATATCAATGCCGAGATCCTGGATGCCGCTCGCAGAGGGCTTTACGTTGTTGAGCGGGTTGCCGAGGTGCCGCCCCTTCTTGTCGACCGGTACTTTGCCCGGGAAGGTGGCAAGCTTCGGCTTGCTGCCGAGATCCGCGACATGGTGACTTTCCGGGAGGAGGAGATCTTTTCGTCCGGGTTTGACCGGAAGTGCGACCTGATCATGTGTCGGAACGTCATGATATACTTCGAGCGGCCCTGGCAGGAGCTGCTGCTGAAAGGTTTTGCCCGGTCGCTTTCCGAGGGCGGTTTTCTGGTGCTGGGGAAATCCGAAACCATGATCGGCGAGGCCCGCCGGTATTTTGCCCCGGTCAGCCCGGTAGAGCGGATTTACCGGGCGTTGCCGGCTGCGGGCCAACAGCAGGGTGGATAAGGCTTTCATTTATTGCAGCTTATAGCGGCAGGAGGGAGCTCAATGTATATTCCGTTGGGATACAAATTCATTCTCGGTTGCATAGTGGTGGTCGCAGCAGTGGCATTTGTCCCGGATCTGATCCGCAAGCTGGGGTATGCGCCGGAGATTACGACCGTTCTCTCCTATGTGGTTGCCATCACGATCGGGCTGATTCTCGGCTGGCTGTTTTCCCGGAGGGCGAGCCGGAATATGGGACTTCTTACCTCGTCTACGGAAGCGATCAGTTCCGGAGACCTGACCAGCGATGTGGAGTTGCGGCAGTCCCGTTTCCCGGACGAGACGCAGTGCCTGGCCGAGTCGATCAACATAATGGCCGAGAATCTCCGGGCGCTGGTGCGGCAGATCAGGGATATCTCCAGGCGGGTATTTGAAGAGTCCAAAACCCTCTCATCAACTGCCATCGAGATCAACGCCTCCACCGAGGAGGTGGCGCAGGCGATCGAACAGATTTCCCGGGGCGCCGAAACCCAGGCAGAGATGGTGACCAAGAGTTCCAAGGTCATTCATGAGATGGCAATTTCGGTCGATCTGGTGGCAAAACGGGCCAGAGAGGCGGCCAAAGCGGCCCGGGACACCAGTGTAACTGCCAAGCGCGGCGGTGAACTGGCCAACGACTCGCTGGAAAGGATGAAGGAGTTTTACGGTTCAGTGGAACTGACCGGACAGCTTTACCTGGAACTCAACAAAAGGCTCCAGCATATCGGCAAAATCGCCGACATCATCCTGGATATTTCCCGCCAGACCAATCTTCTGGCCCTGAATGCCTCCATAGAGGCGGCTCGGGCCGGTGAATACGGCAAAGGCTTTGCCGTGGTCGCCGACGAGGTGCGCAAGCTCGCCGACGGCACCGGTACATCCGCAACCGAGATCGTGGATCTGATCGCCTCCATCAAGGAGGACGGCCAGAAGGTTTCGGAGACTATAACGGAAAGCTTCCGCTCCATCGCGGCGGGGAAAAAGAATATCGACATTACCGCCGCCGCCTTCGGCGAAATCCTCACCACGGTAAGTGAAACCGAGCGGCGGGCCAACAGTATCGCCGACCTGTCCCAGATGCAGAACGAGGGGGCGGGAAAGATGGTAGAAATGGTTGACGAGATTGCCCGGGTCGCCGAAGACAACGCCGCCTCTACCGAAGAGGTGTCGGCGGCCACGGAAGAGCAGTCGTCTGCCATGCAGGAAATGGCCGATGCCGCCAAGGAGCTTGCCGGGATGGCGGAGGAGATGTTGCGCTGCGTCGAGAAGTTCCGCGTCGGTGAACAAGATGGCAAGTGACATCGACCGGCTGGTGCTGTTTCGCCTGGCCGGGCAAAGGATGGCCATAGATCTGGCTACTGTAACCGAGGTGAGTGAACTCCCCGAAACCTGGCCGATCCCGATGGCGCCCGGCTATTTCAAGGGGGTCATGAACTCCCACGGCGCCCTGACGCCGGTGCTCGACCTCAGCCGTTATCTTCAATCCGGAACCGGAGTTGCTGCGGGGAAGATAATGGTCCTCGACCGTTCTCTCGCTGATCTGGCCCTCTGGGTCGACGATGTGGAGCGTGTTATCCCCTCTGCCGAGGCCGGAGTTGTTCGGGCGGGGGACGCCCCGATGGCGGCGGTGCTGGAGATCCACGGTCACGAAGTCTCCCTGGTCTCTGCCGCAGCGCTGCTGGACAAGCTGGATGCCGATCTCCAGGGTGTGACCCAAGTGATGTTTGCCGGACTGGAGGAAATCGCCTGACATGGACATGTCCCAGTACCGGGAACTTTTTCTCACCGAGGCGCAGGAGCATCTTCAAGCCCTGAACAGCCTGATTGCGGCCCTCGAAGAGGAACCGTCGGATCAGGAAAAGATCAATGCCCTGTTTCGCTCCGCCCATTCCCTGAAAGGGATGGCCGCCTCGATGGATTACGGCCTGATCGCCGACCTGGCGCACCGGATGGAAGACCTGATGTCCAGGGTCAGGAATGGCGAGTTCCTGTTCGGCAGGCAGATCGGGGCGTTGTTGCTGGAAGGGGCCGACATCATTGCCGTCCTCCTCGACGATGTGGCTGCTGATCGCCCCCTTACCGCCGATATCGAAACGATTTCCGGCCGGCTCTCAAGCTTCAACCCTTCCGCAGAACCGGCCGCAGTAGCGCCAGCCCCTGAACCGGCAACAGTCTCCGCCCCTGCTCCGCAGTCCCAGGACACCCCTCGCGAGCCGCTTCATACCGTACGGGTAAGGACCGAAATCCTGGACCGGTTAATCGATACGACCGGCGAACTCTTCACCAGCAAACATCGGCTGCTGAACATAACCCGGGGGGTCGAGGCGCCGCGGTTGAAGGAAACCCTTAACGATCTCGGCAAGCTACTCAGGGAATTGCACCAGACGGTCATGCAGGCCCGGTTGATGCCGTTTGCCGTGCTGGCCGAAAGGTTCCCGCGCGTGGTCCGGGATCTGGCCAGGAAACAGGGGAAAGAGATCTCCTTCACGGTTGTGGGTAAGGAGATCGAGCTGGACCGGGGTGTTCTGGAAGAGCTTGCGGATCCGCTGCTGCATATCCTTCGAAACGCTGTGGATCACGGCATTGAACCACCGGAGGTTCGCAAGGGGGCCGGGAAGAACCCGATCGGCAGTGTCAGGCTCACGGTCGGCCGGGAAAAGGACCAGGCCGTGCTATCGGTGCTGGATGACGGCAGGGGGATGGATCCGGCGGCACTGGTCAGGTCTGCGGTCGCCAAGGGGATCATAACCGCCGAGCAGGGCGCGCAGTTCTCTGCTCGCGAGGCCTTTATGCTGACATGCCTCGCCGGGTTCTCCACCGCTGCCGAGGTTACCGACGTCTCCGGTCGCGGGGTCGGCATGGATGCGGTCCGCGCGACCGTCCAGTCTCTGGGCGGCAGTCTCGCCATCGATTCCCGGATCGGGAGGGGGAGCATGATGACTCTCCGTCTCCCGCTCAATATTGCCATCATCAATGTGCTGCTAACCGGTATGGGCGGACTCAAGGTGGCCATTCCGGTGAGCTCGGTTCTGAGGACCCTGGAAATAACCAGGGAGCAGGTGATGTCGCGGGACCGCCGCGCCTATCTCCTGCTGGACGATACGGAGATCCCGCTGCTCAGCCTGAACCGGGTCATCGGAGTTCCGCTGCGGAGAAGCATGACCGGGTTCATTCCGGTCATTGTGGCGATGTTCCGAGGGAAGCCGGCGGGGTTAATTGTCGATCGGGTTCTGGGACATCGGGAGATTCATGTCAAGCCGGTCGGCAGGCCGCTCAACCGCTTACGCGGGCTCGCCGGCGGCGGGATACTTGGCGATGGGGAGGTTGTGTTCGTTCTCGATCCGGCAACCCTGTTTTAAGAGGTTGCGTCACCGCCGCAGTTGTGGCACAATTCACCCTCACAGGAGGGGTGCATATGATTAATTTTCGGGCTCTTTTCATGTTTCTGGCCGTGGTTTTGGGATGCTCCGCAACTGTCTTTGCCCAGACGCCCCCTCAGCAGCGGGTCGCTGTTGGCCTCCGGGATGTGATCGATACGGTGGAAAAGTCGTTTTCCAGCGACGGCGAAAGCAGGTACAGCGACGACACGCTCTTTCTGTACGACCTTTCGGCCGACTTTGTCCAGAAGACAATTATTGCCGGAAAAACCCCGAAGGAGATGATTGCGGACGGTGAGTTCCTGTTCAAAAATGCCGATTACAAGCACCGCGAACCGCTGAAGTTCCGTTTTGAGTATTTCCGCCCCACGCGCCATGAAATCGTGACCGACGGCGCCTCGCTCTGGACCTATCTTCCGGCCAACCGTCAGGTCATCCTTAGTGATATGACCTCATTTTTCGACCCGCAGTATGCCGATCCTTCCCGGAACAGGGGGTTCAATTTTCTCCAGGGGCTGCCCCGGATCTCGAAAGATTTCCAGATCTCCTATTCTCCGCAGGGGCGGGACATGAACGGCAACTACATCCTGGAGCTCACCCCCAGGCAGGCCATGGAGACGGTCGAAAAACTGTTCATCGTGGTCAACAAGGATGCGGTGACACGCTACGTCCAGAACAACGGCAGGCACATCATCAACCCCAACAACCGGGGGAACCGGATGAAGGACCTGTCGCAGCTGGCTTTCCCCATTCTCTCCACCACCGTAATCGACCACAAGGGGAATGCCACTGTCCTGGAATTCAGCAATATCAGGCCGAATATGGGGCTCGGCGACCTGCTCTTCACCTTTGATATCCCTGCGGATGTTCAGACCGTCCGGCCTCCGGGGAGCACCGGACGCCGCTAATTTCATAGTGAGGCGACATCAGTCTGTGTCGCCTTTTTTGCGAGAGGATTGATTCATGCCGATAAACAGAATGTTATCGATTGCCGCCGTGCTGTCGTTCATGCTTGCCTGGCATCCCGCCGCAGCACTGGCCGCACCCGGGGGATGGTGGAGCAGCTGGCGACCTGAAGGCGGTTGTAGCAACCGTTGAGCAGGGGTACCGGCAGTTGCGGGACCTGCAGGCGGAATTCAGTCAGAAGACCTTCCTGTCCGCGCTCAAAAGAACCGAAAAGGGGAGCGGCGAGTTGATGATGAAAATGCCGGAAACCGGTACCGCCATGTTTCGCTTTGACTACCGGAAACCGAAACAGCAGATCGTTTCAGACGGCAGGCAGGTCTGGTTCTATATCCCGGAAAACAAGCAGGTCATGGTCAGCGATGTCAAGAGGATGCTGGCCCAGGGAGGGGTTGCGCTCAATTACCTCACCGGCCTCGGCAACGTGTCGCGCGATTTCAAGATCAGCATTTCGGGCACGGGGCGAGATGCCAAGGGGAACTACCTGATCGACCTCGTGCCGAAAAAGGGTGGGCAGGCGTTTGCCCGGCTCCAGCTAACTGTGGCCGCGCCTGCGGTGGAAAAATACCGGAAGAACGACGAGGCCGAAGACCCGTTCCCGATCGTCTCGTCCGTGGTTTACGACCAGATCGGCACCAGCACCACCATCGATTATTCCAGGGTCAAGGTCAACCAGGGGCTCGGCGCCGGGAAATTCACCTTTAAAGTTCCCAAAGGGGTTGAAATAATCAAGCCATAATCCCTGCGGATTTGTAGGCTTTGCCACTATAACCATTATCAGGAGGGTAACATGCCGTCATTCGACATTGTCTCCAAGGTAGACATGCAGGAGGTTGACAACGCGGTCAACCAGACCGTCAAGGAGATCGGCCAGCGCTACGACTTCAAGGGGTCCAAGAGCGAGATCACCCAGGAAAAGGACAGCATCAAGGTCCTGGCCGACGACGATTTCAAGCTCAAGGCCGTGATCGACATCCTCCAGTCCAAGTTCTTCAAGCGGGGGATCTCCATCAAGGCGCTCCAGTACGGCAAGGCCGAAAACGCCTCCGGCGGCATGGTGCGCCAGATTATCACCATCCAGCAGGGGGTCTCCAAGGAGAAGGGGAAAGAGATCATTGCCGTGATCAAGGAGAGCAAGATCAAGGTCCAGGCGCAGATCCAGGACGAGCAGGTGCGAGTCACCGGCAAGAACCGCGACGACCTGCAGGAGACCATCGCCCTCTTGAAGGGGAAGGATCTGGATATCGAAATGCAGTTCGTGAATTTCCGGGAATAGAAATATGGCTTTCTCGCGATTGCGGCGTTGCTCTGCGGGATGCCTTGTGCGGCGTAGCGCTGATATGACTCCTCACTTGAGCGCCTCGCGCTCATCGGGAATTCTACATACTTTCATGTTAAAAGGACAGGGTCGGCCTTGTCGCAGAAGTCCAAAAAATATAGCATCAAGAGGTCTTTGTGGAAGAAACTAAAGTTCAGAAAGTCAGCATGGTCAGCCTCGGCTGCCCGAAGAACCTGGTGGATGCGGAGGTGATGCTCGGCTACCTGTCAAACACCGGATACGAGATCACCACCGACGAACATGAGGCGGACATCATTATCGTCAACACCTGCTCGTTCATCAAGGAGGCGAAGCAGGAGAGCATCGACACGATCCTCGATCTGGCGGACCGGAAGCATGACGCCAACTGCCGGTTGCTGATTGTGGCCGGTTGCCTGCCGCAGCGGTATCAGCAGGAACTGGCCAAGGAACTCCCCGAGGTGGACATCTTCGTCGGCACCGGCGACTACCCACGCATTGCCGAGATCATTGCCGAAAAGGACGAGTCCGAAGGCCAGATCCTGTATACCGGGGACCCGAACTACCTGTACGATGCCGAGCTGCCGCGGATGCAGTCTACGCCACTATATACAGCCTATCTGAAGATTGCCGAGGGATGCTCCAACTGTTGTTCTTACTGTGTTATTCCTTCCCTGCGGGGTGCTTTCCGTTCCCGGCCGCCGAAGCTGGTCCTGGAAGAGGCGCGGCGGTTGGTGGCCAACGGTGCACGGGAACTGAACCTGGTGGCGCAGGATATCACCCGCTATGGCAGCGATCTTGAAGGCGGTATCAACCTCGAATGGCTGGTAAAGGAGCTGCACGCTATCGGCGGGCTGCGCTGGATCCGGCTGCTTTACGCCTATCCGGACGGGATCACCGACGGCCTGCTCACGCTGATCCGTGAGGGGGAAAAGGTCTGCAAGTATCTCGACATTCCGCTGCAACATATCAGTGACCCGGTGCTGAAGCGGATGAACCGGCGCAGTTCCGAGGATGACATCCGGGCGCTGATCCCGAAGATCCGGGCCGAAGTGCCGGGCATTGCCCTCAGGACCTCATTGATTGTCGGTTTCCCCGGCGAGACCGAGGAGGATTTCAAAAAGCTGCTCCATTTTGTCGAGGAGTCGCAGTTTGACCGGCTCGGGGTGTTCTGCTACTCGCGCGAGGAGGGAACGCCGGCTGCCGAGATGCCGGAGCAGGTGTCGGAGCGGGTCAAGCGGGACCGCTACAAAAAGTTGATGAGGGCCCAGGCCAGGCTGTCGTTCAAGCAAAATCGCCGCCTGGTCGATATGGTCGAGGATGTCCTGGTGGAGGGGTACAGCGAGGAGACCGAACTGCTGCTTAAAGGGCGCACCTCGCGCCAGGCCCCGGACATCGACGGCCAGGTCTACAT
Organism: Geobacter sp. OR-1; assembly: GCF_000813145.1. Lineage (GTDB taxonomy): Bacteria > Desulfobacterota > Desulfuromonadia > Geobacterales > DSM-12255 > Geoanaerobacter. Next base: position 1,123 of record NZ_BAZF01000037.1, on the reverse strand, counting down.
TACCGCCGGACAGGCGGATGTCGGGGATATCGTACGGCTGAAGATAACCGATTCGTCGGACTATGATCTGATAGGCGAGATAATAACCTAGTAAAATCGCTATGTTGGCTTGAGGGCTTTTCCCTTGACAAGCGGGGAAATTGCTGTATTATTTCGTCGCCCTTGGGGCAACTTAATTATTTTTTGGAGTTCAATGGACATGGTTGATAAAAAGTCGGAGATGAAAGCGATCCTCGTCAAGATGAAAGAGGATGCGCTCAATGAGATAACCAAGGCGATGAAGTCCGGAGCCAATACGGTCACTGGCGAGCCGAGCGGCGACATATACGACCAGGCTTCGAGCGAACGCGACCGTGAACTCGGCATGCTGCTCGGAGACCGGGAGCGCGAGAAGCTTGCCAATATCGACGAGGCCCTGATGAGGCTGGAAGAGGGCGAATACGGCATCTGCGAGGAGTGTGAAGAGGAGATCCCTTTGGGCAGACTGAAGGCATTGCCTTTTGCCCGCCACTGCGTCAAGTGCAAGTCGGATATTGAGCGGCAGCAGGCCCAGACCAAGAGGTTTGAAGAGGAGCGGGTCTATCGCGAGATCGCCATTGGCGAGGAAGAGGAAGGGTAGACCGAATCATCCGGATATTTGTGGGAGGGGCGCCGTGCAAAAGGCGCCCCTTTCTATTTCTGCAGCAGCCGGGCATAATCGGCGGCAGTCAGCCGATTCTGCCAATGCCCGGTAGCCTTGCCGATAGCCGATCCCCCCCAGAAAATACCTATCACCAGTGCTGCGAAGAGAATCCCGGCAATTGCGATCCTGCCGCCGGGGAGTTTCATCTCCAGCGCCCCTGAAGCCCTGCAGTTGCTGATACAGCGCCAACAACCGATGCATTCGGGCGAGTGTATCCTCTCCTTGGCCATTACCGGCAGATATGACGGGCAAAACTGGCTGCAGACGCCGCATGACACGCAGGCGCCCTTATTGCGGGTTACCTTGAGCGGGGAAAGCAGCGACGCCACCCCCAAAAGGGCTCCGTATGGGCAGAGATAGCGGCAGAAGGCGTTATTGACCGGTATGGAGACCAGCCCCAGCGTGACGATCACTGCCAGGGGGAATCCGGACAGGCCGAGG
>NZ_BAZF01000038.1 GCF_000813145.1 Geobacter sp. OR-1 | reverse complement strand
CTGTGCCGCCGACTGCGGTTATAGAATACTTCCATATAATCAAACACATCTGAACGAGCTTCGTCCCGAGTTCGATAAATTCTGCGTCTGATACGCTCTTTCTTCAAACTACTGAAGAATGATTCGGCAACGGCGTTGTCGTAGCAGTTACCACGGCGACTCATGCTCGGGGTTATGGTCATGACAAAAACGCTGCCAGCCGTCGCTGCCGTATTGGGAGTCCTGGTCAAATGGATGATGACCTGAGTTTTTGGCCGGCGCCGCCATAGAGGATAACGTAAAATATTTTTCGCTTTTATAAAAAAGAGACACGGCAGAAGGAGGCGACGGTCTTCTTTGGCTCGCGGTGATTCGGGCTCCTTGAGCCAGGCATAATAACCGCTGCGCTGGATCCGTAGGACGCGACACATCGTCAGGACGGGGAATTCCGTGCTATGGTCGCGAATGAATGCGTACCTTACCCCGGATGCCTTGGCAAAGTACGCGGCGGCTTTTTTTAAAATGTCTCGTTCTTCGGCGATACGTTTCAGTTCCGACTTGAGGCGAGCGTTCTCTTTGCGGAGATCATCCAACTCTCCAGTTTTGCGGCCTGACCCACCGACAGCGCTGATCCACGCATACAGGCTCTTGGTGGACACACCCAACCGTGCTGAAACTTCTACGACCGAATAATTGCGCTCGATAACTTGCTTGACTGCTTCACGCTTGAATTCTTCTGAATAACGTTTGCTCGACATCGACACCTCCTAGGGGTTTCAATATTCCCATATCAGTGTCTAAAAAACTAGGGAAGTCCAGATTGATATTAATCGGAATCTGATTTTGATTTGAGTCTACGAGCGCTAAGTTTTAATTACATATTCTTTGTGGTGTATTAGCCAGCAAAATTTATTATTGTGATAACAATCACGGTTGTATTTGCTCTTTTACCGATTACTATTATTATAAGAAAATATACCAATTAACAATCGATAATACTAAACCACCCGCGAGGGTGGGACGGAAAGCCTAAAGGGTCTTCACGAGACAGTCAGGTTGCCGAAATGCTTAAACAGGCATGTAGGCAATTCAGCTTTTTTAATTTGCGAGTTCGTTTCGGGGAACCATAATACAACTTATCTGTCGCGGAGAAAAGAAATGAAAGAGACTATATTCAACCCAAGTAAACGAATATTTGTGCAATTCCTAATTTTTATCATTATGCTTATAGGTTTCACATTTTCATCTCCTGTGAAATTGTTGGCGGCACCTATTCTGAATTTTTCTGATATCACTTCAGGGCCAAAAACTGGGAATACTGATGGAGTTGGCAGTGGTGCAATAGTCACCATATGGGGGAACAATCTTGGGCCATCACAAGGCACATCTAAGGTTTATGTGGGTAATGTAGAAGCTACGGCAATATATTACTGGAAGGATGCAGATGGTACTCTTCCGGGTGGCCCCGCAAATCTCAGTACCTATCATAAAATGCAGGAGATTGCTTTTGCTATTCCCGCTGGGGCTGCTGACGGAGCTAATACAATTAAGGTTACTGTAGATGGGTCTGATTCCAACACATTGCCGTTTACAGTTAGAACGGGCGGGATTAAGTTCATCAAGTCTACAGGCAATGACAATACAGGAAACGGTTCATGGTCAACACCATGGGCTACATTGCAAGCATCCTTGCAAGCGTCCAAGATGTCAGCAGGAGATATTGTCTATTCTGTTGGTGTTGGCTCTTCTGTTGATGTAGAAATGGCGAAGAATGCTAGTATGCTTGGGACTGCAACCAAGCCATATTCGCTTGTCGTATACCCTAATACCACTTCAGAGCTTAATGGCAATAATACCTCAGCATTGAAATTTATGACTTCGCCAAGTGGTTATTGGGTGACTTCTAAATTTACCATAACTACAGTGCATAATACAGTGCCAGTTGGTTATTATTCAAGAGTCATTGGCCATAAAATATCAGGGCCTCAAGCATCACCCTATGGTTATAATGCTGCTCTAGCGGTTGGATGTATGGCAACGCCGGGAGATGCGACTGTTTGCAGTGGATCAAGAATATATGGGAATGAGATATTTAATTACGGTAAGGCCGACGGGTCGACTCCGGTTTCTCATCATTTATACTACTTGACTAATCGCTCAGGTGCTCCTGCTGCTGCTTACGAAATTGCATGGAATTACCACCATGACAACCCAGTAGCTCATGGTATCCATGTCTATGACGATAGCGTTTGTGGCGGGTGGAGTGGGCCGTTAAAAATTCATCACAATGTAGTAAAAAATCAAGGCGGAGCTGCTATAAATATCAATGTTAATTGTAGCGAAAGCAATCAGTATGAAATATTTAATAATATTGTTGTAACAGATACTGATTACACATCCTCCGGCAGAGGAGTGCCAGGAGCAGCATTTAGGTTTGAATCGGGCGGTGGGGCCATTAAAGCTTATAACAATACGGCATATGGGTACGGGGTTAGTAACGTACTGCATGGTGGTAGTGCTTCAGTAGATTTTCGTAACAACATTATTGTTGATACAAGAAATTTAGCATACGCTAACTCGACTGGCCCCGCCACTAAATCAAACAATTTATTCTACAGTACAGCAAACCCGTCTCTTGCTCTACCATCATGGGCCACTGGATCATTAAACGCTGATCCACTTTTTGTTGATGCTGCTAGACGAAATTTTGTACTAAGATCAACTAGCCCTGCCAAAAATTCAGGGACTGATATTGTCAAAGATGTTGCTCCTACAGATTTTTTAGGGCAGCCTCGTCTTACCGGTTATATAAGTATTGGAGCATTTAATCCAATTGATATGGTTTTGCCTCCAGTAACTCCCGCGACCCCAGCAGGTGGGTGGGACCCTGCGACTTTACCAAAATGATGTAATACTTATTGATCTTCTTAAATTATGGGCTAAAATCAAAACTGACCTCTTTCTTGAGGTCAGTTTTGTTATTTTTGCATGTTTAGCCTTCTAAGGGACTGATATGTTGGATAATGTGAAAGCTGATCTTGACCGGTTTAATGATGAAAACTGCGATACAAGTTTCTTGCGTTTGCTTATCAGGGGACTGGTTTCCCAAGGCTTTCAAGCGATTCTTGTTTATAGGTTCTTTCATTGGTTTCATTTGCATGGAGTTCCAGCCCAGCCGTTTCGTTTTATTATTGAACGATTCACCGAGATCACTACTGGAATATCAATCCCGGCAGCAACCCAAATTGGTAAGGGGTTCAGAATTCACCATTTTGGGGGAATCATTTTTCATTCTAAAGTAAAAATTGGCGAGAACTGTACTGTGTATCAAGGAGTAACGCTCGGTGACAAGGGTGGTTGGGGGAACCCGCCAACCATCGGCAACAACGTGTTGATAGGTGCTGGAGCCAAGGTATTGGGAGATATAATTATTGGGGACAATGTAGCCATAGGAGCGAACGCAGTGGTGCTCACTTCTATCCCATCAAATTCCATTGCCGCCGGAATCCCTGCAAAAATTGTCGGGACCAGAAAGTGACTGATAATGGGTAATGAGCATAAAATAAATGTGATGCAGTGCCGAAGCACATATACCACCGGCGGTGGTCCTGACAAAACAGCACTGCTGGTGGCTGAAAAGGCAAATCCTGATAAGTTCAATGTTATTCTGATGTATATGCGTGGAGCATCCGACAAGGAGTTTCAGATTGCAACATGGGCTCGAGAGAGAGGGTTAATTGTTTATGAGGTTCTTGAGCACGGCAAGTTCGATTTTGACAACCTTAAGGAAATAAACAGAATCATTCGTGAACATAAGATTGCTATTTATCATGCCAGAGATTATAAAACCTGTTTTTTCGGGTTTTTGCTCGGACTTATTCATCCACGAATGAAACTTGTTTTCACTGCTCATGGGTGGATAATTGAAGGTATGAAGTCCAAATTATACACATGGCTTAACATGGTATCCCTGAAGAGATATCAAAGAATCATTGCTGTATCCAAAGCAACGAAGCAGATAATGGTTAACAGCGGTATCGATGAGAGTAAGATCGAGGTGGTTTATAATGCCATTGATGTTGATTTGTGGCGGCGTGACAGAGTTGATTCTACCTTGCGGAGTGAGTTGAATATTCCTCCGAATGCTAAAATTGTTGGTGTGGTTGGGCGGCTAAGTGCCGAGAAGGCTATTTCAACCACTTTGGAGGTTGCTAAAAATGTGATTCATGAACGGCCGGATACATTTTTTGTTCTTGTCGGCGATGGTCCTTGCCGACAGGAGGTGGAAGAGAATATTCGTAATCTCGGCTTGATGGAGAATGTTTTTCTATTGGGGTTCCGGAAGGATGCACAGAATGTTTATGCGGGACTCGACCTGTTTCTATCCACGTCACTTACAGAAGGAATACCTAATACAGTGCTAGAGGCGATGGCAATGGAGGTACCGGTAGTTCACACAGCTGTGGGCGGTGTTCCTGAAATGATAGAAGACGGTGTTGACGGCATCCTATGTAACGTCGGTGATGTAGACGGAATCTCCAAGGCTGTCCTATCGGTTCTGAATAACGAAGATACGGCGGCGCAGTTGAGGAAAAACGGCCGTCAGACTACATGTAACAGGTTTTCTTTTACTGCAAGGATGAGAGCCGTAGAGTCAATATATGAACAGGTTGCAGCTTCCTAATCATGCGTATTCTCTACCTCAGTCAACGTGTTCCCTATCCGCCGAACAAAGGGGACAAGCTTCGCTCGTTCAATCAGATCAAATTTCTTTCAAATTCACACGAAATTTTACTTGTCTGCCTTTCGGATAATAGTGCCGACTTGCAGCATGTCCCCAGTCTGAAACCTTTCTGTTCATCGGTTGATATAGTACAGCTGCCGCCAATTATTTCCCGACTTAATGCACTGAAAGCCCTTTTTACCGAAAAGCCACTTACTTTGGCTTATTTCTTTTCAGATGAATTGAAAAAAGTAGTAAAAAATAAGATTGAAAATGAGAAGATTGATCTGATCTTTGTCTACTGTTCTTCCATGGCTCAGTATGTTGAGGATGTTGCTGATCTCCCAAAGGTTATCGATTTTGTGGATGTGGATTCGGAAAAATGGGCGCAGTATGCCATGCATGCAAAATTTCCACTCCGACAGATTTATCGCATTGAGGATCGCCGATTAAGACGATATGAAACCTCGTTGTGTAATAAATTCCAGCGTTGCTTTCTGGTTTCTGAGAAAGAGGTGGATGACTTTCATCACTTGGTAACTCCAAGTGAAAGGGTGGTCCCTTTGTTGAATGGGGTTGACTTGGGGATGTTCCAACCTGATGAGCAACCTTATGACTCGTGTCGATTGGTCTTTACCGGGGTCATGGATTATTTCGCCAATGTTGAGACTGTTTTATATTTTTATCAAGAGATTTACCCTCATGTTAGAAAGGCTGTGCCGGGTGTAAAATTCTATGTTGTTGGTAGTAATCCGGTGAAAGAACTCTTTGAAATCGTCAAGTCGGACAAAGATGTCGTGGTAACCGGTTATGTTGATGACATACGGCCTTATGTTCAGCAGTCTGCAGTTTTTGTGGCACCAATGCGTATCGCACGCGGAGTACAGAACAAAATTCTGGAAGCGATGGCCATGGGGGTACCGGTTGTCACTAATTCGCTTGGGTTCAACGGAGTCTCAGCAAATGCCGGTTCCGAGATTCTTGTCGAGGACGATCCATTCAATTTTGCCCAACAGGTGGTTAAGCTGATCACTGATCACAACTTTCGTCAGGATATTTCAAGAAAGGCACGTAAGGCAGTTGAAGAACGATACAATTGGAACACAAACCTGTCAGGGCTCAATGAAACGCTTTCCGAAGTCAAAGGGGAATTCACTCGGGGAATAAGAGTGACTTCGCAAGAGTCAAACATTTATGAGAATGGAGACTCTAGAAGAACAGTTCTTAAGAACGGGAAACTGAAAATACTTTATATATGCCATCGCTTTCCGTTCCCACCCAAGCGGGGCGGAAAGATACGGCCTTTCAATATGATTCGCCATTTTACATTACAAGGGCACGAGGTGACGGTCTGTTCTCTTTCTCGATCAGTCGTTGAGGCGAAGGAGGGGGCTGGTATAGCGGCACATTGCAAGAGATACGAGATGGTGCCGGTTAATAAACTCGTTCAGGTTTTACGGATGGCAGGCCGGTTACCTCTCGCCACGCCATCCTCAATGGGATACTTCTATTCTCATAACCTCAAACGTCGCATTGACAAACTGCTTGCTCGAGAATCCTTCGATCTTATTTTTGTCCATTGCTCTTCTGTTGCGCAGTATGTGGAAGATGTGAAAGGGATTCCTAAAATCCTTGATTTCGGAGATATGGATTCGCAGAAATGGCTCGAATATGCTCAGCACAAACCTTTTCCGTTTTCACTTGGGTACTGGCTGGAAGGCACTAAACTTGAGGCTGCTGAAAAGACCCTGGCGCGTAAGTTCGATATCTGTACAGCAACTACGCGTGCCGAATGGGAGACTCTCACCAGCTACAATTCCGCTCTGGATACCAACTGGTTTCCGAACGGAGTTGATGCCAACTACTTCAAGCCCGATGGTGGTCCTTACGACCCTAATACTATATCATTCATTGGTCGAATGGATTACTATCCCAACCAGGAATGCATGTTCGATTTCTGTAAAAACACTTTACCTATTATTCGAGTCAGCTGCCCTGACGCAAAACTGCTGATTGTAGGGGCTGACCCGAGTCCTGCTGTTGTGAAACTGGGAGAACTACCCGGCGTTACGGTCACCGGTTCAGTGCCGGACGTTCGCCCTTATGTTCTCAGGTCTGCCGTGATGGTGGCACCACTTAATATTGCTCGCGGTACGCAGAATAAAATTCTGGAAGCCATGGCCATGGGGGTGCCGGTGGTGACTAGCCCAATGGGAGCAGGGGGAGTAGATGCCGAGGATGGCATACATTTCCTGGTGGGAAGCGGACCGGAAGAGTATGCTCAGGCGTGCTTGCGTCTGATGCTGAACCCTGATGAACGAGCCCGCTTTTCCGTTGCTGGAAGGGAGAGGATGTTATCCCATCATGACTGGCAGGCTTCAATGAAACGCCTTGATGGCATCGTTGAGCATCTCCTTTCAACCTACCAGCCAGATGTTAATGAATAGTAGTGACTGAGAGGAATCAATCATGAACATAAGTATTTTTGGATTGGGATATGTCGGGGCGGTTTCTCTCGCCTGTCTTGCAAGAGATGGTCATAAGGTCATTGGTGTGGATATTGACCAGGCAAAACTTGACTTGATTCGTTCCGGTAAAACCCCTGTTGTGGAAGAGGGGATGGTTGAGCTGATGCAGCAAGTTGTTGCTTCCGGGCTGGTATCTGTAACTGATGATGTCAAGGAAGCGTTGTCCAATTCGGATATTTCTCTTATCTGTGTAGGAACTCCATCGGCACCAAACGGAAGTCAGGACCAGAGTGCTATGCTGAAGCTTGCTCAGCAGGCAGGAGCTGCAATGCGAGGGAAGTCATCTCCTCATATATTTGTATTCAGATCCACATTAGTTCCCGGCACAGTGGAGGACCTGCTTTCTCCAATTATCGAAAACTCCTCTGGTAAAAGAGAGGGTGTTGATTTTTTTTGCTGCTTTCAGCCGGAATTCCTCAGGGAAGGGAGTTCTATCAAAGACTATGACAGACCTCCTTTTACGATCGTTGGCTGTAATCACAGTTACCCCGAAGAGCAACTGAGGGATTTATTCGGGCATCTTCCTTGTGAGTTTTATACTTCTTCCGTTCGTGCGGCAGAAATGGTCAAATACTGTTGCAACAATTTTCACGCTCTGAAGATAACCTTTGCCAATGAGATAGGGCGGTTATGCGAATCTTTCGATATCGATCCGTTTCAGGTCATGGACTTGGTTTGTCGAGATACCCAGTTGAACATTTCCCGCGCATATTTGAGACCTGGGTATGCATTTGGCGGATCCTGCCTGCCAAAAGATTTGCGAGCTACATTGTATCTTGCCAAGCAACGTGATGTGGAGCTACCAATGCATGTTGGCTTAATGGCTTCAAACAAGGTTCATCTAGATCATGCAATACAAAAAGTTTTGGCAACCGGTTCTCGAAAGGTTGGGATGGTGGGATTATCGTTTAAGACCGGAACCGATGATCTTCGGGAGTCTCCTTTGGTTACCTTGGCAGAGCAGTTGGTAGGGAAAGGGGTTCAGCTGCTTATTTACGATCCAGAGGTGCATCTCTCCAGGCTTCTTGGGGCTAACCGTCGTTTCATCGAGCAACAGCTGCCCCATATCGGGGAACTGATACGTGAATCAATTGAAGAAGTGTTGGACGACAGCGAAGTGTTGGTGATAGGGATGCTGACCAGCGATATTACCGCAAAGCTTGAAATGCTGGTTACTGAAAAACATTGTCTGATCGATCTGGTTGGTATTCCAGATCGTGATTCTCTCAGGGGAAGGGTTGAAGGCCTTTGCTGGTAGTGCACATTTCTGATGAAAGCCAACTTTTCCAATTATCTGAAATCCTCTGCAACCATAATACTAGTTGTTGCTTCCATTCTCTTTCTCTCCTTTTCGGTCAATGTCAGGACCTTGTTATCAACTCCTCTTGTTGTTCATGAGTCCAATGCCCGAGGAGATGCATGTTATGTGATGGCCGGCGGCGGAGCGATTTGGGAGCGGCTTGATGCAGCTGCAGACTTGATACAGATGGGGCGGGTCAGCCGGATAATGCTGATGCAAGACAATATGCAGGGGCAGTACAGCTTCAAAACCAACAGCTCCTGGACCAGAACCAAATGGTTTGCTGATTATCTAGCGTGGCGTGGGATCTCCCAAGAAAAGATACTCTGGATTCCTCAAGCAGAGGGGTTATTCGGTACATTGACAGAGACGAGGGCTGTTGCGAAGAATCTTCCTATCAACTTTAAAAGCCTCGTAATTGTAAGCTCTGCACCCCATATGCGCCGTTCTTTACTGGCATTTAGGAGATCACTTCCAGTCAATATAAATGTTACTCCATATGCAGCAACAGAATTCTGGAACAGCTACGAGATGTATCATCCGATCTGGCTCGAATATCTGAAACTGACGGTCTATTATCTGATTGCGTAACATGATGAACTTTCGTTCCAACCACATTTTTTTACTGTTTTACATTCTATTCATTGTCTACGGAAGTCTCTTCCCGCTTGTCGATTGGCGGACACCGGAACACCAATTAATTGACGTATGGCGATACACAGTTGTGAATCGGGTTTCCCTCAGTGATTTATTAACGAATCTATTGGTTTATATTCCTTTTGGGTTCCTTTTATATTCCGTTTTAGTGGATAAATTCCGAATCATAATAAACATTCTCTTTGCCACAATATTTGGGGCATTTCTCAGTTTTCTAATGGAATATCTTCAGATGTATCTTCCGGCTCGAACCTCCTCGCCGATTGATCTGGCACTCAACACGTTTGGGACTTTCCTTGGCACCATGGCCTGCGTTTGGATGGGGAAAGGGAGCGGAATTGGAAAGTGTTTGTCGGATTGGCGCCACAAGTATGTTCATGAAGGTAGAGTTGCGGATATAGGACTTATGGTATTGATCCTGTGGGGAACTGCACAGTTATCCCCTTTTGTCCCTTCAATTGATTTCGGGGATATCAAGAACGGCCTCAAACCGATTTGGCTGACCATCCATGACCCCGCACGCTTTAATTTTTACCGTGCTGTTTCCTATGCTTTGTCTATTACTTCTTTAGGAATGGTAGTTCATCTCATCTACAATAATAGTCGTAAGGCTTACTGCTGGCTGGGGCTTTTCTGCGGGGCGGTATTAATGTGCAAAGTGTTCGTGGTCGGAAGGCAGCTTTCGCTAGAAGCTATCATTGGGCTCATTTCTGGGGTTTTAGCGACTGCGTTTTTAGAGAAGTTATCGCTTAGGAAGCATGTCTATGCAGGCGGGGTAACGGCAGCATTTTCCTTTATTGCAGAAGAACTTCGTCCTGATTATTCTCAGATTTTTGCGTTCCATGAATTCAATTGGATTCCATTCAAAGGTCAGATGGCAGAGAATGTCGCGGGGATCGGTTCGATTCTCGATAATATCTGGCCTTTCTCAGCTATTGGCTTCTTTTTGCTTGTAGTTGTTGATATTGGATCTAAAATTTCTTATGCATTGTCGGTAATGTCAATCATGCTATTGGTGTTTGTTATTGAGTACTTGCAGACTGCAATAATAGGGCGATACCCTGATATCACGACGGTAATTCTTTCTTACGTTGGTTTCTTGTTTGTTTGGATTTCTTACCGAGCACGTTGATTGTTGAACCTCTATTATCGTTTTTCAGATTAGTTCGGGGAAATATTTTCTTGACTTCCTTCCTATATATAGGGTATTTGGACATTCTGCTTACAACTCATAGCGGTACACGAAAATACTAAACCACCCGTGAGGGTGGGACGGAAAGCCTACAGGGTCTCACCGAGACAGCCGGGTCGCCGAAATACCTTGATAAAAGGGAGACGGGACCCGGCTTTTTTGCGTTCAAAAACCAATTTCCGGTACACGAAAATACTAAACCACCCGTGAGGGTGGGACGGAAAGCCTACAGGGTCTCATCGAGACAGCCGGGATGCCGAAATGCCTTTACTGAAAGGGTCGGCCCCGGCTTTTTTGTTGACTATTGCATAATGTGACAATTGTCACACAAGAATGCCTCGTCCCGACGAATTAGTTACCAAGACAAAAGAATACGACCTGTTTCCGAAGGGGTAAACCCAGGGTAACTTGGGGACACAAAGCTACGGATCCTGTAAATACAGGACAGCCGGGTTGGCGAGAAACAGATCCTCAAGTGGTTTCATTAAAATACTTGCGGACTGTTTCTTTTTTTTTGGGGCTGGTGAAGAAGGAACGGAGGAAATCATGAAATCGGCACTGAAAATAGCAGACAGGATTAAAATGCGACATTTTTTTTGCTCACTGGCGATCTGGTCTATTCTTTTACTGACAAATACTCACTGCATGGCAGCTGATGTGCTGCTCAACTGGGATCCAAATAGTGAAACCGATCTGGCAGGGTACAGGGTCTATTATAAAGTTGCCGACACCTTTGATGCAAACGGTGCCGTTATGGCTGCCGATGTTACATCCGGTAGCACAACAACGATTTCCGGCCTTGATGCCAGCCATACATACTCCTTCGCAGTGACTGCATATAATCAGAGCGGGCTGGAAAGCGGTTTTTCGATCCCCGTGACAATTCACGAGGCGATGGCACCATCAGTATCAATAACTTCTCCTTCATCTGCAAATGTAAGCGGTGCAGTTTCTATTGTTGCTGAAGCGTCGGACAACGTAGGGGTGTCGAAAGTCGAGTTTTATATTAACAGCGTGGTTGCATTCACTGCGAATGAAGCACCATACCAGTTTGAGTGGGATTCTCTTTCAGTGAATACCGGAACATACATGATAACCGCAAAGGCATACGATGCTGCCGGTAATATCGGGACGGCCAACGTATCCGTAAAAGTGGTAAACGATATCACAGCCCCGACAGTTGCCATTACTTCTCCGACAGATAACGGCACCGTTATCGGCAATGTGACGGTTTCGTCAACTGCTTCTGATGACGTTGCGGTGACCAAAGTTGAGTTCTATGAAAACAACGTGCTCAGGGCAGTGGTGAATTTCCCGCCATACAGATACAATTGGGACACAAGCAGCACCTCAAATGGGCTGGTTACATTGAATGCAAAGGCATATGATGCAAAGGGTAATATAGGCCAGGCAACAATTGGCGTTATGGTGAACAACATAATTCCGGATACAACTGCTCCTGAACTAACGGCATTCTCGATGCCGGCCACATCGCCAGCACTCAACGTTTCGATTAACAGCATTAATGCCACTGACGCTAAAGGAGTAACCGGTTACATGGTAAGCGAAAGTTCAGCTGCACCTGCCGTAACGGCAAGCGGCTGGACTTCAACGGCACCGTCCTCATACACTTTTGCATCAGAAGGGAGTAAGACCCTTTATGCCTGGGCCAAGGATGCCGCCGGGAATATTTCTGCCAGCCGTTCCGCTTCGATTATCGTTACTCTCCCTGTAACTCCAGTTCCTGATACCACCGCCCCTGAACTAACGGCATTCTCGATGCCGGCC
>NZ_BAZF01000039.1 GCF_000813145.1 Geobacter sp. OR-1 | reverse complement strand
ATTCCCAATTTTTAGCTATTTTCTTAGAAGAACAATAAATTAAATCTTTAGGTACATCATGAATATTTTTCGTAAAGTAGTCATATATAATATCACTTAATTCTTGTTCGCTATCACCTCGTATATTTCCGCTTAGTTCTTCTACTACTTCAATCTTTTTATTATTAATATGTAATACAAATATGCCGCCATCAACTTTATTAAATGTGCAATCTGCAATAAACCAATCATTTTTAGCGTATAATAAAGTTATCTTATCAACTTTAATACTTTTATCATATTTACCAACCATTTTATTCATAGCAGTTGATACTTTTTTATAATAATTACTGTTGTGTTTTACAGCAGATACAAGATTGCAATCAAATGTGTCTGCATAAACATCAGTGAACAACAAACCCAGCGCTGCAACAACATATATAATTACTCTCATAGTTAACTCCTTTAGTTATGCATTTCTTCATTGCTTCATCCAGGTATAATAATTATTGATAGTATTTTATAACAAAAACCCTGCACTTTTACAAGGCAATATCTCACTTTTTCTCATTATTATCAGCATGTTATGTAACGCCAAACCGTAATTGACCTTACTTGTATTTATAGGAATATTATTTATTTCCACTTAACATCTTTTCGCCGCAAATTCCTTCACATCAATCTTCATAATCCAACTTTGACCTACCAGCCATCTCATCATCCAGTATCCAGCAGTCCAAATCATTACCAGCACGGTAATAACTACTAGATACCGAAAGAATCCCACTAAAAACCTATTCATTTCCATCCACCGGCACAAACAACCTGCAAACCGGCATACCATCCTCCCCAAACCACCAAATCGAAATATCCCCATCCAGCGGATTCAACAAAATAGGACACCCGTCATAGTCCTTACCATCCATTCCCTTCTTCTTAATCCGCTCAAAAAACAAAAATTCATGCTGACACTTCACGCACCATTTCTGCCGGAACCAGAAAGCTTCGAAACCGCTCCTGGGTAAATATTGAGTACCTGGAATCCCACGTGAAAGACTCTCATCAACGGCTCCCTGCCAAGTTTTTTCACCACCATTCCTATCACCCCTCATCCAATCCTTCTCATACCCAGCCGTGCTCATAGAAACTCCCACAAAAACTGAGCAAACTTCTCCCTATCAATCATCCTTGTGAATATAGCCAGTGAAATAGGGTCAAGATAACCTTCACACGCAAATTCCTCCCACCACGGCTGCGAGCTAGCCCATTGATACAAAACCCCGAACCCTTCCCAAGTATCAAAATCAGGAACATCTACACCATCCAACTCAACACCACTCTCTCGCATTTTCTGAATCAGAAAATCTCTTCGTTCTGCATCCATGAATGACCTCACGTAACTACCTCAATAACTAATGCACCAATCTTTTCCGTTGATTACGATTACTATTCGACCCTTGGAACTGAAGTCCTGGCCCGATATCCATCGACATGTACCCATGCACCGCACACAAGAATGAACAATATGAATAGAAAATATGGCGGGACTTCATCACCATGAATGGCCGCGATAATTTCCCGCATTCAATGCAATGAAATTCCCGTCCCATTTGTAACTCGCCAACTGGATATGAAAGCCCCTCACCAGCTTGAAACTCATACTCTTGGGACATATGACCACCTGTTACAGCAGTATTTGTGGTAAATAGTGAATGATTTGCGTTGACTACAGTGTTACTGCCGGAATGACTTTTTTATTGATGACTGATGGTGATTCTGACCAGCTTGACTACTTCCTGCTGAAGATGGAGCGTACTTTTATTTAAAAATCCTTCAGGGGGATTCACTTCCAGAGATAATGCTGACAGGATTTGTATATATCCATTGCGCCGGGTCTCCAGCATTTTCTGGTTTAAGCGGTTTTTTATTCTCTTCGTGATATCAACTGTTCTCATCAAGAAATCCTTTCTACTGTAACCCGCCAGCAGTCGTGAACATCTTCCTCAAACGAAACATCTAACACCTGGAACTGGCTCCTTCTTGCCCCTGAATCCGCAGTATGTTCAGCAATAGCTCTCGCAAGCCGTGTTCCCTCATCAGCATTTTTCTGAAGAATGGATTCAAGGTGTTTTCTCTCGCTCGGTTTAAGCATCAATACCTCCTGTCTGGTTCATGCCTGTCCTGTCTTTCTGACCAACTTCATTTGGAAATCCTTTGGAGAGCTAATCCGCTCAACCTTTACATTCCAATCGCCAATATTTTCTCCATGCAGCGGGATGTCACAAACGTTAATCTCACATTTGTTGGAACCAACGATGTGAGTTACACAGGCAATCGCCCGTGCAGCATTCAGCATCTCCAGAGCCAGTTCATCATCGATATCGTGAGATACAGACACTTCATGTCTACCCATGGTTATTCTCCTTTCGTGGTGGGATAAATGATATTTTTGTAAATTGGTAATAGATATTTATATCTTTCTGGTATATTATCTTGATTAAAATTACACCTAACAATATAATTAATCATTATAATATAAAGTCTATCACGGTTAATAACTTTTTTCAAGAGAAATTGCACGAGTGCATGGAGACGAGCTATGGGCTTCAATAAAGAGACTCACACCAACGTATCTGTAGTAATGACGAAGGAAATTTACGAGAAGCTGAAGCAATTAGCTGACAGGGAACGGCGGAGTGTGTCGAAACAGGTGTTATTTTGGATTGAAGAGCGGTTAGAAGCTAAAGACAATTCTTAATTACTTTCCCGCCCAGTACATATTTTTATATCATAGTTATTAACTTGACTATAAAGTTATTAACTGCTATGATATGAAAAAATGTATAGGGAGGAAAAAGTTCATGCCAGTAAATACAGAAACACATGTAAATGCTTCAGTCGTTCTCGAAAAGGACATATATGAAAAACTGAAAGTTGTTGCCAAACGGGAAAAGCGGAGTGTCAGTAAGCAGATTGCTTATTTGGTTGAAAAAATGTTGCAGGATGAAAAATAAGTTGTGAAGGTTAAATGGAACCGGTGATTACGAATGCAACAAATGTTAAAGTCGTAGATGCAAGGCAGATAGATTATTCGAATGATTTTTGGATTACAGACCCCCCTTATGCAGATGCAATAAATTATCATGAATTAACTGAATATTTCCTTGCGTGGTATGGGAAAAAATTAACATCTTTATTTCCAGATTGGTACTCTGACAGTCGGCGTGCTCTTGCTGTCAAAGGGAGTGACGAAGCTTTTCGTCGTTCGATGGTAGACTGCTATAAAAATTTAACTAATAACATGCCCGACAATGGGATGCAGGTAGTTATGTTTACCCATCAGGATGCGGGTGTGTGGGCAGACTTGGCTCTTATTCTGTGGGCAGCAGGGTTACAGGTAACATCAGCCTGGACAATTGCTACAGAAACTGACGCAATCGGTATTAAGAAAGGCAATTATGTTCAAGGAACGGTAACACTTGTTCTTCGCAAACGACAATCTAACGAAGTCGGTTTCCTTGATGAAATCACTCATGACATTAAGCCTGAAGTAGAACGTCAACTTCAATCTATGCTTGATGTAGAAGATAAGGATGACCCCAATTTCACTGATAGTGATTATCAGCTTGCCGCCTATGCTGCTGCTCTACGAGTCTTGACAAGCTACAAGCAAATTGAAGATTTGGACATTGAGCGGGAATTGTCTAGACCACGGAATAAAAATGCTGACAAATCCCCAATCGAATCCATTATTGAAAGTGGAGTAAAAATTGCCTCTAACTTCCTTATTCCCAAAAGCCTTCATGACGATGAAATTACCCGTCGAGACCTCTGGCGAAATCTCTCTGCCGATGAAAAGTTTTACATAAAGGGTCTAGAAATTGAAAGTCATGGTGATTATCGTCAAGGCGTGTATCAGGAGTTTGCCAAAGGCTTTGGTCTACGTGAGTACACCAATATGCTTGAATCTGGTAAAGCCAATGAAACTCGTCTCAAAACTGCATCTGAATTTAAACGCCGTGAAGTTGGAACCCCCGGATTCGGTTCTACTCTCACCCGCCATGTACTTTTTGCCATTTCTCAAGTGGTAGCTGCTGAAGATGTATCCTTGGGACTGCGTTGGCTGAAAGAAGAAATCCCAGGAGATTATTGGCAGCAGAAGCAAACTATATTGTCTATACTCCGCTACATTGCCAAGATGCCTATTGAGCATTGGCAGGAAGATGCAAAATGGGCAACACTGCTGGCTGGTACGGTAGAAAACGACTCTGTGTAACAGGAATCCGGCATGTCGGTTCAACGCTATACTTCTCGCTTACAAAAACTGGACGAATCGTTTCTGACCCCCAGACTCACCGGGGCAAAGAAATATGACCGGATTGCCGGATACTTTTCTTCCTCTATTCTCGAAGTTGCTGGGGAAGTACTTGAAAAAGTAGATGGTGAAATTCGTATTATTTGTAATTCCGGTCTTGAGCCTCAGGATGTAATAACTGCCAAAGCTGCTCAAGCGGCAATGCGGCGTGAGTGGTGCGCTTCTGAACCGGAAAAGCTGGGCGAACTTGCCAAGGGTCGCTTCAACCGCTTGTTCCAGTTCCTACAATCAGGGAAGCTCAAGGTAAAGGTTCTCCCTGATGAGCATTTCGGGTTAATTCATGGCAAAGCTGGCGTAATTACCCTTCCAGACGGCAGCAAGACTGCATTCATGGGTAGTGCTAACGAATCAAAATCGGCATGGCAGCTTAATTACGAGATTGTTTGGGAAGATGATACAAAAGAAGCCATTGACTGGGTACAAGACGAATTTGACGCTCTCTGGTCATCTCCAAATGCAGTTGCTCTAGCTGATTTTGTAATTGAAGATATTGAGCGTATTTCCAAACGTGAAGTAATCGGCAGTATCGAAAAATGGCGGGAGAATCCTGTTCCTTCTGCTCCCATCATAGAATCCCCTGTATATCGAAAAGAAGTAGGTCTCTGGGAACATCAGAAATTTTTTGTAAATCTTGCTTTCAAAGCACATACAGGCCCACATGGAGCCAGATACATCCTTGCCGACCAAGTAGGTCTTGGGAAAACCCTGCAACTGGCAATGTCAGCCGAACTTATGGCCCTTGCCGGTGATAAACCGGTTCTCGTGCTGGCTCCAAGAACAGTTATCTGGCAGTGGCAGGATGAATTACGCAACTTGCTGGATATGCCTTCTGCTGTCTGGAACGGGAAACAATGGGTAGATGAAAATGGTCTGGAGTATCCGTCTACAGGCCCAGAGTCCATCAGAAACTGTCCTCGCTGGGTAGGAATCGTTTCCACTGGCTTGATTATTCAGAAGACTGAAGTGGCGAACTGGCTTGCCAGTATGCAATTTGAATGTGTCATTCTTGATGAAGCACATAAGGCTCGCCGGAAAAAGATTGCTAAAGGGAAAGAATACGAAAGCAGTGACCCGAATAACCTTCTTGCCTTCATTCAGGATATTTCGGCTAACACAAGGAGTATGCTCCTTGCCACAGCAACCCCTGTCCAGCTCCATCCTGTCGAAGTATGGGACTTACTGGAAGCCTTGAGTCGTGGTTCTGATGCAGTTCTGGGTGCTCATGGTTCGCCATGGCGTTCTGCACGCAAAGCAATCGAACTCGTTATGGGAGACAAGGAACTTCCTCAAGATGATATTGAGATGTGGGAATGGCTCCGCAATCCTTTTCCACCTACATCTGAAGGTGTTGACTATACCGTTCTTCGCCGCTCCCTCAAGCTGGCAGAGAGTGACGCTATTGCTGTTGGGAGTAAATTTCAGGCTCTTTCATCTGCTGATAAAAAAAGATTGCGTGGAATCTTTGCAAACTTTGTAAAAGACCATAATCCCTTTATCCGTCACATCGTCCTGAGAACGCGGGAATATCTTGAGACCACAATTAACCCGGCAACCGGAGAAACATATCTGAAACCGGTTAAGGTAAAGCTTCATGGGGAACGTGATGAAGATGCTGTTCATCTGCCGCCATTCCTCAAAGAAGCGTATCACCATGCAGAGACCTTCTGCGAACTTATCTCCTCAAGAATGAATTCTGGTTTTTTAAAAACGCTTCTTCTGCGAAGAGTTGGTAGCTCAATTGAAGCTGGAAAACTGACCGCTCAAAAGATGCTGACAACCTGGAACCAAGTGGATATTGAAGAATCGGAAGATGAAGACCTTTCCGAACTTGACCCCAAGACCTTGCTCCCTGCTGAACAGCAGGCTCTTTCCAGATTCATCAAAGCGTTGGAAGCCAATCAGTCTCGTGACCCCAAATATGCAGTTGTTCTTAGCCTTTTGAAGAATAAGGGGTGGCTTGAGCAAGGATGCATTATTTTCAGTCAGTTTTATGATTCCATATGGTGGCTTGCTAACCAGCTTACAAATGAACTTCCAGGTGAGAAAATTGGTATTTATGCCGGGGCAAATAAATCGGGAATACTTCTGGATGGACTATTTGAACCGGTAAAGCGTGACGTTCTCAAAGAGATGGTTCGTTGCCATGAATTGCGTCTTTTACTTGGCACTGATGCCGCCTCAGAAGGTCTAAACCTACAGCGTCTTGGCACACTCATCAACCTTGATTTACCGTGGAATCCTTCCCGTCTCGAACAGCGCAAAGGACGAATCCAGCGAATCGGACAGATTCGTGATGAAGTGGATATTTACAATATGCGCTACAAAGATTCCGTTGAAGACCGTGTTCACGAGCTATTATCTGGACGACTTGAAGACATTTCAAAAATGTTTGGCCAGTTGCCGGATATTCTGGAAGATGTCTGGATTAATGTTGCCATCGGTGAAATTGAGCAGGCTAAACAGACCATCGATGCTGTTCCGAACAAGCATCCGTTTGAACTGCGGTACCACAAAATTGATAGGGTTGATTGGGAAACGTGTGAAATGGTTCTAGATAATACGAATAGAAAGAAGCATTTGTCGAAGGGGTGGCGGTAAGGGTTTAGTAAATATAAAATTGCTTTCGTGTGAGGCTTAAATGTCAGCTAGTCAAAATATAGATTATTTGGTAAGTGAGCTATTAAAGGTTACTTGTCTCAACAACCGATTTACTAATATCAAATGTGTTAATTGGCCACCTGACCCAGGTGAAAATAAACGAGGGAATTTTTCACTTGTTTTTAAAGCATTTGATACTACTACCAACAAAACAGTCGCCATTAAATTTATGGACCCAAGTCATCTGGGTAATGACTATAGAATTAACTGTTTTAAACGAGAACCTAAAATATTAGACCATATTTTAAATAAACCTCGTTGTTTACAAATCGTAGACAAAATAAATTCGCATATTATAGAAATTAAACTACCTAATGGGTTTGCAGTTAATTTACCATGTGATTATTTTGTAACCGACTGGATTGATTATGATATAGACGACTATTTTTTCAATAAGGACAATTTACCGGCAAAACTTAAATTGACTGTGTTTAAATTAGTGTTGTTGGCAGTAGACGCAATACATAAAAACGGAATATTCCATAGAGATTTAAAACCCGACAATATGCGAGCGAACTCCTCAAAGATTGATGACAAGGTAGTTTTTGTAATCGACTTTGGAACTGCTGCACAATATGATTCAGCCAAAATCCTGGAAGAATATACTGCTCAGGTTGGTGCAAATCTATATTCAGCTCCAGAAGCTTTTCTCGGTTTTTCTGGAGAAAGGAATATTGCAAAATTTACCGATATATATGCCTTAGGATGTATGCTTTACGAGCTTTTTAACGACTCGTTGTATTTTGAATCTCAAATTTCTAACCCTAATTATCGTGTTATAATGACAACATTAGGGGTTAATTTAATGCAGTGCAAAACGTTGCAAGATAAAATTGCTTGCTGGAATAGCAATATGTCTTCATTTTCAAAAATGGTTGACCCACCAGATTTTTATGGGGATAGATGTACACTACCAGCTTCCATTATTAGCTTAATAGAACCTCTATACAAGGAACTTGTAGCATTCGATTTTAATAAGAGATTGTGTAATTTTGACAAGATACGAAATAGAATCGATACAGCGATAAAAGTACTTGACAATGATTTATATCAAAGGAAAAAAATAGAACATAGAAAATTGCTTAAGTTAAGAGCTATAGAAAAAACCATAAAAAAAGAAGCCAGATTAACCAATTACTTAACTAAAATAAAGAGCATATCATGTTAACATTAGAAAGAGTAAAAGAAATTGAAGCTCAAAAAAGAGATATAGATATTATATTTGATGATGAAGCATTATTTCATCTCGGATTCGAACTACCTTCTGCTGATGAGCTTCAGATTAGCAGATGTAAACCGGCTCAAAATATTTCAGTTGTAGAGATATCTGCTCAAGACCCTTTTAACTTCAGGGAACTATTCCAATATGAACTAATTAATCTATCAAAGAAAAGAGATAGATTTAAAGAATCTAAAACATTTGCATTGAAATTTGCAGGAGTCGCAACCTTATCTGGAGAGCTTGATAAGGCTGAAATTGTTCTGCAAGAAGCAATCAAAAACAATCCTGACTCAAGATTACTTAACAAACTTGGAGACACCCAGATACTTCAAGGCAAGGATGATAAAGCTAAAAGCACTTTCGAACAAAGTGACCTGTCTTCTGATTTATATTCGAACCTCAGAATTGCATACGTGTATGCCAAGTCTAACGATTTAAGTAACGCCATGAAGTATTTAGAAAATGCCCGGAAAATTGACCCTACAGATTTTCGCCATCAAATGTTCATGGGATTAATTCATCTAAATAATGGTCAGTGTGAGCTGGCAATTAGGAATTTTAGAGTTGCTTCCGAAACAAAAAGAAATTCGTCAGCCCTTTACGTCAACCTAGCTGCTTCTCATTGGTCACTAGGCCATACTGAAAAAACTGCCAAAGAACTAAAGAAGGCTATTGCCGTTAACCCATTAAACGAAAATGCCTTGATATTTTATGCAGATGTTATGTTTTCAATAAAATGTAATGAAAAAGCGATATCTCCTTTAGAATTTTATGTGAAATTAAACCAAAAATCTAAATTTGCTTGGGAGCGACTTGCCAGAGCTTATTATTTTACCGGTAAATATACAAAAGCTAGGCATGCATTAGAAAATCAGATTGCCATTCATGATGAACCATCTGCATACAATAATCTTGGGTTAGTACATTGGAAGCTCAATAACGATAAAATTGCATTCAAATGCCTTTATAAATCAATTCAAGATTCAAAATCAGATAAAAATAATCGCTCTATTCCGTTACTTAACATGGCAATAGCGTTAAATGAGAGAAAACATTTCAAAGAATGTTATGGTATCCTTAGTAATTTTGTAGAGCAGGAACATACAGATATAAACGATAGAGTTTTGTGCAAAATATATATCGAGTATCTATCTTGCTTGGAGGGTCTTGAAGAGTATGAGAAATCAACAATAAAGCTTAATGAATTTGTGCGAAGAGATATTAAAGATGTAGAAGGCAAAGCATTACTACTAATTAGTAAGATATATTCGGATGCCGTTATAAACAATGATGTTGAAGAATGTATTAAATCTAC
>NZ_BAZF01000040.1 GCF_000813145.1 Geobacter sp. OR-1 | reverse complement strand
AGGCCGAGCGCGCCAGGTGCGGCCGCCCCTCAAGTATCCTGCTGATCATCCTGCTGCAGGACCCACCCGGCCCCATCTCCAGGAACAGCCGGACTCCATCGTCATAGGCCGAATTGATCACAGCGGGGAAGTCGATCCCTTCGACCGCCTGGCTGAGGATCGCGCCGGCGGCACTCTCTCGGGTGATATCGTAGGCAGCACCCTTGGCGCCGCTGTAATAGGTGACCCCGGGCGGCGGGGTGACGTTGAAAAGGTGCAGGTCATGGTATGGCTGGGCGACTTCGGCGGCCACCTCGCAATGGACCGTGGTGACACCGGCCAGGGGATGGAAACGGCAGCCGAGCATGGCGACCATCCGTTTGACCCCTTTGGCGTCGCCGCCGATGACGCATTCATCCGGGGTGTTGACGATCAGCAGGTAGACATGAGCCGTGGTCCGGAGGGCGTGGCGCACCTCCCGTGCGGTTGCTTCCACCACGCCGATGCTCCAGCTAACCTCCTTTGAGTCGGGGAGCCCCCAGGCGCGTTTTGCCGCCCGGCACTCTCCGGCAAGATCATGGGTGAACAGGGTGGAGCCGTTCATCCGGGAGAGCATCAGGTCCCGCTCTTTCCAGGCGCGAAGGGCAAAGAGCCCGGCCGATTCTCCGAGGCTGTAGCCGATGACCGCCTGCGGCTCGACGCCGAAACTCCGGACAATATCGCTCACTGCGCAGCCGGTGGCGACCTGGCCGAAAATAACCGCCTTGTGGTCGCTGTTCAGTTCTTCAAGGGTGGCGCCGTTCCAGAACAGCTCGGGCCGGAACTGGTCCCTGAGCCGCTGATTCTCACCATCCTGTCGCCGGAATACTGCAGGCCAGCGGGCGGAGAGTTCCATCCCCATCCCCGGAAAATGGTTGCCAGAGCCGGGGAAGACAAAGGCGATCCTGGCGTCCCGGCCTAGAGGCTTGGCCGAGTGAAACAGCCGGTCTCTCAATGCGGGATGGGAGGGAATGGCTTGAGTCCCGGAAGAGATGCTGCCGATGCCGAGATCGACCAGGGCGGTAAGCTCTTCCAGGTTTCTGACCACCAGGGCGGTCGCCAATGGCTTTTCGCTCCGGTCGGCCAGCCGCTCGTGCCATTCGAGCGCCAGTGACGCAAGCCCGGGATCACCGGACTCATGGCCGCGGCGCTGCAATAGTTCCAGTTCCTGCCGGAGTTCCGCACCGTTGTCTCCGGCGCAGGCAAACAGGTATTCGTTCAGTTGACCGACCGGGGCAATCCGTTCCTGGCCGGCATATTTGGGAAGCTTGTCCCTTCCCTCGACAATCAGGTGGCAGCAGCCGCCATCAACGCCGAACGACGAGATACCGGCCCGGCGTGGACCTTCTGCCCGGTTCCTGAGCCAGTATCTCGGAGATCCCGGGAGAACCAACTGGCGGATCGCTGCAATTTCCGGCGCCGGTGTCTCCACACCGCGGCAGCCGGGGATGATCTCCTGGTAAACGGCCAGGCAACCCCTGACAAAGGAAGCCATTCCGGATGCGGCGCCGCAGTGGCCGATCTCACCCTTGACCGCTGCTATGGAGCGGCTGCGGTGATCATTCGGTGCGGCAGCGAAAAGTGTGGCAAGGGCCTTGGCCTCCATCCGGTCTTCGGCCGGATGACCGCTCGCAGCGGCCTCCAGGTGGTCAACCCTCAGCCGTGGCACCCCGGTATCACGGGATGCCGCTTCCACGGCACGGCAATAGGCATCGGAACCGGGGAGAAGCGTAGTGCCGCCGGCTGAGCCGATGCCGCGGATTACCGCATAGATCCGGTCGCCGTCCCGCTCGGCATCTTCTACCCTTTTCAGGACGACTGCGGCGGCCCCTTCGCCAATGATGCTGCCATCGGCCTGGGCATCGAAAGGCATTCCCCGTCCCGAGCGCGACAGCGGCCGCACCGCATGATGCCCGAGCACAGCGCGGATGTCCCCGGCCAGATCCACGGCACCGACAAGTGCCCGGTCGATCTCCCCGTTCTGCAACAGCCGGACTGCGGTTTGCAGACTGCTTATCCCGGAGTTCTCCTCGCTGGAGATTGTGAAACTCGGTCCACCGGCGCGGAACTCCCTGGCAATGCGGCTGGCGACAACGCTCCCCAGCGCCCCCATGGTTCGGTTGGCCGTCAGCGGCGGACCGGCGGCATCGCGCAGCTGAGCAGTCCACTGCCGGAAATCCTCGGGAGAAAGGGTATTGGCGCTGCTGACTCCCCATGAGGCGGCCCTCGCCGCCAGGGACCAGCGCCAGCTGAAATTGGTACTGTTAAGGTCAAGGGCGATCCCGATCATGACCGCCATCTTAAGGTTGTTGTCCCGGTCGAGTCCGGCGTCGGCCATGGCTGCGGCGGCAGACTGCAGCATGAGCAGCTGCTGGGGAAGCATCTCCTCCATCTCTTTCGGCGGAATCCGGAACTGCTCGGTGGGTATCCGGATATCGCCCAGATAGAATCCGCTGAAAGGGGTACTCTCAAACCCCTCGTTCCGGAACCACTCGGTCTTTTCAGCTCCCCACCAGTTGGCGGGAGCTGTAGGCTGCTCCTGGCCGTTGCTGCCGAGAACCCGTTCCTGCCAGCTGCGGAGCGTTGTCCAGGGGCCGAAGCGCGCATCCATCCCGACCACGGCGACCAGCGGACGCTTCTTTTCGGCGAGGGCAATGTTCGGCGCTGTACTGCTCGGTGCCGGCCCGGCTCCCAGCCACTCCTCAACCAGCAGATGAGCATTGATGCCGCCGAATCCGAAGGCGCTGACTGCCGCTCGTCTTGGTACCCCTTCTTTCCTGCGATTCCAGGGGGAAGATTCCTTCAGGACCGTGAACGGAATCTTTTCCAGCTCCATGCCCGGTTGCGGGGCATGGAATCCGGCTGTTGGCGGGAGAGTTTCGTTGCGGAACGCCAGCAGAACCTTGGTGAGGGCAGCAGCGCCGGCAGCGGTAAGCAGATGGCCGATGTTGGATTTGACCGAACCGATAACGCACCGGCCTTGCGCATCGGCGCCGCTCCAGAGTTCGCGCAGGCTGGCCACTTCGGTGGCGTCGCCGACCGGGGTGCCGGTGGCATGGCACTCGACCAGGTCCACATCCGCAGCGGTCCAGCCGGCGGCATCATAGGCGGCACGCATCGCCCGGAGCTGCCCCTCGGACATCGGCGCAAGCAGGCTGCCGCCAACATCGTTAGCGAGCCCCACGGCGCGGATGATCCCGTAAATATGGTCCCCATGGGCTACGGCATCTTCGGTCCGTTTGAGCAGGAAGATCCCGGCGCCTTCACCGACCACCAGTCCGTCGCCGAGAGCATCGAAGGGTGAGCAGACCCCTCGTTTGGAAAGGGCGCGCAGCTGGGAAAAACCCATCTGGGTATAGAGCGGGTCGGGGCGGGAGATGCCGCCGGTGAGCATCGCGTCGGCGCGTCCGCTCAGAAGTTCGTCCATGGCGAGTTTGACGGCGTAGAGGGATGAAGCGCAGGCTGCATCGAGGGTGAAGCTGCCGCCGCCGAGACCGAGGGCATGGGCGAGCATCCCGGCCGGGAGGCCGGCGACGTAACGGTTGAGTGGGTCGGTGGCAACGATGTCGGAGTCTCTGCCGAGCAGCGCTTCTTCATAACTCTGGCCGAGCCATTGGCGGGTCAGTAGCGCCGATTTCTCGCTCGGCAGCGCCAGATTGCCGATGATCACGCCGATGCGGGACCGGTTGAGCGGTGCTGTTACTCCGTCGTCAAATGCGCGTTTGCCGACATGGATCAGCAGGTGGAACAGTGGGTCGAGATCGGCCAGGAGCGCACTGTCGAGCTCAAGGCCATCAAGCTCGGAGAGCGGCGGGATCTCTTCTATGAAGCAGCCGGTGCGGGAATAGACATGATCAGGTTTGCCGACCTCCGGGTCAAAGGCTTCGGCGCTGGGAATCTGCCAGCGCCCCTCCGGCACTTCACGGGCAGCGCTCCTGGCGTTACTGATGTTTTCCCAGAAACGGTCGAGATCGGGGGCATCCGGGAATATCCCGCCGATCCCGACAATTGCGACTGACTGACCCGGTGCTCTTTTCATGCCGCCCCGAGCCGGTGGAGCTGGTTACGCTGGAATGCCTTCTGCAACGACGGGTCGATGACGCATTCATAACCCTCCATCCGGGCGATCAGCTTGCCGGTCTGGCGGTCCAGGAATTCAATGTCAGCAGAGGCGGAATGTTCGTGGGCCTCGGTGACGCGGATCATGACATGGGCGCCGTCGCGCGGGAAGGCCTCACTGAACTGGCGGTATCTGCCGGCAAAGGTGGGCAGGGAACCGGCGCCGGTGCGGTCAAAACTCCAGAGGATCATCATCTGGAACGCGCAGTCAAGAACCAGCGGGTCGGTAAGCCAGCTGCTCCTGAGCGGCCGGCTGATCCAGCTGGCCGGAAGCGGCGCACCCTTTACAATGGCCGAGATCCCCTTGGAGGAACAGCATTCGACCTCCTCGATCCCGTGCAGGTCGGGACCGTGGAAGAGGCGGTCCTTGTCGTAGATGACGCCGTTGTGAGGGGTGAACGGGGTGGATGGGAGCTCCGCAATGGAACGGATCCCTTCGGGAAGCCGCGTTGCCAGCACGATCTCGGCCCGGGCATGGAGCTGGTCATGGCTGTCGGCCGAGCCGCTGTGCAGCTCAATCGGCACAATATGGGACGAGTCCTTCTTTTCGGCCTTGCCGGCCAGTATCCTGAGCGTGAGAGGGGAGGAACCGTCGAAGGTCACCCCTTTGCAGATCCGGAGATCGTTGAAGCCGTGGAACCTGAGGCCGGGATTCCCGTGCAGCGCGCCGTGGGCGAGCCACTCGACTATTACCGCCATCGGCAGTACCGCTTTGCCGTCGATTACATGGGATTTGAGGAACGGATGGCTGTCGATTCCAAGGGTGATGGCCAGGGCTTCGGAAAACGGCTTTACCCGTTGCTGGACCGGCTTGGGCTGGGGAACGGAATGGTCCCCGGCCAGCGCTACGACCTCAACCGGAGCATCAGCGGCGCCGATCTCCCTGAGCAGGAGTTCGCTCCCCTCCTGGAGGCCGATCAAGGCTATCCCTTCGTCGCTGAACACCTTTTTCAGCGATTGTGTAACCATGCCGCCGTCCCAGGGACCCCAGTTGATGCAGACCGTCCGGCATCCGGGCCGGCGGCGGGACTCAACCTGTGCCAGCTTGTTAAGCACCTCGTTGGCAACCGCGTAATCGACCTGGCCGGTGCGGCCGAAGCGGCCGGTGGTGGAGCCGAAGAGGGCGATGAACCTGAGGTCGTCCTTGGTTGTTGCGTCCAGAAGCGCCCGCAGCCCGGCCACCTTGGTCGAATAGACCTGGGAAAATTGCTCCCGGGTCTTGTCGGTGATCAGCCGGTCCGCCAGTACTCCGGCCCCGTGAACAATCCCTCTGATCTTGCCGTAGCGGTGACGGATTTCATCGAGAAACGCCGTTACCTCGCCCTGATCCCTGATATCCAGAGAGCGGTAGGAGGCAGTGGCACCGGTTGCCTCGATCTGGGCGATGGTCTGTTTCAATTCCCTGACGGCGATGATCGAGCGGAACCGCTCTTCGACCTCCTTGGGAAAAAGCTTTTCTCCGGCGTGCTTGAGAATTGCCCGCTTTATACCGGCTTCGTCTTTGAGCGGCGCCAGCCATTCCGGTTCTGCCGAAGGCTCCGGGCTCCTGCCGAGGAGGACCAGATGCGGCCGATACTCCTTGGCCAGCGCGATTGCCGCCGCCGCGGTCACGCCGCGTCCGCCGCCGGTAATCACAACCACCTCTCCCTTCTGCACCGGCGGATTCTTGGCAGGGGTCGGCAGCGGCAGTTCGGTTAGGGTCAGGGTTATCCGCCCTTTCGAGGTCAGTCCGACCTCGACCGGTCCGGACGAGAAGATCTCGTTGGCAACAGCGCCGGCAGCCGCAGCCTCGTTCGAGAAGTTGCCGATGTCTATCGACCGGCACGATACTTCCGGCCACTCCCGGGATGCGGTCTTGGACAATCCGGCCAGCCCTCCGGAAAGCGGATCGGTGAGGGTCATGCCAGCCCCGCAGCCGAATTTGCCGTCCAGGCGTGAGACAGTGGCAAAGACCGCACCACCGGCCGAACCGGCACGCCGGAGCGGGGTGGCTGCCCTCCTGAGCAGGAGAAACGATTCTTCGATGAACTGGTCGCTTGTTCCTGTCGAAGGGGCGCAGATCACCAGGCCGGCAATGTCGGCATCAGGGAGGCTGTCGACGGCATCGCCGGGAGTGATGGTCCTGACTGCATAACCCCGGCTTCTCAGGTTAGAGGCCAGTTCGCGCGAAAACTGCGATCCGGTGTCGGTGATCCAGAACTCGCCGCCGGCGAGATCGAGTTTATCCGCAGCAGGCTGGAGCGGAACCGGGACAATGGCGCTCCGGTTCACTACCGATGCCTTGGCAGTGACTGCCGGTGGCTCCGGCAACAGGGCCGTTTCGGTTGTTGGGGCGCTGCTTGCTGCGCCCTGTATTGCAGGGATTGATGAGGGCGCATCAAGCGGCGCCCCTATGGATGCACCGGCATTGAGGAAGGCAACGATCTCGCCGAGGGTATGGAGGGTGCCGAGCTGTTCCGGGCCGATAACCGGGGCTCCGGGGAGCCGTTCCTGCAGGGTGGAGAGGATCTCGACCCGCTTGATGGAGTCGATGCCGAGATCGGAATCAAGCCCCATCTCCAGGGCCAGCATCTCAACCGGATAACCGGTCTTCTCGCTCACCACTGCCAGCAGGGTCGCAGCGACGTCGGTTGCAGGGGCGCTG
>NZ_BAZF01000041.1 GCF_000813145.1 Geobacter sp. OR-1 | reverse complement strand
TTGAAGCGGCGCGTGCCGGCGAACACGGCAAAGGGTTCGCAGTCGTCGCCTCCGAGGTCAGGAAACTGGCCGAACGGAGCCAGAACGCCGCCGGCGAGATCAGCGAGCTGTCCGGCTCCAGCGTCGAGGTCGCGGAAAAGGCCGGTGCCATGCTCGCCGGCATCCTGCCCGACATCCAGCGGACCGCCGAACTGGTGCAGGAGATCTCCGCCGCCAGCAAAGAACAGGACACCGGCGCCGAGCAGATCAACAAAGCCATCCAGCAGCTCGATCAGGTCATCCAGCAGAACGCCGCCGTTGCCGAAGAGATGGCCTCCACCGCCACCGGGTTATCCGGCCAGGCCGATCAGCTGATCAGCTCCATCGGCTTCTTCAAACTCGACCTGTCGGACCTTAGGAGCAGCCAGCGGCAACTGCCGGCGCAGCCACCGTCATCGCCTGCTGAAAGTGCCAAGCCCAAGCAGCTGGTAGCCAAGGCCCCGAAAAAGATGGCCGTCAATGAGAGCGGTTTCGGGCTTAATCTGGGGAAAGACCAGCTGGATAAAGAATTCGAGAAATACTAGAGGCGGTGAAAGGTGAATAGTGAAAGGTGAAAAAAGGCGGTGAAAAGTGAAAAAGACAGTGAAAGGTGAATAGTGAAAGTGAAAGAATCAAATCTTCACTATTCACCATTCACTATTCACAGAAGTTATTCACGGAGGATAAAATGAGCGTAGCAGGGATAACGGAAACGATACAGTGTCTCACCTTCAAGCTCGGTGATGAAGTCTTTGCCGTCAACGTCGCCAAGGTCCGCGAGATCCTTGACTTCACCACGGTTACCAAAGTCCCCCAGACCCCTGATTTCATGCGGGGCGTTATCAATCTCAGGGGGAGCGTCGTACCGGTGGTTGACATGCGGCTCAAATTCGGGATGACCGCCACGGAAAAGACCGTCAACACCTGCATCATCGTCATGGAGATCGCCCTGGACGGCGACACCTCCATAGTCGGGGCCTTGGCGGATTCGGTTCAGGAGGTCCTGGAACTGGAGCCGGAGCAGATCGAAGCAGCGCCGCGGATCGGGACCAAGCTCAACACCGAGTTCCTGATCGGCATGGGCAAGCATAACGAGACCTTCATCATGATCCTCAATATCGACAAGGTCTTTACCTTTGAAGATATGGAATCGATGCAGGGAGGCGGCAGCCAGGCCGCTGCCTGAGCAGACGGAAACCGGCAAGGCATGATAGTGACACAAAGCGCCATGGGCAACCATGGCGTTTCAATTGTAAGAATAGTGGAAAAGATGGTCTGATCATGCAGTAGTTTATTGTTATTGGTATTCTCTAAGGGTTTTTAGCTCTCGCTGCTAAGGGAATCCCTTATTGAGGGCTTCTCATCTTTCTCCGATTATCAATTCATAACCTCATAGTTTGATGCTTCGATGGTTTTAATCGATCTCACTGGAAAAGATCTTTGTGACAAGGCTGTGTTATCAAAATGGTCTGTAGTCATCTGGTGAAGTTAATGGCGAAATGAATGCCACTACCAGGAGACGGAACGGGTAGTTTGCTTTTGCCTACGATTCGCACCTATATTCTTATTATCATTTTGCTTATGGCCGTGGTCCCTCTGGGCATAATGACTTATTCAGCCCATAAGGAGCGTCAGCATGACCTGTTTGATGCAACCCTTGTGGTGGAGCGGCTTGCCGGCGAGATAAAGAATGACCAGGAGGTCCTGCTGGCGGGAGCCGAGCAGCTGCTCAGTGCCATCTCTTACCTCCCTGCGGTGCAACAGCGTGATTCCGCAAAGGTAAACCGGCTGCTTGCCGAAATGATCAGGACGCATCCGCAGATATCAAATTTTGTGATGTTTGACGCTAACGGTTCGCTCTGGGCTTCAGCGGTGCCGGTGAAAGAACCGATGAATGCCGGACACCGGAGGTTCTTCAGAAATGCCGTGAGTACTGGCCGATTTTCCTCCGGTGAATACATCATCGGACGCCTTTTAAATCAACCGATTATTAGCTTTGCCTATCCATTCAAGGATAACGGTGGGCGGATAAGGGACGTAGGTGTCATTTCATTATCCCTTTCCCATTATGACAAAAAGCTGAAAATAAGTGAGTTGCCGCAGAAAACCTCACTCACGCTGTTCGACCACAAGGGGACGATCCTGTTTCATAATATTTTGCCTGATCTGATCGGCAGGCCTGACCGGCCGGACCATTTTCGCTTTATGCAGGCAGGGCCAGACGAGGGGACCTTTGCCGGGAGCGGCAACTTGAATATTCCCCGGATCTTTGCCTACAAGAAACTCCGCCTGGATAGCGAGGCAACGCCCTACATGTATGTCCGTACCGGGATTCCTGCAGAGATTGTTTCCAGAAGGGCAAACTCCTCGTTCTGGTTCAACATCGTGGTGCTTACGTTCAGTACTGCAATGGTAGTTGCCCTGGCAGCCTATATCTGCAAACGTGGGATACTGGATAAGATT
Source organism: Geobacter sp. OR-1 (assembly GCF_000813145.1). Lineage (GTDB taxonomy): Bacteria > Desulfobacterota > Desulfuromonadia > Geobacterales > DSM-12255 > Geoanaerobacter. The sequence goes on along the minus strand of NZ_BAZF01000041.1, from coordinate 4,260 downwards.
GCCTTGTTGCTGCAGGCGACCAGGCAGGTATCAAAAGGGAATCTTAATGTTCGCATTTCCGACCATGTTTCCGGTGGAGAGCTGGGAGAACTTGGGCGTGCTTTTGATGCCATGTCAGAGGCGCTGATCAGCAACCGGCAACAGCTGACCGCTCTTTCGGCAGAGCTTGCCCTTGCCGAAGAAAAGGAACGGCGACGGCTGGCTGTTGAACTCCACGACCAGATTGGTCAGACACTCGCATTTGCCAAGATAAAGCTTGATTCACATCTGAAGATGCATGGCCAGCTTCCTGCAAATGATCTGGCAGAGGTCCGCAGGCTCGTCGAGGATTCGATCCGTTCGGTACGGTCGCTGACATTGGAGATAAGCCCACCGCTTCTCTATGAAGTCGGTCTTGGTGCCGCGCTGGAGACTTTGGGCGAGCGCTTCCAGGCTGAGCATGGCTTCCTGGTGGAGCTACGCGATGACCGAGCGCCCAAGCCGCTGCGCGAAGAGGTCAAGGTAACTATTTTCCAGATGGTGCGGGAACTCTTGGTCAACGTTGCCAAACACGCCCGGGCACAGAATGTTGTTATTGAAATTGTCAGAGAGTCCAATGAGTTGAGGTTGACAGTCCGGGATGACGGTATTGGTTTTGACTCTGCGAAATCACTGCGACAGCATGGTGTTCATGGGGGGTTCGGACTGCTGAGTATTTGTCAGCGTATTGAACACCTTGATGGGCGAGTTTATATAGACGCCAAAATCGGCCTGGGGAGTAATATCTCTTTATGGGCGCCACTCGATAAAAATGAATTGGCAGAGGAGTGTAATGATGGGAATTACGATACTACTGGTCGATGACCACCAGATTGTTAGGCAAGGTCTGGTTTCGCTGTTGAAAGAGGAAGAAGGCATAGCCATAGTCGCCGAGGCGGAAAATGGCATTGAGGCGGTGCAGCGAGCCATGGAGCTATCTCCTGATCTGGTGATGATGGACATGAGCATGCCAAAAATGAACGGAATCGAGGCGATCAAACGGATCAAAGCGGCTAACCCGGATATGCACGTGCTTGCATTGTCGATGCACGACGAGCGGCGGTTCGTGCTGGAGGCGTTGGAAGCCGGCTCCAGGGGCTATCTTCTCAAAGACTGCGCCGTTGACGAACTGGCAACGGCCATCCGCACGGTCTGCAGGGGCGAGGTCTACCTGAGCAGCAGGATAACCAACATCATCGTTGATGAGTACCAGATGAATCATCGCAATCAGCCCTCCAAGCTCAAATCCCTGTCTGAGCGTGAGTGCCAGGTGTTGCAGCTGATTGCCGAGGGTTACAATACCAAGGAGATTGCTTTTAAACTGGAACTGAGCATCAAGACCATTGAGACCCATCGAACAAATATCCAGAAAAAGCTGAAGCTTACGAACGTTGCGGACCTTACAAAGTTAGCGCTTCGTGAGGGGATGATCACTCTCGATTAAATAAATGTTCCAGTATATTAAGGTGTTCACTTTCGAGTACAGCGTCATTGCGCCGAAAGTAGTAGGCTGATAGAGCTATGAGTAACATTATATCCCTCTAAGGTAATCCCTTATCTCCTTATCGATATCCCTTATTCATTTCCACCTTCTCTTATCCGAATAAACAAAATGTACCTCAAAGGTAAACGGTTAAAGCAAGGTCAATGATATGCGGCATTCTCAAGGAATGCCGATGTCACTGGGACCAATTCTGGAAGAGGATGCGGGCAAACAGCAGCGACGATCCGTCCATTAATAGTCCACATAGCGGCTGCAATTGTGTCGCTTGATCTGGCGATCAACTGTTGAATGCTCTGACGATCCGCGGTGGCTCTTACATGTTGTGCAGAATTTACATGGCTGCCAATACAATCGCACTTTCTATATAGTTGAGCAAATTTTGCGTGTTGAAGCAAATGAGAGGTGATTTTAAGCAAACGGAGGGGCCAAAAATGAAATGGTTCTACGACCTTAAACCCAGCACAAAGTTCCTTAGCAGCTTCATCCTGATTCCCCTGATTGCCGGTGGGGCCTGGGCTGAAACCGGCATCGACAAGAGGGTCGAGGAGTTCAAGGCCGGCATGGAGAAGACTGCCCCGCACGGAGAGGGGAAAGCAGTGACGGCCGTCCATGGCGACAACGGCAACAAGCCTGCAGCGCACACTCCGGCGAAAAAGGAGAAGCACGCTGCAAAAGGTCATAGCCAAAAGGCGACGGCATCCCATGGTGGAGGGGGGCACGGTGAGCATGTTGCCGGTATCAACGCCGATGAGGCGCTTAATCAGCTCCTCAATGGCAACAAGCGCTATGTGTCGGGGCATGCAAAAGGACCCAACAGGACGGTTGCCCGAAGGACGGAGCTTGCCAGGGCTCAGCATCCGAAAGCGGTGGTAGTCAGCTGTTCCGATTCGCGGGTGCCTCCGGAACTGCTGTTCGACCAGGGGTACGGCGATATATTCGTGGTGCGGACTGCCGGCAATATTGTCGACTCCATCGCACTGGGGAGTATCGAGTACGCAGTGGATCATCTCGGCACAAAACTGGTGCTCGTGCTGGGGCATGAGCGTTGTGGAGCAGTAACGGCAGCTCTGCAGGGAGGAGAAGCGCCTGGGAATATCAAAAGTGTCGTGGAAATGATAAAGCCGGCCGTGGAAAAAGGTAAAGCCCGCCATTCCGGACACGGCGAGCTTCTCGACACCTGCATCAGGTCGAATGTCAAGCAGGTTGCGGAAAAGATCCGTACGGCAGCGCCGATCATTTCGGAAGCGGTAGAAGATGGCATGGTGAAAGTAATGGGTGCGTATTACGACCTGGACAGCGGAGCTGTGAACATGACCTATATGCCGAACTGACCGGATATCAAGGTTGAATGTTACGGGGTTTCACTAAACACCAAGGAGATCGATATGAACATCATGAAAAACATGAAGATAGGCACCAAGATACTCGGACTCGCGGGCATTCTGATCATTATTATGTGTGCTCTGGCCGGATACGGTATTTTGCAGCTTAAGAGCACCGGAGACGAGATCAAGGCTCTGGATGAGCGGGAGATACCGCTTACGGCGGCAATCAACGATATCTCCGGGATTCAGAAGGAACAGGAAGTCATGCTCCAGCGCGCCATCCGCCTGGGTATCACCAATCAAACGGCGGAGCTGAAGAAAACCGAAGAGGAGTTCGTGAAAAAGGTCAAAGAGTCGGCAGAGCTGTTGAAGAAAAGCGACGCCCTGATTGACAAGGCGCTCAAGGAGACTGCCGGTGATGCCGTTGCCCAGAAGGAGTTTAAGGAGGTATCCGAGCATCTGAAAGCGATTGAGAAAGAATACAAGGACTTCGATCAGGAGGCCGACCAGGTGATGGTCCTGCTCCTGCAGGGCAAATTGAGCGCAGCGGCCAGCCTTGAGGAAAAGGCGGAGAAAGCCGGGACCGATCTCGATGCCGCACTCAACGGTCTTGTTAATCTGGTCGACAAGAATGTCGACGCGGCGACCAAGAAGATTGAAGAGGATGAGGCTCTGGCGATCAAGATGATGGCAATCCTGACCGTAGTGGCGCTGATTCTTGGGCTGGGGATCGGGATCACGGTTACCCGCGAGATCAAGCGTCAGCTTGGCGGTGAACCGGCCTTTGTCGCCGAGGTCGCCGGGTGCGTGGCCGTAGGCGACCTCTCCATGCAGCTCGATATAGACGGCAAAGACAAGGCGAGCATCGTCGTAGCTATGCACAACATGGTGGAAACGATCAAGGCCCTGGTTTCGGATGCCAACATGCTCTCAGCCGCCGCCGTCGCCGGCAAGCTCGACACCCGCGCCGACGCCTCCAAACATCAGGGTGAATTCCAGAAGATCGTGGCCGGTGTCAACGACACCCTCGATGCGGTCATCGGGCCGTTGAACGTTGCCGCCGAATATGTCGACCGGATCTCCAAAGGCGACATCCCGCCGCGGATCACCGACTCCTACAACGGCGACTTCAACGAGATCAAGAACAACCTCAACCAGGCCATCGACGCCGTCAACGCCCTGGTTGCCGACGCCAACATGCTCTCCGCCGCCGCCGTTGCCGGCAAGCTCGACACCAGAGCCGATGCCTCCAAACATCAGGGTGACTTCCGTAAGATCGTCCAGGGGGTAAACGAGACCCTCGATGCGGTCATCGGGCCGCTGAACGTCGCGGCCGAGTATGTCGACCGGATCGCCAAGGGCGATATCCCGCCCAAGATCACCGATCAATACAGCGGCGACTTCAACGAGATC
>NZ_BAZF01000042.1 GCF_000813145.1 Geobacter sp. OR-1 | reverse complement strand
CTGTGTGCCTTGAGAACGGTTTTGTCCCCTTCATTGACAAGGGAATATGTTGTTTTCCCTTTGAATATTTTATCGGACCAGCCGGAGAGATCACCGGTACTGAATTTTCCGGGATGCAAAAGATCCGTTGCCGTTACTGCCGTTGCGATCAACAGGATGATTAAAAGAATGGGAATTTTCATGGGGAAGATGTCACTGCTGTCAGGATGTCTTGTGGCAGTCGCTGCAGTGACGGGATGGGCCTTTCCCCTCTTTTCTGTGACATCCGATGCAGAGCTTGTGGCCTGATTCGTGATCCAATTCAAAATGTTGCGGCGGTCCTTCGTGACACGACTTGCAATCGTAGATCAGACGGTGCATTCTGTGGTCGAAATAGACATCACCGTTGTAAGCGGAGAATTTCATTGCATTTGCGCCGGAAGCCCCTAGAATAATCAGCAGCAATGCTATGTGAGGATAGTATTTCATGGGCAGCTCCGGAGACCGCGTTGCTGACCAAACGGCCTTCTTCTGACATAAACAGCAATTAAATCCAAACTAATAATGCAGTGCAGGAACAAAGTCAACCGATATCTCCGGAGAGTTGCCTGATCAGTTAAAATATTACCAGTTTAACGCGTAACTATGATAAACAGCCAAGATTGCTACTGACAGGGGATAGGATGTCGGAAAAACGGAATGTTGCCAGAGCTGCGGGGGTGTTGGGAGCTGCAACGATCCTTTCGCGAATTATGGGGATGGTGCGCGATATGGTCGTATCAAGACTGTTTGGCGCCGGGCTTTACACAGACGCATTCTTCGCAGCGTTCCAGATCCCCAACATGCTCCGCCGTTTTTTTGCCGAAGGGGCGCTCACTTCGGCCTTTGTCCCGACCTTTTCCGAGACCTTGAGCAAGGAAGGAGAAGAGGCTGCCCGAGAACTTGCCAATATCTGTTTTACCCTTCTAACCATACTAATGGCAGTGATTACTCTGCTGGGGATCATTTTTTCGCCACAGATAGTCGGGCTCATGTTCCCCGGGTTTCGCGCTGTAACCGAAAAATACGATCTGACCGTCTTTCTCAACCGGTTGATGTTTCCGTACATCTTTTTCATAAGCCTGGTAGCGTTATGCATGGGCATTCTGAATACAGTCCGGCATTTTTTCACCCCGGCGATTTCGACCGTGTTTTTGAACATATCAATGATCCTCTGTGCCTGGCTTTTGCATGATCGGTACGAGGTTCCGATCACGGCCCTGGCGGTCGGCGTACTAGTCGGCGGTGTGCTGCAACTGCTTCTTCAGCTCCCGACCCTGTACCGTATGGGTTTTCCGATCCGACCGTCATTTGCGTTCAGGCACCCGGCAGTCAGAAGGATCTCCCTCCTAATGGGGCCTTCCATATTCGGGGTCGGTGTCTACTATCTGAATATTACGGTGGGGAATATTCTTGCGTCTCTGTTGCCTCAAGGGAGCGTCTCCTATCTCTACTACGCGCAACGGCTGTTTGAATTCCCGCAAGGGATTTTCACCGTCTCGGTAGCGCAGGCAGTGCTGCCGTCCATGAGCAGACAGGCGGCTAGCGGTGAGATTCCTGCGCTTAAGGATACCCTTGCTTTCGGCCTCAGACTGATACTTTACATTACCATCCCGGCCATGGCAGGGCTTATTGTCTGTTCAACGCCGATATTCAGCCTTCTGTTCATGGGGGGGGAATTCGGTTTCGACAAGGCGCAACGATGCGGCGAGGCATTGGTTTACTATTCTCTGGGCCTTGCGTTTGTGGCAATGGTAAGGGTACTGGTGCCAGCCTTTTATGCACTCAAGGATACGAGAACCCCTGTTATAACTGCATTCATCGCATTTGTCATAAATGTTGTCATGAGTCTGATCCTTATGGGGCCGCTTTTACATGGGGGGCTCGCGTTGGCCTCGACTCTTTCCGCCTTTGGGAATCTGGCATTGCTTGCCATCTTGCTACGCAGGAAGCTAGGCCCGTTCGGAGCAAGGGGGATAACCGCTGTAGCAACCAAATCCATGGTCGCTTCCATCCCGGTTGCCATGATCGCCTGGTGGGCCATGGGGCTTACCGACTGGTCGCAGCCGGGCGGTCGACTGTTAAAGGCCGGGCTCATGGGTGGAACCGTCGCCGGTGTTGCCGCTGTCTATATAGGGTGTACCTGGCTGTTGCGGTGTGACGAGGTACATGACGCTTTTGAAATGGTGCGGAAGAAGTTTAACAGAAAGAGGGAATCATGAAATGTACGATAAATGGCTGTTGTTACTCGCTCTATAGCTCTTCTCCGGGATGGGGGGGCGTTGTTGCCGGAAATGACGGACTGGTTGAGGTTTTTCTCCCATTTGGCGGCAATGGCAGGGAGGAAATGATTGCACGGATAATAAGTAACTGGCCGGATATCCGCGAAGGAGGGGGGATTGCAGCGGCTGCTGCCGGGCTTCTTGCTGCCTATTTTGAAGGTGAGAAGGTTACTTTCGGACTGCCGATTGATATGAGCGGTTTTACTGCTTTTCAGCATGATGTTTATATGGAAGTAGCAAAAATCCCCTATGGTTCGACAATGAGTTATGCAGCAGTTGCGGTTTCAATAGGCAGGCCACTGGCTGCGAGAGGGGTTGGCGCATCCATGGCGGCAAATCGGCTACCGGTGATTATCCCTTGCCACCGGGTTGTTGCCAAATCCGGTGGGCTTACCGGCTATTCCGCTCCGGGAGGATTGGCATCGAAGTCTTGGCTGCTGCGTCTTGAGGGAGTGGGAATCTGCGATAATAAGAGAGTGTGCCCTCCTTTATCTCCCTGATCCGGTTATCCAGGGATTTTTCTTTCTTGGAAACCGGTTGGAAGTGATATAATTCTTCAAAACGGAGGTGACAAATGTCAACGCCTCAGATTACTGCAAACAGCGTACTCATGAATCCTGCTGAAGTGAATCCCCATGCCCAGACTGCTCAGATAATGACGGTATCAAAGGCCAAAGACGCTTTTCTGAGGGCTGAAGAGAAGGCGAAATCCGATTCGGTCAATATTTCAAAGGAGGCCCTGATGATGTCTAAAGAGGCCCAGGAGCTTGAAGATGAGGCCGAATACGACCGGGAGGAGCGGGATTCGAACGAGGATGCACAGGAAAAAGTATAAGCAGGGTAATGAAATAGTATTTTGTGGAGAGGAAAATCTGGCGGGCGGCATGGGATTCGAACCCACGACCCCAGGCTTCGGAGGCCTGTACTCTATCCATCTGAGCTAACCGCCCGCGTCATCATATCTACACCAATTTCCTGCTTAACTCAAGGGTTAATCTGTTGTTACTGCTTCGTGATCCGTTCAATCGCAGCATTTCAAACCCAACACCTAGTCCGGAGAATTAATGCCGATTCGTTCAATATTCATTGTTTGTTGCCTGGTTATGATTCTGTTTACTGGTTCTGAGAAGGCTTTTGCAGGGAAACATTATGATATCCAAAAAGTCTCGGACTCCGTGTATGCAGCGATTGCATTGCCTAGCGGAAAAGCTGCCAGCAATGCGATGTTCATCGTGACCGGAAGTCATGTAATCCTGGCCGGAGCCCATTTTGTCCAAGAAACAGTTCGGGAATTGGTAGCCGAGATCGGCAAGATCACGCAAAATCCTGTACGAGAGATAATACTTACCCATCATCATAGCGGGTATAACTATATAGATGTAGACCTCCCGGTAAACGCCGAGATAATTACATCTTGGCAGACCTGGCAGGCACTGAAAAGCGAGTACCGTCAGGTTAAGAATCCGGTAACCTTTTTTGAAAAAGGCTTGACTTTACAGAGAGAGAATTTGTCGATAGTTCTCAGCAATACGGACTTCGGCCATAGTAAAGGCGATTTAATCGTTTATGTCCCAAGCGAAGGAGTATTGTTTACCTCTGACTTGGTATTCAATCGGTCAATTGGTTACATGGGAACCGGATTCATGCGAGAGTGGGTGATAAGTCTGGAATTCCTTGAATCCCTTTCGGCAAATATTGTTATTCCAGGAGTCGGAAGAGTAACTGATACTGAGGGGATAACCCAGTTCAGAATGTTCATGAAGGATTTTTTGACCGAGGTGTTACGTCACATTGAAAAAGGAGATTCTCTTGCCGTAACCAAAAAAGAATTCAAAATCCCGCAATATATTAATCTTCCGGGATATAGAACCTTTTTTGAAGTAAACGTTGAAAGGGCATACGGGGAGTTGAAGGAAAAGTGAAAATCGGTTATTTCGCTAGCGAACCATACACCGGAATCATTATTTCCTGCTTGTCCGGGTTGTCAGTCGAGATAGACAGGTAACCGCTCAGCATCCGATCATCTCGTCGCGGCGTAACGACAACGGTTATTTTGGCAGATTCTCCCGGCTTGAGCAGTGTTTTGTCGGCCTTGGCGGATAATTGCGGCATTGGACTCTTTATTGATGTCAGTTTCAGGGGTTTATTGCCGCGGTTTTCAACAGTAACTATGTTTGTCGTTGCGGCATCTGTTTTGACTTGACCTAGATTCACCTGTTTGGGTTTGACCGAAATCTCTTCAACGATATTACCTGTCAATGTCAGCGTGAACACCGGGGTTGCAGGGTCATTACTTTCGACGGCAATGGTTTTGCTTACATTGCCAAAGAAGTTGGAAGAGTTGAATGATACTTTGATATCCGAGGTTTTCCCAGGATTTACTACCGGAGACGAAGCATTGGCAGCTGTACAGCCGCAAGCCGGCCGGATACGGGATATTTTTAAAGGGGAGTCGCCGGTATTCTTGATAACAAATGTATGGTCCAGTTTTTTCCCTTGCACGAGTGTACCAAAGTTGTGCAAGGGGCGCTGGACATTGATTTGCGGGGCAGCAATAGCTGTAGCTGAAGTGAAAGCAAGGAGCATGATACTACAGAGTAAGGTGAATTTCATCTCGTCCCCTAGACACAGTAATAGTCAACTGTCACACTATACCATAGTGCACCGGCAAAGGCCATAATGATTTGACACTCTTATGCCTTTCTGTTATAGAGTCTCAAGCATTATCCTTGCTGTATTCTGAGTGTCTGAAACGATTGACACTATAAGGGCTATCTTCAGTTGAACCCTGATCATTTCGTCTGATTAAGGTTTTCCTCTTTTACTGTTTTCCGCATGTTGTCCGCACAGAGTATGTTGAAATAATAGTTACAGTAAATGTCGCAAAATAATTATCTATTGAGTTTTTTGGGGCTATTATGATCGTCCAGTGTGAACTTTGTTCTACCCGATTCAAACTTGATGATGCAAAAGTTAAGGAAGAAGGGGTACGGGTTCGCTGCTCAAAATGCCGGCATATATTTGTTGTCAAGAAGGAGCGGGCAGAAAAGATTGAGGAGCCTGATTTTGATGCCTTGTTGAATGGCTTGGTCTCTAGTACCCCTGAGGGTATTAACATTGCTGGCGAAGCCGGCTTTGCGGATCTTATTCGGGTTGGCAATCAGGGGCGCGATAATGACAGTATAGAGGCCGAGGCGGCCGGAAGTGAAGGATTCGATTTCAAAGATACGCAAGAGGGGATACCTGATAGTACCCAGGGCGATTTTGAACCGGCGGCCGATCAAATTCAGATAGGGACGGATAATCTCGAAAGTGATGCAATGGCCGTAGGCGCAGATTCTGATTCCTATGGAGATGATTATCAGCAATCGCGTGAGGAAGTTTTTTCGCAAGAAACAGTTTCGACTGAGTCAGGGCCTTTTTTCGATATTCCTGTTGAATCCGCCGGATCTGATCTGCCGATCTCCAGTTATCAGGCTGGAGATGTCTCAACTGACAAAGTTTATGGATCTCAGGACGTTGTCAGTTCGATAGGTTCTGATGACTTTGATTTCTCTGCAGGGATCTCGTGGGACGTTGATCAAAATGAAATTGCTAAACAAAATGAAACAGCGTCTCTTAGCCAGGAGGAAAGAATCACTGACTTCCCGATCCCGGATACATCTAAAGATCAATCTTCGCAACCTGTCGCTTTTTCTGATATTGCTGCAGATGAGATCCCCCCCCCGGCAATTTCCTCCAGAAGATTGGGTAAGTCCAGGTTGCCTCTTGTTGTAGTGGCAATTTCCGTTGTCTCAATCATCATACTTGGAGGTGGCGGTCTCTATTTTATGCTGAAAGGACCGGAAGTTTTCGAAAGATTAGGGCTAACTGCTGTTTCCCGCTGGGCAGGTATAGAAAACAAAGAAGAGGGTGGAATTTCTATAAGAAATACAAGGAGCGAATTCATCAGGAACAGGGATTCTGGAGAGCTGCTTGTAATAAAAGGCGAAGTAGTAAATGTTTTTAAAAAGCCCCGGGCGTCAATACAACTCAAAGCAACGGTTTATGATGCCAAGGGTGGTGCCCTGACCAGCAAAAGCGTATATTGCGGGAACTCGTTAACTCAAGAGCAGTTGTCAACTTTGCCGATGACAAAAATAGACGGAGTAATGGCAAATCAGTTCGGTGATTCTTTGTCAAATCTTGGTGTGCAGCCTGGGAAAGCAATTCCGTTCGTTGTTGTCTTTTCAAATATTCCGAAGGAATCCGGGGAATTTGGCCTGGAGATAGTGGGATCAACAACTGCCGGGCGCTGATCGAGCAATAAAAAACGGCCGACTATCAT
>NZ_BAZF01000043.1 GCF_000813145.1 Geobacter sp. OR-1 | reverse complement strand
GACACCCTTGGCGCCGGTGGCATGGCAGGCCAGGCAGACGCCGTTCTTACCGTAGACGGGATCGTTGAAGTTTCTGAGCCGCATCGGGTTGGCGGTGTTGCCATGGGGCACGGCGTCGTATTCGTGGCAGTAGAGGCACGGGTCGCCGGTTGCCCCGGCCACCCGGGCCGAGGTCGAGAAGCCTGCAAACGGGCTACCGGTGACATCGTATGTGCCGGTCTGCTTGCCATGGCCGGAGTAGCTCCACTCGGCCCGGCCAATCTTGGCCATGGTGCTGTTGTTGAACCCATAATTGACCACATCGTTATTGGCAAAATGGCAGTCACCGCATTTGTTGGTTCCACCCCACACATAAACCTTGTTCAGCGTAGCGCCACCATGACAGTAAACGTTGGTACAACTCGATTTGGTCGTTGGCGGGCTGGTTGTTGCGGTAGCATTGAAGTTGACCGCCTGACCGATAAATATCCTGGATGTGTTCGGGTTGATGTTATATGCCTTGTTAACATGGTTCACTACGTTGGTTATCGTAGTGCCGTTGTTTGTGACATTATAGTGGCAGTAGTCGCAGCTGAACCCCCAAGGCTCGCCATGGTGTTTTGGATGGCTATTGGCCTTGCCATTGGTGCCGTTGGCATAAGAAGGCCCGGTGGTAGTCCCGCCGGCATGACAGCTGTCGCATTGAGTCGGGACCGGGTTGTTCCCACCCCATGAGATAAATCCGGTGGAGTAGTCGGTGAATGATCGCCCCTGTCCGTGGCAGTAGCCGTTCTTGCACTGTTGGGTTTCAGGGTTCCATTTGAAGGCGCCGGTTCCAACAGCAGTGCTTACAGATATGTTTCTGAACCCGTTGGGGTGGAGACGGCGGGATCTGAGGGTTGTATTATTGGTGGCGGTAGAATAGTGGCATGCCCCGCAGGTTACCGTTGTGTTGCCGTTGTAAGCGGTTCCATGTTTGTCGTGCGCCTTTGACCACGTTGTTGTCGCCGGATTGTCGCCGGACTTGTTGTGGCAATTCCCGCAACTGGCTGTAACCTTGGCCCATCTCATGATCGCCTTTGGCGGTCCGCCCCTGCCGTCCGAGTGGCAGTAAGTATTGCAGTTGGTACCTCTTGAGAAGATATATCCGGCGCCGTCCATCCCCAAACCGCTCATCCCCCTGAATACCGTCTCAGGACGGGTTGCTCCGGCAGGGACATTGAACGGCAACTGCAGGACGACCTGGGCTGCCGAGCCGTTGGCAGCAGCAGGACCGCTGACATGGTAGGTGGTTTGCTCGTTGGGTCCTCCAGGGTGACAGGTACCACATCCGAAAATATTCCCGCTGGTGCCGGACCTGTTGTCGCTCAACCAGCCGGTGGACACCGATGCGCGGGTGCTGGTGGCATAATGTTTTACGTGACTGGAAGAAAGCCCGTATGCCGCCCTGTTGCTGGCCTCGTGGCAGGTACTGCAGCTGTTGGTACCGGTTATCCAGTTCTGCGGCCTCCTCGCATGGCACCAGGTGTTATTGCAGGTATTAGTGCCTTTCGTCCAGTTTCCGGAGAAGTTCCCCAATTTCAAAAAGGTAACATCCAGCTGCTTGTTGATATGCTTGACATCGGTCCCGTTGTAGATCGACTGGCCGTCGCTGGCAACGGTATTGGAATGGCAGTCATTGCAGGTCAGACGTACATGCGGGATGGTACCGGAATTGGTAACGTGGTTGGTATGGCGACCACTCGATACTGTTGAAACGTTGCCGAAGATCCCTTTATGGCAATAGTCGCAATTGATCGTCCCCTCATCGGCATTGGTCATCGCGCTCCAGATCTTGGGAGGATTCTTGAACAGCCCGGCGCCATTGGAGTGGCAATAGGTGGTGCATTTTACTGCAGGATCAAAGGCAATTGTCCCGGTACCATCAGCACGCGGACCCCAAGCCACGTTTTTAGTGCCGTTGATATGGTTTGACTTGGTACTTATTGAGGTGTCGCCCCGGAAAACGGTATTGAAGTGACACTCGTAACAGTTGAAATTGAAGTTCTTGAACCGGCCCGCATCGTTGTGCACATGGGCTCGATGGCCGTTGGAATCTATCGGGTTTGTCGACGCCACGTTGCCACCATGGCACGACGCGCATTTGGCATCAAGAGTTCCACCCTCCCATGAAGGAGAGTTGGTCGGATGACAGTACACATTGGCGCAGGTGTCGCCATTATAACTGAGTGAGCCTGCTACGCTGTTGCCGGTCACGTTGATAAAACCGTTGGGGTGGCGATCACGGCGGTTCGCAATCAGGGTGTTGTTGCCCGAAGCAGTCCCGGCATGGCAGGAATTGCAGGTTACGGTGGAAATCTTGCTGTCCAGATGGCCGCTATGCGCACCCGACCACGACGGAGAAGCGTCGCCGGCCTTGTTGTGGCAGTCGCCGCAATTCATGGTGGTTGAAGACCAGTATGCCGTTGTAACAGGCGCCCCACCCTTGCCGTTTGAGTGGCAGTAGGTACTGCAGGTGGTACCGGAAGAAAACTGGAATCCTCTGCCGTCGGTGTTAATGGGGGTTGTACCCCTGGTCACCGCATTGGTAAGATTCGCAGCAGGTTTGTTGACCGTGAACGGCAGGTTGATCGTTGTTACAAGTTCCGCAGCTGTGCCGTTGGGAGTGGGACCGTTCACATGAGTCGCGGCAGGATCGGTTGGATGACAGACGCCGCAGGTAAATATGTTGGAGCTTGCCGATCGATTCTGAACCGACCAGCCGTCAGTAGGGCTGTTGGTCGGCATTGCAGCGGTATTGAAATGTTTGAGATGGGCCTTTGAGAGACCGGAATTGTCTGTGCCACTGGTGTAGTTACTGGCGCGGTGGCAACCTTCGCAATTGAGAATCGCGGTATTGGTCCAGACGGCAGGCTGCATGCCGTGACAGTAACTGTTGGCGCAGGTTGAAGATGACTTGGTCCAGGCGCCGGAAAGGTTGGCAAACTTCTTCATGTTGACGTTGAGAGCTTTGTTGATATGGCTGCCGGCCGAACCTCCGGCAATGGCGGTACCATCAGAAGAGACCGTCCTCGTATGACATCCTGAGCATGTCACCGGAGCGTGCGGAACCGGTCGCCCGGTGCTGCCGATATGGTTTCTGTGGCGGTTGGATGAAACAGCGGCAAACTGGCCGTCCTGGCCTCCGTGGCAGAAGTTGCACTGGGCGGTTCCCTCCTGGCCGTCGGTAGTTACAGCGGTCCACGATTGCCCAGGGGTCTTGAAATTCCCCTGGCCATTGGAGTGACAGTAGATATTGGCGCAAGTGCCGTTATATGCCATGCCGCCGGAAGACTTGGGCCCCCAGTTGACGTTCTTTGCGCCGTTGACATGCAGAGTCCGGTCAGAAACAGTCGTATCGCCGCTTACCACCGCATTGTGGCACTCGACGCAACTGAAGGCAACGCCGTTGTAAGCAGGGCTCTCGTTCTTCACGTGTGCCTTATGGGCATTCTGAATTAACGGGTAAGCGGATGCGGAACTGCCGCCGTGACATCCAACGCAGTCGGCAAACCCGGCAGTATCCCCCCAGGTCGGTGATGCCACAATTCCCGGATTGCCGCGGCCGTCACTGTGGCAGTTGATATTGGCGCACTGGCCGTAAGAGGCGCTCGGCGCCAGCTGACCAGTAAAACCGCTCGCTTCGCCCCTGTAGGTTGCGGCTGCGCCTATTTTGGGGTCTGAGGTGTCGAGATCCCAGGGGAGATCCCCCTGGACATGGGAATTGCCGCTGGATGACGGATGGCACTTAGTGCAGGCTATTTCATAGTTGCCGGAGGCTAAACTCTTGGCATGTTTGATATGGCTCCCGGTAGTAACGGGGTTGCTGGCGTCGGCGCCATGGCAGGTACCGCATGTGGCCTGACCTGTTCCGGTCCATTGCGGGATAATGTTGGTGCCGCCGGTGAGCGGTTCTCTCAAATTGCTGCCGGTTGCTACACCGCCGCCGTGACAATAGAGGTTGCTGCATTTGTTGGCATTTACATACGTTGTCACAATCGGCGCCATGGTCGTATTCGGGGTGCTCGACTTGATCGGGTAACCCCTGTTAGCTCCGGAATACTGCACGTACGTCCCGCTCGTCACCTTGCCGCCGAAACCGTAAAAACCGAGCTGGATCGTATTCGAGAGTCCCGGCATCTTGGTGGTGCCGTCACTGATGTAGTGACAGGTATTGCAGTTCAGATCGTGACTGGCATGAGTCCGGTGCGCCCCGGCATTGCCTGTCGGCAGTGCATTGCTCGCCCGCGGGGTTCCGATCATGCCGGAATAGCCGCCAAGGGTTACGGATGTGGGCGGATTGCCGTGGCAGCCGCCGCAAGCAGCCTTAAAGCCGGTGTTGTGCGAATGGCAGGAAGTACAGACTGCCTTGGGTGTGGGATGATTCATGTTTGCCGGCAGTGTCCTGCTGGAATCGGCATTGTGGTACAGGGTCTGGCTGTGGCAAACTTCGCAGATCCTGCTGGAACTGCTGTGTACTTTGCTGTCATCCCCCATACTGGTTACGTTTTTGAAGGCGACGTCAACCGAAAGCTGCCCGTTGGGAAAGGTGTGCGTGGTCGAGGTATTGTTCATGACCGAAATGGTCTTGCGGATATTTTTTATGTTTTTCGCATTCGGCTCATGACAGGTGGCACAGGTAAATTTGCCATATCTCCCGCCTGCAACGCCCCAGCCACCCGGCCATTTGGTTGACCCGGTATCTTTGCTGTTATGCATCAGGTCAACTGCCCCGACATCCGATGGGGAGAGAAAGGCAACCAGCAGCAGGCATGATACCAACCCTACCGCGATCCCCTTGGTGCGTATTATAAAGCTGCAGGAAAAATTCTTCTGCTTTGCCATGATATCATCACCTTTTCTTGCGTGTGTAATCTTCATTGTATCTATCCCCATTGCACCATACTACTGATCTGCGTGGCAGCTCATGCACTGGAGCTTATCATTCCCCCAGGTTATACCGGGCTGATTGACGTGACAGGCGGTCAGACAGGTTTTGGTCTGTGAATCCCAGCTTGACCCACCGATATTGGTACTGTCAAACGAGGCGTCATTCTTGTATTCGCCGTTACGTGTCCAGTATCCTCCGGCATTGGCGACATTGGAGAGCTGGGCCTTGGTCTTGAATGTGCCGGAAACGAACGCAACATCTTTTTTCCCGTTTACGTGCAGACTGGTCCCAATGATATTGCCTGCCTGAAGCTTGGTCCTGGTGGATGAGGTGTGACAGGAAGCGCATTCAAAGAGGCTGCCGGTGCCGAACATCGCATAGGTGTCCGGCTTGCCGGAATCGACAATACCGTCATGACAAGTTACGCAGCTGACGGTGGTTGCCAGACCAGCATTACCATGAGCGGCATTGCCGGCTGCAGTATAGCCGATGAAACCGTTGCCGCTGTTGCCCACGTAAGTACTGTTGAAATGAATGCCGACAAGGTGGGCCGATTCCTGGTAAGGGGGAGTCCCGTTGTTGCCAAGGCTGCTCTCCGCGACATAGTGCGACTGGCCGGAGTAGCGCGGCGGGTTGTCGTGGCACATGCCGCAGCGGTTGGCCACCGAACCGGCAGTACTGTACCAGTCGGGTGTGGTCCTGAAATCGTTCTGCGCCTGGTCAGTAGACCGGCCACTGCTGTGGCAGTAGACCATGGAGCAGGTAACGCTGACCTTGGTAGTCCCGGTTATGCCGCTTCCCGGAGTATTCAGGAAGTCTACAGTGGCGTTGTTAAGCCCGGCCAGCGAACTTCCACCAACTTTATTCCTGTTTATCGTTACATCAACATGGCCGTCCTGATGATGCCCTTTATCGGTCGGATGGCAGTTGGCACAACCGATCCGGTACTTGCCGTTGTCGGACTTGATGGCCGTGTAGTTGTACATGGTAACCAGGCCGCTGGTGATCATGTCGCTGATGTGCGTGGCATGAACCCCGGGCTTGGTGGTCAGATCGCCGTGACAAGTGGCGCAACCAGCTGTCGAACCCCACTGGATTGATGTTCCCGAACCGTGACACGAAACACTGGAGCAACTCTTATCCAATGGGTTGTAGCTGCCGCTCCTGCCATTGCCGATCCGGACGTCAGGTGTCCCGTTGATATGGTAACCGCTGTCGTTGATCGCTCCGGCAGCGGTGACCGAATCGACGTGGCAGTTGGCGCAGGTGGATAATCCGGCACCGACATGGCTTCCGGTGTGGGTGTTGGCTCTGTATAAGCCCGGACCTTCGCTCTTGTAGTTCGGCTCGCCGACGGTGCTGGTGAAGTACCCGGTCTGGGTGTCGTTGCCGTGGCAACCTTTACAGTCGCTGAAGACGACTGCGGAGTTCCAGCCGGTTCCGGCGGTGAACGGCGCATTTATCCGCCCTTTGCCGTCGCTGTGGCAATAGACGTTGCTGCAGATGCCGTCAGTGACGTTGTAGCTCCGGCCGGCACGAACACCGGAGTAGTCTTTGAAGGTGTTGGCGTGCAGCGCTTCGTTGCTGATGGTGTCGTTGCTGCTGACGGTCTTGGCATGGCAATCGACGCAGCCGAACGCCTTGCCGAGGCTCGGGTTGGCGGTTACGCTGATATGCGCGCTGTGCTTCTTGGTCGTCAGCGTGAA
>NZ_BAZF01000044.1:2500-5557 GCF_000813145.1 Geobacter sp. OR-1 | reverse complement strand
ATTTAATTCCCGGCGGCGACCTACTCTCCCACATAGCTACCCATGCAGTACCATCGGCCCAGAGGGGCTTAACTTCCGTGTTCGGGATGGGAACGGGTGTGACCCCCTCGGCATAGCCACCGAGAAATCGTTTGTAAGGGCGGTTTGCAAACCGCCCTTACGATTCTATCTCGTCAATTGCATAATAATGTATTTGGCGTTTGATTGTAGTTCGATTGATTTGATTAATGGTTCGGGGGGAGGGTTACTCCCCCCTTACCTGATTAATTTTTTATGGTCAAGCCTCACGGCCGATTAGTACCGGTCAGCTGAACACATTACTGTGCTTACACACCCGGCCTATCAACGTTGTAGTCTCCAACGGGCCTTCAGGGGTTGTTACACCCAGGGATACCTAATCTTGAAGGAGGCTTCCCGCTTAGATGCTTTCAGCGGTTATCCGTTCCGTACATAGCTACCCAGCGACTGCTCCTGGCGGAACAACTGGAACACTAGAGGTACGTCCATCCCGGTCCTCTCGTACTAAGGACAGCTCTTCTCAAGTATCCTGCGCCCACGGTAGATAGGGACCAAACTGTCTCACGACGTTTTAAACCCAGCTCGCGTACCGCTTTAATTGGCGAACAGCCAAACCCTTGGGACCTACTTCAGCCCCAGGATGCGATGAGCCGACATCGAGGTGCCAAACCTCCCCGTCGATGTGAACTCTTGGGGGAGATCAGCCTGTTATCCCCGGAGTACCTTTTATCCGTTGAGCGACGGCCCTTCCATACAGAACCGCCGGATCACTAAGACCTACTTTCGTACCTGCTCGACTTGTTGGTCTCGCAGTCAAGCTCCCTTATGCCTTTACACTCTACGGCTGGTTTCCAATCAGCCTGAGGGAACCTTCGCGCGCCTCCGTTACTCTTTGGGAGGCGACCGCCCCAGTCAAACTACCCACCAGACAGTGTCCCCGACCCGGATGACGGGCCTGGGTTAGACACCCAAAACAACCAGGGTGGTATTTCAAGGTTGGCTCCACCGATACTGGCGTACCAGCTTCAAAGCCTCCCACCTATCCTACACAAACTGTTTCGAATGTCACTGTCAAGCTGTAGTAAAGGTTCACGGGGTCTTTCCGTCTTACCGCGGGTACTCGGCATCTTCACCGAGAATTCAATTTCGCTGAGCCACTGGTTGAGACAGCGCGGAAATCGTTACGCCATTCGTGCAGGTCGGAACTTACCCGACAAGGAATTTCGCTACCTTAGGACCGTTATAGTTACGGCCGCCGTTTACCGGGGCTTCAGTTCAAAGCTTCGCTTGCGCTAACAAATCCCCTTAACCTTCCGGCACCGGGCAGGCGTCAGACCCTATACGTCGACTTTCGTCTTTGCAGAGTCCTGTGTTTTTAGTAAACAGTCGCTACCGCCATTTCTCTGCGACCTCCGTCGGCTTCACGTGCGAATCGCTACACCTAGTGGAGGCACACCTTCTCCCGAAGTTACGGTGTCATTTTGCCGAGTTCCTTAACCAGTGTTCTCTCAATCACCTTAGGATTTTCTCCCCGCCCACCTGAGTCGGTTTACGGTACGGTCTCCTGCTATCTGAAGCTTAGAGGCTTTTCTTGGAAGCATGGGATCAACGACTTTGTGAGCATACGCTCTCGTCATCACGCCTCGACGTTGTATGGGAAAGCGGATTTGCCTGCCTTCCCCGTCTACACGCTTGAACCGGGACAACCAGCGCCCGGATCGCCTACCCTTCTCCGTCCCCCCATCGCAATAGCAAGAGGTACAGGAATATTAACCTGTTTCCCATCAACTACGCCTTTCGGCCTCGCCTTAGGGACCGACTAACCCTCCGCAGATTACCTTTACGGAGGAAACCTTGGGCTTTCGGTGACAAGGTTTCTCACCTTGTTTTTCGCTACTCATGTCAGCATAATCTCTTGTGATATCTCCAGCCGTCCTTACGGTCGACCTTCGCAGACTTACACAATGCTCCCCTACCGCTCATATCTTAAGATATAAACCCGCAGCTTCGGTACTATGCTTAGCCCCGTTACATTTTCCGCGCAGACCCACTTGACCAGTGAGCTATTACGCTTTCTTTAAAGGGTGGCTGCTTCTAAGCCAACCTCCTGGTTGTCTGGGCGTTTCCACATCGTTTTCCACTTAGCATAGATTTTGGGACCTTAGCTGGCGATCTGGGCTGTTTCCCTTTCGACTACGGATCTTATCACCCGCAGTCTGACTCCCGTGATAACAGTTGATGGTATTCGGAGTTTGGTTGGGTTTGGTAATCTGGTAGGACCCCTAGCCCATCCAGTGCTCTACCCCCATCACTTACTTCACGAGGCTATACCTAAATATATTTCGGGGAGAACCAGCTATCTCCGAGTTTGATTAGCCTTTCACTCCTATCCACACCTCATCCCCTGGCTTTTCAACGCCAGTGGGTTCGGGCCTCCACGAAGTGTTACCTTCCTTTCACCCTGGACATGGATAGATCACCCGGTTTCGGGTCTACTCCCAGCAACTAAAACGCCCTATT
Source organism: Geobacter sp. OR-1 (assembly GCF_000813145.1). GTDB lineage: Bacteria > Desulfobacterota > Desulfuromonadia > Geobacterales > DSM-12255 > Geoanaerobacter. The sequence continues at coordinate 3,019 of NZ_BAZF01000044.1, read as the reverse complement.
AAGACTCGCTTTCGCTGCGGCTCCACTCTATGAGCTTAACCTTGCTACTGAGAGTAACTCGCTGACTCATTATGCAAAAGGCACGCGGTCACACTGGCTTACGCCATAGTGCTCCCACTGCTTGTAGGCATACGGTTTCAGGTTCTATTTCACCCTCCTCATCGGAGTACTTTTCACCTTTCCCTCACGGTACTAGTGCACTATCGGTCAGAGAGTAGTATTTAGCCTTGGGAGATGGTCCTCCCGGATTCCCACCAGGTTTCACGTGCCTGGCGGTACTCGGGGACACCCTAGGGTGAATCAAGGTTTCGGATAAGGGGCTATCACCCACTATGGCCGGACTTTCCAGACCGTTCTCCTACCCATCATCAATCCCATGTCGGGGCCCCACAACCCCGGTTTCACCGAAGTAAAACCGGTTTGGGCTGTTCCGCGTTCGCTCGCCGCTACTTACGGAATCACTATTGTTTTCTTTTCCTGCGGGTACTTAGATGTTTCAGTTCCCCGCGTTCGCCTCAT
>NZ_BAZF01000045.1 GCF_000813145.1 Geobacter sp. OR-1 | reverse complement strand
TAAAAATCAAGACCTTACAGGTGATTCTGTAGGGTCTTTTTCTTTGCCTTTATTCTATAGGGTCAGTCGCTTGATAAATCGCCTTCTTTTGCAAATTTGTTTCTACTTCCCCATATCCATACAAAAAGCTTTTCCAGCGGTTAATCGGTTAAATAAACCGGGTTCCTTTGCTAAGAGATCAAATCTCGCGCAATTGTTAAAATTATTCTCACCATGCATTAGGCTATATTACATGATTTCGACATGTTAGCTATGGCACAAATATGGCTTAACATAAGATGAAATTCACTCTTGGTAATTGAGGTGAAATCATGGCAACGATATTTCTTGTAGCATTAGTATCAAGCTGGATTTCTGTCATCTTGGGTGCACTATTCCACAAACCTGAACCTAATCATTAACAGAGCTTGCCATGCGGCGCATTGGTGTTCTGTATCAAGTGCCGCTGTTTTAAATCGGTCAATGGCGGTTCTTAATCCTGGTATGGCACCGGCAAGAGATGCCCTGTCGATCACCGAATAATCCGGCATCCCTTCAGCGAAGATTCCATCCGGCCAGTGGAAACAGGAAAGTTCTGCAATCATCTAGCGGATTATTGCTTTCGGGGTGTATTCTTGACAGCTCCCCATTTCGGGGAGCTTCAACAACAGATGCAGTCTTTTGCTCTTGCTTCAACTTAGCTGGTCGTTGCTGTCATCGCCTGATCTTATATTAAATGTTAGTAAAATTTTATTTGACTGTATGTGACATTATTGTCATATTGCTTTCGCAAGGTCCTTCCCCTTGTTTTCACCACCCCATCTTTGAATCATTCAGATGGGGGTTTTTTATTCCTGGTAGAGAACTATTCAGCAATTGTTTTGTTCTTCTCGTGTTGCGGCAATTTGATTATCTGGTATAATTATGTTTCATTAGCATCAATTGAGTTCGGCGGTGCGACATGCTAGAAGATAGGCAACACGCACGAAGCAATTGTGAAGAGAAATGCATGCTTCACCTGAGAGGATGGTATTATCCGGCAACGGTTAAGAACATTTCTCTTGGTGGCGCCCTCGTTGGTTCCGGTACATCGCTGACTGGTCTTCACTTCGGGGAGCCGTGCAATTTCTTTGTTTATGAAGATTTCTTTTGCGAGTTTTATTGCAAGGTCGTAAGGGTAAATGAGTATGCTGTCGCTCTGAAAATCATCGATGGATACAGTGAGAGTCCATTCGTAAAATTCATCGCCGGTTTGAATGATGCTTTGAAGGATAAAAAAGGCGGGATAATGTTGGCAGGATTATCGAAATCTATCCAGGCGGACCATCGCGTTCTTTACCTCCTTCCTGTTGAGGTTTAGTTTACTGATTTTGTGCGGTTTCAGCCGCATGTCCCAAAAGATTTTCTCTCTCCTTAATCCTGAGTGCCATTCCATAATTTATACGCAGCACGATTCTCAAGAGTTGTTTTATATTGCCGGAGTGACCGCGAGGAAATCGCAGCAGGGAGGATCGTTACCTGTTTTCTCTGTTGCCCCTGCGGCAGGGCCTCGGCTATGCGATGTTTACCTCATTTGACAAGATCAAACGTGGCGGCGCCTCTTCCATGCCGAGAATCTTGACAAACTCAGCCATACCTTCATGTATTCTCACCAGTTTATCGTCGGTTATTTTCTCCAAGCCAGTAACCAACATCCCTTGAGCGACATCAGGGGATGTTGCGACCAATTTCTCTCCTGATGCTGTGAGTGCCACATCAACCACACGCCTGTCTGTTTTTGAGCGGCTTCGCTGAACCAACTCCTGAGCCTCAAGGCGATCGAGTATGCCAACAACGGTGGTGGGATGCAGGTACATTCGTTTTGCCAGGTCTGAGACCTTGATTGACTTGCTCTCTGCGATGACCTTTACAGCCCACAACTGTGAACCGGTCAAGCCGGTGATCCGTTCGGCTTGCCGGGAAAAATCCGTAACAGCCTGAAATATGCGTCTCAGGTCATCTATGGTCTCAGCAACTATTTTATTCCGATCAGGTAATTTCGTCATATTTCCTCCACCGGTAAAAAGTTGGGAAACTATACCGCTATTTTACAATTTTATCGACATCAAATTCACAAATTTCACCGAGATTACGACTAATGCCGACAACTAATAAAATAGCCATTAAAAAAATTAGTTGCAAATAAAATCTTGTTATACTAATTTATTTGTAACACCAATTATTGTTATTATCAATAAATTGGATCACCAGGCACTTGCCGCTTATCCGTCGCTTGCCATGGTTTTTACTGCACATACAAGAAAGCGAGTGCCGCTATGAAACATTCTGCGCTTATTTCGCCAGAATATCGGATTAACACAGTTGAAAAGGCTATTGAGGCTATAGAACTCCTGTCGGATACATCAAACGACAATAACAACTTGGTCTATATGGCTGAAAAATTAGGCCTTTCACGTAATAAAACCTTCCGCATCCTCTCAACGTTAACAGAGCTTGGTATTGCAGAAAGAGATGTCAGTCGCGGCACATACCATTTGGGGATAACAGCGTTCGAATTCGCACGGAAACTGTTAAGACCGGCATCGGTAATAAACAATGCGCACCCGGTTATCGAGGAGTTATCAAGAAGGCATCAGGAAGACGTTTATTTGACGGTGATGTGCGATAAGGAAGTCTTGTTTCTTGATATGGCAGTCTGTAAGCAGCAAGTAAAAACCATGCCGCTCGTCGGAATGCGGTACCCGTTTTTCGCGACTGCCGCGGGGAAAGTTATGGCTGCTATGGGGGTTTCGCTTGATCATGTCGGAACTTTGCTTGGAAAGAGCAGGCGTAACGGATCTAATGTGCGAATCGACCTCCTCGAACAGGAGTTGGCACAGATACGAAATGATGGCGTTGCTGTAGATGAGGATTCCCTTGGCGAAGGGGTGGTAAGTATCGCGGTCCCGTTCAAGGATTATGCAGGTAAAGTACTTGGCGCTATCACGCTACTTGGTCCCTCGTTTCGCCTGTTATCAGAAAGGGTGGAGCAAGAGATAATACCCTCCATGCAAGAGTTTGCGGAGCAACTGTCATTCAGGTTTGGTTATTCGCCGGCATAACCCGAGGCAAGTAATGGTCAGGTGGCTGGTTCCGGGCGGATTACTGATGTATGAGCGATGATATCCGGCTTTTCACGGTTCTGCGAAGCAGAGATGTGATCGATTAATTTCGGGTATGCACTCATTGAAAATCGGAGCACACAGCAGGAAACAATACAGATCGAAAGGAGGCGAGAGCAAGCCAGCTAAAAATTTTAAGGGAACGTATGGAGCGGGACGCCGTTCCATCAATGCTTTAACCTTACCAAGAAAGGAGTAACTATCATGGCAGAAAGGCAATACGATTGGGCCGCAATAGCGAGAAACCCAAAATTCATCGAACTGCATCGCAAAAAGACGGTGTTCCTGTTCGGCTGGTGGATTTTTTCCACTGTTTATTATTTCCTCCTCCCCATTGGGGCAGCTTTCGCACCAGGCCTGTTCAAGGTCAAGATGATCGGCGTGATCAACTTCGGTTACGTATTCGCGATCTCGCAGTTCGTCGTTTCGTGGGGGCTTGCCCACTATTACGCCCATGTGGCCAACAAAGACTTCGACCGGCTCACCCGTGAGCTGGTTGACGAGCTCAAGTAAAGGAGGAGGACCATTATGATCAAGAAGACTATAATCGCAGCAGCTCTGGCCCTCTCCCTGGGTTCCATCGCATTTGCCGAGCCGGCCAAGGCTCCTGCCCCGGCCGCCGCTCCGACAGCAGCAGCGCCCGCAGCAACTGCCCCTGCGGCTCCCGGAGCCCCGGCAGCAGTAGCGCCAGCAGCCGCTCCGATGCAGAGCCAGGCCGCTCCGGCCCCTGCAGCCCCGGTAGAAAAGAAGACCATAAAGGCCAACAAGACCATCACCATCGGCATGTTCCTGGTCATCATCGCCATCACCATGTCAGTTGTTGTCTGGGCCGCCAAGCGGACCAAGACCGCGGCCGACTTCTATGCCGCGGGCGGCGGGATTACCGGCACCCAGAACGGCTGGGCGATCGCCGGCGACTACATGTCAGCCGCATCGTTCCTCGGTATTTCCGGGATGATCTCCCTTTACGGGTATGACGGGTTCATGTACTCGGTCGGCTGGCTGGTGGCATACATCACCGTGCTCCTGATCGTTGCCGAGCCGTGCCGGAACGCCGGCAAGTACACCCTGGGAGATATCCTCTCCTTCCGTACCGAGCCCAAGCCGGTCCGCGCCGTGGCCGCAATCTCGACAGTTGCCGTGTCCACCTTCTACCTCACCGCCCAGATGGTCGGTGCCGGCAAGCTGATGGCTCTTCTGGTCGGCATTCCGTACAAGACCGCCATCATCGGCGTCGGTATCCTGATGATCGGCTACGTCGTTTTCGGCGGCATGACTGCCACCACCTGGGTTCAGATCATCAAGGCCGGTCTCCTCATGTCCGGTGCATTCCTCCTCTCCGTTCTGGTCGGGATGAAGGCCGGTATGAACCCGATCCAGTTCTTCCAGGACGTCGTCAACAGCCCGAACATCCAGGACCATGTGGCCAAGCTGGTGCTGAAAGACGGTGTGATCCTTGCCGGAGCGGATGCCGGGCAACGGTTCCTTGAGCCTGCGCTCTTCATGAAGGCGCCGCTCGACC
>NZ_BAZF01000046.1 GCF_000813145.1 Geobacter sp. OR-1 | reverse complement strand
ATATAAATAACTCGATAAAAATGCCTTCGTATTGTATTCTTGAGGTATCGTGGTTTACCTTTAGTCGATATAGAGTTGCATATCCACTTGATAAGCCACAGCTTGTTATGAAGATGAATAATTTAAAACAATTAAGATACAGTATATTAGCAACTCGATTACATATTACTGAACTAGTCATGGACAAAATAAAGAATAATAATAGATATATTGACTGGTGGGATGGAAACCCAAAGAAAGAAAAAACAGATATTTTTGATCCAAGTAGTTTCAAAATAGAAGATATGAAACAAACATATCCTAAATTAGAGGCTGGTATCGAGAATAACTTACTGCAATACTATAAAGATATTATTGATATGTGCAAGAAAAATAATATTAAACTAATATTATATACCGCTCCTGAGGCTCCAATATACATATCCTACCAAAAGGACAAGAATAAAGTCAAGAGTGTCATTCTGAATAGTGCGTTACAAAACAACCTCGAATACTATGACTTTACTCCTGATGGGCAATATTATTCCGATAAACTTGACCAAATGTTATTTGATTCTCATCATGTAAGAAAGCAAATAGAGTTTACTAAATATTTCGTCTCAGTACTAAGAGAAAAAAATACTTTCTAATGTTCTGATGACAGTGATGTAAGTTAGAGGGGTGTTTATGTTTGATCATCTACGAATGGCAATAATACGACCGATTGGAATCCCTATCTCCCGTAATTTTTACAACAGTCAGGAGATCGGACTGGCGCGTGGCCTTTCTAAATATGGCATATCTGTTGATGTATATGTTGCAGGTAAAGATCAAGCTGTTGTTTGTCAGAATATCGAATCTGCTGGAAGCGGTTTGGTGCGTCTGTTTGAGGTTCCTTTCTTTAAGATACCACTGATAGATCATGCGATATACCCGAAATTGATTAGTCTGTTAAAAGAAGGAAGTTACAATTTTATCCAGGTGAATGAGGAGAACGAACTTACTTCTTTCTGGGTTGCCAGATATGCAAGGAAGAATGGAATACCTGTTGTGGTCTACCAGGGGATGTACGAACAACTTACAGGTCGTATATATGCCGCTTTTCAGAATATCTATGATACGTTTCTGTTGCCGCTTTTTAGGAAATATATTGATGTTGCACTGGTGAAGACAAGTAGAGCCAGAGCGCACCTGGAAAGAAAGGGTTTTAATAATATCAGAATACTCCCTGTCGGCCTTGACCCAACTCCTTTCAAAAATCCCAAGGACAGAAACTGGCGTAGTGAATTTGATATCCCACCTGAAGCGTATATACTTCTCTATGTAGGAGTATTTGAGAAGCGAAGGAATGTCGATTTTATGCTGGATCTGGCGAAAAGTTTGCTTAATTATCGAGTTTATCTTGTAATGGCTGGTGTCGGGCCGGAGCATGAGAGGATTACTTCCAGGATATCTAAGGAAAATATTCTTAACGTTCGATTGATAGGATCTGTCAGTCAGGATGCGCTTCCCAGTTTATACAGAGAAAGTTCACTGTTTCTTTTACCAAGTAAATATGAAATTTACGGAATGGTTGTTATTGAGGCAATGTACTTCGGTTTGCCGCTGATTTCAACGCGGACTGCTGGCCCGGAAGATATTATTGATAACAATGTAGATGGAATAATAATGGATTATATTGATGTTGAGATGTGGGCAAAATCAATACTCTCTTTGCAGTTAAAACCTGAAAAACAAATTGAAATGAGATCTAATTCAAAAATAAAGTTTACAGTAAATTAATATGGGATGTAATTGCAAATGACTATAATACTATTATAAAAACCATTATACGCAATAATAGAAACAAATCTAGCTTAAGTGGCATAAGGTGACTAAATTGCCTGTTAAAATATTTATGATGCCAATGGACCATGAATATATTAATTTATTAAAGTCAAGTCTTGAAAAAAATAATGTTGAGGTTAAGCTGCTTAAACCATTTCATTATGCGGCTATTATCAATATATTGGCATTGATATTTTACCGGTTTAGGGGATATCGCTTAGCGCATATACACTGGTTATATATTTTCCCTTGTAGTTTTGTGATGAAATTATTTTATATTTTATGCAAGTCCCTAAAAATAACTATAATTTGGGAAATGCATAATATCGTATCACATTCAGCTACTATGCAAGATTATAAAATATCAAAATGGTTTTATGAAAATGTTGATGCCATTATTTATCATTCTCAAGATGATATACAAAGAGCAAAAAGTGAGTTGCAAACAAATGTTGATAAATTGCACATCGTGGTTCCACACGGTAATTTCAATAATTCATATGAAAATAATATATCAAAAATTGATGCTAGAAAAGCACTAGATATAGACGTTAAGTCAAGGGTAGTTTTGTGCTTCGGGGCAATTAGAAAAAACAGAGGTTATGAGTATTTAATTGAAGCAATAAAAACATTGAACAACACCGTTGCACTTATTGTTGGTAAAATACAGGATAAAGATGTTTATTATATTTTGCAGCAATATGCAAAAATAAATAATAACATTAAACTAATTGCAAAAACAAAGTGGATTCCTGATCATGACATACAGTATTTTTTTAATGCTTGTGATGTCGTAGTTTTGCCATATACTGATATAACAACCTCCGGAGTCATACCTCTATCCTACGCTTTTTCAAAACCTGTGATTACTACAGCCATAGGAGGCATCAAAGATATCGTCAATTCTGATGTTGGAATTCTTGTTCCTCCTTGTGATTCTATCGAACTGAGGAATGCAATCGAAAACATATTTAGATTGGATATCGAAACTATGGGTAAGAACGCATATGTTTATTCTCAAGAAGCATTTAATTGGGACAAGAACTCACAAAAAATTAACATATTTTATGAGTCATTACTGGAAAATTGACAGGATAGATTGGACTTCCTTCAGTTTAGTAGACACTGATCAGCCTTTTCAAACTCATAGGGGCTCAGCTGTCCAAGGTGGCTGC
>NZ_BAZF01000047.1 GCF_000813145.1 Geobacter sp. OR-1 | reverse complement strand
ACGGCAATAGCCTCATGGGAATGAACAATACCCCGCCGTACAAGCCGTCCGGTCACCTGGTGGGGATCCATTTCAAGAATATTTCCAAAGGCCCGGGACTTAACGGTTTCCTCGGCTTTACTTCCAGCGGCAGCGCGGCGCACGGTAATACGGCCTATGCTGACACCATCAAGTGCGACATCTGCCATAGCGGCATTGTCGATCCTGCCAAACCGGACACCTACGCGATGTTCGGCACCGGCAGCCCGTTCGAGTGCGCCAGCTGCCATACCGCCGGCACCACAACCAAACTGCAGGCAGGGAACATTGTCGGCACCGGGCTGCATATCAACGGGAAGAAGGATGTGGCGTTCCCGACTACTGCATACCCGTTCAAGACCAAAGCGCAGCTCTCAAACGTTGCCAATGCCGGCGGTTCGTGGATGCGTAACGGCAGTTACAAGGCAGACGATGCCTACGACAGTACTGATCTGAGCACATCGACCTGGAACCCGGTTGAAAAGTCGTGCAATACTGCTTGTCACGTCAATCAGTCCGGGATCATTTGGGGCAATAAGCTTAAGTGCTTCAGCTGCCACGCCAACCAATAGTGATGGCAAAAAAAGGCAGCGTTATGTATAAATCGATTCTCGCAAGAAAAGGTGAAGATACCATGGGCAAGCAGATAACCTGTTCGCGCAGCGTGAAACAGCGGAGACCCGGAGTTAGGGCGTTTTTATGCACTATACTCGGACTGGCGGTATTGGGATCGATGCCAGTCGCTGCCGCCGACCTGATGCACAACAGCCGGGATACCGGGTCCACCAGGTGGAACGGCCGGTGGGGTATCGCCGGTGGCCGTTACGGCGAGTTTACCTGCGCCACCTGTCATGAGCCACTTGCCGAAAACCTGAAAAACATCAGGAAAACCATCTCTGTCATGAACCCATGGTCGTCTCACACCTTCCCAGGGGGGAGCCAATCGGTAACGGTTAATTTTCAGAATAATACCAGCATGGGTAATGACCGGGCTGCACACACGACATCGAACCGGATCTGCGAGGTCTGCCACAGCCAGCTCACCTATCACAACACCGATTCCAACAACAATACCGGTAATCCCAAGTTGGGGCACCCGGCGCAGGGTGGCCAGGCCGGTGTCTGCACCAGTTGTCATTCTCATAATACCGGATTTAAAGCCTCCTGTGGCGGCTGCCATGGCAACCCGCCGACAACTTCCACGCTTGGCGCTCCCGACGGCCTTATTAAGACTCCCAAGGCAAGCAAGGCGCTGAAAGCCGGCGAGGCCGGTGTGCATGAGGCCCACACGGACAGAGGTATGGTCTGTGATACCTGCCACTATATCTCCGATGGCAGCATCAAGATGCCGAACCTCTCAAACACCATCCAGATCGGCTTTTATGGTTTCGGCGGCAAGGTGACAAGCGGAAAATATGTGCCATGGTCATCGGCAGGCCGGGGTTACCGGGTGTCGTCTTCCACGCCTAATACCACCATGGCGAAGGTGGTTTCGAATTATACCAATGCCAACAAGTGTTCTCAGGTTTATTGCCACGGCGGCGGGGTCAAGGTAGGCGAGACTACTGTCAAGCCACCTATTAACGGTTTTGGCAGTTATACAACCTGGTGGTGGAGCGCACCAACCGGAACTGCAACCTGCGGTAGCTGTCACCCTTCGACTGCTTCGAATCCGCCAACGTTGGGAAGCCATCAGAAGCACACCGGGCTGCAGAGCTCCGGTTACTATGAAATAGCGTGCGACAAGTGTCACCCTTCATCAGTAGATAATTCCCATGTCCAGGGAGTCAGCCGGTGGGAGTTGAAGACCGCTGATCCCAAGTTAGGGACATTGGCTACTTACCGAGGTTCGGCAACAACAAATACAAACCAGCTTGCCCCGAACCTCCCTTATGGCCAGTGTGCGAATTTCTACTGCCATTCAAATGGGGCAGGGGGGCAGGGTAATATAGCCTCCCCAGCCTGGGGCGATTCCAGCGGCTTTGCCAATTGCGCCGGGTGCCATGGCGGCAACGAGACCAGTGGCACGCCGATCAGCTCCGGAAAGCATGCTTCTCACATCAATACCGGATCCAACAGTTCTCTCGGGACTGCCATAGGTTGTGCTGCCTGCCACGGAAAGACGGTCAGCAACGACACGGCCATCAGCATCGTTGCAAACCATGTTAATACCCTGAAGGAGTATTCAGGCGCACGGGCCGGTAAGAATTACACTCCTGCAGACGGCGTCTGCGCGAATGTCTATTGTCACAGCGACGGCAAGGGGCGTCAAAGCGTGCCGTTTACCGCCGGAACCGGCTGGAATTCATCGACAGTATATGCGGACTGTATTCAATGCCACGGAACTGACAACAGGTTTGGTCATTTTTCCAGTATCGCCGGTGAGCCGAACTACAAGAGCGGCGCCCAGGGGAGTTACTCTGCCAACAGTCACAGAAAGCATGTCGTCAATTACGGTGGCGCAGCCACCTGTTACCGGTGCCATGTCGAGACCGTGTCTCCTGCTGGTAACTCTATCCTGAGCGGGAGCATCAAGCATGTAGACGGTACGCCGGATGTCAAGGCCGATGGCACGGTCGGTTCTTTCAACTGGAACAAGAGCCCGCGGACCTGTACCAGCAACGTCTGTCACTTCAATAAAACGGTCACCTGGGGCGGCACCCTGAACTGCAATGGCTGCCATGGCGCCGATGCCGCCACGCTCACCACCAAGAAGCACTCGGCCCACATCTCCACCAGCGCCAATCCGTCGCTCGGCACGGCACTGGGTTGTGTCGAGTGCCATAGCAAGACGGTGTCGAGCAATTTAACGATCAGCGGTTATGCCGTTCACAGCAACAAAGTTTATGG
>NZ_BAZF01000048.1 GCF_000813145.1 Geobacter sp. OR-1 | reverse complement strand
CATAAACCCGAAATCATCCTCATGGGCGCCACCGGTCTTGGCCGCGACCTGGCCGGCGCCGTTGCCACCGAAGTCAAGACCGGTCTCACCGCCGACTGCACCGGATTAGCCGTAGACAGCAAGCGCAACCTCATGCAGACCCGGCCCGCCTTTGGCGGCAACATCATGGCCACCATCATGTGCGACAAATACCGGCCCCAGATGGCCACCGTCCGGCCCAATGTCATGCCCATGCCCGAACGGCAGGACGGCCGGACAGGAGAGATCGTCCGCGAACAGTGTCCGGTCCGTGAAGAAGAACTCCTCGTCAAAGTCCTCGAGATCATCAGCGACAAGAAAAAAGACCATGTAGACATTGCCGGCGCCGACTTCATCATCTCCGGCGGCCGCGGCATGATGGGGAGCGAGAACTTCGCCCTGTTGCAGGAACTGGCCGACGAACTCGGCGGCGTCGTCGGGGCATCGAGGAGCGCCGTCGATGCCGGATGGATGCCCCAGGACCGGCAGGTCGGCCAGACCGGCAAAACCGTCCGGCCCAAGATCTACATTGCCTGCGGCATCAGCGGCGCCATCCAGCACCTGGTCGGCATGCAGGACTCCGACGTCATCATCGCCATCAACCGCGACAAGAACGCCCCCATCTTCGAAGTCGCCACCTACGGCATCGTCGGCGACCTGTTCCGGGTCATACCGGCCATCACCGCCGGGATCAGAGCACTGAAAGCGCAGCACGCCAGGAAAGTAGCTTAAAAGACTGTGAAAGGTGAATAGTGAATGGTGCATAAAACCTTTCACTTTTTACCGTTCACTATTAACTATTCACCAACTATCACCGTGAGGTTGCAATGACCCCCAATCCCATACTCTTTGCCGCGCTCTTGATACCGGCACTCCTCTTCTTCTGCTACAGTCTTTGGCGCCGGCTCGCCCTGGTAAGGCTCGGCCAGCCCGAGAACCGGTTCGACAACATCGGGGTCCGCATTCACGAAATGCTCCTCTACGCCTTCGGCCAGAAACGGGTCATAGCAAAACCGTTCGGTATCAACCACTTCGTCATCTTCTGGTCCTTCATGGTCCTGCTCATCGCCAACGGCGCCTTCATCCTCGAAGGACTCATTCCCGGCTTCACCCTGGAAGCCCTGCCGCTACCGCTCTACCAGGCTCTCATGTTCCTCTTCGACCTCGTCTCCGTTGCCACCATCATCGCCATCACCCTCTCCTTCGGCCGGCGGCTCATCTTCAAACCCGACTATCTCGACAGCAGATACGTCAAGGCACGGAGCTTCGAAGGGTTCTTCATCCTCTCCTGCATCGCCCTCTTAATGCTCGCCTACTTCGGTCTCCACGGCGCACTTCTGGCCGTCATGGACCAGAGCCACGGCTACATGCCGGTCTCATCCTTTGTTGCCACCCTGCTCAAGCATTCCCCCCTGGCCGACCAGCTCTTCCCCTTTGCCACCTGGTCCTGGTGGGTCCATGCCGGCGTCCTCATCGCCTTCATCTGCTTCCTGCCGGTCAGCAAGCATATGCACATCATCACCGCCATCCCCAACTGCTTCCTGAGAAACCTCGAACCGGTATCTATTCCTCCCCGCGAACAGTTCGCAAAAGGGAACAGCTACGGCGCGGGCAAAGTGGACGACTTCACCTGGAAAGACCTCTTCGACTCCTTCTCCTGCACCGAATGCGGCCGGTGCCAGGCCGCCTGCCCGGCCAGCGTTACCGGCAAATCGTTAAACCCCCGCCAGGTCGTCCACAGCCTCAAGGTCAACCTCATGGCCGTCGAACAGGAGATCAGAAGCGGCAAAGAACCCGCATTAGCGCTCATCGACGGCGAAGGAGAGGGGAGCAACACCGAAGAGACCATCTGGTCCTGCACCACCTGCGGCGCCTGCCTGGAACAATGCCCGGTCTTCATCGAACAGCTGCCCAAGATCATCAAGATGAGACGCTACCTCGTCGAAATGCAGGCCAGCTTTCCCGAAGAACTGTTGAACCTGTTCGAGAACATGGAAGGCAGGAGCAACCCCTGGGGGATCGCCCCCACCGAGCGGGGGAAATGGGCCGCCAGCATGCACGTCAAACCGTTCGAGGCCGGAGAGACTGAATACCTCTTCTATGTCGGCTGCGCCGGCTCCTTCGACTCCAGACAGAAACAGGTCACCGTAGCCATCGCCACCCTGTTGGATGCTGCCGGAATATCCTGGGGAATCCTCGGCAAAGATGAACAGTGCTGCGGCGACAGTTTAAGACGGCTTGGCAATGAATACGTCTTCGATAAAATTGCTCAAGAAAACGTCCGGCTGTTTCAGGAGCGGGGCGTGAAGAAGATCATCACCCAGTGCCCGCACTGCTACTCCACTTTGAAGAACGACTACCGCCAGTACGGCATCGACCTCGAAGTCATCCACCACGGCCAGCTGCTCGACCGGCTCCTG
>NZ_BAZF01000049.1 GCF_000813145.1 Geobacter sp. OR-1 | reverse complement strand
GAAGAAGCCACGGCCAAGGCGATTCAAATCGTCACCATGCTCGTCGAGCGGGTCAAACGGAACAAGAAACTGGCACCGATCACCGTACCGGTCACCAAAAAGGCGCTCATCATCGGCGGCGGCATCGCCGGCATCCAGGCCGCCCTCGATATCGCCGACGCCGGCCACCAGGTCGTCCTCGTCGAGCGGGAGCCCTCCATCGGCGGCCACATGGCCCAGCTCTCCGAGACCTTCCCCACGCTTGACTGCTCCCAGTGCATCATGACCCCCAAGATGGTCGACGTTGCCAACCACCCCAACATCACCCTGCACACCTACAGCGAGATCGAGGCGGTCGACGGCTACATCGGCAACTTCCAGGTAAAAATCAGGAAGAAGGCCCGGTCGGTTGACATGGCCAAATGCACCGGCTGCGGGGTCTGCATGGCCAAATGCCCGCAGAAGAAGATCCCCAACAGCTTCGACCGGAACTTAGGCGTGCGCCCCGCCATTTACGTCCCATTCCCCCAGGCCGTCCCCAACACCCCGGTCATCGACCGGGAGAACTGCACCTGGTTCAAAACCGGCAAGTGCGGGGTCTGCCAGAAGGTCTGCGGTCCCGGGGCAGTGGATTACACCCAGGAAGACGAGATCATCGTTGAGCCGGTCGGCGCCGTCGTCGTTGCCACCGGCTTCCAACTCTACGATATCACCGAGAAACCCAAAGGCTCCCCCATCAAAGGGTATGGCGAATTCGGCCACGGCAAGATCCCCGACGTCATCGACGGTATGACCTTCGAGCGGCTGGCCTCGGCTAGCGGCCCCACCGGCGGCAAGATCCTGCGGCCATCGGATGGCAAAGAGCCGAAACAGGTGGTCTTTGTCCAGTGCGTCGGCTCCCGGGCCAGGGAAAAAGGGATCTCCTACTGTTCAAAGATCTGCTGCATGTACACCGCCAAGCACACCATGCTCTACAAGCACAAGGTCCACGACGGCCAGGCGTACGTCTTCTTCATGGATGCCCGAACCCCGGGCAAAGGGTATGACGAATTCTGGCGGCGGTCCATCGAAGAGGAAGAAGCGGTCTACATCCGCGGCGCGGTCTCCCGGATGTACGAGAAAGACGGCAAGATCGTAGTCATGGGGAGCGACATAAGTGTCGGCATCCAGGTCGAGATCGAGGCCGACCTGGTGGTACTCGCCACCGCGGTCCAGCCCCGTACCGGCGCCGACAGTCTGGCCCAGAAGCTCGGGATCTCCTACGACAAATACAACTTCTACTCCGAGGCCCACGCCAAGCTGAGGCCGGTCGAATGCGCTACCGCCGGAATCTACTTGGCCGGCGCCTGCCAGGGGCCGAAGGACATCCCGGATACCGTAAGCCAGGCGTCTGCTGCCGCAGCCAAGGTCATGACCCTCTTTGCCAAAGACCAGCTGGAGCGGGAGCCGATCATCGCCACAGTCAACGAAAAATTCTGCGCCGGCTGCCTCGCCTGCATGAAGGTCTGCCCCTATGGCGCCGTCGAAGAGAAAGAGATCCGCGACCGCCAGGGGAACCTGGTCAAGGTCGTCGCCTGGGTCAACCCCGGCGTCTGCGGCGGCTGCGGCACCTGCCAGGCCACCTGCCCGTCGAAGAGTGTCGAGCTGGATGGGTACACTGATGAGCAGATCATGGCACAGATAGAGGCATTATAACAATCGGACAAGTCAGACCGGTCAGACTTGTCCGACTAGTCAGACAAGGAAATTTGCATGCATGCTGAGAAACTGAAACACGACTTCGAACCCAAGATAGTGGCCTTTGTCTGCACCTGGTGCACCTATGCCGGGGCCGACCTGGCCGGCACCAGCCGGATGCAGTACCCGAGCAATGTCCGGGTGGTGAAGTTCCCCTGCACCGGCAGGATCGACCCGGTCTTCATCCTGCGGGCCTTCCAGAAAGGGGCCGACGGCGTCCTGGTTTCCGGTTGCCACCCGGGCGACTGCCACTACATGGCCGGCAACTTCCACGCCCGGCGGCGGTTTGCCGCCTTCAGAAAGCTCCTGGAATTTGTCGGGGTCGATCTGAACCGGCTCCAGTTCTCCTGGGTATCGGCTGCCGAGGGTGGGAAATGGGTCGAGGTAGTCACCGAGCTGACCGAAAAGGTCCGGACTATGGGGCCGATGCCGGAGTTCAAGGAGCTGGAAAGGCAAGAGTGCTGGTCCGGACAGCTGAACAGTCCGGAACTACAGGAAGCGTACAA
>NZ_BAZF01000050.1 GCF_000813145.1 Geobacter sp. OR-1 | reverse complement strand
TTCAATTTTGGGCATTGGTAAGGGCATGACAAGCCTTCAGGCAATTAAGGAGGCTATTGACGATGCAAAAAACAATTTCCCATTCGATGAACTTGACCTTAATCCCGACAGCATTGACACAGAAAGAGGCGGGGCTGGCGTTCATGGACATGTTTACCATGCATTCATCACCGAAAACACATATGACCTAATAGTTGCTTTCGGCGGCAATTTTGAGTTTGAAGTCAATGGCGGCGAGTTATTTTTGGATATTTAAATGAATCGGAGAAAAAGCATGACAGACGAATTTCACGTAGCAATCTATCAGAACGGCTATTCAATTTTAGGCATCGGTGAGGGGATTACAAGCCATGAAGCAATTCAGGAGGCTATAGTCGATGCAAAAAGCAACTTTCCGGTTGATGGACTTGACCTTAATGCTGACAGCATTGAAGTCGATATAGGTGACTGCGGTGTCATTGGGAAAACCAAGAGCACAACCGACAAAGACGGCTTACGTGACAGTGAACGGAAAAAGGTTGAATGCGGCGAAAAGCATTTCTCCACGATTGGGGTTGATTTCAAGGTAGTGAAGAATTTGAAAGAGGCACTGGCAATTTCCTCAACATGAGGAACTATTCTTTTTCGTTTTTGGTACTCAGGAATAATATTAATTTAATATTTTCTGGCCATGAACGGCACATTAAAATGAACTACAATTGAGGAAGTTATAATAAAACTAGTTTTTGTCACTGGGTAACTGAGTAAGTTCTACATAAGCTTTTATATCCTCGAAAGGCCATATTTAGGGCTTTTAGAATGACCCTAGGCATTCATTCTTAAACAGGATATTTTGAGTAAATGAGTAAGTAAATTTTTCTTTTTCGGGTGTGATTTTTATTCGACCCATTAATAGACCCATTTAAGAACGGGTAATTGAACCCATTAAAAATATTAATAATGGGTGCATAATTTGACAATTCCGCGTTTGCTCATTCTGAATAGACCCATTAAAAAACCTATTAAAATACAATCCGCTCTGCCCGTTCCATGCCGGTGAAAGACTGGCTTATAACAAGAAAATCTTAAAAACAAAAAAGGCTCCCCGTCCATTCCTGGGAGCCTTTTTAAATTCTGACTACATCCACCACCAATCATCCGGCCATGTTACCATGTCGTCAACACAACCAGCATTGCACCCTGCCTTATATCCTCTTTTGTAGTCCTCGCTTTCTATTGAGGTTTGAAGGTTAACAATCTTGCCTTCGTAGCCGTCTTTATACCCCCTTTCATAGTCTGTATTATTCGTCTTCATAAAACACCAGCCAGGAAAGATACCAACCTTGATTGTAACCTCGCATATATTCTGCATTGTTTGGTTCTTCTGCTTCTAGCATCGATTCGCCCCTTGATACCCCCCTTTCATAGTCTGTTCTTGTATTATTGTTAGCAATCACCCCCTTTCTGTTGAAGCCAAAAGCCTTCGGAATAGAACAGAAATCCTAATTCATACCCATGCTCGTAATTTGGCTCGGTACACCTCCGTTTCTGGCCTTCTGCGCCATCTTTATACCCAAAAA
>NZ_BAZF01000051.1 GCF_000813145.1 Geobacter sp. OR-1 | reverse complement strand
ATGACAACAGTGGAAGCCTTGAATCAGATTTTTCAGATGGTATTCGATGACGAAACCATACAAGTAACCAGAGATATGACTGCCAATGATGTCGACGGATGGGACTCGCTTTCCCATGTAAACCTGATTACGACTATTGAAGCAAAATTTAACATCAGATTTTCCCAGAAGGAACTACTCAAACAACGCAATGTGGGCAATCTTATTGATGATATTGATCGGAAACTTACTGGCAACTAATGACGTTTACCTCCCTTAAATTTTACCTGTTCCTGCCAGTTGTCTATCTAATTTTCCATTTCATACCAGACCGCTGGCGCTGGCTGGTGCTGGTTACTGCCAGTTACGGTTTTTACGCGTCTTTCAATGCCCCGTATCTACTGGCAGTGTTGTTGGTGGTGACATGTATCAGTTATGTCTGCGGATTACGAATTGCCTCTCATAAGGATGAATCAAGTCGGAAGCACTGGCTCCAGGTAGGGGTTGTCGCTTGTGTTGTAATTCTGGCCCTTCTTAAATACCTTCCCTTTCTGGAAGCACAAGGTAACAGCATATTCGGGTTGAGTAGCACATTCTCAAAAACCATCATTAGTATCGGCGTTTCCTACTTCACCTTTCAGGCAATTTCATATCTTGCTGATATTTACCTTGAGATAGAAGAACCGGAACATCATTTTGGATATTTTGCTCTGTATCTGGCATTCTTTCCGAAACTGCTTCAAGGTCCAATAGAACGTGCTGGCGATTTACTCCCTCAACTGAAACAGACCTATCATTTCGATTATGATGCCATACGCTCTGGTATGCTCCTGTTTACATGGGGACTTTTTAAAAAGGTTGTCATTGCAGAAAGGTTTGCTCTCTATGCCGATCAGGTATACAGCAATGTTTACAACTACACCGGTCTGCCGTTAATCCTTGCCACCTACGCCTATGCCTTTCAGATATATTTCGACTTTTCTGCATATACAGATATGGCCAGAGGCGCTGCACAAATGTTCGGAATCAAATTAACAGAAAATTTCAACAGTCCCTATCTCGCAACATCTATTTCCGAATTCTGGAGAAGATGGCATATATCATTCTCTCGATGGATTCTGGACTATATCTTCAAACCATTACAGATGGGATGGCGTGGTTGGGGTCAATCTGGCACGGCAATGGCTTTACTGGTTACTTTCTTTATCTCTGGTGTCTGGCACGGGGCTACGTGGGGGTTTGTCATTTGGGGTGTACTACATGGTGTCTATTTGGCCTTATCTACATTTTACAAGCCGTACCAAAAGAGACTGCATAAGTGGTTAGGAATTGAAAAAAGTATCTGGCTAAAGTACTGGCAGATATTTGTAACGTTTAACTTAGTGAGTTTTGCGTGGATTTTCTTCAGAGCTAAAAACTTGAATGATGCC
>NZ_BAZF01000052.1 GCF_000813145.1 Geobacter sp. OR-1 | reverse complement strand
AATAAATCTCCGTCCGAGGTTTAGAGTCTATTCAAAGTTGTCAAACAGCTCTTAACGATATCAAAATCTAATTAGTATTATTTATAGCATTTTTGTTTATCCATTTTGTTAAACTCTTTGCAATTAATTCTTCTCCTCTCTCATTTGTATGAATCATGTCGGCAAAACTGTTTTCATCAACTGCCGAGTACAAGTCAATATATTCAATATTGTTTGATACGAGATAGTTTATTGTAGCATCATGTAAGTAATTAAAATAATGCAGTATTGAATCTGCCGATTTCACTTTAGCAAATTTATTTATAAGAGGCTTGTTTAAAGGTGTTATAACTACTACTAATTTAATACCTTTTATTGACATAATTTCATTTAACTTTGAAATCCAGTCAAACGATTTATGCCCTTTTGTCATGACAACATTATTTTCAAATTTTTCGTAGCGTTTTAATGCAAATTCATCTAATTCGGTAGCCCATGCCCTATTGCAGTGGATTCCTTTATTGAAAAATACCGGTTGCTTGTGAATAGCATCAACCGATGATTTTAGTGCAGTTTCATTTCTGAAAAAGAAACTCGTTTCCCCTATATAATAATTCAAAACATTCTTCAAACACTTCAGGTTAAATCGTTGATCTCTCTTTTGCAGCTTTATCCGCCTGAATGCATAATCGTAATTGCCAGCTTCTGGTTCTGGTAATTTAGAATATGCAAATCTAGTTGGAACAATATTGACAAATATCGTACTCCCTGAAGGCCATGAGGAGGCAATAATGTCCCCTTGCGTCAATAAGTCTGGTGGCTTACAGGCATCAAGGGCTCCAGGATAAACCTTCTGATTGACTGCCGTCTCTAATATCGCCCATATTGTTTTTTCTGGGGAATTTACATAGTACGAGCAGAATTCAGAATCTCCCATTATAACGTACTTGGATCCGTCATATTTCCCATCCCAGATCATTTTCTTCCGAGGGTCCATATACTTCTGCCATGAGACATGCCGATAAAAGAGTTCTCCTGAAACTTTCAAAACAACACATGTAAGAAGTATAGCTAGGCATGCTTTCCATAGGATCGTCAGCAAATTTGGCGATTTAGGCATGGTCAGTTAATCCTGTTTCAGAACTGAAAATACACAAACACCGGTTCTCCTTCCAATTTTAATAGCACAAGGAACGCCAGGAGAACTATGTACCCCGGCCAGCGTATCCAATAAGGTTTCGATAAAAATGTTTCGATTATTGCTGACGCTGGCCCTAACAGTCTTATACAAACAAGAACAAATATTGCTAAGATCAAGACCGCCGCCTCAAAAAGACCGTTGTCAAGAATAGGAACCTCTCCCGATAGACCAAGATTGCCAAATACTTGTAA
>NZ_BAZF01000053.1 GCF_000813145.1 Geobacter sp. OR-1 | reverse complement strand
GATACAAGCCATATTCAGACGACGACATAAAATATATATTAGAGGATATGCTAGTAAAACCGGGTGGTTATCGCTATTGCACCTATATGTATTGGTTGCCCATTCTTGCAGCGTTTACGGGCGCACGTTCAGGCGACCTTGCCGACCTTACAAAAGAGGATTTTATCAAACGAGGGGATATTGATTGTGTAGTCATTGGGAACCATAAAACGGGAGCCATGCCGCGAACGATACCCATGCACAGTAAATTATTAGAGTTAGGTTTTTTGGAGTTTGTAGAATCCTTGAAAGACGGGGCTAAACTTTTTAACATTCCGAGTCACGGCCACGAACGCGGATATAATTATAAGTGGTATATGAGAAAACTTAGGGAACGTATCACCGACGAAAATAAAGCCTTTCACAGTTGGCGTTCTACCCTTGCGAGCCGGTTGAACGATGCCGGGGTTCCATCGACTCACAGAGCCGACATTTTAGGTCATCAGCGAACCGGCACCGAAACAGATAAAACATATACGACTATTACGGAGATAAAAACACTTAAGCAAGCCATAGAAAAACTACAATACGACTTTATTGACTGGGATAAAGTCAAAATATAAACTAATTTACTATGTGAAAAGTTAAGCCTCTTAGATAATCTAAGGGGCTATTTTTATGCCTCGAAATAATACTATAACAAACCATGAAGAGCTGGCTTTTAACAGCAAAATTATAAAAACCACACCCGCTAATGTCAATGAAATAATGCACCAAAATCAATTATTGTTTTGTTAAATCAGCTAGTTATTGACTTTTGTTGTACTTTGTGCTATATTCTCACTATGAATTATGCAGATATGACAGACATTATTAACAGTGATAAGTATGAGTTCTTTATTGAAGTTGGATTATTCAATAAATTACTCGAACTAACGAAGCCATTTAGTCGCGGGTGGTTGTTATGGATTGTCGGACATATTGATAAATTGGAGGAAGAACCAATAGCCGGTGACTCTATTTATATTAACCTACCCCCTGCATATGACACCCTGCCGATTGCTTTGCATTTTATGCGTTGTAATTGCGATAGTAGACGAACTAACGAACGAAGACGGCGACTAATGGTTGTTCTGCATGAGGAACATTTAGAATGGGAGCCACCTCTAGACGATGAATTTCCGTATTAAGCCCCTAACCATACAGAGTTAAGTATATGAAATCATATATTGAAATATTAATTGTCGTTGCAGGTTTCGCACTTGCTTGGTTTCTGTTATTTCACACGTCACACATAGTAAAAATACCTTTAGATAAAGAACGGATACATGGAAAGCGCATCGCGTGAACAAGAATTTTACA
>NZ_BAZF01000054.1 GCF_000813145.1 Geobacter sp. OR-1 | reverse complement strand
TTGGCGCGCCCGGAGAGATTCGAACTCCCGACTTTTTCAAAGCCGGAACTTCTAATCTCTCTTTCTAATTGCAGCGCGTCCGCGCTGAATTGGTGGGCTTTTGTCAGCGATTTATTAACTTTAAAAGAACAAACCCTAAAACCGGAAAAACCTAAAATCTTGTATCAATGTTTCCCGGTTTGTTTACCGGTTTTTTAATCTAAAATTGGGATAATATCAATTTCTAATTTGTCGCTGAATATATTGACACGAACAATATACAGACCTGAACGGCTGGCTTTTAAAGATAAAAGCTTTTTAGATTCTTGAAATTCCTGAGGTCAATCTTTTTGTATTTTCCTGCTGCTTCCCTGCGGTTCGCTATAAGTGTGAGTTTCGGGATTGTCATCCTTGCCGGATTCGCGGCGTGAGACGGGCAGCGCATCCTTAACTCCTTCCGGTGTCATTCCTGCCATTCCTAGGGTCGTCTTTGTCATTCTTAGGCTTTGAAGCATTCTTTGCGGCGTTTTGCGTTTTCTGTCATCCCTGCGTATCGGCTCAGTGAATTCAGTTACGTCAATACCTGCAAGTTCCGCGACTGAACTCAGCACACTTGATATAGATTTCCCCGAGTGCGTTTCAATTTTGTCTATACAAGCCAATAAATTTTCTTGCCGTGCAGTCAGTTTGCCTTCCCTTCCTTTTTGTTCTGTTTTTAAAATTAATAGATATTCCTCGCCTCCCAAGTCTCTAATCATTGTCTCAATATATGCTTGCTCAAAGTCTAGAAACCGGGCAACTAAGGCAAGCGTGAGGCAATGGCAAGGCTTCGTATTATCGTTAAAGACCCTCCTGACTGTTTCCGGTGTTACAAATTTATTCAGCCCCGAACGTCTCACAAAATCACTGATATCGTTATAATCCGAACCGGCTAACCTATCCCTTAGTTCCTTTTGATACCTCTCCTGCATTTCAATGCGAAACTTCCTCATTTAACCCCTCACCTAAGAAATGATATGCCGACTATTTTTTTTAAGCTTGCCGACCGTCGATTTTTTGTACCTCAAAATACAATTAACACTAGCATGTATTTGCGATTAATGCAACTTGTTTCGCTCAACAAGTTACACCTTCTGGTATAACTAGCCGTTTTTATTACTCTTTTTTTAGAAAAAGCTTGACAAAGAATAAAATAAAGAGTAATTTGCGACCATGATTGGTTTTTAATTATTTAAGAGAACACTACAAAAGGAGAACGGAAATGGCACACGATATTCACGTAGCAATCTACCAGAGCGGGTA
>NZ_BAZF01000055.1 GCF_000813145.1 Geobacter sp. OR-1 | reverse complement strand
CGCCGGCAACGTTGATCCCACTCCGGCACAATACACATGGACTGTAGATACAGCTGCGGCTATGACTACAATAAACAGTGGTCCCGTAACAGGGAGCACGACCAAGTCACCGGTGACGTTCACCTTCAGTGCCGACAAGGCCGATGCGACCTTCGAGTGCAAGGTGGATGCGGGGGGATATGGCGTCTGTGTCAGTCCCCGAGTGCTTACCTTGAGCAACGGTTCGCACCTCTTCTACGTAAGGTCAAAGCGGATGACTGGTGCTGGAACCGGGACTGCAACCTACGAAGCGCTTCCTCCATCGGTAGGCTGGACAATAGATACGGTGGCGCCCACGGTTGCGATTGTCACTAAACCAGGCACACCTGTAAACAGTTCTACAGTCAATTTCACTTTCAGCAGCACAGGAGACTTGGATCATTACAATTATAAGGTCATGAAAGGGGTTGTTCAGGTCATAGCTGAGACTAGTCTGGGGGTGGGTATCAATGCCCTTCAGTTGAACAACCTGACCGATGGCGCTTATGCGGTTACCGTTTGGGCGGTTGATGCCGCTGGAAACAAGTCGGCAGTGCCGGCAACCTATAACTGGACAATACAACTTCCTCCTGAAACAGCCCTTACATCAACTCCTGCGCTTTTCTCTGGGCTAACAACTGCGACATTTGGATTTAATTCCCCGAACGCCGGTGTCACGTTCGAGTGTTCGCTTGATGGCACAAATTATGTTGCGTGCGTATCCCCTGTTACATACCGTTTCATGACGGATGCGCTACACACCTTTGCTGTGCGGGCGAAAAATTCCGGCGGAGTAGTTGATTCATCACCGGCAAGTTATTCCTGGACAGTGGATACCACCGCACCTGAAACCACAATAATTAGCGGTCCTGCTGCTGGAAGTTTATCGGGTGCGGCTGTGGCATTTGTGTTCACTTCTGACAAGTCTGACGCAACATTTGAGTGCAAGGTTGATGCGGATCCTTACGCAGCATGTGTGGCTCCTCTGAACCTGACTCTAGCCGCCGGTCCGCACACCTTTTACGTAAGGGCCAAACGGATGATCGGTGCCGGTTCTGGCACTGCGATATTTGATTTCACCCCTGCCCAGGTGAGTTGGACCGTAAACTAGTAATCAATTGAGTAAACGTTTATGTGAGAACTGCTGCTAACTCGACGTTAGCAGCAGTTCTTGTCAGATTACTATAATTACTCGGACCAGGTTTCTCACGGCTTTCAGGTTAAAATGTTTCCGG
>NZ_BAZF01000056.1 GCF_000813145.1 Geobacter sp. OR-1 | reverse complement strand
TTGTGTAGTGATGGTATTCACCTGACAGTTGGTTGTTTATAAGTGGTGGCCATACCGCCCTTGAATGGATTAAAGATGAAGTTGTCCAGACAACATCTTTCCATCAAGGAGGAAGGTATGACCACCGCAGAGAAAGTATCACGAAGAAAGCTCAGTTTGCTAGACCTAGCTGGAGAACTTGCCAATGTCAGCAAGGCCTGCAAGATCATGGGCTACTCGCGGCAGCAGTTCTATGAAATCCGGCGCAACTATCAAACGTACGGGTCAGCCGGTTTGCTTGACCGACTGCCTGGTGCCAGAGGACCACATCCCAATCGAGTTGATGAAGCGGTTGAACTGGCAATTCTGGATCACTGCCTGTCACATCCTGCCCATGGCCCCTTGCGGGTTGCTCAGGAACTGGCTCTCAAAGGTACTCAGGTCAGTTCAGGTGGTGTCCGTGGTGTCTGGAGCAGACATAACCTTCTGACCAAGCAGGAACGTCTGCTCAGGCTTGAAAAGAGTGTCAGGGAACAAGCTTTCGAACTCTCTGACGAGCAGATTCGCCTTTTGGAGCGGTTCAGTCCCGAGTTCAGAGAGCGACATATCGAAACGAAGCATACCGGCGATCTGGTGGCGGTAGACACCTTCTTTGTCGGTTCGCTCAAGGGAGTCGGCAAGATCTACCTGCAATCGGTGATTGACTGCTATTCCCGCTATGCATGGGGCAGGCTTTACACCAACAAACTACCGCTCACTGCCGTGCATGTGCTCAATGAGGATGTGCTGCCGTTCTTTGAGGAACATAACGCCAGGATCAACACCATCCTGAGCGACAATGGCCGCGAGTTTTGTGGCAGGCCGGACAATCATCCTTACGAACTGTTCCTGCAACTTGAGGATATCGAGCACCGGACTACCAAGGTCAGAAGGCCTCAGAGCAACGGCTTTGTCGAGCGGCTTCACAAAACGCTTCTGGACGAGCATTTCCGCGTGATGGGACGTACCAAGTGGTATGAGTCAATCGACGAGATGCAGGCCGATCTGGATGAGTACTTTAGGCTCTACAACTATGAACGGCCTCATCAAGGCAGAAACATGAACGGCAGAACGCCATATACCGCTTTCATAGAAGGCTTGCCAAAGAACGATGAATCAGATAATGAAAACTTGAATCTGGCAGCGTAAATCTCAAACCCATTCAAGGGCGGACTGTCAGGTAATTACTATCTCTGTAC
>NZ_BAZF01000057.1 GCF_000813145.1 Geobacter sp. OR-1 | reverse complement strand
GTCACGCTGACGACCAAGAAGCACAGCGCGCATATCAGCGTAACCGCCAACCCGAGCCTCGGCAAGGCGTTCGGCTGCGTCGATTGCCATGCCAAGACCGTAAGCAGCAACGACACCATCAGCAACGAAGCGCTGCACGCCAACACCTTCAAAGACTACTCCGGTGTTCGTGCCGGCCGGAGCTACAACGTCACTGACGGCATCTGCAGCAACGTCTATTGCCACAGCGACGGCAAAGGGCGGATAAATGCGCCGTTCACCGCCGGGACCGGCTGGAATTCCGCAGTGGTCTTCAGCGACTGTAAAGGTTGCCACGGCAACGACACCCAGACCGGGTACTTCACCAGCACCGTCGGCGAGCCGAACTACAAGAACGACGGACCCGGAGCGGTCCGGGCCAACACCCACACCGGGAGCCATGTCGGTGCCGGATTATCCACCTGCGCCAACTGCCACGTCGATTCGGTCACCGCTGCCGGAGCGATCAACGACAGCGGTTACCATATCAACGGCGCTCCGAACGTCCGGATCGGCAACGGCAGGAGCGGTGACTACAACCCTGTAACCAAGGGGTGCACCAACGTATCTTGCCATGCATCTACCGGCACGGAAATCCAGTGGGGCTCCCACGCCACCTGTGCCACCTGCCACGGCGACCTCATCAACAAGCCCGGCATGCACAGGACCCACATCGACAACATGATCACCAGCGGCCTGGTTACCATGTACAACTACACCGCCATCAAATCCGACAACGGCAAGTACCGGATCGGCTGTGCCAACTGCCATCCGACCGATGAAGCACACCACCGCGACGGTCATATTGATGTCACTATCAACAAGGACAAGTCGGGAAGAAGCTCTCTGGCCGGTCTCAACAGCGCCACCGCTGACTTCATCAACACCCCGGGCAGCGGCATCAGCGGCACCACGAAAGTCAGCGTCACCTGTTCCATGGTTTACTGCCACAGCAGCGGCCGTTCAACCAACCAGGCGCAGAACGATTTCAGGACCACGCCCGACTGGTACGGCACTGCCGGTTCGGTCGCCAACCGCTGCGGCATGTGCCACGACAACCCGCCGCAGTATGACGGCCAGTCGCACTATG
>NZ_BAZF01000058.1 GCF_000813145.1 Geobacter sp. OR-1 | reverse complement strand
CATCCACCAGTAAGTCATTTCCCGCACTTCAACGAGGTTGCGGAAGAGATACAGGTTGAGCACTTCTTCCCGGTACGTCCGGTTGAAACGTTCAATGTAAGCATTCTGATTTGGTTCACCGGGCTGAATGTATTGAATGATTACCCCGGCAGATTCGGCCCAGGCTACGAAGTCGCCGCTCAGGAATTCAGGGCCATTGTCGGTTCGCAGCACGTCGGGCAAACCTCGTTCGCTGCGCAGTCGTTCAAACACCCGGATCAGGCGACGACCGGTAATTGATGTGTCGATCTCGACAGCCAGGCATTCACGGTTGAAATCGTCGATGACATTGAACGTCCTAAACCGGTTGCCGGCATGCAGAGCATCGCTCATGAAGTCGGCTGACCAGACCTGGTTCGGATGCTGTGGCACCAAGAGCGGTTGTCGCTCACGTTTCGGTAGACGTTTCTTGGCTCGACGCTTCTGGTTAAGCCGCAGTTCGCAGTAAACACGGTAGACCCGCTTGTGGTTCCAGGGATGGCCGAGCCGGCGCATGGCCCGAAAGCACTTCCAGAAACCCCAGCGGGCATGCCGCTCAACCATATCGTTCAAGACACGGATTACATCTGCATCTCGTTCAAATGCATTCTGTGAAGACTTATAGAAGGCCGCCCGAGATAAACCGACACAACGACAGCTTCGCTGAACCGAGAGGCTGTGCTCGGCAATGAGAAAATGAACCGCTTCTCGCTTCTCTGGCAGCCTTACAGCTTTTTTTCGATCAGATCCTTGAGCGCCCGGTTTTCCAAGGCCATATCAGCGTACATGCGCTTGAGACGACTTAATTCGGCTTCCATCTCCTTCATCCGTTTCAGATCCGAGGGAGCCATGCCGCCGTATTTGGCTTTCCAGTTGTAATAGGTCGCATCGCTGATTCCGTGCTTACGACAGACATCTTTTACCAGCATGCCGGTCTCAGTTTCCTTGAGAATTGCGATGATCTGGGTTTCGGTAAAGCGTGATCCTTTCATCTGAACCTCCTGGCTCTTTATTTTGCCAGAAAGCTCTACTTTTAACATGTCTCAATTTATGGGAAGTTTAC
>NZ_BAZF01000059.1 GCF_000813145.1 Geobacter sp. OR-1 | reverse complement strand
ACCGATCAATACAGCGGCGACTTCAACGAGATCAAGAACAACCTCAACCAGGCGATCGACGCCGTCAACGCCCTGGTTAATGACGCCAACATGCTTTCAGCCGGGGCCGTAGCCGGCAAGCTCGACACCAGAGCCGACGCCAGCAAACACCAGGGCGATTTCCGAAAGATCATCCAGGGAGTCAACGACACCCTCGATGCCGTCATCGGACCGTTGAACGTTGCCGCCGAGTATGTCGACCGGATCGCCAAAGGGGACATCCCGCCGCGGATCACCGACCAATACAGCGGCGACTTCAACGAGATCAAGAACAACCTCAACCAGGCGATCGACGCCGTCAACGCGCTGGTTAGCGACGCCGTCATGTTAAGCAAGGCCGCCATAGAAGGAAAACTTGCCACCCGTGCCGACGCCGGCAAACATCACGGCGACTTCCAGAAGATCGTTGCCGGTGTCAACGAAACCCTTGATGCCGTCATCGGCCCATTGAACATCGCCGCCGACTATGTCGACAAGATCAGCAAAGGGATCATGCCGCCGCTCATCAGCGACAACTACGCCGGCGACTTCAACGCCATCAAGAACAACCTCAACATCCTCATCGACGCCAACACCCGGATCACTGCCGCAGCCCGGGAAGTAGCAAGCGGCAACCTCATGGTCGAACTGAAAGAGAGAAGCGGTGAAGACGAACTGATGCACGCCCTGTCCGCCATGGTCGGGAAACTGGTCAGCGTCGTAGCCGAAGTAAAAGAGGCCGCCGCCAATGTCGCCTCCGGAGCAAACCAGATGAGCTCCGGGTCCGAAGGGATGTCGCAGGGGGCAAGCGAGCAGGCCGCCGCCGCCGAAGAAGCATCCAGCAGCATGGAAGAGATGTCCGCCAACATCAAGCAGAACGCCGACAACGCCAAGCAGACCGAAAAGATCGCGGTCAAGAGCGCCGAAGACGCCAAAGAAGGGGGCAAGGCCGTAGCCGCCACGGTCCAGGCCATGAAAGACATCGCCGACAAGATCAGCATCATCGAAGAGATCGCCCGTCAGACCAACATGCTCGCCCTGAACGCCGCCA
>NZ_BAZF01000060.1 GCF_000813145.1 Geobacter sp. OR-1 | reverse complement strand
GAACCGTTCAGCGCCTACTCGACCAAGTCCGCCCGCAAGCGGGTGAACAAGACCCATTACTACAACAAGCACTCGGCGAGCTTGAACGGCGGCCAGTTCTGCTGGGACTGCCACGATGCTCATGGCGACAGGACCGGAACCAACAACGGCCCGATTGCGATGATCCAGAAAAGACCGGTCAAGGCCTCCGTTTCTGATACCGGCGTACCATCGGCATTTACCGACGCCACCTCGGTACGGTTCATTGCCAGGGCGGCCGTAACCGATTTCGGTCGGACAACGGCGCCGTTCAACACGATCTGCAACGTCTGCCACGACCAGAAGTCGACCGACCCGAACAAGATGGTCCATTACACTGCCACTGGATCGGACGGCAGCCACAATACCGCCACTATCTGTACCCAGTGCCATCAGCATAATGCCGATAATGCCTACGACGGCATGGCCTACCGTGGCGCGGGCGGCAACTGCAACTCCTGTCACGGAGCCAATAATGCCGGCCTGCTGTCAGCCGACACAACCGCCGGCCATGCAATCCACTACAACCGGACCTCCGTCTTCCGGCACTACACCGGCAGCAACCGCCACCTGGCCAATGCCTATGCCTTTGCCTGCAAGAACTGTCATGGCAAGACCATCGCGAACCATGAAAACAGCGGCAACCTGGCCGACATAAGCATATCCGGCGGGACCTACACCTTCGGCTCTTATTCGGCCCGCGACGGCCGTGGCTTCAAATACTCAACCGCAGGGACCTGCAGCCAGAACAGCTGCCACTGGAGCGGCAACAGCCTGGATCCGGCACCGGTTACCGCAACCGTCACCTGGACCAGTGCCAAGACCACCAACTGCGGTTCCTGCCACAACCAGGCATCAGACAGCAGCTTCAAATGGTCAGGTGCCCACACCAAGCATGTAAGGACCACAACTCTTGCCGTGCTGACCTGCAACGTCTGCCACAGCTCCGTAGCCGGCAGCAGCAGCTCGATAATTGACCAGACGCGACACGTAAACGGGTTCGTCAACGTCTCCGGCAACGTAGCTGCCGGAACCCTCAACTGGAA
>NZ_BAZF01000061.1 GCF_000813145.1 Geobacter sp. OR-1 | reverse complement strand
GATCACCAAGACAACGACAGGTGTTACGGTGACGAGCAGCAAACTGTCATCGGTATACGGGAGTGCGGTGACATTCACAGCCAAAGTAACGCCTGCTCTGGCGACGGGGCAGGTGCAGTTCAAGGTGGACGGTGTGAATAAAGGTGGGCTGGTTGCGGTTGTGAACGGGGTGGCAACCAGTGCAGCGATAAGCGATCTTACGGTTCGGTCAACTGCCTACAAGGTAAGCGCGGAGTACAGCGGTGATGCTAACATAGACGGGAAAACCTCTATCGACTTGTCTCAGACGATCACGAAGGCGGTACTGACGGTAACTGCGGACAACAAGAGCAAGGTATACGGGACGGTCAATCCTGCACTCACGGCGACCATCACCGGTTACGTGAATGGGGATGACAGCAGTGTGCTCACTGGGGGCCTGGGGACCACCACGACCGCGGCGACTGCATCTAGCGCTGTGGGGAGTTATGCCATCACCCCCGTACTGGGGACAATTGGGGCAGCCAATTACAGCTTTAAGACGGTCGCTGGCAGTTTAGCAGTAACCAAGGCAGCGACAAGCGTTGCCGTGGCATCAAATCTCAATCCGTCGGTCTATGGTCAGAGTTTGACGCTGACTGCCACGGTAACGCCGTCGACAGCCAGTGGTACGGTTCAGTTCAAGGTAGGTGGTGTCAACTTTGGTGCGCCAGCGGCTGTCAACACAACAACCGGGAAAGCGGTTCTTGCCACAACGACCCTGCCGGCCGGGAGCTCGAATATCACGGCAACGTACAGCGGCAGCACGAACTATACGGCCTCCACGTCGGACCCGTTGGTGCAGACGGTTGATAAGAAAGACCTTACTGGTTTGGTGCTCACCAAGAGCACGA
>NZ_BAZF01000062.1 GCF_000813145.1 Geobacter sp. OR-1 | reverse complement strand
AGATCTCCCTCGGTATGGCCCTTGTTCTCGGTACTGCCGGCATGCCGCACATCCTGATGCGCTTCTTCACCGTTCCGACAGCCCAGGCTGCCCGCAAGTCCGTTATCATCGCCATGTGGATCATCGGCGGTTTCTACGTCCTTACCACCCTGCTCGGTTTCGGCGCTGCCATTCACGTTACTCCGCAGGGGATCACCGCGGTTGACAAGGGCGGCAACATGGCTACCCTGATGCTGGCCCAGCAGCTCGGCGCCGATATCGCCCCGGTTGTCGGCGATATCTTCCTCGCCTTCCTCTGCTCCGTTGCCTTCGCCACCATCCTCGCCGTTGTTTCCGGTCTGGTTCTGGCCGCTTCGGCAGCCATTGCCCATGACATCTACGTAAACGTGATCAAGGACGGCCATGCCGACCAGCACGAGCAGGTCATGGCAGCACGTATCACCTCCCTCTGCGTAGGCGCCGTCGGTATCGTTATCGGTATCACCGCCGAGAAGCAGAACGTTGCCCACCTGGTTGCTCTGGCATTCGCCGTTGCCTCTTCCGGCAACCTGCCGGTCGT
>NZ_BAZF01000063.1 GCF_000813145.1 Geobacter sp. OR-1 | reverse complement strand
CGACTACTCCGGTGTTCGCGCCGGCCGGAGCTACAACGTCACCGACGGCATCTGCAGCAACGTTTACTGTCACAGCGACGGCAAAGGACGGCAGAACGCACCGTTCACCGCCGGTACCGGCTGGAACTCGGCAGCAGTATATTCCGACTGCAAGCAGTGCCACGGCAACGACGAGCAGTTCGGCCACTACTCCACCCATGCCGGCGAACCGAACTATGCCAACGCCGGGTACACCGATCTCCGCGCCAACAGCCACAAGAAGCACACCAAGTCCGGTGCCGTCACCTGCTCCAACTGCCATAGCGAAACCACCCTCACCGGTACGGCCATCAAGGCAGACAGCACCACCCATATCAACGGCGTCCGGAACATCGTCCAGAACGGCACCACTGCCCAGTTTGCCTGGGACAACGGTGTCAACAGGACCTGCAGCAACATCAACTGCCACTTCGGCAACAGCGCCACCTGGGGTGATACCCTCACCTGCGACTCCTGCCACGGCAACGACGAA